>JAUIHI010000002.1 GCA_030432295.1 Anaerolineae bacterium | reverse complement strand
GAGGCAGCGGTGGCGGAAACGCCAGCGGGCTCGCCGGACCGTCTTTCTCGCCTCAACAATTTGGGGACCGGTCTGAGCGACCGCTTTGCCCGCAGCGGGCGGGTGGAGGATTTGGAAGAAGCGATTCGGGTGTACGAGGCAGCGGTGGCGGAAACGCCAGCGGGCTCGCCGGACCGTCCTTCTCGCCTCAACAATTTGGGGACCGGTCTGAGAGTCCGCTTTGCCCGCAGCGGGCGGGTGGAGGATTTGGAAGAAGCGATTCGGGTGTACGAGGCAGCGGTGGCGGAAACGCCAGCGGGCTCGCCGGACCGTCCTGGATACCTCAACAATTTGGGGAACGGTCTGAGAGCCCGCTTTGCCCGCAGCGGGCGGGTGGAGGATTTGGAAGAAGCGACAAAGGCTTATCGCGACGCCTGTGAATTGGGAATCGTCGCCGCGCCGGCGGAGGCATTGCGGGCCGGGCGCAATTGGGCGCGTTGGGCCGCTGGCCGTCAGGAATTCAACTTCTCAGACGCTGCGGTCGCGGGCAATTTCGCGTTGGATGCCATCGACGCCCTTTTTGGGGTGCAATTGAATCGGGCAGCCCAGGAGAGCTGGCTCGCAGAGGCTCAGGGCATCCACACCCTCACCGCCTATGCCCTGGCCCGCCAGGCCAGACCTGCCAGGTTTTCCGAAACCTGGCAGGTCTTCCTCCAACAGGCCGTGGAAACCGTCGAGCGGGGCCAGGCCCGGATGCTGGCCCAGGCATTGGAAGAAAACCGCACGGACCTGGCCCGGCTGGCCGAGGTGGGACACGCGGATCTCCTCGCTGCCTACCGGGCCAATCTGCAGCAGCGGGATACGCTCCTGGCCCAGTTGGAAGGGGCCGAGAGCAGCGATCTGCGCGCCGCGGCCAATGCGGCTCTGCGCGCCAACAAAGACGAGCGGGACGGACTGTTCGAACGCATTCAGGCCGTGCCCGGCTTCGAGGATTTTCTGGCAAAGCCGGGGTTTGGGCGGATTGCTTCCACCCTCACCCCCCGACCCCCTCTCCCGCCAGCGGGAGAGGGGGAGGTTGGACCCCACCCCGCAGGACCCCACCCCAGCCCTCCCCACATTGGGGAGGGAGCCGATACAGGCGCGCCAGGCGATCCTTCTCTGCTCAGCGCACCAATCGACTCCTCCCCCATTCTGGGGGAGGTTGGGAGGGGGTCCCCTGCTGGGCGGGGGTTCCTCGTCTACCTCCTGGCAACCCCCGCCGGCGGCCTGGCCCTCGTCGTCCACAAGGACGGCAGACAGCAGACGGCAGACCGCGGCGCAAATGCAACTGTGACGCCGGTCTGGCTGGACGGCTTGACGGAGGAATGGCTGCGGGCGCTCGTCTACGGCCCCGCGGATGACCCGGAGCTGGGCGGCTATCTGGGCGCGTACAATCGCTATTTGCGAGAACGCGGCGACGCGGCCCGCGTTGGCTGGTTCGCTGCCCTGGACGACACCTGCAGCCAGCTCTGGGACGCCGCGATGGGTCCCCTGGCCGCGGCGTTGACGGAACTGGCCGAGCCTTCCCAGGGGGACGCCCCCATCCCCGTCACCCTCATCCCCACGGGTCTGCTCGGCCTGCTGCCCCTGCACGCGGCCTGGGCCGAGGCCCTCACCCTCCGGCCCCCTCTCCCGCTGTTGGGAGAGGGGGAGTCGGTACTCGACGAAGATTCTTCTCCCTCCCCCAGAATGGGGGAGGGTCGGGGTGGGGGTCGCCGCTACTTCCTGGATGACTTCGCCGTCGCCTACGCGGCCTCGGCCATCGCCTGGGGCCGTAGCCGGGAACGGGCCGGGTCCGTGGGTGTTTCCCGGCTGCTGGCCGTGGCCGAACCGTTGCCTGTGCCTGGCGCGCGCCTGCCCAACGCCCGCCGGGAGGTGGAGGCCATCGCCGACCTCTTCCCGTTCGTCGTCCCGCTAACGGGGGAAGAGGCAGACCGGACTGCACTGCTGGCTGGCTTGCCCGACGCGGATGTGCTCCACTTCTCCGGCCACGGCAGCACCGCCTGGGGCGATCCCCTGGAAAGCACCCTCTGGTGCGCGAGCAACGGGCGGCTGACTGTGCGCGATCTGCTGGCCCAGCGGCTGGCCGACAAACGGCTGGCCCTCCTCTCTGCCTGCGAGACGGGCATTCCCGGTCGCCAATTGCCGGATGAGAGCGTTAATCTGCCCGCGGCGCTGGTACAGGCGGGCTTTGCCGGAGTGGTGGCCTCTCTCTGGTCGATCTACGACATCAGCACAGCAATGCTCGTCGTGCGTTTCTACCACCACTGGCGGGTGGAGCAGATGGAACCGGCCTATGCGCTCCGGGCCGCGCAACTGTGGCTGCGGGACAACACCAACCGGGAAAAAGCAGCCTTTTTCGGCCAGTTTGTGCCGGGTCTACAGCCAGTGCCACGCATGGCCGAACAGGTGGGCGCAGAGTTCTTTGTCGCCCTCCACTACCGGGACGAGGGTCTCGACGACCACTCCTTTGCCCATCCCGTCCATTGGGCGGCCTTCACATTGACCGGCGTGTAAGGCAAGCTGACAGGTTGCGCCATAACCGTCGAGGAGAGAAATTGATGCCCCACCCAACCGATCCCACCGCCCAGAGGCTCTTGGCCCACATCCAGCGGATGCTGCCTGACCTGCCCCGCATTCTGGGCGCAGAGTGGCCGGATTTCGAGGATCGTTTGCAAACCCTTCTGCGTCAACTGGACACGCCTGATGTGAAATCTGTGGTGGTCGAAGCGCAGGTGTTGAGCCTCTTTGCCGGCTACCCACGGGTGATGAAAAGCTGGCAGGACACGACTCTGCGCGGGGGTGGGGGACAGGTCACCGAGCGGGGCAGTGCTGGCGCGTGGATAGCCGAAACCTTCCAGTCTGCTCCATCTGTTCAGCCCGCCGAACCCCTCACCCGCTACACCGACCTGCGCTGTCCCCGCCAGGTGGGGCTGTCCGGCGAATTTCAGGTCACCGTGCGGCTGACCCTGCGTCCCCACGCCGAGAGCCGGGATGCCCAGCGTCTCTCGGCTCTGCCCGGTACACCGGTTGTGGTGGAGATCAACGCGCCGGATTTCGATCTGACCGAAGGCAGCACCCGCTCCATTGCGCTCCCCGACAACCGGGACAGCGATTGGGCCGTCTTTGGTCTGAAGGCGAGAAACGGTGGCTCATTCAAGATTCGTCTGCGCTTCTTTCAGGGCAACAATCTGCTGGGCCAGGCCCAGTGCGATGTGCAGGTGGTCGCGCAGCCCCTGGCCGTGCAGTCCCACCCCCAGCCTGCGCTGCCCCTGACCTTTGACGCCGGGGCGACGCCCCCCAAACGTATCCTCTGCATTGCCCTGCGCCCCAACCACCTGGAATTTTCCCTTTATGTGGATGGCGTGCGCGCCGATCTCTCCCCCACAACCGCGCCCCTGCGCACGAACCCGGCGGCCTATATGCGCCGCTGCTACAGCCGTCTCAGCCAGCTCGCCAAACAAACCGCAGGGGGCGTTTTTGATCCCGCCGCCGCGCAGGAGGTGAAGGAACTGGGCAATCTGCTCTGGACCGATCTGATCCCGCCCGCTCTAAAGCAGATATGGCTGGATGAGCGGGCCGCCTGGGCCAAAGAACCGCTGCTGGTTGTGAGCGACGAACCCTACATTCCCTGGGAATTGGTCTGGTCCAACGAAGCGGAGAGCGACCTGCCCTGGGGTGTCCACGGGCCGATGAGCCGCTGGCTGGGGGTGGACGAAATGCACCCGGCGCGCTCCGGGCCGGGGGTGCAGTTGACCCTTTCGCCCTGGGCTGCGCTCCTGCCGGGGGACAGCGGTGTCTCCTTTTTGGATAAAGAGGCCGCCCTCTTGCGCCGTCTACTGCCGGGGGATGGGGAACGCACACCGGCTGCGCCAGACCAGCGGGCTGTGGTGGATCTGTTGGCCGGGGGAGAGTGCCGATGGCTGTATGCAGGCACCCACGGCCTGCCCGATCCCGGCGGCGAAGGGGAGGGCGCGGCTCTGCTGCTCGCAGGCGGCGAAACGCTGAAACCCGAGGCACTGGTGCGCACGGCTGTGCTGGCCGGTCTGCGCAAGAGCCGGCCCGGTGTCTTTTGGAATATCTGTCACGGCGGCGCGGGCAGCTGGTCGCTGACCGGTGTGGGTGGGTGGGCCGGGCGGTTGATCGATGGGGGTGCATCTCTCTTTCTCTCTCCCCAGTGGACGGTGACGGACAGGGCCGCGCTGGCCTTTTCCGAGACCTTTTACAGCCATCTGACCCGTGGGGATGGGAAGGGCGTGGCCGTGGCAGCCCAACAGGCCCGGTTGGCCGCGCAGGATTCCACGGGGGACCCCTCCTGGCTGGCCTACGCTCTCTACGCCCATCCCAACGCGCGGGCAGGCGCGTAGGTCACACATTTTGTGTGACATTCACCGGACGGGGAGCGAATGTTATCCGTCCAGCCAGCCTTCTTTCCCATCCACGCGGTGGGGTGGATGGCGTCGTCCGACGCGCCGTCGGACCTACGAAACGGACGCATAGCGTCCACGACCAGCGCCCACAACCAGCGCCCACGCGGAGCGATGGGCGTGAGGGTCCTCTCGATTTCCCTCACTTGCGCGAATTCCCCGCCAGCGGTACAATCACAAAACCGTTTTAGAAGCAATCACAATCTTCGATCTCCCGGAGGCCCCAATGCCCGGTCTACGCAAAGTCTTCCCCTATATGCGTCCCTACAGTTGGATGGTCGTGTTGGGCTTTTTCACGACGGTTCTGCCTGTGCTGATGGAACTGGTGACACCGGCAATGCTCCGCGTCGTCATCGACGAGGGCATCAAAGGCCAGGATATGGGGCGCATCTGGTACGGGGCGGGGATGATGCTCCTGGCCGCGGTCATCGGCGCTGTGACAACCATCGGCCAGGGCATTGCGCGTGCCCAGCTTTCCCAGGGCATCGCCTTCGATCTGCGCAACAAACTCTTCCACCACATTCAGTCTTTCTCCTTCGCCAATCTGGACCGGGCGCAGACCGGCCAACTGATGACCCGTATCTCCAGCGATGTGGATGTGGTGCGGATGTTCCTGAGCGCGGGGCTGGCTCTGCTCATCCGCGCCGCCCTGATGATTGTGGGCAGTGTGGTGATGATGCTCCTCATCGACGTGCCCCTCACCCTCTGGATGTTTGGCACATTGGCCCTGGCTGCGGTCATCATTCGCATATTTTTGCGCCTGGCCTCGCCGCTCTTTTCTCAGGTGCAGCAGCGGCTGGGCGCGCTCAACACAACCGTCCAGGAGAGTCTGGCCGGCATCCGGGTGGTGAAGGCGTATGTGCGGGAGAAGCACACGATTGACCGTTTCGCGGGCAATAATGTCGCCTATATGGAAAAGAACATTCAGGTCGGGCGCTATCTGGCCCTGGTCATGCCCGCGCTGCTGGTGCTGACAAATTTGGGCGCGACGCTGATTATCTGGCGGGGCGGGCTGGATGTCATCGGCGGACGGCTCACTCTGGGTGAACTGGTGGCTCTGAGCAACTATCTGATGATCGGGATGTCGCCCTTGCTGCTGTTGAGCAACATTTTGTCGATGGTGTCGAGGGCCGAGGCGTCGGGCGTGCGCCTGGCCGAAACCCTGGAAACCCGGCCCGCTATCCAGCCGCCGGCTGTGGCTCGCCGCCCGGAGGTGGTGCGGGGCGGGGTGGAATTCGAGAATGTAGCCTTCCACTACACCGGCTCCCGCAAGTCGTCCGCGGGACAGGCGGGGCTGAACAGTTCAAGCCTCGGCCCGATGAGTGAGTCAGTGAACGGGACTGGTAATGGGGCGGTCAACCGCACGGGCGGGGCTGTCAACGGCTCGCGGCCTGTGGGCGAGGAAGTGCTGAACGGGGTGAGCTTCCGGGTGCAGCCGGGGCAAAAAGTGGCGCTGATGGGCGTGACCGGTGCGGGCAAGAGCACACTGATGAATCTGATCCCCCGCTTCTACGACGTGACCGAAGGGCGCATCTCTGTGGACGGCATCGACATCCGGGAGTGGTCGCCGCCGGACCTGCGCAAGCGCATCGGTGTGGTGCTGCAAGAGAATATCCTCTTCAGCGGCACTGTGCGGGAGAATATCGCCTATGGCCGCCCCAATGCGTCGATGGAAGAGGTCATCGCCGCGGCCCAGGCGGCCCAGGCCCACGACTTTATATTGGGTATGCCCGACGGCTACGACAGTATTGTCGAGAGCCGGGGCGGCAACTTCTCCGGCGGCCAGAAGCAGCGCATCGCCATCGCCCGTGCCCTCCTGAGCAAACCGGCCATCCTCCTGATGGACGACAGCACCAGCGCGGTGGACCTGGAAACCGAAGTGCGCATCCAGGACGCGCTGGGGGAACTGCTGGCCGACACTACGACTTTTTTGGTGGCCCAGCGCATCAGCAGTGTCCTCGACGCCGACCAGATTCTGATTCTGGACGACGGCAAAATTGCCGGACAGGGCAGCCACGCCGAGCTGCTGGCCGGAAATGAGATTTATCGGGAGATTTATAGCTCCCAGTTTGGAGAGATACCCCAATGACAGTCCAGAAACCACCCCAACCCATGCGCCTGGGCTTTGGCGGCGGCGGGATGATGACCGGCGAATCTGCCGCCAACATCAACCAGACCCTGCGCCGACTCCTCGCCTTTCTGTCGCCACACCGGGCACGCCTGCTGACCGTCGGTGCCTTTGTGCTGATCAGCACTTGGCTGCGGCTCTACGGCCCCGCGCTGATGGGCCAGGCCATCGACAAATATGTGGCGACAAGCGACGCGGCCGGTCTGGGCCGGTTGAGTCTGCTGCTGGTCGCTGTCTATCTGACCACAGGCGTCACTTCTACGGTGCAGTCGCTCTTTATGGTCAACATCGGTCAGAATTTTGTGGCCGAACTGCGGGCGCGGGTTTTTGACCATTTGCAGATACTCTCCATGGCCTTCCACGACCGCAACCAGGTGGGCGATCTGATGAGCCGGGTGACCAACGACACCGATGCCATCAACCGTACCCTCTCCGACGGGCTGATCGAATTTATCTCGAATATTCTGCTCCTGGGCGGGACATTTGTGGCGATGTTTCTGCTCAACTGGCAGTTGGCCCTGGCGATGCTGATCGTTCTGCCTCTGATGCTCCTGCTCACCGGCGAAGTGACCCGGCGCAGTCGGGCGGCTTTTCGGGATGTGCAGCGCAACACCGGGCGGCTCAATGCGGTGATGGAAGAGAACATCGCGGGCGCACGCATTGTCAAGGCTTTCGCACGGGAAGCCGACACCTTCGCCCAGTTCGAGGAGGTCAACGCGGCCAACCGCAAGGCCGGGCTGAAAGCGGATGTGATTACCGCGGCTCTGGGGCCGATGTTCACCACAATGATGACGATTGCGATTGCGGTCACGGCGCTGATGGGTGGCTGGCTGGCCCTGCAAGGGTTGATGAGCGTGGGTGTGCTGGCCGCTTTTGTCATCTACACAATGAACTTTTTCCGTCCCATGCGCGGCATCGCGATGCTCTACAATCAGGTGCAGGCTGCCATCGCCGGGGCCGAGCGCATCTTCGCTGTGCTGGATGTGACTTCTAATGTGCAGGACAAACCCGGCGCGCAGCCTCTGCCCCCGGCTGCCGGCGATGTGGTTTTTGAGAATGTCAGCTTTGCCTACGAAGAGGGCAAGCCCGTGCTGGAAGGGGTGAATCTCCACGCCCGGCCTGGCGGAACAGTAGCATTGGTGGGGCCGACGGGCGCGGGCAAGACGACGATCATCAGCCTGCTCAGCCGCTTCTACGATGTGACCGAAGGCGCAATCCGGGTGGACGGCCAGGACATCCGGGACATCCAGCAGACCTCCCTGCGCCAGCAATTGGGCATCGTTTTGCAGGACACTTTCCTCTTTTCCGGCTCTGTGCGCGAGAATATCCGCTATGGCAAGCTGGATGCCAGCGATGAAGAAGTGGTCGCCGCGGCCACCCTCGCCAACGCGGACCCCTTCATCCGTCTGCTGCCCCAGGGCTACGACACCCAAGTCTCGGAAAAGGGGCACAACTTCAGCCAGGGCCAGCGCCAGTTGATCGCCATCGCCCGGGCTGTCCTGGCCGATCCCCGCATTCTGATTCTGGACGAGGCTACCAGCAGCGTGGACACCCGCACGGAAGTCCACATCCAGGAAGCCTTTCTGCGTCTGCTCGAAGGCCGCACAGCCTTTGTCATTGCCCACCGGCTCAGCACCATCCGCAACGCCGACGAAGTGCTGGTGGTCAACGATCACCGCATCATCGAGCGTGGCACCCACGACGAACTGCTGGCCGCGCAGGGCTTCTACCACGATTTGTATATGGGCCAATATCTACGGGTGACGACTGGGGAAAAGGTGACAGGGTGAGAGGATGATGCGATAATGGGATGCTGACGCGTCGGGTTCATTGACACTTCGTCATTCACTATTCACCATTCACCATTTTCCGCTTTCCCCCGGAGATTGTATGCAATCTACACTCGTACCTCCTGTCCGCCGCAGCCGTATGGTGGACGCCTCCCCGGTCTATTACGGCTGGGTGATCCTCTTTGTGGGCGCGGTCGGCACAATCCTGACCAGTCCCGGCCAGACCTACTCCGTCTCGGTTTTCATTGACCATTTCATCACTGATCTGGGCATCAGCCGTTCGCTGGTCAGCACCCTCTATTCTGTGGGCACGCTGACCGCCAGCTTCGCCCTACCCTTTGTAGGGCGGCAGATCGACCGGCGTGGCTCCCGGCTGATGATTGTGGGCATCAGCCTGCTCCTGGGCATCGCCTGTGTCTATATGGGCTTTGTGCGCAATTGGCTGATGCTGGGCATCGGCTTTTTTATGTTGCGGATGTTGGGCCAGGGCAGCCTGAGCCTGGCCAGCCGCTACGCCATCAACCAGTGGTGGGTGCGCCGTCGCGGTTCGGTGATGGGCATCGCTGGGGTGGCGACCGCCATCCTGGGCAGCGGGGCCTTTCCTGTGCTGATCAACTGGCTGATCCCCCAGTTCGGCTGGCGGCTCTCCTACGGGATGCTGGGCGTAGGCGTGATGGCGCTGATGATTCCCCTGGCCCTGCTCTTCGTGCGGGACAAGCCGGAGCAGTACGGTTTGTTGCCCGACGGCGCAACCTCCCTGGCGGATCAGGAACGAAAAAGCAAGGGATTTACCGAAATCAACTGGACTCTGGCCGAAGCTACGCGCACGCCAACTTTTTGGATTGTGGCGTCCGGGCTGGCCACTATGAGTATGCTGGGGACCGGGCTGACCTTCCACATTTTTAGCATTTTTCAGGACAGCGGACTCTCGGCTACAATGACTGCATCTGTTTTTCTGCCTATGGCAGCGACAGCCGCGGCTATGCAACTGGCCGCGGGTCTGCTCATCGACCGGCTGCCCGCCCGTTTTCTGCTGGCCGCGGCCCTCTTTCTGCAAACCCTGGCCCTGGTCATGGCCCCCTTTCTCACCACAACGGAACTGGCCTATGGCTACGGCGTGGCCATGGGGATGATGAACGGGCTGCAAATGATTGTCAGCAGTGTGATCTGGGCCAAGTATTTTGGCCGCCAGCATCTGGGCGCGATTACCGGCGTCGTCTCCACAATTCTTGTCGCCAGCTCCGCGCTCGGCCCTATGCCCTTCGGCATCGCCCGGGACCTGATGGGCAGTTACACAACGATCCTCATCGCCTTCGCTGTTCTGCCCTTTGGGCTGGGCGTGGCGAATCTCTTCTTTGGCAAACAGCCGATGAAAGAGATTGGCGATTAGAGATTGCGTAGTATCGATTCGTCAGACGCATTTATACACACGGATGGGAAGGAACACGGATGGCTTTGTATCCGTGTTCCTTCCCATCCGTGTATACAGCCCTTCTGCAATTCTATGCCACAGGAATTTCACCGGTTGGCAACGACGACTCCCCGCGGCTCCCGCACCCACAGGGCCAGAAGCAGCGCACCTCCGCTGGCGATCAGCGCGGCCACAACGAACAGCACCGGAAAGCCGAAGACCGTCGCCAGCCAGCCGCCCAGGATCGGAGCCAGAATCAGCACCGGGGCCAGGATTGTATTCGTCAGCCCGATGTACGTGGGCCTGTCTTCCGGCGCGCAGAACTCCAGAATGATATTCAGGCTGGACGCCTGCTCCCCCGCCATCCCCGCGCCGAGCAGAACGAATGTGAGCACCAGCCAGCCAGTGCTGGACGCGAGGAGGGCCACGACCGGCGCACCTGCCAGGGCCAGCGCCGCGCCGGTCAACACCGCTTTGTGCCCCATCCGATCGCCAGTGACACCCCACACCAGATTGAGCAGGGCCACACTGCCGATCAGCACACCGGTCAGCAGCCCCACCCCCGCGCCGTCCAGGACGAAGCGCTCCCGGCCATAGACGATAAAGAAGCCCGTCGCCATCGCGCCCAGATTGACAACTGTGCGGCTGATCAGATAGCGCCGGTAGTTGCGATCCCGGCGCAACACCGCGGGCAATTGCCCGAAATAGCGGATGAGGGGAATGCGTTCCTTCGTCGTTGTGCTGGGCGGTTCACGGGTCAGCGAAAGCGCCACCCACGAGATGGAAACGAAGCCAAAGGCCAGAAAAAGGAGGGTAGCGAAGTTGTGGGGATAGGCGTAGGCGTCCAGAATGCGCCCCACCACATAGGCCCCTGCCACCCCCAGCAGCGCGCCGATGCCGTGGCCCAGCCCGGACCACAGCCCCCGGCGCTGGATGGGGATGACTTTGGCGATCATATCAAACCAGGCGGGAGTGGCGATGCCTGCGCTGGCCCCGGCCATCCCAATCCCGGCCAGGAGCAGAACCAGCACAAGCGCAGGCGACGACTCGGCCAGAAACCAGACTGCCAGCCCGATGAGCAGATAGGGGACCCGTTCGCCCAGGCCGCTTATCAGCATCACAAAAGGCTTTTTATAGCGCAGCCCTTCGGTGAAGTTGGCCGTGAGAAGCTGGGGCAGGTAATAGCCCAGGCTCCAGATCGCGGGCAGCAGACCGATGGCGATCTTCGATTCGGTCAGTTGACTGATGAGAACAGGCAGGACAGTCTCCCTGCTGATCAAACTGAGGCCGAGGGTGATAAAAATGATGTCGGCGGTGTTGACTGAAAAGTTCCAGGTGACGTTTGGGATGGATTGTTCTTCGACTGCAACAGGTGTCATTGGGCTGATTCCATCGGGATGAAGAAACGTAAAACGTGAGATCGGTTACCGATCTCACGTTTTACGTTTCAGGCAGGTCAATATATTCTACCACTGAAAGGGCACTGTCCCCGTTTCGTCCAGTTCGTAACCCCAACGTTCGGTGTAGACCCGACCCGGCAGGAATTCATCGCCCCGGGCGTCGAGCATCCGTTGCAGCCGGTTATCCAGGCTGCGTTGCAACGCGGCGTAGGGCCGCTTGCCCGCCAGATTTGTCATCTGATAGGGATCGGTCTGGTTGTCGTATAGCAGCCAGGGACCGTCCAGGGAACGGGCATAGGTATAGCGCCGGGTGCGCAGACCCCGATAGGCCCGGCCCCCGTCCACCGCCGCGTACTGGCCGAAGGGGTGGATGCACTGGATCAGCACCGCGCCGCCGGATGGATCGTCGCCGCCCTCCAGATAGGGGGCAAAGTCCAGCCCCTGCACACTGTCGGGAATGGGCACGCCGCTGAGGGAGAGAAGCGTCGGCATCAGGTCCACCGTATCCAACAGCCCGTCGTTCTCCCGACCCGACCGTCCGAATTTGCCCGGCCAGCGCAGCAGAAAGGGAACGCGGATCGACTCGTCCCAGGGGCGCTGCTTCTTCGTTTCACCCTGAGAGCCGAGCATATCCCCGTGATCCGACGTGAAGACGAAGATTGTATCGTCGGCGATGCCCGTCTCTTCCAGGGTTTTCAGTAGTTCCCCCACACAATCGTCCAGTGCTGTGCAGTGGGCGTAGTAGCCAGCCAGCCACTCTCTGGCCTGGGCCGCCATCCCTTCCGGCACATTCGGGCGCAGTTCAATGTCGTCCGCGTGGTAGAGCGCCCGGTACTGCTCCGGCGCGGTCTCGTAGGGGGCGTGGGGCGGTCCCCAGGAGAGGACGAGGAAGAAGGGCTTCTCCGCCTGTGCGTGCTGCCGGATGTATTGCTGGGCATCGGCGGTCTGGGCGATGGCGTCGTAACCTTCCCAGGTCAGTTTCTCGTCCGAATCCCCCGCGTAGTATTTGGAGTCGTTGTAGGTGTGGGTGCATTCCAGCACCTTCCAGTAGTCGAAACCCTTGCGGCTCTCCCAGGGGATGAAGGCGCTGCGCCCGCGACCGTCTACGTGCCATTTACCGATGTAGGCCGTGTCGTAGCCGCCGCCAGCAAAGGCGTGGGCAATCGTCGTCTCCCAATCGTCCAGGTGGACGTCGTTGAGAAAGACGCCGTGGGTCAGCGCATACTGGCCGGTGAGCAGACAGGCTCGGGCCGGGCAGCAGACGGGAATCCCCGCCACCGCGTGGGTGAAGTTGATGCTTTCCGCGGCCAGCCGGTCAATGTGGGGCGTCTGCACCTGACTGTTGCCCGCATAGCCCAGGGCGTCGGCCCGCCACTGGTCGGCCAGGACAAAAACGACATTCGGCTTTGACATTCTCGCTGCTCCGTTTCAAGCTGATTGCTGCGAACAGAACTGAAGGACACGGATTTACACGGAAAGGGCTGATTTTCACGGATTATCTCTCCCTGTCATCTTGTCATCCCTTCGCTCTGGTTGTCCGGCCAGCCAATCTTCCATGCGCGCCACCCGTTCCGGGAAGATGCGGCTGCGGGCCAGAAAGCCTACGCCGTGGGTGGGCATTGGGTCCTGGTCTGTAGGCTGATAGCGCAGGTCCACACTCCAGCGCACGTGATCCGAGCGGTTGGGGGTGGACATATGCACGCAGCGGTCGTTGAAAAGCAGCGCGCCGCCCGCGGGCACAGGCAGCATCACCGCACGCCGGGTTTTGATAAATTCTTCGTTGACTTCCGTATAGCCTGTGCCGGTCAGGCTCTCTTTGTGGTGGGTGAAGAGTTGGGTCTTATGGGTTCCGGGGATGACGTGCAGACAGCCGTTGACTTCGTCCGCGTCCACCAGGGCCACCCAGACGGTAATCACCGGATTGGCGTTGGCGTCGGGCCAGTAGGAGCGGTCCTGATGCCAGGGCACCGCGCCAGCGGCCACGCCGGGCACTTTGGGCCGGGTGTTGTAGACCGGATTGGCGAAGAGTTCCGGGCCGATCAGCGACTCCACCGCGTCGAGAATCTTCGGGTTCGCCATCAGATCGAAGTAGCCGGGCAGCCGGTCCCGCCAACTGCGCCCAAACTTGAGAAAGTGGGCATCGGTCAGGCCGTCGAAGAGTTCGGCCAGCCGGTATTGGAAGGGGCTGTCGGATCGGGTGTCGGTGACCAGCCCGTTCGCCAGCAAATCCTGGGCTATCTGCTCTACCTTCGCATTCATCTCCGCCTTCACCGCTGCCAGATCGTCTTCGTTCAACAGATCGGGCAGGAGAAGATAGCCTTCCCGCTCGTAGAAAGCGACCTGCTCCGCGCTCAACAAACCTGTTAACGTGTCCATGTTAGCTTCTCCTGCATAATACGAAAATGGGCCAGCGCCGGTTGAGTAGGCGGAGGCTGTTTGCCGCCGTATCGAAGCCAAGCGGGTGGCAAGCGCAAACATTTCACCCGTTCGCTTGGTTTCGATACGCCTCGAAGACTCGGCTACTCAACCGGCGCTCACTGGTCTGGTCTCTCTCTCTCGTTTTATCTGCTGATCTTCAACACAAACGGGCGGCTGGTCGGCGCGCATCCGCTCAGGTCGATGCGCAGTGCGTCCCCGTCTGTTTGCCAGGAGAGGCTCTGCCCGCTGCCCAGTAGCTCGACAGCGGCAATCTGCGCCAGGTGATAGGGCTGGCTGCTGCCCAACGAGCGGATCGCCACCCGGCCATCCTCCGGCCAGGCCAGCACGTGAGCGTAGAGGGTCTCGCCGCAGCGGGTGAAGCGGATATCCTGGCTGGTGAAGGGGGTGCGGGCGGTGTCGGTGAAGGCACCGGAAAGCACTTTCGTCGGCCCTTCGCCGTAGAGGAACCAGGGCTGGGTGTCGTAGATGGCTTCCCCGTTGACCACCAGCCAGCCGCCGATCTCCCGCAACATCTGCTGCTCGACTTCCGGGATAGTGCCGTCGGCCCGCGGCCCGATATTGAGCAGGAGCGCGCCGTTTTTGCTCACCACATCGATCAGATCGCCGATGATGTCGTTGGCGACTTTGTAGTCGTGATTGTCAATGTAGCCCCAGGAATTCTTAGAGACGGAGGTGTCGTTCTGCCAGAACAGCCCGCGAATCCGGCTCTCCTGGCCCCGCTCGATGTCGAAAACCGTCGTGCCCGCGGGGAAGGCGTCGTATTTGTTGTTGACGGCCACCCCTTTGCCCCAGGCCGCCGCGCTGTTGTAATAGTAGGCGGCGAACTGTTTCAGATAGGGCTTGAAAGCCATATTCTGAATCCACCAGTCAAACCAGATAAGTTGGGGCTGGTAGTTGTCGATCAGCTCGCAGGTGCGCAGCAGCCAATCTTCCAGAAAGGGCTGATCCGGCGGGTTGTCGTAGTATTGTTCATAGGGGCGCTGGCCCAGTTCACCCCTGGCCGGGCCGTAGAGGTCGGCGTTGGCCGGGTCCTGCACATCGGACGGAAAGGTGTTGCCGCCGTTCATAAACCACCAGTGCTCGGCCCGGTGGCTGGAGAGTCCAAAGACCATCCCGGCTTCCCGCACCGCCGCGGCCAGTTCACCCAGCACATCCCGTTTGGGACCCATCTCCGCTGCATTCCAGCGGCTGAGAGCGCTGGCGTACATCTGAAAGCCGTCGTGATGCTCGGCCACAGGCACGACAAAACGCGCCCCCGCTTCGGCAAAGAGGCTGGCCCAGGCTGTCGCGTCGTACTTTTCCGCTTTGAACATCGGAATGAAATCTTTGTAGCCGAACTGGTCCTGGGGTCCGTAGGTGGCCCGGTGATGCTCGTACTCTTTCGTGCCGGGCAGATACATATGACGGGGATACCATTCGTTGCCGAAGGCGGGCACGCAGTAAGGCCCCCAGTGGATAAAGATGCCGAACTTGCCGTCGATGTACCAGTCGGGAACTTCGTAGGCTTCCAGGGAATCCCAGTTGGGGGCAAAGGGACCGTCCGCCACCCGCTTGGCAATCGCCTGCAATCGTTCCTGTGTCATTATCTGCTCTCCTGAAGCTATCCACAGATTCCGCAAATTTTCACCGGTTTTCTCTGTGAAAATCTGAGGAATCTGTGGATAGCTATTTGCTTGGGAATAGCCTTAGAACGTATCGTCCGGCGTCGTTGTCGGGCACCAGCGATGGGCGGAAAGGTAGTCCAGCGCGGCGGTCAGTGCCTCTGTTGTGCCGATGCGACGCAGCGCGTCCACCGCGTTGGCACGCACGTAGCGGTTCTCGTCGCGCAGGGCGCGGGTGAGGGCAGGCACGGCCTCGGCCGCGTCGGGTCCGATGCGCTGGAGGGCCTGGGCGCTGGTGAAACGGACCTGTCCGTCCTCGTCGTAGAGACCCCGCACCAGCGCGGGAATGGTAGCGTTGGCCGGGGAATGGAGCAGGCCCAGCGCTTCCACCGCGGTGCGCCGCACCTCCACCGACGGATCATCCACCAGCTTTGCCACCGCGCTGCTGCTTTCCATCACTTCCCCGCCGATTTCGCCCAGGGCAAAGGCCGCATACATCCGGGCCGTCTCGTTGGGGTGAGCCAGTGCGCTCACCAGTTCGGCCTGTGCCGTCGGCCCCACCGCGGTCAGGCCGTAGCCTGCGTTGCGGGCCGCGGTGGCGTCGTCGCTGGTCAATGCGCCAGCCAGCGCGCTGATGGCTGCCCGCCCCTGGGAGGCCAGCCGATAGGCCGCGTCTACGCCAGCCGGTTCGTAGTCGGACCCCAACTGGGCGGCCAGTTCGGCGATATTCTCTTCGACCGCATCCCGATCCCGCGCACCGGACTGGCCCAAATGCCAGCGCCATTGGCTGCGCCAGAGTGCTTCGTGGACGGTGGGAGGCGCGTCGCCGTTCATGGCCCGCCACTCGCTGGTTTGGTTGTTCCAGGCCGGCGCGGTCGGGGCTTCCATGCGCGCAAACTGGAATTTCATCATCGCCCGGTTTTTCTGGGAATTGTTGGCCCCGCCCCGATGCCAGATGTCGTAGTGGATGAGGGCGAATGTGCCGGGGCCGCCTTCCATAAAGACCGGTTGTTCGGTCTCGTCGCCGGCCCGTTTAGCATAATATTGGGTGCCGGGAAAGATGCCCGACGGCCCCATCTCCTCGTCCACTGCGTGGGGATAGTAGAAGATCATCGCCCACCAGTTGTGGTGGTTGCGCACTTTCTGGTGACCCCAATAGCTGTCTTTGTGCCAGCCCTGGACTTTGCGGCCCGGAAAAGTGTAGTGGCAGTGGCGGTGGGGGTGCATCACATAGCCGGGGCCGACCACACTGGTCAGCGCGCCCCGTATGACAGGACTCTGGAAAACGTCGTTGACTTCCGAGAGGCGGGGCAAAATGTTGTTGCCCCAATTGCCCTCTTTGGTCATCACTTCGTCCAGCCGGGCGTTAAGCTGGTCGTGAAATTCGGCGGGAAAGTCGGTCTTCAGAATCAGATAGCCGTGGGAGATGAACTGGCGCATCTGTTCATCGGTGAGCAGGTGGTTTTGCAGGGACATTGGGGGATTCCTTTCCGGTGTTTTCTCGTGCCCACGCTCCTGCGTGGGCACGCTATCGCGACGCCAGAGCATCGGGTGTGTCGAATTTGTACGTTGACGGGGACGCAGAGCGTCCGGGAAGAGTACCCACGCGGAGCGTAGGCACGAGATTACTCGACTACAATAACCGTGTCCGCTGCATCCAGCCGCGCGACGGGCAGATTCAGCACAAGCGCCGAGCCGTCCTGAGCGACTGGCACGGCAGCACCATTCGCCAGCAGCCGGGCACTTTGCCCCGCCAGACCGTCGATGCGCAGTGTGCCGTCTGCGGGCCAGTTGAAAATGTGGACGTAGACTTTGCCGTCCTTGCGGGTGGTGCGGATGTCGTCCCGCCCCTGGATCGGGCCGGGCTTTGTGCCGTAGACCGATTCGCCGTTGACGGCCATCCAGCGGCCCATCTCCTCCAGCCGCTCCACACTGGGCTGGGGAATGACACCCTCGGCGGTCGGTCCCACATTGAGCAGATAGCAGCCCCCTTTGCTCACAATATCCACCAACTTCTGGAGCATATCGGTGCTGCTCTTCCAGTTGTGGTCGTTGACTTTGAAACCCCAGGTGTCGTTGATGGTGGCTGGCGTCTCCCAGTCCAAATCGGTCAATTCGTCTGGGATGAAATTGTCCCTGGCCGAGGCGTAGTCGCCCAGACCGTTGCCCAGCCGCCCGCAGACCAGGCAGTCGGGCTGGATGCTGTGGACCAGCGTGAGCAGAGATTCGCTCTGATCCCGGCTGATACCTTTGGGGGTGTCGAACCAGATGACGGCGATTGGCCCGTATTTCGTGAGCAGTTCTGTCACTTGGGGCTTGACGTAGTTGTCCATATAATCGGCGAAAGCTTCTGGGCTGGGGGTGAAGTCCCAGTCGTTGCCGTCGCCGCCGGGGTGGTGCCAGTCCTGGGTCTGGGAGTAGTAGAAACCCAGGCGCATATCCTGCTTCTTGCACTCCTCAGCCAGCTCGGCCAGCACATCCCGGCCAAAGGGGGTGGCGTCCACAATATTGTAGTCAGTCTGGGCCGAGTCGAAGATGCAGAAACCGTCGTGATGTTTAGAGGTGATGACGATATACTTCATCCCCGCGGCTTTGGCCAGGGCTACCCAGGCCGCGGCGTCGAATTTCACGGGGTTGAACTGGCTCGCCAGTTGCTCGTACTCGGTCACAGGAATCTCGGCCCGCTGCATAATCCACTCACCGATGCCGGGAATCTCCCGCCCCTTCCAAATCCCGGCTGGGATGGCATACAGTCCCCAATGGATAAAGAGACCGAACTTGGCCGCCCGCCACCAGTCCAGCCGGGGATCCGTGCGGGCTTCGGGTCGCTGGCTGCGGGATTCGTCGAAGACCGGGCGGTTCACTGTCTGGTCATAGCCCCGGCGCAGCAGAATTGTAGCGATGTCGGAGACGGTAGCATTCTCTTTCGTCGCCATCTCACGCATGGCCTTGGCCAGCCGTTCGGGGATAGCAACTGTTAAATCTTCCATTAGATGCTCCTTTTGTGGTGGATGAACTGGTAGAATTACTACACGCGCATCCGCAGCTTCAGTCGGTCTCTGTTACTCGTTTACAGTGAGCCGGACCAGCGTATTCACCGGGTCTCGATCCGCCGGTGGGACAGAGATGCGGATGCCGTCGTCGCTTTGACTCATCGCAACTTCCCCGCCGGTCAACAGGACGGCGTTGCCCACTTTCTGGACCAAAGGGGGCAGGGTCAACGTCTCTTCCGGCCAGGCGAGGATGTGGAGATAGATGGCATTCTCCTTGTGGGTGGATGCACCCCACGGGCCGGGTCGGAAAGGGCCGCCCCGGGTGCCGTAGATGCTCTCCCCGTAGCGCCCCAGCCAGCCACCGATCTCCCGCAGTCGCTCCACCTGGCGGGGTTCGATGCGGCCATCGGGCATTGGGCCGACATTGAGCAGCAGATTGCCGTCACCGCCCACGACCCGGGCCAGGGTGTGGATGCACTCTTCAAAGGATTTCAAAATGTCGTCGGGCTTCCACGCCCACTGTTTGCAGATGGTGATGCAACTTTCCCAGGGGCGCTGATCCTGGAAGCCGCCGATCATCTGTTCTGGGGTGTCGAAGTCGGCCCGCATCCCGCAGCGGTTGTTGATGAGAATGTTGGGCTGCAATTCCCGAATCTTCTGGAAGAGTGGCTCGGAATTCCAAATCTCCGCACTGGGGTAGACCTCTACATCCCGGAATTTCTCCACCTCGTCCGCGTGGATGAAGTGCTCTTCCAGACCGTCAAACCAGAGGACAGCCAGTTCGCCGTAGTTGCTGCAAAGCTCGGCCACCTGGGCGTGGAAATAGTCGAGATAGCGCTGGTGGTTCTCGTTGCGATAGTCCGGGTGTCGCCAGTCCGGCTGGGAGTAGTAGCAGCCAAAGGGCAGGTCAGCAGACCGGGCCGCGTCGGAGAGTTCCCGGACAATATCCCGGCCAAAGGGGGAGGCCGGGCTGGTGATCTTATAATCGGTCAATGCTGTATCAAAATTAACGAAGCCGTCGTGATGCTTGCTGGTGAAAACCATATAGCCCATCCCCGCGTCCTGGGCAATCTGCACCCATTCGGCGGCGTCGAAGAGGACGGGGTTGAACTCTTTGTAGAGATTGTCGTAGACTTCCACCGGCACGTCGCCGCTGCCGCCCCGATAGAAGCCCCGGCGCTCACCGCCCCGGGACCAGCCGATTTCCGTTCCTACCAGACTGACCGGTCCCCAATGGATGAAGAGGCCAAAGCGGGCCGCGCGCCACCAGTCCAGCCGGGAGGGTAGATCCGATTGAGGCTCATTTGTTGTGGACATAACAGGCTCCTGTTGAGAATCGAACCGGCGGGCAAGAAGAGAGGCGACGATGCCATCTGACACCGTCGCCTCTCTTCAATAGGTCGTCGTTACTTATACTTGGCGTCGTAGGCTTCCTGGTAGATCGCCAGGAACTGCTCCAGCCCGGAATCGTTCAGCGCTTCGATGTAGGAATCCCACTCGGTGTTGACGTCGTAGTTGCCGATGACGAAGTTGGCAAACCACTCATCGACTACGTTGTAAACTGTGGTATTCAGTTCACCAAAGAGCTTGGACTGCTCCTCTGTTAGAACCATCGGCGGCACAGCCTTGTCTGTCGTGCCGTAGGGTTCCATCAGGTCACGGGTCCATTCGTAGAGCCAGCGCTCCAGCGGATCGTCCGGGTTGTAGGTCTGGGCCAGGCGATATTCGTTGGTGCGGAAGGTGGGGGCCGCCTGATTCCAGTGGCGGTTGTGCTCCTCACCGGACCAGACTTTCAGCACTGTGTACTGGGCTTCGCCACCGGAGATGGAGACGTCGCCCGCATCGGCCCGCACCCAATCCTCGCCTTCGGGACCGAAGACCGAGCGGGTGGTGGAGTCAAAGCCGTAGAAGACATCGGCCATGCGGAAGGCTGCCAGCGGGTTCTGCGCCGCAGATGTGATCACAAAGTTGCCCTGCCCGCCCGTGGGCTGGTAGGGGGTCTGGGGGGTCTGGCGCATACCACTCGGCCCGGCCAAGGGGGCAATGGGCGTGAATTCTTTCCAGCGCCCACTGGGACCGCCGTTCTGGGTGAAGACGCCGTACCAGCCAGCGCCTGTGGCTCCCAGAATGGGCACATCCGGGTTTTCGCCCAACTGGCGGATCTGATTGCTGTCGTTGGTAAAAGTCTGGGGATCGATCAGCCCTTCGGAGTAGAGCTTGTTCAGGTAGATCAGCCCTTCTTGCCAGCCAGGCTCGGTGAAGGCGGCTTTGATCGTCCCATCTTCCAGAATCAGGCTGGGCGCGTTGTTGTTGGTCACCCCGTCGTTGTAGACGAAGGAGTTCATGATGAACTGGTCCAACTGGGCGTGCCAGCCACCGTTTGTGCGCTGGGTTCCGGAGAGCGGAATCTCATCCGCCTTGCCATTGCCGTTGGGGTCCTGCTCTTTGAAAGCCTTGAGAACCTGGTAGAACTCTTCGGTGGTGGTGGGTGTTTCCAGCCCCAATTGATCCAGCCAGGGCTGGTAGAGCCACATCTTCTGGGACATACTGCAATGGTAGCAGTCATTGATGTGAGGCAGGCCATAGATTTTGCCGTCGGCCAGGGTAATCAGGTCTTTCACCTGGGGGAAGGTCTCGAAGACCTGGCGGAACTCTGTGCCATACTCGGCGATGTAGTCGTCCAGCGGCACGACCACCCCTTGCTCGGCCAGAATTTGAAGCTGATCCAGGCGGATGTTGCAACCGATGATGACATCCGGCAGGTCGCCGCTGGCCAACATCAGGTTGAGCTTCTGCTGGGCGTCGGACATAGGCGGAATGTCGAATTCCAGATTGATGCCTGTCAGACCTTCCAGCCAGTAGGTGAATTCGTTCTCTTTGTAATCCTTCACCATACTGGTGGGGCAGAGAAATGCCTTGATGGTGATGGGTTCGCTGACAATCGGGAATTCACCGGCTGGGGAGATCAGGACCTCTGATGCTGCGGCTGCTTCGCCTGCGGCTGGTGCTGCGGCTGCCTCTCCTGTCTCCGGTGCTGCGGCAGGCTGTGGTGCACAGGCCGACAGTAGCATAACCAGCACTGCCAGTGCGCTGAAGAGAGTCGAAAATTTACGTCTTTGCATGTAACTTCCTCCTGAAAATCTTGAACGTGAATGGGGTTGACGTGGATGGGGATAATTTCAAAATCAAAACTTGGGTCAAGTGCGCAATGCCTTTTGAGCCACTGATAAACGCTGAGAAATCCTACCCTTTGACCGCCCCCAGCATAATGCCCCGCACGAAATACTTCTGCACGAATGGATAAATAATCAACACCGGAACCGAAGCCACGACGATCAGGGCGTACTTGAGCAGTTCTCGCATGGCCTCTTTGGCCGCCATACTTTGCAGGTCCTCCATCATATTCATATCCACCTGACTCTGAATGAGAATGTCGCGCAGAATGAGTTGCAGGGGAAAGAGCGCCTTATCCGACAGGTAAATCAGGGCAGTGAAGAACTGGTTCCAGTGATTGATGGCGTAGAAGAGGGTCAAGACAGCGATAATCGGTGTGGAGAGGGGCATGAGGATGCGAAAGAAATATTGAAAGTCGTTGCACCCATCCAGACGGGCCGCCTCCAGCAGTTCGCCGGGGATGGCGGAGCGAAAGTAGGCAATGGCGATGATCAGATTCCACACGGAGAGCGCCTGGGGGATAATCATCGCGGCCCGGGTATTGAGCATCCCCAAGTCCTTGACCAGCAAATAGGTCGGGATCAGCCCGCCATTGAAGAACATTGTGAAGACAAAGAAGCCCATAATGATTTTGCGGCCATACATATCCTGACGGGAGAGGGAGTAGGCTGCAAAGAGGGTCAAAACGATATTGACGCTTGTGCCCACCACCGCATAGAAAAGGGAGTTGGCATAGCCCGTCCAAATGCTCTCGTACTGGAAAATCTTCTCGTAGGCGAGCAACGAGAAATCCACTGGCCAGAGGACGACCCGGCCTGAAATGACCGCGGACCCGTCGCTGAACGAAGCGCTCACCACATAAATCAGCGGGTATAGGACAACGATCAGAAAGACGGTCAGAATGGTGTAGTTGACCAGATTGAAGATCCGGTCAACCCGGCTCTCTCGAATACGAATCTCAGTCGCGGTCATGGCGCGAATGGTAGATGCCATCGGTAGCTCTCCTCTAAAAGAGACTGGTCTCGGAGAATTTCTTGGATATCTGATTGGCGGCCAGGAGCAGAAGAAGTCCCAGCACCGAATTGAACAGGCCAATCGCCGCCGCGTAGGAGAAGTTGGCTACGCCGCCGACCAGCCCCACTTTGTAGACATAGGTGCTGATCACCTCAGAGGTCTTCAGATTTAAGGGGTTCTGGAGCAGAAATGCCTTTTCAAAGCCCACATTGAGCAACTGACCCATATTCAAAATCAGGAGCGTGAGGGTGATGGGCATGATGCCGGGAACATCGATATGCCAGATGCGCTGCAAGCGGTTGGCTCCATCCACCAGCGCGGCCTCGTGCAGGGCTGGGTCGATGGTGCTCAGGGCCGCCAGGTAGATGACTGTGTTGAAGCCCGAATTCTGCCAGACACCGGACCAGACGTAGATGTCCGGGAACATATCGGCGATGCCCATAAAGTGGACTGTATCTATACCCAACCATTGGAGCAGCAGATTGATTGGCCCCCGGCGCAGGTCCAGAAATTGCAAAATCAAGCCCACCATCACAACCGTGGAGATGAAGTAAGGCGCATAGCTGATCATCTGCACGCTGCGCTTGAAGATGCCCGTGCGCAGTTGATTCAGGCTCAGCGCAATGAGAATGGGGATAGGGAAGCCCACCAGCAGGGAGTAGACCGAGAGGCCGATAGTATTGCTCAGCAGCCGCTCAAACATCGGCGAATTGAAGAAGCGGATGAAATGGGTCAGCCCAACCCATTCGCTGCCCAAAATTGTACGACCGGGCAGAAAATCCCGGAACGCGATCTGTGCGCCGTACATAGGGTAGTACATAAAGACGAGAAGCCAGGCTACGGGCAGGGCCAGAAAGACGTACAACTGCCAGCTCCGTTTGATCTGTCGCCAGGCATTGCCACGTCTGCGTGATGGGCTGGATGCACCTGTCTTGGCTTTGATAGCGGTGGTTGCTGTACTCATAGGCTCTCGATTTTCCTCCGCCCGAAGTTGCGGTATCCGTTCATCCCTGCTGAATATGCCGCGCAGCAGGGGGTGTAAAACAGGAGAAAAGTTGATACCCAAACAGGTGGAATGGGTTGAACAAAACAATCAGCCACAGACTTGACTACCAACAGTCGGCAAGGCAAAACCTTACGCGTCGCCAGCTACGATCTCTGACCGAGATCGAAAAGTCAAGCTCTATTTGGCCCTGTTTTTCGTAGGGTTATCAAAGATTAGCTAAAAATGGGGTCTTGTCAGATCGGCAATCGTATGGTAACGTTACCATGCGAAGCTGTTTTTAGACTATACTCGAAGCCAGAACTTTTGTCAACCACCAATTTTTGGGACTGAATTCAATGGCGAATATCCGTGACGTGGCCGCTCTGGCCCGGGTTTCCCCGATTACTGTTTCTCGTGTGTTCAACAACCCGGAGCGGGTCAGCCCGCCGACCCGGGCACGGGTAGAGGCAGCCGTGGAGGAACTGGGCTACATCCCCAACCAGATCGCCCGCAGCCTGCGCTCCAACCGCACCAACACTTTGGCGCTGGTTTTGACCGACATCACCAATCCCTTTTGGACGTCTATCGCGCGCAGTGTGGAGGATGCGGCCAGCGGCCAGGGCTTCAATGTGATTCTGTGCAATACCGACGAGAACGAAGCCAAGCAGGAGGAATATCTCTCAGTGCTGCTGCGCAAACGGGTGGACGGCTTTCTGCTCGTACCAGCCCGCAGTGAAGCCAGCGCGGTGGAATCGATCCTGCGTCAAAATGTGCCAGTAGTCGTGCTGGACCGTCGCGTGCCTGGCGCGGAAGTGGATGTGGTGCGCAGCGACTCGGAAGCCGGGGCCTATGGGTTGACCCGCCATTTGATCTGCCTGGGACATCGGCAGATTGCTATGCTTTGCGGTCCATTGGGTGTCTCCACCGCCCAGGAGCGGGTAGACGGCTATAGGCGGGCGTTGACCGAAGCAGGGATTCCCGTGGACGAGCATTGGATTCGGGAAGGCGAATATACGGTCGAAAGCGGTTATGCCGTAGCCAGCGAACTGCTGGCGGAGAGAGTGCTACCCAGCGCGCTACTGGGGGCCAATAATTTTGTCGCTATGGGCGCAATCCGGGCTATCCGCGAAGCTGGGTTGCGGTTGCCCGAAGACATTTCTGTTGCCTGTATAGACGATATCCCGGATTGGCTGGTGGGCGAACCTTTTCTCACTGTCGCCGCGCAATCGCCCTATGATATGGGGCTGCGTGCCACTGAACTGCTCCTGCGCCAGATTCGCGAGCCAGGTGTGCATCCAACTCAGGAAATCCTCCTGCCCACGGAACTGGTCCTGCGCCGTTCCACCGCTGCCGTGAATGTGAATCACAGGGAGAAAACGTAGACGGCTCTTACCCCGTCCGCAGTCCGGCCAGCGTAGCCCGCTTCTCCGCCAAAAACTGGGCGGTCTCCGGGTCTGCTGGCTCCATCGATTCCAGAAAGGCAGCGGCCCCGTCGCTGTCCAGCCACTCCTCGTATTGGGCGTAGATTGCGTCGCTGTCCGTGCCTTCTTCCGCGTTGAGAAACGCCTCAACGGCCTCCTCCAGCGGTGTCGCGCCCAGATTGTCCAGCACGTCGTAGAGGATGTCCAGCCGGTCCTGAAAGCGCAGGACTGCTTCGGCGTCACCCATCGCGCCGGCGTGTTCGATCAATTTGTCCACCGCATCTTCAAATTCTGGCTCCCCCAGCAGGGGATACTCGTCCAGCGCGGCCTCCATCTCCTCGAATTCCTGAGCGTTGAGAAAAGCCTGTAGCGCGGCCTGGGCTTCGTCGTGGGTTGGGTCGATGGCGTCGGTCATTGGGGTTCTCCTTGGGAAACGTTCTGGCGCGGAAGCGTTGGAACGGCGTTGTCTATCTATTGTCGTTGAAATAGGGATTCTGTGCAAAGGAGGAAGGAAGGCAAAAGGCAAAAGGGGAAGGCAAAAGTGACGGGGGTGAGTCCCGCTCTGTTTGTCATTTTTACCCAATCGCCAGGTCGCCTAATGATCGGGCCAAGTGGTAGCGGGGATGCGCGGAAAATGCGTGGCACTGGGAGCCGTCGGGGAAGTCCACATTCCAGTTTTCCCAGGTGGTGGGGAAGCCGCCCGCAGCCCAGCGCCCCCAGCGGCGGCGGATGATTTCCACGACCGCGTCGCCTTGGCCGGCCCGGTGCAGGGCTTCGAAAATGTAGTGATGCATAAAGGGGCTGGCCAGCACCAGTTGACCGTCCCGGTGGCTGTCGTCCAGATTGAGCGAACGGGCGACCAGCGCGGCGGCCAGGCCTTCCCATTCGTTCCTCTCCGCTGCGCCGGTGAGTACCGCCAAAGCCGCGGCCAGTTGGGAACGGGTTGTGCGCTCGGTGTCATCCCACCAGCGCTCTTCCGAGCGGAAGGCGGCACGTATGGAATGGCGCAATGTCGCGGCCCAGCCGTTCCACAAACTTGCCCACCTCGCTTCGGTTTCACCCAGCGTTTCGGCTAGACCAGCCGCCTGTTGCAATGCGTAGAGATAGCGCAGATTGTAGACGGCGTTGGGTTCGCTGCGGGATTGGGGCGACCAGTCCAGAAAGAGGCGGCGTCCTGGCTGGCTGCGGATCAGCCCGTCCTCGTCCACGTCCTGGTGGAAGCGGTCGAGGAGTTTCGCCAGCGTCGGCCACAGCCCGGCCACAAACTCCCGGTCGCCGGTGGCATTGAAATAGAATGCGAGCAGTTCCACCCAGGAAAAGTTGTAGTCCACGACGCAATAGGAATGGACTTCGCCGGGCAAAATGCTGGGCAGAACGCCATCCGCGTACGCGCCCTGGGCGGCCATTTCCAGGGCCGTGCGCATTGGCCCTGCGTCGCTGCTCATCGACCAGAGAGCCAGCGCCTGCACCAGTGAATCGCCCAGCCATTGAGAAGACTCGCGCCAGATGCCATCGACGAAAGTATCTTGCAGACAGGCGCGCAGGGTCGCTTCGCATAGCTGAATAACAGCGTTGAGTTCGGGGTCGTCGGTGGTTAGCGGTCGGTCGTCGTTCAGTGGATAGGTGGCGGTACGCACGCCAAAGCGGATGCGGAAGTCCGGCCCGGTGGGGCCAGTCAAAGCAAAGAGCAGAAAGCGCCCGCCGCGCAGGGAAAAGCCTTCAACAGTCTGATCGCCTGCGCCCAGTCGGGTGGCGTCGGTCAGGCGTACCCGGCAGTAGGTGGATGGGTCGGAAATGACCAGTTCGCCACCCCGCAGTTTGTCCCCGTAGCTGACCAGCAGATCTTCGCCGCCGACTGTGCCCGTCACTTCGGCAGTGCCTTGACAGGTCCACGCCCGGCCCAAATCGAAGAGCCAAAATGCTGTCTCGCCCGCGGCCAACTGGGGGGAAACCCAGCCGTCGGTGTCCGCTTCAACGGTAGCCGGTTGCGCGGCAGGCCAGCCCGCCCGTAGGCGCAGATGGGGATCGGCGATGGTTGCGTCGCTCTTCCCCAGGCGGCAGGCGACCAGACGATCCGCGCCGAGAACTGCCGTATCTTCGCTCAGATGGGGCGCGGTTCGCAGGTTCAGACCTGACCAGAGGGGACTTTCTGCTGGCGCGACGATCCGGGCCGCTGCCCAGCGGTTGTCGTTGAAGCCGGGCGCTGTCCACTCGTCCGCTACTGCCAAATCCCGCAACTCCACACCGCTGCCGTAGATAGAGACCCGCTCCACCGCCGGGGAGAAGGTGGGATTGCGGCGCACCCGCCAGTGCGAATCCGTCACCAGCGCGCTCTCGCCGTCAACTTCCAGCCAGGCCAGCAGACCCGCCGCAGCTCGATGCACATACGAAAAGTGGGAGTAGCCGGGCTGGTAGAGTTGCACAGCGATGGCGTTGTGTCCGGCGCTCAGATGGGGGGCGATGTCGTAGACGTCCACCTGCTGGGCGTGGGGCCAGGAGCGGGCCGGGCCGCGCCCAATGAAAACACCGTTCACCCAGACTTTGTAGCGACTGTCCCCGGTGATGAAGAGTTGCGCGTTGGTGGGCTGTTGGTCCAGTGCAAAGTCGGCGGGCGAGCGGAAGTCCAGGTAGACTTCGTGGAGATCGAAGGGGTGATCCGAGCCGATCCATCTGGTGGGGGAGGGGATGGAAAGTGCTGTCATAGCGTGCCATATTTCGCGGCCAGTTTGGCGACGGTTGTGTATGCCTGCACCAGTCGCAGAGGCGGAATATCATTCTGCACAAAGTGGCCCGTGCAGTAGATGAAGCCGCCGCCGGGCGCGTAGATTTCAAAGCGGCGGCGGATGTACTCGTCCAGCACCTCGCCCTCGTAGGCCAGCAGACCGTCCACCACATCCAGCGAACCGTAGAGGACAATCTTCTCCCCGTAGCTGTCTTTGATCGTTTGGGGGTTCATCCCCGCGCTCTCCTGAATGGGGTGGAAGAGGCTGTAGCCCATCTCCACAATGTCGTCCATAATTTGCATCAGATAGCCGTCGCTGTGCAGCATCACCGGCAGACCCCGGCTGTTTGCGTGGCGCACCACCCGTTCGCTGTAGGGGCGGATCATTTTGCGCCACATTCGGGGGGAAAAGAGCATCGTATTGTTGCTGCCCCAGTCATCGGAGAGGGTGAGGAAATCCACTCCCGCGTCCGCGCAGTTGTCCACCAGCCCGCAGAGCCAGTCGGCGTAGCGGTCGAACCAGGCCATCATCAGATCCGGGTGCATGCCCAGATTCATCCAGCACTTTTCAATGCCCAGGAATGTGCTGGTTCCCTCCACAATCCCCCACAGATGGGCGCGGATGGCCCGCTTGTCGCCGTACCAATCCACTGCCTCGGCCACATTCACCCCGGCGAAGTCGTAGTTCCAATCTGTGTGTGTTACCCACGCCGGGTCCCGCGGGTCTTTCAATTTGAGATCGGCCAGTTCGGTCACGTCGAAAATGCGCCCGTACTGGTTGGGATAGGGCACGAAACCGGCGAAGATGTCGATGCCGAATTCGTCGAGGAATTCCTCCCGGCTGCCCCATTGGCTGGCCAGATTTTCGACGAACTGTTTCTGGTAAAGCATACAGTCTATGGGTGTGCGATCGACGGGCTGGCGGGCGATGGTGGCGAGGATGCGTTGTTTTGAGTTCATTGTCTGAAGGGTCTATGGGTTCGGTGCAGTGGTTCAGGGAATGTTGGGAAGGATTCTGGGATGATGAGATGATGGGATGGCTGGGGCAGAATCCCATCATCTCATCATCCGCTATCCCGATCTGTCTCGGCAGTCAAATTAAGAATCCGGTCCCACGCGTCCAGCGGCACGCCGTCCACATAGCCACTGTGAAAGCGCTCCATATAGACCTGGTCCCAGACGGGGACGACGGCTTTGAGGTCGGCGGGCAGTTGTTGGATGATGGCCGCATAGGCGTGTTCGAGCAGACGGTAGCCGGAGGTGGGCGAACGCTGGAAAGGTGGATGGGCCGGGATGATGCCGTCCTCCACAAGCGTACTATCCAGAACGTCGGAGATTTCGTCCAGAATCGCCAGCTTGCGCGCCCACCCCGTGGAGAGGGGGATGGCCTCGGCCACCAGCCCGCCCAGCCTGTCATACATTCGAGGCAGGCGGGCGAAGTGGGCCATCAGCCATTTGTCATAGGGAAAGTAGCGCTTGTCGAGCAGAAAGGCCAGTTGCACGCCCAAGCGGATGGCATTGCTGAAGCGGGTGGTAGCGTAGAAGTCGTCGCTGCGCAGAATGGCCCGCTGGAGCGCGTAGGTTCCCATCCCCGAATAGAAGCGACACCAGTGAGCGATGCGGCGCAGGCGCACAGGTTCCGGGTAGTAGCCAGCAAAATGGGCGCGCAGGGCGCTGAATTCACCGGACGGGTCGTGCCAGACTTCGCCGTTGACGATGTGAATGATGTCCTCTTCCGGGATGGCCAGCCACTCCTGCGCGGTGGCCGGGGCGCGGTCGATGCCGATTGTGCGGATGAGGAAGGCGGGCAGGCTATCCGGGGCCAGGCCCGCGCCGGCCAGATGGCCCTCGCGCAGGGAATGTCCCTGATAGCTGTGGGGCAATCGGCTGGAGAGCACCCGCATCATTTCGTCCCGCTTCTCCTGGAAAACTGCCTCCGGCATCAGCGCGTCGATGCGCAATCCCCAGTGGTGATCCCGGCTCAGTTCGTCGTCCAGGCGCAGAGCCTCGGAGCCGTAGCCAAAGACGCCGAAAGCGGTCTGGGCTGTTTCGGCGGGGAACTGTTCCTGGAGAATAGGCAAAACAATCTCCTGGAAAAAGGCTCTGCTGATGTCGATGATGGATTCTGTCATTGGGGTCGGGGAACAGGTGGTGGACGGTGAGTTGCTGACAGGGGTAGTGTAACGGTGGGTGTGGGCTTTGTCAATCTGGACGAACACTTCCCGAACACTCCCGATTCTTTTGGTCGGTTGACATTCCAGCGTGCCAGGGGTAAGATACCGGGACATTTGCCGCGCTGGTGTGTGCCAGTCCCATTGATCCGAGGAGCTTTTTTGATGTGTGGTCGATTTACCCTGCGGGCCTCCCCCGAACAGATCGCCGATCTTTTTTCGATTGAACAGATGCCGCCGGTTGGCCCCCGCTATAACATCGCCCCCACCCAGCCTGTGCTGGCGATTCGGGCCAGCCACGGGGGCAATGGGCGGGAGGCGACCTATCTGAATTGGGGGCTGATCCCCTCCTGGGCCAAGGACCCCAGCATCGGTAGCCGGATGATCAATGCCCGATCTGAGACAGCCGCAGAAAAGCCGTCGTTTCGGGCGGCCTTCAAATACAAGCGCTGCATACTCCCGGCAGATGGCTTTTATGAATGGCAGAAGATAGCCGGGGGCAAACAACCCCAGCTAATCGGCCTGAAAGATGGCGGGGTTTTTGGGATGGCCGGGCTGTGGGAGTATTGGGAGCGGGAGGGGTCGGTCATCGAATCCTGCACAATTTTGACCACCGAACCCAATGACCTGCTCGCCCCCATCCACAACCGGATGCCGGTGATTTTGCAGCCGGAAGATTACGACGAATGGCTGGATCGGACGAGCCAGAGGGCCGAGCCATTGCTGCATCTGATGCGGTCCTTTCCCGCCGAGTTGATGGCCCACACGCCGGTCAGTACGCTCGTCAACAACGCCCGCAACGAAGACCCGGCCTGTGTGGTGCCGATTGGGTAGGCTGTGCCAGCGCGGCGGATATGCGCCACGACACAACCGACAGGTACAGTGGACAACGGATGGACGCGGATCGGGACTGCTACAATTGTTGCACTTCGTCGTATCCGCCTGCATTCGCCCTCCGCTTTCCTGGTAGCGAATTGCTCCACCCCCAATCCCTAAATTGCCTATGTTTGACGTATCTCTTCTTTACACAGTCGGTCTCATCTTTTTTGCCACACTCGTCGGCTCCTACTTCCGTTCCCGGCGCAAAGACCCCTGTCTGCATTCGTTCGAGGGTTTCCACGTGACGATTGAGCGCACGGACGACAAAGTGGTTTGGGGCGTGATGGATGTGGAGTCTACGGGTCTGGAACTGGTCTATCGGGACGATGTGCAGGATTCCAAACACATCGAGTCCAGCTATCTGCTCTTTGGCGAGGAATATAAGGATATTCAGGCGATCTACCGCTTTGCCGACCAGTTGACGCCGGAAAACAAGCGTCGCCGGGATCAGGACATCCGCCGCTCCTTCCATCCGGGTTTGGTGGAACGCAGCAAGCGGGGGCTACGCAAATTTATCGGCACGGCCAGCGAATCGATCAACGAAGTGGTGGGTCTGCTGGTGGGGCGGGCCAAGAAACCGGCAGGCCGCTACATCAACGACGGGAGCGAAAAATCCATCTATCGACTGAGCGAAAATCTCATCGGCCACGCGGGTGGGGTCTTCGATCCTCTGCTGGAACGGATTCTCGGCCAGAAGATTGTGGTGGAGGTGATGGAGGGAGATCAGGTACACGAACACGTGGGGATTCTGAAAAACTACTCCCCCGATTTTATCGAAGTGCTGGATGTTCAATTTCCCCAGCGACAGGCCCTGCCTCTGGGACCCGATGGGTGTGAGGGCGATGGCTGTTTGCAAGTGAGTGTGGAGCCGGGTAAACTGGTGGCGGCCAATCCCCGGGGGGAGCCTGTGCTCATCCAATCGCTCCATCTGGGCGCAGAGGAAAAACTGCTCAATGTGGTGGTAGATAGCGGTGAGAGTGTAGACCTATTTCTGGAGGGGGCGTTGGAGCACGCGGTGCTGCACGTGCGAGTAGTGCGGGAACTGGATATGATTGTCCCCCGCACCCGCTCTGTGATTCGCCACCGGGCCGAACGCTTTCAAATGGCTCTGCTCGATGATATTATTTTCGATGTGGGCGTGCTGCTCAATGGCAACCGGCGGCAGGAAGTGCAGGAGCTTCGGCTGCGCGATGCATTGGCCGCCAACCCCAAAGACGCGCTCTCCGCGGCCAATCTGGGATCGATGCTGCTCCTGAAGCGAGAGTTTGAGGAATCGAAAAAGTGGCTGGAACACAGCCTGAAGATGCGTTATTCTTTGCCCGACAATGGACGACGGGCCGAGATGGAATTACGCGAGTTGGCGCGCAAGGTAGAACGGGCCAATGCCCTATCGTCGGCCAACCTGTGCTGGACGGACGGCGTGGACAGCTACCGGGCCACCGCATAACTTTGTTTGATAAATAACCTGTCAACTATCCCACATCTTTTGTTCAAACCACCCACCCCCGAGGAAACCCCAAGAAATGGAAGACGCAATTGCAGAAGTTCGCGGTAAGAAAATTCTCATCACTGGCGCGGCCCAGGGCATCGGCGAGGCTACGGCCCGTCTTTGCGCGCAGCGGGGCGCGACTGTCCTGCTGGTAGATGTAAAGGCCGACAAGGGCGAGGCTGTGGCCGCCTCCATCCGTGAAGGCGGCGGCGACGCCACTTTCTACGCGGTGGACATCCGCAGCGACGAAGCAGTGCAGGCGCTCTTTGCCCAGGTGGACGAAACCCACGGCTATCTGGACGTGATTATCTGCGCCGCGGGTGTGTTGCTGGGCGCGTTCCTCCAGCCGGAGGAGTTCCCGGTGGATGTCTTCGATTTTGTGATGGAAGTCAATGTGCGGGGGACATTCCTCTGCACCAAATACGCCACGCCGCTGATCGCCAAATCCAAGCGGGGGGTGATGATTCTGATCGCTTCCGGGGCTGGGGTGCTGGGCGGCAGCTCGTCGATTGCCTATGGCACGAGCAAAGGCGCGGTCAATGGGATGTCGATGGTGCTGGCCGGACATCTGGCCTCCCGCAACATCCGGGTCAATGCGGTCTGTCCCGGCGGCATTGCCACAGAGATGAAGCTGGAGAATGTGCGCGATGCGGCCAACAAGCGGGGCGTTGCTTACGAAGCTGCACTGGAGAATGCCAATCTGGGCGATCCGATTGGTGTAGCCCGGCTGTTGGCCTATCTGGCCTCGGACGACGGGGATTACGTGCGGCGGACGCTCTTTACGCGCTAGAAGTTGCGAGAGGCGAGGGGCGAGTTGCGAATCATCAATCGCTACTCGCCCCTCGTAATTTAATGTACCTCCACTCCCGCCTCAGCCGCGATGCGCAGGGTATTGGCCGCGGCCAGTGGATAGTCCTCGTTGGGCAGATGCTCCAGGAGCATATAGCCGTCCGGGTAGAGAGCTTGCCAGCGACGCAGGGCTGTTTGCAAATCCAGCAGCCCTTCGCCCGGAATGGCTTCGTCGATGTGCAGGACCAGCCCTTTGCCAAAGTTGATGTCTTTGCAGTGGGCCACGCCGGAAACGGGACCCATCAGATCGAAGATGTGGTTGAGCCGTTCGGTGCTGTGGAAGACGCTCTGCATTGTGGGGAAGTGGTTGGTGTAGTCCATCACCACTTTCATGCGGGGCGAGCCGACTTCGGCGATGATTTTCTGGTTGGCTTCAGGCGATTCCAAAATCGTGAGCAGATGGGTCTCGATGACGACCGTCTGGTCGACGGCTTCGGCTTTGTCGGCGATGCGGCGCAGGGTTTCTCGCAGCCGCTGCCAGGCTTCCGGGCTGTGGTTCTCCGCCGCGGGGAAGTACGACCCGTTGGGGCTGAGGCTGCCTGTGCGGATCAGACAGACATGCGCGCCCAACTCCGCAGCCACTTCGATCCCCCGCCCGATTACCTTCACCACTTCCTCCCGGGCTTCCGCTTCTGGCGCAAAGAGACAGTCGGGGAAGCCGATGCCAAATTGCACAATGTCCATTCCCGCGTCGGCGAATGTTTTCTTTACCTGCGCGGTCTCCGCGCTGGTTACATCGAAAAGTCCCCGGCCTCCGGCGTGGAAGCCTACACCGCTCAATCCCAGCGCCCGTACAGCAGCCAAATGTTCGCTGGTGATGGAGCGAAAGTCCGACGGCATCATTCCTACTACGCCTACACGCATTGGTTTTCTCCTTCTGATGGGGGGTTTGTTAGACTGGCAAAATGTGTCAGGTTGCTCCCGTATGCGCGGTGAAATAGCAACCAGCACTGGGGGCGGAATTTTAGGTTTGTTTACTCTTTCGGCCCTTTGTCGAGCAGCCCAACCTGGCGTGTGCAGCAGCCGTCTCCAAGAAAGTGTCTTGCCGTAGCCGTCCAAGTGGTCAACGATCACGGCTGCACCGTTCAGTCTGCATTTGCCCAACTATGATTTGGCATGAGCGCGGATATTGTAGCACATGGGGTACTCATCCGGTAATGGGATTTGCAAGACCCGGCGCTTGGGAGGGTATCTGAAAGCAGAAAACCGCGGTCAACTCAAACTGCTGAGATGGCCGCGGCTCTCGGAACCCTATGACGCCGATCGAACGGCTTTGGAGTTTGTAATTTCTCCGGGGGATTATTCGTTGCTATCCCAGTTCCATATCTCCCAAAGCACCATCCATTCGTCCCCAACCAGTTGACGCACGACGATGTGTTTGCCTACTTCTGTGATGGTGTCGCCGCCGGCTTTGGGCTTCAGCGTCATGACATAGTTGGCCCGTTCGAGGGCCAGGTCGCCACCAATTTTGATGTCCACAATCGAGGTTTCGTGGTGAGCGTCGAACTCGTCAATTATGAACTGGAGATCGCCAGCGATCGCGTCGATGCCCTCCAGCGCGGGTACACCGGGCGGCATATCCACTGCGTCCTCAGTGTAGAACGATACGAGCCGCTCCACATCACCTGCGTTGAAGGCTTCATCCCAGGCCGCGCTGGCCGCTCGAATCTGCTCTTCCTGCGCTTCCAGGGAGAGGGCGGTCGGTTCTGGCGCTGCGCTTTGCACCACGGGCGGTGCAATCGGCTGGCATGCACCCATCACAAGTGCGGCCAGCGCCAATAGCAGTGTCACGTATTTCATCAGATACTTTCCTTTCAGTGGTCGTTGAAAAGAGCAAAACTACGGTACAAAAATCAGTCACTTGCTGTTTGATTACATAACCAGCCCCCTTTATCTCCATCTAACTGCCATCCTCCTGCATGACATTCTGCAAATAGGCTATCAAGGCCGCCCAGGTGCGAAAGTAGCGGATCTGACCGCTGAGAACGCGCTTGACCTGCATACGCACTTCGTACGTGTCGTCGCCCATCTTTTCCCCCATTGCCTCCTTCCAGATACGCACAGTGAAAAGGTGCGACCGGTGTGGTTCTTGGCGCGGCTCAGGTGGATTCATTGGCTGGATGACCCAATCTGCACGATGGGAAATGCGCATCAGGCGGATGCGCGAAAGGTGACGGCTTGCTGCCTTTTTGGTTGGTGGCCTTGTGTTTGGGGATGAGTGTAGCAGGCGGGGCGTCGGCAGAGCGTTCCCTGCAGCGTTCCCTGGCGAGGAATTTGAGGAAAAAGAGGGGATGTGGGTTTGTTATACGGATGCTTGTGTGTGGAGTTCGTCCAGCAGCGCCCGGCCTGTGCGCAGATCGGGTGTATCAAACCCTTCGTCAAACCAGCCGTAGATGGGCGCGAGCAGAGCGTAGGCCGCGGTAGCTTTCCCCTGGCTCTGCCACAGACGGGCCAGACTGATAGCCGCGCGCAGCTCCAGCATACGTGCCCCCTGTTGGCGGGCCAGAGCAAGCGCTGACGCATAAATTGTCTCTGCCTCTGCATCGTCCGGGTCCCGACGTAGCCGAAAGTCACCGGTCAACCGAATCAATTCCGCCTCCCAGGAACGATCTCCAGAACTGACAACGGTCTCTTGGGCCTGGGCCAATGTGTCCAGCGCATCCGCCACATAGCCGCTCTGCGCCTGAACTTCAGCCAGGAGCGACAAAAAATAGGGCCGGTAGAAGCGATCTTTGATCTGCTCCATTGCCGCAAGTGACTGCACGATCTGCCGCAGGCCCTCTTCCTTTGCGCCGGTCTGGGCCACGGCCCACCCGGCAATCAACTGTGCGGCGAACGCATAGTTGGGGAAACCAAAACGTTCGGACAACTCTATAATTTCGGCAGCCAGCCGCTGGGATGCCGCCGGATCGCCAATCCGCTGCTGCACAAACATAGCTGGTTCGCGTTTATGTCCCCGTCCAAAGAGATCGCCCTGCTGATCGACCAAGCGGATATTCTCTGCCGCTGCATTGCGAGCCTGATCGGGATACCCGCATATCCACAGGATTTCTGGCACTCTGGCATGCTGTTTGATCTGCCAATAATATATGCCGAGCTTGTCTGCCATTGCCTGGGCTCTGTTGTAGTAGTGCAAGCTGGAATCGCAACTGCCCTGGATCAGGTCGGAAAAAGCCACGATGCAGTAGGCACTGCATAAAAGCGTTTGTTCTTGGGTCTTCTCCGCCAGAAGCAGCATTTCCTGTGCAAGGCGGAAACCGGTGTACTGTTCGCCTGTGTTGGTATAATAGCTACGCAGAGCGGATAGGGCTTCGTACGACAGGTGGTCGATATTGACTTCCTTTGCCAGCCTGTTGGCCTGCTCCAACGCCTGCTGCCGTTCGATGTGCGTCCACCCTTTGGTTATGATGAGGATGTCCGCCTTCTTCAATAAAATCTCAAGTTGCTGCTGCTTGTGAGCCGCGGTCGCTGGTAGCTCGGCCAGCAGGGCCAGGATTCTTTCCAGATAGAAGAGGGCGTTCTCAATCGCATAGAGAGCCACCGACGAGTCCACCGCAAGCAGGTAGTGTGCCACTGCTTCTTCCGGTTGCTGGGCCTGTTCCCAATGCCAGCCGAGTTGTGCGCTGATCCCATCCACATCCCTGGCGTGGAGCAGCGCCAGGGCCTCTGCAACCCGCCGGTGATAGAACCAGCGCTGCACTGGGCTGATCTCGGCATAGGCCACATCGCGGATGCGGTCGTGGCTGAAGTCATAGGCGGTGACGCCCTGGGCCTGCACGATACGCCGCTGCCAAAGTTCGTCCAATCCCTGCACCAGATCATCCTCGTCCACCGCGCTGGCCTGGGCCAACACATCGAAGGTGAACGCACGCCCGATTGTGGCGGCCAGGTTGGCCAGTTTGCGGGCCGCCGGAGAGAGTTGCGCCAGCCGGGACTGGATGACGGCTTGGACTTTTGGCGGCAGCGCGGGGGAATCTGCCACCGGCATCTGCTGCACTGTGGACCCCCACTGCTCTGCATTCTCCTCTTCCCAGCCCCCAGCCCGCACCATTTCCACCACAAAAAGCGGATTGCCTCCGCTGGCCCGGTAGAGCCTCTGCTGTACGTGTTCCCCCAACTCGCGTTCGGCTGTCTGCGCCGCCAGTGTGACCGTTTCATCCGCGGTCAAAGGCCCCAGCTCGATTTCGGTCATTTGGCCGGCACGCGCCAGGTCCAACCGCAGCCGCATCAGGGGGTGCTGCTCGTCTATCTCTTCGGGGCGGACCGTACCCACCACCAGTAGACGGGCTGGGGTCTCGTTCTGCCCGGTCGACTCTTGTGTGGAGCGGAGCAGAAAATGGAGCCACTCCAATGTCTCCGGGTCACACCATTGCAGGTCGTCAAGCGCCAGCAGCAGCGGCGACTTCGCCAGCAAGAGGGCGCGGGTCAGGGCCTCGAAGAGCCGTTGGCGTTGCCAGCGCTCGGTCAAAGGGCCAGGGCGCGGCAGGTCCGGGTGGGCTTCGAACAGTTCGGGCAACAGACGGGCCACTTCGCTGAGCCAGAGCGGGTTCAACTGGTCCAGGTTTGCTTGCCAGGGATCGCTGCGCAGCCACTCGACCACAGGCGCATAGGCCAATCGGCTCTCGGCAGCATAGGCCCGGGCGTGGGCGATGGTGATGCCCTGCTGTGCCGCGCCCTGCTGCATCTGCGCCACCAGATGAGATTTGCCGATACCCGCCTCGCCCGCCACCAACACAAAGTGGGGGGCGATCTCCGTCGCTATACGCCACGCTGCCCACAGTTGTTGCCACTCGGCCTGGCGGCCCACCAGACGCGCGGTGTCGACCCGCAGCTGGAATGGAGCGGGTGATCTGGGCGATGTGTCGGCGTGCAGCAGACGGGCATAGACTTCTTGGGTATCCGCATTTGGGGTCACGCCCAGCTCACGCTGAAGTATATCTGCACAGGTGTGGTAGACCCGCAGCGCACCGGCCCGATCGTTATTCAGCGCGTGCAGGCGCATGAGACGCCGGTAGGTTGCCTCGTGTATGGGGTCGAGGGCCAGCAGCCGTTGCCCATAGCGGATGGCCGGGGCATAGGCGCGGGTTTCCTCCAAATGTTGCATAAGCCATTCCAGCGCGGCCAACACGCGCTGGTGCAGACGCTCCCGTTCGGTCAGAATCCAGTCGTCGTAACAATCGGGCAGGAGTTCGCCGCGGTAGAGGTCAACGGCTTTGGTCAGGTGCGCCACAACCGCGGCTGGTTGGGCACGCTGGCGGGCGGCATCGGCCAGACTCAGGGCGTGGGCAAAGTCGGCCACATCCAACGTAAAGGGTGCATCCGGTGCCCACTGCACAGTGTGGGCATCGCTGCGCACAAAACGGTCCGCGTCGGGCAGGCCCCGGCGGATGTGGTAGAGCGCCCGGCGCAGATTTGTCCGGGCTTGGGTTTCGGTGGAATCGGGCCAGAAAAGAAAGGCAAGCCGTTGCCGCGGTTGGGGATGGTGGCGGTGGAGAAGGAGGTAGGCAAGCAGGGATTGTCTGCGCGCTTGATGGATGGTCGCTATCGGTTTCTGGTCATGGGTCAGATGGAAACCGCCGAATAGCTGGACTTGGAGAGAAGTCATCAGGCTCTGCGCTACCAATCGTGGGGGGTCAGGCGGAAGCATCTCCGTCGAATGTGCGGGGGCGGGCGGTCAAAGCTGTCTGGCGATCTGTCCAAATCGATTCATTCGTCATGGACCAACTTTGCGAGAAATATTTCAGCTTTGCTCAACGGTACGATCTCTTCAAACTGAAAACTCGACTCATAAGGCTCATAACTCTGCATCCGAAGTCCTGTTCCCATCAGAAGCAGCCGAAAGTCGGCGGGTGAGTAGTTGCGCAGGCTTTGTGTCGTGGCTTGCGATTCATCTTCATCGATGGACCAGATGCTATTGCGCAGGCGCCAGCCATCGAGATCGAACTCATCCCGGCAAAAAGCATTGCCTTCTCGATAGACTTCGCTCGTCAGTTCGGACAGCCAGCCAGGGAAGTAAACGTCGATAAGCGCGCATCCGCCCGGTTTTGTCCACTCCGCAATCCGGCGCAATAAACGCCGCTGATCTGCGTCGCTGCCGATGCCAAACCCATCGAAGTAGCAAACCACATCAAATGTGCCATCCAACTCAATTTCGTAGAAATCCCCCTGGACGACACGCATTTTTCCCGCAGTTATCTGCGCGGCGATCCGTCTCGCGCTGGTTGCTGCCTCATCCACAATGTCAACCGCCACGACGCTGTGGCCGCGCAGGGCCATTGCACCGGCGGTAAGGCCACCGCCCGCGCCCAGCTCGAGTACACGCTTGATTCCCGGACCAGAAAGACGTTCCACCGCTTCCGCTCTCCGCACCCGGTGGGCCGGAGGCGGCGCAGGGAAGAATCGTGACCAGGCCTCAGTACTTTCGAGAAGTTTGAATTGTCTTGTGTAGAAGTTTTGTGCCCAGTCCATGCGTTCCGCCCACTCTCAGTAAAGACCGAAGTCGTCTGCCCCTCCGTTGGTCCTGTGTTGCCCTCTATCGGATTCCGCCCAGCGATTGTCATCCAGGCGCGGACATTGTAACATACGCGACATTTACCTGACAACAGGGCGCGCGAAGCAGCCATTGGGGGATATTGTTCAGTCGAGAGGACGCTTGTACGCTCGATTTGCGGCGGCGTCGCTTGACCAGCGTGACCCAATAAAACAGGCGATATCAAAGTTCGATAATGAGTTGATGAACGAAACCCAATTTCTCTCTGACCTGCGGGGGAAGGATGAACGGGTACAAGTCGGGTTGGCCCATACTTCTGTTCAAACTGTTCACTGCCAGCGTCAGCTTCAGCCAATCTGACAGTATGATATTCATATCCTTTTCTCGCAACAGATCGTAGTCCAGCTTTAGGTCCATGGCTGGTATCTGCTTCGAAGTGGAATCAATTTTGGGTTGCAAGCTTAAACCGTAGGCCTGCGCTGTGTGCAGGGTCGAGATGAGATGCATATAGTGTGCCCAGGTTTCTGCCCAATCCTCCCAAGGATGACAGGACGCATAGGCGCTGACAAATTGCTCATGCCAATTGCCCGGAGGACCTGATTGATAGTGCCTGTCGAGGGCATCTTGATAGTCCTGGCTTTCGTCGCCAAAGAGAGAACGGTAGGCGGCCAGCTTGCTGTTGTTGGGGCGGATCAACAGATCCCAGTAGTAGTGACCGATCTCGTGACGGAAGTGACCAATCAGCGTGCGGTACGGTTCTTCCATCTGCGCTTTCATCTTTTCCCTTTGCACCGGATCGGCTTCGGCAGTATTGAGGGTGATCAGCCCCTGCATATGACCGGTCATTATTGGCTCACTGGTTTCCATCAGATCTTCGGCAAGAAAGTTGAAGGACAATCCGGCTTCCGGATCCAAACGCTTGCTGATCACCGGTAAACCCAGGTACAATAACTCATAGACGAGTCGGTGTTTGGCGCTCTCAATCTTGATCCAGTCTTGCCGGTGTTCTTCGGAATTCAGATTGGGAATTTTGTGGTTGAGATCGCAGGCCGAACAGAGACTGTACGCGGAATCGACCGGTAACAACCAGTTGCAGGCTCCTTCGTGGAAGTTTTCACAATATTTGAGTTGTTGATTGGCATCATCAAAGGCACTCATTCCATTTGGGTGAGATTTTAGTGTGATGAGGCGCAATCCGGCGGCCAAGAATCCCAACTCACTTTGGCAGCTTTCGCAGTGAGTATTCTCAAAAAACACTGTATTTTGACAGTTCTGGCAGAGGAATAAATTCATCTTTGTTGTGTGGTTCCTGTTCGTCGCATTGACATCACGATTCCATCAACGTTGGCTGTGAGCAGCGGGCGACAGGTGAGAGACTTGCGTATAGGAAAAAAGCTTGTGCTGTCGCCTGTCTGTTCCGCTGGCTTGTTAGGTGTAGCTGAATACTCGCTAAGGCTTACCATTTGTTTGCGTGTGACTTCAGAAGTGTTCTGATTCCTTTGCCCGCCAATGGTTCCTGACGAAACCTCGGGATCACATGCATGTGTGCGTGAAAGACCTCTTGGCCACCAGTCATGCCGCAATTCCAACCGATGTTGTATCCATCCGGTGCAAAGTTCTCATCCATCCACTTTTTGACGACCGATAATAGTCTAAAGGTGGCAATGATCTCTGCCTCGCTTAGATCAAAAACTGTCTCTTTGTGCTGGATCGGAATGATGACGCCGGAATGTTTGAGAGCACCTTGATACCGCTCATTCTGCATAAATAGCGCCAAGTCATTTTTGAAAATAACCTTCATTTCTGGAACGCTGATGGGACAGTATGGACAGTTCACTGGCACACCTCATTGGCAGAAATCGGTAGACATCTAACTATTATTATCCTGTACGCACGCGGATATTGTACTCTATGGGGTGGATATCCAGCAATGGATCGTGTTAAACGGACGTTTGGGTCGCTATGCACCAACTGTCTTACTCTCCTTGCGCGCCCACAGTACCCGGCCCACAGCAAAGAGCATCCCGGCCAGGACGAGAAGCAGCAGCATTACCAGCGGATTGTGAAAAATGTAGGCAATCGACGCCACCATCAGCGCCAACAGCGCGGCCACCACAAATGTGACGACTGCGATTAGCCCTTTGCCCAGCCGCCCCAGCAATGGCACACCCCCCAGCAGCCGGGTGAAGGGGCTAAAGACGAGCATCAGACTGGTCCAATAGAGCAGCAACCCCGCCGCCCGCATCCCCCACAGGGCAAAGCGATACTCCTCGCTCATCGCTGCCAGCGCGTCGGCCCGCCCGCTGAAGAAGGCCCGGTAGAGCCGGTCCCGCTCCTTGTGGAAATAGGGGACAATCTGGTCACCTTCGATCTGTCCGAAAAGGGTGGCCGTCTTGCCGCTGGGCACTGCCTGGAAGCGGATGCGCAGGTCGCCCACTTCTGGTTCAGCCGGCGTGCCGTTGCCCACAAAAATGTACTCGCCCGAAAGAGCGCGGTCTGACTCCGCAATCATTTGCTCTTTGTTCAGCACCAGCGGTTCGCCGTCGGGCAGGTCTAGCCCGCGCAGATCGACTCGATAGCTGCCTAACTGCCCATTCTCTGGGCGAAAGCTGCCGGGAGAGATGCCCAGAGGCGGGTTCGTGTGGCCGTCGGGCACATCGAAGGTGGACGAATCTGTGGGGTCATCGCTCCAGGCCGTCTGGTATGTGTAACCGCTGGATTCATCGCTGCCCGCAGATTTCTGCTCCCAGGCGTACATCTCCACCAGCCGCTCTACCTCCAGCCAGTCGCCGGGATGCAGGAGTGTGCCGTCGCCGACTGGACTGCCACCGGTCAGCAGGCCGCTGGCCGCCACAAACGCGCCTTCCCTGGCCGGGTCGATGGCAGTTGTCTCGATGGGGACGCTCTGCGCGCCGATGCGGCCAAAATCTACTCTGCCTTCGTTGGTCCACAGAATGCCGGTGGCGGCGAGGAAAGCTACGATTGATCCGCCAATCAGCAGAATCGGGGAGCAACCAGAACGATCCTGGCGGCCGCGCGTGAATAGATTGAGAAATTGGGTCATCAGAAAGGGGTCCGTGTTGTGTTTCGGGCAAAGATTCTCCAATAGACTACACTCTTTTGGACAGAATGTAAACCGCTTTCGCTCCCCTGATTTTGGATCGATTCCCGCTTTCCTACTATACTGACTGGGCAGCGCAGCGCGACAATCGATCAGCGGTGATCGGAATCACCAATACGCAAAGACACAAAGGAAAGAGAATGACTTTCTCTGCTGTGATGACTTCCCCTATCACCGAAACACCCGTGGGCAAACCACCCCAGCGCCTCTTTATCCCCGGCCCTACAGACGTGCACCCGGATGTCCTGGCCGCGCAGACCGCGCCGATGATCGGCCACCGCTCGGACGAATTCGAAGCTCTCTATGCCAAGTGCGAAGAGCAACTGAAGCAGCTTTTCTTCACAGACAGCCGTGTCTATATTCTGGCTGCCACTGGCTCGGCCATGCACGAAGCCGCCATCCGCAACTGTGTGGGGGATGGGAGGGTGATCAACTTTGTCAACGGCGCTTTCAGCCAGCGCTGGTCCGATGTGTCGGTGGGCTGTGGCAAAGAGGCCATCCGCATCGATCTGCCCTGGTGTACCGCTGTGAAGCCGGCTCAGGTGGCCCAGGCCCTTTCCACCGCGCTGGCCGACGGCCCAGTGGATGCCATTACTGTCGTCCACAACGAGACCAGCACCGGCGTCACCAGCCCTGTCGGTGAAATCGCCGCGGCTGTCCGTTCGATCAGCCCGGAGACGCTTGTGCTGGTGGACGCGGTCTCCTCCTTCAGCGGAACCCGCATCCCTGTGGACGAATGGGGGCTGGACATCTGCCTGACTTCCAGCCAGAAGGCCCTGGCCCTGCCGCCGGGTCTCTCCTTCGCCGCGGTCAGCGACCGCGCGCTGGCAAAGGCCAAAACAGTCAGCGGGCGGGGCTGGTACTTCGATTTTGTGCTGCTGGAGCGCTATCTCAAACGCAACACCACGCCAGCCACCCCGGCCATTTCGTTGATGCGGGCATTGAGCATCCAACTCGACCGCATCTTTGCCGAAGGCGCGGAAGCCCGTTTTGCCCGCCATCACCGGTTGGCTGAACGCACCCGCTCCTGGGCGGTGGAAAAAGGCTTGGGGCTGATGGCGGAGGAGGGCTACGCGTCGCCCACAGTGACGACGATTGCCAACACTTTCGGCTGGGATGTCGCAGCGCTCAACGGATTTCTGGCCGGGCAGGAGATGGAACTCTCCGATGGCTACGGCGATTACAAGGGCAAGGCCATCCGCATTGCCCATATGGGCGAGTGTTGGGATGGGGATTTGGAAAGACTCTTCGGCGCTGTGGAGGCGTTTACGGATATTTGATATTGGGTATTGGATATTTGGTTGGGGTGAAGAAGCCGCGTCAGTACGAAATATCCAATACCCAATATCGATCTTTGCCCTCCCCGCCAGTGCCCGTTAGAATGGGGACTACCGGCCCACCTGATTCTGGAGAATGCTATGGATTTCGATTTTTCTGATCTGAGCGATGAAGACCTTTTCTTGCAGATGCAGGACGACCTCTATGACGGCTTGCGTGAGGAGATCGTAGCCCAGACCCACGAAGGATTGGCCCGGGGCTACACCCCCCAGGAGATTCTGGACCAGGGACTGGTGGCCGGGATGGAAATCGTCGGTGTGGACTTCCGGGATGGCATTCTCTTTGTGCCGGAAGTGCTGATGGCTGCCAACGCGATGAAGGGCGGGATGGAAATTCTGCGTCCTCTGCTCACCGAAACCGGCGCAGAGCAGATCGGCAAAATCGTCATCGGCACCGTCAAGGGCGACATCCACGACATCGGCAAAAATCTGGTGGCAATGATGATGGAGGGCGCAGGTCTGGAGGTCATCAACCTGGGCATCAATGTGGACGCGGATATGTTCATCGCCGCTGTCCGCGAGCACAAGCCCCAACTGCTGGGGATGAGCGCGCTTCTGACGACGACGATGCCTTATATGAAAGTTGTCGTTGATACACTGGGCGAAGAGGGGATGCGGGACGACGTTTATGTGATGGTGGGCGGCGCGCCGGTTACTGAGAACTTCGCCAAAGATGTGGGGGCAGACGCCTACGGGCGAGACGCCGCGGTCAGTGTGGACATCGCCAAAGCCTATCTGCTGAAACAGCGTCAAAAAGCCTGATGTGTGTACTCGAAAGTCCCCGGCACTTCACGAACGCTGATGCCAGGTTCGCCGTATACAGGCTCGCACGGACAGAAAGTGCCGGGGACTTTGCCCCTGTGCTTCCCCCGGAGACGGCCTGATGCTCTATCTGGTAGCGACCCCCATCGGCCATCTGGACGACATCAGTCTGCGCGCCCTGGAAACCCTGCGCACAGTGGATGTAGTCGCCGCCGAAGACACCCGCAAGACCGGGCGGCTGCTGGCCCATTTTGAGATCAGCGCCAACCAAATCCCTTTTCACGAACACAACGAAAGACAGGCCGTCGAGCGAATCGTTGGCCTGTTGAAGGCAGGCCAGTCTGTGGCGATTGTCACCGACGCGGGCACGCCGGGCATTTCCGATCCGGGCTACACAGCTGTGCGCCGGGCCATCGAAGAAGAACTGCCGGTCACGATGATTCCCGGCCCCACCGGGCTGATAATGGCCCTGGTCCTCTCCGGGCTGCCTCTGCACAGCTTCACCTATCGGGGCTTTCCCCCCCGCAAGAGTGGGGCGCGCCGCCGCTTTCTGGATGTGGACGCGGCCTCGCCTCACACCCTCGTATTCTACGAAAGTCCCTATCGCCTGGCTGCGTTTCTGGCCGATGCCCTGGCCGTCTACGGCGACCGGCCCGCCGCGCTTGCCAACGACCTGACCAAACTGTATGAGAAAGTGGAACGGGGCACGCTTTCCGAACTGCTGGCAGGGGTGGAAGGGCAGACGTTGAAAGGGGAGTTTATGGTGGTTATCGGCGGGGCAAGGGAGAGTGGAGATTGAGAGATTTGGAGATTGAAAGATTGTCCCGACGCAATCTCCACTCTCTAATCCCCCGTCTCTACAATCAGTGTCACCGGCCCGTCGTTGACCAGTGCCACCTGCATATGAGCCTGGAAGATGCCCTGGGCCACTTCGACTCCTTCTGTCCGCAGCGCCGCGCAAAAGTGCTCGTAGAGGGGCTGGGCCTGTTCGGGCCGGGCGGCTTGGGTGAAACTGGGACGACGTCCTTTGGCAGCATTGCCATAGAGGGTGAACTGGCTGACGGCCAATACGGCGCCGCCCACATCGGCCAGCCCCAGATTCATCTTGCCCTCCGCGTCCTCAAAGAGGCGCAGACCAGCGATCTTTTTTGCCAGCCAGGTTGCCTCGTCCTCTCCGTCGCTGTGGGTGATGCCCAGCAGAACAAGAAAGCCGGGACCGATCTGACCGACGACCGCACCGTCTACTCGCACGCTGGCCTGGCTAACCCGCTGAATCACTGCTCGCACAAGACTGCTCCTGGTTTGAGGTTATGGGGTAGGCAAAAATATTGCGGGTGATTGCCCCGCTATTCCTCCGCTATCCTACCCTGACTTCGCCCTAAAGGAGAAATTCGCCGTTATCAAAACCAGTTTGCATCCTCAACTCAGTTGCAGTACACTATAGCGGTTCTGCCAGCCAGAATCCTCCCCGGCTTGTGAACAAACTCTCAACGACCCGTTCAATGTAGAAAAGGAGCGAAAAGTGGATGTATCTTTGAAACACCACCGTGTTTCGTCATTTCGTGTTGCCCTGTATGTGATGTTGGCGATGGCAATGTTGCTGTCGGCCTGCGCCCCGGCGTCCCCTGCCCCAGAGGCAGAGGCCCCCGCTCCCGCCGAGGCGGCCGCACCTGAGCCGACCGAAGCTCCGGCTGCCGAAGCACCGGCCCCGGAAGCTGCCCCGACCGAAGCCCCGGCTGCCGAAGCCGACCCGATGATGACTGTCTATGGCACAATGCTGCCTGAGGATGCTGTGCCCTACGACGAGCAGGTACTGGTTCAGGCCTGTTCCAATACGGCCAATCAGACAACCTTCGACTTTATGGTTGCCGTCTACCAGCGCTTCTGTGCTGGCGACAGTGCCTTCTCCCTGGCCCTGGTTGACCTGGACAAAGATTTCAACGTCATCCCCATGGCTGCCGAAAGCTGGGAAGCCTCGGACGATGGCCTGACCTGGACCTTCCACCTGCGTCCTGGCATGATGTGGTCCGATGGAACTCCTGTCACCGCCAACGACTGGGTGCAGACCTATCGCTATGCGGCTGATCCGGAGCATGCCTGGGATTTCTCCTGGTTCTATTCTGGCGTCATCAAAAACTGGGATGAGGCCATCGCCGGCGAAGTGCCCCTGGAAGAGTTGGGCGTCGTCGCCGCGGATGATTTGACCCTGCAAGTTACCACCTATAGCCCCTTCCCGCCCCTGCCTGGCATGATGCACTTTGCCTGGCCGTTGCAGGCCAAGGCGCTGGAGGAGCACGGCCCCTACTACAACAGCGATCCGGCTACCTCCGTTTCTTCCGGTCGCTTCATTTTGACCACATTGGACCCTGGCAAAGAGATCGTGATGGAAGCCAATCCTATGTACAAAGGCCCGCTTCCGCCCTACCTGAAGCGGCTTGAGTTCATCTACATGGCTCCTGATACCTTCTTTGCTGCCTTTCAAAATGGCGAAATCCACACTGTCGGCTACGAGTCTTTGACCCCAGCCGATCTCGATCTGGTGATGGCCGATCCGGTGCTGAGTGCCAACTACTTCCGTCACTTCGGCGATTTCCGCACCGACTATCTGCTCTTTGACACCTTCAACCCGCCCTTCAACGATATCAATGTGCGCAAGGCCTTTGCCCACGCCGTGGATCGGGAGAGCATCGTGACGAATGTCATGGGTGAGGTCAAAGGCTCGCCTGCCTACTCCTTCCTCATGCCCGGTTTCCCCTCGTCTGATGTGAACGGCGACCTGCACGAATACCAGATGTACGACTGCGAATTGGCCAACCAGTACCTGACCGACGCGGGCTTCCCCGGCGGTGAGGGCTTCGAGCCTCTGGAACTCTGGCTGCGCAACGAGGGAGCGGCGATGTCTGCCGTCTTCCAGGCAACGGCTGCTTCTATCTCTGAATGTCTGAATGTGCAGATCGAAGTTTCCAACAAAGACAACAAAGTCTACAACGACGCCATGAATGCCAAGCCGACCAGCCTGACCTTCGGCGCTGTCTCCTACGGTATGGACTACCTGGACCCGACCAACATGTTGGGTATCTTCAAATCCGGTGGACGCCATTCCTGGAAGAACGACGAGTTTGATACCCTCATCAGCGAAGCTACACCGCTGGTAGGCGATCCGGCCATGCGTGACCAGATGTTCCGCGATGCGGAGAAGATTCTGGTGGACGACGTGGGCTCTATCTTCATCAACCACCGCTGGCAGGGCACACTCTACCAACCCTATGTCATGGGCGACGGTTTCCGTGTGCCGGATTCCAACGGCATCGCTGCTCCCCACTGGGGCAATGATTGGGTGATTGGCACGACCTATATCGCCAATCAATAGCCTTCTAATGTAGTTCTCTGTACACTTTAATGGCCGGGACCTCGGTTCCGGCCATTAAAGTGCCCCTTGTATTGGCATTCCCACGCAGAACCGAGATGCTCGACCTGCTTGTACGGTTGGGCTGGTTCGTTTGTCCAGGGAGGCTCGATCCCCTATGACCCGTTATATTATCGGGCGTTTTGTCTCATTATTCTTTGTTATTATTGCCGTCTCAATGATCACCTTCAGTTTGATGCATGCTGTGCCGGGTGGCCCATTTGACGAGGAAAAGCAACCTCTCCCGCCCGCGGCCAAGGCCAATGTCCTGCGTAAATATGGCTTGGACCAGCCTGTCTGGAAGCAGTATGTGTTGTATATGTCCAATGCGGTGCGCTTCGACTTTGGCATCCCCTATCAACGACCCACATCCACTGTGGCCGAACTAATCCGAAATACCTGGGGAATCACGGCCCAGGTGGGGCTGATGACGATCCTCTTGGCCTTTGGGCTGGGTATCCCGCTGGGGATCATAGCAGCCTACAATCAAAATTCCTGGATAGATACAATCGTCACTTTCATGTCTATGCTAGGCTTTATTATGCCCAGCTTTGTGCTGGGCACACTTGCCATTCTCTTCTTTGGGGTCTATCTGGGCTGGCTGCCTCTGGGCGGCTGGGGGGATACGGGCTGCCTGGTGGACCGCTACTTCTGCGCCGATTGGATTATGCCGGTCACGGCCTACGCATTGGCTCCCCTGGCGATTATTGCCCGCTATACCCGCTCCAGCGTCATCGACTATCTCAATTCCGATTTCGTGCGCACAGCCAGGGCCAAAGGCTTGGGTGAACGTACCGTAATGCTGCGCCACGTCCTGCGCAACGCCCTGATTCCGATGGTGACTGTGATGGGTCCTATTATCCCGGACCTGATGACGGGCAGCATCTTTATCGAATCGATCTTCCGCATTCCTGGGCTGGGCAAATACTTTGTAACCAGCACCTTTAACCGAGACTATCCGATGGTTATGGCAACGGTGCTGCTCATTGCTCTGCTCTGGGGGCTGGTCTACCTGGCCACCGACATCCTCTACACTCGGTTGGATCCCCGGGTGCGGCTGGGCGCACAGGAGGGCCAATAATGACCAGTACTACAACCTCCGGGAATATGGGCGCGCCCAACAACCCGGCTGCTCCGGTTTCCCTGCGCAAACACCGCACCCTCTGGCAGGATGCGGTTCGCCGCTTTTTCAACAATCGTCTGGCTATCCTTGGCCTTATTATTGTTGTCATTTTTCTCTTTCTCGCCATTTTTGCCGATTTTCTGGCCCCGTACCCCTATGACAAAGCTGACTTCACGGCGGTGCGGCTGCTGCCCGGTGTCAACCCAAAATATCCGCTGGGCACGGATGAAATCGGGCGCGATTATCTGAGTCGGCTGATCTACGGCGCACGCACCTCTATGACCGTTGGCATCACCATCCAGTTTATAGCGCTGCTGATCGGTGTGCCCCTGGGCGGGCTGGCTGGTTATCTGGGCGGTGCGGTCGATTTCGTCGTCAGCCGCATTATCGATGTGATGACTGCCTTCCCTGGCCTGATCTTCTCCATTCTCGTCATCTCCCTCTTTGGGGGTGGGATGTGGATGGTGATCTTTGCTCTCAGCATCACCAGTTGGATCGGCATCGCCCGGCTGACCCGTGCCCAAATTCTCTCTCTGCGTGAGAAGGAATATATCGAGGCGGCCCGCTGTCTGGGCGTCACCCAGCGGGGAATTATCTTCCGCCATCTGATCCCCAACTCCCTGTCGCCCCTGTTGGTGGCGGTGAGCTTTGGGATTCCCGCCGCCATCTTTGGCGAGGCCGGGCTGAGCTTCCTGGGCATTGGGATCAACGATCCCATCGCCAGTTGGGGCAAAATGGTGGGTGTGTCCGGGGCCTATGTCCGGGTCTCCTGGCACATGGCCCTCTTCCCCACTCTGGCCATTGCCCTGGCAATGCTGGGGTTCTCCTTCCTTGGCGACGGCCTGCGCGATGCCCTGGACCCGAAATTGACCCGTTGATTTGAACAGAAGTGCGACTTTTGCCAAAAAGTCGCACTTCTGTCAATAGGCAATCAACTTGTGTGGATTGAAATTGAGATTGACTGGGAGGTTATTTGAAATGATGGAAACCCGACGGCACTACTTTTTGATGTTCTTTCTTGCGCTGATTGTATTTGTGATTGTCGCCTGCGGTGGTGCAGCCGAGGATGCTGCGCCTGCCGCCACATCTCAACCTGTGGCCACAATGCCGCCTGCCCGCTTCACTGCCGTGGCCGAACAGTCCGCCTCTCAGAATACAAATGTCGCACCCAAAGCAGATACACTGGTGACGCCCACCGCCGATGCCAGCCTCAGCCGGGGTGAACTGGTCTATACAAACAAAAAGTGTGGCGAATGTCACGGCGAACAGGGCGAAGGTGTGGCCGATAAGGGCAATGCCTTGGCTGGAACTACCCTGGATTTCCAGAGATTTGAAGACATCCTGCGAACGGGTGATAACGGCGTGCTTGGCAATGATCACCTGTACGGTCCCAGCGCCATCAGCCCGTCGGGGATGACCAATCTGTACGCTTTTGTCACCAGTCTGGGGAAGTAAAATTCGACGTATCGCATAGCTGCCAACCCCTGCAAACCGAAACGTGAAATGTGAGAATCTCCTTACTCTCACGTTTCACGTTTCTTCATTCTACTCCCACCTGCTATGATGGGTCCGATCGGGATCGATTTTTCCTTTATCCTGCGTCCCCGGAGGCTTTGCATTGATTGCCTATTGTCCTCGTAGTCGTTTTACCGCAATCGCGGAGGAGAGTCCTCTGCGTTGCCCCATCACCGGTGAACCCCTGGAATACCGGGATATCCCCCCTTTTGATCCCGACCTGATCGACCCCAACCAGCCCGGCCACTGGCGCTATGCGGCAATGCTGCCTGTGGTTGCGCCGGGTCAGAAACGTATCACATTGGGCGAGGGCTGGACGCCGCTGATCGACGACGAGTGGGAGGGGCTGCCCGTCTACTGGAAAAATGAAGGGCTGATGCCCAGCGGCTCGTACAAAGACCGGGGCATCAGTGTGCTGGTGAATTTTCTGCTGGGCCAGGGCGCACAGATTGTGATGGACGATTCCAGCGGCAATGCGGGGGCTAGCCTGGCTTGCTACGGGGCACGGGCCGGCATCGAAGCCCGCATCTTCGTCCCATCCACCGCACCCGAACCGAAGAAAGCCCAGATTGCGGTCTACGGCGCGGAACTGGTCGAGGTGAGCGGTCCCCGTTCCGCGGCCACCGCCGCGGCCGAAGCCGCCCAATCCCCGGATGCTGTCTACGCCTCCCACGCCTGGCATCCGGCCTGTCTCTTCGGCTTTATGACCAATGCCTGGGAAATTTGGGAGCAACTGGGCAGGCAAGTGCCCGACTGGATCGTCACCCCCTGCGGCTACGGCGGACTTTTCCTCGGCTCCTGGCGGGGTTTTGAGCATCTCTACGAATCTGGCGTTATCGACAAATTGCCGGGGATGGTGGCTGTGCAGGCCGAGCCGATTACACCCATTTGCGACGCCTTTCTGTATGGGTGGGAGGACGTGCGCCCCCGCCGCCAGCTTTCGTCCAAAATGCTCGCCGACGGCATTGCCGTGGAGAACCCCGTGCGCAGCCGTTCTATCCTCTCGGCCATCCGTCGCTCTGGGGGGATGGCCCTTTCTGTGAACGACCGGGAAATTTCTGCCGCCCACACAGCCCTGGCCGAGCGGGGCCTCTTTGTGGAACCGACCAGCGCAACGGTGGCTGCGGCTCTGCGCAAATTGCAGCCTCACATCAAGCCTGGCGAGACGGTCGTTGCCAATTTGACCGGTCTCGGCCTTAAAAAGTTGCCCGATCTACAGGATATCCTATGACTGAAGCCCTGCGACCCCTGGCCGAATTTGAGGACAATCTTGGTTTTTCCTTTGCCGATCCATTGCTGCTTCAACGCGCCTTTGTCCATCGCAGCTATCTGAACGAAGCTGGCGACAATTTTGACATCCCCGACAACGAGCGGCTGGAATTTCTGGGCGATTCGGTGCTGGGCTTTGTGGCTGCGGAGCTGCTCTTTCGTCGCTATCCCAGGCGGCTGGAAGGGGAGTTGACCAATCTGCGCGCCGCGCTGGTGCGCCGGGAGACACTGGCCCGTTTCGCCGAGGAATTGGCGTTGGGCGATTTTCTGCTGCTGGGCCACGGGGAGGAGGAGAGCGGCGGGCGCACCCGTCCCGCCACCCTTTGCGCCACGTTTGAGGCAGTGATCGGCGCGATTTATCTGGACGGGGGACTGAATCGGGTGCGAGAGTTTCTGGAGGGTCGGCTGACCGCGGAGGTGGAGCGGGTGGCCCCCAGCGCCTTGGCCAAAGACCCCAAGAGCCGCTTGCAGGAGTGGATTCAGAGCGAGTTGGGCGTGACGCCCCGCTACAAGACTGTCCTCACCGAAGGGCCGGACCACGCCCGCTTCTTTACAGTGCAGGTATCCGCCGACAAAATCCCCTATGGCGTGGGCCGGGGGCGCAGCAAGCAGGAAGCCGCCCAATCCGCCGCGGCTATGGCCCTCCATCACTTCGACCAGCCCGCGCCCGAATATATCCCCAACCCCGAATTGGAAGCCGCCTTTTCCCCCGCCGCCCCGGATGAGTCCTGACGCTTCTGCCGTTACCCCAGTAACCGCTGATCGATCATCTCCTTCACCCTCGCTGGATTGGAGACACCCACAATAATTGTTTCCGGCGCGTGCAGGCTGCGATGGGCGATCTGAATGCGGTCGGGTGTCATGCCAAGCCACTTTTTTACCTCCACAGATTCGATCTCCGCGTAGGGCAATACAATCGTCTGCAAGGCCCGGATCACCAAAAAATCCTCGTAGAGCCGCAAGCTGATGAAGGGACCGCGATAGTTCAACCATCCAATGCGACCACCTCCGATTGTGCTGTAGATCGGCGTTTTGCCCGCTTCCTCTGGAACCCGTCGCCGCGCTTGCAGGACAATCAGCAGCAACAGCCCCACTATCGTCCCCATAAAAAGTAGCACAAAGGGTGGCGATGGGTTCATCAAAAAACGCAGAATTTGGTCCATGCCCTGCTCCCAGTAACTTATTCTCCATATGCCAGGTGCGCCGCGGGGATCAGAATTTTGTATGCACGGATAGGAGGGAACACGGATTTTCAGCGGGAACTGTGTTCCTTCCTATCCGTGTATACAAGCTCTTTTCAATTCAGGTAGACTCTACTCGGGCCAGCGATTGTCGGGCCGCCAGAAGCCCAGCTTCGGATCGTTCCATTGGTCCGTCGGCTCGAAGAGGCCGGGCCGGCGTAGGTTCTCCTCAATCGCCTCCAGATTCAGGTCCACGCCCAGACCGGGTCGCTCCGGCACGTGGACATAGCCGTCGGCCATATAGTCCGAGGGCAGGCCGGTCACCAGCGATTCCCAGAAGGGCATATCCAGGCCGTGATGTTCCAGGGCCATAAAGCTGGGGATGGCTGCGGAGCAGTGGACCGCGGCCATAAAGGCTATGGGCGAACCCGCGAAGTGCATGGCTGTGGGCAGGCCGTAGCGTTCGCCGTAGTCGGCAATCTTCTTCGTTTCCAGCATCCCACCGCTGGTCAGCAGGTCCGGGTGCAGAATGTCCACGGCCCGCTTCTCGATGAACTCCCGGAAACCGTCCCATAGGAAGAGTTCTTCGCCTGCCGCGGTAGGGGTGCGCAGGGCGTCGGTCACCTGCTTGTGGCCGTCCACGTCGTACCAGGGCATGGGGTCTTCGATCCAGGCCAGGTGGAAGGGTTCCAGGGCTTCGCCGATGCGGATCATCTCCTTGTAGGTCATCAGTCCGTGGCCGAAATGATCTGTGCAGAGGGAAACTTCATCCCCCACTGCCGCGCGGATGGCCGAGACCACTTCCACGGCCCGCTCAATGCCCCGGTCGGTCAGCTTGGCTCCCTGTCCGTGGCCGGGCGCTCGCCAGCGCTTTCCGAGCGGAAATTCGCCTTTGGTCGCCTGGCCCACCAGTCCGCCTTCCGTTGTCTCGAAGAGATGGGGGCGGATGTCAAATTTGATGAAGGTCAGCCCCAGTTCCTTGCGGCCAGCCAGGGCTTTGCGGTAGCCTTCTGGAGTCGCATTTTCCGGCGCGGGGGTGTCGGCGTAGAGACGCACTTTGTCCCGGTATTTGCCGCCCAGGAACTGGTAGCAGGGCACGCCGTAGACTTTGCCCACCAGATCCCAGAGGGCGATTTCGATGCCGGAGACGCCGCCGCCCTCCCGCCCCCAATTGCCGTAACGTTTGATGTGGCGGAAGATCATATCCACATTGCAGGGGTTCTGGCCCACAAGGATGTTCTTGAATTGGAGTGCGTTCTCCCGGTGGCCCGCATCCCGCACTTCGCCGATGCCGTAGACGCCCTGGTTGGTGTCGATGCGGATGATGGGGTAATCGTAGATGCTGGCGACGGTTGCCGTACGGATGTCGGTAATCTTCAGTTCTGTGGGGCTGGAATGGGTGTTTACCCGGTCAAATGCCTGTTCCGCTATGGACGGGTCATTGGGTTGGGGTGACATTGGGTTTGTCCTTTCCTGGGAGGAGAAGTGGGTTGATTCTGTTGGTCACGCGGGTGGGGAACGAAATGCCGTGTGATACGCTCGGTACGCATTGGCACCGATAGAATAAGCATACGACAAAAGCCCAGGAATGGAAACCTGGGCTTTTGCGGTTTGCGGTTGTGTGACAGGGGAAGCTTCGGTGATTCAGAATACTTGACTATCCACAGATGACGCAGATGGACACAGATTTTTTCCTGCCATCTGTGAAATCTGCGTCATCTGTGGATAGCCATTTTGGGAAAGGGTCTTATCCGATTTCGATCATACGCTGGACCGAACGGGCGGCCCGCACGCGGATTTCCTCTGGTACTTCCACTTCGTACTGGTTGAAGCGCAGAGCGGCCAGGGTATCTTCCAGCGTGATCTGGTTCATGTGGGGGCAGCGCACATTGCACAGGCGCAGCATCTCTTTGTCCGGGTTGGATGCGGTGATGTTGTCGCCCATAGAACATTCGGTCAACAGCAGATAGTGGGGAGCGGTGGACTTTTCCACAAAGCGGATCATTGCAGTGGTGCTGCCGGAAAAGTCGGAGGCCGCCACAACTTCCGGGCTGCATTCCGGGTGGGAGACAATCGCCACATCCGGGAACTGGGCGCGCACTGTGCGGATGTCGTCCACTGTGAATTTTTCGTGGACCTCGCAGCGCCCGTGCCAGCCCACCACACCGGGCTGGTCGTGGCCGTTGGCCGAGCCGTTCAAGTCAAAGGAGAGGGGTGCGGTTGTGCGCTTCGGTTGCGGCACAATAATTTTCTTGCCCGTCTCTCGCGCCACATTGCGGGCCAGATATTCATCGGGAATAAAGAGGATCGTCTCTGCGTCCAGTGAGTTGACAACCTCCACCGCATTGCCGGACGTGCAGCAGATGTCGCTCTCTGCCTTCACATCCGCATAGGTGTTGACATACGTCACTACCGGCGCGCCGGGAAACTGGGCTTTGAGCTGGCGCACGTCTTCCGCTGTGATGCTGGCGGCCAGAGAGCAGCCAGCCTTGGCCGCAGGCACGAGGACGGTCTTCTCCGGGTTGAGGATTTTGGCAGTCTCGGCCATAAATTCCACGCCGCAGAAGACGATAACATCTTTGTCCGTCTCCGCGGCCTTGCGGCTCAGAAAGAGCGAGTCGCCCACAAAGTCGGGAATTGAATGGAAGAGGACCGGCTCCATATAATTGTGGCCCAGAATGACGGCATTTTTCTCCACTTTCAGCCGTTGAATCTCATAGACAATCTCGGCTTTGATCTGCAATTCTACATCGGGTGCCACATGGGACAGGCGAGCTTGCAGCCACGTATAGGTCTCGTGGACTGAACTCGTCGGGGGAAGGGTTGTGGTGGAAAGAGTCGTGGGGGAAGTCACTGTTTTCTCCTATTCCAACAAGAAACTGATATCCAATGATTCGAACGAGTGGGTCGGTTTGCCCACCGAAATGTAATCGACGCCGGTGGCTGCAATCGCCGCGGCTGTCTCCAGGGATGCGCCGCCAGATGCCTCCAGGGGTGTGGAACCCCCGGTGATTGCTACAGCCTCGCGCATCTCCGCCAGGCCCATATTGTCCAGCATAATCCGGTCTACGCCCAGGGCCAGGGCTTCCTTCAGTTCGTCCAGATTTGTCACCTCCACTTCAATGGGGCGGCCCCGGTTGTCGGCAGCGCGCACCCGCTCCACTGCTGCGCTGATGCCACCCGCGGCCACAATATGATTTTCTTTGATCAGGGCCATATCGAACAGCCCAAAGCGGTGATTTTGACCGCCACCCAGCCGGACAGCCCATTTGTCAAAGGCGCGCAGGCCCGGTGTGGTCTTGCGTGTGTCCAGAATCACTGTTCCCGTGCCCGCCACCGTATCCACAAAGCGGCGGGTCAGGGTGGCAATCCCGGACATGCGCTGGAGAAAGTTGAGGGCTGTCCGTTCGCCGGTCAAGAGGGCGCGGGTCGGGCCGCTCACCCGGGCCAGCAGATCGCCGGGTTTCACCTGCGCGCCCTCGGCCACCAGCGGCTCGAAATGCACATTTTCATCCACCAATTGAAAGGCTGTCTGTGCCACTGCCAGCCCGGCCACAACGCCCACAGCTTTGGCGATCAGCCGCCCTTTGCCCCTGGCGTCGGCTGGCACTATCGAGAGGGTCGTCACATCCCCGTCGCCGATGTCTTCGTCCAGGGCGGCCCGAATGCGTGGGGCCATCCCCTCTTCCAGCGTTGAACTCTGCTCCTGCACTGCACTGCGCATTGTTTCGTCACTCCAAGTTAAGTTTAGTGTTTTTTGTACACAAAGATAGGGCGCAGCCAATGTACCACTGGTTTGGCTTGCAGCGCAAGTATGGCTTGTAGAGGAATCTGTGCTGATCAATAGAATGATGGAAAAGTTACTTTTAACGCAAAGGGGCAAAGATGCAAAGAAGAAACCGCAAATCTTTGCATCTTTGCCCCTTTGCATCTTTGCGTTGAAAATTTCACCCTCATTTTGATCACTACACGTTGTAGAGGAATCTGTGATTTCTGGGGGGAATCGAGTGGGATGGGGAGCAGTCCGGTCACTCTTGCCAGTGACCGTTGACCAGACGCAGGCGGCCCAACCGCGCCGCTTCTGGACAGTGGATGTGGGCATTTATTCGGGCAAGGGGCGCACGCAGCAGAGAAGCCGCCATCGGCCAGCGCAGGGACGCGGCGAGCAGGCCATCGACGAGCCAACCGGCTGCATTCTTGGCGCTCCAATAGAGGGGGCGAGACCAGTGATCGTCCTGATAAACGGCAGGCCCAGAAGCCACATAGAATACCTGTCGCTTCCCAGCCAGAGCCGACAGACCCATCTGAATCCGCCGCAAATGGCGGGGGTGGGCGATGACGGCCAGCGGCCAATCGCCGGGGGGCAGCCTGTCCAGCGCGCAGCCCAGGGCCGCGAATGTGTAGACCGGCACGTCACAGTGGCGGTGCATCTGAAATACGGGTGTGCCGTCGGACAGTTGTGTTGGGTCGGCCAGGGCATCCGAAACAGCCTGCTGTGCCAGGACAAGCGAGAAGCGGTCCGCCAACGACTCCAACTTCTCGGCGATTTGCCGGTTGGCGTCGCCGGGGATCAGACGGCCAAAGGGCTGGGCTGGCTCTTTGGGTCCCAAATTGAGGAAGGCCAGAGCCAGCCCGACACTGCCCTCGGGAATCTCTGTGCTGCTTTCCTTTCCCATCAGCCAGTCTCCCCTGCTTTGTGGGTGCGGTAGGCCAGATAGCCATCCAAGGCTCGGACGGCTTCGGTTGCGCTGTCCGTCTCCAGCAGTGCCCGGCGCAACGCCCGTGCGCCAGGGATGCCCCGCACATAACGGCCCAAATGCTTGTGCATCCGCTTAAAAGAGTAGCCGGGCCAGGCGGAAAGCGTCTCTTCGTAGAGGATCGTATGTTCCCGGGCGATCGCCAGTCGGCCATAGCGCTCGGCCACAAGCGCACTTTCTTCTGCTTCTCTGGCGTCTGCGGCACAAAAGACTGACGGATTGCCATAGCTGGCCCGCCCGATCAGCACGCCATCCACCTCGTATTCGCTTGCCCGCGCCAACGCATCTGCCCGATTTGCCACATCCCCATTGCCCAGGATCAGCGTTCCCGATCCTTTCGCCAGTTCCACCGCCTGCCCAATCGCCGACCAGTCCGCGCGCCCGCTATAGGCCTGGGCCAGTGTGCGCCCGTGGAGGCTGATGGCCGCGGGCGCACAGTCGAGCAGATGGGGAATCCACTCGTCCACCTGGGGTCGGTCGTAGCCGATGCGGGTCTTGACGCTGACCGGCACATCCCTGCGCTGCTGGTAGATCGACGGCAATTGCGCGTGGTTTTGCTCCACCAGTTCGGCCAGCGCGGGCGAAAGGCCGGGTACATCCCAGGCCGTCGCGCCGTTCTGCCAATCCCGCACACCGGATCGTGCCCCGGCGATAATCTGCGCGGCCAATTCAGGCGTGCAGATCAGTCCCGCGCCCGCGCCGTTGTCCGCCACACTGCTGCTGGGACAGCCCATATTGATGTCGATGCCGTCAAACCCCAACCGGCAGAGCAGAGTTGCTACCCGGCGGAACGCCTCCGGCTGTGTCCCATAGACCTGGGCCACAATCGGGCGCTGGCTCTCGTCGTAGATCAACTCGCGCAGCAGTTTCGTTTCGCCCGCGGCCAGCCGCTCCACCCGCACAAATTCGGTGAAGATCAGGTCCGGGTTACCGTGGCGCTTTTGGATGTGGCGGTAGGGGTGATCGGTCATCCCGTCCATCGGGGCTAGGCCGATAAGGGGGTGGGGGCGGGTGGTCCAGAAATGGGTCATCAGCCCAGGGAATGTTTGGAGATAGCGTCCAATTGGCTCTCAACGATTTCCAGCGCCTCATTATGCCAATGCCATTGTAAGTAATCGTCATCTACGGCAAAATCTTCGGTGCCTTCTGCCAAATAGCGGGCGCGCATTTCTTCCAGGGAGCAGTTCCACTGGGCCTCCAATTGCTGGATGGCTGTCTGGTAACGGGATCGGCGCCCCAATAGAATCATTCGCGCCTGCTGGCGGGCCGCCACAAGTGGATCGGGATAGCCTAGAGTGGAAAGTATACTTTCGGTTGTATAGGACTTGACGGGTGTTTTCATACGCGGATCTCCCTTTTGTCGATTTGCCTCAAGCCATTCATCAAAGGACTGCGTATATTCGTCTTCCTCTGGTGTTGCCAAAGTGTATCACACAGATTTGATGTCAGTCCAGAACCGCATTATGATACCCAATCTATTACCGGCGAATCCCCGGCAAATAGACTCGCCACTCCGATTGTGCTGGTCCAGTGGGTGTCGCGGTCGGTGTTGCCGACGGTGTAACTGTCGAAGTCGCGGTGGGCGTTGCACTTGCGGTTGGGGTGAAAGTTGGCGTGCTTGTGGTTGTTGCTGTTGTAGATGTACTCGGCGTGAGAGTCGGTGTCGCTGAGGGTGTAGCGCTCGCGGTCGGGGTGAAAGTCGGCGTGCTTGTAGCTGTAGCTGTCGAAGTTGCACTCGGCGTAAGAGTCGGTGTTGCCGAAGATGTGGCGGTTGGCGTATTTGTTGAAGTTGATGTCTGTGTACTGGTAGGTGTTACAGTCGGTGTGGGCGTAGGCGTTGGAGCTTCGCCGATTGTAATTGTGTGCGTGGATGTGACGACCCCCACGCTGTTGCTGGCGGCGACTGCAATCGTCTGTTCGCCTACTGCGTTCCACGTGTAGGTGACGGTATCCGTCCAGTCGGCGCTGTGGACGATTTGGCTCTGCCCGCTGGCCTGCCAAGTGTAGGTGAGCGGCAGGGTTGTGCTGATGGGGCTGACGGAAGCTGTAAAAACGTAGGCGGATTGGACAAACCCGGTGACCGAACCGGTGAGCTGCACTTCCGCGAGCGAAACGTTGACGGTAATCGAGACTTGCGCGGCGGCCGCGTTGTTGTCGCTGTCCGTGGCCGTGAATGTGACTGTGTGCTGGCCGGGGGAAAGACTCGTCAGCACCTGCTCCCCCGTGCCCAGCGCGCCGTCGCGATTGGACGACCAGCCTAGGTCAGCATCGTCTAGTGTACCGTCTTCCAAATCGTAGGCGTAACCCTGGAGCCATAGCGGGGTGCCCAGGGTGATGGTTATATTCTCCTGAGGCGCGAGGATGAAGGTCTCTGGCCCTTTGGGCATTACAGTGAACGATATGTCAGAAACGTCTACACCTGTGTTGAACCCATCACTAGCCTCAATGCGTATTCTGGCATTGGTGGTGCCAGGAAAATGGCTGGCGTCAACGACCCATTCCGTCTCTGTTGTCTCCAACACGAGAGGATTCCAGGACACGCCATCATCTGTACTGTAGGAGAGGGCGTAATAGAGCGTATCGTTATCAGTATCATCCGCTGTCCAGGTGATCGAATAGATACCAGTCGGCTGCCAGATTTCATCGCCATTGGGATACAAGAGAGTGACTTTGGGAACACCAGGGCTGGCAGATGCCTGTGCAACCTCTGCTCCATTGTGTGTCAACACTACTGCCTGCGTCCCGTCCGGGTATGGTAGAACCGTACTGAATCCTTGTGTACCGATCGAGTCCCCTGTCTCTGGGTTGGTGAAGCCCAGGCCAAAGCATCGACTATCCAGCGTGATATTGCTCTCGCCTCGTAGTTCCAGGCAATAGGCACCGCCCTGATCTGGATCGGGCGGCACGGTGGATGTGATCACAAACAAGGGATTGAGGGTGGCAGTCATGGCAGGGCTAAAAACAATACCCGAAGCCAGGAACTGGCGCTGAGGAGTGGTCATCGCCTGAGCGACCACAGCGGTGGTCGTTGGTTGGAATCCTTGGTGCAGCTTGTCGTAGTTGAAGGGGGATATCCATTCTGGGGAGCAGTAGGACATGAAATCATAGGTTTGGGCCGGATCGAGAAGATAGAAATCTTTCTCTCTGATTTGCATCCCCCACTCTCCAATAGAACCCAAAGGTAGATTCGTATATACCGGATAGTCTGGTGCTGGGCCAGCCGGAGCCGTTACACCGCAATTGGAGTCTTGTTCGTTAGGACGGTTGTCGGTATGACGGAGACCTTGAGCGCTGAGGATATGACCCAATTCGTGTGCCAATGTTTCGCCGCCACAGCTATCAAAGCCAGCGGCAACGCGGCCTTTGCGGTTTTGTGGATCAGCCCAAATTGCATCGGCGATACCACATAGACTCCCTTCGGCAATCTCTGGTACCCAGCCGTAAAGCCGGTCTGGAGTTATACTGTCGACCCACTGGCCTTCCCGGCTCATACGATTCCAGAAATCGTTCAACGTTGTCAAATACTGGGAATCCGCGGGACAATCATCTTCGGTGCAAGTAAATTTCTTATCGATCTTTTGTTCAAATCCCGGCTGGAATACATACTTCACATCTCCACGCGCTACAGGATAAATGGACAGCAGATCAACGATACCTTTGCTCGCCACTTCCAAGTCTGGACTATACACAATTGGGGTGGGCATTGGGCCAGGAGGCGGCAACGGTTGAGGCGGGCTGTATAGCATAGCAACCCAAGCAACTCGAAGCTTCTGGCCCGGTATGAACGTGAACTCATCGGTATACGACGCTCCATCGACTTCAGCGCGCAGAGTGATCGTCCCCTGAGACCACTCGACGGGCAGGGCGAAGTTGAGTGTCTTACGCGAATCGGCCCGTTGCGCCTGCATATCTTCACGGCAAGCAGTACGGATATACCCGCCAAACGGAGATTGAGACGGCCCCAACTCACCCGATGGCCCATAGCCTCGCAACGCTACTGTCGCGTTCTTTGGCAACATACCGTCGGGACCGCAGTCCACATATACCCGAACAAATGTGGGTTTGCCCGCAATGAGGGGCACACTATTGGTGATGGTCTGTGTGGCCTGGGTGACTTCAATGTGCGAAGGCGAACTGTCAGCGCGATATGTAATACTTGCTCGAAAAAGTATACCTGCCGGATTGCTGCTATCATAATGACGGTAGTTGAGTGCTCGAATTATCAATTCATTTTCTCCAGAGTGTGGATAAAATGGATAGGCTTCTATTGACTGCCAGCCCAAATCGGTACCGGATGTATCGAGTATTCCATCCTGTCCTATTACTGTACCATTTAGAGCCAACTCATATGCATTGTCGGCAGTGATTCGGATAATTCCGTCTATATCCGATATATTTGATGGAAGGGAAAATCTATATCTAAAAGTGACAATTTCACTTCCTTGGAGAGCCTCGTCTGGTGGTACCTCATAACTTTTCCAGATCCAATGAGCATCCTGCAAGGTTGGCCAATCTGGGTGTATCCAAGCTAAAACTGCAGGTTTCCACTCTGATCCCGAAAGGTACTCAGTGTTTGTGTCACTGGTTAATGTGAGACTAAACGTGGAGTTTAAGAGCGCAAGATTCGATGAATTCCCATCGGATCTCTCAACGTCCGCTAATTTGATCGGCGAACTGAAATGTAAATTACTGTCCTGCGCATTCGTTCCCGGCGCGGCGGGGGTCAGCAACAGGCCGGTGGTTAGGAGTAGGGTTAAGAGCGTGTGGGCGAAGCGAGTGTGCATTGGGGGTGCCCTCCTGGGGGTAGTCCGCAGTCAGAACAGTTTTTGGTCGATTCTGGAATGTACAGTAGCTGTATGTGATGCACCGATGCTGTACCCGGCGCACAGATGCTGTACTGCGCGCACGGCTTCTGTATATCGCGTACAGAGGCTGTGTGGATCACCCAGAGATGCCGTACCTCATCCACAGTCTCTGTGCGCGACGCACAAAAGCTGTATCCGCTTATCCGGCCACGGCAGGTACGACAATCATCTCTCTGCGTCTCGCCCTCTCCGCCAACTCTGCCCCATCGCCCCGATGCCAGTTGTAGAGGGTAGCCGGGTCGAAGTCAGCGCCATTCGGCCAGACGAGGGTATGGATTTCTGGGTCCAGGCGCACCTGACTGAACAATGCCGGGTCGCGCAGGGGACCAAAGTAGTGACCAGCGAGAACTGGCTCAAAGTTGATCGTCTGTGCTGTGCCGTCGTCAAATATGACCCGCAATGTATAGGGTCTGAGGATGGCGAAATCGGTTACTCTTGTGAGCAGATGCTCCATATCACATACCAGATTTACGCAGGCACCAAAGTCAATTGCTCATACGGAACAATCGAGACCTCAAATCCTGACAGATGCACTTGTTTGAGGAGACGATCTACCACCGCGGCCACTTCACTGCTCATCACCGCTTCGCTACATTGGTTGCAAACTTCGGCTGGGACATCCTTAACAACCACAACTTTTGTGCCAACCACAAAAGGAAGCGTCGTCAGGCCAGGTGTCAATTTGCCGCCGCAAAAATAGCAGCGGTCATTTTCTGGTTCGCCAATCATTTTCCCACTCCTGCACGGTGTTACTGAATGGATGATACAGCGTTGTCAGGTTAGCGTCAAACTGGTAACAATCACCCCAACATTTCTCCCACCCGCCTTCGCTCAATCTTTCCGCTCGCCGTCTGGGGCAACTCCGTCACAAAACGCACCTGACGAGGCACTTTGTAGCCCGCCAGTCGTTCCCGGCAGAAAGCCAGCAGCGCCGTCTCATCGACTGTTTCACCGGGCAATAGCTGCACCGCCGCGGCCACCCGCTGCCCCCACTCGGCATCGGCCACGCCGACGACGCACGCCTCCACCACTGCCGGATGACTGCGCAAGACCGCCTCTACTTCTGCCGGGTAGACATTTTCGCCGCCGGTCACGATCAGGTCGCTGCGCCGCTGGACGAGGAAGAGATCGCCCTCGTCGTCCACGTATCCCAGATCGCCGGTGTGTAGCCAACCGTCGCGGAGTGTGCGGGCAGTTGCGTCGGGATTGCGATAATAGCCCGCCATCACCTGCGGACCCCGCACCAGCACTTCGCCGATTTCACCCGCGGGCAGGTCATCGCCGCTTTCGTCCACAACCCGCACTTCCGTCCCAAAGAGGGGTTTGCCGACTGTACCCGGTTTGCGCTTGGCGTCTGTGGGCAGAGCCGTCGCCACCTGGGACGACGCTTCGGTCAGCCCGTAGGTCGTGGCGACGGGCACGCCCGCGTCCCAGGCCGCTACCAGCAGTTCCGGCGTGGCCGCTGCGCCACCCAATAGCACCAGGCGCAGACTCTGCGGCCAGGGTGCGGCCCGGCTCTGCAACAGCCGGTGCAGCATTGTGGGGACGAGGGATGTGAGGGTCACGCTGTCCCGGTCCAGACTGGTGTTGAATGCGTCCACATCAAAGCGTTCGTGGAGTACAATCGCCGTGCCATAGAGACAGGAGCGGAAGACCACCGCCAGTCCGCCCACGTGATAGAGGGGCAGGCAACTCAGCCAGCGGTCGTTGACATCAATCCCAATCCGGTAGGCCGAGGCGTTGGCGCTTTGCAGGTGATTGTCGAAGGTGAGGACAGCGCCTTTGGGCTGGCCGGTGGTTCCGGAGGTGAAGATAATTGATTGGGGAGCGGTGATTGGGTAAGTGGTTGATTGGTTGAGCAGTTGATTGGTTGATTGGGCGAGTTCGGAGAGGGTAACAGTCGTCGTTTGTCCGCCGTCTGCCGTCTGCCGTCTGCCGTCATCCACCACCAGCACCGGCTCGGTCAACCCAACCTGATACCCGATCTCTTCATCAGTCAGCCGAGTGTTGAGAGGAACGAGAATCGCACCGATTCGCGCCACCGCGTGGATCAGCGCCACGGCGTCGATGCTGCTGGGCAGGCGCGTCGCCACCCGATCCCCCGGCTGCACGCCCCGAGCGAGCAAACCCGCGCTCAGACTGTCGGCCATCCGGTCCAGTTCGGCATAGCTGACGGAGCGTCCCTCTTGCAGGACGGCGAGTTTGTGAGGGGTGGCGCGGGTGCGTGCGCGGAGCCAATCAGTTGCGTGGGGAAACATTAGATATGCAGGCTTTCCAGGGCACAGCCGATGAATTTTGGTTTAGCGTCCAACAGGGATTATTTCGCCAGCCGAGATTCCGTGGATTGCAGCCAAAATGGCTGGCGCAAGAGGTCGCAGACTTTCGATGGTATTATCTGGCGCGGACAAGACGACAATTGCCAGGCTGACGCCTCTCAGATTTTGCTGATAGGTCAGATTGCCATCAATTGTCACGAAGACGTCGAACGCAGCATCCTGAATCAGGCGCAACAAAGCCCCATTCTTGACGCCCGCCCACCCCATTTCTGGAACGGTGTAGACCTGATGATCGCTTAATTCCCGCTTGAGGCGGCGCGGCAGACACTCATCCAGCAGCACTCTCATAGCCATATTCCATCAGGGCGTGCTTGGCGATTTGCAGTACGGATAGGGCCTGTTCTAGGCTAACGCTTGGGAAGTCGTCCAAAAACTCTTCCAATGGGAAACCCCGTTCCAGATACTCAATCAGCGTCTGAACCGGCACCCGCGTACCCGCGAAGATTGGAACTCCTCCCAGCGTCTCCTGGTCACGGACGATCAAACTCTCTGATCTGTTCTCTACTGCTTGCTGGGTTATCATCGCAACATCCTTCTTTGGACAGAGCTACACTCTCAAAATCCTTCGACTGTCTATGAGTATACCACAGGCTATTGACGGGCAAACTGTTGCGTCCCAATTCCGGGTTCATACAGAAAACCCTGGCAACCACCTGGGGACTGAGAATCGTCCGATCCCCAGTCCCCAGTCTCCGATCCCTGTTCCCTACGCCCTCCAGGGATACTGCTTGAAGTCCGGTTCCCGCCGCTCGTTGAAGGCGTTGCGCCCTTCCTTGCCCTCTTCGGTCATATAAAAGAGCATTGTGGCGTCGCCCGCCAGCACTTGCAGACCGGTCTGGCCGTCCAGGTCCGCGTTGAAACCGGCCTTGAGGAAACGGATGGCGATGGGTGATTTGCTCAGAATCTCCCGGGCCCACTGCACGCCCTCCTCTTCCAGGGCTTCGACAGTGGGCAGCACCCGATTCACCAGCCCCATTTCCAACGCTTCCGCCGCGCTGTACTGGCGGCAGAGATACCAGATTTCTCGCGCCTTCTTTTGGCCCACAATCGAGGCCAGATAGCTGGAGCCAAAGCCGCCGTCAAAGCTGCCCACAATCGGCCCGGTCTGGCCGAAGACCGCGTTTTCCGAGGCCAGGCTCAAATCGCAGATGACGTGGAGGACGTGGCCGCCGCCGATGGCATAGCCGTTGACCAGCGCGATGACGGGCTTGGGCATTGTGCGGATGATGCGCTGGAGTTCCAGCACATTGAGCCGGGCCACGCCGTCGTCGCCCACATAGCCCGCGTGGCCGCGAATCTTCTGGTCGCCACCGGCACAGAAGGCGTGAACCCCGTCCTTGGGAGACGGCCCATTGCCCGTGAGCAGGACAACGCCGACGGACTGATCCGCCCAGGCATCTTTGAAGGCCGCGGTCATTTCGTCGATTGTGCGCGGGCGGAAGGCGTTGCGCACTTCGGGCCGGTTGAAGGCGATGCGGGCCATCCCCTCGGCTTTGTGATAGGTGATGTCGCTGTAGTCGGCAACCGATTGCCAGTCAACGCCGGATGTGTGAAATTGCATTGTGAACTCCTTTTTTGTGATGGGACGGCAGACGAACGACGAACCAATTCCCAATCCGTTCGTCCTCCGTCTGCCGTCTGTCGTCATACGTTACGACTTCTGAATCTCTGCCCGAATTCTTCTCCCCAACTCCTGCCGCAGCTCCTCATCCCGCGCCCCGTCTGTGCGGACTTCGATGACCGTCGGCTTTTTGTTGCCGATGGACGCTGCCAGCGCGTCGTGCAGTGCCTGCCGGTTGTCGGCCTGCGCGTGTTCAAGTCCGTACATCCGAATCACCAACGCAAAGTCCAGACCGTGGGGGGTGAGGAAGAGACGGGTGAAGGCTGGCTCCTGGCCCGCGATAGGCAAGCGGCGAAAGATGCTGCCCCCGTCGTTGTTGAGCAGCACAATCGTCACATTTGTCAGATTTTGCTGCTTTACCGCCAGCAGACCGTTGAGGTCGTGATAGAACGAAATATCGCCGATCAGCAGGACCGTCGGCGTTGAGCGATCTGCCGCGGCCACGCCCAGCGCACTGGAAGTCACCCCGTCGATGCCACTCGCGCCCCGGTTGCCATAGACCTGCAAGCGTTTGGTGGACGGAGCCGCGAATTGGTCCACGTGACGAATGGGCAGGCTGTTTCCTACAAAAAGATTCGCCCCGTCAGGCATAGCATCCACCAGCGCCGCCACCGCAGTCACATCGAACCATTCTTCGTGTAGCGAAGTTGATGCGGCCTGCCAGAATTTTTGTTCCGTCGCCAGCAGGTGCCGGGTCCAGTCGCTCTCGCCCCGGCTGATGCGTTCGGCCAGCGCCCGGCAGGTGAGCGTCTCGTCCGCCTGCAAATAGTCGCTCACCCGGTGGCTGTCGTCGGACCAGACGCCGTCAGCGCTGATGTGGATCCGGTGGGGAGCGAGGAGCGTGGGGCGAGTTGCGGCTGAGGTGTCTTTTTCCTCGTCAATTGCCGTCCGCCGTCCGCGGTCCGCCGTCTCTGTATCCAGCCACTCGTTCAGCCATTTGCTCGTCGGCACTGCGCCGAAGCGGATCACCACCTCCGGTGCCCCCCAGCCCGGATCGCCGTTCAGAACGGTCTCGTAGCAGCCGATGACAGGCGTATCCGCAGTGTGGGGGCCAAAGCGCAGACCGGACAGGGGATCGGCGAAGATCGGGTAGCCACTGTGTCGGGCCAGTTCCGAGACCGCCGCAGGAAAGTCACCGCCGGGGCAGCGGGGACCGCAGATAATGACACCCCGTTCGTGCGCTGCAATTAACTCGGCCAGTTCGTCAATCTGCTGGGATGACGGGTGGATTGTGCCGTGTTGGATTCGTGTAGCCACGATCGAGCTGAAGTCGGGATTGTAGGGTCCGTCCGGTTCCAGGGGTTTGCGGAAGGGCAGGTTGAGATGGACCGGCCCCTTCACAATCCCGTCGGCTACGGCCAGGGCGCGGGCCGCGGTGGCGCGCAGATTGCGAAGGGCCACCGCTGGTGGGTTAGCTTCGGGCAACCCCACATCCACCGCCCAGAGGACGTGCTCCCCGTACATCTTCACCTGATCGATCGTCTGGTTGGCCCCGCTGTGGCGCAACTCCGGCGGGCGGTCTGCGGTCAGCACCAGCAGGGGCACGTGGGACATCTGGGCCTCTACCACTGCCGGGTGAAACTCTACCGCGGCTGTCCCCGATGTGCAGACCAGGGCCACAGGTCGCTCCGTTGCCATCGCCAGCCCCAGCGCGTAGAAGCTGGCGCAGCGTTCGTCCAGATGCAGATGGACCGTCACCTCCGGGTGCGCGTCGAAAGCCAGCGTCAGGGGTGTGGAGCGGGAGCCGGGCGCGATGCAGGCATCCCGCAGCCCCGCGCCGGCCAGGGCGTGGACGAGGGTTTCTGCGTAGAGGAGGGAGGGGTTGGGTGTGGACATTGTCACGTTTTTTGGCTATGTTTGAGTGTTTGGATTATTGCGTGCTGCGTGCTGCGTAGGTAGTGGTGTCTCGCCGATTTTGGCGATTGGTGGGCCTGTAAGTAATGACAAATTTCCCACTACACGGTGTTTCCTAACGCACCTCAAAAATCACTACTTACGGAGTACGCAGTACGCAACACCTCCAGCATCGGCTTGAACTTCCACCCGGTCTCTTCCCACTCTTTTTGCGGGTCCGAAGCCGGGACAATTCCGCCACCGGCGTAGAGCCAGGCCCGCTTCTCCTGGACGACTGCCGAACGGATAGCCACAGCAAACGCGCCGTCCCCGTTGGCGTCAATCCAACCGACGGGCGCCGCGTACCAGCCGCGCAGGGTTGGCTCGTGCTCTCGGATGAAGGCCAGGGCCAGTTCCCGGGGACTACCGCCCAGGGCTGGGGTGGGATGGAGCAGTTCCACCAGTGGTAGAATACCTTTCGGTTCGGCCAGCGTCCCGCGTACTGGTGTGTACAGATGGTAGATGTTGCTCAGTGTCAGCAATTCGGGTTCGTCGGCGATTTCCAGACAGCGGGTGATGGGCGACAGGCGGCGACGGAGGGCATCCACCACCAAACTGTGCTCGTGGCGGTCTTTGGCTGAAGCCAGCAGCGCAGCGCCGTTGGCCGCGTCTTCTTCCGCCGTGCCCCCCCGGGGCGCAGAACCGGCCAATCCCATCGTTTCCAACTTTTTACCGGAGACCCGCACCAGCAGTTCCGGCGGCGCGCCCAGAAAGGCGTGATGGGGGCGGGGTTCAAAGAGAAATGTGTAGCATCCGGGATAGCGGGCCTCCAACTGGGCCAGGGCCGCGTCGGTATCGATGGGGTGCTGGCTGCGTAGCTGGCAGATACGGGAGAGCACCACTTTTTTCAGCGGTGTCGTGGCAAAAGCTGCGTGGGCTGCCTCAATCATCCCTTCCCATTCCGCGTAGGAGAGGGGGTAGTCGATCTCCGGCGCAAGACCTGCCAGGTTTTCTGAAACCTGGCAGGTCTCATTCTGTAGCATCACCAATCGATCAGCCAACGCCTCTTGCAGCCCAGCCCGTGCCTCTTCCACACTCTCCCCGTCGGGGATTAGCGCGTTGATTGTCAGCCAACTTTCTCCGTTGTGGCATGCCAACTGGTAGTGGGGCAGAATGAAATGGGCCGGGTAAAACGCGCTCCACGCCACATCCGGGATGAAATCGTCGCCGAAGGCAAAGCCGCCGAAGATTCGGGGCGCGGCCAGCGGATTCTCTGCGTCGATAGTGGCCTGGGCAAAGAGTTCTTTGGCCTGCCGCTCCACTGTGTGGTAGCGGTTATCCCCATACCCAAAAATGTCCAGGGCCGCGCCCATTCCGGCAAAAGTGACGCCAGTGCTGCCGTCCCGCCAGTAGATTCGCTCGCGACCGGCAGCCAGGGCCAGAAAGCTGCCTGGCGTCAGGTCCGGCGCAGGCAGGGCGACGCTGAGCAGCCGCCCATTGCGTTCGGCCAGATATTCGGTGAGGGGATGCTCCACATCCACAACGGGATTAGGCTGGGACACCTTCCGCCTCCGGGTGATATTCGACGCTGCGTAACAGCACAGGCAGGAGCGTCTCGATAATCCGTTGGGGTTCTGGTTCGCCGGTGTAGACCCAGCGGATGACCAGTTGGTAGATGGCCCCCATCCAGGCGTAGGCCACCACATCTGTGTCCACGGGCTGAATGTCGCCCACTTCAATGGCCTCGATCAGATAGACCTCGATCAGTCGGGCAAAGCGGTCGTTGACATCCTGGCGCTTCTGCTCGAAGGCAGGGCCGAGGCCGGACGCCTGCACCAGCAGAATTTTGGCAGGTCGCCGGTAGCGGCCAAAAGTATCCAACACAGCCTCCAGGGCCGCCTCGACCTTTGCCATCCCCTTGTCGTGTTCCCGGATGGCTTCCGTCACTCGTCGTTCGAGCAAATCGGCCAGCTTGTCCACCAGGGCCAGGAAGAGCCGTTCTTTGTTGGGAAAGTGGAAATAGATGGAGCCTTTGGATGTGTGGCTCTCATCCACAATCTCGTCCATGCGTGCGTCGTGATAGCCCTTGCGGCTGAAGACATTCAGCGCGGCGTCGAGAATACGCTCTTTGGTATTTTCCGGATCGCGGGTGGTCTGGGACATAAAATAGCAGCTTTTCTCTGTGCCAATGCTTCTCTGCGGACGGTTTCTTCGCTTGTGATGCTGTCACTGTTTTCCCGATGACAACAATGAACCGACCAGTCAGTCTATAGTGAATATCTGAATTTTCCCATGAGTTGTGATCTTTGGCAAGTTGGGGAACGTACAATTCCGAGGGGAGCGGTCACCGCAAAGTATGACCGGGAAAGGGGAAAAGTGGGGTTTAATCGCCTACGGAACGCGGAAATATCACAGGACCTGTGTGGAGTTCAAAACCGAGTGAATCAATATTAAGTCAGATGTACGGGCGCCATATGGCAGGCCCGTACATCTTGCGTGAATTCTGATGCGTCCCGTCAGGATTTACTCACCCATCCTTACTCCACCTGCCGGAACTCGCTGTTTTCCACCTGATAAATCCAAATCTGTGGATTCGCCAGATCGCCCTTTTCGTCGAAGCGCAACCCGCCCAGGACCGTTGGGATTTCATTGCTGCGCAGCGCGTTGGCAACCGCATCGGCTTCCAGCGAATCCGCCGCCTTCACCCCTTCCGCCAGCACCTGCATGGCCACGTAGCCGTTGACCGAATAGGTGTCCGGATTGCGATACTCCACGGCCTGATAGGCTTCGATCCATTGGGGATCGGCCGCGTTCTCTGGGCTGGGGGCAAAGGCGCTGACGTACATTCCTTCCGCCGCGCCGTTGGCTTCGTCGATCGTCGCGGCCAGGAACGCACCGTCGCTGGCAAGAATGGGCAGTTTGATGCCCGCCTCTTCCAGGGCCGCGGCCAGATAGGGGGCTTCGATTTCGTAGCCCGCGTAGAAAAGCGCGTCCACCGCGCTGCCCTGCAATTGGGCCAGCACGGGCGAATAATTGCTCTCGCCTTCCGCAACCTGCACACGCAACGCTTCCACCCCGCCCAATTGGCCCAGCGCATTGGCCAGAGATGCGGCCAACCCCTTGCCGTAATCCGTGTCGTTGTGGACCACTGCCACATTACGCGCCTGCATCTGCTCAATCAAAAACTGGGCATCCACCCGTGCTTGCACTGCGTCGTTGGCGTTGATGCGGAAGAATTTCGTGTAGCCGCGATTGGTCAGGCTCTCCTCCGACGCAGTGGGGGTGATAGTAATCAGTCCCAGGCTGTCGTAATCGCCCAGTGTGGCGTCGGTCTGGCCGCTGTTGAGATGGCCGATGACGCCCAGCACCCGTTCGCCGCTGTTGATGGCGTTGCGGATTTCGTCCACATTTGCCAGCGCGGTGTCGCTGTCCGATTCGTCGTCCAGCGGGCGTACCACCAGCCGGTAGCCCAGCAGCCCGCCGCTGCGGTTGGCCTCCTCCGCGGCCAGGCGCACACCGCCCAGCACAGTCTGCCCGCCGTTGGCCTGAAAGCCACTCAACGGCACAGCCACATAGACGATCACATCGCCTTTGGTGGGCTGGCTGCTGCTGCCTCCGCAGGCGGCGAGGAGGAAAAGTGTTAAAAGGAGAAACACAAATCGCAGTGCAGTTTCGGTTCGTATAGTTCGGGCCATACCTACAGGTTCTCCAGGTAGTTCAAGTCTTTATAGTGCCTGTCGCATAAATTCTAGGGCTGCCAACCGTTCGGCAGGCGTTTTGGATTGCCAATAGGTTTCTCATCCGATGTATCTGTCAGGTTCGCCGTGCTGAACGCTGTCTTGTCCATCCTCAGCGATTGTGCAGGTGTCATCTTCGCCTCCTTGAATTAGAAGTTCGACTTTTCCTGGAAAAGTCGAACTTCTACCCCAACCCTTCAGTCTGGTAGTTGTACACATCATTGATGCTCGCCACCAGATCGTTGAGCCGGTTGACCTGTTCCTGAATGTCGCTGCGCAAACGCTCGGTTTGGCCGCTGGCAATGTCCTGCGCGTCCACCAGCCGGACCTGACTGTAGACCGTCGCCAGGGCAGTCAGGCTCTGGTCCATCTGCAACTGGGCCTGGTGCATCCGGTTGTGCAGCGCCTGCAGCGCTTCCAATTGGGTGCGTTTGCTCACCACAACCTGGGCCATCTGCGCCCGAATCTGCTCGTTGCCTTCCAACTTCAGCCGGGCTTCCAGCGTCTCCAACTCTTTGGGGACCGCCGAACGCTCTCGGGCCAGCAGGCTGTCCTGTTTGTAGGCATCCAGTCGCTTGGCCAGTGCGAAGATATTCGCCACCCAATCGGTGAGTTGGCCCGCCGTGTCCTCCAGCCGGTCGCGCAGGATGCCGGGGCGCTGACTCTGTATCTGCTGCTCGATGCGCCGCTGGTACTCCATCCCTTTTTCCACGTCCTGGCGCAGTCTTTCGTCCCGAATCTCTTTGGCGTTGAACTCCTGCTGCATCAGATCGACCAGAATTTTGGCGTTGGCGTCAGTGTCGGTCAGGCTGGAATAGACGATAACTGCCACGCCGATCACGCCCAGCAACAGCCAGCCCCAGGCCGGCCAGCCGGGGATAGGCCGCCGGTAGAGGACGGTCAGCAGCAGCGCGCCCGCGATCACAACTGCATTCTCCCAGCGGAAAAAGGCGTATTGGAGCAGAAGGGATTGGGCTTCTTTTTGGAGATCGCTACGCGTCGTCGATGTCATAGGTTTGGTTCACTGGTTGATTGGTTGAACGGTTGAATTGGGCAAGCGGCCCAATCAACTGTTCAACCAATCAACTAAAAGTACGTCGAAAGAATCCGGTACAATTCTTCAATATCCGTCTCGTCTGCCCGGCGGAACTGACCGCCGCCGATGCGGGCCAGCTCCTCCAACAGGTCGTCGTCGGCGTCGTTGCCAAAGGCGATTGTGAAGACTACAACCGGTGTGCGGCTATCTTCAAAAGAGCGGCGCAGGTCGGCCATATCCCGATAGCTGTCGTTCTCCTGGCCGTCGGTCATCACCACAATCGCGTTGATGGCTTCCCCATCGGCCACGGTTTGCAGATCGTCCTGGGCCTGCCAGACCGCATCGAGCAGGGCGGTGTAGCCGTCGGCTTCCATCCCCGCGATGACGTCCAGCATTTGATTGCGCCCCCCGTCGTTCAACGTGCGCAGGGGTTCGAAGCGTTTGACACCGGAGCCGAACTCCACAATCCCCACTTTGTCCCGGTCGCCCTGAATTTGGGAGACGAAGGATTGCAGGGCCGTGCGCGTGCGGTCCATCTTTTCCCCCGCCATCGATCCGCTGGTATCCACCACCAGATAGACATTTGTGGGCCGTTTGGTGTAATACCAGACGTTCTGCACCACTTCCACCACCTGGGCCGAGGGGATTTGCAGAGTCGTCTTGGGCTGGCTGGGGTCTACCGCATCTGTGCCCGCAAAGGGGCTGCCCGATGCGCTCAGATCAATCCCCACATCTGCCGGACGGTAGCCCGCGGCCAGGAATGCGCCCTGGCTTTCACTGCTCAATAGAAACTCGCCAAAGGCGGCAAAGGTGCGCCGCTGGTTGTCGGTCACAGCCGTCTCACCCGGCTCGCCCAGTTCCAGCAGAGCCAGGGGGTGATCCGTCCACAGGGTCCCCTCCTTGGGGTAGAGGGCGATCAGCCGATCCCGGCTGCCGTGGCTTTCGTTCCAGCGGATGACTGTCTGCTCCTGGGCCACAAAGGCGTCGAGGAAATCCCGTCCCTCTTCGTCGAGCCGTTGGACGATCACATCCTCGCCCTCGCCGTAGAAGCGCACAGTGGCTTCCACATCCCGCACGTAGTCCAACACCGATTGCTGGTTGGCGATCTCAGCGGTGAGCCCCCGGGTCAGTCCCGCACCCGCGTAGAACTCGGCCAGGGTTGCCAGCAGACCCGTGGCGTGCTGGGTGTTGGGGTGGTTCCATTTGAAGTTGGGGTCGCTGATGGCCTTGCGCTGAATCTCGGCCCAGCCCACCGGTGCGTCGGGCCAGCCCAGGCTGCGGGCTGTATCTTCCCAGGCGGCCAGCACAATCGGGCTGATGGCGAAACGGGTTGGGTCGCCCACGCGGCGCGGCGCAATCCCGCCGCTGTCTGCCGGGTGATCCGCGGCCCAGCGCTGGTCGATCTGATTGAGCCAGAGGGAACTGTCCGGCACAAGCGCCTGAAAGGGGGGCTGGCCCAGGCTTGTCTCCACCATCTTTTCTGGGGCAAGTTCGGTCAGCACCACCTGCATTGTCTGGCCGTCGGTCGTGCGCTGGGAAAGGCTGTTGAAGGCGTCCACCCGCTGGGCCAGGATAGGGGCCATTACCGGCGAGACCGCGACGGTCAGATCTGCGCTGTCGGCGGCCCAGGTGAGGGCCGCGGCGTTTTCGGTGATCGCTTCCCGCTGGAAGATGGCATCCAAGACCTGCCGTCCGACCAGCACGGAAGTCACCGCGCAGCCTGTAAAGATTAGGCCAAAGACCAGCCCGATGATCAGCCAGGAACGGCGTTTACTCGCCTTTGTCCCGCCCTTTTTGTTGCGTCTGTTCTGGGAAGATCGGCTCATTTGGCTTCCTCCCCTATTTCGTCACATTGAGTTCATACCAGCGCAGCAGAGCCAGCAGCACATCCCGGTTGGGGCTGCGCATAGCCGTCGTACGGGGGACCACCTGCTGCACGCCCTGGTCCGCCCACTTGACAAAGAGGCTGTCGTCGCTGGCGGTCACAGCCACATCCGGGTTGGCCGGACGCAGACCGGAGGCCAGGGCCGCGGCCTGTTCGTCTTCGCTGAGCAGATAGCGCTGGAATTCCAGGGCCGCGTTCTTCTCCAGCGCACTGGTCTCCGGCCCTACCCAAACAGTGAAGGGGAAGTCAAACCAGGTGACGAACTCCGGGTAGCGGATGACCAGCGGGTCTTCCCAGCGGGTGAGGACGCCCTGCATATTTTGCAGCAGGTCGCTCTCCAACAGTTGGCCGCCGTCGCCCACGCTGTAGCCAAAGAGGGCAAAGTCCTCGGCGGTATAGGCGCTGCCGCCGCTGATATTCGTCACCGCGCCCATCAGTTCGCCCAGCCATTGCTGGAATTCGGGATCGGTCACATCTTCCACGCTGATGTCCGTGCGCCCGTAGTATTCGCCCGCTGCGGCAATCATCGCAGCCAGCCCGCCCACATTCTTGCTGGGGTCGGGCACGGCCAGTTTGAAGAAGCCCCAGGCGGAATCGCCGCCCAGTGCTGGCCAGCCGCCCGCGGTCGTGGCTGCCTGGTGAATCGTCTCCCAACTTATCTCACCCAGTGCCTCTTGCAGCACATCGGCCCGGCTGGCGTAGATGCCCCAGGTAAAGAGGCTGATGGCGATGGGCCGCGCCCGGTATTGGCCGTCGGTCAGGAAGACATCCCGGCCCAGTCGCTCTTTGTAGGAGGCATTGGCCAGTTCCACCAGATAGCGGCTGTCGGGAATCCAGGCCGTGGGGAAGTCGGCAAGTTCGGCCTGTTGGGCCTCGCTGATCTGGTCCGGGGTTGTGTCCGCGGGCAGTGCGCCAAAGTCGTTGCGATCCCAGCGGCCCAGGGCGGTCAGCCCGTCCATGGCGATAATCTCGACCTGGACCTGGCTGCCCTCCACCTGTTTGTTGGCCGCGTTGAAGCGTTCGGCTGCATCCCGCACCCACGGCTCCACAGGCAGGGCGACGATCACCCGCACGGTGACGGTCTCCGGGCGCTCGACGGTCAGCCCCGCGTCCACCGGTGTGCCTGTGGCCGAGCGCCAGATCAGTGATCCGGCGACGATCAGCACGGCAACGGCGATAATTGAGATAAAGATAAGGCGAGTTCGATTCATCGGGAAGTCTAACTTTCCAATGGGTTGAAGACTTGAAAACCGCGTTTGCGGGCGATCTCTGCCAGTCGGCTATCGGCAACGACAAAAATCCAATCTTCTTGGGCGAGCAAAACAAATGTTGCTAGATGGAGTGCATCCAGTGTCCGCAGTCCGTGTACTTCTCCAAATTCCTTCAACAGAGCAATGGCTTCCTGCGTGACAAGTGGTCCCAGTGGTTCAACGACATACGCCGTCCACTCTGCCTCAAATTCTTCCAGAACAGCCACCAGACCTCTGTAACCTATATTTTTCTCTCGTCGGCGGCGGTAGAGTGCTGCATAGAATTCTAATCGGGCCAATTCTGATGCGTGTGGAGATGTGTGTGTATCTACCAGTAATTGTTGCAGGCGCTCTGTGCCAGGCTCACGATGAAACAATTTGACAAGCGCTGATGTGTCAAAGAAGAGTTTCATATCCGGTCTGCGCGCATGGCAATAATGTCGTCAGAGATATCCCCTTGAACTTCTGCCAGTATTTCCTGTGCTCGCAGGTAGTGTTTCAAACGCTCTTGACTACTTTGCGTCGTTTTAGTTTTTTTTGCCTGTAGCTGACTGCTCGATTGATAGACCATTGCTAAATCATAAATGCGTAGCAGCGCTACATTGTCCAATCCGTCGAGTACTTCATTCAGTCGTGTCCGAACCTGCATAATTGCTACCTCCAACAGTTAATGAACTGGCGCACTAATCCTCTGTCGATAATTATGCTACCAACTCTGCATATGCCGGGTCGTGCCAGACCATCAACCGTTCGGTACTGGCTGGGCTTGCGACAAAGCCAAACTGGGCGTAGAGTCCGTGGGCGTCTGCGGTAAAGAGCACCCAATGGCGGATGGCCTGGAGCGACGGATGGCTCTTGACTGTCGCCATCATCCACTTGCTCAGCCCTTGGCCCCGGTGTTCAGCCAGAATAAAAACGTCGGCCAGATAGGCGAAGGTGGCGTAGTCGCTGATGATGCGGCAATAGCCCACCTGCGCCGCGTCCTGGTAGACGCCGAAGCTGAGAGAATTCTGTGCGGCCCGTTCCACCACATCTCTGGGAATTCCCGGCGACCAATAGGATTCGCGCAGGAAGCCGTGAATCACCCCAAAGTCCAGTCGGGCCGGGTCGGTGCTGATGGCGTAGCCGCCCCGTTCGACTTCGAGCGCCGGTGGTTTGTCGGCCATCAGTCGCTCTCGACGGTCAGCGGCGGGAAAGAATCGCTGGGAACGCCCAGTGCTTCCATCGTTGCTGTAAAGGTCTGGCCCAGGGCCAACTGGCTATACAGGGGGCGTGGCTGGCCGGGCAGATAGAGGAAGACATCCCGCTCTTCCTGAATCAGGATACGGTCTATTTCCCCGCTGCGGATCCGGTTGGCCGCATCCTCCAGGCTAATGATTTCGTCTGGCTGGGGCAGCGTAGCGTCGGCGCTCTGCACGATCCAGATGAAACCGTAGATAATCAGGGCCAGAATCGTCACGAAGACGATTACAAACAGGCGGCTCTTCCAGGGGGAAGCGGGTTTTTCTGCGTTCTGCATAAGTTGTCCAGCGTGTGATGTAAAAGGGACCCGGATTTGTACGGCGGTGTCCTAAACCTGTCGAAGGGATGGTCAAGACCTGCACGGATTTTTGGGGAAGCAATGAGGACGATTCTGCTCCCCACCAGTCATAGACCGGCGGGGAGCGAACAATCTCACTTGCAACTCGCAACCCGCAGTCCGCTACTTCTCAATCCCCAACTTCTTGCGCCGTTCGGCCAGTGCGCCGTCGATGACAGTGCTTTCCAGCACCCGGTCCATCTCGTCGTCCAGCCGGGCAGCCTGCATTTCGCTGGCGACGTTGGCCTTGTCCAGCCGTGAGCGGATGCTGTCGGCGATGCGGCTGATGTCGCTGTCGCCTGTGCCCATCAGATTGTCCAGGCCCTTCATCGTCTTGACGGTCAATTCCTTGCTCTTGGCCAGTTCGAGCAGGGCCACCAGCTCTTCCCGTTCCTGCTTCATCGTTTGCAGGCGGGCTTCCAGCTTCACTTTGGCGCTGAGCAGATTCTGGTATTCGGTCTCCTGGCGGACGGCCTGCTCTTTGTAGGTCTCGACCAGCCGCTGGGTGCTGTTGAGTTTGGCCTGGGCCGCCGATGCGTAGGCGTTGTTGCCTTCCATCAGGAACGCATCTACCCCCCTGTCCAGTTCGTCAGCCTTCTGTTCGTACTCGTGAACTTTGCGCTTGATGGTGCGCACTTCGCCGCCCACTGTGGCGGCGGCATCTTCCAGATCGGCCAGATTGTTCTCGACCTGGCGGATGTACTGGTCGATGACTGCCGGGCTGTTGCTCTTCAGGGCCTGATCCACCAGCGCGTGCAGGTTGGCGGAAATCAGTGTGGATACTTTGTCAAGTAGACTTGCCATAGGGTTTGTTTCCTCCTGGTTGAAACGAAAATCAATGCTGTCGGTCACACACAGTATACTACGGAATCGTGTTTGGGAAGTTTCGACAGACGCTATTACTCTACGACACTTCCTTTGTCGGAGAACGACTATAAGCCGACATCCGGCCTATATTCCGCTGACAGGAGCGGATATTGGGGTATTGGATATTTCGCTGGGTAAGCTGCCGCCTTCCCGCTGCCAAATATCCGAATACCCAATATCTATTCTTCAATCCCCAATCGCTGGAATATAGCTTCCACAATCTCGACAATTTCAGGTTCTTTCCCCGCCAGCCCGCTGCTGCGATAGCCGACGATAGCCTGCAATTCTTCGGCTGTGCGCGGCGCGGTCTTGGCGATCTCTTTGAGCAGCCCGTTGCCAGCAATCAGATAGGACTTGCCCCGCTCTGCCACTGCGATCTTCTGGCGCATCTCCTGCATCTTCATATACAACTGTCGCTCGACTCGGGGATCGACCCGTTTGGCCGGGGCCGACGCGCCGGCAAACGTCTTCTTTTCCGGCGGGTTCTCTCTCTGGGCGATGAGCATTGCCTCGTCATCTTCACTGCTCTCCGTCAGCTTCACCAAATCCAGAATCACTCCGCCGTATCTCTCCATCCGGGATGCGCCCATCCCGGGCAGGGCGGCCAGTTCTTCGGGAAATTGGGGGCGGCTCTCGGCAATCCGCAGCATCAGCTCGTTGTCCATAATGGCGTAGGTGGGGATGCCCTGGCTGTCTGCCGTGCGCCGTCGCCAGGCGTAGAGCGCCTTTTGCAGCGCGGTGTAGGTTTCGACCGCAGCTTCTTCCTCCTCCTCCGCTTCGCCTTCTACAATTTCTGGGGCCTCTGCGGTGGGATCGACCATTTCCGGGTGGGCAGCCAGCCAATCTTCTCCAATCACCCGGCCCGCCATTGTGACGGCCAGCACTGGATAGCCCTGGCGCTCGTACTGGCGCAGGAGTTTGCGCTCGATCAGATCGTCCAGCATTTCGATGATGGCGCTTTCGCCCAATTCGTATAGCCGTCCGTGGTGGCGGCATTCGTTGGCGGCCACCGGCGCGCGCAGATGGCCGACCAGAATCCGGGCCAGGCCGCTGCGCCCGACCGGCTTGGGCAGGCTGAGCAGACAGTCGATGAGCATCGGCTCGATGTCTGCGTCGTCGGGCAGGGGAATATCCGGGCGCACAATCTCCGGCACTTCGGGTCGGATGCCCGTGCAGTTGTCGCAGACGGTGCAGCGGATGCGGGGTGGGCTGCCAAAGTGGGCGCTGATGAAGCCGTGGCGGCAACTGTCGCCGGTGGCATAGCCCACAATGTCGTCGATGCGGCGCTGGCCCAGGGCGCGGGATTGGGCCAGTTGCCGTTCCAGACGCTCGGCCAGGTCCGCGGGGCGAGGGGGCAGATGGATCGCCATCTCCCGCTTGCTGCCCAGGAGGGTAATCACCCCGGCGGATTGCCATTCCAGCAGCCGGGACTCGACGGCCAGCAACGGCCAGTCCATCGCCGACGCGATGTCACGGGCGCTGAAGGCAGCGGCCTTGCCGGGACGCAGAGATACTTTGCGCAGAAAACGGTCCAATTCCCGCTGGTCGCCGTTGAGTTTGCCCGCCTTTGCCCGGCTGGGCAGGCCGATTTCGATTTCGTTGGGCACGTCAAAGCTGCGGCTGAGCAGCCCGGCCCGTTCCAGCATACTCACGCCCACCCGCACTTCGGTCTCGTCGGAGTTGAGTACCTGCTCCAGGCGGCGGATGTTGACCGGCCCGGATGCGCCTGTCGGGCCAGCACCGGCGGAGTCGGCGTCTTCCTCCGTATCTACCCCCAGTTGGCTGGCGATGGCCGCGTAGAGCTTTTCCAGCGATTCCAGGCTATACTCGTCGGCTTTGGCCCAGCGGCGCAGATTGGCCCAGTCATTGGCGCTGTAAAAGAGGGTGCACTGGGCGGGCAGGCCGTCACGCCCGGCTCGGCCCGCTTCCTGATAATAGGCGGCCAGGCTGCGGGGCGGATGAAAATGGACGATAAAGCGGATGTCGGCTTTGTCGATGCCCATCCCAAAGGCAACCGTCGCCACCACCACCCGGCTCTCCCCTTTCATAAAGCGGTCCTGCACGCCGCCCCGATCGCTGAGACCCGCGTGGTAGGCTTCGGCGGCCACTCCTTCGCTGCGCAGACGCAGGGCAAGAGCCTCGCACTTGCGGCGGGAATTCGCATAGACAATGCCGCTGCCCTCGGTTTCGGTGACGAATTTGAGCAGCGCGGCCAGCTTCTCCTCGTCGTTGTGGAATTGGATGGCGGAGAGGTGCAGGTTTGTGCGGAAGATGTCCAGAGCCACCACTTGGGGTCGTCCACTCTGGGCCGGGGCAGCCTCCCCGTTGCGGCTGAGGGTGTCCAGAATTTCGTCCCGCACCTGAGGGGGAGCGGTGGCGGTCATGGCCAGGGCAGGCGGGTTGCCCAGTTCCGTGCGGGCTTCCTGAATAAAGAGATAGTCCGGGCGGAAGTCGTGGCCCCACAGGCTGACACAGTGGGCCTCGTCCACCACAAAGAGACTGAGGCCCGCATCCCGCAATGCGGCCAGAAAGGGGCGCTGACGCAGCCGTTCGGGCGCGGCGTAGACCAGTTTGTACTGGCCCCCGGCCACCCCTTCCATCCGCCGCTTGAGTTCGTCGTCGTCCAGGCTGCTGTTGATGAAAGTGGCTTTGGATTGGGCGATGGCGGGCAGCCCCTCCACCTGATCTTTCATCAGCGCAATCAGCGGGCTGATGACGAGGGTTGCGTGCTCCAGTTCCAGACCGGGCAATTGGTAACAGAGGGATTTGCCCGCGCCGGTGGGCATCACGGCCAGCACAGATTCGCCGCGCAGAACCGAAGTGATGATTTCGGTCTGGCCGTCGCGCAGGCTGCCAAAGCCGAAGTTGCGGATGGCGGCCAGTTTGACCGCGCGAGCCTCTTTGCTGCTGACCGCGATGCGCTCCGGCCCGCTCAGCGCGGCGTAAATCTGGCCCGCATCGCTGCCTTTCTGTACCAGCCCGATAACCGGGGCCAATGCTGTGCGCAGGCTCTCCTCCCGTATCAGTCGTTGGCGTTCGTCTTCCAGGGCCAGCGCGTTGGTGCTCTGTTCGTTGCCCAGTGTTTCGTGTAGTTTTCGGAGGGCGCGCAGTTGAGGCACAGTCGCCCCGGAAGGCACGCCCGCGCCGATGCGGGCCACAATCTGTTGGGCATTTTCCCGGTTGCCCTGGGCCAGGGCGATGTGGGCAGAAGTGATGAGGCTGTCGATGTCGCCGGGGCGGGCATCCAGCAGGGCGTCGAGGAGTTGCTGCGCCCAGTTGGGTTCGCCCAGTTCGGCGTAGACAGTCGCGGCCGCGTTGACGGCTCCACTGTGCAGGGGGTGGGCTTTGCTGATGTCGTCGGCCACGGATTTGGCCGCGCTGTTCTGGCCCGCGGCCAGGGTTACCCGGGCTTCCAACGCCTGGCTGGCAATTGTCGTGCTGCGACGCTGGCGGCGTTCGATGGTTTCCAGCGCTTTGGCAAAGTCGCTCTGGGCCACATACGCCTCGGCCTCCCGGTCCAGAAAGCCCAGTTGGGGGCCGTGCACTTCCCAGTAGACGGCCAGTAGGGCCAGTGTTTCGTCGGGTGTGCCCCACAGTTCGACAAAATCGAGCAGTTGGTCGCGCAGTTCCGGCGGCAGCGCGCCGGCCTGTTCCGGGGTCAGATCAAAGGCGGTGAGGAGGGGGGATGTGGTATCGGGCATAGCGTATGAGTGGCCTGTTGTCGGCTGCCTGCTGGTTGCTGACTGGCAGGCAAATGGATGATTGTCTCGCCAAAGTATAGCACGGGGCAAGCCGAGTCGCAACGAAGAGGTAACTTTTGGGTTATAGTTTGACGAGGGCAAAGCTGCTCCACTATAATCGAGAAAGTAGAAGCTGGAAGGGGTGAAAGTGGCAGGCTGCAGGTGGCAATTGATTGTCGTTCGTGCCACACGCCACCTGCTATCTTCAACTTGCAACCTTCAACATCACTTTAGTTGGGAGAATGTATGAAACGGATTGTCATTACCGGGCTGGGAGCGATTACGCCGATTGGCAATGATGCGCAGACCTTCTGGGAGAATTTGCTGGCGGGCAAGTCGGGTGCTACCAAACTGACTCTTTTTGACCCGGATGGGATGCCGTATGATATGGCCTGCGAGGTCAAGGATTTTGATCCCCAAGACTATATGGACCGCAAAACAGCCCGGCGGGTTGCACGCACCACACAATTTTCGATCGCAGCTTGCAAGCAGGCCCTGACCGATTCTGGCTTTGAGATCACCCCGGAAAATGGGGGCGATGTGGGTGTGATGATGGCGACCGGCGGCGGCGGCATCAATGAGATCGAGTATGCCACAGAGGTGATGGTGCAGAAGGGTTGGAAATCAGTCGGGCCATTTGTTGTGCCCAGCGCGATGGCGAATGCGGTCAGTTGTCTGGTTTCCATGGAGACGGGCGCTAAGGGGCCGGTGATGACCAGCACCGCGGCCTGTGCCAGCGGCCACTATTCTATACTGGAAGCCTATCACTTTTTGCAGCGGGATGAAGCCGATCTGATTGTGGCTGGCGGCAGCGAATCCACTTTTTCGATGCTCACTTTTGCCGCCTTTGGTAATATGGGGCCGCTCTCCAAACGGAGCGACGACCCCGCAACCGCCTGCCGTCCCTTTTCGGTGGACCGGGACGGTTTTGTCAGCGGCGAGGGTGCGGTGGCGGTGACGATGGAGACCGAGGAGAACGCCAAAGCTCGGGGCGCGCACATCTACGCCGAAGTGTTGGGTGGCGCGCTGACCGGCGATGGCTATCACATCACCGCGCCGGACCCCAGCGGCGATGGTGCGGTGCGGGCCATCAGCCGGGCGCTGAAGCATTCGGGCCTCACCGCGGCGGATGTGGATCTGATTTTGGCCCACGGCACGGGTACTGTTCTCAACGATCAGGTGGAGTCGTTGGCCATCCGACGGGTCTTTGGGGCCGAGGGCGCGCGTATGCCCAAAGTGACCAGCATCAAATCGATGCTGGGCCACGCTCTGGGCGCAGCCGGTGCGCAGAGTGCGCTGGCCGCAGTGCGGGCGTTGGAGACGGGCATCGCCCCACCCACAATCAACTACACGCCAGACCCGGAACTGGGCGTGGATATTGTGGGCAACGCTTCCCAGAAGATCGATCCAAAGGTCGCACTGGTCGAGGCCTTTGGCTTCGGCGGGCAGAATGTGGTGGTGGCGTTCAAAAAGTGGGAGGGGTAGGGTCTGCTTAGCTGGTGGGAATAGGAAAGGGGGCCAGAATAGCTATTCTGGCCCCCTTTCCTGTTTCTAAGCCTGGGGAAGGTAGGCTTTGGCGAAGGTCGTTTTAACTTGCTGCTACCCCTATCTTGTGCAGCTTGGGCGCGTCCGGTAGGCGAGAGATGGCTCTATGATTGAGTTCAAGATACTTGAGCGCGATTAGGATTTGGAGCGTCTCCTCCGGTGTCTGTGTCAAGGGCATGCGTGAGTAAATTTCGGATTCTTGGCGATGGGAGATGTGTGAGTAGCGCAGCCTACGCAGTTCGTAGCTCTGGTCTAGCTGTTTTTTGCACCACTCTATGATTGCAGTGGTTGTCGTGATTGCGTTGGCGCTAAGTGTTTCCATAGTTAATTGCATTGCTTGCTTCTCCTTTTGTCCAGGGACGTATGCAAAAATTGCATCGTTGACAGATTGTGTTGTCTGTTACTGCTCGGTGGCAAAAGTATATAGCAATGGCTGTGGCCGTTGACGCTCAGATTTATCGTGGTTTTCTGAGCTAGAAACTACAGAAGGGACGCACTATTCTCACGACTATCTCACGAAATGGGTGTGAGGGTTGACATTTGGTGGACACTTACCTTAAAATGCTTATGCAGTTAGTCTACATACCTCGAAACGGTAAACTATGGCGGACGATAAATCTACCGACATCGGCGGCGATGTTAATATAAACGACGGCGACTTTGTGGCTGGGAATAAAACGATCATCAATCAGTCTGGTCTACCAGCAGACGAACGTATCCTTGCGCGCTTGGCTGAGATTGATGCGTATTGGTTACAGATGATTGAACGCGTCAATCTGCCAGGACTTACCGAGGTAGATGTGGGCAATTGCATCAGAATGATCGATCAGGTAGATGAAATTCGCCTTTATGATCCATTGAAATCCATTGAACGTCTCAAAGAAATCCAAGTCAAAATAGATGGTGACAGGAATCAATCCGATGACCCGTGGGTTTCGCCCCGAGTTCGAGAGTATTTTGAGGAGTATATAAGGAGAAATGACCTCGGTTTCCTTTCCCTATTTTTCCGTCTGCTGTTGCTTGAAGATTTGTCGAGTTTGAGTTCTGAGGAGATAACAAAGGAACTTGAGAAAATTGGCTCACAAAATGAAATAAGCAGGGCAATCGAGTGGGCCATTAGCGATAGTGAATTACCCAGAAATTATAAGCTAAGTGCCGTCTCCTTTCTGCAAAGCACCTACAAAGCGATTGATTATAGATATTCTCTGGAATATCTTGAACAATTGCATTGGTCATCACTGCTACATTCCTGGTCTACTATCTTGTTTTGGCGTCGAGGACCCTCATTTATTCGTTCCCGGACGCTGGAAATCGGACAGAATGCCTTTGTTTCACAATTTGCGGAGAGTGATCCTTTCTTGTTCCCGCCAGGGCAGAGCGAAGACAGCTGGGAAGTCTACACTTCCCAGCCGCCTAAGCTTCGTCCTGAGTGGTATCAAGAGTTGCGTCTCCGAATTCGTGATCCACGTCTTGTTTTTGTGGTCGGCGATCATGGATTTGGAAAAACAGCCGCTGCTTTGATGTTGGCTTGGGATGAACTGCTGGCAAGAGCTAACGGGCGATTTCTTCCTTCAACCATTCTTCCTGTATACATCCCCTACCGCATTGATCCCTCCATAGATAGCTTCTTGAGTGAATATGCGCTGGCATATGCAAAAACGCTTATGGGGTACTTGGCTGCGACGCCCTACGAATTCCTCTTGGCGTCAGTGCGTCAACAAACTGCAATGGCAATGTTGCTGGTCTGTTGTTTGGGTTCGCTGGGCGAACTCCGCGGCCGATTCTCACGACATCGTCGCCATACGTCTATGCCGTCTCGCTTCTTCGATGTCCTGAAGGAAAGAGTAGGGGGGTTTAATACAACCCGGTTCAATCTAAATAGCATTGAAACTGAGGAATTACTATCTTTGTTGTTTGACGCAACCCCTGATTCAGTCATCCGACGGCTGCCACTCGTGGACATTCAGTCGTCTGATACAATTGCTGAGAACTCTTCTTCCCTTCCGAATGATTTAATACCCACGCTCAATAGGCTGACTGAGAGCGGAATGGGTGCGACGGTGTTTGTGTCTCGAAATTTGGCGAATCAAATTTTGTTGCCGGATGATGCAATGTTTCCTGTCTGGACATATAACGAAATTACTCAATTGCTTGAAAATCGACTATCCGCGGTTACCAGGTCATCACAATTCGATATCAGCGTTTTTTGTGACTTCCGTAGCGTTGATAGCATCGAAGATATCCAAAGACAATTAATCGAAAGCAGCCATATGCTCCCTGGACGACTGATTGAAATCGTCCAGCGCTTTATCGGCCAAATTGAGAAGACGAACACATTACTCAACCAGAAAGAGATTGACGATATTTTTGATTCTTTCTTGTAGGTGTGCCAAACTGTTATGAATACGATTCCCAATGAATCGATATAACATCGCACCCTTACATCGACGAGTAGTAACGAGCATTCAATGCAACTCACTGTATCCCAAGCATTTGGCGCATTGCGCGCCGAAGATGAACCTTGGCTGGAGCATTGCTTTATCGCCCCGGCTGATTTTGAGCGGATTGTCAGCAACCGATCTGAAGTCATTTTTGGAAGCATCGGTTCTGGAAAGACCGCACTGTATGAAACTATCAAACGCCAGAATGTAGGGCCAACGGGTGAACCGATCCGGCTTCTCATTGACTGGCGGATTGGCACACCTGCTGTCATCGATCCTGAGCGTGCTTCATCGGTCGTTCGCAATCAGGTTCAACACCTGTTTGACCTGTGCGCGGTGCAGTTGGCTACCCACATTGCTCACTTTCCCGCCCAGTTTGCCGTTGCTCCCAAATGGGTACAGCAGCGCATCAACTGGTTTGTGCAAACCTATGTGCGTGACCGTCCAGAGATTCGTCTGGGTCATCTGGTTGATCGAAATCTGCCTGGCTCATCGATATTACGTCTTCTGCTGGCAACAAAGCCGCCTGGTATCCTGCATCCAGACGCAGCCCCCCAGGAAACGATTGACGAACTGACCATCGGTCTGGAGCAGATCGGATTGCAGGGTGTCTGGTTTTTGGTAGATGACATCGAAGGGCATGCCCACAACGATGAAAAGCTAATGTTGGAGATGTTTCAGGCGCTTTTAGGCACGTTGCCACTCTTTGAAAAGTCGGGCTTTGCTTTCAAGCTCTTTGTGCCTGAGCGTTTTGAAGGAGTCATCAGCCGGACAAGTGGCTTCGAGCGCAGGCGTATCTCTGGGATTCGTTTACGCTTGACCCCCCTTGAATTGCAGCGTATCGTCAACAGACGTCTGCAGCTTGTCACAGGTGATCCTGACTTTCACTTGGGCCGTCTCTATCCTGAAGATGAGATTTTGGCCTGGCTGCAGGCTGTCGGTGCAGAATCTCCACGCCATTGGATCGATCAAGTCTATCCCCTGATCAGTTATTACATGGCAAACAATCTGGACCGCATCTTGACAAAGAAAGAGTGGAATTCCCTGCGTCAAAACTACCCACCCCGCTTCTATTTTGATCCAGAAAAAAAGAGTGTGATAGTAGGCGGTAGGGTGATGACGCTTGACGAAGTGCCGCCGAATGCGATCGATATGTTGGCCTATCTTTTTGAGCATAGCAAAGAGATAGTCTCCCGAGAAGAACTCTATTATCTCGCCTACAAGTCGGGCAACCGCCGCATTCCCGCAGTTGGTGAGCCCGATTACGAGTCTCCAAATGACTATCGGGGCGCACTCGACACTGCCTTGTGGCGGTTGCGTAATGCCATCGAGCCGGACCCGAAGTTTCCTGTTTTGTTGGAGACCAAGCGGGGTCACGGCGTAGTTCTTCATGTGCGCTTTTAAATTCTGCCTGTGTGAGTCTTTTGTGAGTCACTTGTGAAGCAAATGAGTCGTGATTGAGTATCATTTGCGCACTCCAAGCGTGTAATTTGTGGCATAATTGAAATGGTTTCCGCCTTACGGAGTATTGACTTGGATAAATTTGATGAGCCAGGGTCGTTTTCACGGTCACCCAGCAACAGCCAAGAGATCAATCGATGGCTGAAAGCAAATGGTTTCTTTTTCAACCCATTTGCTGAGCTAAACGCGTCGGCTGATCCCCATCTTTATCAATATATTGTTCAACACAGCGCCGCGGATGCCCTTTGGGGACAGGATCATGCGCTGATCTTTGAGCCGAAGGGAGGGGGGAAGACGACCCTGCGTGTACGCACGGCACAAAATTGCTATGTGGGCCAGCAGCAGAACCGCCCCTTTCCTATTTCCTACCTGCCGCCCTTCTTGCAATGGGGTGATGCGAAACCGTCGCCAGAAGATCATTTGCAGGCAATATTGACCAGTGCTATGAAACAATTGTTGATTTCACTTGTCTACCGGCCTCATTGGTTTCTGGATCTGAATAGTGACGATCAACAGTTGATTCGCTCCTGTCTGGAGCGTGATCTTATGGGACCACTGGAAGATTTTTTGGTCCTGATTGACGTAGACCCGGAACGGTTGAGCTTGTTCCGGCGACGGTTTGATATTTTTCTGCCTATGCGTTCGACACCTGCGACTACCCAGGTGATTGCTCTGCGACAGCAACTTGCCTCTATTGCACCCCAGCCGATTGCCGGCGATGTATGGGCACGCTGGCAGATCCTGCGGCAGATTCTCCTCTCCCTTTTTCGATTCGATTCGATTTATCTGTTGATTGATGGGTTGGATGCCGGGCCTGAGACAGCGGCTGATGTTCATGCGTTGATTCGGTCCTGCGATTTTATTTGGCGTTCATTGCCTGCTTGGGAAAAGGAGCGGGTTTTTGTCAAGGCGTTTCTGCCCTCCGAGTCCGCCGAGACATTGCAGGCTGGCTATAGGGTCGAGTGTAAGCGGGCAAAACTCGTCCATATTGAGTGGACACCAGATTTGCTGGTAGAGATGTTGTTGCTACGGATCGAGGCGGCAACCCAAGGCCACTATTCCAGTTTTGCCGCGATTGCAACCCCTGATCTGATGGATGTGGAGTGGCAAATCGTAAAGACAGCCAGCGAAATCTCCCATGCCAACTTGCCGCGGGAGGTTTTGTCGCTCTTGTCTCACATCCTTCTGGCCGCGGCCCGGCGCTCTGTGGCCCCGGCTCGTCTGCAATACCAGGATGTCGAAGCCGGCATACGGGCCTATCGAGCCGAGTCATCGATATAACAATCAATATAGCTGGAGACAGGGCAATGACCGCTGCTACAGGAAAACCAATCGAGCGCACCTTATTCAACCCGGACGCCTTTGTGGGCCATGCCGATGAGAAAATCGGACGAAGTCCAGAAGTAAATCTGATTCTTGGCAAGGTAAAACAATTATGTAATGGGGACCCAGTTGAGAAGCGTGTTACGGTGTTCAGCGGTGAGGCGGCACTGGGGAAGAGCTGGCTTCTGCACCAGATCGAAATTGAACTGAAATCGGAGGATGATCCTTGTTTTCGACGTGTAAAGACCTATCGCCTGGACCCACCGGATCGCTCGCATATTGAAGATGATTTTGATGCGACTCGAGAGGTTAAAAAGATATTGGAGGAATTTGCGCAAGGAGTTATCAGTCAGTCAATTCGAGAGATATCGTTGCCTGAATTAAGCCGTCATGTAATGGCTTTGACGAAGAAGGTATTGGAAAACTCCTTTTTGGTCCTGTTTGTGGATGCTGTTTTCGAGGCAGACTGGAATTTTCTTGAACTTTTTGAAGAACACCTGCTTGGCCCTTTGGCCATTATCCCCAATGTATTAATTGTGCTTTCCGGGCGTGGTCGAAAATTTCCCTGGGCTACACCAGAACTACGCTTCCGGGCAGATTTTCGTGACTTGCAACCTTTTACGCTGGGGGATACCCGAGTGCAAATTGAAAGATTGAACAGACCCGAGTTGGCTATTTCAGATAGAATTGATCTGATCCAGGAGATAGGCCAGGGCGTGCCGGGCGCGACTGGTTGGTTAGTGAAGGATAGTGAATTCCTTGATAATCAGAACCCGGAAACATTAGATGCAATTTTGAATCATCTGCTGGAGTCTGTGCCAGAAGCTAATAGAACAAAGATTCGACGCAATATCGAAGCGCTCTGTGTATTGCGTGCCTTTGACGATGATCGGGTAAGCAAATTGGTTCAGGTCTATGAAGAGGCTACGGGGGGTTCGCCCGATAATCTCCCCCTTACCCATGGTGCCAGCGTGAACATCCAAAAAAATCTGGTTCACGAAGCGTTTGCTCAATACCAGAATGCCCAGGGTGCCTATACCCTGGATAAGTATATGGCAAAATTGGCTGAGGAATATCTAAAAAGGCAAAATCCTCTTCTCTGGAAAAATTTACACACAACAGCGATGAATCTCTATGCTGAATGGATCGTTAAGTATGAGCGTACCAAAGATAGGTGGGTGGAAGAAAAGTCATATCACGAAGAAGTATTGAGGTCCGCTTCAGCACTTTGAGATGACTTGCTACATTTGTATCGTTTTTGGCTTTGTTGATGGCCCGACCCAACCAACTTACTTCACACCAGTAGGAGCATCTTATGGCAACCCAGGAATACCGCGGCGACTCGTTTACCAGCGCGCGTGCCACTCCCGAATTGGTCGGACGTCAACGTGAAGTTGCCGAAGTAGTGGAGATGGTGATGGGTGCTGACAACAGAGCACTGATTCATATCGTGGGCGAAGGTGGTATCGGCAAAACGCGTATTTTGGCCCATCTGCTCAAAAAACTGGCAGAACAGACAGAATTGTGGGTGGCATCTGCGTTGGTCGATCTCTACCACGCCGAGGTTAACACGGTTGAAGGGTTGGTGGGGGAACTTGCCAAAGTCCTTGATCCCCAGGAAGGGCACTTTCCAGCCTATCGAGAAAACCGGGCAAAGTTGCAGAGCATTCGGGCATTGCGTCCTCATGCAGTGGCCGAAATCGCTTCCCTGCACGATGAGACCATTGCCAGTTTTGGCACCGATCTGGCTGAACTGAGCCATATCAAGCGTGTGGTCTTTGGCTTGGATACCGCTGAAAAGTTGGACCTTCAGCGCAACCCGATTGCTGAACGTATCGGAGTTCAGGAAGTAGAGGTCGGTACCGTAGGCTGGCTCTGCACGCTGCTTGCCGAAACCCCAAATGTGAGTGTGCTGGTGGCCGGGCGTCCTGGGAAAGTCGATGAAAAAGGGAATGGGAAAGGTGCCCTGGCCCGTGAATTAGAGAGTCGGATTCCCAGTTATCACTATCTTGACCTGAAGGGATTGCGTGAGGAGGAAGCGCTCGTCTATTTTGAGGCGGTGATTGAGAGGTTGAAGGATACAGGCGGAGAAGAAGATCGCTGGGTCGCTCGCCGGGTCACTGCAATCGATCTCGATATGCGCCAGGCTATCTTCTATTCCCTGCGCGACGAAGGGGAAATTCCCACTGTCCGACCGATTCTGTTAGCCCTGGCCATCGACTTTATGGTTGTCTCTGAAGGCAACCACATGCAAGAATTTACTGTGTCGTCTGCCGAAGCGATGCAGATGAGTCCGGAGCAATGTGCCCAGGTTCGAGAGAAACTGGGAATAGAATTCATCAAATTGCTCTCTCAAAGGTTGGCCCCTGCCGACCGGTTGGTCAAGATTCTGGGTTGGCTGCGCAAAGGGGCCACCGGGTCCTTGCTACAGGATATTAGTGGACTGGAGCCATCTGATTTTGACGATGCCTGGCAGAAGATCAAGGGATTGTCCTTTATCAAGGAGCGACCTAAGGATCAGCGTATCTTCCTGCACGACGAGATGTATCAGATTTTGCAGGAGCATGCCTTGGAGGCGGGCACAGATAGCGAAAGGGAACGGATATTTACCCGTTTGCAGGAATACTACGAAGGGATCATCCGCTTGCGCGAGAGAGAAATCGATGATCTGTTCCGGCCATTGGCCGCGAATTACCAGGAAATCGTGGGAGATGCGCCGAAAATCACTCATCTGCGTAATGACGTGCGTTCTGCCATCATTGAGGATGTTTTCTATCGTCTGCGCAGGAACGCCTTCCGGGGTTTCAACGCCTATTTCCGCTATGCCGAAGAGGCAGTCTCTATTCGGGACACCGAGCTAAATGCGCTCTTGCGTGCTGAAATGCGTTCTTTTGTGGATGAGAGCAATCTGCGAGAGGCCGCCGAAGGCATTGATGGTCTGTTGTATGCCGATGTGGTTGCTGACGAGGCCGTACGCTGGATCGAATTGTTCAACACGAGCGGTAAGAATGCGGAAGCACTGGCATTGGCAGAACGTCTGAGCGGCGAACTTCTCGACGAAATCATCCGACCTGGCGGTCTATTGTCCGAAGCCGAATTGGATTCGTGGAATGGTCTGTTGGCTGGGGAGACAGGCAGCTATCAAGAGGCCGAAAAACTTATCGCGCGCTCGATTGAGCGGCTTACACCTGTACGGCGCTATCACCGTTGGATTGGGGTCTTAGCCCGTGCCTATAACAATCAGGGCTATATCTATTGGGCGCAAGGACGCACTCATCGGGCTATTGCTGCTTTTCGAGAAGCATTGCCCCTATGGAAAACCCTTAAGATGGACGGTGAATGGGCCAATACTTCCAATAATCTTGGCTTCGCCCTTGCGGAGATCGGTGATTATGACAGTGCCCAGGTTGCTGTTCGCGCTGGATTGCGCATTCGCGAACGCTATGGCCCTCAGCGTCCCGTTGCTCTCAGTGTGAATACACTTGCCGAAGTATATATCCGCCAATTTTCATCAGAGATTGCGATTGATCACGCCAATCGAGCGGTCGAGATATTTACCCAGGCTGCTGATCGCCGGGGGTTGGGTTTGGCCCTGCGTGCCCTGGCCGAGGCCAAACGGCGCAGCAGCATTTCCCCGGCCAATATGCAGATCGCGGGGCGTACAACCCAGTTGTTAGAAGAGGCCGAAACGGCAGCACTAGAGGTTGTCATGATTTTTGATGAAACGGCCGGTGATGTCGATGAGCCTGTGCGACTGGTGCTGGCGCTGATCGAATTGGGCTGTATCTACCGGGAATGGATGCGCAGACGACAGCTACTCGGTCCTGCAATTCTATCTCCCCAAGAAAGGGCTGGAACTCGTGAAATTTTGTCTGTGGATAATCTTTTCCGACTGGCGGTAAATGCTTTTACCCAGGCTGAGAGTGTGGCTGAAAGACACAATCTATCCAGCAATCGATTGGACGCGCTAATCAGCCACGCCCGAACCATTCATTATCGATTCCATATCCGTACCGACGACCGGACGCTTGCCGAATTGGCCCCTCAATTTGCAGCACTGTCTCAGACCATCGATGGCATATTCTTCAACCATTTTGGACCGGTCGACTCAAGCTATCATCAACAGTTGGATAAAGCCAATCGGGATGAGATGTTGATCCGTCGGGGGGATTGGGAGACATTCCAGGCCGAACTTTACCTCCACAGGTTCGGACGTGGCAAGAGAAAAGAGGAGCTCTGCATTGCCGCCGGGCATGCAGTTCGTGCGTTTGCCTGCTACAGCACCTATAGCCCCTTCGTCTTTGCAAAGTTTCGGGCAACCCGTGCGCGTTTGCACGATGCTTTGGAATTGCTGAGTGGTGCAGACCGGAGTGAGTTGGATGAATGTATTGCAAGTGCAGAAGAACATTTCGGCATTTCTCAATCAGGATTTGCACAGTTTGTGTTGGAGCATTTTGGTCCACCGGAGAGATACATCGAATTGGATTTCTAATTCGATGCGGTTGACAATTGTATAGCAAGTCCAGGTCTCGGCTCTATCGGTAAGGCAATACTGACAGAGCCGAGGCTTTTTTGTTCTGTTCGCCTTAAATTACCAGTTTGGGGCTTTACAAGTCCAAAATTGTATGATAAGCTTGCTCTGTGAGATTTTGGTGAGCATTGTGTGATGAATGGGAGGGTTTGCGGAGTTTAGCGCAAAGGTTGTCGAACACCCCTGCTCAAATGATTGCCACATTCTCAATTCAATTCGTCCACCCCTGAGAGCCAGGAGAGATTGCCATGTCACCCTCAAATCAATTCCTTATTCTGTCAAGAGACGAATCCAGCGAAGTGGCCCCAGTCGTTGACTCGAACTGCGCCTGCGCGGATACCAACTCTAATCTGGTTTTGACACAGATGGCCCGGCAGCCTGACCGGCACCTTTTCAAAGCGGCAACCCACACCCAGCGCTTGGGCCAAGATCGTCATCTGGCTTTCAACCCTTTGGGTGATAATGGGCCGGTGATATTGAATGACGCTGCGCTTGCCCTACTAAACTGCTTTACCCAAACAGATCAGGTGGATATACTGCAGGCAGGTGTCCTGGACAGCAACCTCCAGGCAGCCGTTGATCGGCTCCATGCTCTGAACCTATTGGAACTGGTGGGAAGTCAGCCACGCCTGCAACGGGGCGACACCCAGACTCTCATCGCCTGGCTGCACACGACCAACGCATGTAACTTGACTTGCACTTACTGCTACGTAGACAAGAGCGACGATCCGATGGAGGAGGCTACCGGCTATGCTGCTGTGGATGCCATCTTCCGTTCTGCCGTCAGCAACGGATTCAAAGCTGTCAAGCTGAAGTATGCGGGGGGGGAAGCGACGCTCAACTTCGCGCTGGTGATGAAGTTGCACGCCTATGCGCTGGAGAAGGCTCAGGAGACCGGTCTGGGCCTAAAGGAAGTGGTTCTGAGCAACGGAGTGGCGTTGACCCGACCGATGCTGGACTTTCTACGCGACGAGAAGATAACACTGATGATCTCTATCGACGGCATCGGTGATGGCCACGATGCCCAGCGTATCTTTGCCAATGGCCGAGGCAGCTCTCACATCGTCAAACGCTCCATCGACCGGGCGCTGACCCACGGCGTCTCGCCCCATATTTCGATTACTGTCACTGCTAACAATGCCGACGAAGTGGCCGCGGCTGTGGGCTTTGCACTGGAACGAAATCTGCTTTTCAACCTGAACTTCTACCGAGAGAACGACACAACGCTTGACCCGGCCAGTCTGCGTGCCCAGGATGAACGACTGATCGCCGGGATACGTCAGGCTTTTGCTATCATAGAAGAGAACCTGCCCGAACACAGCCTGTTGGCCTCGCTGATCGACCGGGCCAACTTCGGCTCTCCCCACGAGACCGTCTGTGGCGCAGGTGACAGCTACCTAGTGGTGGATCAAAACGGATCCATCTCCCGTTGCCAGATGGAGATCGAACGTTCGGTGACGGACATCTTCGCGACTGACCCGCTGACGGAAATTCGACTTCATACGGGAGGATTCCAGAATACGAGCGTGGAGGAAAAGAGTGGCTGCCGAGAGTGTGACTGGCGTTACTGGTGCGCCGGTGGCTGTCCATCCCTTACCTATCGGGCCACAGGACGTAACGACGTGAAATCACCGTACTGTAATGTGTACAAGAACCTCTATCCTGAGTTGCTGCGGCTGGAAGGCTTACGAATCATACGGGCTGCAGAGCAGGAAATCTAATGCCTGAGCAGAACGCCGATATACCCAGCTTGAAAGTGCAGTAAAAACCGTGTAAACTGATATAAAAGTACTTCAGGTGGTCACACATCGCTCCCTACCATCACAAATTGACCCCTGCGCGACAAGTGAACTGCGGTCTATCGTTTTGTCCGTAAGATTTTGTCGTTGCCAATTTGCTGATCCGCATTGTTCAATGGGAGGTTCCTGATGTTTATCAAGAAGGAACGTGTGGCAATCTGGTCGGGGGGAATAGGTTTATTGTTCGCAATGGCTGCGGCCACAATGGAGTTCTACGATCCTGTCCTGCTCATTGGGGCAGTTGTCATCGGTGCAATTTATGGAGTGCCGACAGGGTTACTCGTTGAAACAGGACGAAAACAGTGGCTTGCCATTCTTGTCCTGATGACGTTGCTTCCACTATCTGGGCTTCTGGTCCACTGGCTTCTTCCCCTATTTCTTCTTCTCACCATCGCTGTCACAGTATATTTGAATAGTTATGTGATGGCACCGTTGCTTAACAACAGCACGAAGGAATCATTCCTGCATCTCGTGCGGATCATCACCGGAATGTGGAGGGGGATTCAAATTGTAGAAGGAGGGAAGGTCGTCGTACCGCCTGGCGGGGCCAGAGTTCTTGGGCCAGCAATCACCATCGTGCGGCCAAATTGCGCTATCGCCCTCGAGGGCGGGCCAATACAACCGCGAATTGTTCTTGGTCCCACTTTTCTTATTACTGAACGTTTTGAGTATATCAAGCAGGTATTCGATCTGCAACCAGAACATACATGTGAACCGCTAAAAGGCTGTCTCACAAGCGATGGAATAGAAGTGCGCGTGGATATCACCAGTATGGCGGGGCTAAACATACGATCAAACAGCCGACGTGATACGAAGACAGTATCTCCTGCAGAACTCGAATATTTACAACGCCAATATTGGTATATTACCGAATGGAGAGCAAAACTCTCAAGCGCATTGAAGGAATCTGCCCATAACTGCATCGCCCAATATAGTCTGGAACACTTGGTGGCTAGACCCCCGTACGAGCGTATCCGGCGAGAGATTAGGATAGAATCTAACATCCGATTGCGCAAATGGGGGATCCGCGTATTCGACTTGTCTATTGAGAACATCGCCCCGCCAGCCGACTTGGTGAAGCGCAACGCGGCTGCGACTGCAGCTGCTACTGAAGAGCAAATCCGTGCACAAGCCTGGAAAGATGCCTTGATCGTCATGGCCGATGGATATGATGTTGCTCGCCAACTCAACCTTCCCGAAGAAATGATTCATCGGGAGGTTTTGCGTCGTACGCTGGAGCAGTTGGCCCAGGAACCAGGAGTCGGCGCACTTTTTTCGCCCTCTATGTCGGCGGCTTTGCGCGAATTGCTTGAATCGATACGCTCATAACGCCTATGCGTGCATCAAGACCAACAGCCCGATGTTGTACTATCTAGAATCGGGGCCTGGTAGCCGATGCACCAAATTCAGAGTCCGAGATGTGTAAGTCTACATCGTACGCAGTGGCAACGGCTCGGAGTGCATCCCGGAAACCAGTCGAATAGACTTCCACAGCCTCGATCGGGAGATTTCGAGCAAGGTTGGCGTTTGCTTGAAGGGTACTACGTAGTACATTGGCCAGTTCACTTCGTAGGAGCACATTGGATTGGACTCGACGATACATAAAGGGTTCCTTTTGCAATTGGAGTAGAACATATGTTCTAGTTTGCGCTACATCCAGATTTTACCGCACTTCTCATTGGAAGTCCAGTATGCTTGTTTCCGGTTTGTTTTCCAATAGTCATTATTTGCTAATCTGTATTGGTCAAGAGGGGGGAAACAGGACTCAGGCAAATGCAGGCTACGCGGATTTATGCCTCTGGATCAGCATCCCATTTCCTGTCCCGCATCCTCTTGATCAATACACATTGCCTGCTAATCTGGAGGTAAACTTTCGTGTTTCTGGAGCGTGAGTTTATTGTGAGACGTCTATAAGGAGATACTGAGGCTGTTATATGGCGGCTGTGATGTTGGGCACTGGCTGTCTATGGGATACTGTACCTACCGCGATGTGATGGGGCCTTCTATCCTTGGAAAGGAATTGAAAATGATGCAGCCTCCCTCCCAACAAAGTATTTCAGGCACGTTGACAAGAATCGTGTTTTTTCTGGCCGTAGTGGGTGTCGTAGCGATTTTTGGATTTGGTATTTTTCTCGGCGTTATATTTGCCAGCGGGTTGTGAACAGGGCAGCCAAAGTTCCTATTCACAAGGGATGAAATGTTCGGTTCAAAGATGAACGGTGGGGTGGCTATATACCCCGCCGTTCCTTTGTATTGATATACCCCGGAACCCCAATCCCCTCTCCCAACTTCGGATCATCCACCGGCGCACCAAACTCAATCTGGCTCGGCAGCACGCCAGCCCAAATGGGCAAAGCGTAGTCTTCCTCCTCATCCCCTGGTGGGCCGCTGCGCACTTTGGCCGTGGCCTCTTCGATCTCCACCAGCACAACCGATGTGGCGTTCATCTCCAATTCGTTGGGCAGCCGCGCATCCGCCCAGCGACCGGGCATGACGTGCTCGGTGATAGCTTCCAGCGCTGCCCACTTTTCTGCTTCGGACTCGGCCAGCCGACCCCGGCCAAAGACGACCGCGGAACGGTAATTCATCGAGTGATGAAAGACCGAACGGGCCAGGACCAGTCCATCCACAATTGTGCAGGTGATACAGAGAGGCTCGCCCGTGGCCGCGTGTTTGAGCAGGCGACTGGCCTTGGCCCCGTGCAGGACGATTGTATCCCCCATGCGGGCGTGGATGGTGGGGATGACGAAGGGCTGGCCGTCGGCCACAAAGCCCACGTGGCAGATGAGCGCTTCGTCGATGATCGGGTAGATCGTCTCCGCATCGTAGCGGGCGCGGGCGGGCAGGCGACGCACCCGGTTGCGGTCGGTGGGGGCAAACTCAGTCATTGCAGGTTCTCCTGTAGTCGGTCTAAAGGGTTCACACTGAATTGTATCACAACATCCATGGGTGAGCGAGAAGTTTTCCCGAGGAGGGGGGAGTGGAGTAAGATAGGAGAAAGCGTGAAGGAAGTGGGCAGAAAAGAGGGAGAAGAAAGAGATGGAAAGGGTAGAGCAGATAGAAAAATGGAGTGGGATGTTAGAGGAAGTGGCGGAAGGGATGGGAGGATGGAGGAAAGAGAATCCGAAAGCCACGCTACGCGAGATAGAAAAAGAGATGGATAGGCGTTGGGTACGAGTGCGGGCGGGGATGGTGACTGATTTGGCAGTAGAAAGCCAAGCGGGGGATTGGAAAGAAATGGAGAAAGGGGAAGGTCCAGCTTGCCCGGAGTGTGGGACAAAACTAAAAGCAGAAGGAGGGAAGAAAAAGCGGCGATTGCAGACGCAAGGAGGAGAAGAGTTGATTCTGGAAAGAAGATATGGGGTGTGCCCGACCTGTAAAGGAGGGTTTTTTCCCCCTGGATGAGGAATTAGGGCTATTGCCGGTGCAGGTAACACCGATTCTATTTGAGAATCTGGTGCGTTTGGGGGCATGGATGCCATTTGAAGAAGCGGCGGAGATGTTGAAAGTGTTCACAGGGGCAGAAGTGAGTGAGTTTGCCGTCAGGCAGAACAGTCTGGTAGCGGGGGAAGCCTATGTGAGCGAGCAAAATGAAGAGGTGGAAAGGTTGGAGGAAGAGATGCCAGCCCCCCCCGTCGGGTCAGCCAAAGCGTTACTGAGTGCGGATGGAGCATTTGTGCCCCTGCTGCATGGGGAGTGGGCAGAAGTGAAGACAGTGGTGATCGGGGAGGTGGGAGAGAAAGTGTGGGATGCCAAAACGAAGGAGTGGGTGGTGCATAGCCAGAACCACACCTATTTTTCCCGACTGGCTGAGGCGAGTAACTTTGACCGCCTGGCCCTGGTGGAGACCCAGCGACGCGGGATAGAGAACGCTGGCAAGGTGGGCGCAGTCCAGGATGGAGCCGCCTGGTTGCAAGGGTTCACCGACTATCATCGACCCGATGCCCTGCGTATTCTGGACTTTGCCCATGCGACAGAGTATATCAGCAAGATTGGGCAGGCTACATTCGGCGCAAATTCCGCCGAACTGGCGGCCTGGCTGGAAAAGCAACTACACCAACTCAAACATAGCGGGCCTGACCAACTCCTGGTTGAATTGAACCGTTTGGTCAAGGCTCATCCTGATGCCCAGGCGCTTAACTTGCCCGAAGCCCTGACCTATCTGGAAAAACGCCGGGCACAGATGCAATACCCTCTCTTTATAGAGCAAGGATTTCCCATCGGCAGTGGGGCCGTGGAAAGTGCCAACAAAGTCGTGGTCGAAGCTCGTTTGAAGGGGGCTGGGATGCATTGGGCTCGTCCCCACGTTGACCCCATGCTGGCTTTGCGTAACCTCGTCTGTAATCGCCGTTGGGAGCAGGACTGGCCTCGCATTGAGTCTCGCTTGCGCAGGCAAGCCCGCCAAAAACGCCTCCAATGCCGTCTCCAACACACCGCTGCCTCCTGCCCTCCACTTCTGTCTCAGCCAGTGATTTCCACCCCTGTGCCCTTGCCTATTTCTCCTCCTTCTTCTTCTCCGCCACCTCCTCCTCCCGTGACATCTTCTCTTCCCACCCCAACCCCACATCGTCGTCCCGCTCCCGATCATCCCTGGCGTCGCTCCACCGTCGGTCGCACCCGCTTCTCTTCTCCTCCCGGGAAACTATAACGCTCACCCAATATCCATTTGGGGATTGACAAACCCACTGGCTCGTTGTACACTGGCTGTCAGCCAAATCACAATTATCTGTAGCGCACGAAAGGAGGTCCTGATGCTTCGTATTTCTTTCTTTGGTATCCGCCCTCTTTTTTCGCGCCCGGATTCAGCCATCGGCTGATCCCACCGACCTGCTGAGATTTTTGGCCACGGGCGCAACTGCGCCTGTGGCCTTTTTTGTTTTGCTGGAGATGAGAAAAATGTTACGAATCGATGAATTTACACCGTCTGAGGAGAATTACCATAGGTTTGTGGAGGTGGTCAACAGCGCGTGGCCGGATGAGCCAACAAGCCTGGCCGCAGTGAAACACCGGGACGCCAACCGCTCGCCCGATCGCTATTATCGCCGGGTTTTGGGCTGGGCAGGGGAGCGGATCGTGGGGGTGGGCAGCGCGATGGAGAGCACTTGGTCCTATCGCCCAGGCAAATATCAGGTGGATATTGACCTCCACGGGGCATTCGAGAGTGAGCAGAACCGGGCGCAGATGTACGACGTGCTGGTGGACGCTCTCCACCGGCGAGAACCGGCTCCTGTGCTGCTGACGGCCAATGCCCGGGAGGATAAGGGCGATCAGGTGCGCTTTTTCACGGATCGGGGCTTTGTGTCGGTGATGCGCTATCCCCGTTCCCGCTTGCATGTGAATGATTTCGACTTTGCACCCTATGCCGGTCTCGTCGAAGGGGTGGAGTCTGGCGGGATTGAAATCTGTGCATTGGACGAACTGATAAAGCGGGACCCGGCGTGGCAACGCAAGCTCTACGATCTGGACTGGGCTGGCTCCCAGGATGAGCCATCGCCTGAGCCGATCACACAGCTTCCCTTTGAGGAGTATGTCAAACGCATCTTTGATGGGCCGAACTTTCTGCCCGAAGGACATTTCATTGCTGTTGATGGAGATGAATATGTGGGGCTGAGCAACCTGGAACGGGATTTGGCCCGGCCAGGCCATATGGAGACTGGCTTCACCTGTACCCGACGCAGTCACCGGCGGCGCAAAATCGCCATGGCGTTGAAGCTGAAAGCCATCGCGTTTGCCAAAGAATCTGGAGTCGAGACCATTGAAACGGGCAACGAAGAAAAGAATCCAATGTACCAGATCAATCTGCGATTGGGTTTTCAGCCACTGCCTGCCTGGTCAGACTATCACAAGACAATTGACAGAAAGAGATAATCTCAATGCTCACAATTCGACCCATTCAACCCAAAACCGATGCCGAGTACCAGGCATTGGTAGATGTCAACAACGCGGCTACGCCTGATGAGCCAACTTCCGTCGCGACAAGGCGTTTCAACGATCAACGCGCGCAGACGGATAAGCTCTTCCAGCGTTTTGTGGTCGAGAACGGCGACCGCTTTGTCGCAGAGGGTGTCTATTGTGAACCCTTTTGGGCCAATGCGCCAGGAAAATACTTCTATGGCTATTCTGTCTTGCCCGAATTTGAGGGGCGACCAGCGGTCCACACACTCGTCTATGAGTATGTGCTGGGGAATCTGGCCGAGCAGCAGCCCGCCCGCCTTTCTACGGGCACGCGGGAAGATCGCAGCCATCGGGTGGCGTGGCTGGAAGCCAATGGTTTTGTCCCCAAGATGCGCTTTGCCGAGTCCGAACTGGACATCACGAACTTTGACTTCAGCCGTTTCAACGGCGCGCAGGAACGGGTGGCTTCGGAAGGGGTACAGCTTCTCACCCTGGCCGAACTGCGGGAGAAAGACCCCCGCTGGCTGGAGAAGCTCTACGATATGCTCTGGGAGATCGAGCAGGATGTGCCCCAGGTCGATCCGCCTAAACGGGAGCCGTTCGAGGAATTCGTGAAGGGCTTTGACGATCCCGGCTTCTGGCCGGAGGGCTGGCAGATGGCGCTTGATCCTTCTGCTGCCAGCGAAGATGGCGTCGGCGCGTATGTGGGGGTGAGTATGCTGGGCAAGAATCAGGCGCTGCCCCAGCGCATCCAAACCTGGCTGACCGGTGTGGTGCGCAGCCATCGGCGCAAAGGCATTGCCCTGGCCATGAAACTGCGGGCCGTCGAGTTCGCCATCCAGCAGGGCGGCACGGCCATCCGCACGGAAAATGAGGAGAACAATCCGATGCTGGGGATTAACAAAGTCCTGGGCTTTGTGGAGATTCCCGCGGGGGTGAACTATGAGAAGGAATTGTAGAAGGCGAAGGCGCTGTCCTGAGCCTGATGAAGGATGGGAAATTGCAGGTGGCATTCACCTGATTTCGTATAGGAGACGATCCGATGTATACCCTACGACCGTACAATCCGATGACCGATGAAGAGTATGCCGCGCTGGTGGAGATACACAACAAAGCGTGGCCCGATGAGCTATCGAACCTTTCCAATTTGCGTTTTCACGACAGCCGGTGGCCCGCGGACAAATTGCGCCAGCGCTTTGTGGCCGATGCCAACGGGGAGATGATTGGGGAAGGGGCCTATATGGAACCCTTCTGGGCCAACGCGCCGGGCAAATTCGTCTACTATTACTCGGCCCTGCCATCGGTTGAAGAGCAAAGTGACCTGCACCAGAGTGTCTATGACTTTGTGCTGGAAAGTGTGATGGATCGAGAGCCGAAGATTCTGTCCACAGATATTCGAGAAGATCGCACCCATCGGGTGGCGTGGCTGAAATCCCAGGGCTTTGTTCCTAAAATGCGCTTTTCGATCTCCGAGTTGGACATCACCAACTTCGACTTCAGTCGTTTCAACGGAGCGCAGGAGCGGGTGGCCAGGGAAGGGGTAAAAATTGTTCCCCTGGCCGAAGTGCGTGACAGGGATCCCCGCTGGATGGAAAAGCTCTATGAGATGTTCTGGGAGATCGATCAGGACATTCCCCAGATCGATCCGCCTGTGAAGGAGCCATACGAGGAGTACATTAAAGGGTATGAGAACCCCAACTTCTGGCCGGAGGGCTGGTTTTTGGCTATCGACCCGGCCCTGGATATCAATGGGCTGACAGGCGAATATGTGGGGGTGAGTATGCTGGCCAAGAACCCGGCCATGCCCCAGCGTATCAACACCTGGCTGACCGGTGTGATGCGCAGCCATCGACGCAAGGGGATCGCGTTGGCGATGAAACTGCGGGCCATCGAGTTTGCCATCCAGCAGGGGGGCACGGCCATCCGAACGGACAACGAAGAGAACAATCCGATGCTGGGCATCAACAAAATGCTCGGTTTTGTGGAGATTCCTGCGGAGGTTGCGTTCGATAAGGAGTTGTAGAAGTCGCCAGTAACCAGTTATCAGTGGGTCGCGTCGTCGTCACTGATAACTGGTCACTGGTCACTGTTCAATTTACATCACGCCCGTTATCCGGGCCACACCCACCGCCACCAGCAGACCGGTGACAATAAATGTGATGGCCGCTGTCTTGGCTTTGTTGCCGTCATCGGCTTTCTTTACCCGTGCCTGGCCCACGTGCATGACAACAATGGCGATAAGCATCCATACCGGATGCTCGACCGTACGGGTGATGTTGGCCCCGACAATCCCCATCCCTGCTCCCACGGCCCAAAGAATCAGGCCCAGCAGCAGTTGGATGTCCATGACAATGCCGGTGATCAGTCCGATCTGCCGGTCCAGTTTGCCCCAGCCACCGTTGCCCAGCCAGCCCATCAGATACTTCACGACGGCGATCACCAAAGCCAGCAGAGCCAGATAGCGCCAGCCGGAATGGGCCATCGTTAGAAAATTGTACATCCGTTCTTCTCCTCAATTGTGTTTTGAATACATTTGTCAGTTTGTGGGCGCCATCCTGCTCGGCCACCAACTGTTTACTAGCTGCATTTTGCTTTACTTACTGTTTGCCAAGCCATCCCGCCACCTCATCCAGCCACGCCTCATCCGCACGCAGCCGGTGCAGTGTGCGCCGGATCGTCAGATGGGTGGCAGCCGATAGGGTCGAGCGTCCAGCCATCTCCTCGAACTGCTCGATCTTGCCCTGCAAAACTCCCCGCTTCTGGGCCAGACACGCTTCCGCAGCCCCTCGCGGCAGGTCGGCCAGAAAGCCGATGCCGATGTCGTCGCCGCTCTCCCCCATATCATACCGGGAAAGGTTGTCCCGCAGCAATTCTTGATAGAGCGTTTCGCCCGCCGGGGTGATGTCGTAAATCTGTCGGGCTGGCCGCCGCCCTGGCTGCTCCGCGTGGGTCTCCACCAGTCCCTCCTCGGCCATCCGTTCCAGCGTATAGTACGCGGTGGATGGTTTCAGGCTGGCGATGAAGTCCAGATGCTCGTCCAGAAATTGGTTGAGTTGGTAGCCGTGCATGGCCTGAATGCGTAACAGGCCCAGCAGCAGCAGTTTGCGATCATCTGCGCTCATACCTGCCTTGCCTGACGGGACTTCAGCCCCAGCGAGAGCAGGACCAGTATCAGGGCAGCGCTGCCCACAAAGAGATAGGAGACGCTGTAGCCGTCCACGCCGCCGCCCTGGCTGGCCGCCACCGCACCGATCAGCGCACCGCTGATCAACTGGCCCACGCCGGTGGCAATCGTGACGACCCCCTGGGACGCGGCTCGCTCGCTGGGCGCTGCCTCGCCCAGCACAATATAGCGAATCGGCGCGCCCAGCAGGCTGGCCAGGCCAAAGCCGATAAAGACACCGGCCACAATAAAGGCGACGAAGTTTGTCCCCCACAGGCCGAGCAGAAACATCCCCACAGCCAGCAGAATCGTCCCAGCCATCACCACTGGGCGCGCGCCGTAGCTGTCCAGCAGGCGGCCCCCCAGGGGCGAACCGACGGCCACGGCCAGCACCACCGGCAGGAGCAGAAAGCTGGCCCGGCTCTGGCTTACCCCAAAGGCGGCAATTGCCAGCGCGGGCAGAAAGACCATCGCCGCTTCACCCAGCCCCGCGCCCATTGACAAGAAATTTGCCAACACCAGTTGCCGGTTGCCAAATTGTCCCAGGCGAATGATTGGGTCCGCGGCTCGTCCTTCGAGCCAGACAAAAGCAGCACCCGCGGCCAGGGCCAGGGCCAGCCACGGCCACACCTGCGGGGACAGGAGAGAGCCACCGATGGCGGTCGTATCCAGCCGGTTGATGCCCAGTGTCAGGCCAGTGAGGGCCACGGCCAGGGCGGCCATGCCCAGCAGATCAAATGGCTTGGCGACTGCCGGGCGTGTGGTGGGCAGATTGCGCATCCCCAGCAGAATGACCAGCGCAGCCACAGGCAGATTGACCAGAAAGAGCCACTGCCAGCCCCAAATCAGCAACACGCCGCCCAGAATTGGGCCGACAATAAAGGCCAGACCAAAGACCGCACCGATCATCCCCAGCGCGCTGCCCTTTTTATCTTCTGGGAAGGTGTCGCCGATGACCGCGCTGGCCACCGGGAAGATGCCGCCCGCGCTTAGCCCTTGCAGCGCACGCCCGGCCAGGAGCAGGCTGAAGGAGGGGGCCAGGGCCACAGCCAGTGAACCGATGGCAAAGAATGTCACATCGGCCACGTAGACCGAGCGGCGTCCGTAGCGGTCGCTCAGTTTGGACATCAGTGGCGCACCGATGAGATTGAAGAGGACGTAAATTGTGAAAATCCAGGCAGCAGCCCGCTCGTCGATCCCAAAGGCGGTCTGGATGGCGGGCAGGGCCGGACCGACGATAGCGATGTCCAGCGCACCCATCAGCACGCCCAGAAAGAGAACAGTCAGCAGACTGCGATTGGTTGTTGTCTTGCTCTGTGTCACAGCCATTCCCTCAATTCATCACACACATCAACAGTTGTTCGGAACAACTGTTCCGAACCGTATAGTCAAAATTGACTATTGAAGATTGAACTATACTCTTTGCCCTGATTCTTGTCAAATGCAGTAGTCGTTTTCTGTTCCCCGCAGCCCCCAAAAATGGACCTTTTGCCCCCTCTCTGGTAGACTGGCGTGAGCATCGCTAACCTGGTTTACCGCCACTTCATCCGAGCAGCCAATGGCAGAAAAGTCGATTTCGAGAAAATTGCAGGGGCAAGTCGCACTGGTCACCGGTGGTGGTCGGGGTATTGGCGCGGCTGCCGCAGAGTTGCTGGCCGCGGCTGGCGCGTCGCTGGTCCTAGTCGCGCGCAGTGAGGAAGAGATCGACGCGGTTGCCAAGCGCATCCGCAAGGCTGGGGGCAAGGCCATCGCCGTCACCTGCGATGTGAGCGATTTCGCCCAGATTGAGGAAGTGGTCGAAGCGGCTCTGACTGAATACGACCGCATCGACATTCTGGTCAACAACGCGGCGCTGGTCTGGCCGGTGGAAGAGGTGGCCGATTCCGACCCGGACGAGTGGGCCTACAACATCCACGTCAATCTGGTGGGGCCGTATAATCTGGCCCGTCACGTAGTGCCGCTGATGCTTGTCCAGGGCTATGGACGCATTCTTAACATTACCAGCGGCGCGGCCAAAGGGGGCTTTGTGGGGATGAGTGCCTACAGCGCGGCCAAAGCCGGGCTGGACGCCTTCACCCGCACCCTGGCCACAGAGGTGGCGGACACGGGTGTGATGGTCAATGGGCTGAATCCGGGGATGGTGGAAACGGAGATGCAGGCAGACCTGCGCAGTGTGGACACAGATGGGACGAAAATCGATCTGACCCAATTCCACACAGCCTATGAGGGCGGCAAACTCGGCTCTGCTACGGCGACGGCCAAACAAATCTACTGGCTGGTCGGTCCCTGGGGTCGCCAAGAGACGGGGAAGATTTTTAGCGCGGGCGACGCTGAATGGCGGGCGCGTGTGGAGAACGATATTGCGTAGTGCGTGATGCGTATTTGTGTTACGTACCCACTTATACATACCCTTAACGGAGAGAGAACCCAATGGCATACAAACACATTACTGTCCCCAGCGGCGGCGAGAAGATCACTATCAAAGATGGCGTTTTGCAGGTTCCCGACAACCCAATTGTCGCCTTTATCGAAGGTGACGGCACGGGCGTGGACATCTGGGCGGCCAGCCAGCCGGTGCTGGACGCGGCGGTCGCCAAGGCCTACGGCGGCAAGCGCAAGATCGCGTGGATGGAAGTCTACGCGGGCGACAAGGCCAACGAAGTCTACAACGAAGTCATCTGGCTGCCCCAGGAAACACTGGACGCCATCGACGAATATCTGGTCGCCATCAAAGGGCCGCTGACCACACCTATCGGCGGCGGCATCCGCAGCATCAATGTGGCCCTGCGCCAGAAGCTCGACCTCTACGCCTGTGTGCGTCCGGTCCAGTATTTCGACGGCGTGCCCAGCCCGGTCAAGCAGCCGGAACTGGTGGATATGGTTATCTTCCGGGAAAACACGGAAGATATCTACGCTGGCATCGAATTTGAGGATGGCACAGACGATACAGTCAAGTTCAAGCAGATGTTCTCGGAAGCCTTCCCCGATCGCTACAGCAAAGTGCGCTTCCCGGATACGACTGGTTTTGGCATCAAACCAGTCAGCCAGGAAGGGACGGCCCGGCTGGTGCGTTCCGCCATCCGCTATGCGCTGGACAACAACCGCAAGAATCTGACCCTTGTCCACAAGGGCAATATTATGAAGTACACCGAAGGGGCCTTTATGAACTGGGGCTATGAAGTGGCCGCCAAAGAGTTCGGCGGCAAGCCTCTGGATGGCGGTCCCTGGCACGTGCTGCCCAACGGTCTGATCATCAAAGATGTGATTGCCGACGCGATGTTGCAGCAGATTCTCACCCGCCCCGCCGAGTATGACGTACTGGCGACGCTGAACCTGAACGGCGACTACATCAGCGACGCGCTGGCCGCACAGGTGGGCGGCATCGGCATTGCGCCTGGGGCCAACATCAACTACGAGACGGGCCGGGCCATCTTCGAGGCCACCCACGGCACCGCACCCAAGTATGCGGGCCAGGACAAAGTGAATCCGTCGTCGGTCATCCTCAGCGGCGAAATGATGCTGCGCCATATGGGTTGGAGCGAAGCCGCGGACCTGATTCTGGCCGCCACCAGTAAAGCCATCAGCCAGAAGCGGGTGACCTACGACTTCGAGCGACTGATGACCGGCGCCACACTGCTCAAATGCAGCGAGTTCGGCCAGGCGTTGATCGAAAATATGTAACGCAAGTTCTCAGTTTGAGGACCAGTTCAACCAAAACGTGAAACGTGAGAGCATCCGGTTTTTCTCACGTTTCACGCTTTGTTGTTTCTGCAATCAGTGAACGGTTCATCGCCAGAACGGAGGTTTTCTATGTCCACGGAACAGACCAATACAAGCATTGCGTTGCGTTATTTGGCCGCCCTGGAAAGGGGAGCAGTCGGCGATGAACTGGCTGCGTTTTTTGCGCCGGATGTGGTGCAAGAGGAATTTCCCAACCGGCTGGTTCCCAACGGCGCGCGACGGGGACTGGCCGAATTGCTTGACGGGGCAATACGAGGCCAGCAAGTGATGTCCTCGCAGCGCTTTGACGTGCAGAACAGTTTTGCTCAGGGCGAGCAGGTGCTCCTGGAAGTCGCGTGGAGCGGTACGCTGGCGATTGCACTCGGCTCACTGGCGGGGGGAGATCAGATGCGGGCGCGCTTCGCTGTCGTTCTGGTTTTTCAAGATGGAAAGATTGTCAGCCAGCGCAATTATGATTGCTTTGACCCGTGGTAGACGGTCGTTCCACACCTCTCGACCCTTCCTTAGCCACTCGCTCTCTCCCCGCGCCTCTCCAGGGCGGCGTTCACCTGGACCTGATCGCACCGGGCAGTGTGACTTTTGTGATGTACGCGCCCTTCAAGCCCTTTGTCAGTCTGGTGGGCGATTTCAACAATTGGAACAGCCGGGCCAATCTGATGGTGACCAACGGCGCGGGCCTCTGGTGGATTACACTGCCCCATCCTGGCCCCACCCGCTACGGCTTCTATGTGGCTGTGGATGACCAGTCCCACGTCTGGGTGGCCGACCCCTACGCCACAGAAATCCGCTGGGATGCAACCGGCCCCTGGGCCTGGTTGCCAGACGAGGAGACGCTGCGGCGTCGCCGTTCTTTCCCCTGGACGGACGAGGGCTGGCGTACGCCCCGGCTGGCCGATCTGGTCATCTATGAGCTGGGCGTGCGGGATTTCGCCGGACACTGGCGGGACAACCGCCCGGTCTATGGAGATTTTGCCGGGGTGGAGTCGAAGCTGGAATATCTGGCCGAACTGGGCGTCAACGCAATCGAACTGATGCCCATCCAGCAGTTCCCCGGCCAGTCCAGCTGGGGCTACAACCCGGTCTTCTACTTTGCACCGGCCCAGGTCTACGGCACACCCGAAGAATGCAGGCGGCTGGTGGATGCCTCTCACCGCCGGGGAATCGCTGTGATTCTGGATGTGGTACTCAACCACGCCTGGGGCGATCACCCCTACTATCAGATATACCCGCCCCTTTATGGCCCCCAGGGCGAAAAGCTGGACGATCTCAACCCTTTTTTCCATCACACGCCCGCCGCTGTAAATATGTGGGGCGGCGTGGACTGGGACCACTTCAGCCAGGAGACGACCCGCTACTTCCAGTCAATGATGCGCCACTGGCTGCAAGAGTATCATATCGACGGCTACCGCTTCGATTGGGTGGGCGGTGTGGACTACGACAGCCGCAATCCAATGCAGCCGGGATTCAACCCCTGGCACGGCATCACCGCGGCCTGCTGGGCCGCTCGCCAGGCCAAGTCGGATGTGATTCTCATCGGTGAGTATTGGCCGATCGATGGCACGCACCCGGACAAAACTGGGGCCAAACTGGTGGCCGAGACGGAGATGGACGCAGTCTGGAATGGCGAATTCCATCACATTCTGGAGGATGTGCTGAAGCAGGGCTGGGAGTGGGAGAAAAAGGACATCTTTGGGGCTATCGGTGGCTTCCGGGCGCAAGGCTTCTCGCGGCCGGATCAGGTGATCAACTATACGGCCAGCCACGACGAAGTGCGCCCGGTACACGAAATTCTTTATTATGCCCGGCCGAACATCCAGAAACCGGACAACTACTCCTGGCTGGAAGTGGCCCTGGACAAAGCGATGGTGGGGCTGATTGCCCTCTTCAGCGCGCCCGGCGTGCCGATGATCTACACGGGCCAGGAGTTTGGCGAGGATATGCCCCGCACTGTCGATTTCCTGCCCATTAGCTGGTCCAAACTGGACAGACCCCTGCACCGCCGCCACTGGGAAATTGTGCGCCGCTTGATTCAGGCCCGGCGCACTTCTCCGGCCTTGCGGGGCGAGCACATCGAATTCCTGGCCGACGATTTTGCCGCTACGGGTCTGGTACGTTACCGGTGCTGGGACGACAACGGCAATGTGGCGCTGGTGGCGCTCAACTTTGGCGGCGAGACCCAGCAGACTTCGTTGGACTTTCCACAATCCGGTCTGTGGCGGGATGTGGTCAGCGACCGGGCGGAGCGGATCGGTGCAGAATCCCATCGCTTCCTCTTGCCTCCCTGGCAGGGACGGCTCTATCTGTTGGATACGTAGAACTCACTTCTTCTCCCCAGAAGTTTCGACCAACTGGTTCGTGGATGTACACCAATCCCTACGCTCGCCTTTCGCCCAGGATGCGGCTCTCGCCCTTTTGTGGTAAAGTAGAGCGGTGGTCATATCGCAAAAAATGGACGCTTTCTCCGGAGTTAATCTGCAATGTCCCATTCACCCATCTACCTGATCGGATATGGTGCCCGCACGCTGGACGCGTTTGTGCACGCTCTCAAAGCCAGTGATATCGCTTACCTGATCGACGTGCGCACCCGTCCCTATTCCCGTTTCAAGCCCGAATTTTCCAAAGATGCCCTGGACAACGCGCTCAAGCAGCAGGGCATCCGCTATGTCTTTATGGGCGACAGCCTGGGCGGGATGCCCGATGACCCGGCCTGCTATGAAGATGGTAAGGTCAGCTATGAGCGGGTGCGGGAAAAAGAGTTCTTTCTGGCTGGGATTGAGCGCCTGCGTCGTGCCTGGGAGCAAGGGCTGCCGGTGGTTCTCATGTGCAGCGAGGGCAAGCCGGAGATGTGTCATCGCAGCAAGCTGATCGCGCCGGCTCTCTTGGCGTTGGGTATTGATGTGCTTCACATTGACGAGGCGGACCAACTGATCACCCAAGCTCAAGTGATGGATCGTGTCACCGGCGGCCAACCGAGCCTCTTTGGGGATGCGTTTTTGGACTTGAAATCCCGCAAGCGCTACGCGGTTTCTGCCCAGGCGGAGAGGGACGACGAGGAGGGGAGTGATGACGATTAGATTTGTCACCATCGGCGTCTACGGCTGGGAGGCAGACGACTTTTTCCGTGTACTTCAGGTGGCTGGTGTGGATACCTTCTGTGATGTGCGTTGGCGGCGGGGCGTACGCGGCAGCGAGTACGCCTTTGCCAATAGCCGACGCTTGCAGGATCGGCTGGAAACTTTGGGCATTCGCTACCTCCATCGGCGCGATTTGGCTCCGTCCCCAGCCTTGCGGGCAGCCCAATACGATGTGGACAGAGCCGAAAAGGTAGCCAAACGTCAGCGCACGATCCTCGCCGATGGCTTTGTGGACGAGTACACTGCCCAGGTTCTGGCCGAGTTTGACCCCGCCGCTTTTGTGGCCGAATTGGGAGAGGCCCAGGTCGTCGCACTCTGCTGTGTGGAGCGCTCCCCGGCGGCCTGCCATCGCTCCCTGCTGGCTGCTCGCCTTAGCGCCGTTATGGGCGCAGATGTGGAGCATCTTCTGCCATGAGCACCCAAAATAGCACCCAAATTATGAAGGTCGTGATCGTCGCCAAGACCCGTCAAGGCGGCGGTGCTTGTGTGGGTGGTCTCACTTTTTCCGGTCGCAGCGTGCGCCTGCTGCATCCGAATCCCAAAGGAGACCCCGCCCCCAACATGGAATACGAAGTGGGCGATGTATGGGAGATCACTTGGCAGCCCAGCGATGAGCGTCCCCTGCCCCACAGCGAGGATATCACAGTCCTGCAGAAGCGACGGCTGGCTTCCATCGACGATCTTTTCACCTTTGTCTACTATCACCTTTCGCCCCATACCGGCAGTACGGCGGTTCTTTACGACGGGTTGCTCCAGACCACAAAGAAAGGCGCGCTCTATATCGCCGAGCGCACAGGCGTGCCGGATCACAGCACCACTTTTTGGGTGCCGGACCAGCCCTTGACCCGGGAAGCTGGTTCTAAACGGCTCTGTTATCGCTACCCCGCGGAGGAGGGTGGGCACACCCTCACCTTTGTTGGATTTCAGGAGCCGCTGGAGGAGATTCCCACAGGCACACTTTTGCGGGTCTCTTTGGCCCACTGGTGGCGGCCCGATGAGATGCCCGAAGGCGAACCGCGCTGCTACGTCCAACTCTCCGGTTGGATTTTGCCCGGTGTGACCGATAGTTTTTATTCTGATGAATGGGAACATTCTCAGCCCGGCGAATCTGCACCGGAACCCCCTCACGCAGTGCCCTCGATCCCGCCGCCGCCATCTGTCTCGCTTCCTCCCACCCTGGATTCGGCCCGCAGCCTGCTCAAGCAAGTCTTTGGCTACGACGATTTCCGTCCTCTCCAGGCCGAGGTTATGGGCAATGCGTTGTCCCGCCGGGATACCCTGGCGATTATGCCCACCGGCAGCGGAAAGTCCCTCTGCTATCAGATTCCCGGCCTGATCTTCCCTGGGCTGATGGTAGTTGTCTCGCCTCTGATTTCTCTGATGCAGGATCAGGTAGAGACCTTGCGGGATTCAGATGTGGCCGCTGCTTACCTCAACAGCAGCCTGGCCTATCACGAATACGATTTTGTCGTGGAGCAGGTGCGCCAGGGCCGCATCAAATTGCTCTACGTGGCCCCAGAGACGCTGCTCCTACCCGCTACCCTGAGCCTGTTGGACGCCTGCCGGGTGGACTGTCTGACCATCGACGAGGCCCACTGTATTTCCCAGTGGGGCCACGATTTCCGCCCGGAATATCGCCAGATTGTCGATGTGCGCTGCCGTCTGCCCGACGCGGTCTGCATCGCCGTCACGGCCACGGCCACCCCACGCGTCCAGGCCGACATCAAACAGAGCCTGGGCTTTGGCGAATCCGACACCTTTCTCGCCAGCTTCGACCGGCCCAACCTCTTTCTGGGTGTGCAGCCCCGGCAGGATGGGCCGGGCCAGGTGCTCACCTTTATCGAAGATCACAAAGAACAGTCCGGGATTGTCTACTGCTCCACCCGCAAAGAGGTGGACAGCCTGGCCGCCCTGTTGCAGCGACGGGGCGTATCGGCGCTCCCCTATCACGCCGGGCTGGACAGCCACACCCGCTCCCAAAATCAGCGGGCCTTCGTGCGGGATCAGGTCTCGGTGATGGTGGCAACCGTCGCTTTTGGGATGGGCATCGACAAGCCCGATGTGCGTTTTGTCATCCATTACAGTCTTCCCAAGGATATGGAAAGCTACTATCAGCAGATTGGCCGCGCCGGTCGCGACGGTCTGCAGGCAGACTGTCTGTTGCTCTTCAACTATGCGGACCTGCGCACCATCCGCTTCTTCATCGATCAGCAGTCCCCCGCCGAGCGGCAGGGAGCCAATGTGCGATTGAGCGCGATGATAGGTTTTGGGGAGACCGACGAGTGCCGTCGCATTCCTTTGCTTGGCTATTTTGGCGAAACCTACACAGACGGGCAGGATGACGACGGCACCGGCTGCGCGATGTGCGACAATTGCACCGCCGAGGAGCGGGCGCAGGTAGATTTGACCGTCCCGGCCCAGAAGTTTCTCTCCTGTGTCTATCGCACCAAACAACGTTTTGGGATGGCCCATATTATCGACGTGCTGCGCGGGTCGAGGGCCAAAAAAGTACTCCAATTTCAGCACGACCAGCTTTCCACCTACAACATCGGCGCGGAATTCTCCAAGCAGGAATGGTCCTATCTGGCCCGGCTCTTTATCCAAAAGGGGCTGCTGGACCAGGACATCACCCACGGCAGCCTCAGCCTGACCGACAAAGGGTGGGCGGTACTGCGCAGCGAGGAAAAAGTGATGGGCGCGCTCCAGCCCAGAGAAGAAGCCACATCCAGCATCACCGAAACTGTGGACCACGACACGGGCCTCTTCCAGCAACTGCGTGCCCTGCGCAGGGAGTTGGCCGACGATGCCGGGCTGCCCCCGTATATGGTTTTCGGCGACCGCTCGCTTATGGAGATGGCCGCTTACTTCCCCCACAGCCGGGAGAGCTTTTTGCAGATGCACGGGGTGGGCCAGGCCAAGGCGGAGCGCTACGCCGACCCCTTTCTCGCCGCCATCCAAGCCTATTGCGCCGAAAATGATCTGGCCGAGAAGCCCAAGTCCGCCTCGACCGGGTCAGCCGGGGGCGCCTCCTCACGCCGCAGCCGCGCATCCACATCCACAGGCAGTCGCACTCACGAAATCGCGGCGGCCTTTGACGAAGGCCAGACAATCGCCCAGATCGCCCAGGAGACCGGCATAGCCACACGCACGGTAGTCGGCCATCTGTGGAAATATCTTCAGGCCGGTCACACTCTCAATCCCGCCGGGTTCCACAGCGAATCCAAACTGGAACCCGCTGTCCAGCAGCAAGTCCTGGCCGCCTTTGCCGAGCACGGACCGGACTTTCTGCGTCCGGTCTACGATGCGCTGAATGAGACTGTGGACTGGGACGACCTGCACATCATGCGGCTCTGGTTTGCCAATGAGCGGTAAGGCAGCCCTGAAAACAGGACGCTGATAACGCTGCTCTGAACTGATTGCCGTTGATACAATCCTACAGATGTCTTCCCGGCCCGGTCCTTCTACATTTCTCCTCCCGCTTTCCCATTTAATCCGATCTGGCGCGAACCACAGGCAGGAACAACGTACTCGAAAACGAAGTGTCCGCTCGTCGGACACCATCGCCATTGCGTACCAACGGCATAAAGACAGGAATTTGCATCGGCGTGCTTGTAGGCGTTTCTAGCGCGGTCGGTGTAACCGTCGGCGTAGCAGTCGGTGTTGGGCTGCCGGTCGGCGTGGCCGGGGGCGTGCTGGTAGCAGTCAATGTCGGCGTCGAAGTCGGACTGCTGGTCGGCATGGCTGTCACAGTCGGCGGTGTATCTGTGACCGTCGGTGTGGCTGTGTGGAAAGCAGTCGGCGTATATGTAGCTGTCGATGTGCTGGTAGCCGTTGGTGTCGGCGTCGAAGTCGGACTGCTGGTTGGCGTGGCCGAGGGCGTGCTGGTAGCCGTCGCTGTCGGCGGCAAATTTGGATTGCCAGTAGGCGTGCCTGTCACAGTCGGCGGTGAGTTTGTAGTTCTGGTAGGCGTGATAGTTGCAATTACCGTGTGCGTCGGCGTTGCAGTGTTTGTCGATGTGGGTGTTGATGCGGGCTGAGTCGCCGTCGCTGTCGCAGTTGCCATAGCGGTGGAAGGCATGCCCGTTGCAGTTGGTGTGCCGCTGGCCGTCGCAGTTGCCGTAGCGGTAGGAGGCGTACCCGTCGCAGTTGCCGTAGCGGTAGGAGGCGTACCCGTCGCTGTCGCCGTAGCGGTGGAAGGCGTGCCTGTAGCGGTGGCTGTGCCGCTGGCCGTCGCCGAAGGTGTGGATATGGGCTGAGTCGCTGTCGCTGTGGGTGTCGCCGTAGGAGGCGAATCCGTTGCTGTCGCCGTTGCAGTGGAAGGCGTGCCGGTTGCAGTTGCTGTGGGCGTAGATGTAGGCTGAGTCGCCGTCTCTGTCTCCGTAGCGGAAGGAGGCGTACCCGTCGCGGTTGCCGTCGCAGTGGCAGGCGTACCCGTAGCAGTTGCTGTACCGCTGGCCGTCGCCGTGGGAGTGGATGCGGGCTGAGTCGCAGTTGCGGTTGCCGTAGCGGTGGAAGGCGTGCCCGTCGCTGTCGTCGTCGCAGTGGGCGGTGTACCCGTTGCGGTGGCTGTGCCGCTGGCCGTCGCCGTAGGTGTCGATGCGGGCTGAGTCGCTGTCGCAGTTGCAGTGGGCGGCGTGCCCGTTGCGGTGGCCGTGCCGCTGGCCGTCGCCGTGGGTGTGGATGTGGGCTGAGTCGCCGTCGCTGTGGGTGTAGCGGTGGAAGGCGTACCCGTTACTGTCGCCGTAGCGGTGGAAGGCGTACCCGTAGCGGTGGCTGTGCCGCTGGCCGTCGCCGTGGGTGTGGATGCGGGCTGAGTCGCCGTCGCTGTCGCCGTAGCGGTAGGAGGTGTACCCGTCGCAGTTGCTGTGCCGCTGGCCGTCGCCGTAGGTGTGGATGTGGGCTGAGTCGCCGTCGCTGTCGCAGTTGCCGTAGCGGTAGGCGGCGTACCCGTCGCTGTCGCGGTTGCTGTGGACGGCGTACCCGTTGCGGTGGCTGTCCGGCTGGCCGCCGCCGTGGGAGTGGATGCGGGCTGAGTCGCTGTTGCGGTTGCCGTAGCCGTAGGAGGCGTGCCGGTTGCAGTTGCCGTCGCAGTGGAAGGCGTGCCCGTAGCAGTTGCTGTACCGCTAGCCATCGCCGTGGGAGTGGATACGGGCTGAGTCGCCGTCGCTGTTGCAGTTGCCGTAGCGGTAGGCGGCGTACCCGTCACTGTCGCCGTTGCAGTGGAAGGTGTGCCCGTAGCGGTGGCTGTGCCACTGGCCGTCGCGGTGGGTGTGGATGCGGGCTGAGTCGCTGTCGCAGTTGCCGTCGCAGCGGTTGGTGTGCTTGTCGGTGTAGCTGTCGGGTTGAGGGTGAAGGTTCCAGTAATAGTTTTGTCTGCGTCCACCGTCACTGTGACCGGATTGGTGGTACTGATGACATCCCCGCTCCAATCGGTGAATGTGCTGCCCGCATCCGCGCTGGCAGTGAGGGTGATGACAGTGCCAATATCGTAGATGCCGCCAGCCGGATCAAGCGAGACGCTGCCACTGCCCGTGCCGTCGATGGCAGTGGAGATGCTGTACTGGTCCAGGGTAAAGGTGGCGGTGACCGTCTTGCTGCCATCCACCGTCAGCGTTGCCGGATTAGTCGTGCTGATGACAGAGCCGCTCCAATCGGTGAAGGCGGAACCGGTGTTCGCTCTGGCGGTGAGGGTGATGACAGTGCCAATATCGTAGACGCCGCCTGCTGGGTCAAGCGAGACGCTGCCACTGCCCGTGCCGCCGGTGGTGACGCTGAGCGGATACTGCGAGACGGGCGACGGCGTGACTGATTCCGTTGTGCAGTTCCCAGCAGCGTCACAGACCGAGAAATCACGACTCGGTTCGTGGCCGTCTACCTGACAAGTGGCGCTCACACCATAAGGCAAGCCGTCATGGAGCAGGTTGGCGTCGTTATAGGTCTGGATCACTAGGTCATCCACGGCGCAGGGCTGTGCGTAGCTGCTTTCGTCCAGAATGAAGTCGCTAAAGGTGAAGCTGTACTCGGTAACCGGTGATCCATTTTGCCATGTGTGCTGTCCAGTAACGGTAACTGTGGGCGACGCCATGTCGATCAGGCCGCGCCAGACAACCGCGTTTCGCCCTTGGTTTTGGTAGGCATCTTCGCCGCGGAGATATAGCTCATAGAAATTTTCCAGCCCGCCGGGGATCGTATAGGCCCAACTGCTGAAATTCTGCGCGGCGGGATTCACCGCAATTGTGCTCCAGTTGGTGGGAATGACAGTGTCCGTTATGGAGACGTTGACGGGTTCCAGGGCGATATCCACGGTCGTCAATCCAGAGGTCACGGACTGGGCCAACCCATAGATTTCATCGGAGGTCAGTGCACGATCGTAGAGATTGAACTCGTCCATCGTGCCGAGGAAACGTGCCCCACTGCTACCGTTCACGCCCAATAGCCAATCCCCGTCGGTAGCGACAACCGTGCGTTTCGCTATGATTTCCAAACGTCCGTCCAGGTACAGACTTATCGTTTTATCAGTGAAGACGACAGCCGCGTGATGCCATTGGTTGAGGGTGACCGGTGTGTGGCCCGTCAGGCCGCTGCCGCCCAGTTCGGTGCTGAGTGTGCCACTTACCGCATCAACAGCCAACCACGAAGCGCCGGTTCCAGACCCATCTTCCTGGGCCAGGAGGGTTCGTGTAGCGGAGAGATCGGTCACGTTGAACCAGACAGCGGCGGAATAGACCTCGGCTGTGGGTGTAATCACATTGGGGACGGTGATCAGATCATCCACACCGTCAAACTGCACACCAACGCCAAATAGGCCGGGCTGTCCAGCGGTCGGACAAGTCACACACGAGCTATGGGTGATCGTGTAGAACTGGGAACTGGCCGTGTTGTAGAACAACGTTGCCCCCGCCGCTTCTTCAAAGTGGTGTTCCACCACATTGCTGCCCCAATTGGGCAGATCAGAGACAGTGCCAGAGATGGTCAGCGTCTGGCTAATTGCTGTTGCAGGAAAAGCCGACGGCGAGACATCAACGCTCGGTGGCCGTTCATCCAATATCAGGCTTTGGCCCGCAGCGCTTGTGACGGTCGCAATGTTGCCCACGTTGTCTTCCAGGGTAACGGCAACCGTATAGACCCCATGGGGGGCCATACCCCTCATTACATAATCTACTGTCCAATCAGCCCCGGAGACGGTGGCTGCCTGTTGTGAGCCGCCAGTGGTGCCACCAACACTGTCCAACAGTTGTACCGTCACGTTGTTTGTCTGCACCCCACTGCCCGATATGGTCGTGCCGCTTACATCTGGGTCGGCCAAGTCGCCAACGATTGTAATCTGCCAGCTTGACTCATCGAGTTGGGTCATTGCGTGGGCGCCATTTGTGGAAATGGTTGCCGTTGGCTGCGTGCCGTCCACATAGAGATTGTAGACCGGGCTGATCGTCTCGTTGCCTACAGCATCCACGGCTCGGAATTTTATTTCGTAGGCCCCATCACCGCCCAGGAGCGAACTGTCGAAGTAGGGACACCAGGCCGCGCCGTTGCCGGCGCTCTCGGCGCAAGAGGGCGCGCCCTGCCAGCTAAACGCGCTGTCGCCGGGGGCTTTCAGGCCGAAGTCGAGCAGTTGTACGGAGGACGTGGCATCGGTGGTGGCGACGGCGAGTTGGATGTAGCCATTGGGCCAGAGCGTCGCGTCCGAGAGTAGTTCGATGGTGGGGGCATCGGTATCGACGGTCAGATAGGTGGTCGCTTTGGCCCGATACCAGCGCAGTTCGCGCAGATAGATGCCGTAAATCTCAGATGTGGTGAGTTCACGGCCATAGATTGCTAGCTCATCGAGCGCCCCCTGGTATGATCCCGAAATGCTCCCGGCGCCACTATCGCTGGTGGCCCCGATGCGTAAGAGGTCGTCCACATTGGCAATGACGGGACTGGAGCCGTTGACCGTGCCGACATTGACGCCATTAATATAGAAGGTGGCATCGTAGCTGCTGTCGAAGACCACGGCCACATGCTGCCAGACATCGGTTTGCAGCAGGTCGGCGCTGTAGTAGCTGCCCACACCAAATGCCCGGAGGCCAAGCTGGCCATCCCGGGTTTTGAGAGCATAGCCATCGTCGCTGTTTTCCCGGCTGGCGCTGACGATCTGCTGGTGCCCGCTTAAGACTGCTGGTTTAATCCACCCCATAATGGTGAAGCTATCGGTCAATGCAGCCACATCTGGGGCATCGATGTCCACATAGCCTTTCCCGTCAAAGAATACCCCGTTCCCGATCCGGCCGGGGATGCCGGGTGCAGGGTTAGGCTGGTAGATGGTTGCGCTGTCAACCACAGCTTCGATAGTCCGGGGCCAGCCGATGTACTCGTTCACCGAATTGTCGGTGAAGACTGTGGCCTTTTCGTCTTCGTCAAACTCAAAATGCATAAGCGGCGCGGATTCCTGGTACAGAGTCGTCACGTCGGCTGGACTCAAGGTGCTATTATAGAGGCGCAGGTCATCCAGATAGCCTTGCAGGAAATCCTGCCCGCCCTGATTCATACCGATGTAGAGCCGTTTGAATGCCTCGGTGTACTCATGGGTTCCTGTCGCCACTTCAACACCGTTGACATAAATGTGTGCCGTGTTGCTGGCATCGATAGTGACGGCAAGATGGAACCATTTGTTGCGCGGTGAGTCAAAGGTGGTTGATACAGGGGCGTCGCCCGGATCGGATATAGTGGTCAGCTTATTTACGTCTAACTCCAACTCATAGGCAAATTGCCCGCCCTCGGCTGTGCTGAGAATCGTCCCCTGGGAGGCATTCACCCACACGGCGATGGAATGAATGTCCGGCCCCCAGCCATAGCCAAGCGGCTCGAAATCCATGGACAGATAGTCATTCAGGCCGTCAAAGTAGACGGCCCGCTCCACTTGCCCGCGCAGGCCAGCGGTGGGGCAAGAATCGCCACTGCACAACGCTTCTATATTGGGGTCAGCATTGGTCTGGGGATAGCTGATGAGGTTGTCAAAAATGGTGCTTCCCGGCCCGTCTTCAAAGGGGATGAATAGATCGAGATTGGCTGAATTATCGTCGATGACGGGATAATCGATCTCGGCCTGGAGTACCAGCGCAGCTTCGACTTCCTGATCAAAGCGGTGCTGGCTGGTCACGGCATTGGGGCTGACCGGTGCGGTGCCGCTGACGGTTTGGCTGGTCAATGCGGTGGCGGAGAATGGCTCGAACTCGGTCAAGATGTCGATCATCGGCCAGGTGCTGTCCATGAGGAGTTGGACGGCATCGGGATCAAAGGACGCTGGCACAATCACCAGCTCGTCCATGACCCCGGCAAAGTATTGGGTTGGCGAGGTTTTGTGGCGACCCAGCCACAGATTGCCGTCGCTGGCTTCCACGGTTTTGTCCACCCAATTTTCCAGATTCCCGTCCAGATAGAGGCGCACGGTCGTGCCGTCATAGGTCACGGCGGCGTGGTGCCAACTGTTGGCTGTCACCGCGTTCGTGGACGCCAGCGCTCCGCCCTCCAGTGTGGTGCGCAGGGTTCCATCGCTGTCCAGATAGAGCCACGCCCGCCCTGTCCCGCTGCCATCTGTCTGTTGCAGGATGATGGGCCGATTGCTGAAATCGGTGACATTGAACCAGAGGGAGGCCGAGAAGGATTCAGCGGCGGGGTCCAACACAAAGTCCAGATCGAGGTAATCTGCGATCCCGTCAAAGAGTATCCCCTGCGCGTCGTGACCGTTGTTGTTGAACGGGCAGAGCGTCACAGACGGGCAGGACGCTGTGCGAATGCTGTCATTGGCCTGATTCTCGTAGCTGAAGCTGGGGGAGTTGAAGCGATAGAGAATTCTGGGCAGCTTGTAGTCGACCGCGTTACCATTCGTCACCGCTATTGTGTAGGTGCCATTCTTTATCGCTGTGATGTGATCGGACATGCTGTGATCGTAGTAGACCAGATCATCGATTTTCCCGTCGAAGGGCTGGCTGCCGTCCAGACTGTTCCCTAAACGGCCATTGCCAATCTGGAACGCCATGTAACTCGTAAAGTTCTCAATCCAGACATTATCTGATTGATCTAAACTTCCGTTTAGATAGAGGGTCGTATGCCCATTCAACGAGATGTGCGTCCAGCTATCCGTACTGATCGTCCCGTTGCTCACACGCGGCCCATACGGATCGCCGACGATATCCCAAACCAATTTGCCATTGCTGTTGAGATAAATGTCCACCGCGCCAGTATCGGTGCTTTCAGTATCCACTAGCATGGCCCGTTGGCCGGATGCGGGGTGTGTGTCTGGTTTGATCCAGAATGAAAGATTGAAGCTGCCGTAGGAGGATGACGCATCGGCTACGATGCTGGGCAAGATGACATAATCGTGATCGTCGGTAAAGTCAAGCCCATCGCCATATTTGGCGGCGAGACCGAAGTACGGGCAGGTGCCGTTGTCAACGCAGTTGGCGCTGTTTTCGTCGCCCGTGTCGTTGGCAAAGATGGCCAGGCGCTGATCAGCGTCAAAGTTGTAGGCCGCGGCAGGGTGGCGCAATTCAGGCGCAGAGTAGTTACTTTCTGCCACCAAAAAGCCAGTTGCCAGGGCGGACGATGTGTTGGTGATCGTGGCCTGATAGGTCAAGTCGGTGCCGGGGGCCAGGATTTTGTCGTCGGGGTTGAAGCGACCAGCCATCAGATCGCCGATCTCGCTGGCGGACAACACGTCGTCCAAGACAACCACGTCATCCATCGCGCCGTTGAAGAAGCGACTCGTATTGGTGTGCCGTCCCAACCATATGACGCCTGTACTGGCTTCCATTGTGCGGGATTCCTGGTTTTCCAACACCCCATCCAGGAATAGGCTCAGGTTCGTGTCGTCATAGGTAATCGCCGCATGGTGCCACGTGTCAGGGGCCACGGTCGTTGTGCCGTACAGGGAACTGCCCCCAAGCCCGGTGTAGAGTCGGCCATCATTGCTGAGGGTAAACCAGGATCGCCCTGTGCCGGTTCCCCCGGTTTGGCGGAGCAAGAAGGGGGAATTGCTGAGATCGCTGGCCTTGAACCAGACGGCGGCGGTGAAGCTTGTCGCACCGGGATCAAGCACAAAGGGCGTCTCAAGGTAGTCGTCTACACCGTCGAAGTGGAGCGCCTGGGCGTAACGGCCATTGGCGGTCACGGTTGGGCAAGCTGTCCCCTCACAGAGGGCGTGATTGGCGGACCCGGAACTATCGAAAAAGGCCGTGCTGTTCACGGTATCTTCAAAGTGCAGGAGCAGTTCCGGCGCGCCCGCTTCGGTAACGCCCACATTATCAAACTGCACCAAACTCAGGATGCGGGATGGATCGGTGGCGGTCCAGGGATTGAAGCCAAAAATCTGCTCATCCAGGTCCTCCAGCCCATCTTCATCGGCATCCACAGAAAGAGGATCGGACCAGACACGCGCCAACTGATTGCCGTTGTAGACAACCAACCACCCCTCGACAACCTCGATGCGATCATTGAGACCGTCCCCATCGGTATCTGCCAGAAATGGATTGGTGCCATAGCGCAGCTCTTCGCGATCCGTGAGCCCGTCAGAATCCCCGTCGGCTACCTCTGCATTGTAGCCGTTGCTGATCTCGAAGAGATCGCCAAGGCCATCCCTATCCATATCAAAGCCATCTGAATAGGCAGAGTTGGGGTCCGTGCCAAACAAATCGCTGATCCCATCCGCATCCAGATCAGCCTGGACCGGCAGCGTCGGGGTCGAGTCTGACCAACTCATGCGGGCAAATTCAGCCACCGTGGCGGGGAAGATATCGAACGTCCACATCTCGGCCAGAGGGTAATGAATGGTCGCCTCGAAATCTTTCCAGCGACAGTTGCCGCCCGTCCAACATCCCTGATACCCCGAACGGAGTGCTTCTCGATAGTAAATCTCCAACGGCTGATTAAGGCCAGGGCTGGACGGCAAGGGTACAGTGATTTGGTTTTGATACGCGGTGCGCAGAGCACGGCCAGGGAGCGGTTCCCATTGATCCGATGCTTTATCGTCCCAATAGGGCAGATCGCCGGTAAACGTTGTGGGGGTAGTCTCTAGGGTGTAGGTGAAGATGTTGCGTTTAGCAACTCTCGACTCGCCACCCTGGAAATCCTTGGGGTATTTGATGGTATTGGTGATGCTCATGGTGATGTTGAGACTGTTTCCCACCCGGAAGGCGCTCCGCGCATCCACAAACGCCCAGTCGCCGATCTGTATATCCAACCGGTTGGTTGAATCCAGATTGGTCACACTCATGTCAATGTCATAGAACAGCCCTGCTATCCATTCTATAATATATTGGGTTGGGCCTTTTTTGTTGAGCAAGATAAAAATGGCATCGATCAAGGACAACAAAATACCGAGAATCCCCAGCCCCATAATGCTGATAATGAGCAGGAACACAGCGAAAAGCGTGCTAGCTAGGGCCACAGAGGCGCCCACATCTGTTTCAATCGCGTTCAGGTTTCCTTTATTCGCCAGGAAAAAGCCCCAGGCAATCCCGGTGCCAAGCACCAAACCGACCATCCCCATGGCTGGGAAACCGGTTGGCCCGCTCAAAACCATATTCATCCCGGCAAAAGCCCTGCCAATGGACATGGCCGCGTTAACGGCATAGATCGAAACGATTACAAGATTGACCACCGCAAGGATAATTTGGCCTTGACGCTGCTGCTTTTCATTGCCAAACAGGACCAAACCCATCCCCACCCATGTGACGAGGGTGGCCACCGTGAAGAAAACAGTAAACGCGTTACTTGATCCCCCAGCAAAAGATAATTGGGATTCCGCGCCTGCGACGTCACCAAACAGCATTTGGGCGGCAGCGCTGGCAAGCAAGATCGCACCAAAATCCGTGCCGGGTAAAAACACAGGTTCGTAAGCAATATCTGGGACATCTGGATTGTTCGACTGGGCGTGGAGCGGTGTCCCGTTGATTGCCGTGGGTGCGGAAGCACCAAACCACAAGGTCGCATAGTAGAGCTGCACCCAGGTGCGCCGAAGTTCCGCTTCTTCTACGGCGGCTGCAGTATCGTCACTAGGCTGGAAAAAAGATTCTTCCTGCAACCGGCTATCCAGCCGAGTCAGATAGCTTTCAATGTTGGTTGCTTGCCAGGCGCTATCCACATATTGGTAGGGGGTCCAACTAACAGTGGACACGGTTTGCGGGACGACATCGGCTGGTTTCAGGTCAAAGTGATACCCGCCGTTGCTGGTGCTGACCAATCCCGCGCTGGTGTTGAGGGTGAGATTATCCAGGTTCAAGCTGCGATTGGTGGTGTCGTGGGCATAGAGCAGGGTCGGCATGGCGGTCGTGTAGCCGGCAAAAGCCGTATCGAGCAATGGCTCGACTTCATTCCCTATGACATAGCCGAGATACGCGCTGTGTTCGTAGTTGAGGTAGCTGTGGACACTGATATAGTAGGCGTTGGGGAACCAGTCGCTCACGGACGTGGCCATATTCGCGACGGTCACATCCCGGTTGCCATCCCCTTGGCAGACGCTATTGCCATCCAATGTGTCACAATCCCGGCCAATCAAAAAGCCATTGTTCAGGTTCCAACTGGCCACCATGAGCTGGTCATCCGAGGTCAAATCCGTGTCTTGTGTCGGATCTTCGTACATGACTGCCACATCGAAACCAAGCTCTTCGCTGATGGTGAGGCCGGTCAACTGCCATGTGTCGGGGTAGATGTGGCCGATGGTCATCACATCTTGGCGGTCGCTGGTTGCCCCGCTCTCGGGATCCTCGCAGGTGTAGGCAATCTCGCCATCCACCTCCTCGCGGATGTCGTCATACCCATCCGGGCATTGGTCGGTGATCATCTGCACCAGCCAGATCAGGCGGACTTCGTGGGATTCGCCCCACTCGGCCCGCCCCGCCGTCCCCTGGCTGGGGCGATAGAGCATGCGCGCCGAAAATGCCTCCGGTGTACCGTAGCGATCCGTCACCTGGGATAGCGGGATGTAAGCGTTGAGCGCACCTTCATTCCCAACCACATCATTCACCGAAATGCCAAATGGGTCCAGTTGGCCGGTATCCAGCCAGCTTTCGACCGCATCCCCCAAAGCGCGTGATGTGGGGGCGGTGGTGGTGATGGGCAAGTTGGCGTAATGGGCATCTGTGTACGGCATGGTGATTTCCAACATGGGTACCAGGCGGATGTCCCCGTTGGCGGCATTGGTGCTGGTGCTGCGCAACCCCAGATTGTCCGTGTCGGCCCAAGTCGTATCCAGCATACGTTGAATCTGCCCTTGGGTGTCCTGACTCGGCCAATCCAACACGTGGTTGGCCAAGTTGAGGTTGGTTGCCGTTTGCGGCCGGATCTGAAAATCGACAAAGACTGGTTTGTCCAATGTCAGATTATCAATGCTCAGATTCATTGGGTTCTCTTCGTCGTAAGAGGCCGAGTTGAATGTGAACGGCGAAAGGTCCTGTGCATCCCGCACCCCATCGCCGTCATTGTCATCGTCAAACACATCCGGCACGCCGTCTAAATCCGTATCGGGGCAAATGCCCGCCGGATCATATTCTGCCGCGACGAGGTTGGTGCGAATGCGGCATTCCAGACCGTCGATCAGTCCATCCTTGTTGCTGTCTTCCCCCAGGGGGTTGAGGTACCAGGTCTGCCCGCCCGACTCAAAGCCAGACACTTCCAGGTTGTCGGGGATGGAATCGATATCCGTGTCCGCGTTATCAGGATTCGTGCCCAGGTCATTGACTTCGACGCTGTCGCTCAGGCCGTCCCCATCAGTGTCCGTGGCATCGGTGACCCCCGTACAGTTTTTCGGCGCGCCCAGATAGGCACAGGTGCCCCAATAGTCCTCGTCCAGATCGATCAACCCGTCGCCGTCCGTGTCGGTGGCGTCGGGGGCGGCACTGCTCACCGCCAGGTCACGGGCGGCAGTCTGGGCCGACGTGGCCAAAGTTGCTTCCGATGATCCGGCAACGGCCGGCAGCGGATTCTTATGGTCACGCCGATCGGCTGCCTCTAGTTGCGTTTGCAGATCGACCTGAGCTTGGGCTTCGGCCTGCTGCTGGTCTGCCTCGGCCTGGGCTGCTTGCAGATTGTCCTGAAAAGCGCTGGCCTGGGCCGCTTGCAGCAGGGGTGAAAAGAGCATTGATAGAATGATTGAGCCCACAATCGCGAAGTAAAAGCGACGACTGCGCCGGTAAGTGAGGACGACTAAAAACAGCCCGAAGCTGACCACTAGCCAAACCGCTGTTTGGGTTGTTTGTTGTGTTCCGCTGATGACTTCAGTTTGATGGGCTTTCCACCAAATGGACGGCGATTGCCAGAGGGGAAGGGCCGCCGCCTCAATCTGCGCCCGGTCAAAGCCCGACAGATCCGTGACGATGCGGGCAATCGCCTGTCCGTTGTTGCCCTGGGGTGGAATCGTCAACGTCATCTCCAAGCGACGGGGCAGGCCATCCCCATCCAGCCACAACTGTCCGGTTCCGGTGATCTTGCGGTAGATATCTGGTGTGTCCAGGGTCATCCCGGCGGGCAGAGCGCCAAACTGGGCCATCTGTGCGTCCAACTGCTGGCGCAGGACCCGGGCGTAGGCGATCCCATCTAGCTCAAACTCATACTTCTCATAGGAAATGGTCAGCCAGCCCAAGTTGCGGGTATCGGTTCCCAAGGAGGCGATATTTTTTGCCGTCTGCAAAAATGTTAGCGGATCACCACCTGGCGCAAAGAGTGCGTTGATGCCGTCTTGCTCTTCCCATTCACCCACAGCATTCCGCCTGAAAGTACGGCCATCTTGCGAGCGCACCGAAATGCCGCTTTCGTCGCTGCCCCGGGCATGTTGCCACAGGGTCATCTCCAATAAGTCTTGGGCACGATCCCGCCGCCCAGCCAGAAAAACCCTGTCCGTTTGGGGCTGGCGGCCCACATTGGTCAGGGCTGGCAGAGGGAACGTGGTCTGCTCGATCCGAGTGTCGAAGGTGTAGGTGTTGCTTTGCTGTGCATTTTCCCACGCGGTTTGGACGGCGGTCATAGACGGGTTGGTGCTGGCCGCTGTGACAGATGGACTCAGGGATATGGTTGCGGCCATCACCAAAAGCCCGAGGGACACGAGCCACGCAGGCACAAGGACGCGGTTGTTCGGAGAAGATTTCATGGCGAATTCTCCTTAACATAGGGCGAAGATGAAAACAGGGCAAGGCGGGATAATTGGAACGATTGCCCATCATTATGGAAGAAACAGAGCGCGACTGTATGCCGGTCAATCTGGACGGATTTGCCGGTCAGTGGGGGCAATCGTAGGGGGATTGACGCCTCCCCCGAGCTGGGCGCGGCTGGGTGGGGGTGCCAGCTACGCAGCGTCCATCTGTCGCTCCACCAGAAAGCGCAGGAGCGCGGGCGTGTCGCTCACGCCCAGTTTGGTCAGTATCCGGCCGCGATAGCTGCTGACAGTGGAGCGGGAAACGACGAGGATTTCGGCGATCTGGGCATTGCTCTTGCCCTGGCCGATGAGTTGGAGAACTTTGTACTCCCGGGTGGAGAGTTGGAAGATGGGATCACCCTCAAGCCGGGCCATTGGCCCCAGCCGCGGGCGGCGGCGTATCCAGTGCGTCGGCAATACTCAAGCGAGCATCGGCAGCCGCGGCCAGAGCGCTTGAGTTTCTGGGCGCGGTCCGCAGAATTGACGCTCTCCCCCAATCTCTATCTCTAGTTCGAGGCAAAGTCTACCTGCCAGTTGTTTAGCGGTAGGCTGCTCCCCATAGATCGATCGGGGAAAGGGCAGTGCTTCGGGCGTCATCCGTTACCCGCCTAAGGCACTGCCCTTCCCCCGATTATCGTCCTCTCTGATACGCCATTACCTGTGGACGGACGGCAGCCAAAGGTTGAATGCGACCCGCCCGCCTGGGCCGCCGGGGTCTACAATCACCCCATTGGCTGTGAGATCGCTGTCTCCCCATCCCCCATCCATCAACTGCAATTGCACTGTGCGGTCGTCGAGGAGAATTCCGCCAGTAGTGCCGTCAAAGGCGAAAGAATACCAGTGGGGCGTGAGGTCGTCGGCTGTTGGGCCGAACTTCCAGTAGCCGATGGGTCCATCCCCGGAATGGACAGTCAGTTGCACACTCACACTGCCGCCGAGAGGTACGCCCTGTAGCGTAAAGCCGATCATGCCCTGGGGCAGGCGTACCCCCGCGGGCAGGTTCGCCGGTGAAGGGCTGACCGTCACATCCACCAGGTCCATCCCGTTCTGTGCAGTCAGGGTTACATAGCCCCCGTCCTGGCCGTTGCGGAAGGAACTGACGTGGGGTTGGCCGCTGTCTGGGATGCCGTCGCCGTTGCCGTCGCCTGTTCCCGAACCGTCCAGGTTGGGGACCCCATTCTCTTCCGCGTCGGGTATCCCATCCCCGTCAAAGTCGTCCGGGTTCGCCTGCTGTGTAGGGGTGGGTGTGGGCGTCGAAGTAGCTGCATCGGTGGATGTAGCTGTCGGTGTAATTGTCGGTGTAGCGGTTGCTGTACCGGTAGGTGTGTGCGTCGCTGTTGGCGTGAGTGTCGAAGCCGGGCTGCTGGTCGGTGTGGATGTCACAGTCGGCGGCGCATCTGTGGCAGTCGGTGTGCTGGTTGGCGTGGCCGAGGGCGTGATAGTTGCAATTATCGTGTGCGTCGGCGTTGCAGTGTTTGTCGATGTGGGTGTTGATGCGGGCTGAGTCGCCGTCGCTGTCGCTGTTGCCGTAGCGGTGGAAGGCATGCCCGTTGCAGTTGCTGTGCCGCTGGCTATCGCGGTGGGTGTAGATGCGGGCTGAGTATTCGTCGCAGTTGCCGTAGCGTTAGGAGGTGTACCCGTCGCAGTTGCTGTGCCGCTGGCCGTCGCCGTGGGAGTGGATACGGGCTGAGTCGCCGTCGCTGTCGTCGTCGCGGTGGCAGGCGTCTCCGTCGCAGTTGCTGTGCCGCTGGCCGTCGCCGTGAGCGTAGATACGGGCTGAGTCGCTGTCGCAGTTGCCGTAGCCGTAGGAGGCGCACTCGTTGCTGTCGCCGTCGCAGTGGGCGGCGTGCCGGTTGCAGTGGCTGTGCGGCTGGCCGTCGCCGTGGATGTAGACATGGGCCGAGTCGCCGTCACTGTCGCAGTTGCCGTAGCGGTAGGCGGCGTACCCGTCGCTGTCGTCGTCGCAGTGGGCGGCGTACCCGTTGCGGTGGCTGTGCCGCTGGCCGTCGCCGTGGGCGTGGATGCGGGCTGAGTGGCTGTCGCTGTGGGCGTAGCGGTGGAAGGCGTACCCGTCACTGTCGCCGTTGCAGTGGAAGGTGTGCCCGTAGCGGTGGCTGTGCCACTGGCCGTCGCCGTGGGTGTGGATGCGGGCTGAGTCGCCGTCGCTGTCACCGTCGCCGTAGGAGGCGTACCCGTCGCTGTCGCGGTTGCAGTGGGCGGCGTGCCCGTTGCGGTGGCCGTGCCGCTGGCCGTCGCCGTGGGTGTGGATGCGGGCTGAGTGGGTGTGGCTGTGGGCTGAGTCGCGGTCGCGGTCGCCGTAGCGGTAGGATGCGTACCCGTCGCTGTCGCCGTTGCGGTGGGCGGCGTGCCCGTTGTGGTGGCTGTGCCGCTGGCCGTCGCCGTGGGTGTGGATGCGGGCTGAGTCTTCGTCGCTGTGGGTGTAGCGGTAGGAGGCGTACCCGTCGCGGTCGCCGTCGCAGTGGGCGGCGTGCCGGTTGCGGTGGCTGTGCCGCTGGCCGTGGCCGTAGGCGTAGATGCGGGCTGAGTCGCTGTCGCTGTGGGTGTAGCGGTGGAAGGCGTACCCGTCGTTGTCGCCGTCGCGGTGGAAGGCGTGCCCGTAGCAGTTGCTGTGCCGCTGGCCGTCGCCGTGGGTGTGGATGCGGGCTGAGTCGCTGTCGCGGTGGGTGTCGCCGTAGCGGTAGGAGGCGCACCCGTTGCAGTTGCTGTGCTGGTCGGTGTAGGCGTGGCCGTCGGGTTCAGGCTGAAGGTGGCGGTGACCTCCTTCGTCTCTGTCAGTGTGACGGGACAGTCGCCCGTACCCGCGCACACCCCACTCCAGCCGGTGAAGGTGGAGCCGGTGTCTGCGAGAGCGGTCAGGGTGACAACTGTGCCATAGTAGAAGTCTTCCTCACAGGTCGTACCGCAGTCGATGCCCGCAGGAACGCTGCTCACAGAGCCATTGCCGCTACCCGCGCTGTTTACAGTTAGGGTGAATCTCTCCAGGGCAAAGTCGCCGGTAATTGTAATGTCCTGGGTGATGGTAATGGGACAGGTGTTGGCTTCGCAAGCAGTGGCACCCCACCCCTCACTGACATAGGAATGGTTGTCTGCGAGAGCGGTCAGGGTGATGACTGTGCCGTAGGTCAACGTCTCGGAGCAGTCGTTGCCGCAGTCGATGCCCGCAGGGTCGCTGGTGATTGTGCCGGAGCCATTCCCGCTCTTGGTAATGGTGACTGTGTAGGTCGGCAGCGCTACTGTCAGGCTGACTTGGGCCGTATCCTCCCGGCCCGGCGGGTAGAGCATCATCTGCGCCGCGTCGGATGCGTTCACGGCCCTGTGCATAATGCGCAGGTCATCCAGCAGACCGATGAATTGGTGTTCGCCGGTATCGGGTACTTCCCCATCGTGGAGGCGGGTGTCCTCCAATACGAAGCCCGAGCCTATGTAGCCTGAATAGGCGGTCAGTTGGGCGGCACTGCCACTCCCTGCCAACTCTCCATCGAGATATAAGTGCAGGCTGTCTTCGGTGGGACCGCTGGTGGAACTGCTGTCCAGCGCTAACACCACATGATGCCACTGGCCGCTGCTGATCTGTGTACTGCTCAGCCAGGTGCCGGCCCAATTGTGGGTGTCGGACCAGGCCCCGGCATAGAGAGCGCCGTCAAAGAGATAGATATTCAACCCATCGACCGAACTGCCCTCTTCCCACAGAATCTGCTTGCGGCTGTTCAGGTTGACATCATCCGCCCGGAACCAGAGTGCCACCACCCGCTTGTCGTAGGTATCGGTGGTATCCGGATCTGCCTCATCATATACAAAGAATCCACTACCATCGATTAGGGCGAGGGCGTAGGGATTGGCATAGGTTGGCGCAACGGGAACAGTAGTTGTAAGTTCCGCCCCGAGAATGACACTCAATACGTGGGCGTTGCCCATGATATCGGGAGTTGTTAGGAAGTTGTTGCCATCGTAGGGCCAACTCTCATCGAAGGGCCAGTAGGCCACAGCCGGAACCGCGCCATCCCGCGCGATGTAGGTGAAGGTGTCACTGCCGTTGAAGTCCAGGGTTGGGGTATAGGCAAAGGAACCATCCGGGTTGAGAGAGAGTGTGCCGCTGGTCGGCCCGCTTTGCAGGTAGCCGAACAGATTGTCGCCATCTGGATCAGCGTCATTGGTCAGTACGCCGGGCGCAGTGACCGTCAACGGGCTATTTTGCGTAGTGGTGTAGCTGTCGCTGGCGGCGATCGGCGCGTCGTCGTTGACCGGCGTTACCGTAAGGGTGACCACCGCGGTGTCGCTGACTGTGTGGTCGCTCTCCAGGGTTGCCCGGTAGACAAAGCTGTCTGTACCGTTGAAGTTGAGGGTCGGGGTATAGACAAAACTGCCACCTCCATTTAGGGTCAGCGCGCCATAGGTCGGTTCGCTTGCCACACTCAGTGTCACCTGATTGTCTACATCGTTCTCCAGAAGGACAGGCGCGGCAATCTGCAACGGCGTATCTTCGGGCGTAGTGAATTGGTGGTCGATTGCCAGGTCTGCCTGAGAGACGACAGTTACCGTCACCGTGGCCGTCACCGGTTCGACCCAGCCGGCTAGTTGGTAGACAAATGTGTCCTCTCCTGCAAAGCCATTGGTTGGCGTGTAGACAAACCCACCGTCCAGGGCCAAACCGAGCGTACCGTTGGCAGAAGGGGTTTGTACGGTGATGGAATAAGGCTCGCTGACATCGTTGCCCAACACGCCGTCGTCGGAGAACACAGTCAAGGGATGGTTGCTGAGGGCCGTATACCCATCATCCGCCAGCACACAGTAGGGATCGTTGCGATAGACCCGGGTGATATAGTTGACTGATCCTATCGAGCCGCTGAGCAAAATATCCAGATCGCCGTCATTGTCGTAATCTCCAGCAGCGGCAGAACTTCTATCAACTCCCGTCAAACCGTCACCGATATCGGTGAAGACGCCAGCCTCGTTGCGGTAGACTTGGGCGCTACCTGTTGATGACCCAATCGCTCCGGTGAGCAGAATATCCAGGTCGCCATCGTTGTCGTAATCCATCCACTCTGCCGCGCTGCTTGAGACCCCCGTCAACCCGGCACCAATTTCGGTGAAGGTTCCGCCATCGTTGCGGTAGACTCGGGCGATTCTGCCTGACTCTGAGCTTCCCGTAAGCAGAATATCCAGGTCGCCATCATTGTCATAATCCCCCCAGGCCACAGCGCTCGAAGTGACGCCCGTCAACCCAGCGTCAATATCCGTGAATGCGCCGTTATCGTTGCGATATATTTGGGCGATACGGTTTATTGAATCCGTACTTCCAGTGAGCAAGATATCCAGATCGCCGTCGTTGTCGTAATCGCCCCAGGCTACAGCGCTATAAGAGACCCCCGGCAAGCCAGCGCCAATATTGATGAAGTCGCCGCCATCGTTGCGATAGATCCGGGAAATACGGCTGTTTGCTCCTGTGCTTCCCGTGAGCAGAATATCCAGATCGCCGTCATTGTCGTAATCGCCCCAGGCCACAGCACTGGACTCGACCGCTGGCAGCCCGGCGTCAATATCGGTGAAAGCGCCAGCCTCATTGCGATATATCCGGGCGGTTGTGGTTTGCCCTTCCCTTCCTGTGAGCAAAATATCCAGGTCGCCGTCATTGTCGTAATCTCCCCAGGCTGCAGCGCTACGATAGACACCCCGCAAACCAGCATTAATATTGGTAAAGGTGCCGCCATCGTTGCGGTATATCCGGGCGATAATGCTTATTTTCTGTGTGTTTCCCGTAAGTAAAATATCCAGGTCGCCGTCATTGTCGTAATCCCCCCATGCCGTAGTGCCATCAAATACCCCCGGCAACCCAGCGCTAATATCGGTAAATTCACTGGTGCAGGCTGGGGGCGCAGTGGTCTCCGCGGTGAACTGGACCTGCTCCGGCATCGCTGCCCCCCACCCAGTGCTGCGGATATCCTCGCTGAGACTGAGCCGCACCACTTCCCCCGGATAGAAGGGAGCGGTGGGCGTGATCAGCAGCGTGCTGCCGCTCAGATCGTAATTCCAGGGGTGGCTGCCCAGTGAGCTATGCAGACCGATGCTCTGGGTCGAAACCGAGCTGGCAAGCAGAGTGCGGTCAAAGCTGAGGCTGATAGCCTGGCTCGCCGCCACGTTGAGCGACTGATGGGCCGGGTCTGTGGCTGTCAGGGAAAAGCCCAAGGCAGTGAAGTTGGCGGTGACCTCTTTTATCCCGGTTACAGTGACCGTACAAGCGTCCGTGCCTGTGCAGGCCCCGCTCCAGCCGTCGAAAGTAGACTCTGTCTCCGGGCTGGCGGTCAGGGTGATGACCGTGCCGTAATCGAAGGTGTCGTCGCAGGTGCTGCCGCAGTCGATGGCCGCCGGGTCGCTGCTGACCGTACCGACGCCATGACCACTTTTGACCACAGTCAGAGAGTACTCCGGAGAGAAGGTGGCGGTGACAGCCTTTGTCTCAGTTAAGATGACCGTACAATCGCCCGTGCCCGTGCAGGCCCCGCTCCAGCCGTCAAAAATAAACGTTGTCTCCGGGCTGGCTGTCAGGGTAATGACCGTGCCATAGTCAAGGGTCTCGGCGCAGTCGCTGCCACAGTCGATGCCTGGCGGATCGCTACTGACTGTGCCAGAGCCGTCCCCGCTCTTGACCACGGCCAAGTCGTACTGGTTGAGGGTGAAGGTGGCGGTGACCGCCTTTGTCTCAGTCAGGCTGACGATGCAATCCTCTGCGCTGGAACACTCCCCGCTCCAGCCTGCAAAGGTCGAGCCGGTCACCGGGCTGGCGGTCAGGGTGATGACTGTACCGGATGTGAAGTTCTCATCGCACGCTACGCCGCAGTCGATGCCCGCCGGGTCGCTGGTCACTGCGCCGCTGCCATTGCCCGTGTAGGCTACATACAGATAGGGATCGGATTCGTATGCGCCCAGATCGCAGCCCGCGCCCTGGGGACGACTGATCCCCCGCTGGTCTGTGGCTACCCCACAGCTTGCGCTGGGAATCGCATCCAGGGCTGGGCTGTGGGCAAGCAACGCATGGGTTTGGGCTGCTTGTCCTGCGCCTATCGAAGGGCCGCCGTTGTCGGCCAGCACATCCAGCGCCGGGTCCTGGCCGACGATGTTATTGTCCACGCCGTTGCTCAGACCGCAGGCGTTGGTGGCGCTTTCAATCAGCGTATAGGTGGCAGTGAGACTCCCCCCACTGGTGGCACAATCCCGATCCGATGTGGACCCGGCCAGGATGCTGCCGGTCAAAGTGACTGTTCCCCCGGAGTTATACAACCCGCCGCCAGACCCGGCACTGTTGCCAAACAGCGTGCTGTGGGTGAGCGCAAGGGAGCCGGATGCGGAGTAAAGATCGATGCTACCGCCGAAGCTGTTCGCACTGTTACCAGAGAAGGTGCTATTGGTGATCGTCAGCACAGCCCCGCTGCTGATCCCGCCCCCGCGATAGCTGGCGGTATTGCTCACAAAGGTGCTGCCCTGGATGATGGCCGTGCTGTTGTTCTGCAAGCCACCGCCCCAATTCCCGCTGTTTCCGCTAATCTGGCTGTTGAGAAGGGTAAGCGTGCCCGCGTTGTGATAGATGCCGCCCCCATTGGGCACATTTGCGGTGGCGGTATTGTTGTGGACCACACTTCTGCTCAATAGAACGGTACCGCCATTGTTGTAAATGCCGCCGCCCCGTTGGGCTGTGTTGCTCTGGAGAATGCTTTCGGTCACAGTGACAAGGGCATTGGCTCCGATGTGGATGGCACCGCCGTTGATGCCATTACCCTGGGTGAGGGTCAGGCCCGTCAGCGAAACGGTTCGGCTGGCGTCGATGACCACAACCCGGCCCGCGCTCTCTGCGTCCAAAATCGTTGGGTTTGTGCCCGGATCAGCGACGAGCCAGTTGGTGGTGGTGTAGCCGCCTTGCAGGCTCAGGTTCTGGTCGATGTAGGCGGTCTGGTTCTGGCTGTTGCGGCTCTCTACGCCCGCACAAGTCCCGGCAATTTTGAAAATATCCCCTGGGCTGGCCCCGTCCACCGCGGCCTGTAGAGCAGACCCATCGACGCTGGCGTAATTGGTCATGCCGCTGTCGTTTACGCTGACGAAACAACTGGAACCCCCCAACAGTTCAAATGTGGCTGTGGCCGCTTTCGCCCCGGTCACTGTGACCACACACGCGCCAAAACCCGTGCAGGCCCCGCTCCAGCCACTGAAAAAGGAGTCGGTCGTCGGGGTGGCAGTCAGGGTGATGACTGTACCGTAGCCCAATGTTTCATCGCAATCTACGCCGCAGTCGATGCCCGCCGGGTCGCTGCTGACGCTGCCGGAACCGCTCCCGGATTGGCTGACAGTCAGGTTGTGCTGGGTCAAGTCAAAGGCAGCAGTAATCGCCTTTGTTTCGGTGATAGTGATACTGCAAGGGGTCACCTCTCCGTCGCAGATGCCCAGCCAGCTATCAAAATAAGAGCCAGTCTCTGGGCTGGCGGTCAGGGTAATGACTGTTCCATAATCCAGAGCAACGGCGCAGGTGCTGCCGCAGTCAATGCCCGCCGGGTCGCTGCTCACTGTGCCATCGCCGTCTCCGTTGCGGGTGACGGTCAAGGTGTACTGGTTGAGAGTAAAGGTGGCTGTAACGGCTTTAGTTTCCGTCATCGTAACGGTACAGTCGCCCGTACCTGTGCAGGCTCCGGACCAGCCGGTAAAGGTGGAGCCGGTGTCCACAGATGCGGTGAGGGTGACAACAGTCCCAGACGTGAAGTTTTCGTCACAGGCAGCGCCGCAGTCGATGCCTGCTGGACTGCTGGTGACCGTAGCAGAACCGTTCCCGGATCTGAAAACGGTCACTGTATGGTATTCAGTTTCCACCGCGCCGATGTCGCAGGTATCCCCCTGGGGACGGCTGATGCCCCGCTGGTCTTCGGCCACGGCGCAGCTCCCGCCGGGAATGGCGTCCATGGCCGGAGAGCCGGAGAGCAGGGCGTGGGTTTGGGTCTCGCCACCGTTGTCAGCCAACGCACCCAGAAGTGGATCGCCGCTCTGGCTGGTGCCCGCGCTGATGCAGGAGCCATCCTCCACCAGATTGTAGCCCAGGTCGGTGAAGCTCAGGGCCGAGCAGTCTGGGGCGCCGCCAACGGTGTTGGCAATGATTGTGCCTTCCATACTCAGGCTGCCGCCAAGGGCATTGACGCTAGCGCCCGCATCAGTAATCGTATCGAGAATTGTCAGGTGGGTCAGGGTGAGCTGCCCGGTGGAGTGGATAGCGCCCTCGTCGCCCGAATTGCCGCTGATTGTGGTGTTGGTCAGGATAGCTGTGCTGGTCGCGCCATCCACGGCCACGCCGCCGCCGTAATAGCCTTCATTGAAGGCGATGGTGCTATTGGCGATGGTCAGCGCGCCGCCGTCGCCGCTCTCCACGCCACCGCCCCGGCTGCTGGTGCTGTCCGCGCTGTTGTGGCTGATAGTCACCCCATCCAGGCTGAGGATGCTGCTGTTCTCCAGCGCGCCGCCGTGCTGGACGGCGCTGTTGTGGCTGAAGGTGCCGCCATTGACCGTTACACTCCCCCCCTGCACCCGGATAGCGCCGCCGGATGTGCCTGCGCTGTTGTAGAGGAAGGTGCTGTCGGTGAAGGTGCTCTGCCCCACCCGCTGGCGCAGCACGCCCCCGGTTTCGGCGGCAGTATTGCTGTAGAAGGTAGTGTTGGTGATGAAATAGGTGGAGTTTGTGTCAATGCCATCGGTGTTATAAAGCGCACCACCGGTTTGGCCCGCGCTGTTGGCCTCAAAGTGGCTGCCGCTGATGTGGACTTCGCCCTGGTTATAGATCGCCCCGCCGCTCTTTGCTGCGGTTCCGGACACAACGGACGTATCCCGAATGAAGAACAGCCCCGGCACCGGATCATCCGGATCGGACATCAGAAAATCTGACTCTCGATAATTGGCAATCTGGCCCCCAGCATTGGTGCTGGTGTTGCTGATCAGGCTGCTGGCCGTCAAGGTGATGATCCCCTCGTTGGCGATGGCCGCGCCTCTGCCGCCGCTGTTCTCGCGCAGGGTGCTGTTGTCAATTGTCAACGTGCCCATCGCCACGTTGTAGACAGCCCCCCGGTCATTCCGAGTGAAGAGGGTATCGCTAATCACGGTTCTCCCCAGATTCGCCAACCCAGCCGTAAACACATTGCTGATCACCTGGCTGCTGAGCAGGCTGAGGGATGCGCCCCGGTTAATATAAAGACCGGAGCCATAGACATACGCTGCACGAGTCGCAGCATCCAAAGTGTGGCTATCCGCATCGGATGTGTCGCCACCAGCAATGGTCAGAAATTCAAGGGTGACTTCAGTCGTGCCGGTAATGGCGACTACCCGCCCCAAACCGCGAGCGTCCAGAACAGTCGGGTTGGCGTCCGTGTCCGCTGTGGTCCAGTTGGTGGTGGTGTAGCCGCCGCGCAGGGTCAGGTCCTTGTCAATATAGACCGCCTGGATCATGCCATTGGTCTCTTGCACGCCTGTGCAGGTCCCAGCTATTTTCACGGTGTCGCCGGGGCTGGCAGCGTTGACCGCGGCCTGCACCGTCCCAGCACTGACGCCGGTGTAGTCCGTTGTGCCGCTCTCATTGACGCTGACGAAACAGGTGTCAGGGAGGTCCGTCACGCTCAACGTGACCTGGGCCGTGTCGGTCAATGTTCCATCCGAGAGAATATAGGTGAAGCTGTCGTTGCCAGTAAAATCCCAGTTCGGCGTGTAGGAGAATGCACCGTCTGCCGCCAACGAGAGGCTGCCGTGGCTGACATCTGTGCTGAGCGAGACGGTCAGGGTGTCGTTCTCCACATCACTGTCCACGCCATTGCCCGTATCGTCGCTGATGACATTGCCCGATTGGGTGAAACCTTCGTCCAGGGTGTAACTGTTATCCGTGGCGATCGGCTGGTCATTGACTGGGGTGACGGTCAGGGTAACCGTCCCTGTGTCGGTCGACGTCCCATCTGAAAGGTTGTATATGAAGCCGTCGCTGCCGTTAAAATCCTGGGTGGGGGTGTAGATGAACGCACCATCTGCTGCCAACGAGAGGCTGCCGTGGCTGACGTTCGTATCCAACGAAACGGTCAGGGTATCGTTCTCCACATCGCTGTCCACGCCATTGCCGGTGTCGTCGCTGAACACATTGCCCGACTGGGTGGCATCCTCGTCCAGCGTATAGCTGTCGTCCGTAGCGACCGGCGGGTCATTAACTGAAGTGACGGTCAGCGTCACAGTGCCCGTATCGGTCAGGACTCCGTCCGAGAGGATATAAACGAAGCCGTCGCTGCCGTTGAAATTTTGGGTGGGGGTGTAGATGAACGCGCCATCTGCCGCCAAAGAGAGCGTGCCGTGACTGACGTCCGTATCCAACAAAACGGTCAGGGTATCGTTGTCGCCGTCGTCGTCGGCCCCGTTTCCGGTATCGTCGCTGATGACATTGCCCGATTGGGTGGCGTCTTCATCCAGTGTATAGCTGTCGTCCGTGGCCACCGGCGGGTCATTGACCGGCGTGACGTTCAGTGTGGCCGTCGCCGTGTCGCGCAAACCTGGCCACTCCGTACGCAATGCGGCGACTTCCGCTGCGGTGGCCGCCAGATTCATCACCCGCACGTCGTCGATCTGTCCGGCGAAACCGCTGCCGCCGCTGGCTGTATAAGCGCCGGTATCGGGAAACTTCGTATTGCCATTGACATCCCCAATGCCGATGTCCCCGTTGTGGCTGGACACCGAATTAATGGCGATGCTGCTTTGCACCGCTTCTCCGTCCAGGTAGAGAACGAGCCTCTCTGCGGTGTCGCTGTCCAGCACCAGGGCCACGTGATGCCACTGACCGGAGGTAATTTGGGTGGTACTGAGCCAGGTGCCGCTCCAACCGTTATTATCCGCCCAGGCTCCGCCAACTAGTGCGCCGTCGAAAAGGTAGAGGTTAAACCCAGTTACATGGCCGCCTTCTTCCCAAATAATCTGCTTGCGGCTCTTTACGCTTTTATCATCGGCCCGGAACCAGGCCGAAAGCGTGCGCTGGCTAATAGGGGTCGCGTTGATCAGGCTGGAATCGGGGATATTCACCCGGTCGCCGTCACCGTCCAGGTCCAGGGCATAGGCGTTGGAGAATTCCAGCCCGCTGGGCAGGGAAGCGTTGCTGAACGTAGCGTCGCCGACCAGCGTACCGGTGAAATAATTGCCGCTGGCGTCATATGCGCTGTTGCCGCTGCCCTCGTTAAAGGGCCAGTGTCCCACCACCGGTAAGGCCCCATCAGTGACGGCGTAAGTGAAACTGTCCGTGCCGTTGAAATTCAAGGTGGGGGTGTAGATAAACGCGCCATCTGCTGCCAAGGAGAGGCTGCCGTGGCTGACGTTCGTATCCAACGAAGCGATCAGGGTATCGTTGTCCACATCGCTGTCCATGCCATTGCCGGTATCGTCGCTGATCACATTGCCGGATTGGGTGGCGTCCTCGTCCAGGCTGTAGCTGTTGTCGGTGGCCACCGGGGCATCGTTGACCGGGGAGACATTGAGGGTAGCAACGGCCGTCCCGCCGTCAGATCCCGGCCAGGCGACCATGATCGTCTTGATTTCGTTGGCCGTCGCCACGTGGTTCATCACCCGCATGTCGTCGATCTGCCCGGCGAAACCGTGGCCACCGCTGTCACCGTATCCACCCGTGTGGAAGCGGGTAGCATCATTCACATCGCCAATGCCATTGTCGGACGTGTGGAAAGGCACCTTGGCCGCAGAGCCGGTGGCTACCCGCACGCCATCCAGATAGAGAAAGAGACGGTTTGCCACGGGGCCAGTGGTGGAGTCGCTGTTTAGCACAAGGGCCACGTGGTGCCACTGACCGGAGGTGATTGCGCTTGTACTCAGCCAGGTGCCGTTCCAACCACTACTTGTTGCCCAGGCTCCTGCATAGAGCGCGCCGTCAAACAGATAGATGTTCAGCCCATTTGTCGATCCGCCTTGTTCCCAGATAACCTGCTTGCGGCTGTTGAGGCTCACATCGTCGGCTCGAAACCAAGCGGAATGGGTCCGTTTGCTGACACCGTTGGCGGGGGTATTGATGAAGCTGGAATCGGGGATGTTCACTCGGTCGCCGTCGCCGTCTAGGTCCAGGGCATAGGCGTTGGCGAAATGCTGCCCGCCAGGCAGGGGAGAATCGATGAAGGTGGCATCGCCGATCAAGGCGTTGTTGAGGAGGGGATTCTTGGCATTGTACGTGTTGCTGCCGCTGCCTTCGTTAAAGGCCCAGTGAGCATCGGCTGATAAGGCCCCATCAGCAACAGCGTAACTGAAGGCATCTGTGCCGTTGAAATTCAGTGTAGGCGTATAGGTGAAGCCACCCAGGTTACTAAAAACCAGCGTGCCGTTGCTGGTGCTGCCGCTCAGGCTGGCGTAGAGGGTGTCACTGTCGGCGTTGGTGGCATTGCTGAGGACGCCGGGATCTGCCAGCGTCAGAGGGACATCTTCATCCGTGGTGTAGGTGTCGTTAACGGCAGTGGGGCCAGAGCCTTCGTACTCATACGCTCCACTATCGCAGCCGGACCCATTGGCCCTGGCGACGCCCCGCTGATCGATGACGTCGCTGACGCCGCAGCCGTCGAATCCAAAGGGCACGGTGTCGCGGGCTGGGCTGGTTGGGTTGAGGGCGTGGGTGAGGGTCCATCCGCCATTATCCGCAAGCGCACTCAGTGCTGGGTCGCCGCTTTGGCTGGTGGACGCGTCGATACAACTGCTGTCTTCGATTAGGTTGTACCCACCGTCGACAATGCCTGTGCCAAATTCGGCGCAGTCTCCGCCGCTGGTGGTGTTGGCGACGATGCTGTAGGTCAGGGATAATTTAGGCCCGCCATTGATCGCGCCGCCGCCGCTGCCCGCGCTGTTGTGGCTGAATGTGCTATAGCGGATGGTAACTGGATATGTACCAGCGTAAATGGCCCCGCCCTCGTTGGCCGCGCTGTTGTTGCTGAAGGTGCTGAGTTCGATGACGATGGCGCTGTCGCCGTTGTAGATGGCGCCGCCGTTGTTGGTCGAGGCTGTGTTGCTGATCAGGCTGCTGTGGGTGATGGTCAGGGCGCTGTTGTCGGAATAGATGGCCCCGCCCGCCTGGGCAGTGCTGTCACTGATCTGGCTGGTTTCCAGCGTCACCGGGCCGCTCTGCCAGATGGCCCCGCCAAAATCGCTGCTGCCGTTGCGCAGGATCAGGTTTTGCAGGGTAACGTTTCCGCTGCTGGTCACATAGACGACGCGCCCGCTGCTGTTGGCATCCAGAACCGTGGGGTTGGCCACGGGATCGGGGATGTCATTCCAACTGCCGTTGGCATAGCCGCCTATGAGAGTGATGGTCTTACTGATGTAGACCGTTTGGGTTTTGCTGCTGATGGTCTGCACCCCTGTGCAAGTCCCGGCTACTTTGATGGTCTCGTCGCTGCTGGCTTCATTCACCGCATCCTGCACCGCGCTGGCATCCGCGCTGCTGTAGACTGTTGCCCCGTCGATGGTGGCAAAGCAGGTATCCTCCGCGGCCTGGGCCTGTCGGGGCTTCAGGCTGCCCAGCCCAATAGCCAGTAGAAGCGTTAGCAGCCCGGCTACGGTCAGGCTGGCAGTGGTTCGAGTCAATTTTGAAGTTGTGGTGCTGCTCAAAATCATCGGTATAGTCCTGAATTTGTAGTGATCAAAATGATGGTGAACTTTTCAACGCAAAGATGCAAAGGTGCAAAGATTTATGGGTTCTCCTCTGCGTCTTTGCATCTCTGCACCTTTGCGTTAATAAATAACGTTTCATCATCCTGTTGATCAGCACAGTTTCGTCCTGAATTGGTCTACTTTTCCACCTGATGGATCTGTCCCCGAATGTCTCCGAAATACATCTGTCCGTGGGTGTGCAGGTTGAAGTAAAGTTCACCCTCACGAGCAATCGTCTCCATCCCGGCGATGGTCTTCACTTTGTCCATCGGTAACGCCGCGGTGATAGGACAGCCCGCGGTCAGCGCGCCGATCAACCCCGAACCGTGCGCGGTCACGGCCTCGATATCCGCGTTGGTGATCTCCAGTGTCAGCACACTGTCTTCCCAGTAGTGCTGGAGGTTTCCCGCCAGAGAGAAATCGATCAGAATCGGCCCCAACTGCCCAGGCCGTCCACAATGAATGTGGAACATTGCGATATCTGCCGGGTCCACATTCTCGATGGCCACATGCACAAAAGCCCGGCTCAGGTCTTTGCTGAAGGAGAGCACCCCGTGTCCGCGAGAGGCGCGCTCGTTACGGTCAAGGCTGGGCGCGGTCGATTTGAAGACGTCGGGAATCGCGGATGGGGTATCTTCCTCTTCGCCCCCCTCCTGATGGGGGCTGAGGAATGCCTCAAAGATCGTCCCGACCTCCGCTCCCTGGCTCGGGTCCAGGGGAATGGGACTGGGCATCTCCAACTCTGGCCGGGAGTCTTCGACAGAGAGGGCTTCGTGATGTTCTGGGTTTGCCGCCTCGGCTTCAGCGGGGGCAGCGCTGGCTGGCTCTGCTATCTTTGCTTCGGCTTGCCGGGCGGATAGGGTGTCTTGACATCCGGCGATAGCAAGCAGGCTGATGACGAGCACGACAAAAAGTGCCGTCCGGGATGAAATAGGCATTGAACGCATAGAGTCCCTCCTGAGAATGGGAGTAAATGGCGACGCAGATAAAATTCAAGCTGAGTTCACCAATTATGGCAGTTCAAAATTTGCCTGTATGCCGGTCAATCTGGACGGATTTGTCGGTCAGAGGGGACAGTCTGGGGCAGTGAGCGCTGATCGAGCGGTGTCCTGAGCCTGTCGAAGGGTAGCCCGGAGTCCGCGGAGGGCGTATCAAAATCAAGCGAACGGGTCTGCGACGGGTTTTCGTAACTACCCGCTTAGTTTCGATACGGCGGCAAACAGCCCCCCGCATTCTGATGTGGCTTCTACTCAGCCGGCGCTGGTCTTACGGGTACACGCATCACCCACTACACCCCACCGAGCTGTCGCTCCACCAGAAAGCGCAGGAGCGCGGGCGTGTCGCTCACGCCCAGTTTGGTCAGTATCCGGCCGCGATAGCTGCTGACCGTGGAGCGGGAGACGACGAGGATTTCGGCGATCTGGGCGTTGCTCTTGCCCTGGCCGATCAGTTGGAGGACTTCGTACTCCCGGGTGGAGAGTTGGAAGAGGGGATCGCCCTCGATCCGGGCCAGGCCATTGGCCCCAGCCGAGGGCGTCGGCGTATCCAGCGCGTCGGCGATGCTCTTCAGCAGGCTGAGCGCGTGCAGAGCCTGCCGACGCAGTCCATCCGCCGAAAGCGCGGTTGGCTCTGTTTCGGCTGTCTCCAACTGGCCGTCCATCTGGGCCAGGACGATGCGTACAGCCTCGATCTGAGAAGCCAGCGCGGGCGAAGGGGCTGCCGTCTGTTCTTCGGCGTCCAGATTCTGGCGGGCCAGGGCGCGCAACTGCTCGCTCTGATCCCGCAGCAGGTCCAGCAACAGGGATTGATCCGTCTGGATGCGTTTTCGTTGGGCCACTTCTGCGGCCAGGGCTGCGGTGCGTTCCTCCACCCGTTCTTCCAGCCCCCGGCGCAGATCATTCAGTTCCAGATGGGTGCGCACCCGGGCCAGCAGTTCGCCAGCATCAAAGGGTTTGGAGACGTAATCCACCCCGCCCAACTCAAAGCCCCGCACTTTGTTGTCCGTGTCGGTCAGCGCGGTCATAAAGATTACAGGAATTTGTGCTGTGCCAGGATGGGCTTTGAGCCGACGGCAGCACTCAAAGCCGTCCATACCGGGCATACGCACATCCAGCAGAATCAGATCGGGCTGGGCCAGGTGCGCCCGCTCGATCCCGCTCTCCCCGTCCGAGGCGGTGAGGATGCGGAAACCGTAGGCGTGGAGCAGGTCCACCGCCACCCGCAGGTTGCTGATGGTGTCGTCGATGATTAAAAGGGTGCGCTGGTGGGTTGTCTCAGTCATGGCAGGAATTGGGTTTGCTAGTTTTTTGAATCATTTTGACTTTCCTTTTTCTGGTGCGTCGTGCGTTCGATGAGATGGCGGATGGCCTGGTCGTTGAAGCCCTGGGCCAGGGCGAGAACCTGCTCCACAAAGGGTTGGCAGGCGGGATTGGCTGCGACCAGCCGCTGGGCCTCCCGCTCCACGCCTTTGATGTCCCCCAGCCGGGCCAGTTGGTAGAGGGGCTGGACGGCCTCTGTGGTCAGGCCCAGGGCTGCCCCGTCCAGGGCGGGGAGCGGTTCGGCGGATGGGGCTGGCGCTGGCTCTTCTCGCCTGGGCTGCCCCGGCTCTTCCGGGCAAACGCAGGGGATATCAAACCAGAAGCGGCTGCCTGTGCCCGGTGTGCTCTCCACCTGAATAGGGCTGCCCAGCCGCTTGGCCAGGCGCTGGCTGATGGAGAGGCCCAGGCCCAGGCCCTGGCTGGCTTTCCCCGCGGGGACGGCCTGCTCGAAGGGCGCAAAGATACGGGCTATCTCCTCCGGGGTCAGGCCGACCCCCGTGTCGGTCACGGAGAAGCGCAGTTGGGCGTCGCTCTCTGCTGTTGGACCGGGCAGCAGAGAGACATCCAGGGTGACTTCCCCCTGCCGGGTATAGCGAATGGCGTTGCTGAGCAGGTTGAGCAAAATCTGGCGCAGGCGCTTTTCGTCGGTGACGATACGGGGGGGCAGGTGTGGGGAGAAGTGCCCGGTCAGGTGCAGCCCTTTCTGCTCTGCCTCCACCCGCACCCCATCCACCACATCCCCCAGCAGCCCGGTCAGATCGACTTCGCTGGGGACGATTTGCAGCCGATTGGCTTCGATGCGGGCCAGGTCCAGCACATCTTCGATCAGATGGAGCAGGTGGCGTCCGCTGGACAGAATCGTATCCACGCCTCTGGACTGGATGTGGCTCAGGGGGGACTGCTCCTGTAGCAACTGGGCATAGCCGAGAATGCTGTTCAGGGGGGTGCGCAGTTCGTGGGTCATTGTCGCCAGAAAGTGGCTTTTGGCCTGGCTGGCCGCTTCTGCCGCGGTCTTTTCCTGTTGCAATTGCCGCGCCCGTACCCGCTCCGCCTCGGCCTGGCGAAAGGTGGTCATGTCATGCACCACTGCCTGATAGCCTGGGGCCTGATCCGCCCGGCCCTGGCGCTGGCTGGCCGAGATGATGCAGGGAAGCAGCCGTCCATCCCGGTGGCGTAGTTCTGCGGCGAAGTTACTCACGGACCCGGATCGGGCCAAATCGTCCAGCAGGCGCTGGCACTCCTCGGCGTGGGCAAAGAAGGCACTGGGCGGGGACAGCGCCATCTCGGCAGGGCTGTAGCCCAGCAGGTCCTGGCTGGCTGCATTGGCGGCCTGGATTTCCCCGTCCGCAGTCAGGGTGACAATCAAATCCCGGGATTCTTCAAAGATGGCCCGGTATTCAGACTCACTCTGGGCCAGCTTTTGCTGAGTCTGTCGCAGATCCGCGTTGTTCCATCCCAATTCCACCGAAAGGCGTTCGGCCTGGGTAAAGGCTTGGGCAAAGCGCATGGAGAGCAGAAAGGCCTGGGCAAAAACATAGAGGGCGAGACCGACCGCCACCAGGGATTCGCTCTGCCGCTGGCCGCTGAAATAGAGTCCGTCATTGACAATTGTCCCCAGCAGGGGCAGGTAGCCCAGCAGCACAATCCTGGCTCCGGCGCGGCCGCGGTACACGGCCCACAGCACGACGCCCAGTGTGCAGAGGGTGGCGACGATCAGATAGAAGGCAAGAAATGCAAAGAAGGCGGTGACTGTTGGGGCCGGGGCCAGAAATGCCAGGAGTGGCGGGACGAAGGCCGGGCTGGCGACCAGACCAAACCAGCGACGGGGGAATTCCTGGGGAAAGAGGGCGTGGGTAAAGGCCAGGAGCAGCAGGGCGACGAGTGCTCCCAACAGCAGCCCGGTGCGCGGCAGTGCCGACCACTCTGGGCTGATGATGCGCGCAAAGAGGGCCGGATGCAGAAGGCTGACGACCGCGGCCGTGACTGTGACGCAGAACAGCCCGAAGTAGAGATAGGCCCGTTCCCGGCGGCGCAGGCTGAAGAGCGTGAGATGATAGACACCCATCACAAAGATCGCGCCGAGGAGAAAGAGATTGCGCCCAGCTTCTATCTGAAAGCGATCCAGCACTTGGGCGTAGGACCCAAAGAGAGGGGCATCGATGAGACCACCGGCAGCGTGCAGATAATTGGAGACGTGGATGAGTACGTCAATCGACCCGTCCACAAGTGGAAAGGCGGCGATGTAGGGGGTGTACGCTGGATGGCTGCTGTCCGCGTTGACACCCACCTGGCCAGCCCCGCCCACCTGCTGGCCGTTGACGTAGAGGCTGTGGGCGGTGTTGACTGGCGGGGGCATACGGATGCCAACAGGCTCTTCGCCGAAGGCCGCGGGGTCGATCCGTAGCCGCAGCCGATAGGTGGCGTAGCCGGTGGCCCCCGCGGGCTGGCCGTCGATGGACTGACCGTTCCAGGGGCCGGGCACGGGGATCAGCCCGTCCGGGCGGGGCGGTGACGGACCAGCGAAATCCTGGCTGGTGGGCAGTTGTTGCCAGTAGAATTCCCACTCACCCGTAAGCCGGACCGGGCCGTCTTTCTCGAAATCCCAGGTGCGAAGGTCCAGCACGCCGTCTACGGCTTGTGGAAGTGTGGATGGCGCGGGCAGAACAGATGCACACCCACAGATGGAAAAAAGAATGAAGGCCAGCAGAAGTGGCCTTCCCCAGGGGAAAGTAGCCATTGGACAAGGGGGGCTTCATCGGATCGATTCAGCGGGAATAGTAAAGGGACATTGTTGTTCCGCCAAGTATAGCACTCTCTGGAATCTGCAAGAAATGTCCCAGATTTCTTGCTGGGGCACTGTCGGGACAGCATTCCCGACCACAGACATTGGGCCGTTCTCCAGGGATACTCTTTCGTGAAGCCATGCACAATCTTGACCATTTGGGCAAAAAGAGGTATTCATAGAGTGGTAGATTTGGTATAATTCTGTTTATCTTTAGTATTTGTTCGTTCTGCAGTTCACCTGAGCCCGTATGCGAATAAAGGAGCACAGTGTATGGCAGTGATGACCCTTACCCGATCCACCATCGGGAAGAAAGTGATTATGGCGGTGACCGGCCTGGTTTGGGTTGGCTTCCTCGCCTTCCACATGTACGGCAATCTGAAAGTCTATCAGGGCGCAGCGTATTTCAACCACTATGCCGAGTCGCTACGGGAGTTGGGCGCACCGCTTTTTTCACATCTCCATCTGCTGACGGTTCTGCGGATCGTTGTGGCTGTTTCGGTCCTGGCCCACATCTGGGCCGCGATTTCTCTGACCAAAGCCGCGCGGACTGCTCGCCCCCAGAGCTATGAGATGAAGCGTGTGGTGCAGGCCAACTACGCTTCCATCACTATGCGCTACGGTGGAGTGGCGATTGGGCTCTTTCTGCTCTACCACCTGGCCCACTTCACCTGGGGGCTGATCCCTATTCCGCCCAGCGGCTTTGTCCCGGGCGACGCCTACGGCAATCTGGTGGGCGGTTTCCAGAGCGTCTTCAATGTGATCTTTTATCTGGTCGCTGTGACTGCCCTGGGTTTTCATCTCTATCACGGAAGCTGGAGTATGTTCCAGACCCTCGGCTTCAACAATCAGAAATACGACAGTTCTCTGCGCGGTTTTGCCCTGGCCCTGAGTCTCCTGATCTCGGTGGGCTTTGCAATTGTTCCGCTGTCGGTGCTGTTTGGTTTCGTCACACTGTAACCGGAGGTATGGCATGGCAGATAGTATTCAGATGGGCAAGATTCTGGACGGGGGCGTTCCCAGTGGCGCGCTGGCAGACATTTGGGATCAGCACCGCTTTGATATGAAATTGCTGGCACCGGCCAATCGGCGGCGCTTCAAGATTATTATGGTGGGTACGGGGCTGGCCGGTGCATCCGCAGCGGCCAGCCTGGGTGAGATGGGCTACAGTGTAGACGCCTTCTTCTATCAGGACAGCGCCCGACGCGCCCACAGCGTCGCGGCCCAGGGCGGCATCAATGCGGCCAAGAACTATCGCAACGACGGCGACAGCGTCTTCCGCCTCTTCTATGACACCATCAAAGGCGGCGACTATCGCAGCCGGGAAGCCAACGTCTACCGGCTGGCCCAGGTCGCCAACAGTATCATCGACCAGTGCGTGGCCCAGGGCGTCCCCTTTGCCCGTGAGTACGGTGGAATGTTGGATAACCGCTCGTTCGGGGGTGCGCAGGTCTCCCGCACTTTCTACGCGCGGGGGCAGACAGGCCAGCAGCTTCTGCTTGGCGCGTATCAGGCGTTGGAACGGCAGGTCAACGCGGGCACAGTCAAACTCCACAGCCGCAACGAAATGCTCGATCTGGTCATCGTTGATGGCCGGGCGCGGGGCATTATCACCCGGGATATGGTGACGGGCGAGATTCAGCGCCACGCCGCGGATGTGGTGGTGCTGGGCACAGGTGGCTACAGCAATCTCTACTATCTCTCCACCAACGCCAAAGGCTGCAATGTGACCGCGGCCTGGCGTGCCCACAAGCGGGGCGCCTACTTTGCCAACCCCTGCTTCACACAGATTCACCCGACCTGTATTCCACCGGCGGGTGAGCACCAGTCCAAGCTGACACTGATGAGCGAGAGCCTGCGCAACGACGGGCGCATTTGGGTTCCCCGCAAGGCGGGCGACACCCGGGCAGCCAAAGACATTCCCGAAGCCGAGCGTTACTACTATCTGGAAGAGAAGTACCCCAGTTTTGGCAATCTGGTGCCGAGAGATGTGGCCTCCCGTAACGCCAAAACAGTGGTGGACGAAGGCCACGGCGTCGGCCCGCTCAAGAATGGCGTCTTTCTGGACTTTGCCGACGCCACGGGTCGCTTGGGGCAGCAGGTCATTAAAGAGCGCTACGGTAACCTCTTTGATATGTACGAGCGCATCACCGGCGAGGACCCCTACAGCGTGCCTATGCGCATCTATCCGGCCCTGCACTATACAATGGGCGGCCTGTGGGTGGACTACAATTTGGAGAGCAACATTCCCGGCCTCTTTGTGATCGGCGAGGCCAACTTCTCGGATCACGGAGCCAACCGGTTGGGGGCCAGCGCACTGATGCAGGGGCTGGCCGATGGCTACTTCGTCTTGCCCTACACCCTGCCCAACTATCTGGCCGGAGCCAAACTGGACAAAGTGAGCGTCGACGACGAACCTTTCCGGGCTGCCGCGGCAGAGGTCAACGAGCGCACGGAGAAGCTGCTTTCCATCAACGGCAACCGCTCGGTCGATTCCTTCCACCGGGAGCTGGGCCACATTATGTGGGACTACTGCGGGATGGAGCGCAATGAAGAAGGAATGCGCAAGGCGCTGGAACTGATCCCCGCCCTGCGTGACGAATTCTGGCAGAATGTGAAGGTCCCCGGCTCGGCTGCGGACCTGAACCAGAGTCTGGAGATGGCGGGTCGGGTGGCCGACTTCCTGGAGCTGGGCGAACTGTTGGCGTTGGACGCGCTGGACCGGTCCGAGTCCTGCGGCGCGCACTTCCGCAGCGAAAGCCAGACCCCCGAAGGCGAGGCCCTGCGCAAGGACGACGAGTTCGCCTACGTTTCGGCCTGGGAGAGCACAGGCAACCCCGGCGCACCGATTCTGAACAAAGAGCCGCTGGTCTTTGAGAATGTCAAATTGACCCAACGCAGTTATAAGTAACCAACTTGTCTGGATAGGGAGATGAGAGAACAATGAAATTGAATCTACGCATCTGGCGACAGAAAGGCCCCCAGTCCACGGGCAAGTTGAGCGAATATGTTCTGCCCGACGTCAGCCCGGACTCGTCCTTTTTGGAGATGCTGGACCTGCTCAATGAGGACCTGCTGCACAAGGGCGAGGAGCCAGTGGCCTTCGACCACGACTGTCGGGAGGGTATCTGTGGGATGTGCGGGCTGGTGATCAACGGCATTGCCCACGGGCCAGAGGCCGCCACCACCACCTGCCAGCTCCACATGCGCCACTTCAAAGATGGGGACACCATCACCATCGAACCCTGGCGGGCCAAAGCCTTCCCGGTGATGAAAGACCTGATTGTAGATCGTACATCCTTTGATCGCATTATCGAAGCGGGCGGTTATGTGAGTGTCTCCACGGGCAGCGCGCCCGACGGCAACGCCATTCCCGTCCCGAAGGCCAAGGCTGATATGTCCATGGACGCGGCGGCCTGCATTGGCTGCGGCGCGTGTGTGGCGGCCTGTCCCAACACATCGGCGATGCTCTTCACCGCGGCGAAGGTGGGCCATCTGGGCAACCTGCCCCAGGGCCAGACCGAGCGCTACCAGCGTGTGGTTGATATGGTGGACCAGATGGATCACGAGGGCTTTGGCGGCTGCACCAATATGGGCGAATGCCGGGCCGTCTGTCCCAAGGAGATCAGCCTGGACTTCATCGCGATGATGAACGGCGACCTGTGGAAGGCCGCGTTGAAGGGGGTTACGCCGTCGAAGGAGCGGTAAGGGGAGCGGTAGAGCGTTGAAGCGTTGGAACGATAGAGCGCGGATTCGCGGCTGATTCAGCGAGGCGAACATCGCCAGAGAGAGCCAGGAATGGGCTCTCTCTGGCGATTTTGGCGTCTTTGCGTGAGGGTTATCGTGCAGCATAATTCTCTCCAACAGCCGCTAATCGCGAATTATCCTTTCATCTATCGGATAATACCCCGAATACGCTATTCGCGAATCTATTGCGCGACGAAACAGTTCATGCTACAATTATTTTGTCATTTGTAGGATAATAATTAGTAAGCGCATGAAAGGCTAGGCTAGTGAATCAAGCCGTTATAGACGAAGTCACAAAGCAATATTTGGAATCGGGGGATTTCAATGGATACCCGGTTTATGCCTTAAAGAAAGCATTTAATGTTGATGATAAGGAAGCGAAAGACCTCCTTCGTGATCTTATCCGAGCCCGGTGTATTGATGTCGTATTTGGGAATATTCATCCAAACCCGCACATAAAAGCGTTTTCTGATACAACAGCAGAGCAGCAAGTCGAGTTTCTAGAAAATTTGGAATTTAGCGATCACTTCTGCTTGTACCCTTCGAAGGAAACGCTATCAAAAGCCAAGCAACTCAATGATTACAGTGGCGAGCCATACACAGAGCAATTAGCCCTTGGCGGAGGGCAGTTAGATTTTCGTGTTTTTGATTTGTCCGTTCTCGAGCACTACAGAAATGACCCAAGGTATTACTACCAAACGGATTTCATTAACGGCCAAATCTCTGTCACAGATAAATACTACGAATCGGAGTTAATGGCAGATCATGATCAAGTATTGCTTCAGACTTTTGGCTTTGGCCATGACAAAGATCTAAACAGGGTAGTTGCTGTCTTCTTGCGTTATCTGTCTGATCTAAGTCCGGAGCACCAAACAATATGGAAGTCCAAAGAATTATCAGGTGACTACCAACTTCATCCCGATTACCTAAGAAACAGTATGGGGCACTGGGGCACAAGGTTCTCGATCTTCGAGGCTTTCAATCAAGAAATGCTAATAATCAACAAAATGGCTGACTTGATGGGAAAGCCTCCACTTTTCAAGAATACTTATCAGCATGATTATCCGAGAAATTTTGGCTTTCTTCTTCGCCCTACTTTAGCTGAGTTCAATGCCTTTGTTCTCTTATTAGACCAGTTGATGTCAGATAATTTGAACAACAAGTTCTTTACTCCAGAGTTGGAGCTTGAAGAAGACCATCAGAGGAAAGATGGCAAGGTAGAGGTCAGAAGGAAAGGCACAATAGCTCTACTTGATGAATGGGTGAACCACTATTTCCGGCCTCAAGAGCCAGAGCCTTTGGAGCGAATGTTGGCGGGGTTTAGAAAAGTACGCAAACTCCGACAGAAGCCGGCTCATTCAGTCCGAGAGGATGAATTCGATCAAAAATATTTCCACGAACAACGATCGTTGGTCATGGATTCGTATGGCGCAGTTCGCACTCTCAGGTTGCTTCTCGCCAACCACCCCAGTGTCAGAGCGAACCCCCCTGAAATTCATGAGTTTCTGTTGGAAGGCAAGATATGGACCGTATAGGCGCTAACAAGGCCGTAAACGCGGACGCATTTTCCGTTCGCGCTGCTCACTACAAATGCGCCGGTTACGGCTGGTGTTAAGTAATTCCAAGAAAGTTTTTATACATAAATCAGCTTTATTTTCGTCAATTTCATCCTGAGTGACTCAAAATCTATTTCCAAAAACTTTCTTGAATTTACTTAAGCGGCAGCGATGGATCACCAGGAGTCGATACAGTTGGTAAAGCAGGAATTGTGGCCGATTAGATCGTCACTAGCGCACGAAAACATACTTATCCGAAGAGACTGTTCTGCCGATTGCCTGACCCATGCCATTGCCAAAACCGCCGATTTTCCACTTCTCTGCGTTGGGGATGATTTTCCTGAAACCGATCTCGAACTTGCATAACGGCGATTAACCACAACCCCTCCAATTCCTCCTTCTTCACCCCCCTTCCGCATTCGACGCCCGTTTTCATAGAAGACCTGGCCTCCACGCCGCCGTCCACCACCTTTGAGAAAACCGATATTCTACTCTTCCAGCTCATGTCGCAGAACGGCCTTGGGCCGCGCTGAAGAACTCAATTTGCTATAAACCCCGGTAGATGACGAATCATCTGCCGGGGCTTTTTTGTTGCCCTCACATTTTGTCCCCCCGCAACTCACCACATCAATCACCCGATCAGTCACCCGATCAATCACCACATGAATCACCAGATGTGGTGATGACCTCTCACCAGATTGGGTTGTATTCTTTGGGCAATCAAGACAAAGCAGTGTAAATGGCTTCCCGAAAACTTCCATCATACGTTTTGTTCATTTTGAAACCAAAGGAGAAACTGGAATGAAAACCGATGTTCGTGAAATGTCCCCGTCCGCCCATGCCCGTTTTGCTGGTGTTCTGTATCTGATTATCGCCGTCGCCGCCATATTTGCCCATATGGTCATCCCGGATCAGTTCATTGTGGCTGGCGACCCTGCGGCCATGGCTGCCAACATCGCCGCTAACGAATCGATGTTCCGCCTCGGCACGGTGGGCAATGAGTTGATTATTTTGCTGAGCGAAATTGTGCTCTCCATAGTGCTGTACGTGCTGCTGAAACCGGTGAACAAGACGCTGTCGCTGATAGCGGCCGTTTCCCGGCTGGCAATGACGACGATTCACGGCCTCAACCTGCTCAACTATTACTTCGTTTTTCAACTGCTGAACGGCGGCAGCATTACAACTGCCTTTGGCCCAGACCAGGTGAACGCGCTGGTGACGCTGTTCCTCGACGCCCACAGCATTGGCTTCGCGATTGGCATCGCCTTCCTGGTCCCCCACGTTCTGATTCTGGGTTATCTGATTGTGAAGTCGGGCTATTTCCCCAAAGTGCTGGGCTTCCTCTTCATCGCGGCCGGGTTTGGCTATCTGTTTGACGTCGCGGGTTTGCTGCTGGTCTCCAGCTACACCACCACCCCCGGCTTGATTGCTACGGTCATCGCCGTTGCCGAAATTGCCTTCCCCATCTGGCTGCTGGTGAAAGGCGTCAATCTCGAACAGTGGAAACAGCATATGTCATAGCAAGGCTAACTTGAGAAACCGGGTTTCTGGAAGACGAATTTACGCCGGTAACGGCAGGCCAGAAACTCGGCTTCTCTATCCGGCTTTGCTATAGTATTTGAACTGCACAAAATAATAGCTTGGTAGGAGCGAATATCCCGCTCTTCCCTGTGTCAAGACAAGGAGAATCACATGAATTATTTAATCGTTGGTGCGAGTGGGGCAACTGGTCGATTGCTCACAGAACAATTGCTGGAACGCGGCCATTTGGTAAAAGTGATTGTCAGATCGCCTGAAAAATTGCCGGAAAATATCAGGAACCATGAAAACCTGAGTGTCATACGTGCCGCGGTTCTGGATTTGAGTGATGCAGAATTGGCCCAGCATATTGAAGGGTGTGATGCGGTAGCATCCTGTCTGGGCCACAACGTAACGCTCAAAGGAATATATGGTCATCCGCGAAGACTTGTCACCGATGCCACGCGCCGACTCTGCCAAGCCATTCGCGCAAACAAACCAAATAGGGCGACTAAATTTGTCTTGATGAATACGACGGGAAACAGTAACCGAGACCTGAACGAATCGCGCACTCTGGCTGAGAAAACTGTTTTCAGCCTGTTGCGCTTGGTGCTGCCACCCCACGTGGACAATGAACAAGCGGCAGATTACTTGAGATGTGAGGTGGGGCAGAACGACAGCCTGATTGAGTGGGTTGCTGTCCGGCCAGACGGTTTGCTGGATGAGGATACGGTGACGGAGTACGAACTGCATCCTTCCCCCATCGTAAGTCCTATCTTTGATTCGGGGACAACCAGCCGCATCAATGTGGCCCACTTTATGGCCGAGCTGATGACGGATGAAGTTTGTTGGGGAAAATGGAAAGGGCAAATGCCAGTCATTTATAACTTGGCTCAGGTTTAGCACAATCCTAGGCTGATACAAGCCATTCCTCTTCACTATTATCAGAATCAATGTTGAAGTAACGAGTCTACTGCAAAAACCGAGTTTTTTGTAGTAGTCAAGAAGATGGTGGAATTTTCAACGCAATGACGCAAAGGAGCAGAGACGCAAAGAAATCGCTTTTCTCTCTGTGCCTTTGCCTCTTTGCACCTTTGCGTTAAGAAATAGCCATTCCACCATCCCGTTGATCAGTACAAAAAAACCGAGTTTTTTGTGCAGATCGCCCGGATTTCCAGAAGTGGTTCGGTCTCAAAACTCGGTTCTTAGCCTTTTTGCAGTGGAGCCAGTAACGAAAAGTAATCCAAACGGTGAAAATAAAGGGGATTTTGTAGTGATCAGACTGATGGTGAAAAAAGTTGGACGCAGATGAACGCTGAAAAACGCGGATTTTTGCTTCTGGATCAGCATTTATCTGCGTGAATCAGCGTCCCATTTTCTGTTTCATCATCCTCCTGATCAGTACACGAATTTCACAAAAGCCATAAATGATAGTGAGGATCAGAAAAGTCATGAAAAATCTCAACAAGACTCGTATCGTTCGAATGCTTCGAATAATCATGCCCATCGTTGGGCTAATCACCATCATTGTAATCCCCCCCTTGGACCTGGTACCGGCGTGGATAGCCCCCTTACCAGATACGGTGCAGGAGCAGGTCGATAGGGCTGTTGGCTATGGGCTGGATGGTATTATCGTGTATGTAGATCAAGCAGGAAAGCCACCAGAATTTTATGCGGCTGGTTGGAAGAACAAACTCACCCAAGAGCCAGCCGATCCCCACGCATTGTTCAGAATTGCCAGTATCAGCAAATTGTACATCGCCACCGCAGTCGCCAAATTAGTCAATAGCGGGCGTTTGTCGCTGGATGAAACCCTCGCCGATTATTTACCTGAACTTGTGGGAAGGATTGAGTATGCCGATCAGATTACCCTGAGAATGATGGTGCAGCACCGCAGCGGCATTCCCAATTTCACGGATGATGAGGCGTGGGATTGGTTCACTTCGCAGACAGACATCGACAAGGCCCTGGAACTGGTCTTGAACGAACCAGCAGCTTTTGAACCTGACGCGCGCTACAGTTACTCCAATACAAACTATCTGCTGATTGGCCGTATTCTGGACAACGTGTTGGGATACAGCCACCATCAATATATTGAGGACGAAATATTGGCTCATCTCGGGCTAATGAATACGTATAGCTTGCTGAGTCAGGTGGATTATGACGCTGTGGTCAGCGGGTACTGGTATGAATATGACGATGATCTCAGGCAGCTTGATCACGTTATTCCTGGCGGGTCGATGATCGCAACTGCGGAGGATGTCGGACTATTTTTGAGAGCTTTGAATGATGGCTCGTTGCTCAATGACGATGAGCAAGCGATCTACTCATCAATTTATGAGTATGCGCATGACGGCTGGGTGCCTGGATACCACAGTATCGCACGCTATCACCAGGATATTGATACGGTTGTCGTTCAGTTTGTGAGTACAACCGGCGGAGAGACCTGGGGGATGGCGAATGTAATCGGCGGAAAGGCCACGGGGATAGCGAGCATCATCTATAATCGTATTGTCCGGATTCTCCGCCAGCAATAGAAAGTGATTGGAACGCAGTGGCTGTGTTGCCATCAGAAAGCGCGTCCGAAGAATTCTGTCGGACGCGCTTTCTTGGCGTTATGGTTGTGGGCTACGGCGCTTCAACTGTCACCCGGCACAAAATTGTGTTATCGGTCTCTAAATCTGGTCCCCAAACGAATTCTGCGCTTGCGTCCCAACGAATTTGGTCATACCCATCTTTGGGGCTGACAGCGCTGGCGGAATGGACGGTCGTCGCTGTCCAACTGCTGTCGTCGAAATCGGCCGCTTTCCACCCGTCGGGTTCGCCCAGATCGATGAATGTGCAGGGGGCTATACCAGCCTGGGGATTTGCCTCCGATTCGCAGGATTTATCCAGCGGCGCTTCGTGAATGACCGTACAGGCCCACTCCGCGTTGGAGACCGCCACCACTTCGCCTGTACTCAGGTCGGTCAACTGCATAATGAAGCCGCCATCGCCCATCTGCTGGTTGCGCGCGCCGATATATTCCAGCCCCGTGTCGTTCTCCTTGAAGTCCTTCAGGATGAAGTTGAGATTGAGCGGATAGCTGGCCTCAAAGGTGGCTGTCTCCGCATTGAAGGAGCGTTCGGTGTTGATGGAGACCGAATCCTCAACGATCAGATTTTCGTCCAAATAGGCGGCGAACCAGTTGTCGGCCCACGCTTCAATCTGGAAGGTGCTGGTTGCGACAGCTTCCGTGGCGGCTTCCGTGACAGCTTCTGTGGCGGCTTCTGTGGCGGCCACATCGGTTTCCCCTTCGGCAGCCGTGTTGTCTGACCCACTTTCAGCGGTTGCCGGTGTTGGTTCAGTCACAGCGACCGCTGTGGGCGGCTCGGTAGTGGCTGCTTCCGTTGGGGTTGGGGTAGGCTCAGCTGCCCCACTACAACCAACGAGTACAAACATCATCAGCGCAATGATAGTTAACTTTCTCATAGAGTGCTCTCCAAATGGTGTATTTCAATCGACATGAAACAGCAGAAAATCAAGGCTTGTATGTCTCAACAGTCCGATTGCCTGCCGGATCGATAAATTCAAAGGTGTAGACTTCGTTTTCAATGGTGTAGTTGACGGTATACGTTTCGCTATCGAGTGTGTATTGTAACGAGAATGCATTGGTTCCTGTCTGGGAGAACGCTGTGATCTCCGCGCCCCGTAGTGGCTCCCCGGCCGGGCGAATCTCGTGGGTGTGGGGTTGCGGCTCGACTTGGCCCCCTTGATAGTCCACGACCCCCCGCATTCCACCGTTGATATAAGGGTACGTCTCAGTGGCGTGATAGTGGTAGTTGCCGTCGTCGTCAAAATGCCCGTTGTACGCATCCAAACCGACAACAGGTGAGCCATCCGGTTCGGTCAAACCGTAGAGCGGGAACCCATCCAGTCCGAAGGCAATTGGCTGGTCCGTGCCGACAATATCCTGCAAATGGGTCGGTGCAATATGGTAGTGGTAGTCGTCAGCACGACCGCTATGGCCTCCCCATTGATCCAACTCTCCTGCCAAATACGCATCGTCCCCGCGATTGTTGAGCGCGTTGAAGATCGGAACCCCATTGACCGCCAGGGCAATGGCACCGCGAAACAGATCGGTTGCGCCGGAGATCGGGTTGTCAGAAAGTTCGGGATCGAGCGGGATTTGCCAGGCATTGTCGCCGGTGTACGCTTGCGGCAGCGGGAATTGTTGCTGCCAACTGACAATACCCACCATCATGTTGTGGGTTGTGGGAAGACCGTTCGATTCGACCAACGCGATATCCGTTTCGCAAAGGGTCGTTGTGTTGTCGAGGAAAGCGTTGCACGCGGTGGTGGGCGGCACGATTGCGGCCGAATCCTCATCCACAACTGCCGTCGGTTCAACCGCCTCTACTTCTGTTGCGGTTGCAGAAACATCTGCAACCGCAGCTTCCTCTGTTGGTGAAGCTGTTGGCTCAGTGCTACTGCACCCAGCCAACAGCAAAATCATTAGTATCCATAGCAGGTATTTCTTCAAGCTGATCCTCCCTTTTGTTGTTGCGTAGTTGACTCTTGCTTTGTCATGCCCATATCAACACCCTTTCAGCGCGTCCTACCCCCAAGCGGTGAGAATGGAGATGGATTTATCTGCCGTGACAGTGATTGCATCTACAGGACAGAAATTCACGCACATGTTGCAGATCTGGCAGTCCTCAGGATACATAATAACCGCATGGGACGTTTCTTTGTTCATACGGATCACGTCCGTTGGGCATGAAATAACACAGGTTCCGCAGCCGATACATTTACGTGGATCGATCAGTTTTATAGCCATTGGGATGTCTCCTCTATCTTTGCACTCGATTCCGGTGATCCTGCGCGCTATCCGCTAGCCAAACCCAGATATTCGAGTTCCCCAGGGAAGCGGTTCACGTACCGTTCCACGTACGGAATACTCAGGTCGGGCTTCCAGGCATCGGGGATTGCTTCTTTCGTGACCGCCATCTGGCCGTCCGCGTCCATCTGCAGCAGGACCCAGGCCAGCCACTCGTCGTCATTGCGTGCGGGATAGTCTTCCCGATAGTGGGTCCCTCGACTCTCCGTGCGGAAGAGGGAGGCCCGCAGTTTCATCTCGGCGTTGACCAGCATGTTGGCCGTCTCGTGGGCCAGCTTCAGCTCGTGGGCATCCTGGGCGGTAAGCTGCGGGACGATATGCTCCCGCAGGAAGGTGATGGTCGACAACGCCGCTTCCAGGCGTGCTTGCTCTTTCACGAAGAGCACATAGTACGGGAACATGGTGTTTTGCATGACCTGTGTCACCCAAGCTGGTGAGAAACCGCTCTCGCGCTGGCGGGGTGCAAACATGGCTTCCTGGAAAGCGGCGATCTCGTCGTCCGACAGCGTAGGCGCCAGGACTGTGCTTGCATACGCAGCCGCGCCGTCGCCCACAACAGCGCCTTGGACAGCAGAACCACTCAGCGAGAAGCCCAGCCCGACGTAGCTTGAACCGCACAACATGGACGCCAATCCATCACCCGCCGCGTAGAGGCCGGGGATATTGCTGGCTCCCTGCATGTTGATGGGCCAGATGCCTTCGGCCTTGTGGATGCCTAACCCTGTGGCCGCGCCAAGCACTTGTTCGCCTTGGCTCTGCCCAGCCGGCAGACCGGATGAGCCTTCGCCGTTCTCAGCATCGGGGGGCGGACCGGATGGGGCTTCACCGCCCTCAGCGTCGGGGGGCGGGCCCGAGGGCCGTTCGCCGCCTGGACTACTGCTCTGCGTCTCTTCGCCCGTGTGTTTTGCAAAGGCCCCATCCAGTGTCATACCTGCAGTGAAGACCTGGCTCATTTTGCCCACACCCGAATCCCACATCCCTGACCATTGGCTCCAGCACGACGCTGGATTCTCCGCCGAGGTGAAATGGAAGTCGATCCACTCTTTGCCGGAGATGACCGCCCCGACTTTGTAGGCCATGGCATCGCCATCCGATGTGAGACTCTGGATCGGAAATCCCGGGGCTTTGAACGAGCCTGCGCCCGCGGCCATAATCGTGGCCTTGGCCAGGATCGTGACCGCTGCCTCACCATCGATAGAGAAGCCCATGGCACCGACCACCCGGCGCTCGCCGTCATCATCCTGGGTCAGCAGGGTGGTGATCATGGTGCGTTCAATCAGGTTGATCTCGTTTTCCAGCAACTTATCCCTCAATACCAGGCTGGGGTGTTGGACATTTTCCTCCAGCATTCCCCACTCGTTGATATCTTCCCAGCGTGCCTTGGACTCGTCCAACATTTGGTCGAGCCAGTCCAGGTTGTTGACATATTCACTGCTGGCCCGTACACCGGATATCCATTCGGCCCGGTCGTCGCCCTCGGCTTCGTCGAAGACCGAAAAGGTGTTTGCCCAGGGTGTGGCCCCGGAACGGCCCACCGTGCCCTTGTCCACGAGGGTCACGTCGAGTCCTGCAGCCTTGGCCCGGACGGCTGCGAAGACGCCTGCCATGCCGCCGCCGATGACCAGTACATCGGTGCTTACCCGCGTCTCCTCGCCCGATGCGGATAGTGCGGCCACGGAGGTCACGCCCAGATTCTCAGCGTAGCCGCTGCATCCCGCCAGAAAACTGGGCATGGCGAAGGCCGTAGCCGCCAATCCTGTCGCGGTCAAGAAACCACGACGATTCAATTTTGGTCCACTTAGTGCTGTTATCTTCTGCATGAGATTGCTCCCCAGATATGTGTCGTCGTTTGCTAAGCACACCGTGTGCTAGGCCGTTTTAGCCTGCGGTGATGCAACTTTGCTGCTGCGAATCCGCTTGGGGTTGGGGAGGATCTTCTTTGTCATGGCGGTGATCCACTTCCAGTGCAGCAGTTGATGCAGTGCCACGCCTAGCATCATCACAATACCGGCCCACTTGTGCAGCGACTGCCAGGTGCCGAAGTTGATCCCCAACACAGTCGGCGTGGTGCTGATGGTGAAATCGATCCAGCCGGTCGGGATCAGAAAGACCAGGGCGCTGATCCCGGTGATGAGGAAGGCGAGCCCGATCGCCGTGTCCACGTAGAAATTACGATTTGCCTTGTTCATGTGTGTTGTCCTCACTTTCCTGTAATCATTCACTGTCACATTCGACAATCTCCAAGCGGCCTGTCTTACCTGCCGTGTCTCTTCATCTGCCAGTTTAGTCCGTTCACGACACGGCCACCAGTGGAGCGAGTCACCCCTGTGGTCAGGTATCGGTGACCCGGATCACAGCCACCCATGACAACTGTCATGGGTGGCTGATTCACTGCAAATGGAATTCTTTGGCAAAGTTATGCAGTTTCAAAATGCGCTTTCAACGTGTGATGACCTGACGTGGGCGCAACCATATCCATGGCCAGAACCGTCATGAAAAATTCTATCGGCCCATAGGTTTTGACAGACGTAAATGTCCGCAACAGCCACACAACCATATCCTTCACCCACAGCGGAATGTGCGTAATTTTGGCTGGCTTGTCTACTGCCTCAAATGCCTGACGCGCAATTTCATTCTGGGTCAGTAGTTCGGGGCCACCAATATCATATTCGCCACCTGGTTGGTTCAAGTAAGCGACACAGGCCGCGGCCAAATCTGCACCGTGAATCGGGTTTGCCTGGTTTTCGCCATTGCCGAAGAGGTAAACACGGCCATTTTTCGCCATATCCAAAAATGCTGTCATATCCGAGAAAAAGCCATTCGGCCGGATAATGAGATGATCAATATCAGCCGCCTTCAATTCATCCGCAAATCGCTCTTTGGCTGCCAAAATCTTTACATGACGCAGCTTGTCGGCATGAAGCGCAGATATGTACATAAACCGGCTCACGCCAGCCGCCAACGCTTCATCCAGGATGTTTCTATTGGCTTGATAATCGACATCCATATAGGTCAGTCCATCTTTTTGCCGGGTAATGCCCAGCGATGAAAAAACAATATCGATCCCCTTACAAATACCTGTCAATGAAGATGAATCAGTTGCTTCGCCAATAAACAGGTCGTCGATAAACGGTCGTACCGGTTCAATCTTTTGCTCCGTGCGACTCAATACCCGCACCCAATACCCGGCTTCTTTCAGTGACTCGACGACATACTTACCTAAATAGCCCGTTGCGCCCACAACAAGCACTTTTTGTTGATTGTTCATGATCATTCTCCATTTCACATGTGACAGGCGCTTTGGAAGTATCTGCCACTTCAAAGTTAGTCTACTTCACACCGATATTGCAGTTCAGCACCAGAATCAGGCTGATAGAAGATGGCAAAGATGCCTGTGGCACTGTTTGCTGCAATTTGTACAAATATGGTACGGGAAACGGCCGTCTTCGACATCAGCGCCATATCGGGTTTCCGTTCCACTATTTGTTCCCTTTGCTAATTCGGTCCTGCAACAAATGTTGGGGATTGATCAATCAGCAGGACAAATCCTTGCTGTAAACTGCGGTTCGGGATGGGAAAACTGTAGCTGTAGTGACTGTTGATTGAGTAGACAAGAATTGGGTGTGTTCAACCCAAGTTGGACACACCCAATCCGGTCCGTGGGATAGGCGCTTGGATTACCATCCGGCGAACATAGTTGTAGCAACGCTCGCGGTCTGGGACATCGGCAACTTCTTCGGATTTGGTGTCAAAGCGGACTGTGCTTTGTCAGCATCACATTGCTGACCAGCATCTTGAGAAACAGAACAACGCCGATCCCAATCAGTCCCCATCCGACGAATAAAAACCATGAAACATAGGCCGATGAACCGCCAGCGATTTCCAGGATTCCACGCAGCAGCATACCGTTTATCAAAATAGCAATGCCCGAATTGTAGATTTGATAAAAAGGACGGAAGCCTCTTTGCTGCACAATTTCCGGGATCGACATCTTTATGAGAACAAAGGCGAACACGCCTAACCCTAGAAGATAGAGATACGCATTTGACATCCAGAGTGACGTAACTCCATGACCAAATAGCTCATACATTTTGGCAAAAAGATAGATGCCAATGGTGAAAAGGGAATAGGTGATGATTGTGTTCTTCAATTTCATAATTGAGCCTTCGATCGTTTGGGACTAATACCCGATATAGATGATGTCGCTGATACTTCTTTCGCCAGCTCTGCGCCCATTCGTGGGATTATTGATCAGCGTGCCGTTCAACCACATGGCAGATGACCCGCCCCCGTCCAGGTTATAGGCCACTTCTGCCCCACGCTCGACAAACGCTTGGGCCAGTTCTTGGAGGCTCATTCCATCGCTTGCATCCGTACGGCCGTCTACGACGATAAAGATATAGTGCAGGGGCGAAATTTGACCGATGGCTGTGCGAGGGTTGTCACCTTGAGAAACCGTTGTGTCATTGGTTGCCACGACCTGGCCATCTGCTACGAGGGTTGGGCCAAAGGAGAAGCTCTGAAGGATGCCATCTTCAACCAATAACCTTCCAGATGCTTGATTATTCTCAACAATCTCGAAATTCCCTTCACTGTCAATCGCCAAGGATTGATCGCTCAAGGAGCTTTCGGGCACATCTCTGTATAGCACCCCATTGCGGATGATCAGCCCTGTATCCCTGAATCCGTAATAATCGCCGTTGATGGCAAAAATCGCGTTGTTTGCCTCGGCCATTTCAGAGGTGGTTTGGGTCACGTTTCTCCCAAAAATGTTATTTGCGAAAGCTGTTCTGAGGACACTCACATCAGAAAGCTGGATATCTGCCACATAGTAGACAACACCGTTTTCGTCGACCGTTTCCACATTGATGCTGATATTCTCGTCAATATACGAGTGATCCGTGATGATGACTTCGGTCTGGACTTCACCCACCGATGGTACTGTTGGTGTTGTTGCAACTTCAGCGACAGGGTTCCACTCAACCAGACCGGCATTTTCCTGTGTGGCAATCTCATCCAGCTTAGCCTTGATTAACTCGGCCAAATCTGAGTTTTCCGGGGTTTCAGCCTCATCCAATTCAACTGGTAGATTTTCAGTTTGAGCCTGTGCAACCACCACATAGGCTTTGGGTATGACAAAAGCATCCAGCAATGTGAATGCTGATGAAAACGTCATGACAATGACCAGAATAGTTACCCAGCTAATCCATTTGCCCATAGCGTTATGCGACTTTTTCATGATATTGATGCCTTCTAAAGATGACTGTTCGCTGCACAAAGAAGCTGACAAAAAAGAGGAAAATATCTGTCATAATTTTCCAAAGCACCACATGCTCATCATTCAACATGACCAGTCCTTGCAGAATGAGCCAGCTAGCGAGCATTTGAACGATGCAAAGCAAATAGTATTCGGTGGCTTGGGTAAGGGTTGACTCTTTATTTTCAAAGACAACCTTTTTGTTGAGCGTAAAATTGATGGTTGAAGAAACAAGCCGGGCAAGGCTCGTTGCCGAAAACAAGGCCCAGGAAATTGCATTTGCAGACAGCAAGTTGAAGATCAACGTGAACAGGCCAACATCGACGACTGCGCTAATTATGGAAGACAAACTGAACTTGACAATCTCTTTGTAGATTCTGAGTGAGTCCAGAAAAGGCCGGAAGTGAGATGCCCGGTTTTGGTCAATATAGACAGTTTGAATGACCACTTCCTTCATCGGCATATTGCTTTTTGCTGCCTGAAAGAGCATATTCATCTCGAATTCATAGTGGTCGCCCGGTAAATCCTGAAACAGTTTCATCATATAGTAGGGAATTGCCCGCAGCCCTGTTTGTGTATCCGTTACGCTTCTGTTTGTAAAAAGCTTGTAGATTGTTCTTGTGATGATATTGCCCATTTTGCTTTTGGGCGGGACATCTTCGCCGCTGAAATCCCGGCATCCAAGCACGAGGAAGCGACTATCTTTTTCAAATACTTCAGCCACGCGGTAAATGTCCTCGGGCAAATGTTGGCCATCTGCATCAACTGTAATGCATCCCAGCAAATTGCTGTGTTCCGCTAAAAGTGCCTTGATTCCTGTTTTTAGGGCTGCGCCTTTGCCGCTATTGCTTGCGTGGTGGATCACCCTGCAATTTGGGCGTTTTTCGATATCCCGAAAAATGTGATCGTGCTCTGGGCTGCTGCCGTCATTGATCACCAAAATCAGCGGAAAGGCCATCTTGCCAAGCTTGTCAATTAGTGGAATCAATTTTTCATCCGGTTCATAAACCGGTATCAGAATGGCTGTACGCATAGGTCATTCAACTCCTTGGTTCAGAGACACAGCGCATAGCGTTCAGTTCAGTGCCGCAGAGCCGAACAGTAGCGGTTGATTTCATATGCGGAGTATAGAAAAGGGATGTTCAAATGTTATTAAGATTGTGTGTGGGTTTGGAGCAGTTTTTTGCGGAGACTGTACTGGTCAGGAAGATGTTGAACTTTAACGCAGAGTCGCAGAGACGGGGAGACGCAGGGAACACCTTTGCGTCTTTGCTACTTTGCACCATTGCGTTGAGGATCGGCAGTTCAAGTTGTTGTTGACCAATACATTTTTTGCGGAGACGGTGGGGAGATAAACGGCTCTTTCCTTTGCTGCCTGTTCGTTGCCAAATGTGCTGGCTGGAGATTCAGCCGTCCTTTTGCAATGTGGAAAACGTGTGGTGGGGGAAACGCCTGTTTCCCCCACCACACATTAACGATATTTTCCAGAAGTTCGACTTTTTCCGAAAAGTCGAACTTCTATATCCCCAGACTCTTCGTCTACGGAGTATTTAGGGATTCATCACCATCGGCAAGTAAATGGTGTAATCGGCGCCGCAAGTGCTGATATTGGAACTGCCAGGGGTCGCGACACAGAGGATTGCCCAACTGTCCGATCCATCAGTTTGGCGGCCATAGGCTACATCAGTCGTCTGAGCCGTGAAGGTCACCGCATCAATCTGCGTAACGCCATCCGCCCCAAAAAGCGCCACACTTTCGCCATCAGCGCTCAGCTTGAAATTGGTGTGCAGATCGCCCTGAGCCGTATCGCCATCGGCATAGAAGAGCAAGAAGCCGCCACCGGCAATCGTCACGCCATCGGGAATTTGGAATTGAGTGGGATCAGTTAGGTCATCGGTCAAATACAGCCCGCCCAGGTCAATTGTCTCTGCGCCGGGATTGTAGAGTTCGATCCAGTCGGGATAGCCGCTGGCCTCATCCGGGTCTTCCAAAATCGCGTCGTTGTCGGCCATCAACTCGTTGATATATAGGGTGGGCGCCACGTAGCCGACGACATAACTGTAGCTGCTGGTGGGCGCATTGGCCGGTTCGCTGGCCGTGAAACCTTCGTTGTCAGCGGCTGCAATGTAGTACTTGACCGTTGTGCCATCGGCCTGGGCAGGAATGGTGGCAGAATAACTGTTGCCGCCGTTATTTGTCATCGCGGTTTCCATATAGCTGCCGCCGACGCTGTACCAAAGGGTGGCCGAGTCTATCGAGAGATCATCGGTGATGGTCGCGGTAACCGCGACGGCATCAGTGGAGGCAGGCTGTGTGGGCGAATGGCTCACGTCGGAGATGACGGGTGCTGCGCCACACGGCTCATTGCTTGCGCCCGGCGTTGCTGCGGTGAAGAATGTCCAGGTGTCACCGCCGTCTGGGCAGCGGCCTTCCGATGTGTCGACCGTCTGCTCGCCAAAGGTGTAGCCGTCGATTAAAGTCGTGCCGTCACTGTTGAAAATGGCAATGTCTTCGCCACTGGTCCCCAGCTTGAAACCGATGTGGTTGACGCCCTGATTCGTGTCGCTGTCGGCGTAGAGAACCAAATAACCGTTGGCCGGAATCGTCAGCGTTTGTGTGATCGCGTGCTGGGTGGGGTCGGTCAAATCGTCGGTCAGATATAAACCTTGAAGATCAACCTCTGCAGAGCTGGCATTGTAGATTTCAAACCAGTCGGGGTAGCCCGTGCCGTCAGGGTCCTGCAGGGACGTTTCGTTGTCGGCCATAAACTCATTGACAAAGAGTGTTCCCGTCAAATCTGTCATGGCTGAGGTGCAGTCGAGAGCGTAGGTGGTGAGTTCGGTCTGGAGATAGTTGGCTCGCTGCTGCACAAAGTATCTCAAGCCATAGATCGTCTCCCGTCCGTCGATGAGATTGGAATAGAGATTCGTCTCGAATTGGGCGCTGGTATACTGCTTGTTGGGATCTGCATACAGATCCGTACGGATGAGATCGGCCAATTCGTCGATGCGGGCTTCCATCGTTGTCACATCGAAACCGGCGCCCAGCATTTCTTGAAGATCACAAAGGTAATCGTTTTTATAGCCGTCGTTGGCCCAGAGATTTTCCAGCAGGGGCCGTTCCTCAGCCTCACCCGGCCCGATGGCGCTGGGCAGCCAGAGCGGGGAGAGTGTCAACGGGTCTTCCCCTCGGGCCGTGAACAGTGTAAAGCGGCCAAAAGATTCGTTCGCATCCCAGGGGATGTGGATAATCTGCCCGGTATCATCCCGGTCGTACACATAATAATTGTGGGCCGAGCCGCTGTACGAATCGAGATTGACAAACAGGTTGTTCAGCGCCAACCCTTGCAGCCCATCCTGGACATCAAAAAGGGGTTCAAGAGCCGTTGGGAAATCAGCAGCCGGACTGTTGTTGAGAACATTGACGAATTCGATCAGTTGAGAATAGTCGTTGGCAGTCTCGTTCGTCTTCAATATGTAATAGTCGTAGTAGGCTTCAGGATCGGAACCCAGCCAGGTCAAATCAGAACCAAAGTCATCGTTCACATCAAGCGCATCGCTGGCCGCGCCCTTGAACAGATTGCCATCTTCATCGTCGCCAAAGCGGTTCTGGACAAAGGTCTTGTCGACTTGTTCAACAGCCGTGTACAAACCGTAATATTCGCCATTGACATAAACCTTCGTGTGGACAGCCCGGGGCGCTGCCACAAAATCGCTGGCGAAATCGAGGAAGAGTTTTTCACGCAGCAAAGTAGGGTCTTTGTACCCATTGTTCAGATTCAGTTTCTTCAAGCCAAAGAAGGCCAGCGCATCGTTATCTTCATCATATTCGTCAAAGTCAATTTTGAAGGATTTTTTGATGCCGCTGCCCATAAAGGAAGAATTCCCCTTAAAGCGTACACCCACCGAGGCAATCGTCACGCCATCAGCCGCAAAGCTGGCCGGAAAGTACGGATCAGCCACATCATTGGCGTGGCTGTTATAGAGTGTGCCGTACCAGCCAGCTGTGCCATAATCGGCCGCATCAAAAGTGAGGTGGATTTCATGCACATAGCTGTCGTCAAAAAAGGTGTCGCTCTCATTGGCCTGCGGGGTAGAGGTCTGGTTCGTTTCCACACTGACCTTTTCTGTCGCAAGCGCTGTGGCCGCAACAGATTCCACAGCACCTACGGCTGAGGGAATGCTCCCAAACAGGATGGCTATGAGTGTCAAGGCCGAAAAAAATCGAAATTTCATCTTTGTCTCCAGTCTATTGATTAAAATCTGTACTGATCAACGGGATGATGAAAAGGCTATTTTTAACGCAAACGAGCGAAGATGCAAAGACGTAGAGGAGAACCTACAAATCTTTACATCTCTGCTCCTTTGCATCTTTGCGTTGAAAATTTCACCATCATTCTGATCTATACAGTATTAATTAAACTCGTAGGTGCGACGCACTTGGCAAGTACGTCGCACCTAAAGCGAAATGCTACGGTCGTCCGCCGCCACGCCCCCCACTTGTGCTTTCTCCGGTGAGGATGCTGGAAATGGTAAAGCTGGAAACCTGGCTGCCCGGCGTATAGACGCCATCGGTATAAAGCCCATCGGTAGCTGTGCCGGTGGCGCTGCCGTCAATATACACTTTATAGGTGGTCCCATTTTCCAGCGCAGGCGAAGAGATCACGACGGTCTGGTACGCTTTTACCGGCGTCAAGGTAAGGATGTCTTGGCCAGATTCAGATTCGATGTGAAGCAGCGTGCCGGCTGCTTGTACAGATGACAAGGTTTCCAATACCGTATACTGGGTTGAGGCAGTACTTGCATTTTGTGCCATACCCGCGCTGCCTGTGGCGACCAGGAACCCACTATTGATGACCAATGTGCCATTCACATCGATTGAGCCATTGCGGCTGTCCGTCGGGCCGCTGACAATGACAACACCACCGTTCATCGTCCCCGAACCATTGGAGTCCAGACCATCCCCGCCCGCGTCAAGCACAATGTACCCGCCGTTGATTTCCAGATATTTATCAGCGGCCGCTGACTCGCTTCTGCCCACATCATCACTGGTGACGTTGATGCCATCATCACTGGAAACAATGTGAATGTTGCCATCATTGACGATAATAATGTCGCTTTCCAGCCCCTCATACGAGTGGGTTATCGACAGATTGCCCTCGTTGATGACCAGGGTATCCTCGGAGTGAACGGCATCATCGGCCGAAGCCACAACGATGTCGCCACCGCTGATGGTGATGCTGCTGTCGGAATGGATTGCGTCGTCTGCGGCATCGATAGTGATGTCGCCGCCGCTGATGGTGACATCCACCGCGGCTTTCAAGCCTTTTGCACTGTTGACGGCAGTATTGTCGCTGCCCCCACCGGCAACGATGTCGATCGCGCCGCCGCTGACACTCAGCTGCGTTTCAGCCTGGATGCCGTCGAGCGCAGCAACAATTTTCAGCACACCACCCTCAATCGAAACAAAGCCGTTTTCCACATCTTCGTCATTATTCGCTTGTAGCCCATCGCCGCCCGCGTTGACGGTGATGGTTCCGTCGAGTACAGCCAGGGAATCGCGCCCTTTGATGCCGTCATTGACGGCGGTGACGGTGATAGTGCCACCTGTGATTTTCAGGTCATCATCACTATCAATGCCGTTGTGGTAGTTGGCGTTGACGATCAGCGAGCCACTGCCGTTGATGGTCAGATCATCGTTGCTGAAAACAGCCGCATTGGGTTCGTCCGTTTCCCCATCTGGGAAGGTGTAAGAAGCGCCGTCGGTGACCACATTTTGCGTGCCGTCTGCCAGGGCAATGACCGTTTTCTCGGCGTTGCTCACGTAAATGGGCGCACTGGTGGCGTTGGTGATGTCCACGCCATTCAGAATCAGATTCACCGTTTCTTCGTCCTGGGTATCGACAACGATCTGGCCGTTGTTCAGTACGCCGTTGATGCTGTACGTCCCGGCAGCGGTGATGGTGACGATGGTGTCGTTGACGGTGACACCCTCCCCTTCCACGCCCACCGAATCGCCTGCCAGGGTGATTGTGGCCATGTCGGCACTCTCTGCGTTGACTGTCAGGTCGTCCTCATCGTACTCCACGGTGACGGGAACGACAGTGGCTGCCACTGTCTGCTCGGTATTCACAGTGCTGCTGGCGGCTTCTGCGACTGGGGTGACTGGCTGGACATCCGATACAACATCGGTGGACTCATCGGTCCCGCCGGAACAAGCAGCTAGCAATAGTAGCAGGCAGAGCAATAGCAGTTGTGTATATCGTTTCATATTGAGAATTCCGTTCGTTTAGTGGCTGATCTGTGTGTTGGAGGCAAGCACACGGGCTGGCCACTGTTTGTCAGCAGACGGCACACGGCCATTTGCGGACGAGCTATCTTCAGTGAGTTGAGACTTTAGCCGCTCAACCGCTTCTCGGCGAATAAAAATCGGGACAAAAGCTGTGACCGTGGCATCCTGATACGCAAGCGAGATTTCCGCCACTGTGCGGCCGATCTGCTCGCGGGACAGCTGTCTATTCAGGTCTTGCCATACTTCGTCGATGATTGAGTCGTTTTCGTTGTTCATAATTCACACCTCATGCCCTCGCTGTTTATATAACAATTGGCACTATCATAGCGGAATGATATGTAGAAACGGTTGGGAACTTATGAAGAATTGGGATAACTATTCAGCCTGGGCCTGGAAGTCCCCGGCACTTTCTCTTGGAGCGAGTCGGCAGGTCACGATTGCGCCGTTGTTGTGCGTGAAGTGCCGGGGACTTTGACTGCCTGGCTGAACAGCTACATTAAAACTTTAGGTGCGATGCACTTGCCAAGTCACCTGGCAAGTGCATCGCACCTAAAGTGAATTGGCAGCGACTACGGCGTATTTGTCGGCGGTTGGCCTCCGGCTGGCATACCACCTTCAGCAATGCCCAAGGCATCCATCAGGTCTGTTTCTGTCACGCCCAGCGTGGCGGCAGCCGCGGCGAAGTCAGGCTGCCCCTGGCTGGGATCGCCCAGCGCATCCATCAGCGCTTCTTCCGATACGCCTAATTGGGCCGCGACAGCAGCAAAGTCAGGCGGCCCACCCGCACCGCCTTCTGGCCCACCTGCGCTATTGCCGATGTCACCCGTGTCGCCATCCTCAAACACGACCACCCGGTCCGTGCGATAAGCGCTTGGATCACCGTCCGGCGTTTCGACCACATCACCGCCGCGCACCAGGCGCACATAGTTGTAGTAACGCTCGCCGTCTGGGCCACTTGCGCCGTCTTCAGATTTGGTGTCAAAGCGGACAGCGCCTGCCCCGTGGGTGTCGTTGCCATCGTGGTCTACGGCGTAGCCGGCAGCCACATACCAGGCGTACCAGTAGCCGTCCTCATCGTTCGGATCGATGTATGGATTGGAAGTGCTTGTCCAGTAATAGGGATAGTCGGCATTGCCGGCTTCGTTGGTGATCCCTGTCAGATTGAACACTGTTGAATCAATGGCCGGGAAGACACCCGAGTAGTCGGCAATGCTCTGTAGCTCTTTGACATTGGGCAGACGCCAATCGTCGTAGCCAGCATCGGTGGCATCTTCAGCATAGGCCAGAGCGGTTCCCCAATCGATGGCCTCACCGTTGTCGTCCTGCGCCCACATCAGGCCAGTGGCATTGTCGGTGACAGTGCCGTCGCCGTTGTCCACAAAGTCGTTGATGCCATACTCATCGCCGCTGACACAGCGCACGAATCGATTACCGTCCAGCGCTTTGATATGGCCGGTCCAGTCGTTGACAATGAAGGCGACGTTCTTGGTCGCTTCTTCTGTATCGACCAGGTAGTAGTTGCTCGACCACGAATGCTGTTGCGCACCCTGAGAGCCATCGCCGACCAGATAGAAGTAGTCGGTATCGACCCAGGGCCAGCCGGTCGAGAAGTCTCGGATCGACCACAGTTCCTTGATGTTGGGCAATCGCCAGTCGGTGATGCTGCCGACCTCAAAGGATTCGCAGTAGCCCGCGGCGTCAGACCAGGGCATGGAAGCATCGGACAATTCCTGGGTCCATACCAGGCCGGTAACGTTGTCGGTGACTGTGCCGTCGCCGTTGTCGGTGTAGCTGGGTTCATTGCCCGTGAACTGAGCATCCTGGCCGTAGAACGCTTCACCTTCGGCGGGGCAGTCGATGAGTTCGCTGTTGTCATAGCAGGTGCCCTGCCCCGTATCGACGATGGGGTAGGCGATGGGGTCGGTGCCTGTGGTCAACACCTCTGCTCCAGTATCAGAAGCAACCTCTTCTGCACCTTCGATTGTTGTTTCCACTTCAGTCTCTGATGGTGTCTCTGCCACCACTGCTGTTTCAGCCGGGGAAGTCGTACTGTCCGTAGTTGTGCTCGATGTGCCACAGGCCGCAATAATCACGGCAAGGAGGCTGAGAGTGAGTAATATTCGTACAACGCGGTTGTTCATTTTTGGCTCCTTATGAACAAAGATTCCTGGTCCCGCTTCTTATGGACCCTGAGACGTCTTCAACCCGCAGTTTAGCCTGTTCGCAACACATTTGGCAGTGGCGTCCGTCATCACTTCGGACAACCATCCGTGACTGGGATCACCGACGCCCGTGACAATTGTCATGGGCGGCAGCATTCCCCCGGTTGCAGCCCGCTCGGCCATCGGCGACGATCTTCTACTTTCTTGCCAGCCAAAAGAGAAAAGGGCGGCCCTTGCGGGGGTCGCCCTTTTCTCTGCTGTGATTGGTAGTTGGCTGCTGTAGTTGCCCGGCTGTTCTAATTGCCCGGCTGGCCCGCGGGCGGCATACTGCCTCCGACGATGCCCAAAGCCTCCATCAAGTCTGCTTCTGTCACGCCCAGCGCTTCGGCAGCGGCAGCGAAGTCTGGCGGGCCTTGAACGGCGTCACCCACTGCTGCCGTCAGGTCGTCTTCGGAAATTCCCAGCGTAGCCGCCGCAGTCGCGTAGTCCAACATCTGGCCCGGCCCGCCGCTTCCTTGCGGGGCGCCGCCAGCAGGCTGGTCGCCACCGTTGAACTCAAGTACAGGGGCCGTGTCATTGGCGTTCGGGTCGCCGTCCGGCGTTTCGACCACATCACCGCCGCGCACCAGCATGACGTAGTTGTAGTAACGTTCGCCACCTTCACCTGCCGGGCCGTCCTCGGATTTCGTGTCGAAGCGCACAGCCCCGGCTCCGTGGGAATCCGCGCCTGTGCCGTCTACCGCACGGCCGGCGGCAATATACCAGGCATAGTAGAAATCGCCCGTGGACTGGAAGCGAGCCGACGTGCTTGTCCAATAGTAGGGATAGTCCAGGTTGCCGGCTTCATTGGTAATCTCAGACACGCTGAACAGCGGGTTGAGGGCCGGTCCGTCATACGCTTCGTCCTGTGCGTCGGGGGCATAGTCATAATCGACGATGCTTTGCAGTTCCTTGACGTTGGGCAGGCGCCAGTCGCTGTAGCCCAGGTAGTTGGCTTCGTTCATTTCCTGAGCATAGGCCAAGGCTGTTTCCCAGTCCATGCCTTCGCCGCTGTCGGCCTGGGTCCATGTCAGCGCGGTGGCGTTGTCGGTGATGGTGCCATCGCCGTTGTCCGCGAAGTCGTTGATACCGTACTCGTCGCCGGAGACACAGCGCACGTACTTGCCCATGGGGCCGGTGACCAGGGCCGGGTATGCCTTGATGTGGCCGGTGGCGTGGTTGACGCCAAAGGCGGCATCGAATTGGCCTTCACTCGTCTTGCCCACGTAGTAGTTGCTGGACCAGTATTGCTCGTCCTTGGAAATGGAATCGTTGACAGTCAGATCGAAGTAGTCGGTATCCAGGTAGGGCCAGCCCGTCGAGAAGTTGCTGATTGAGAAAAGCTCCTTCAGGGACGGCATGCGCCAGTCATCCAGATCGCCTAGCGTCAACGCTTCGCAGTATTCCTGTGCTTGGGGCCAACTGCTGGGGCCGCTGTTGGGCGTCTGTTCCCAGGTGAGGCCGGTGACGTTGTCGGTGACGGTGCTGTCGCCGTTGTCGGTGAAGTCGAAGGCTGCGCCGGTGAACTGGGCATCCTGGCCGTAGAAGGCTTCACCAGCGGCGGGGCAGTCGATCTTTTCGCCGTCGCTGTTGTAGCAGAAGCCCTGTCCGGTTGCGGTGATGGTGTAGGCGGTTTCGCCTGAATCTGCAGGCATCTCGCCAGCATCAGACGACTCTTCAGGGGAAGGGCCACCTTCCATTGTGTCGCCGCTGTTCATCAGCGCAGCTTCCAATTCTTCCGCTGTGACACCGAGTGTGGCGGCGGCTGCGGCGAAATCTGGCTCCTGACCGGGTTCACCCATCGCTTCCATCAGGGCTTCTTCGGTGACGCCAAGGGTTGCAGCGGCGGCGGCAAAGTCGGGGCCCTGGTCACCTTGACCACCCTGACCACCACCAGCGCCCATTTCGCCGTCTTCAAATACGATAACCCGATCAGGATTGATGGTGGTTGGGTCGCCATCCGGTGTTTCGGTCACATCACCGCCGCGCACCAGGCGCACATGGTGGTAGATGACCTCATAATCCGTGCCATCGGAGACCTCTTCCGCTTTGGTGTCAAACACAACTGAGCCTGCACCGTGCAGATCGTAGCCTGCCGTGTCTGTGTTATAGCCGACAACCATGAGCCAAGCATACGTGTTGCCGCCCTCGGTCGCATCCTCATCTACTATCGGATTGGACGTACCCGTCCAGTAACCCGGATACGTGACCTGGGTGGCTAGCTCTTCGCCCGTGTCCATGTCATACACGACATTCGTGAGTTCCGTCAGATTGAACACGGATGAATCCATGGCCGGGAAGACACCGGAGTAGTCAGCAATGCTCTGCAATTCCTTGGTGCTGGGCAGACGCCAATCGTCGTAACCAGCCGTGGTGGCATCTTCCGCATAGGCCAGCGCGGCTTCCCAGTTGATGGCCTCGCCGTTGTCGTCCTGGGCCCACATCAGGCCAGTGGCATTGTCGGTGACCGTGCCGTCGCCATTGTCAACGAAGTCGTTGATGCCGTACTCGTCACCGCTGACACAGCGCACGAATCGGTTGCCGCTCATGGCTTTGATGTGTCCGGTCCAATCGTTGACAATCCAAGCCGGATCACCCTGCACTTGCTCGTTCTGATAGTCGCTTTCGACCAGGTAGAGGTTGCTCGTCCATGAATGGTGCTGGCCAAGTTCTGAACCATCACCGACCAGGTAGAAGTAGTCGGTATCGACCCAGGGCCACCCTTGGGAAAAGTCCCGGATCGACCACAATTCCTTCAGGCTGGGCAAGCGCCAGTCGGTGACATCGCCGGTCTCAAGGGCTTCACAGTAGCTGGCCGCGTCAGACCAGGGCATGGCATAGCTCGAGATTTCCTGGGTCCAAACCAGACCGGTGACATTGTCGTTGATAGAGCCGTCGCCGTTGTCTGTGTAGCTGGGCTCGTTGCCCGTGTATTGGGCGTCTTGCCCGTAGAAGGCTTCCCCTTCGGCGGGACAGTCGATCTGTTCGCTGTTGTTGAAGCAAAGTCCCTGATTGGTATCGACGATGGGGTAGGTCAGTGCAGTGCTGGTTATCGCCTCATCGGCAACTGCGGAAACTGTTTGTGCTTCAGCCGTAGCTGGCTCGGCTGTTGGTGTGGTTGCTGATTCGCTACTGCTACAGGCGACAAGGCCGATGGCGAGCAGTGCTAGAATGAATAGCAACTGTATTCTCTTGGTCATGAGTTAGCTCCTCGTGAATGTCTGAATGTATTGGTGAAACCGACTATCAACGCAGATGAGATTAAGCACATCCAATCCCACGCTGTATCCTTTTGCACCAACTTATCAAAGTTTCAGACACGCCAACAGTGTCAGCAGTCATCTGGGTGGGCGATGTACAATGACTTAAATCACCGCCACCCATGACAACAGTCATGGGTGGCGGATTCAGCACCAAATGTTTTTGTGTAGTCTCCCGCTGGCTATGCTTCTGCGGCCTCAAACTGTTCCATTGCTTCATACGCTTCGCAGCCATACATAACCGAAGGCCCGCCGCCCATGAGAACCGCTACGCCAATGGTCTCGGCGATTTCTGCACGCGAAGCACCTGCGGCCAAGGCATCATGGACGTGAAAGGCGATGCAGCCATCGCAGCGGACGGAGATCGCAATGCCCAATGCGATGAGTTCCTTGGTTTTGGTATTCAGTGTACCTTCAGCGACCGATACTTTGTGTAGCTGGCTGAATCCACCCATAGGGCCTGGAATCTCTTGGCCCAACTTTCCCATCAGATTGCGCAAGTGGTTGTAGTGTTCAGGAAAATTCTTCGTCATCTTCGTGCTCCTTAGGATGTGTTATATGTTGATTATGGGCTGGGTCTGGCCGTCACTCTCGCCGGACCCAGCCTACCGAGCAATTGTTGATTGCCTGCTTGTCTAAATTCTTGGAGGGCAAGCCCTAACTGGCGAGCAGACCCATTTCTTCTCCCCAACTACGGACCCGGTAGCCGAAGGCGATGAGCAGAATGCCAAAGAAGATGGCAAAGGCTGCAATCACCCATACCATCGCCACCGCGCCCGTTCCAGGTGCAAGAGCGATGACCACACCAAAGACGACGGAGAGGATTCCGCTCACCACCACCAGCCACTCGTTGTCGATCTCTTTACGCAGTTGAAGGGCCGCGATGATGGCGAAGATGCCGCCGATGATCGCCCAGGCCGCAATCAAGTAGACGAGGGCTATGCCAGTGATGTTGGGCCAGATAAAAGTGGCAATCCCAACGCCGATGCCAAAGAGTCCATCCAGCAGCAGCAGCCACCATCCCTCATATTGATCGCGATGGGCGATTGAGCCAGCGACTTCAAAAATGCCGTCCACCAACACATAGGCGCCGAAGGACAATACCAGCACCCCGATGGTGATTTGCGGCCAAATGTAAGCCGTCACGCCAAAGGTCACGGCCAGGAAGCCGCGCAATACCCAAACCCACCAGTGTCGTGCCATTTGTGTTAACATTGTTTGTTCCTTTCATAATGACATTCCCGAAGAGCGACATCCGTATTCAGCGGCCCTTGTGGAATGAATTCAGACTTATTCAAACGGGATAAAGAGCCTCGCGAATCCCGTCAATATCTACTACTGCCTCAGCAGACGATTTTTCTCGCTTGCAAATTCTTCGTCAGTCAACACGCCCGAATCGCGCAATTCACCAAGCTTTTTGAGCTGAACCAATTTCGCGTCGTCTGTGTTGGCTGTGGTGGGTGTCTGTTCTGCTTGCTGCTTCTGCTGATTGGCACTGTTGGTGCCAATCAGATAGCCCAGGCCACCACCCATCAGACCGGTGAATAAGGTCGAGAACAGGCCGCCAAATAGACCAGGCCTTCTCATGCCCATACCGCCCATCAACGGGGGACCTCCGTGTCCCATTCCACCACCGGGTCCACCACCACGTCCACCAAACATTTTGAGTCTCCTTTGTTGTTCGTTTCGCGTTGACCTTTGCCAGCGCCTTGTGTATCCACATTCCGATGTTGAAGGCCACTCTCTCCTGCGGCTGTCTATGCCTGCTCGAAACGGAGCACCCTTCGGTCACTAGCTTACCAATAGTATTGGTTCACCAACAGTGGCGGCAGTCATTAGCCGGGGCAAGAAACAGTGCCATAGATCACGACCGCCCATGACAATTGTCATGGGCGGTCTGGTGGTTTATCGGCTTTCAACCAGAGGTAGTCGATGATGCCCGGCGCTATGCCACCTCGGCGCGCGCCTGGATGAGATGCACATCTTGCTGGGGAAAGGGAATCGTGCAGCCCTGGGCTTCGAGTTCTTCCTTGACCCGTTGGGTGATGTCCCAGCGCACCTTCCAGTACTCCTCACGTTTGCACCAGGGACGCACGACAAGATTGACGCTCGATTCCGCTAACTCGTACACCGCAACCACTGGCGCAGGCTCCGCCAGAACCCGATCGTCCGCTGCCAGGACCTGTTCGATGATCGCCTTTGCCTTGCTCAAGTCATCGGCGTAGGAGACGCCAATCAGTAGATCGACCCGGCGGGTGTCGTTGGCCGCATAGTTCTTGATCATCTGTCCCCAGACGGAAGAGTTGGGCATGATGATCCGCACGTTGTCCTGGGTGTTCAAAGTCGTCGTAAAGAGAGCGATTCCATCGACTGTGCCTTCGGTCCCGCCGATTTCTACGTATTGCCCGACGCTGAACGGGCGGAAGGCAAGCAACATAGCGCCCGAAGCGATGTCGCTCACTGTGCCCTGAAGGGCAAGCCCAATCGCCAATGCCACGGCACCCAGGAGCGCAACCAGGGAGGTGGTCTGAAGTCCAAGCAACTGGAGCGCGGCGAGGATTGAAAAGGCCAAAACCAGGTAGTAGGCCAGCGAGGAGAGGAAGGGTGCCAGCGTGGCATCCATTTTCGACCGATCGAGAACCCGGCGTAGGCCCTGACGACTCCAACCCGCAGCGATCCGACCCACGATTATGACGGCGATGGCGCCGACAACCTTCGGCCCCCAGGTGGTGATCAAGTCGGTGATCTGCGTATATATCTCCTCGAAATCGATGATCTCCATGCAAGTCTCCTGTTTGGTCAGACCGGAATTTCTGAATGCAGTCCCCGCCCTGTATCCCGCGGCCACCAGTTTAGTGGATTCCCCACCCAGCCAACAGTGACAGCAGCCACTGGCTTGGGCGCTCAACGGTGACTATATACACCGTCACCCGTGACAATTGTCACGGGTGACGGTTCGGCGCAGAAAAATAAAAGCCACCGACCGGAGCCGATGGCTTTTATCAAAAAGGGGTAGGATTGTGGGATTGGACAGACGATATAGCGATAGTCAGTCAATCCGCTCGTCAGTCAATCCGCTCGTCATCGTTGCCAACCCGTGGGTGTCGATTCTACGCCTACCGGAGCGCTCCCCCTACACCGCCAGCCGGAGGACCGCCACCTTGACCAGGGCCGCTAACGCCTGTGTCCTCACTGATGTAGGAGGTCACGGTGCCCACAACTTCATCCCCGACAGCCAGTTCCGCAGACTGCACTACCGTCCAGTCGCCCTGGACAGTGCCAGGCAGAACCTCGACCGTTCTGTTTCCGTCTGCGGCCACGACCATAACCACCGAGGCATCGCCCTGTTGCCGGATGGCGCTGGTCGGCACCAGCCAGCTATCGCTCGTGGTGGCGTTGGTCTCCACAATGGTGGCCACCGCGGTCATGCCGGGCAGCACGCGGTCCAGGGATTCGTCGGTCAGGCGAATGGTAACGCCATAGCTGACAACGCCGCTGGTATCTTCGCTGGTCGGTGCGATATACTCGACCACACCGGCAAAGGTTTGGTTCGGCAGCGCATCGATCTCGACTTCGGCTGCCTGGCCCACCGAGATTTGAACAATATCGACCTCAGCCACATCAATGGTCAACTCAAGCTGGCTTGTGTCGGCCAGGGTGACGACGGCGGTGCCGTCCTCCGAAATGCGTTCCCCAACCTCGGCGTTGATCGCCAGTACAGTGCCGTCGCTGGGCGCATAGATCGTGGCTGCATCCAAATCGACCGAGGCAATCTGCAAGTCGATCAGCGTCTTTTCCAGGTTGATCTCCGCATCGCGCAGATCGGTTGTCGTTGCGCCGGTTAGCAGGTCATCAAGTGCGGCTTCTGCGTCTGCCACGTTGGCTTCTGCCGTGGCAATCTCGGCGGCGGTGGGCGAATCGAGCAGTTCGTCCAGCTTCACTTGCGCATCCTGGGCCGCACTCAGCGCGGATTGGAGAGATGATGTGTCGGTGGCAGCGGTGGATTCTGCATAGGCGGCCAGGGCTGATTCATAGTCGATGGTGGCGTCCTGCAAGGTGGCCGCTTGGGAGGTCATGCCCACATTACTCTGCCAGGCTACCTGATCGTAGGCTCGTTGCGCCTCGGCCACAGCCACTTCCGCTTTCTTGAGAGAGGCGCTGAGTTGCGTCAATTCCGCATCGCTGGGGCCAGCCAGCAATTCGTTGTAGTTGGCCCAGGCCGCGTTCAGGCTGCTTTGGGCTGCGGCAATCTCTGTCGCACTGGGGCCAGCCAGTACATCAACCAGGTTTTCCTGGGCTTCGGCCAGATTGGCTTCAGCCACGGCAATCTCCGCGGTGCCGGCTTCTTCTGTCAACTGGGCCAGCGCGTTGCGTTGCGCTTCGACCTCAAGTTTAGCCAGCAGCACCTCTCGCTCCAGCTCGGTTGTGTCCAGGGTGATGAGCAGATCGCCTGCCTGCACCTGGTCGCCGACATTGACGGTAATCTCCGCGACTTCGGCTTCCACATCTTGCATAACGTAGACTTCGCTCACCAGTTCGATATGCCCAGCCGCGCTCACCTCACTCATGACAGCACTGGCTGATTGAATGGCAACCGTCGTCGGTTCTGCCGCGTTCTCTGTGGACTGGGTTGTATCTCCGTTCATGACTTGGGCGACGATCTGTGTCTCATTCACGACTAAGTACCCGCCCACAATCAGGACAATCGCCAGGGCGGCGATGATCCGTCCGCTTTTGCTTGTTAGCTTCTTGAATTTCATGATCCATTCTCCTTGCTTGCGTAGTTTACGCGTGGTTTGTTGTTTGTCGGTAAACGTAGCCGCTGCTTGTAGCTGCGGGTTCTCGTGTCGATGCAATCAGTACTTACTCATAACGCAGTGCCTCAATCGGGTCGAGCTGGGTGGCACGCATGGCTGGGTAGAGTCCAAAGAGTAGGCCGCTGGCTGCACTGACCCCCATTGCCAAAGTAAGGGTCCACGGCTCAATCACGATATTGAAAGTCATGGCCGGAATTGCGCCGGCAATGAAGGCCACCCCATAGCTCAGACCGATACCAACCAGACCGCCCATAGTGGTGAGTAGCAGGGCCTCGACCAGGAATTGGAGCAGAATATCGCTGTTGTGGGCGCCCACCGCCTTGCGCAGCCCAATCTCCCGGGTGCGCTCGGTGACGGAAACGAGCATGATGTTCATAATGCCGATTCCGCCCACCAGCAGACTGATAGCACCGATGCCGCCCAGCAATACGGTCAACGTGCCTGAGACTTCACTCGCCATCTCCAGGATGTCGGCTTGATTGCTGATCGTGAAGTCATTTTCATCATCTGCCCCCAGGCCATGGCGCAAGCGCAACACTTGTTCAATCTGCAACTCGGCGGCGTCAATGCGCTCACTGCTGGCAACCTGTATGCTGATGGTCGAGACGGTGTAGCTGCCCCGGTAGCGGTCGGCGTTAAAGAGCAACCCCTGGGCCACTTCGATGGGCACATAGACCAGATCGTCGATGCTGCCACTGCGACTGACCGTTCCGACCTCTTCGAGCACACCGATTACCTCGAAAAGATTGGTGTTGATGCGCACCGTCTGGCCCACCGGCTCAGCGCTGCCAAAGAGGTCCGATGCCACATTCCAACCCAGTGTGACGACGCGTTCGTTGTTCTCCACTTGCTCTGTCGTAAAGAACGCACCGCTTGCCATATCCAGACTGGTCACATCGGCATAGGTGGCGGTCGTGCCAACAACCTGATAGGTCCCTTCTTCGCCGCTTTGGGTCAAAGTTGCACTTTCTGAGTATTGGGGGGCAACCAGGGCCAGGTCGGGAAAGGCTTTGGAGTTGGCAAGAGCCGTGGCATCCGCTATCGTCAGCGTCGATGCGCTACTGCCGCCTCCGCCGCCCGCACTCACTGTCAACAGATTGGTGCCGCTGCTTTCAATGCTTTCGGTGATGCTGGCTGCGGCGCCGCTGCCGATGCCCATCGTGCTCAAGACAGCCGCCACACCGATAATGATTCCCAACATAGTCAGCACAGCGCGCATCTTGTGGGCGACAATGCTGTCAACTGCCACGCTAAAATATCTAAGCGCTCTCATAGACTCGTTCTCCTTCCTTGGGTAGGGATATGGCAATGGCTTCACCCTTCACAGGACCATTTGTCACAAGCTCATCCCCACCCCGTGCCCACTCCGCCGGATGCAACACTGTGTGACCGTTGCGTTCGTCAGAGATGATTTTGCCGTCGCGCAATGTGACAATGCGTTTGGCCTGGCGGGCAATGTCGTTGTCGTGGGTGACGACAATCAGTGTCATGCCCTGCTGGTGTAGGTCATAGAAGAGGCCCATCACTTCATCGCCCGTCTTGGAATCGAGCGCGCCCGTCGGTTCATCGGCCAGCAGAATGCTGGGGTTATTGACCAGGGCCCGGGCGATAGCCACCCGCTGCTGTTGACCACCAGAAAGCTCATCGGGTCTGTGGTCAGCCCGGTCGTCCAGCTTCACCTTCGCCAGGGCCTCCCTTGCCATCTGTACTGCCTTGCCCCCTGGGGTTCCGGCATAGAAGAGGGGCAACTCAACCTGGCGGCGGGCGTTCGTGCGGGGCAGCAGATTGAAGCGTTGGAAGACAAAGCCAATCTCTTTGTTGCGCAGGTCAGCCATCTGGCTCTGGCTCAATTCGCTGGTCTCGGTGCCACGGATGCGATAGCTGCCGCTGGTGGGATTGTCCAGCAGACCGATCATATTCATGAGCGTACTCTTGCCCGAACCGCTCGTGCCGATAATGGCGACATATTCGCCTTCGTTGATGGTCAGGGAAATGTCGTTCAATGCGTGGACTGCGGTTTCGCCCATCTGGTAAATCTTGGTCATGTTGGCAATCTCAATGACGGGAATGCTCTGTTCGATTGTCTGTCCGTTACGTCCGTTACGTCCATTCGTATTCATCATGGCTATATCCCCCAACTGACTGCTTGCTCGTCGCCAAAGGTATACTCAATCTCTACATCAATAGACAGCGGGCGGGCATTGCTGCCGTCGGCCTCCATTACCCATATCTGCCATGCGTCTGCGGAATTGTCCGCGCCCAGGTTGCTAAGATAGGCGATGTATTGGCCGTCGGGGCTATAGGCGGGGGCGACGTTGCTGGGCAGCTCGTCCACCAGTGTGGTCACGGGCTGGGTCAGCGCCGTCATTCCAGAACCATCCGGGTTGACCACGTATATCTCCCAGTGGCTGGCGCCCTGCTTCATATAGGCGATTTGGCCTCCGTTGCTATCAACCGTTGACTGCCAATCCGGGTCGTAATCAAATGGATTGAGGTTGTTATAGGCAACGACCCGGCTTTCGGCATCCTCCACATCGTCAATGATCTGAATTCCATCAGAGGATTGGTAGACAATGCCAGCGTCAATCCAGTCGGCGGCTCTGGCCGATTCCAGGGCGGGCACTTCGAAGAAGTTGTTGCCGTCGCTATCGACCACAGCCAAGTGATAGCCGTAGTCCGTCACCAATTTGGTTTCTGCGCTGTCGCCCCTTCCAACTTGTACAAGCTCTTGGGACTCAGTTCGATAGGTAAAGAGAATTTCGCTGCCGTCGGCGTTCCACTTGGGCGAGGATAACTGTTCCCGGCCCGAAAAGATCAGGCGCTCGTTGCTGCCGTCAATGCCGATGAGATAGATGCCGTTTTCACCCCCGTCCCGTGTAAAGGCAACGGTTGTGCCGTCCGGGCTGATGGCCGGGTCGAAGCCGGTGGTGAGCGGCCACTCTGTGCCGGTTTCCAAGTCATAGGCGTAGATCATGCCGTGGCTGGATTGAAAGGCCAGTGTCCCGCTCAGACCGCTGACACTGGCCGATGCAGCGTCCGTGCTCATTAGCACGGACGCTACGCCAGGGTCGGCTGACCCACTCCCATCCGCAGCGACAGGTGCTGACACGAATGCAGGTGCGCTGCTCACTTCGGTTGAGACGGGCAGGCTATCGATGGATTCGCTCAGGGCCATATACGTCGCCGAGACCCATCCAAAACCGCCTTCGACATTGGGCAGCGCCAGTTGGAGCCATTCCCCCGATCCATCCCGACCAATCGCTGTGAATTCCTCATTCGGATAGGCTTTGGCGATGATGACGCTGTCTGTGCTGGGACCACTGCGTACGTTCAACCGGGAACTGTCGAGCGTGACGACGGCTGAGACTGCCGTCTCGTCTGTTGCCAATCCGCCCTCAACGGCTATCGTCTCTGCGCTCTCATCCACGGCCAGCGCGGATTCTGCGGAGGAGACCGCTGTCTCTGGAGCACTGTTCACAGTCGCATCCACGCTGGGGGCTGTCTCCAGAACAGGCAGGCTGTCGAGACCGAATGCATAGACCTGTGCGGCTTCGGCCCAGCCGGCTGTCGTGTCCGTCTGCACATAGAGCCAAAGGCTGTCCGCCGAACGTGCCGTAGCAGTTAGCTGCTCGCCCACGGGCACAGTTTGGGGCAATTGACCATCCGCAGTGGGCCACACGACTGTGCCGTATGTTCCGGCAATGGCCATAATATGGAGGGACGCCTGAGAGCTTTCGCTCACGGCTTCGCTCTCTGTAGCTATCACCTCATCAGCGGCTGTGACGGGTTCCTCGGCTGCTGCCAAAGTAGCAGTATCCGCTTGTGCGGATGCGGGACGAGAGCCGGGCACTTGTGCATCGGCGGTGTCTGCATTCAGCGTTACCGCGTCGGCTGGCACATTTACTGTGGGCACACTGGACAGGTCCGGCGTATTCCACAGCATCCAGGCCCCCGTGCCCAGCACAGTGACGGCGACCAGTGCGATGACAACCCAGCGCACGGTGAAATGCGGTCTGTTTGGGGAATGCTGTTGTATGGTTTGTGAGTAGGTAGTCATAGTAATCTCCTCATTCATCGATGCTATGCAACAGCCGTACGCTGCTGCACTTGCTTGAACTGCGACTTCGTTTATCATTCTAAAGAGGCCGCCTGATAGATGGGCAAGAAAATGCTGTGAGTTTCCTGAGAAAGGCCGGATTCTCAGCATTTTCTCAGGAAACGCCTGTAGAATGGGTTTTGTAAATCATTCGTAAAAGGATGTGCTGAGAGGAGATTGACCGATGACCACCATACTTGTGGCCGATGATGACGAAAAGCTGTTGAAGATGCTGCGGCGCACGCTGATCTACGACGGATTTCAAGTCGTCACAGCGTTGAACGGGCGCGAAGCACTTACGCTGGCCCAGGCACACGCACCAGACTTGGTCATCCTCGACTGGATGATGCCGGAACTGGATGGGCTGGAGGTTATGACGCTTATGCGCGCGGCCAATGATGAGATGCCTATTCTCATGCTAACCGCGCGGGATGCTGTGGAGGATCGGGTGGAGGGACTGAACCGAGGGGCCGACGACTATCTGGTCAAGCCCTTTGCCCCGTCCGAACTGCTGGCACGGCTCCACGCGCTGTTGCGCCGCTTTGAAAAGAGCACGAGTGTCGAGAAGTCGTTGACCTACGCGGATCTACATCTGGATTTGACTACCCGCGAGACCCACCGGGGCAAACGTCCATTTGAATTGACGCCCCGCGAGTTCGATCTGCTGCATCTGTTTCTGCGCAATCCACGGCAGGTATTGGTGCGCGATCGTATTCTGGAGGAGGTGTGGGGCTACGATTTTGGCGGGGAGGATAATGTGCTCGAAGTCTATATCGGCTATCTGCGCAAGAAGACAGAGGCCGGCGGCGAACCGCGCCTGATCCAAACCATCCGTGGAGTTGGCTACGCGTTGCGCGAAGAATAAGGGCCTGCAAATAAAATGACAATTCGTCTCAAGCTAACCCTCATCTATACAATGATCCTGACGCTGGTGGTGATCGTCTTCAGTCTGCTGCTCTATTCCTTCCAAAGCCAAACCACATTGAACATCGTGACAAGCCGCCTGGAGCATGACTATGGCCGGATCACTACTGTCGATCTGTCTGGACGTGATGGGGAACCTCCGCCTGCTCTGGCAGAAATCACCACAAACAACTTCAGTCCACCGCTTGTCCAGATTCGCAGCCAGGATGAGACGATTATCTATCAATCTGATAACCTGGGCGATGTGGTACTGCCCCTGAGCGATGCCGGTGCCCAGGCAGTAGCCCAAGGCCAAGTCTGGTTCGAGCGGGTCACGCTGGACGACGAATGGTTTCTCATCCGTAGTCAGTTGGGTGCGACGGAAGAGACCGCAACGGCCATTGTACAGGTTGCAGAATCGGTGAGCGATGAGATTGCGTATTTGCGTGAACTGCGCAATATGCTCGTCATCGGCGACGCCATCGTGATCTTCCTGGCCTTTGGTCTCGGCTGGACCTACGCCAGATGGACGCTGCGGCCCATTCAGCAAATTATGCAGACGGCCCAAACTGTGGGCGAGGAACAGGACTTTAGCCGCCGAGTTAACCACATCGGGCCTGATGATGAGATCGGTCAGTTGGCGAAAACATTTAATGCGATGCTCGCCCAGCTTCAGGACGCCTATGTGACAGTCGAACAGTCGTTACAGGCCCAGCGTCGCTTCGTGGCGGATGCTTCCCATGAGCTGCGCACGCCCCTCACTACGATTCGTGGCAATATGGAATTGCTTCAGCACCAGCCAGCACTCGATGCCGAAGAACGCACGGATATTCTGGCTGACACGATTGGCGAGACCGATCGCCTGACCCGCCTGGTGAGCGAGCTTCTGACGTTGGCCCGCACCGATACCCAGCAAACGCTTCCAACCGGCCCACTGCCAGTGCAGCCCCTGTTGGAGGATGTCTGTCGCCAGGCACAGCACTGGAACACCCGGCACACGATTCTCTGTCAACCCGCTGGGGAACTTGCGGTGATGGGCAATGCCGATGCGCTCAAACAGATTCTGCTCATTCTGCTGGACAACGCAGTCAAGCACACGCCGCAGGAAAGTACCGCAACTGTCTCTGCGGCGACGAATGACGATGCGGTCGTTATTCGTGTGCAAGACAACGGTCCGGGCATTGACCCGGCGGTACTTCCCCATATCTTTGAACGCTTCTACCGGGGCGATGCTGTACGCACGGGGCCGGGGACCGGTTTGGGGCTGGCGATTGCCAAAGAGTTGATCACAGCGCAGGACGGTACAGTGACTGTCGAGAGTGCCCTTGGAAAGGGGAGTCTGTTTACTCTGTCCCTGCCAAGCGCTTCTCCTTCCCTTTAGTACTCAACCAGTTGTGCAAGAATGTGGTGATTTTTTGTATACACGGATGAAAAGGAACACGGATAGCTTTGTATCCTATCCGTGTTCCTTTTCATCCGTGTATACAAATTCTTCTTTGGTTCTGGCTACGCCAGGTTAGGGTTCATCCAGACATTTCTGCGCCAAGCGTTGAACAGAAAAAGGACGCTAGGATTAAGAACCTGTCCAGAAATTGGTTCTTAATCCTAGCGTCCTTTGTGTTGCAAGCGAGAAGATGTCAAGCGTCTGCGAGCAAGGTCGTCTGCTCAAGAACGCTCACGCCTTGCGTGCTATTCACCCGACGCAAAGGGAATCTCTGCGATGGTGAAGGGCAGTTCGGGCGAGCCTTGGCGGTTGTTGAACTGGGAGTTGGCGACCAAGAAGCTGCTGCCCGTATAGGCAATGGTCGTCGGGTAGATGAAGAGGTCGGACGTGATCCCCGTGCCAGCGCTGCCCGTGCTCAGATCGTCGGAAAGCGCAACGGGCACGATCTCGCCAAAGCTGTTGCGCGTGACGTAGAGCGTGCTGCCCACCAGGGCCAGGCCGTCGCCCGCGTTCAGGGCTGCGTCGCCGGTGTCAATGGCCGAGACCTCCTGGGTTTCAATATTAATGCGATAGAGTACACCTTCGCCAGAATGGACAACGATCAGGTCGCCGCCATCTACGGTGGGGACGATGCCGTTGAGGTTGAAGCCGTCCACGTAGGTCAGGACGGTGCCGGTGAAGTCGAGCCAGGCTTCTGCCTCGCCGCCCTCGACACCGCTGGCCCGCCAGAGAATCGGGCGGAACGAATCGGTGAAGTAGACGCCGCTGTCGGTGATCGCCAGATCATTGATAAAGGTGGCATCGGCTGCAGGTGTCGTGAAGGTAGCAACGTGGGAGCCGTCGGCCGTGTCATAGACAAAGACCTGCCCTGTGCCGCCGCCGGCTACCCAAAGCAAACTGTCACCGTCCACTTTTGTGCCAATGGCAGCCGTGCGCCCATCCGCGCCACCCTCCGAGAAGACCACCATTTCATTTGCGCCGTTGATGTTCCCCACGTAGAGTGTGCCGTCTGTGGTCGAGCCAACGTAGAAGTTGCCGGTTGCCGGGTCGTAGGAAACCCCCTCGGGGAAGACCACTTCACCGGGGATGGCAAAGAGGGTCGCTTCGTCCATAGCTTCGTTCGTAGTTTCGCCGTCAAGCGCAGCCTGAAGCGCTTCCTCGCTGATGTTCAATGCAGCTGCCGTGGCAGCAAGGTCCAGGGGAGGTTGGCCCAGCGCGTCCATTAGTTCTTGTTCTGTGATGCCCAAGATTCCGGCGGCCGCTGCGAAGTCGGGTGCGCCGCCGGGCTGATTGCCTTCAGGCCGATCACCGCCAGCGGGCGGGCCACCATCGCCGCCTTGGGCTTGGGTGGTAAGCCCCACGAAACAACTGAGGACCCCATTCTCTTCGGCAGGGTTGGCGTGATAGTGGTAGCCAAACGCCTCGGTGGTATGGCCGTTGCAGGCATCGAGTTCGGTCGCTGCTTCAACCTCGGCATCCAGCGGGCTGTGGATGGGGTAGCCGTCCAGCGCGTAGGCAAAGATCGGGGTCTCTCCATCAGCCGCGTCGCCGACTTCCGAGCAGCCCCGGGCGCCGTGGAGATGGTAGCCATCCACAGGATTGATGTGTCCGCCACAGTCGTCAAATGCCGCAATCGTGTATGCGCTCAAAATGGCCTGCACGGGTGCCTGTGCCGCAATAATCACACCGTCGAGGGTCACACCCCAGTTGCCCCCAGAGGAAGGGCTGTCGGCCATCACGGGCGTGGTCGGGATCAGGACCGTTGTGGGAACTGGCTCGCCGTTGTCAAGCCACTCGATGCGGCCTTCGACACAGTGATTTTGCAAGGATGGATCCACATCCGGGCGTGCTGCTGCTTCAAATTCTTCTGCCGTATCGGTGATGTTGACGTTGCCGTCGTCGTCGTACAGCTTCCAGTTGTCGTCGTTATAGATGTCGGCCAGGCTGAGAATAAATTCGCCATCAACATCGTAAACGTTGGTGCCGTCGAGCCAGATGCCGCCCTCTTCCGCAGTGGACTCAATGGTCGGCGGGCAAAATGGCCCCACGTCGTAGTCTGCTGGATAGCCCGCAATCGTGATCGCGTAGCAGGTGGTTTCCGTCCCGTCGGAGAGGGTGCAGTCCTGAATGGTGGCCTCTTCGGCCAGGGCGCCGTCAAAGAAAAGGCTGATGTCAAGACCATCTGTCGTTGCCTGTGTGGCATCAGCTTCATCGCCTGAATCAGCGGGTACTGCGGTTGCAGCCACGGGTTCAGCCGTGGGTGTTGCCGTCGACTCTGTGCTACCGCACGCGGCCAGCAGCAAGAGCAACATCAATGTGAGTAAAAGCGGTAATTTCTTCATTGTGATCCTTTCAGATTTCGATGGTTATCGATAGGTAACTTCTACGGTCGTTCGTTCTTAAGGTCTACAGCAGATTCTAGATCTGGAGGTCGTGTGTCTGATTTGGGTGTGTTCAATTTGAGTTAGACCGAGGAGTCTGCGCCCCCTGGCGCAGACCCGTTCGCACCAGGGGGTGCGAACTCCTCCAATTCATTTTGAACACACCCGTCTGATTTGCGCATAACTTCCTTATCAGATGGGAATTTGTTAGATGGGAATTCGCTCCAGCGTCCAGTACAAGCCGATGCAGAAGATGGCAATGCTGGCGGCATAGCGAACGGCCACATCGTGGCGCGGTTTGCGCACCAGCCACAACGCCCCAAGTCCTACCAGCGCGATGGCAAGATGGGTCAACTCGACGCCGAAGGTGATGGCGATCAAGGTTGATCCCCACTGTTGCAGACTGCCCAGGGAAGCGGTCAGGGCCTGCCCGAAGCCAAGCCCATGCACCAGTCCGAGCAGCGCGGCCACCCACCAAACATCCACTTTGATGCCGAACAGGTAGATGGCTGCCAGGATGGCGATGGAGGCCGCAATGGTCGCTTCGATCAGCCAGGGCGGGACGGGGGGCTCAAAGCCAAAGGCGACGGCGGCCAGGGTGATGGTGTGGGCCAGGGTAAAGGCGGTCAAGGGAACGAGCAGTTTGCGCAGCCCCGCGGTCGCCAGCACCAGCGCGAGGATAAAGAGAATGTGGTCGTAGCCCGACAGCACATGTTCGATGCCCGAAAGCCAGATGGCGTTGCCCGTTTGGGTGGGTGTGCCTTCGCCCCGCAAGCGGGTGACGGTTACGGTGGAGTTAAAGGTCCCCTCGATCACCTCTTTCGCCTCACTGTCATTGTCCAGCATCAAGTAGTGGATGCTCTCATCTGCCGAACCAAACAGGGTGTACTCAACATCCACAACCGCTGGCACGGTTTGCCAGGCGACTCGCATGGAAATCTGGACAAAGTCTGCGCCAACTTGCTCCCCTTCGCCGCTGGCACTGGCCGGGGCAGACGCGTCCATGGTGCGCACGGTCGCTGCCTGGCCCGCCTCGTTGCGCAGAATCACCCGCTCCATCACCAGGGCCTCAATCGCATCCTTGTGCGTGTCAACTTCAGCGGCTGACAACAGGCCATCCCCGTTCTCGTCGGCAAAAGGGAAGGCGGAGGCATACGGTGCGATGATCACCGCCGCGTTGACGTTGTCGATCAGGACACTCACCTGCCCGGCTTCCAGCCCGTGCGCGGACGCCATGTTCATCTGCCCAAAAGTGAACCATAGGATCAGCATCAACAACCCAATACGTTTCATATCAAACCCTGCCTTCTTGCTTCGCACTGTCACTGTCGTCATTACGGTCGCCATTACGGTCGCCCGCCGCCACCGGGGCCACCGTCACCGCCAGGGCCGCCGCCTGCCCCAACACCCGCACTTGCTGTGGTCGCAAAGGCGTTGTTGGCCGTGACGCCCACCAAACAGGTGGGTAGGTTCGGGAACGCCAGACCGGCGTGGTAGTGGTAGACGCCGTCGGGATACTCCGTGGTTGCGGCTACATGCCCGTTGCACCCATCCAGATCCGTCGGCATCGTGCCATCTTGATCCGTGCTGCCATACATGGGAAAGCCATCGAAGGCATAGCCGAACAAGCTGGAACCAGATTGGGCGAGCTGACAGGCTGCGTCCACTTCTTCGAAGGCAAAGGAGGCATCAATATCCGTGGTGGTGGCGTGCCAGTGATACCAGCCACCGGGGTCGATGTGACCGCCGCACAGGTCCAGCGCGGGCAGATGCCCCCGATCGAGCACAGAGGGCGCATCCGCGAAGATCGGCACAGCGTCAATCGCCAACCCCACTTGGGCGACCGTACCCAATTCAATGGGCGTCTCTGCCATCACGGGCAGCAACGGGATGCGCACCGTCATCTCCACCATTTCATCGGCCACGGCTTCCAGGCAGTTGTTCACATCAGCCACAAGCGCCCCGGCCGGATCGCCGATATAGACATTGCCATCAGCGTCATAGAAGTCGAACCCTTGGGCTTTGAGCATGGTGAAGAATGCTTCATTGAGCCGATAGACGCCGGGATTCTCGCCGTCCCACTCCCAGATGCCGCCCTCGTCTTCATAGATGTTGTCTGGGCAGAAGGGGCCGATTTCCAAGTTGTCGGGAAGATATTTGACGACCACTTCGGCGCACTGGGTTTCGGTACCGTCGGTGAGGGTGCAGTCCACGACAGTTGGGTCCTGCACCAGCCCGGCACTGTCGAAAAAGGCCAGATCAATCACCGAATCTGCGCTGCCTACTGTCATTTCCTGGGCTTCATCCGTAGCCGCGATTAGGGCTGTCTCTGCCGCTGGTTCCTGGGCCGTTGTCTCGGTACTGCTTCCACACGCTGTCATCACAAAAGTGAGGACAATGATTACGGTCAAGGTGACATATCGATACATTAAGTTCATTCTCCATTTCAGCGCATACTCACTTGTTGGTTCCGATACACTTCGTGCGCAACCTGTAAACTGGGTATGCCCGGGGATAGTAGCAGCCGTGGGCGTAAGGTGTCTGTTTGAGATTTTCCGGAAGAGCTTTCACTGTACAATGGATGCGCATCACGTCCTAATCCTAACCAAACAGGGATGCAGTCTATGCGGATTTCTGCCCACAGGCTAGTGCTCAGGATCACGGGTTGTGTCGTCACACCGTGATTCCAGGCATGGGCACCCATGACAGATGTCATGGACCAGCGTGCAAACTAATGGCAGCTATCACATGCATTATTCGTGTGGATTGTGTACAATTGGCCTATGTTCACACCGCAAATCTTCTTGGATACACAAAAGACAGTACGCAACGCGCTCATCCTGTGGGTTGGCTATTTTTTTGTCCTGGGTTTGGTCGATCTGCCCTATATTTTGAACAACATTGGCTTGTTGTTCTACTATATGGCCCAGGCACTGAATGGCCTACTGATTCTCGGGGTGACCCTGCTCCCTTGGCGACGGTGGTCCCCCCGCGCTATGCTGCCTATTGTGATCGCGCTGATGGCAAGTCTGCCCACGCTCACTGTCCATGTGATGATCCGTATGTTCGTACTCATCGGACCGGACGGCCCTGCGGGGCCTGGAGAATCATTGGTCTCCCCAACCGCAATGACATTGCGCCTGATGCCTATTCTGCTGCTGGGGCTGCTGGTGACGGTCTGGAGCTACAAGTGGCGTCATGTCGTGCTCTATTGCCTGGGTACTGCCGTGCTGAACGTTATGGTCATCGTCGGGCCTGAGCTGAGTCTGCCCGCGTCGGCTGATACAGGGATCCTCCTGACCGTCGTCCAAACCATTATTCTACTGATCGTAGGCTATGCGACGAGCGACCTCGTCAGCCGTGTGCGGGCACAGCAGAATGCGCTGGAAGCGGCCAACACCCAGTTGCGCGATCAGGCCAGCACACAGGTCGAGCTAACCATCAGCCGCGAGCGCAACCGCATGGCCCGTGAACTCCACGACACATTGGCCCACACGCTCAGCGGCCTGACAGTGCAGTTGCAGGCCATCAAAGCCTATTGGGATATTGAACCGGCAACGGCACAAGAGGAATTGGACGATGCCCTCGCTGCCACACGAGCGGGGCTGACCGAGACCAGGAAGGCACTCAAAGCGCTGCGTGCCACCCCGTTGGATGACCTGGGGTTGGCTATCGCGATTCGCCAACAGGCAGAGGCTGCGGCAGACCGGGCGAATCTCAACTTACAGCTATCCATCACAGACCCGCTCCCCCTCCTCCCGCCCGATGTGACCCATTGCCTCTACCGCGTGGCCCAAGAAGCCATCACGAATGTGGTCTATCACGCCAATGCCAGGACCCTATCTGTGACCGTCAAATCGAACGGGGATGGCACACAGTTGACGGTTGCCGATGATGGCATGGGCTTTGATCCCAACCAGGCGCACCCAAACCACTGGGGCTTGGAGGGCATGGCTGAGCGCGCGCAACTGGCTGGCGGTCACTTATCGATTGAGAGTCAGGTTGACTGTGGCACAACCGTCAACCTGCATATTCCAGAGCCGTCTTTGGTGGAGAAATCAATATGAGAGTCGTAATCTGCGACGACCAGGCCATCGTGCGCGATGGACTGGCTATGTTGCTCAAGCTGGATCGGGAAATTGAAGTGGTGGGCCGTGCCGAGGATGGGTTGCAGGCTGTGGAACTCGTGGAGAAAGAATCGCCAGATTTGGTGCTGATGGATTTGAAAATGCCAGGCGTCAACGGTATCGAAGCGACCCGCCGCATCCGCGCCAGATTTCCCAACGTGAAAGTGTTGGTGCTGACTACCTATGACGATGACGAGTGGGTTTTTGACGCCATTCGCGCCGGCGCGTCCGGCTATCTTCTGAAGGATACGCCCCACGCCGAGGTTGTGGCTGCCATCAAAGGGACGCTGGCGGGCAGAGCCTATACGGATCCATCCGTCACCGAAAAATTGCTCCGTGCCGTCGCCAATCAGCAGCCCCAGCAGGCCACGCAGATCACCGACAAGCTCACCGAGCGCGAACTTGATGTCCTGCGCGTCCTCTCCCGGGGCCTCAACAATGCGGCCATTGCCGAAACGCTGCACCTGTCCGAAGGGACCGTGCGCAATCACATCAGCGCCATCCTCGCCAAGCTCGATGTGTCGGACCGCACCCAGGCGGCTGTGATTGCCGTTCAACACGGCATTCGTTGACTCCCGGTACCCAGGGTGACCCAAGACGAAAAAGGCGGGCGACGGAAATTTTCGTCGCCCGCCTTTTCCATTTTGTCTCTACTGATCTTTTCGTAACTTCTCGCGTTCCTGGGCCCATAGGTTTGAAAATCGTTCAAAGACATCAGAAATGATTTCCAGTTCACTTTCCGAGTAACTTGAAATCAATTCGTCTTGCGCTTTTCTCGCTGATTCAAACCATGACGCAGCTTTTTCGGTGGCCGATTTTGCGGGGGTAATCAGAACTCCGCGGCGATCATCAGGATTGGGTCGCCGTTCAATTAAATCTGCCTTTTCGAGCCGATCAAGCATGGCAGTCGTCGCACCAGACGTAAGCCCTGTATGCCTGGAAAGTTCCGTGGGGGTGGCAATGCCTTTGAGGAATAGCAGCCTAAGACATTCCATATCGGTTGCGTTGAGTCCCGCCCATTCGTTGATGGCATTTCGGAACTGGGTCAAGGTAACGCCATAATCCCTTACTGCCATCAAGGCTCGTTTTTTCAGGTATGTCTTTGTTGATTCCGCCATAGAAACTATCCTTGACATTATCTCTATTTTGAAGTATCTTTATTATAAAGGTAAAATGGTTTAGATGCAAGATATGGAAGCAATCCCAAATCAGAGTAGGTTAAGGAGATGAGAGTTATGAAAACAATGACTTGTGCTCAAATGGGTGGACCCTGTGATACCCCATTTCAGGGAAAGACGGCTGATGATGTTATAAAAGCACAAGATGCCCACTTAAGAGAAATGGTAGCCAGCGGGGATGAAACGCACAAAAGTGCTTTGGAGATGATGAAGGGCAGGTGGAAAAACCCCCTAAAAGGCATGGGGTGGTATCTGCAAACAAGGAAGGACTTTGCTGCTCTTCCCGAAGACAAGTAACTGAAAATACGGACTTGGAAGCCCAGGCCCTGGATGAGACGTACCGGAAAAGGCGGGCGACGGGGATCCCCGTTACCCGCCTTTTCCGGTACGTCTGTTTGGGAATCTGTTGCGGAACAATGCGTTCTCTGCTACAGTTGTTCTGTCAACTGCTGGATAATAATAGTTGGGTGGCTATACAAAACTGGTGATGTTCAATTCAATAATGAGATAGGGGTATGCAACGAGTAAAGCTGATTAAGCGATTGCGTTCTCTGCGCAATTTAGAATTGTTCAATATCTTCTTCTTGCCAGCATGTATGTATTTTATCTTGTCGGGCAGGGAAACCATACATTGGCAGCCGTATGTAGTGAGCATGTTTAGCATCTGTATCATTTTGGCACAGGGCGTGTTTTATTGGCATTTGAAGTTACAGTCTATTCGCCAGAACGAAACGTCTTTACCACCGTACAGCTATCGAGTTTTCCCGTTTTTTAAAAAAGCTAATCTGCTTATCCTGGCGGTGTACCCCGTGTTGTTTGTTTTAGGCAAGGTAATATCTCATGTGGATTTTCAAATTACAATCTGGTCGCATTTGCTATACATCTTTAGCGTTCTGGAATACATAAACTACTATAATTACCAGTTGAGTCATGATAATTTGCAGGATATTCGCTATTTGATCAGGCACAAGAAAATCCGGAGGTCACCATTGTGGAGAGACATGCAACAGCATCAAGGGAGTTGCTGAGTTGATTTGAAAGAGCAAGCTAACCATGCGCTGGAGCGGACCTGGGAATCGGCCGGATTTACCTAGACTCGATATTTTATCGGAGTAGCGGGTTGGCCGCACAGCGCGGACGTTAACCGCCATAGCGAGCATCCATGAATAAAATCGACCTCAAGAAGGAGCTGAAACAGCTCTACAAAGTCTCCGCTAAAGAAATCGTGCAAGTCACTGTGCCGCCGCTCAAATACCTGATGGTTGATGGCAAGGGCGACCCGAACACGTCCCAGGAGTATGCGCAAGCCGTTGAGGCTCTATTTTCAGTCTCCTACACGGCAAAATTTGCCGTGAAAAAGGGGGCTCAGAAGATCGACTACGCTGTGATGCCGCTCGAAGGACTCTGGTGGGCTGATGACTTATCCGCCTTCACTACCAGCGACAAAGCGAACTGGAATTGGACGATGATGATTTTGCAGCCGTCTTTCGTACCTGACGAAACCATCCAGGATGCTATTTCTACGGTCGGCAGGAAGAAGAATCTTCCCGCCCTCCATAAACTGCGGTTGGAGGAATTTTCCGAGGGCCGGTGCGCCCAGATTTTGCACATCGGCCCATTTTCAGCAGAGGGTCCAACGATTGCAAAGCTGCATGAGTATATTGGCACCCATTCAAGCCTCACCGGAAAGCATCACGAGATTTACCTGACCGATATTCGGCGCGCAGACCCAATGAAATGGAAGACAATCATCCGGCAACCAATGAGATGACGGCTAACCATGCACGGTGACTAAGGCTTTTCCAAAGAAATAACGATCCACAGATGGCACGGATTTTCACAGATAACCGAGAATCAGGACTGAAATCTGTGGATAGATAAAATCTTGAACGGCCTAACGGCTCCGCCGGGCCGGGATGCTGCGGGGAATCTGGCAATATCAGCGGTCTGAGCGGAGATAGAGGAGGAATGAAGTTGTCACAACGAAGAGCTCGAACATTCTGGCTCATTCTTTTTTTGCTGGGAATCTCACTTTCGCTGTGGGGTTGTGCCAGCAGCTTGCCCACGCCCAACGCCACTGCTCCCGTGGAAAGCAACAATCAAGACAGCAGCCCGCCAGATCAGCCAGATCAGCCAGATCAGCCAGCGGCCATAGAGGCGGCCACAGAGACAGCCAAAGCCGATGTCCTTTCGGTGCAAGTGACGGGCAGCAGGGGAGCGTATCAATTTTCGGTCGAAATTGCCAGCCCCGACACGGGATGTGAACAGTATGCCGACTGGTGGGAAGTCCTTACCGAACAGGGGGAATTGATCTACCGGCGAATTCTAACCCATAGCCACGTGAACGAGCAGCCGTTTACCCGGGCTGGCGGGCCGGTTGCCATCGAAGCTGATAGGGTTGTCATCGTTCGGGCGCATCTGCATCCTGCCGGATATGGAGGGAAAAGCTGGCAGGGGACCGTTCAATCTGGCTTTGTGGCGAACGAACTGACACCAGACTTCGCAGATGGCGTAGAGGCTGAGCCGCCTCAGCCAGCCGGATGCGATTTTTAACAGTACGGCTAAGGTTGAGCGGGTGCTGCGGGCATGGCCGCAAACCATAAACGGCGTATGGGGCGGGGAACTTCAGGGGGCGTTTGTTCAGTTGCCTGATAATAGCAGTGAGGCCGGCGACAACTTTCGAGAGTGCGCGGATGACTGAACAATGGGTTGGGTGCAACGCAGAAATCCAAAAAATTGTGCCTATAACTGAACTCGACCGTTAAGCTCCATAACAGGATTGCACCTATGAACTCAACAAAATTTCTACGAATCACGGCCATACTGTTTTTGTTGTGTGGCATAATCTTTTTCGCGGTCAGCCTGGCTAATCAATTGGGAGTCTTTCGGGCTATCGGATTAGCCTTCTTTGTCCTTGGCATCGTTTTTTTCGTTATTTCTAACAAACAAGAGAATGAAAAATGACATCCAGGCCGCGGACCCGACATCGTTAGATGTTAGGCTGCGACCAGAGGAAATGCAGTGAGCATCGGGATCAGTTCGCTGAACCCCTGTCCGACGTTGGATGGCTCCACCCTGTCCGAAGCGGTGAGAGACATCTTACACCCCCCCCAAAAAAAATGGCAAGGAAGCTCCTTGTGAAGCAGGAAAAATCACTCGTATGAAACAAAAGATATTGGCAATCATTGGAAGTGCAAGTCGAAATTCAGCAAACAGCGTGTTGGTGGATAATTTCGAAAAAATGATCCGAGATGAGTTTGATGTAAAGATATTCAATGAACTAAAAATGCTCCCCCATTTTGATCCAGAGTTATCAGCCAATAATCCACCCGCAGTAATCACCGAATTGAGAGATAATATAAGTTGCGCGGATGGGGTTTTGATTTGCACACCCGAATATGTGTTTAGCATTCCAAGTGGACTCAAAAATGCCATTGAATGGTGTGTGTCAACGACCGTTTTTTCCGAAAAACCCGTTGGCCTCATCACTGCTTCGGCCCATGGACAAAAAGGCCATGAAGAATTGCAACTGATAATGAGAACTGTAATGGCTAGATTCACAGACGAGACGACTTTATTGGTCCAGGGAGTTAAGGGCAAGGTAGATGAGCAGGGAAGCATCACTGACCAGAAAACAGAGGACGAATTGGCGAGGTTTATTGGCGCATACAAAAGGCTGATCCAGAACCACAGGCAATGAGGACCCCACAAAACGAATGCCGTTCAACACAGCATTCGTTAGATTCTACAACTGTCGCAAGGCCGTGACGGGTACTCACCGCTGGTCCGCAGCCAGCGGCGAGAGCTACTCTACATTCCCCATTGGGCATCCGTTACTCCGCACGCCGCACCCGATACCCGTTGCCATAGACCACCACCTCCACCCCGCCGTCCACGACAGTGGGGTGGCTGATCTTCACCCCCAGCACGCCGTCGTAGCCTTTGTCGGACGCTTTCGTTTCCAGATCGGCTAGGGCCTGCTCCACCGCAGCCTGGATCAGCCGCTCGTAGTGGGCCATGCGCCCACCCACCAGATTGCGGATATTCTCCCGCACGTCCTGCACGATATTGGCGGCGTAAACCGTCACGACGACCAGAAACTCGCCGACTTCTATATCGTCCCGATGGGGTTGGTCCAGAGCAATCAGCACAGAATATCTCCTGAAGAATGGAACGCGGATGACGCGGATTGGGCGGATTCACGCGGATTTTTTATCCGCGCAAATCCGTTGTTTCCGCGTCATCCGCGTTCTATCTTTTGTCCCGGTTGTCCGGGATGTTGACCGTCACATTGACGCCGGGGCTGCGACGAAAGAAGAGCCGCCAGAGCAGGAAGAGCAGCAGCAGCCCAATGCCCAGATAAATCGCATTCTGCCGGGTGGCGTATTTGCGCCAGAATAGCTGCCAGGGGACCTCGCCGCCCATCACCCGCTGGGTATCCTCAATGACACCCGTCATTGTCTCGACCGGATTGGAAGCGGCCTCGGCCTGTTCGGAGAGAAAGGCCAGGGTCTCGTCCACATTGTCGCTCTCCACCAGCGCTTTGCGGATGTCCTCGAATTTGAGTTTGGACATCAGCGCCGGTTCCCGCAGCAGTTGGGAGACCAACCGGTTGCTCTCCTGGGGAGCCATCTGTGTGATGTAACTCGCCAGCCAGCGCAGATCGTCCGGGCTGAATGTGGTTACTGCGTCGCGCAACTGCTCCGCGGGCAGCCCCAACAGAATCTCCCGCTCCAACTGGTTGATTTCCATCAGCGAGCGGATGGCCGCCCCATCGCCCAGGGCCAGCACCGCTTCCAGCGCTTGCCGGTCGGCGAAATCTTCGGGCGTGGCGATTTTGTAGAGTTCGGTTTCGGCCACGCCTGCAATGGATTCCCCGGCCAGATTGGCCCAGGCGATGACCGTCTGGGGGTCGCCGGTGGTGCGCAGAATCTCGAAGGAGAGGTCGGGCAGATAGAAGATGCGCTCGAATGTCCCGCTGTTGATCTCCTCGTCGATCTGCTCCGGCGAAAGTTGGGCGTCGGCCACCGCCACCAGCGAAGCCAGCTTCTGCACCTGATCCGCGGTGGTGTTGTCCAGCAGCGTCTGGAAGCGGGGATTTGCCTCGGCCAGGTCCAGCACCCGGCTGAATTTGGTGCGGAAATCCAGCCAGGCCGCGTAGATGTCGTTGGAGACCGAACGGGCCAGCTCGGGCATCTCCACGCCCAGTTCCGTTTCCACCACTTCGGCCACCTGCGCCCGGATCGCGGCCTTCACTTCTGCTCCCTTCAAAGACTCTCGAATCTGGGGCAGAGAACCTTCGCCCGCCTCAATCATATCCCAGATAATCAGCCCGCCGCCGATAATCCAGCCAGCCAGGGGAATGATGGATGTGGCCGCCTTGCCCAGAATGCGCCCGGCGACTTTGCCAGCCACCCGCTGAGCCACTTTCTTGGCCAGACTCTTGGCAATCTGGCTGGCAATAATCACACCCACACCGGCCAGGGATTTGGTGCGGGTGTCCAGAATGACCGTAAAATCGGTCTCGGAATCCTGGCCCACATCCGCATCAGTCACCTTCTGTTCGATGTCCTCCTGAAAGACGGCAATCATCGTTTCGGAGAAGGTGTCGCCGATAAATTCCTGGACACAGAGCAGGGCCGACGACGCTGAACGGGCTGTCATCGCTCCGACCTCCCGGGCCAGTTCATCGGCAATCGAGGCCGACAGCCCGTCGATCTCCTGGCGAAAGGCGTCGGAGCCAAAGGCGTAGTTGGCGACTTTTGTCGTCAGTTCCTCGGCCTTCTCCGCAGACCAGCCAGAGAGAAAGCGGCTCCAATAGTCCTCTTCGTTGCGCACCCGGTCCACCGCAGCGTCCACCTGCGCGTCTACCACAGCATCCACATTTTGCTCGAACCAGGCCAGGTCCACCATTGCGGCAATGTCCAGTTTGTTCTGCTCGGCAGCAAAGACAAATTGGGTGATGCCGTTCAATTCATCCCGCAGCTTTGCCTCCTCCACCGTCTCGCACTCCTGAAAAGTGTAGACGGACGGAGGCGGTTCCTGGGCGTGCAGTGTTGGCCCCGGCAGCAGCGTGCAGAAGATGGCAGCAATGAGAATAGCGGAAAGGAGAGAACGTCGCATTGTTTTCGGGTCCAATATGTCGGCATGCAGTGCGATTTATGGCACAGTTCAATGGGTCTATGATACTCGCACCGGGGCAGGATGCGAAAATATGGACAGTATAGTCCACTAGGGGAAACGGGGGGCCTAGCGAGGGGGGGATGCGGGGCTTTCTTTCGGGGTTTGGTTGAGTAGTTGATTGGGATGATTTGGCAGGATCACCCCAATCAACTACTCAACCAATCAACTATACCTTCTCAACCGCGGCAATCGATACCTCGGAACTGTCCGAGCCGCTCTGGGCGGCGATGATTTTGTTCAGCCCCTGCATATAGGCTTTGGCGCTGGCCACGATAATATCCGTGTCCACGCCCCGCCCGCTGAACAACTGGCGGCGATGGCGGCCCTGGGCCGTTTGGCTGAAGCCCCGGCTCTCCGGCACTTCCAGCCGGATGGTCACGTCGCCGGTGGCGTCGATGCCTTCGGTCACGGCCTGTACCAGAAATTCAGTCAGGTTGCCGGGGACCTGCACAATGCGGTTGATGCCCTGATAGACCGCATCCACCGGGCCTGTGCCGAAGCCCGCTTCGGTGATCTCTTCGCCGGTCTGGTTGTTGCGCAGGGTGACGACCGCAGTCGGTTTGACCGCCGTTCCGCACAGGACTTGCAGCCCGGTCATCTCCCATATCTCCACCGGCTGGTAGAGTTCGTCACCGGCCAGGGCTTCCAGATCCGCGTCGGTGACGGTCTTTTTCTTGTCCGCCACATCTTTGAAACGCTTGAAAATATCCCGCAGTTCCTCGTCGTTCAGATGATAGCCCATCTCTTCCAGCCGGGCGCGCAGGGCAGCCCGACCCGAATGTTTGCCCAACACCAGACGGCTCTGGTTCAGACCGATGGTGGCTGCATCCATAATTTCGTAGGTGTTCTTGTTTTTCAGCATCCCGTCCTGATGGATGCCCGCCTCGTGGGCAAAGGCGTTGGACCCCACAATCGCTTTGTTGGGCTGGATCACAATGCCCGTGTAACGGCTGACCATATCGCTGGTGCGGTGAATCTCCGGGGTGACGATATTCGTCTCCATTCCGAAGACGCTCTGGCGGGTGTAGAGGGCCATGACCGTCTCTTCCAGGCTGGTGTTGCCCGCCCGCTCGCCGATGCCGTTGATGGTGACTTCGATCTGGCGTGCGCCGTTCTGGACACCGGCCAGGGTGTTGGAGGTTGCCATTCCCAGATCGTTGTGGCAGTGGACGCTGAAAATTACATCCTTGCCGCCTTCGGTCTCCTCCCGCAACCTGCGGATCAGTCCGCCGAATTCCTCCGGGGTGGTGTAGCCGACTGTATCGGGGATGTTCAGTGTTGTGGCTCCAGCTTTGATGGCCACACCCAGTACCTGCACCAGAAAATCGGGATCGCTGCGTCCCGCGTCCTCTGGACTGAACTCCACATCGTCGCACAGGCTGCTGGCGTACAGGACCATATCGCCCACGCTTTCCAGCACTTCGTCCCGGCTCATGCGCAGTTTGTGCTGCATATGGATGTCGCTGGTGGCCAAGAAAATGTGGATGCGGGGGCGCACGGCCGGCGCGACCGCTTCCCAGGCTTTGTCGATGTCGTTTTTGAAGGCGCGGGCCAGCCCGGTCACAATCGGCGGCGGGGCAATCGCACCGGATTTGTCGATGCGGGGGGTGCGCCCGACGGTCTCGGCGATCTTTTTGACCGCGGCCAGATCGCCGGGGGAGGCTGCGGGGAAGCCCGCTTCCATCACATCCACGCCCAGGCGGGCGAGCTGGCGGGCGATCTCCAGCTTTTCCTGCTCGTTCAGTGTCGCGCCAGGGGACTGCTCGCCGTCGCGCAAAGTCGTGTCAAAGACGATGACTTTGTTGCCGTGGGCGATCTCCCGTGCCCAGGCCGCGATGTCGGGGATGGCAAAGCTGGCTACGTCTACTTCGGCGTCGGTCTCTGCACTAATTTCTACAGGGATTTCCTGGCTTCCATTTGTCTGGCTCATTGCACTTCTCCGGGGAGTAATTGATTTGGAAAGAATTTGATACTGCGCGTTGTGTTCCACAAAAGGTCACTAAGGCCATCGTCCACGTCAATCACCCCCTTTCTGAAGGCAAAAGTGGAAAGGCAAAAGGCAAAAGTTACGGGTCTCCCGTCTCTTTGTCTGCGATTTTTGCCTTCCCCTTTTGCCTTTTGCCTTTCCTACACTTCTTTGGCGTCCAGGAAACTCATCATCCCGCGCAGTTGCTTGCCGACGGTTTCCAACTGCTGGTGCTGTTCCCGGTCCCGGCGGGCGTAGTAGACTTTGCCGCCGTTGTGATATTCGTCCATCCACTCTTCGGCAAAGGCGCCGGACTGGATTTCGCCCAGGATTTTCTTCATCGCCTGCTTTGTCTCGTCGGTGATCACCCGCTGGCCGGACTTGTAGTCGCCCCACTCCGCGGTGTCGCTGACGCTGTAGCGCATATAGTTCAGACCGCCCTGGTACATCAGATCGACGATCAGCTTCAGCTCGTGCAGACATTCAAAGTAAGCGATCTCAGGCTGGTAGCCCGCTTCCACAAGCGTCTCGAAACCGGCCTTGACCAGTTCGCTGGCCCCACCACAGAGGACAGCCTGCTCACCGAAGAGGTCTGTTTCCGTCTCTTCGGCAAAGGTGGTTTCCAGCACGCCAGCGCGAGCAGAGCCGATGCCCTTCGCATAGGCAAGCGCATTGGCTTTGGCTTTGCCCGACGCGTCCTGATGGACAGCCACCAGCGCGGGCACGCCGGAGCCTTCTTTGAAGACTTCCCGCACCCGATGGCCGGGGGCCTTGGGGGCCACCATCGACACATCCACATTGGCCGGGGCCTGGATGAAGCCGAAGCGAATGTTGAAGCCGTGGGCAAACATTAGTGTATCGCCGGGATTCAGGTTGGGGGCAATCTCCGCCTCGTAGACGTTGGCCTGGATGGGATCAGGGATAACAATCATAATGACATTGGCTTCTTTGGCCGCATCTGCCACACTCAGCACTCGCAGACCGTCGGCCTCGGCTTTGGCTTTGCTTTTGCTGCCCGCGTGCAGGCCGATGCGCACATCCGCGCCGCTGTCTTTCAGATTGAGCGCGTGGGCGTGGCCCTGGCTGCCGTAGCCGATGATGGCGATCTTCTTGTCGTCCAGCAGGGAAAGGTCCGCGTCCTTTTCGTAGTAAATCGTTGCCATGGGTTCCTGTTTTCTCCAGTTGGGTTGGTATTGGAAAGTAGGTATTGGATATTGAAAAAGTGTCAGGTGTCGGGTGTCAAGCGCCAGTCAGGATGACACCTGACACTTGACACCCGATACTCTTAAACTAAACGCCGCCCGTCTTTTCCCGCTCGCTGCGATTGCCGTTGGCGACAGGTGTGGAGCGTGCCTTCCAGACGGAGGATACGGCTTTGTGGCTGCCTATCCGCATCCCCCGGGCCAGGGCCACCCGGCCTGTGCGTACCATCTCTTCGATGCCAAAGCGGTCCAGCAGATCGATGAGGGAATCCACTTTGTCCTCGGCCCCGACAATCTGGATCACCAGACTGTCGGCGGAGATGTCCACAATCTGCGCCCGGTAGATTTCGGCAAATTGCATAATTTCTCTGCGGGTATCAGCGGTGGTACGCACCCGAATCAGCGCCAGTTCCCGCAGGATTGTAGGCTGGTCAGAGATGTTCTCCACACGGGTGACGTCTACCACTTTTTGCATCTGTTTGAGCACCTGATCCACCACCCGCTCGTCACCGTCCACCACAAATGTCATCCGACTGATGCCGGGTGTCTCGCTGTGGCTCACCTGCAAACTGTCGATGTTGAAATTGCGCCTGCGTAACATCCCGGAAACCCGGCTCAACACGCCTGGCTTGTCCCGCATCCAGGCCACGAGAGTATATTTCATAGTTGGTTCCTCGCTTCGTTCATAAATGATGATTGGTCGATTCGTTGATTGGTTGAACGATTCTGCCGTAGCCAGGCAGTCAACCAATCAACCAGCTTCTACCAACTGGGCTGCACGCCGCTGTATCCCTGCACCATCCCTGGTTTGGGACGGCGGATCAGTTCATCCACCGCCGCGCCGGGGGGCACCATCGGGTAGACGTTCACCTCTTCCTTCACCCGGAAGTCGATGAGGAAGGGGCCAGGGGTGGCGTGGGCCTGCTCATAGGCCGCCACCACCTGTTCCGGCTTTGTCACCCGCAGGGCAGGAATACTGTAGGCCTCGGCCAGCTTCACCAAATCCGGTGTGAGGATGGGCGTGCCCACATAGCGCTTGTCATAGAATATCTGCTGCCACTGGCGCACCATCCCCAAAAAGCCGTTGTTGATGATGGCGATCTTCACCGGCAGTTTCTCCTGTTGCAGAACGATCAACTCCTGCAAAGTCATCTGAAAGCCGCCGTCGCCCGCAACCGCCCAGACCAGCGCGTTCCGGTCCGACATCTGCGCGCCGATGGCCGCGGGCAGAGCAAAACCCATCGTCCCCAATCCGCCGCTGGTGAGCAACTGCCCCGCCTTTTCGTGGATGAAGTATTGGCTTTCCCACATCTGGTGTTGGCCCACATCCGTCACCACCAGCACCCGTTGCTGCTTGGCCGTGTTGGTGGCGTGCCACAACTGGCGAATCACAAACGGTGGCGTCAACTCGTCCCCTTCGTAGTTGATGATGTCGGAATCGGCCGTGTCACCCCTCCACGCCTGCAATGTCTGGGTCCAGTTTTGGTGACGCCGTTCGCTCACCAGAGGCAGCAGCGCGGGCAGCGTCTCGCCCAGATCGCCGATAACCGCCACAGTGGGCATCACATTCTTGCCCACTTCGGCCTTGTCCAGTTCAAAGTGGATGATTTTGGCCTGCTTGGCAAATTTGTCCAGACGGCCTGTGATGCGGTCGTCGAAACGCATGCCCATAGCAATCAGCACATCGCAACCCTGCACGGCCATATTGGCGAAAGCCTCGCCGTGCATCCCACCCATGCCCAGGCTAAGCGGATGGGTCTCTGGGATGTCGCCCGTGCCCAACAGAGTCGTCACTACTGGGATTTCGGCCTTTTCGACCAGTTCCAGCAATTCCTGGCTCATCCCGGCCAACTTTACCCCGTGGCCGGCCATAATCAGCGGGCGTTCGGCTGCGTTGATAATCTGGGCCGCATCCAGCAGGCTGCCCAGATCGTAGGAGGGCCAAGGCTCAAAGCCGGGCAGGTCAATTTCAAAATCGTAGCGGAAGATGCCTTTGGCGTTCTGCACATCTTTGCAGATGTCGATGAGCACCGGGCCTGGGCGACCCTCTCTGGCAATATAAAAGGCTTCTTTGAGGATGAGGGGGAGTTCGTTAACGTCTGTGACCAGATAGTTGTGTTTGCAGACCGGCTGGGTCACGCCGATCACATCTGACTCCTGGAAGGCGTCGGTTCCCAGCAGATTGGTGGGAACCTGGCCGGTGATGGCGACGATGGGTATGCTGTCCATCTGGGCTGTGGCCAGCCCTGTCACCAGATTGGTGGCACCGGGTCCGCTGGTGGCGATACAGACGCCGACATCACCGGTAGCCCTGGCATAGCCATCCGCCATGTGGCCCGCGCACTGTTCGTGGCGCACCAGCACGTGATGGATGGCACCGCTGGCCTCGAAAGGGGCCAGGGCGTCATAGGTGGGCAGAATGGCTCCGCCCGGATGACCAAAGACGACGGTCGTACCCTCGGCTACCAACGCTTCCCAGACCATCTGAGCGCCGGTCATTTCTCTGGGCGTACTGTTCAAGCTTTGCCTGTGACTGTCCACTTGTTTTGCTTTGGAGCGAGTCATTCGAAAATCCTCCTCCTGAAATAGAATAGATAAAAAAAGACCCCTCCCCAGTTGGGGAAGGGTCTGCACTGACCTGAGAATCAGGGGTTACAACGCCCTACTCTCTTCTCCAACCGGACAAAGTCCCAAGTCGTCTACAAGTACGACTACGAGACCGGATACGACTACGCTAAGAAGAGAATCAGAGTGCGATTTCATAGTTGGACCGTGAAATTTCAGAAACGGACGTCCCTGTTGAAAGTCATTATACAGAACTTTGTGATATTTGCAACTATGAATTTGGGCGCGATGCACAATGGAAGACCGCTGACGACGGACCGCCGACCGCCGCGGCAATCAGCCGTTTCTGTGTCATCAGCGCCCCTCTGGCTGCCAGTTGCGCCGCAGCAGACCGTAGAACCAGGTATCGGAGACCTCACCCGCCACAATCCAGCGTTCGGGCATAAGACCCTCCTTCTGAAAACCCAGCCGCTCCAGCGTCTTGGCCGAGCCTTCGTTGCGGGGATCGATGTCCGCTTCCAGCCGGTTCAGGTCGAGCGTCTCAAAGGCGTAGGCTACCAGCGCCTGCAATGCCTCACCCATATAGCCCTGGCCCCAATAGGGACGGCCCAGCGCGTAGCCCAACTCGCAGCGGCGGCTGGGTCGGTTGAAACTGAAGAGCGAACAGGTCCCCAGCAGTGCGCCGTCTGCCTTGCGCTCGATCCCCCACTGAAAATTCTCTTCCGAGAGATACCCCTCCTTGACGCGGGCCAGCCGTCCTTCGGCCTCGGTGATGGAAGCCCAGGGGGGCGACCCCCAATAGCGCATCACCTCTGGGTGACTGAAGATGGCGTAGAGCGCGGGGATATCCGCTTCGATCAGTTGGCGGATGCGCAGGCGTTCGGTCTCGACAATTGTTTCGCTGTTTATGTCCATTGAAATACCTTCGTAAAGGGTGTAATGACGGTTTGGTTGGGCGTGGGATCGTAGACCGCAAACTCGATGTGGCGGAAACGATTGGCAAAGGGTGGGCCCGTCAGCACTTTGCCAAAGAGGCTCGCAATCTGCTGGGGATCGTTGCGGAAGACGCCACAACCCCACGCTCCCAACACCAGCGCCTCGCAGCGGTGATGGGCCGCAACAGCCAGCACCATCCGCATCCGCTCTTCCATCGCCGCCGCGATTTTTTCCTGGCGGCCGCGTCCTCTGCTCCCCAATGCGCCCGCGTTGACCGCGGCCGCTGTCAAAAATGAAGTCGTCCAGGGCTGTTCCAACAGCCGTCCCGCGTCATCCCGAAAGACAGGCACAGACGGAGAAAAAATCACATGGCTGGAATAGAAGCTGGTCCCCAGTCGCCGGTGATAGGTATAAAATTCGGGCTGGGTTTGCAGGGTCGCATAGAGACCCGACGAACGGGCCAGACTCTCCTCCTGGGCGGCGCTTCCATTCAAAAAGCCACCCCCAGGCCGCTTGGCCGAGGCGAAGTTGAGACAGGCGAGGGCGGGAAACTCTTCCGCCAGTGCCCGACCGGCGGCCAGTGTAGTGCGATTGCTGACACCGAATTGGGTTTCCGGGAATGCAGCCCACCCATCCCGGCCTTCCATCAGCCAGCCCAATTGGTCGGGCGGATAGAGCCGCGTCCCAGCGCACGCAGCGGCCACCCTTTCCCGGATGGAAATTTCCACGCCATTGGGCGCGGCATAGGCTCCGCTCTGCAGAATGGAGATCGTTTCCTGGGCGATTGCTGCTCGCTCCTGGCGTTCCATATCCTTCTCGCTTCCCCGCCACGACAGGCCGTTGGCTGCTTTCTGAAATCAGTCGGTAGCCAGCGGCAACGGTGGCCCCAGCAATTCCATCCCGTGGGCGCGCCAGAGCGCCGGGTCCTGGGGTGGCATGGCGTTGGCCTTCGTCACCTCCCGGAAGAAGGCTTCCATCTGGCCGGCGGGGGCAAAAGTGACGAGCATTCGCCCGCCCGTCGAGCTGGTGCAGGCCCAAACGTGGGGCACATTGCGCGGGGCAAAGACGGAATCACCCGCACGCATTGTAAAACGTTCTTCACCCACTTCCATCGCAAACTCGCCCTCCACCGCATAGAACCATTCGTCCTGGCTGTAGTGCAGATGGCGGGCCGGGCCACCCGGACGGTGAAATTCGTTCTGCACCACAAAGAGATCGCTGCTCTCCGCGCTGCTCATTTTGAAGCGCAGACTGCTCACCCCCAGCCCGCGCTGCTCGCCGAAGCGGTCTTCGCCTGCCGGGACCAATACCGGTGCCTGCGTCGAATTCTCCATTGCTTTCCTTCTCTCTTCTAAAGAGTGTGTGTAGCCTCTTGCAGCCAGGCCCGTTCGGCTGGGTTGAGCAAAGGGGCCAGACTATCATACACCCGCCGATGATAATTGTTCAACCACGCGATTTCTCTGGTGTCCAGTCGGCTGCTGTCCACCAGTTGCCGATCGAACGGGCAGAGGCCAAGGGTCTCGAAACAATAGAAGTCGCCGAAATCGGTGGTGCTGTCCGCCACGCAGAGCAGCAGATTCTCCAGACGCACGCCGAACTTCCCGGCAAAGTAGACTCCCGGCTCGTTGGATGTGACCATTCCCGGTTGCAGTGCCACCCGATTATCGGTATTGAAACGTTGCGGCCCTTCGTGGACATTCAAAAAGTGGCCCACCCCGTGGCCGATGCCGTGGCGACAGTTCCAGCCTTCCCGCCACAGAAACTCTCGCGCAAGCACGTCCAACTGGCTGCCGGTTGTGCCCTGGGGAAAGCGGGCTGTGGCCAGGCGGATGTGACATTTGAGGACTGTCGTGTAGACCTGGCGCGCTTCCTCGCTGGGCGGGCCGAGCGCGATTGTGCGGGTGATGTCGGTGGTTCCGTCCTCGTACTGGCCCCCCGAATCGCTGAGGAGCAGACCCGCAGGGCGCACGAACGGCGTCGTCTCTGGCCGGGGGCTGTAGTGGCCCACCGCGGAGTTCGGCCCGTAGCCGGTGATTGTCCCGAAACTCTCGCCCCGGTAGCGTTGGCCCCGGCTGCGCAGCTCGGCCAGCTTTTCGCCCAGGGAAATTTCTGTGTGGCTCTCACTCTTCACCGCCTCTTCCAGCCAGATGAGCCAGCGCACCAGCGCCACTCCATCCCGCAGGTGGGCACGGCGAAAACCTTCCACCTCCACTCCATTCTTCACCGCCTTCAGCCGGGCCGCAATGCTCTGCGCCCGCTGCAGATGGCAGCCCTCCGGGGCGGTTGCCAGAAAGTGATAGCTGGTCTTTGTCGGGTCGATCAGCACCCGGCTGTTGGCGGGGAGACCGGCCCAGAAGGGGACAATCTGCGTGTAGTCAAGCAGGGTTATGCCGTCGCCAGCCAGGGCGGCGCGGCTGGCCTGCTCTACTTTGCTGGGATGGACAAACAGGTGTGCTTCGTGTAGTGAAATGAAGGCGTAGGCGATGACGACCGGATTGTAGGCCACATCCCTGCCGCGGATGTTGAAAGTCCAGGCGATGTCGTCCAGGGCGGTGAGCAGATAGCCGTCCACGCCTGCCTTCGTCATTTCGGCGCGGATGCGGGCCAGCTTTTGTGTGCGGGTTTCTCCGGCAAAGCGTTCGTCGTAGAGGCGCAGGGGGCCAGGGGGCAGGGGTGGGCGATCCATCCACAGGTCGCCCGCCAGGTCTGAATGGGTGAAAATCTCAATTTTCTTGCGGCCAAACGCCCGTTTCAGCCGTTCAACTTCGACGAGCGACAGCCGCTCGGCGTTGAAGCCCAGCCGGTCGCCGTCGGCCAGATGCGTCGCCAGCCACTCGGCGTAGGAGGGCACGCCCGCCAGCCCGGCCCGATGCAGCCCAATGCCCGACCCGGCCAGCTCGCTCTCGCCGCGCAGGTGATAGCGGGGATCGGTCCACAGCCCGGCCTCAGATTGGGTGACGACAAGCGTTCCTGCGGAGCCGCTGAAGCCGGAGAGCCAGGCCCGGTCCTGCCAGTGTTCGGCCACGTATTCGCTCTGGTGGGGGTCGGCGCTGGGGACAATCCAGGCAGCGACTTCTGTCTGGCGCAGTTGTGCTTGCAGGGCGGCGATGCGGGTGGCGGGGGTGGGCAAGTTCATTGGGGAAGCTCAGTGTTGTAGGCGTAGAGGGCAGTTCGTGTATCAGTTCGCACACGACGCACCGGCAATTTTAGAGAGGAGCAAAGATGTCACTCGTATACCGGCTCGTCGGTCATCTCCAGATGCAGCCGCTTGCCCGAATAGGGGTGGGCCAGAGCTACCGCTTCGTCCAGTTCCACCCCCAGCCCCGGCTCCGTGGGCGGAATCACATAGCCATCCTGCCACACAATCGGCTTTTTGAGAATCTGGCTGTGAAAGCCGCCCCAGGTCTGGATGCTTTCCAGCAGGAGAAAGTTGGGGCTGCACGCGGCCAGCTGAATATTGGCCGCGCCTTCGATGGGGCCGCAGTAGAGGTGGGGGGCAATCTGCGCGTAATGGGCCTCGGCCATCCCCGCGATCTTCTTGGCTTCCAGAATGCCGCCGACCCGGCCCAGGGCCATCTGCAAAATCGAGGCTGCTTTGCTTTCCAATACCCGCACAAACTCGTATTTGGTGGTCAGCCGCTCGCCGGTGGCGATGGGTATCGTCGTGGAACGCGCGACCTGGGCCATCTCTTCGATATTGTCCGGCGGGGTCGGCTCCTCCAGCCAGAGGGGATCGTAGGCTTCCAGGCGGCGGGCCAGACGGATGGCGCTGGATGGGGTCATCTGGCCGTGGGTTCCGAAGAGCAGATCGGCCTTGCTGCCGACGGCTTCGCGTAGCAGTTTGCAGAAGCGTTCGGCCAGGTCCAGATGCTCCAGCGAAAGCTGGCGGGGATCGAAGGCGGAGTAGGGGGTTACCGGGTCAAACTTGATGGCGGTGAAGCCCAGGTATATATACTCCGCGGCCCGCTCGGCGGCCAGTTTCGGGTCTTTGTAGACACTTGTACGGTCCCCGTCCCTGGGGTAGAGATAGCTGTAGGAGCGCAATTTTTCATGCACTTGCCCGCCCAGCAGGGCATAGACCGGCTTGCCCACCTCCTTGCCGAGGATGTCCCAGCAGGCCATTTCGATGCCGCTGAGAATACCCATCATCGACGTGTCCGGGCGCTGGGTGAAGCCGCTGGAATAGAGGATGCGCCAGAGCCGCTCGATCTGGGACGGGTCCGCGCCGATGACGTAACGCTCGGCCACATCCGCGATCATCTGCTCCACCACCCGGGGGTGGAAGGGCACAGAATAGACTTCGCCGTAGCCGGTCACGCCGCTGTCGGTGGTCAGCTTGACGAAGATAAAGTATAACCCGCCGAAGTGGGGCGGCGGGTTGGCGACGACGAAAGTTTGCAGGTCGGTGATTTTCATTTGGGGGGGGTTTATGAAGTCTCGGATTCAAGCTCCGCTAGAGGAAGCCATGGATGAAAGGGCAAATTTCTCCAAAAGAACTTTGCTAGGGTGATTGGCTAAAGAAACCAGTTTGTTAGCCAATGCAACAGGAACAATGGCATCATCATACATTGCACAACGAAGTTTCTGAACATTCGTCAACACAGCGTTTAGATTGTGATACTCGCTCAATTTTGGAGCGAGTATCGCCTCTTTGTCCGGCGTCGGCACTGTCAACACTAGTATTTGGCCGTCGTTTGAATGAAAAATGACTTTTCCTCCATAGTACGAAGTAGACCCATAGTGCATTCTATCTGAATTGCCAGGCATAATATATTTGTAAATATATCTGTTGCTCAGTAGAAGATATTTTCCTCGACCAATTACTGAATCGTTGTTATCTGATTGACATACCTGTTGCGCGTGTTCGACAAATGCACCGCTTTTCTCGATTCCAACAAGATAGAGGTTTCGATTCTGGTAAAGAAAGTTACAGAGATCGCGCATGGGCTTGTGCATATTCGCAGTTTGACCAGAAAAACTGAGCGGTCCATCTACGATGAAAATGAACTCACTCAACAATGATGGCTGAATTCGCATTATCGTCTTTATAAAATGTACCAAAATAAGTTGCTCAATCAATCGCGTCACATATCCAAGAATTCCCCCTGCGCCTTGATCGTCGTCAATTGCTTCGTGGAGGCGGAATACATCGGTCAAATATACGAGTCCATTTTTTGTTGAAAAGGTGTATTTGCTGCTGATATCTGTGCGATGTAGCTCAATTGTGCTGCCGGCTTCCTCTAGATTCGGATCAGATCCCAGTGTATAACTCTGTAAAGGGCTCGGTCTGTATTCTTCAAAAACAAACCATTTCAAGGTCTCCATGAAACTTGAGCTATCCCGATCCTGCATAAAAAAATCATAAATTGCCTTGCGAACTGAGTTTGTTAGGGACTCTTGAGCCCGGGTTTTTAGATTTCTTATTGGCAATGCAAGCTTAAAGCGTTGGAGATTATGGAGTTTGCGCATATCTTCTGGGAAAATGAATGACTTTTCCGATAATGCCTCCAAATCTTTTACTCGAAACATTACCGCGCCGAATTGGAAAAAAGCGATCTGTGAAGAGGGAAAGTTCTTTTTTACTTCGACTGTTGTGTATCCTCCGTCAATTACCAGAATATGCCGAATCGGATTGGGGATCGAACTGTCAAAGTCTTGAATCGAATCAAAATCACCAGATTCTTCGTCGAATGAATCTGGTGGCGGATCACAGGTTTCAAGAAACGACTTTACGAAAGGATCATTGATGATGTGAGTGTGATTTGTTTTTGCCGCCCATTCGCTTGGCTTTGGACTTCGCGTACGTATTGCCATAGCTCTATTTCCTGTTCGCCAAGAATCTATCAATCTGTACAGGTACTACGAAGGGATTCGTATAGGTCTTCATACGGACATATCCCTTATCACTACCTGCGCTGAATCGAAGCAAGGATGGTACAAAATCAGCGAAGTCGTAGTATTTTTTTAATTCTCTGAGTTCGTCGTCGTTATTGAGGTGGGCAATAAACCAATTCTGTGTGTTTTTGAGAATGTTTGAACTGATCGAGCTAACCTCTTGGGTGGCATAAATCATGCCTAAATGCAATTTTGCTCCTTCCTTCGCTATCCGATTATATATGTCACTTAAGTCTCGTTCCTCCTTTTTCGGGAACAAATTATGGGCCTCTTCAAAATAAAACTGAATGAAATTATTCGGCAGGTTTTTGACAAATCTGTCCATTGAATTGGCAAATAAAGCTCTACAAATTCGCTCGGAATACAACTTCTGAACGGTAGCTGAACCTTGTGAAAGGTCTACGATAACTATCTTTCCTGCCCTCAGCTTTTTAGGAATTTCTATCTCAAAGGCTTTATCGGACGTGCTTGTGTGTAAATCCTGTAGTTCCTTACCCCTGATTTTCTTGTAGCCGCTTACGGAGTTCTTCTCGCCAGGCTGCTTGTAGCCCGTTAGAAAAATGAGCAGCGCTTTCAGATCGTCATCTGCCCATTCATGGCCTTTAGTTTGTTCGTATTTCTTAAAGAATTCTTCGCTATCATAATTCCTCCAAACCCATTCAAACCAGGAGACTGCCTCATCGATAGTGATGTTTTTCGCAGGATCAATGCCTCCTTCCTTTACTTTGGCGTTTATTTCTGCTTTTCCAGAAAACTTGACTCGAAAATTATTGGGTGGCAAAAAACCTGCTTTTCTTAAGCAGCAAAGATAGGCAGCTCGAATTCTGCCAGAGCGTATGCTAGCAGAGAAGTCATCACTCTGACTTTCTGGTATCGAAAGATCAACAGCTTCGAAATTGTTCACATAGTCCCCGGTAATCCGTCTATCATCAAGATAGCTCCTAATGAGATCAAACCCTGTTTCAACCTCCGTGTAAAAATTGACTTTCATCACTTCAAAATCAGGTTTCTCAAGGACGCTGTATCTTGTCACGTCGTTTCGGTAAAGCTCGAAGATCGCTGTACCATCATCTTGAAGATTATCATTAGCGTATTCTCCATTTACATCAAAAATGATCTGTCCTACTGGATATGCAGGAGAGCCATTCTTCATCAATGGCTCGTTAGCCTGCGCTTGTTTGAGTAGAGGTGGCTGTTTATGCTGTTCACTCTGAGTGGCATTCGGAAGTTCTTCGCCTGGAGCTTTTTTTGAAATTTCTGCGGTTGCCTCAATCAGCTTCTTGACGGTATTTGACTTCCCGGTTCTAGTCATACCGAATAGCGCTGTCCTTTTCCCAATGAAATCTTGTGGACTGATGTACACTTCCACCAATTCTTCTTGCATTTGAAATCTACGACTAGAGCTAAATCTGACATGACCAATGCGAAATTCATTTTCATTGCCCGCAATATTCTCTCCATCTCGCTGATTTACGATCTTTCTGAGAACACTCCCTGTTGCCTTGTAGACACTGTAATTGTTCGGTGAGTAGAAATTTTCAATATCAGCTCCAAATTCAGTTACCGACGTTTCTTCGTCATCAACGGTTCTTCTTAATCGGTAAAATGAGCCAAGAACACGACATTCCAAACCTGAAAAGCTGAATTCATAACGCGTAAAGTCATCTAATTTGCTTATTCCATTACTACCAGCGCGCCCGCTAATGTCCGTACCTTCTTTATAATATTCGATCATTGAACTCACAACATCGTTGTCTGTCGGTAACTTCGATGGAGATAGCGCTCTCAGAAGCAAGGCTTCGTCAACATTGTCTTCGCCGTCGTAGAAGGCCAGAAGCAGCGCACCTTGGGGAATCCCCTTAACTCTGTGTTTCCAGGCATCTGACACAAGCAATATTGCTTTGTCATATCCTAAATAAAAGGGACGGCCGATGAATAAATTGTCGCTTCGACCTTCTGCAAAGATGTCCACATCAGCTATATCGCGAATGCTTTGTTCAATCATTTTTTTTCTCCCTATCTTCAGTGAGAGTCAGTTTGGCGTCCAATGTTGGGTCTGTGAATCTGATTCTTGAATCACTTGCATACTGTTCATTGGCCTCCATCGAAATCCATCTGCGCTCTAGTTTCTCAGCACAGTAGCCAGTAGTATTACTTCCGGCAAATGGGTCCAGTATTAGGTCGTTTTTATCAGTCAAGAATTCGATGAAGAAATTTACCAATCCACCGTGCATTCGGGCTGGATGAGGTTTGATGTTTTGTTCTCGGCAAGATGTGAGATAGAAGTCATTTGAATTGGTGTTAGAGAAACTTAGTACGCTGTGGGGTAATCGAACATCTCTTGTGTCGTCGATTGCTTCCATTTCGAAGAGATTGTGAGCTATACTGCCGCCGTTATCTTTCGCAAATGCTTTTTCGCTTACGATATGTTCTGATGGCCGTCTGCCAGCATTAAATTTCTTCGTATCAAGCAGACGTTGCATGCTTCGACTATATGGGCGTAACACTTTACGATTATCGGCCTTTGGGAAGTCGGTCTTTGAAAGCCACCAGACATGCGTGTAGCTATCGACTACTCGAATCCTGTCTACTGTAACCCATTGTGCAGGTGACGGAAGCCGAGCTGGATTATATGAAATAAACTCTTGAATTAATCTTAACTCGGATCTCGAATTGTTTACTAGCCGTAATAGACACTCTAAATGAAGCAGTGATTGTACTGGCCTATTTGGTTCCCACGCGTTACCAATTTCAATAACTACAGAACCATCTTCGGTCAATAATTCGGAAAAAATGGAACCTAACTGAGCAAACCAATCCAAATACTCTTGACCAATCAAATTTCCATATTTCTTCTTGTTGTTAAGGGGAAATGGAGGCGAGGTGACGATCAGATTGAATTTGTTCTTGTAATAACGCTTCAGGTAGCTTCTGGATAATCGAATTGTATCCCCAACTATCATTTTGCCGTATTTTGTATTGTATAACTGGTTCTTCATAACAGTTTTGACTTCCTATTCCTGTAGATTCCACTTTTGTCCCACTATGTCTTGTGTTGGTTGATTGTCCAACTATGAATATTCTGCACCAGCTCTTCTGCTCAAAAAATGCCTGCCATCAAGCCTCCGAAGCAAGCGCTATCCTATCTTTTTATTGGTGCATTCGATTCGTATTGACTGGAAAATTGCAATGGGAATGATCACGAGGGTGGTTCTCTATAATAGGAGTTGAGTATGTGATAATAGGAGTTGAGTATGTGCGGCGATCCGTATCGTACCCGAAAGGATAGGATTCCGCAAGTGTTTGGGTGGTTATCTTATTTTGCTTGACTATTCAGTATGCATTGCGAAATAATGTCCGTATACAACCGTTCCTTCTCCGTCGCCCGCCGATATAGACGTTCAAATAGTCCAAATAGTCGAAGAACGTAAACGAAAGATCGACAAAGTGTAGAGAGTAAGGTCAGGATTGCAAAAGCTATACGTAGATAAACGCAGAGGAACAGGGGTTTTTGCCTTCTGAATCAGCGTCCCAATTCTTTTCCAGCATACTCCTGACCAATACAATTTAAGATTGACATCCATCCATAGATTTTCTACACTACAGCCATGCACTTCACTTGGAACCTGAACAAAAATGAAGAACAAAATTGAGTCGCAGGAGATCGTCGTTGAAGTCACAGAAGAAGAATTCCAGGCCGATCTGGAATCTGGGTTGACGGAAGATGAAGTCTTGCGTCCGGGCCGACACATCTTTCGGCGCGGTGGCTTTCTGGCTCGCCATCGCGCAACGCCAGAGGAGATATCTGCATCTGGCAAAGTGAATGTAGCCATACTTTTGGACAGCGATGTCCTTGCCTTTTTCACAGAGCGGGCCGAACGGACCGATATGGCCTCCTATCAAACCGAAATCAACGCTGTTCTACGTGCTGTAATGATACGTGAACAGGCGTAATCCTGTTTATCGGAATTACTGTGTCAACGCCACTTCGCCAGCACATTCCCGTAGCGATGCACCGTCTGGCTGACGGCCTGCTCGCGCAGATAGTGGCCCAATTCCAGACGGCCATTGGCCAGCACCGGTCCTTCCACGACACTGATGCCCCCGTTGTTGAGCGCCCGGCGCAACTCTGCGTCCAGCGGGGCCAGCGCCCGCAGACGATCCACCCGGGGCGGCGTCACCTGTAGCTGGGAGACCAGATTGCTCTCCCCCTCCTCCACCAGCACAAAGCCCTCCACCCGGCTCAACCAATGCCAGCCTTCCATCCCCGGCCCGATGCTGAGATGGACCGTCGCCCGCACCGTCGCCGCGGCCAGCAGAGCCAGGGCCAACGCGGACGGCTCGGTCTCTTTGTCCGCGCGCAGGAGCAGGCCGGTCAGTGGCCGGTAGCGGAAGATATTGCGCTCGCCCAGAATCTGGCTGGGGTCGTGCTCCTGGCTGAAGTGTTCGGCCCAGGCCCAGGCATAGGAACCCGCGGCCGCGCGCAGGATTGCCACAGCTTCCGGTTCCACCAGCGGCTCCAACCGCTGCAACAGGCTCGCCACCCCCGGCGCGGGGCGGGCCAGCTTTTTGGGCAGGGCTGTCTGCTGGAAGTGGCCGAACTGGTGGACGTAATTCGGACCGCTCGCCTTGGCTCCCGGCCCGACGCTGGATGCCTTCCAACCGCCGAAGGGCTGGCGACGCACAATAGCGCCGGTGATGTGGCGATTGACATAGGCGTTGCCCACCTCCACCCGTTCCAGCCAGCGCTCCACCTCCCGGTCGTCCAGGCTGTGGATGCCACCGGTCAGCCCGAAATCAACTGCGTTGGCAAAGTCGATGGCTTCGTCCAAATCCTGTGCCCGCATCAGCCCTAACACCGGGCCAAAGCATTCGGTAGTGTGAAAGAACGAACCCGGCTGCACGCCCAACTTAATCCCCGGCGACCAGAGTCGGTGCAGCGCGGGATCGCCGATCTCCTGACCGGCAGTTGCCAGCGGTTTCGGTTCCAGCAGCCACTCTTCCCCCGGATCGAGTGTCGTCAGCGCGCGCAGCAGTTTGGGGCTGGGTGGCTGGGTCAGGGGCGTCTGCAACGACGCCAACTCCCAGGCCGAACCCACCGCCCGGCTGGCCGCGGCGTCCCGCAGTTGACGGCGAAAATCGGGATCGTCGTAGACCTCCGCTTCCAGAATCGCCAGGCTGGCCGCCGAGCATTTCTGCCCGTTGTGGCCGAAAGCCGAGCGCACCAAATCTTTGATGGCCTGGTCCCGGTCGGCCAGGGCGGTGATAATCAGCGAATCTTTGCCGCTGGTTTCGGCGAAGAGGCGCAGCTCCGGTCGCCAGCCCTGGAAGAGCCGGGCCGTTTCGATGCTGCCCGTCAAAATCACCGCTGCGGTGCGTTCGTCCACAATCAGTTGACGACCGATTTCGTTGTCCGGCGCGGGGAGAAATTGCAGCACATCTTTGGGCACGCCCGCGGCCCACAATGCCTGGGCGATCTGCCAGCCGGTCAGCACTGCTTCCGGTGCGGGTTTGAAGATGACAGAATTGCCCGCCATCAGCGCGGCCAGTACACCCCCCGCGGGGATGGCAAAAGGGAAGTTCCAGGGCGGCGTCACGACGACGACGCCCAACGGGGCAAAAGTGACATCCGGCTGATCGGCCAGTTTGTCCAGGCTGCGGGCGTAGTAGAGGGCAAAGTCGATGCCTTCGGAGACTTCCGGGTCGCCTTCGCTGGGGGTCTTGGACGCCTCCCGCAGCATCGCCCCGATCAGATCGCCCCGGCGTCGGGCCAGTTCGTCGGCCACCGCTAGCAGAATCGTCTTGCGCTCGGAGACCGAGCGATTGCCCCAACTCTTCTGGGCTTCGACGCCCGTCGCCAGCGCTCGTTCCACCAACTCCGGTGTGGCCAGGCTGTAACGGAAGGAGACCGCATCGGGCCGGGAGGGGTCGATGCCGTCGCCCATTTCGTCTGTGTGGACAAACTCGCCCGCCACTTGCAGGGGAATCGGCTCGATTGCTTTCTGTCGCCATTCGTCGGCGATGTCGGCAATCCAGCGCTGGTTGGCAGGCAGCGCCCAGTCCGTGTCCGGCTCGTTGTGGAAGCCAGGATGGGGCTGGGGCTGTTCGCCCAGACGATTCTGGGTGCGGTTGGGGACAGCCTTCGCTTTCTCCATCAGCGAACAGGCGTGGAGAAACTGCTCCCGCTGCTTCTGCCACTCTTCGCTGCCTGGCTCCATCCCAAAGAGGTCGTGGAGAAAGTTCTCCGGCGCGGTGTTCTCGTCCAGGCGGCGCACCAGATAGGCGATGGCGCTGTGAAAATCTGCCGTCTTGACCACCGGCGCGTAGAGCAGCAGGCCATCGGCCTCGGCCTGCACGGCCCTGGCCTGGTGGTTCGCCATCCCTTCCAGCATCTCAAACTCCACAAATTCTTCCACCCCGGCCCGCTGGCGCAGGAGCAGCCCGTAGGCGATGTCGAAGAGATTGTGGCTGGCGACGCCGATCCGCACGGCCCGTGCCCGCTCCGGGTGGCAGCCGTAGGCCGCCATCCGTTTGAAGTTGGCGTCCACCTCCGGTTTGACGGCGTAGGGGGCCTGGGGCCAGTCGTGGAGCGCGGCCTCCACCCGCTCCATTGCCAGATTCGCGCCTTTGACGATGCGGATTTTGATGGGCGCGCCGCCCCGGCCTGTGCGTTGCAGCGCCCAATCGGTCAGCTTTTGCTGCTCGTGGAAGCTGTCGGGAATGTAGGCTTGCAGCACAATCCCCGCGGAGAGGGGCATAAACTCGGCCTCGTCCAACACCTCTTTGAAGGCGTCGAGAGTCAGGTGCAGGTCCCGATACTCCTCCATATCCAGATTGACGAATTTGTGAGAAGTGTGCCCGTCGGGGTGGGTGTAGCTGTGGGCCATCGCCTGGCGGTAGAGGGTGCACAGCCGCTCCTTCACCAGTTCGACAGTGTGGCGGTAGGCGGTCAGATTGATCTGGCTGAAGACGGAGGAGACTTTGACGGAGATGTACTCCACATCGGGCCGGGCCAGCAGGGCCAGATAGGCGGCCATACGCCGGGCCGCTTCCTCCTCGCCCAGAATCGCTTCGCCCAGTTGGTTGAGGTTGAGGCGCACACCACCCGCCCGCCGCTTTTGCAGATAGCGGCGCAGATCCCCCTCCTCGCCGGGGAGGATGACCGTGCGGGTCTCCTGGCGCAGCCGGGCGATAATCGGCGGCACGACGACCGCGGGCAGGTAGTGGCCCATCACCCCGCCGACGGTCAGCGCGGCCCGCTCCCACCAGTCCATATAGTGGGGCGTGCCGTATTCGTCGAGCAGGTGGGAAATCTGGTCGGCGATGCGGGCGGGCTGGTGGCTGCGAAAGGCCTGGTCCACCATTGCGATTGTCAACTCCTTGCCCAGGGGATCGTTCATCAGCCGGGCCAGCCGCTCGGACTGTTCCTTCTCGTCGCTGGTCTGCTGGCTGCGGGCCTGGATGAGCAGCTTTTCGGCCAGTGCCACGGCTTCTTGTGCAAGTTCGGCGGGGGGCAATTCAAAGGGTGCGCGGGGCATCGTCGTCGCTCCTGTACTGGTAGGATGAAAGCACAGAACTGTCTACCAGTATACCATTGGAAGCGGATGGTGGGAGGATAGGTCACAGTTCCCCATCCTCTCACCATTTTGAAGCTTCCTTCGGCTGGGGTACAAGCGATACGTCTACCCCACCACATCGTACCCGCGCCAGGCCACTGCGCTGGACATTTCCTGGGCCATCGGCCAGACCACCGCGTGCTCATCGCTGGCCGCCCACAGCCGCCGGTTGGCTTCGGTGTCGAAGCGCAGCTCCATCTGGTAGTTGAAGGGGGTTTCGGCTCCACCGATCTCCTGGGCCACCGGTGCGGGGAAGAGGCGCAGGAGGGTGAACCCCAGATAGCCCGGCTGCTTTTCCATAGCGGGCGCGTAGGCGTCGGCAAACATCGCTTCAAAGGCGCTGGCCTGCTCATCCGCCACCGCAAAGTAGATTTGTAGTAGAATCATCTCTCGTCTCCTGAAACGTTTGGAATCTGCTCAAAAAAATAGCCACTGATGAACACTGATAAACGCTGATTTTATCCGTGTTCATCAGCGTTCATCAGTGGCTCAACTTTTCCTAAATCTGACGCAACAGCCAGCGCACCGCGTTCTGTTGGATGCTCACATACGTGGGATTCCACAGCGCGGGAATCGTGTGGCCCGGCGCCAGATAGCAGACCCGTCCCTGGCCGTAGTCGTAGGCCCAGCCCGCTTCGCAGGATGTACCCAACTCTTTGAAAGTCAGGCCGTCTTCGTTGTGGCTGCGCATCAGCACGTGGGCCGGGTCGCCGTCGTAGGTCATATAGTGCTGCTCATCCGTGACCACAAAATCGCTGGCCCCTGCGGTAATCGGATGGGCCGGATTGGTGATCTCCACTCTGAAGGGGCGTACAGGCGGATGGCCTTCGGTGGCCGCGCCCAGCGTGTGGCGAAAATCGGCATTTTTGGTGGCGATGTACGTCACATTGTGCATGAGCAGCGCGCTGCCGCCCCCTTCCACAAAGGCGCGCACGGCCTGGCCCTGCTCCGCGGTCATCCAATATTCCATACGGACTTCTTCCTGGGGCACAGGCGGCTCGCTGGTGATGGGAACCACATCGGCCCGCCCATTCCAGAATGCCGTCTCCCCGTAGCCGTTGGGCCAGGTCATCCCATCCCGGAAGACGATCAGCAACCGGTATCCGGCCAGATTCTCGGCGTTGAGTTGGTTCACGTCGTCGGTGAAATCAATCGACAGGTCTACGCCCTGGACAAGCGTGCGGCGCAGGGCTGTGCGGATGTAGTCGGAATTGTGATAGCGGTCGCCGATCAGGGCGAAGGCGGTGGCTTTGCTGGGCATTGGATGCTCCTGAGTTGGGGTGGGGGATGGATGGAGAGTCGCGGATCGACGGAAAGCAGCGACCCGTGTGTTAAGCCTCTGGAATGATGCACGCGATTCCCCGTTCCGTCAAGCGCAACAAAAATCCCCCTCGCGGCAGGTCCCAATCTGCCGCGGCAATCGGGTCTATTTCAAATTCGGGAGATCAGACCTGCCCGGTTTCAGAAAACCGGGCAGGTCTCCCCATATCCGTTCTCCATACCTGTGAGCTGGCGCGGCAATCCGCCCGCGTTGACGAATTTCCCGAAAGACGCGAAAATCAGAATGTCCCACACCCACAGGGGGCCCACGCCTTTGCACGCCTCACAACACCCACACCAAAAAGGAAACCACAAGTCGTATGCCCAACCAACCGAAACTCTTCACCCCCGGCCCGGTCGATGTCTTCGAGGAGACGCTGGCTGCACTCAGCGGGCCGGTTCCTTATATGATGCACCCGGAATGGGTGGCTTTGCAGGTGGAAACGGGCCAGATGCTTCAGCAGATCTTCCAGACAAAACATCGGGTCTTTATGGCAACCTCGCCCGGCTCCGGCGCAATCGAGACCGGCGTCGCCAGTCTCTTCCAGGCCGGGGATCGGGTGGTGACGATCCGCAACGGAATGTTTGCCGAGCGGCTGATTCAACTCCTCAACGCCTACCGCTGCGAAGTCATCGCCGTGGAAGGTCCGTGGGGAGAGGCCATCGATCTGGACAAAGTGGCTGATGTAATCCGCCAACAGCCTGGCATCGACGGCATTGCGGTCGTCGGCAACGAGACCGGAACCGGTGTGCGCAATCCCGTGCAGGAACTGGCCCATATGGCCCACGAGCGGGATGTGCCGATACTGGCCGATTTGGTCTCCGGGATGGGTGGCTACGACATTCCGACGGACAGTTGGGGGCTGGATGTGGTGGCGACTTCCTCTAACAAAGCCCTGGAAATGGCTCCCGGTCTGGGCATCATCTCGGCCAGCGAGCGGGGCTGGGCGGTAGTGGATCGTAAGACGCCCACGGCCAACCGGGGCTGGTATCTCAATCTGCACACCTGGCGGGAAGCCCTGGAACGCCCGACCTTTCCCTTCCCCACCACCCCGGCCACGGCCAGCATCGCCGGTCTCCACGCCAGCCTGAAACGGATTTTGGAAGTGGAGACACTGGAAGGTCATTGGGCGCGCTACGCCTGGGCACAACGGGTGGTGCGCACGGGTCTGGCCGCGATTGGCTTCCCGTCCGTCGCACCGGATGCAGTGGCCTCGCCCACAGTTACCACCGTCTACAAGCACGCCCAGATGGAGAGCATCGAAGAACTGCGCGACTATCTGCGCGACGAACACCACACCCTCATCTCCACCTCTGGCGGGCCACTGGCGGGGACAGTCGCCCGCATCAGCCATATGGGCAAGGCCGGAACCCAGGGCTATGTGATTCCCCTGCTTCTGGCGGTGGAGGAATTCCTGCGGACACAAAAGGGCATTGCTGTGCCGATGGGGGCCAGTCTGGTGGGGTTGGAAGCAGAGGATCGCTGGTATTAGCGGACAATTTCTTGCGAGCGGAATCCCATTCCGCCCGGCAATCAATAGACAGCGGACGGCGGACCGTCGACCGCCCCTGCATCTCAGCGGTCCGTCGTCTGCGGTCCGCGGTCAATTCCAGGCGGAGCACCTTCCGCCCTACACAAGGAGGCGATATGCCGACACTTTTTGGCCGAAATTACAGCAAACGGGAAATCCTCGATCTGGTGGGGGATATGTCCCAGGTGGCCCACACCCGGAGGGCGGAGATGATCGAGGGCATCGAACGGGGCGCGGATCTGATCGAAGTATTTGACGCCTCGGGTCTCTGTTTTTCTGTGCTGCCGGGACGTTCACTGGACATCGCCTCGGCCCACTACAAAGGGATGTCTCTCTGCTTCCGGGGCAACGTCGGCGATGTGGGGCCGGCCTTCTATGAACCCCAGGGCTATGGCTGGATGCGGGGCTTCTTTGGTGGGCTGACCACCACCTGCGGGATGACCTTCACCGGTCACCCGGAAGTGGACCCGGAAGAGGAGAACGAGGAATTGGGGCTGCACGGACGGCTGGCCTATCTGCCCGCCAAACACGTCGTGGCGGAGAGCGGCTGGGAGGGTGAAGAATACATCACCCGCATCCGGGGTCGGATGCGCGAGGCTGTCGTCTTTGGCACGAATCTGGAACTGCGCCGAGAGATCGTCACTGTGCTGGGCGAGAAGCGGCTGCGCATCCACGACCGTATCGAAAACCAGAGTGTGGATCCCTCGCCCCTGATGTTTGTCTATCACACCAATCCGGGCTTCCCCCTGCTGGACGGGGGCACGCGGCTGGCAATCCGCAGCGAAAAGACGACCGAATGGCTGGCCGACGCGGAAGTGGGGCCGGATGTCTATACGAGCGCGCTGCCTCCCCAGCCCAAAGTGAGTGATACTGTATTTGTCCATCGCCCCCTGGCCGACGCCGACGGCAACGCGCTGATCGGGCTGATCAATGACAGCCTAGGGTTGGGCCTCTACTGGAAGTTTTCTGTGGCGGAGATGCCTTTGCTCAACCAGTGGCAGCACTTCCACCGGGGCACGTACGTCACTGGCATCGAGCCGGGCAATGTCTCCATGCTGGGGCGGGCCTGGAACCGAAAGCACGGCTATTTGCAGCACATCCAGCCCGGCGAAGTGCGGGACTTCCATCTGGAAATCGGTGTGCTGGACGGTGCAGAAGAGATCGCTGCCTTTGAAGAGCGGCTTGACGCCATCGGCTGACCGGGGCTATATGAAATCAAAAAGATGGGGGTGAGCGTAGGATTGAGACCGCTACGCCACCCCCATCTTTCATTTCCTTTGGTATTTTTCTCCTCCTCTTTTCTCCGAATAGTGCAGTTCTCCCGCTGGTAAAATACAAAGTGCCGAAGACTTTGCGAAGACTTTTGTGGTGCGTTTGTGATCATTTATACCGATCTCGACCATTTGCGAAGACTTTGCGAAGACAAGCGGCGTATGCTGATCGTCGTTCCTCTTTTCAATAAAAATGAGCCTACTGCAAAAACCGAATTTTTCGTGCAGATCGCCCCAGATTTCCAGGCGTGATTCGGTCTCAAAAACTCGGTTTTTAGTCTTTTTGCAGTGGAGTCAATAAATATAACCCCGACTGACACCTGAAAGCTATGCTGTATGGTTGCCATGTCCGCTGCATCAGAAACTGAACTCTATTATAGCCATCGCCATCTCAATGCAGACCTGGCGCGTGTAAATATCCTCTTGCAAAGGGTGATTGCCGATATTAGCTCGGCCCGCAATCGGGATGAGCAGATGGCGGGCCTGGTTATCTCTCCTGGCGAGATCGACCAGCTTTTTGCCGAGCAACCGGCGGACAACGGCGTTGCGGACAACGGCGTTGCGGACAATGGCGTTGCAGACAACGGCGAAGAACGTTTTGCCCTCTTTGACGGTCTCTATCGCGAGGCCCAGGGTGCGGTCTCGGCTGCCCTGGAAGGTGCCGAAGAGCAGGGATTTGTACCCCGCCTGGCTCAACTGGCCGACGCCTTCCGTCTCAACGTTTTTGAGTACGACGCCTTCCTCCTCTGTCTGGCCCCATCTCTCGACCTGCGCTACGAACGGATATTCGGCTATATTCAGGACGATGTGACCCTGCGCCGACCGACTGTCAATACGATTTTGCAGGTGTTGATGGGCGATTTCGAGGAACGCCTGCGTCTCTTGCCCGCCTTTTTGAAGAACAACCGGCTGATCCACAATCGGCTGGTGCGTATAACGGGTGAGCGGGACGACCCCGGCCCGCTCCTCTCCCGTCAACTGGTGGCGGACGAGTGTGTGGTAGCCTGGCTGCTGGGCCAATACGAACCGGACAGCCGCCTGCAGCAGTTCATTGAACTCTATCCACCCGAACCCACCGATGAAGATCGTTTGCTGGCTGGCGAGGCTTGGGAGACTGTCTTTGAGGCTCTCAACGGTCAGTCGGTCGCCCTTTTTCATGGACCGGATATCGGTGTGCAGATCGCCACAGCCCGGCTGTTGGCTGCATCCACCAACCTTCCTCTGATGACCTTTAACATTGAACTGGCTGTGGCCGCGGGCGTGCCCAACAGCGAAGCGCTGGCCACCGCGATTCGCGACGCCCGGTTGACCGGTTCTGTGCTCTTTGTCGAGGGCTGGGATGTCTGCCTGGAGGCTGGCCCGCCCTCGCCCGAAATGGTGAAGTTGCTCTTTGGGGCCAATTGCCCGTTGATTGTAAGCAGCGATAAGATGTGGCACAGCCACGGCGTTGATCGCCCTGATTCTATGCTGCGCATTACCCTCGAACGTCCCAGCTATCGCCACCGCCTGGGATTCTGGCAATACTATCTGGAAAATATCGACTTCCCGGTGGCCGAAGGTGTGGATGTCCAGCCCATCGCCAGCCAGTTCGCCCTGACCAGCCGCCAGATACAGGACTCTGTATCCACGGCCAGAGACGCGGCTCTGCAACGCAAGGATGTCATCCAGCGCCGGGATTTGATCGCCGCTGCTCGTGCCCACTCCAGCCCGAACCTCTCCGGTCTGGCCCAGAAGATCGAACCCCGCTACGACTGGGAAGACCTGATTGTGCCTGGCGACCAGAAGGAGATGTTGCAGGAGTTGGTGCAGATGGTCAAAGGCCGGGGTGTGGTGATGGAAGAGTGGGGCGTAGGGCGCAAGCTCAAGACCAGCGCCGGGGTGACGGTTCTCTTCGCTGGCCCTCCCGGCACGGGCAAGACGATGGCCGCCGAGGTCATCACCAGTGATCTGGGGCTGGACCTCTACAAGCTGGACCTCTCCACAGTCGTCAGCAAATTTATTGGGGAGACGGAAAAGAATCTGGGGCGTATTTTCGACGAGGCCCAGAGCAGCAGTGCGGTTCTCTTCTTCGACGAAGCCGATGCCATCTTTGGCAAGCGCTCGGAGGTGAAGGATTCCCACGACCGCTACGCCAATATGGAAGTCAGCTATCTGCTGCAACGGATGGAGCAGTACGACGGGGTGACAATCCTGGCCACCAATCTGCGGGCCAATATGGACGAAGCCTTTACCCGGCGGATGCAGTTCATTGTGGACTTCCCCTTCCCCGACGAGGACGACCGGATGCGCATCTGGCAGACTCTCTTCCCAGTGGACCTGCCCCAGGCAGCGGACATCGATCTGGCGCTCTTTGCCAGCCGCTTCAAACTGGCCGGGGGCAATATCCGCAACATTATTGTCAGTGCCGCCTACCTGGCTGCGGCCAATGGCGGACAGGTGACAATGGAACACCTGTTGCATGGAACCCGCCGCGAACTGCAAAAAATGGGGCGGCTGGTTTCGGATTTGGACCTGACCTATTGAATGGGGAATGGAGAGCGCGGAATGCGGAATGAAGAACCTGTCAGCGTCACGATAACTCGCCATTCGCAACCCGCAACTCGCAACTCTTATGTTTGACGAAATCGACGAAACCCTGCGGCGGCTGCTCATCGAAGAGATTCCCATCCGCAACAACGAGATCGAGATTGCCTTTGACCAGCCCCGCCGGGAGTGGTCGGCCCGGCTGAATCGGCCCACGCTGAACATTTTTTTGCACGATGTGCGGGAGAACGCCCAGCTACGCCAGAGTTACACCCAGCGGCAACAGCAGCACCCGGACCGGCGACAGACGGCACTGCAACGGCCCGAAGCACGAGTGGACCTGCACTATATGATTACGGCCTGGGCATCCGAGCCGGACGATGAACACCGGCTGTTGGCCCGCACGCTGCTTGCCTTTTTGCGACACCGGGAGATTCCAGAGTCCTTTTTGCCCGCACCGTTGCGCAGGCAGCCCCGTCCGGTGGCGCTGAGTGTGGCCCAATACGACACGACCTTCAACCCGCCTGACCTGTGGGGCGTGATGGACAACGAACTGCGTCCCTGCCTCAATTGTATGGTGACGTTGACGATGGACCCACACCTGCCGATTACTGTGCCGCTGGTGCGGGTGCGGGAACTGCGTGTGGAGGATATGGTGGTGAGTTCCCTGCGCGAGCAGAAGCGCCGCCTGCCCACGCAATCGGGCGAGGAGACGGATCTGCCGGAGCCGGAGAAGCGCTGGACGATTGGGGGGCGCTTGCAGTATGCCTCATTGCAAGATGTTCAGATGTCTGTGCTGGAACTGGAACGGGATGTGCCTGTGGCCGCAGATGGCACATTTGTAATCGGTAATCTGCGGGAAGGAGCGTATACACTGGAAATTAGCCGAGGGAAAGAAGAATCCGTTCGTCGTGTGATTAATGTGCCTTCCGAGGATTACGACATACAAGAGTAAACGGTGAACAGTAAACAGTGCGAGTTCGTCTGTTCGCCAGCACTGATTACTGATTACCGTTTTACGGCCAAACCATTACTACCGAATCTCTACTATCTACTTTTTACCACCCAATTTGCAGAAAGGGAAAAGCAATGCCTGAATATCTTTCGCCAGGTGTCTACGTCGAAGAGATTGACACCGGCCCCCGCCCAATTGAAGCGACCAATACGTCCACGGCTGTCTTTGTCGGTTTCACCGAAAAGGCTGAGGATGTACGGTTGGTGGATGGGGAGCAGATCGTCACCGATTTGACCAACCAACCGACGTTCATCACCAACTGGATTCAGTATTCCCAGAAGTTCGGCGGGCTGGTGGATGGGGCCTATCTGCCTCTGTCCGTGCAGGGCTTCTTTGCCAACGGTGGTTCCCGCTGCTACATCGTCAGTCTGCGCCAGATTCCGCCAGCCCAGGCGGGTCTGCTCAACGGGGATAGCGAACCGGCTCTGATCGCCCGCTCCCGCAAGTCGGGTCTGGGCGGTATGGATTACCGGGTCCGCATTGCCACCTCGGCCAATGGGGCCGGTGGCATTGCCGATGAAGAAGAGGATGCTGACGGTCTGGCACCCTTTGATGTGATTGTCGAAAAGCGCACCAACGCAGGCGACTGGCAGGTGAAGGATGTCCGCAAGGAAGTGCGGCTGGAAGAGACCGAGACCGAAGAGGGCGCTCGCCAGGTGCGGGTTGCCTATCGTAGCAACAAAGCCTCGGAACTGATCGACATTGTGATCCCCGACCAGTCCCGCTCCTTGGCCGAACTGTGGCCTACAGAGCAGCAGCAATCTCTCTCCATCGAGCAGAAGCTCCTGGCTGCTCCCACCCCCAGCGAATTCCGCGGGGATGTGGCCGCCCGTACCGGTGTCGAGGGCTTGGAAGTGCTGGACGATGCCCGCATAATCTGCGTGCCTGATCTGATGACAACGATGCCTGGCGAGAAGTTGGACCTGAAGATGGTGAAGGCTGTGCAGACCGCACTGGTGGGCCATTGCGAGCGGCTGGGTGATCGGATGGCGATTCTCGACACGCCGCCCAACCTCAACCCCCAGGAAGTCAAAGCCTGGCGGCAGGACATCACTGGCTTCGACAGCGCCTACGCGGTGATGTACTACCCCTGGATCGAAGTGATGGACCTCTCCACGGACCGTTCCATCAATATGCCTCCGTCCGGCTTTATGGCGGGTGTCTGGGCACGCACCGACAATACCCGGGGTGTCCACAAGGCCCCGGCCAATGAAGTGGTGATGGGCACGACCGGCTTGTCCTACAGTGTGACCAAAGGTGAGCAGGATATTCTGAACCCCATCGGCGTCAACTGCATCCGCTCTTTCGCCGGGATGGGCATTCGAGTCTGGGGTGCGCGTACGCTGACCAGCAACGCACTCTGGCGCTACGTCTCTGTGCGCCGTCTCTTCAATATGATCGAGACGACCATCGAAAACAGCACCCAATGGACTGTCTTCGAGCCGAACGATCCCCGACTGTGGGGCAAGATTCGCCGGGATGTGGGTTCCTTCCTCACAACCCAGTGGAACGCAGGCGCTCTGTATGGCGCTTCGCCATCCCAGGCTTTTTATGTGAAGTGTGACGAGCAGACCAATCCGGCTGAGAGCCGGGAGTTGGGCCGGGTGGTGGTCGAAGTCGGCATTGCGCCGGTGAAGCCCGCCGAGTTTGTCATCTTCCGCATCAGCCAATGGAATCCGGAACTGAGCGCGTAAGCGATACATCTTCAATCTTTGATCAAGGAGAATTGACACTATGGCAACAGAACAACCACTGGTCCCCGAAGGTACTCGTACTGGGACAGGCGCTGGGATTACCGACGATCCGCTGATTGTATTCAACTTCGGGCTGGAGATCGACGGCGTGCTGGAAGGCTACTTCTCGGATTGTAGCGGCATCGGTTCGGAACACGACATCGTGGAATCCCAACTGGTCAACAAGAATGGCAAGTCCTTTGTCTTCAAAGCGCCGGGTATCATCAAATACAACGATGTGACCCTCAAGCGCGGCATCACCGCCGATATGCAGATTTGGGATTGGCGGGCCGATGTGGAGCGGGGCGATTTCAAAGAAATCCGCAAGAATTGCTCGATTATTATGTACGACCGTAACTTTCGCGAGGTCTCCCGTTGGAACTTCTACAACGCCTGGCCCTCCAAAGTCAGCGGCCCGGACCTGACTTCGAGTGGCAATGATTTCGGTGTGGAAGAGGTTACACTCGTCCACGAAGGCTTCTACCGGGAGAAGTAATTCCGGCACAGAGAGTCCGGGGAGCCAAGCTTCCCGGACTCTTTTTTGATCGTGCCCAGACTTTGCTCTCCCCACAGACGATTCATAGCGCTCAGTTGCCCTCTTTTTCAGTTGGCGTTATACTGCTGATACATCCAACAACTGAACCGCTGTGGTTTTCACAGCTTCCTAAGCATCTACTATTCGCTCCCACGTACAAGGAGTTCGTTGATGAGCTTCCAAACCGAGTTTGATTTTACCCTTCCTATGGGCTATATCGATCAGGAAGGCAATGTCCACAAAAAGGGCACTATGCGTCTGGCCACGGCCATGGACGAGATCGCCCCCCTGCGCGATATGCGGGTGCGCACCAACCAGGCCTATCTGGTGATCACCCTTCTGGCCCGGGTCGTCACCCGTCTGGGAACCCTGGAAAGCATCTCCCCCAGCATCGTCGAAAATCTCTTCGCCGCGGACCTGGCCTATTTGCAGGCTCTGTACCGCACGATCAACGAAGAGGGCCGCACCACTATCCAAGTCACCTGCCCTGAGTGCGGCTCTGAATTTGCTGTGGACCTGGCCGATCTGGGGGGGTAGCCGGCTACCCCTTGGATCGCCTACGGGAGGAGGTAGCCTACGTCGCCTATCATTTTCATTGGCCCCACGATCAGGTGATGTCTATGGAGCATGGCGAACGACAAATCTGGGTGCGGCAGATCGCCAGAATCAACCGTAGGCTGAACGAGACTATACGCTCGTGAGCCGATTCTGGCGCATGGAGAGGAGTATAACAGATGGCTGAATCGACAGCGGGTGGGGCTGCCAGTGGTGGTAGTGCTGCGGGCGGTGGCGGTGCCGGTGGTGGCAGCGGCGCAGGCGCGGCTTCGGGGGATGGCGGCGGCAGCACTTCTACGGCTGCTGGCGCGGGTAGTGCCCCGGAAACCGGTGGTGGCGAGAGCGGCACAGGCAGTGCTGCCGGTGAAGTTAGTAGCAGCGCGACTAGCGGTGGGGCGACTGCAACTTCTGGCGGGGGCACTGGCACTTTTCGCGGCCCACCCGCCAACACAACCGGTGGGGGATTCACTGGGCTTGGCTCCAGTGTAAGCCGCACAGAAGCGCCGCTGGGCATCACAGGCACGCGCCTCGACCCGCTCATCGCCTACCAATTCAGCATCACCTTTGGCACAGGCGCCGGCCAATTTGTCGCCTATGCCGTGGATGTGAGCGGCCTGGATTTCGAGCGGGACTACATCGAACACAAATTTGTCAACCAGCAGTATCAGGCTGTCACCCAAATGATCCCTGGCCGGATCAAATGGGGGCCGATTACATTGAAACGACTGTTGACCACAGATACGGCAATGTGGGACTGGTTTATGGACCACGAAGGCCCATCGCTCAACACAGGCAGCTATAGCCCCAAAAAGTACGCAGCCGCGCGCTTGCCCGTTACAATCACCGCCTGGACCCGGGATTTCACCACCCAAGCCATTCGTTGGGAACTCACCAACGCGTGGCCCTCCAAAATCGCCGGTCCCCAATTTGATAGCAAAAGTGGCGATTTCGCCTTCGAAGAGGTTACTCTCGTCTTTGAATCTATTACGCGCACGGTCGCTGCTGGCAGCGGCAGCGTGGAAGCAACCTCATTCAGCACTGCCGAGGGAGGATAGTATGGAAGAACCCGACGAGGACGACGACGCGCTTCTCCGGGTGGACTTGGAGGATTTCGATGAATTGGAATTGCGTATCATCGCTGAAAAGGTGATGAAACTGCTGGGGCGAGACTTGCACTTTGAGAGGGAGCGCAGCGGTTTGGGTGACCAGTGGGGCGGTTGGCGTCACAGTTGAGGTTTGAAACGAGGCAAATAGATGTCCGAGATTGTCAGCCGGGCGGTTTCCTGGCGCTATTATGTTGAGATCGACAATGTAAACGCGGCCGAGTTTACGGAATGCAATGGCCTGACTGTGACCCGGGAAAGCAAAGGCATCACCGAGGGGGGGCGCACCAATTACGAAGTGAAGTTGCCGGGCCGCCTCAGCTATTCGAATGTTACCCTCAAACGGGGGCTGATCGATCTGGTGTTGCTGGATTGGTTGCTCGAAAACGCCGGTACAAACACTGTTCTGCCTACCCTGAGGAACATTACTATCTCTCTGGCCAACGAATCCGGTGAAACCGCCTTTACGTGGAATATTTTCCACGCCTACCCGGTAAAATGGACTGGGCCACAGCTTAAAGCTGACAGCAACGAACTCTCGATGGAAGAATTGGAATTGGCCTACACCTATTTTCAGATAGCGAAAGCATAACCCCTATGGCGGAACAAACGGAGAATCGACCCCGCGGCACAGCACGTCCTACCGACGGCACTTTTGCCCTGCGCGCCATCGACAGCGCGGATCGCATGACCCGGTCCCTTTCTCCCTGGGTGCGGGAGATGTTGGATGGAGCCAACACCCCGGCTGATCGCGGCTCCCTGGTGGGCCGTCTGATGCGTCGCCGGGCAGACGAGAGTGTGAGCTTTCTCTCCACCCTGGCAATTCTGCGCCGCTTTCACCGCATCGTTACCCGCACCACCGCGTGGAAGGCCAATGTTGGCACGGTTTCGCCCAATCTCTTCGAAAAATTCTCCGAAGAAATGTTCAAGAATTGGGATATGGGGGCCAATAATATCAGCGCGCTTCTGAAGATCAACCGCCAGGAGGAGGCCCTGGAAATGCCCCTGGCCGGCGAAGTGGGCGGCCCTGCGGCTACACCGGCCCGCCCACCAGCTAACGCCGCGCCAGCCATGACAATGGAAGAGATTCGCCGCCGGGTGGCCGAGGCCCGTCAGTTTGAATCTCTGTCGCCCTCCTCCGTACCCAATTTTGTCAAATCCCAGGACACGGAGAAGCCGGATGTGCGGCCTGTGGCTCAACACCCCAGCAACCGACCGGCTCGACCCGCGCCCCCGCGGCCAACCGATCAACCCATCGCGCGCCAGCTTCCCGGGCAGACGCCACCCGTACCGCCAGCGCCACCGGCTGCTCAACAGCCTAGCGGACAGCCCGCCACACCTTCACCCCGGATGATGCGTCGGCGCATGGCCCGCCAAGTGGAATACCTTTCGATTCCCGACTCAGCGGGCGAGGACGGCGGAGAAAGCGAGGGTGGCGGCGACAGCGAAGCTGCCCCACCCCCCCAATTTGACACCGGTCCGCCGGGTCTGGATTGGCTCTTCCCTGAGACTGAAAATAGCGGCCCGGATTGGTTTGCGCCCACAAGTGCAGAGGCCACTCAGCCGTCGACCTCCCAGCCTACCCTGCCTGCGGGGGCACCACTTTCTAGCCCTGTCAAAAGTAGACCGACCGTCGTGCGCTCTGTTCGGCGGTCGGTGCGCGCACAGGCTGTGCGCCCACATCTTGTGCGAAGCCTGACCCGACAACGACCAGCCCAAGCCTCACAGCCGGTCGCCAACCGACTCCGGCCTCGGATCGGCTCTCGGCCCGAAAATCGGGCCACATCCAAGCCCGCTGTGCCGTCCATTGCCCAGCGCGCGGTTGGTCGCCTGGCATTGAGCGCGTCCGGCCAACTCCTGGCCAGCCGACCACAAATTTTGCTCGAACACGTCCATCGCCAGGCAACCGGTCCATCTCGCACATCACTTACTGGTCCGAACGCTCTGCCATACCAGCCTGATTTTCAGCATCAATCCGCTTCACAGGATGTGTCGTCCACACCTGCCCTCTCAGTGTCGGAATCGGCGCTCGATGCAATGCTTCCCGCCTTGTCGGCGATAGACCGGCCCCCACAGGCCAGCCCGCTACAGCGTCAATCCGAAGGAGGATCGCGCCTGGCCCCGGTGAGTTTGGCCGATTTTGCCCTGGCTGTGCCCCAGCGTTTGCGGTGGCGAGTCGATCCCCCGCAAACGGAAGCGCCTGTTGATACGCCTGACCAACCAGAACCACCTGCGCGGCGCAGTGGGGAATCCCGGCCTGGACAGGCCGAAGTGCGGCCCGCGGCCCGGCAACCCGTGGCCCAGCGCCCGGTTACTCAACGACCCGCTTCTGAGCGACCCGCCTCTGTGCGAACCGCTGCCCGCGCTGTGGTGCAGCGCACATTGACCGATGGGCCGCGACCTTCTGCCCCGTTTCGTCCGCGCCGCCAGACGAGTACCAGCCAATCAACCGCTCGTCAATCAGCCGCCCGTCAGCCGCTCGAACGCTCGCCTGCCCTGGCTCGATTGCAAAGTCTTCCTCTGCGTCCATCGCCTACGGTTATGCGCCTGGCAGACATAGCGCCCTTCGACACGCCCCTACCAGCCCTGGCAGAGAGCCAATCAGAAGCGCCGGGTAGCTTCCAGCCAGAATCACCTGCGCGCCAGCTAGGGGAATCCCGGCGTGGACAGGCGGTTGTGCGACCCGCGGCTGAGCAACCCGCGACTCGTGCCGCTGTGCAGCCCAGGCTGACCAATGGGTCGCCCGATGATTCGCCCTCTTCTGCCTTGCTCCGTCCGAGCAGTCAAACCGGCACACACCAATCAGCCGCCCTGCAATCGTTTGAAAGTGCTCGCACCCAGTCCGTATTACAGCGTCTTCTACTGCGTCCATTGCCCACTGTCATGCGCCTGGTTGCCACATCCCCGTTCGATGTGGCTGCCCAAGCCCAGGCCGAGAGCCGATCTGAAGAGCCGGTTAGCGTCCAGCCAGTGGTCACTGAACAGCCAGTGGTCACTCAACGGCCGGTGGGCACTCAACATCCAGCGGGCGCAGGACAGTCGGCGGGCATAGAAGAACCGGCGGATACAGAACGGGCAGAGTCTGTCCAGCGGGTTGGATTGGCCGGGTTGGAGTTGGACGCGCTCCCTAGCCCGGCGGAACTTCGGCATGAATTTGAGCCGGTCTCTGGCGCGTGGCGCAGTACGCTGCTGCGCAGTCAACCCGTGGCATCTGCCCTTTTGCCCGCTGAGTCGGATGGCCCTTTGCGCCGCTCACCCACAACTTTGTCTACAGCTTTTGCCACTACTTGGCCCGATGCCGGTGCTCTGCTGGGGTCGCAGAGTCCGCCACTTTCGCAGGCACAAACATCTGCGTCCAGCCGACTCGGCCGCGCATTTCTGCCTGATCTGGAGTTGGACCTGGCACGTTTTCGCCGTGCCAACCGAACGCCTGCTGCATCCGGCGAGTTGGCCCAGCCTGCTCCCCCGACGCTAGCCACTGCCCGCCCCGCACCGGCCTTCCAGCGGCTCTCTGCGCCCCCCACTCGACGGGTGAATAGAACGGGGGCTACCCGTTCTGCGCCGACGCTGCTTGAACGGGTGACGGGCCGGGATTTTGCGGGAACCCGTAATGACCTGCTTGGCCGTGGACCGTTGGCCCTGGCCGCGCTACCGGCATCCACCCACCTTCGCACAGAACAGCCGCGGATGGAACGTCCGCAGACACAACGCCCGCAGACCCTTTCCTCCGAGGATGCGCCATCGCCTGGCCCAGGGAGTGGCGCTACATTACAACGCCAACCTCTTCAGCCCTCGGCTGCGCCACTGCGTCCTCTCCACCTGCGCCCGGTCTCCAGGACGGATGAACGTCCGGTTGCGACTTCGGCCCGCGCCCACACCCGGCTTTTATTGCAGCGGGCCGGGGCCACCCATACGCCACAGCCAGAACAGCCCGCAACATTACAGGACAGCCCCCGGGGGTTGCGTCTGCCCGCCCGTCGATCTGAACGCCCGCTGCCGCCCGCCGCCCGACTGGGGCGACCAGCCCGCGCACCTGTTTCGGCTGGGACAGAGGCAGGGGCCTCTCCTCGACAGTCACCTGCTCGCTTTGTAGGGGCGATGTCCGGCCTCCCAACTTTTACGCTCCGGACTACCCGTTTGGGCGAAAGTGGGGTTGTGGCCCAGCGTCTGGCCGCGGCCCATACGCGGCTGGAACCTGTCTCCCGTCTCTGGCGCTCGGCACAGTTGACCGGCGATGTTCGTCCCCCCGAATCCGTTGCTTTTGCGGCTGGACCGGCCCCATTGGCAGATTTGGCCGAACCGGCCATTTTTGCCCAGTCGGCGTTGTCGATCCCGACTGGCATTGCGCTTAGTACGGCCCAGGCAGGCGTGGATACGCCTCTACCTTTGGCCCCGGCCAATCGATGGGCTGCTCAGTCCCCGGCTCAATCCCTGACCCAATCTCCTGCCCAATTTCTGGCGCAGTCACCGGATGGGCCTGCCACTCCTCGCGTACTATCTGCTGCGCTTCCGGCTGCGGGGGAGGTGCTGGTGGATCGGATGGCTGTGGGCCGTCCTGCCCAGGTGCGCCGACGACCAGCGCCGAGTGTTGAGCGGCAGGTGGTGGCGCGTTCCCAGCCCCGTTCTGTTCCCGGCTCTGGGCCTACTTTGCTGGAACGGGTGGAGCGACGGGTCTACCCCCCGCAGAGGGAAGTAAGGAGCGGGACGGGCCAACGCGTAGCCGCTGCTGCTTCGGTTGCAGAGAGGCAACCGCTCCCGGCCGCGGGCACAGAGCGCCCTTCTGTGGGTGTGTTCCCCGTGCCCCGACTGCTGCAACGCCGCCACCAGCCCGGAGAGACTGCCCAGGCCGCGCTCCAACTGAGCCAGCAGCTTCGTCGGGTTGTCTCCGTTACACCCGCTTCCTCGGCGTGGACTGCCGAGCCTGTCCAGCGAAGGGACACGGCCCCAGTATCGGATCGGCTGGATTCTTTGGGCCAATTCTTCGCATCTGCACCGCCCAGCGAACTTTCGGCGCGCCTGGCCGTTTCCTCCACATCCGCTGCGCTAAACCAGCGGGTGGAACTGCCTCTGAGCCGACCTGTGGCTTCTGGCCGGTTGGATTCACCCCAACAGGTGCTGTCGCCAGCCACTGCGGACGCAGCGCTGGAGTCAGAAGCGGTGTCCACTCCTGCTCGGAGAACGCCCTCGGCCCAGTCCGCTTCGCTGCAACGGGGGTCTGTAACAATCGCCGGGGACGTTCGGCAAGACCCCAAACCTGCACACAGACCTGTCCGGGGCGCGAAATTGACGGCTACACTGCTCGATCTGACCCGACAACCGACCGACGCTGTTGGTCTGCCTCGCCAGCGAACTTCGGATAAGAGCCGCGGCGATATACCTACGCCTGGTTGGCGGTTGGACGCTTCTCGCTCCATTCCCCAATTTCTTTCTGGGCCTGCTCCGGCCTCTGCTCCGGTGCGTCCGTTGAGCGAGCTGGTGTTGCGCCGGGATTTTGGCGACATCCGACGCAGGTTGCTGCAACGATCAGCACCCATCGATGCGCAGCGCTTTGCCCCTGGGGAAGCCTTTGCGGATGAGGTTGCGCCAACGCCGAAGACCCTCCTTTCGCCCGGTGCAATTGGCCGTTCGGCGTCGAACCTGACAGTCCGCCAGCAGAACCGCCACCAGGTGCAGCCGGTCTCTGATCTGTGGCGGTCTGATTTGCTCCACGACGCAGAGCCGTCAACGCTAGAGACGCCGACATTAGAATCGTCAACGGTTCATTCTGGCCGGGATTTGGCTGGTCCGGCTGCTATCAGCGGCGATGAGTTGTTGCGGCCTAGCGGGTTGTTGCCATCGCCTGGGAATCGGCCAGAAGCGCGGGAGGCCACCCAGCCTTCGATTCCAGCGGCTTTCGTTCCTTTGGAATTAGCCCTGAATCGATTGCTGCGCGCATCTACCCGGACGGATACGGGTGGGTCATCAGCAGCCCAGTCTGCGCCGCCGTCTGCTGGGGAGGCGGCTGATACGCCCACTCTTTCCCAGCGGGCTGGCGCAACTGCCCCGAGTCAAAGACGAGGCACCGTCGTCTCTGGAACTATTTCGCCTCAAACGCCCCGGCAGCGTGCGCTTGTGACCGGGGCTGGCCGGATTGGGCCGACCCAGAGCGCTGCCGCGGCTGTGCAGCGCTTGGAAGCGGGCGGTTGGCGCTTCAAGCGTTCCCGCCCGGTCCCGGATGCCTCGGCTGCCCCGGTGGAAAGGGTGCAGCGGGCGTTGACCGGGCTGGCGACAGGCCACAGCCACCCCCTTCCTGACCGACCCCGCACGCTTTTGGAGCGGGTTTTGCAGCGGGATTTTGCAGGGGTACGGGTGCAGATGGCCTCGCTTGGCCCTTTGGGGATCGAAGCCGCGGCCCAGGGAAATACTGTCTATTTGGATCGGGCACAGGCGGACCTGAACCGCTCCGATTCGCTGGCCCTGCTCGGCCACGAATTGACCCACGTGGCCGCGGGCGGGGCCGCCCCTTTGCTGGCCGAGAATCGGGTGCAGCGTTCGCCCGATAGAACGGATATGCCCCTGGCCCATCCGCTTGCGCCTTCCCTCACCCAGCGTCTCTCCCGTCAGTTGGTGCAGATGAGTCTGGCAGAGGAGGAGCGTGTCGCCGAACAGGTGGAGGCGGTTATGCGTCGGGGCAGGGGAGCAGAACCGAGGGGAGTGGTTTCTACCGCTGGTCCGTCTACCCAGCGTTCGTCCGCACAGCGACCGCCTACACCGCGGATTTCCCCACCGGGCACTCCGGCTTCTGTCAACGCTTCTGCGTCTCGCCGCCCGGTGCAACGAGCTGCTTCGATAGCCGCGGGCAGTCGATCTGTGGCTGCTTTGGCCCAACGCCGTCTTGCCACCAGCCATTTTGCCCCTGTCTCCCAGAGTTGGCCCGCCCAGGATTTCGCGGGGGCTGATGAGCCTGTGGGTCTGTTGGATGCCCTTGGCTGGCGTTTGAGCCGCGGCGAACAGGCATCCGCCTCGCCCTCGGCGGCTGTGCAGCGCGGGGCCGCGGGTGGTGACTTTGGCGGTGAGATGCCTTTGAGCCAAGCCGGTCTTGCCAGCGGCCGTGCTGTATCGGCTTCTTTGGGTCAGCCCGCCCAGGATTTTACTTCTGCTGCGGGGGCCTCTACGGGGTCTTCGACGGGGCCTGTTTCCGCGTCGGCGACGGTTGATCTGCTGGAGGAGCGGGGCTGGCGTTTCAAGCGCAGGGAAGGGACGCCCGTTTCTCCTACCAGAGGGGCGCAGCGGTCCGCTGGCAACCAGCGGACGACAGCCATACAACGGGCTGCGGCGGAACTGCAACGGGGACCTTCCGGAGGGATGCCTTTGCCCCGGCGTCCGCGCACGCTAATGGAGCGGGTCTTGCAGCGGGATTTTAGCGGTGTGCGCTTGCAGGCCGCGGGGCTGGAACCCCTGGGAGTGGAGGCGGCGGCCCACGGCCAGACGGTCTATTTGCAGCGTTCGGCGCTGGCCCAGTTGGATCGGCCCGATAATTTGGCCCTGCTCGGCCATGAGTTGACCCACGTGGCGGTGGGGACGAATCCAAGCGTGCGCCGCTCGGAACAGATGGCTCAGCCCCAGAACGGGGCGGAAGGGGCAGGGCTTATGCCCCTATCGCTGCCTTCTGTCAATCAACTACGGGGGAGTGTACAGCGGGAAGAGCAGGCTGCCGGGCAGGTGGAGCAGGGCATCCAGGCTCTGCTGCGGCAGGGATCTGTGCAGCGGGAACCCCTGGCTCCCCGTCCCAGCAACGGGCCTGGCAGTAGCCCCGGCCCTGTTAAGGCTACCCGCGCGGTGGGCAATGGCAGTCAGGGCCGCATCGACACTCGTGTCGGTTCCGGCGGGACAGGGAGTGGATTTGCCTCGTCGGCTTCGGGTGATCTGCCTGTGGTTCGGCGTCGGGCCGTGCTGGGGCAATCCCTTGCCTCTTTGCCTGCTCTCGCTGGTGGGGTGGATGTCCAACGGGCAGAGGCCGAGGGGCCGGTGCTGGACGGGGTCTCCACTGAATCGATGCCGGTCGTCCAGCGCTTTTTGGATCGGCCCAGTCTGGCGCAAAATGGATTGGCGGAAGGGACACCAGGCGCTTCCGATCCGCAGACGGCTGTGGCTCCGGCTGGTGGCTCCACTGGGGCGACGACCCACTATCCGTTGCAGCGAGCCTTGCAAGAGCGCATACAGCGCAGCCCAGACGAGGGCGGGGACTCGGATGTGGATGACGAGATAGATGATGAGATGGACAACGATCAGGAACCAGACTGGGATGGTTTGGCGGAGAGAATATACCCGCTGATCAGACGTATGATTGAGATGGAACGAGAACGGCGGCCACTGTGATGAAATATATTGTGAGTGGAGATATATTGCGAGCGAGGATATAGCGTATGTCAGAGTTCAAGCAATCCTATATTTTGTGTAAAGAAGGCCAGTATGCCAATAAAATGGTCTATCTGACCTTCAACCCGGAGACGGTTACTTTCTCCAAAGCGGTGAAGTGGACAAAGACAAGCAAACCCACCAGCGACAATCCGGATATGGATTTCGGTGGCGGTAAGTCGGGCACATTTAAGATCAGTGATGTGATCTTTGATGGAACGATGCCAACGCTATTGAAGGAATTGGGCAAGCAGGGCAGCACAAATATTACCACTGACATTGAACAGTTGGTGCGTTTTACCGAAATCGATAAGACGATCGACGCAAAGGAGCCAAGACCACCCAAATGCCAGTTCGTGTGGGGTGAGTACAAATCCTACGAGGTCTATGTCAAGCAGGTCTCCGTCACCTACGAATTGTTCGATGCATCTGGCAAGCCCTTGCGGGCGAAGGTGACGGTCGATTTTGTGGAGGCAGATGACGCCAATACTCTGCCCTATCAGAACCCCACCTCGCGCAGCCTGGCGCGCAAAGTGCGCACTGTGTTGGAAGGCGAGACGCTGGACTGGATCGCGTATCAGGAATATGGCTCGGCCGCGGCCTGGCGGCACATCGCAGAGACCAACAATCTGGACGATCCGTCGGATGTGCGGGCCGGCCAGGTGTTGCGGTTGGTCCCGCTGACCTGAGAATAACCACTGATAAACACGGGTAAAATCTGTGAAACCTGCATTCCTGTTTCATTGCTGTTCGTGCCCGTTTGGGTATGAACACTGACTTGGCGGGAAGCGGGCCTGCAAAGTGTGGGGTCTACTCCAGGGCCGACGAGCGGTGGGCGAGCTACTTGACACACGGCCCAAAACCATTAAACTGTGAAGTATAGACCCAATAAAGTTCACCCTATAGCCAAGCAGCGATTCCCCAATGGCCGATTTGCCAGAGCGACTTACATTCGATCTTGCCGTCAGTGACCTGATCCTGGCTGACGCCATTGAAGAGATCGTCGTCGATTCCTCCATGCGCGTGCCGGAGATGTGTACGATCACCCTGCATTCCGATGCGCCAGACCTGGCTGTGGTGGACAAATTCAAGATCGGCGATCCAATTGAGGTGAAGGCCGGTGCCGACGGCAGCGGCGCGGTACTCTTCACCGGGGAGATTACAGGGTTGGAGCCAAACTTCGGGCGTGGGGGCAAGGCCAGCCTGATGGTGCAGGCCTACGACAAGTCCTATCGCCTGCACCGGGGCAAAAAGTCCCGTACTTTCCTGGAACAGTCGGATTCAGACATCATACGGATGATGCTGGGGGAATCAAAAGTCACCATTGGCACTATCGAGCTACCCTCTGTCATCACCCATACGTTTATGATTCAGTACAACCAGACCAACATGGAATGGTTGCTTATGCGGGCGGAGCAGTTGGGTTGCCAAGTCTTTGTGCAGGATGGCAAATTCAACTTCATGCCCGCCTCGTCGAAGGAAGGCCAGGCCACGGAACTGACCTGGGGAGACAACCTCTTGAGCTTCCGGCCTCGGGTTACGGCTGTACACCAGCCAAAGGAAGTCTCTGTCTATAGCTGGGATCAGGTGCAAAAGAAGGAGATCGTCGGTAAGGCGACACCGGACAGTAAATTGAAGTCTGCGCCGACCTATAGCGCAGGTGGCAGCTTTGCCAAGAGCGCATTCAAAGACGACGCACCGGTCGCGATTGTCAATATGCCCGTGCAGGATGTAAACTCAGCCAAGGCGATTGCTGCTGGCTATATGAGCGATGTGGACAGTGCATTTACTCAGGCCGAAGGGGTGGCCTTTGGCAATGCGGAGATTCAGGTTGGGCGTCCGGTCAAGATCAATATCCGGGAAGCCAAATTGACCGACTATTCGGGCGAGTATGTGGTCAGCGCTGTGCGTCACGTCTACCGGCGTACCGGTCGCTGGGAGACCCATTTTTCGGTCACGGGTCGTCGCACCAACTCCCTGACTGGCCTGCTGGAAGCAGGCAACGAGCGGGCCTTCTATGGCAATCGATTCAATGGGGTTGTGCCCGCGATGGTAACCAATTTTTCCGACCCGGAAAATTTGGGGCGGATCAAAGTCCAGTACCCCTGGCTGCTCGACAAAGACAGTCAGCCCATCGAGAGCGATTGGGTACGGATCGCTGCCCCGGCCGCGGGCAAGAATCGGGGCTTCTACTACATCCCGGAAGTGGACGACGAGGTGCTGATTGCCTTTGAACACGGGGACCCCAACCGGCCCTATATGATCGGCACACTCTGGAATAAGAAGGATCCGCCGCCCAAGCCTACCAGCCAGGTCAACGACGGCAGCAGAATTACCGAACGCATCATCAAATCCCGCAGCGGTCACATTATTGTCCTCAATGACACCAGCGGTCAAGAGCAGATTCTGATCCGGGATAAGTCGGAGCGGAACGAGATTGTCATCGACACCAAGACCAACAGTATCAGCATTACAGCCCAGCAGGACATCAACATTGATGCCGGTGGCAATGTCAACATCAAGGCCAAAGGGATGGTCAACATCGAGAGTACGATGGACACAAAGATCAAGGCTGGGGCTAATTATTCGATGCAGGCTACAGCCAAGGCCGAGATGAAGGGCGCGATTATGAATCTGGAATCCCAGGGGCCATTGACTGCCAAGGGCTTGACCACCGAAGTGAACGCAAGTACGATGGGCACATTCAAAGCTGGAGCGATGGTCGTCGTCCAGGGCGCGCTGATTAAACTGAACTGAGGAACGATACTATGCCACAACCCGCAGCCCGTATGGGCGACCCGACAGCCCACGGCGGTTCCATCGTCATGGGCAACCCGACGGTTCTGATCGGGGGTCAACCGGCCGCCTGTGTGGGTGACCCCCACGTCTGCCCACTGGTTACGGTGCTTGTGCCCCACGTGGGCGGTGTGATTGCTCCGCCCGGTGGGATTACGGTTCTAATCGGTGGCCGACCCGCAGCCCGCATGGGCGATGTCACCATCTGTGTGGGGCCGCCAGGGACGATTGCGATGGGTTTCCCCACTGTGCTGATTGGGCCGTAGGAAAAGTTGGCAGTGACCAGTAATCAGTTCTCCAGGCGGCGAGCGCGCCCCGGGGGATGAAAATTCTGTATAGACGGATAGTTAGGGAACACAGATTTCCAGGCTGTTCAGTGTTCTTTTTTATCCGTGTAGACAAGCTCTTTGCGAGGAATGGCAATGGCAGAGGATATACGCAACCGGGAATTTATCGGCCAGGGATTGAACTGGCCGCTTCAACTCAACGCCCAGGGCGGCGTCGCAATGTCCCAGGGACAGATGGAGATCGAGCAGTCCATCCGCATTATTCTGGAGACGATCCCCGGGGAGCGGGTGATGCGCCCGGAGTTTGGCTGTCGGGTCTGGGAGTTGATGTTTGCCCCCCGCAACGCTGCCACCGAAGCCCAGTTGATCGAATATGTCCACGAAGCCCTGCGTATGTGGGAACCCCGGGTCGATGTCACCGCCGTGGAGATTCTGCGTAATACCAGTTATGACGACAGCGTGATTCTGACCGATATTCGCTACCAGATCAAAAATACCCACGACGAACGCAGTATCGTCTATCCCTTCTATATTATGGACGAGCCGCCCACCGCCGAGGACTTTTAGACCTTCAAACGTAAAAACCAACAGGGACGCAGGAACACCAGATTTACGCAGATTTTGACGGCGTTATCGGCGTCCTATTTTCAGATCAGGAGTATTAAACTGTGTCGCTGCCCGCGCCCAATCTGGACGATCTACGCTTTCAACGGGACCTGGTGGACGAAGCCCGTCGCCGGATTGTACAATACTGCCCGGAATGGACTGACTACAATCTCAGCGACCCCGGCATCACACTGATTGAACTCTTTGCCTGGATGACCGAGACGATGCTCTATCGGTTGAACCGGGTTCCCGAAAAAAATTACATCAAATTTATGGACCTGCTGGGCATCACATTGCAGCCCGCCAGCAGCGCCCGCACAGACCTCACCTTCCGCCTCTCTGTGCCCTTCCCCGTGCGGGAAGACGAAGACAGCATCGCGGTGGTCCCCCGCCATTACGAAGTCGCCACCCGCCCCCTGGAAAACGAAGAGCAGATTATCTTTACCACCGACGAGGCGCTCACCATCCGGGGACCAGTGCTCACCCAACTGCGCCGGGAGGTGGACTTTGCCAAGAACTATCTGCCCCGCCTGGCTCTGGAAGATGCCCGTGTCTTTCGGGATCAGTTCCCTCTGGAAGGTGATACCTTCTATCTGGGCTTTGAAGAGAACCGCTCTCTGGCCGGTTACATTCTGCGTCTGCGTTTCACAAACATCCCCACCCAGGCCACGGGTATCCGCCGGGATGATCCGCCTCTCGTCTGGGAATGTTCTATGGGCGAAGGCAACTGGCACGAGCTGACCCCCAGCCAGGCTCCCGGCGAAAAGGACACAACCGGCGGCCTGAACAATCCCAGCGGCCAGATTCACTTCCATCTGCCGATGACCGCCCGCCCCGACGACATCCAGGGCATCAGCGCCTATTGGATTCGTTGCCGTTTTGAGCAGCGCCGGGCCGTCCAGGGGACCTATACCCGCTCGCCCCGGGTGAAAGGCGTGGAAGCCTTTGCATTGGGCGCAACCACTTCGGCAACCAACGCTATTCTGATCCAGAACGAGGAATTGAGCAGCACTACCGGCGAAGCGGGCCAGACCTTCCGCCTGCAAAATGTACCGATTCTAGAACCGGAGAGCGACGAAGTGCTGGAGATCGAAGAGCGGGTCTTTGGCGAGACCGTCTACGTGGCCTGGACCCGGGTTCCCAACTTTTCCAACTCCTCCCGCTACGACCGCCACTACACCATCGACACCTCCAGCGGTGAGATTGCCCTGGGGCCGGCCATCCGGCAACGGGACAGCACAATTATGCAGTACGGACGCATCCCCGAAGCCAACCGGCTGGTGCGTTTTTCCCGCTATCGGGCTGGGGGCGGTGTCAAAGGCAATGTGCCCGCGGGCCGCATCAATGTGATGCTGGCAACCCTGCCCTACATCGATTCGGTCTCCAACCAGCGAGGAGCCGACGGCGGCCGGGACCCGGAAACCCTGGACGAGGCCAAACTGCGTGTGCCCCAGGAATTGCGGGCACAGGAGCGGGCTGTCACCGGTGCGGACTACGAAGAACTGACCCGCAAGGCCAGCCGCGCGGTGGCGCGTGTCAAAGTGCTTGCTCCCGGCCAGGGGCCAGCTTCGCCCCCGCCAGGGATGGTAGAGGTGCTGGTTGTACCCGAATGCCGGAATGCTCTGGCCGTGGGGGACCTCTCCCGGCTTGCCATGCCTGCCGCACTCGTCCGCGAAGTCCAGGCCTATCTGGACGACTACCGCCTGCTGACCACAACCCTCCTCGTGCGGGAACCGGCCTATATCGGCGTGCGGGTCTACGCCGAAATTATCGCCGAGGATCATTTGAATCCGGAGGTGGTGCGGGTGCGGGTGGTGGAGGCCCTGCGTGCCTTTCTCACACCTTTGCCCCTGGATGGCAAAAGTGAATTTATCGAATCGGTGGTGGGTGGCCGTTGGGAGGGTTGGCCCTTTGGCCGGGACCTCTACATTTCCGAGATTCTGGCCCTGCTGCAAAAGGTCTCCGGCGTGCGCCACGTGAAGGATGTCCAGGCCGAGAGCAGGCGGGTGGTCCCCTCTCGCGAGGCCCTGCCCGACGACGAAGACCTGCTTTCCGACATCGACCGGGGACTGGAAGCGGCTGTGCCCATTCGTCAGATGTTGTCTGTAGGCGGGGACGGCGTTCTCTGTGTGCTGGAACCCACCATTACGATTGTCAATGCCCAGACTGGCGCGCCGGTCTCGGCTGCTGCGTCCGCCAATCGCCATGCCATCCAGGGCAATGGGCGGGCCATCCCGGCTACCAATGGCCGCAATCGGTAGGTTGCGCCGGAGAACCTTTGGTATACACGGATAGGAAAGAACACAGATAGAACAGAAAAATATCCGTGTTTTTCCCAATCCGTGTATACAAGGCTGTGTAACAAACTCTTTTTCTCCTGGCTGCGCCAGGTTAGGATGTGTAGTGGCAGAGCAAAGGCAAAGCGACAACGAATCAATAATCTACGCATTAGCTGCGCGTACAATTACCGCGCAGCCGGCCAAGCGCACGGGCGGGCCAGCCATCCCCCGCCCCCAGGAAATCCGGGTCTCGCTGGTGGCGGACCACAACCGCCGTTTTCCCGGCGAAGCTCTCTTCCTTTACGTGCGCCTGGAACCCGAAATCGATCTGACCTCCTGTGGCGTGGAGGTGCGGATTCCCGAAGGGCTGCTGCTGGTGGAGAGCGTCTGCCTGCAAGGAGACGGGCCAACCCGTCCCGCAGCGAGGAACATCGACGGCGATCTCTACCTGAGCTATGATTTTGCCGCGGGTGCTGGGGAAAAGGATACGTATGAGTACGTGCTGGAAACGGTCGTGGCCCCGGCCCCAGCCGATTTCGTTCTGGATGTGACTGCGGTGGTTTTGGCTCGGTCTACTGCCGACGGCCCCGTCATCCGGGATGAGGAGTCCCTGGCCATTGCCATCTCGGCCAAGAGCAACTACGTGCGCTATCTGCCCTCCCTCTACACCCGGGACGAATTGATGGGCCGTTTTCTGATGCTCTTCGAGAGCTTTCTGGCGCCCATCAGCCAGCAGATTCGCCAGGTTCCCTACGTTTTTGATCCAACTGTCACGCCCACAGATATGCTGCCCTGGCTGGCCTCCTGGCTCGATCTGCAATTGGACCCGGAATGGCCCGAGTCCCAGCGCCGGGCGCTGCTCAAATCGGCCCGCCGCCTCTATCAAAAACGGGGCACGGCCTCTGGTCTGCGAGAGTATCTGGAAATCTACACCGGCGGCGAAGTGCAGATCATCGAGCACCGGGCCGACAATTTTGTGGTAGGACAGGCCGCGGATCTGGGCAACAGCATCGCACTGGGCAGGGAAAACCGGCCCCACACCTTTACTGTGATTGTGCGGCTGGACCCGGCCCTGCTCGACGACGATGCCCAGATGCAGCAGTGGCGCCAACGCATCACCGCCATCATCGACCGGGAGAAGCCCGTGCATACCGCCTATACGCTGCGGCTGGAGCCGCTGGATGAATAAGACACAGCACGCAATACGGAACACCCGCCCATGACCCTAGCTTCCCTCCTCCGCCACAACCCGGGCCGACGCATCAGCGCCTTCGACGGCATGACTGTCACCGCTGATATTTGGCAAGAGGCCCACGAATACCACCGCTACCAGCAGCGGATGCACGCACTCAACGGCCACGGCACAGGCATTCTGGCCGGGCTGGAGGTCATCGCCGGGGAACCAGCCAGCCAGACCGTCTACATCCTGCCCGGCGCGGCCATCGATCCCGCCGGGAATCTGATAATTGTGGAGCAGCACGCGGCCTACGATATGGGCCGCTACCGGGACGGCACGCTCCATCTGCTCTTGACCTACGACGAGACCCGCCCCCAGCCCCAGAACGGCCAGTACGGCGATAACCCCTTCTTTGTCTACACCGGTTACAGCGTAGAAACTGTGGTGGATCGCCCGGACACGCCCCAGGTGGAACTGGCCCGCATCCTGCGCCGGGGCCACAACGATCCCATCCACAACGCCACCGACTTCTACCGGCCCGGCGTCAATGAGATCGATCTGCGTTTCCGCCCAGAGGTGGCTCCCCTGGCCCGCTCCACAGTGCTGGTGGGCATCGCCAATCTGTCACCCCTGGACGATCCCAGCCACAGTCGGGGGATGGCCCATCTGGCCCGCAGCGTGAGTATGCAGCCGGAGATGCGGGTGCTGGTCAACGACGGCGTGGACCTGGCCGGTGATCTGACCGACTACACCCTTCTCTGTCTAGTGGCAAAGGCGACCTTTGATTTGGACGTGGCTGAGGTCAACAATCTGCGGGAATTTGTGCGCAAGGGTGGCACGATCTTTGTGGAAAGCTGCCACCGGGAAGGGGGGGCGAAACCTGCCTCCGACGACTCCTTCGCCAATCTGATCAGTGTGTTGGGCAGCAAACCCCAGATGGTCAAGCGCCACGAGGCCCTGCTCTCGGAACCCTTCTTCTTTGCCCAGCCCGCGGATGGCTACGAAAATCAGGGCACACCGGACCTGCGGGCCGGGGGCGGTGTCGTTGTTTCTACGGGGGATTACGGCTGTCTCTGGCAGGGGGATCGCCGCGGCGGCGCAGCCACCCGGGAAGAGATTCGGGCGGGGATGGAGTGGGGGCACAATCTGCTCCTTTATGCCTGGCAGCGCCGCGCAGGCGGAGGCAGCCGATGAGTTGGCAAGCCGAGCACGCGCCCGACCTGACCGTCAGCTACGACGAAGTGCCCTACGACGGTCTCACCCATTCGGAAACCCATCCCAGCCTTCTCGCCACTGTCGGCGCACTGATGGGGATGGACCCCGCGCCCATCGAAAATTGCCGGGTGCTGGAGATCGGCTGTGCTCAGGGCTACAATCTGCTGGCAATGGCGGTCAATCTGCCCGCAAGCGAGTTTGTGGGGATCGATTTTGCGCCGGTGCAGATCGAAGAGGGCCACCGGGCCATCGCCGAATTGGGTCTCTCCAATGTCTCGCTCCACGCTCTGGACCTGATGGCCCTGGACGACTCGCTGGGGCAATTCGACTACATTATCGCCCACGGCTTCTATTCCTGGGTTCCCCAGCCTGTGCGGGATAGGCTGCTGGCCGTCTACAGCCGTCTGCTGCGGCCCAACGGTATCGGCTACATCAGTTACAACGCCTACCCCGGCGGCCATTTTATGAACGCGCTGCGGGATGGGATGCTCTTTCACGCCGGGCGCATCGAAAAGCCCCAGGAGCGGGCGAACGAGGCCCGGCGCTGGATCGACCTGCTGGCCGAGACCGGCGAAGCCCGCACTGTCCCCTACAGCGGTTTCTACAAAGCCTATCGACAGCTTATCTACGACTATAAAGAGCATCTGGGCGACGAGGCCGGGCGCTCGAATGCGGGTCTGCTCCACGACGAATTGGAGGAGGTCAACCGGCCCTTCTACCTGCGCGAGTTTGTGGACAATTGCGAAGCCGCGGGTCTGCAATATGTGGGCGACACCGAATTTGCCAGTATGATGGCGACGAACGTCCCGGCCAATGTGGCCCAGGTGATTCAGAGTTCGGCTCGCAGCCGGGTGGAGGCTGAGCAATATCTGGACTTTGTGCGCAACCGGATGTTTCGTCGTTCGCTAGTCTGCCATCAGTCCGTGCAGATTACAGGCAAACCATCCCTGCGGACGCTCCAATCTCTCTACATTTCGTCCAATGCCAGGGACGAAGAGGTGGAGCGGCCCAGTGGCAGCCGCCCCGCTCGGAAATATATTGCCCCGGATGGCTCCTCCCTGACCACCGACCACCCGGTGACGATAGCGGCTTTCGACTATTTGAGTGAAATATGGCCGCAGCGGATTCGCTTTGACGATCTGTTGCAAGAGGCTACCCGTCGCGTCGGTCGGACTGGTAAACCGACAAAGACCGCAAAGAGCGATGCAGCGGATGCGCAGGGGTTGGGGGCCAATCTGCTGAAGGCATACTCTGTCAGCCCGGTGTTGATGGAACTGCACCGCTACGCCCCCCAATTGACAACGGAAGTCTCTGCCCGCCCGGTTGCCAGCCGCTGGGCGCGCTGGCAGGTGCGCCAGAACAGCCGCAGCATCTGCAATCTGCTCCACAAGCGGGTGCTGCTGGACGAGCCAGACTGCTTTCTGCTGCTGCGTTTGGATGGCAGCCGCGGCCTGGACGATCTCGCCCAGGAGCTGATCGGCGGGCCGCTGGGTGAAGGCCACTGGCATTTGAAGCAGGAGGACGGCTCCCCACCCGGGACGACGCCAGCCCTGGCCCAAGTGAAAAAGATTGTACGGGATCGGGTCGAATGGTTTGCCATGGCCGCTCTGTTGGAAGGTTGAACCGATGACCTCCTACGATCTGGTCCCCTACGGCGGCTGGTCCTATGCCTTCACCCACCCGGATGTGCTGGCGACTGTGGCCCGTCTGCGGGGGCTGGCGACCGCACCCGTCGAGACGTGCCGGGTGTTGGAGATCGGCTGCGCGGCTGGATACAATCTGATTCCGATGGCGTTTTCTCTGCCCAACGCTGAGCTTGTGGGGATCGACGCATCCTCCCGGCAGATCGACGAGGGGCGCGAAATTGCCGCCCATTTGGATGTGCCCAATGTGGAAATGCTCCACCAGGACCTGACAGACTGGGACGGCAGCCTGGGCCAGTTCGATTATATTATTGCCCACGGCATCTACTCCTGGGTTCCCTCCCCAGTGCGGGATGCGCTCCTTGTCCTTTGCCGCAGTGCATTGGCCCCCAAGGGCGTGGCCTACATCAGCTACAACACTTATCCGGGCTGGCATATGATGGAGTCCATGCGCCGGATGATGCTCTATCACATCCGGGAGATTGCGGAGCCAGCCCAGCGGGCCGCGGCGGCCAAGGAACTGATCGGCTTTCTGGTCCAGGCCACAGGTGCGGCTTCCTACCGGCTTAGCTCCTATCCGGCGGCCTACGAGCAGTTGCTCAACGGCTACTATCACGGCATTCTGAATATGCCCGAACGGGCCGATTCCCTGTTTCTCCACGACGAGTTGGAGGTGGTGAACGATCCCTGCTATTTCCACGAGTTTCTGGCACACGCCGAGCAGCACGAACTGGCCTATGTGGCCGATGCCGAGTTTAGCACCGGACTGCCTTCTGGCTTGACCGACGAAACATCGGCCAATCTGTTGGCCCTGGCCCAGACCAACGGGAAGAGTGGCGACAGCGGCCAATATCTGGACTTTGTGGTCAACCGCACCTTCCGCCGCTCTCTGCTCTGCCACAAGGAAGTTGCGCTGACTCCGGCGATTGAGATGGATGTGCTGGACACGCTCTACTTTTCGGCCCACGCCCAGGGGCTGCTGGCCGAGGGCGCAGACCCGGAGGCGGCATCCGTGGAGTTTGTCTCTGGCGACGGGGCCAAGCTGCTCAGTGATCACCCGGTCACAATTGTCGGAATGACCTGTCTGAAGTCTATCTGGCCGGCCAGGGCAACTCTGAATCAGTTGTTGGAGATGGCCTATACTGAGCTAATGGAGACGAACCCCCATCTGCGGGCGGAACTCTATGCGGCTCTGACTGGGGCTGATCCGGAACGGCAGCGGGAGGATCGATGGCTTCTGGCCAGCAATCTGCTGCAAGCCTATTGCACCAGCGGGGAATTGGTCTCGCTGCATAGCCACGCCGGTTCCTACACTGCCGAGGTTGCCCCCCGTCCTCTGGCAAGTCCCTGGGCACGTTGGGAAGCGGGGAAAAGGACAACCGTCACGGATTTGCGTCTGCGCCGGGTGGCTTTGACCCCCCATTGCCACTACCTTCTGCCCCTGCTAGATGGGACCCGCACCGCAGATGATTTGTGTCATCTGATTGCCGCGGACGATTCGGAGCGTGGCTCGATTTGGCGTCAACCCCCGGTCTCTGCTTCCGACGATCCGCAAGTCGAATTGCCGGTGGTCCCTCTCTCCGAGCAGGTGGTTGAGACACTGGCTCAGATCGCCAATAGTGGGCTGCTCGTCGCATAAATCGTATATTTACGGCGACCGGTCAGGACATTTATCATCCGGCTGGGCTTCTGATGGCATAAGCTTTTCTCAATGTTGAACAGCTTTACAAGACAATTGTCTACCTGTATACTGCTATCCAAAGCCCTCTTTTACCAATAGCTATCCCTAAAGGTCTGTGCCTATGAATACACGGGAGACCCGCAATCGAGTTGAAGTGATCGATCGGGAAGGATGGCGCAAAGAATATCCTCTGAACAGAGCGATCCTGCACATCGGCAGCGACAGTCGCAACGACATTGTTCTGGAAGGAGGACGGGGCGCGGGTATCGAAGCCCGGCACGCCCAATTGATAGCCACGGCTGGCAGCCGCAGCTATCGCCTGGTCAATCTGAGCCAGTTGCCCATTCCTATGGATGGAGGCACACGGGTGTTGCCGCCCAGAGGAGCCACCGACATCTATGACAGGGATGTGGTGCGCATCGGCGAGCATACCTTCCATTTTGTCATGCGCGAAGGCACCTCTACCTCCATCAGTGTCAGCCTGCAATTGAGTGATACCCGGCTTACCACAGATTCGTTGTTGGACGGGATTATCACTGTTCAGAATTTGGGCACTGTGCCCGGCGCACAGTTCAAACTCGCCATTGAGGGACTGACCCCCGAATGGTACGCGCTGGGACCCGGCCCCATCCTCTTTCCCGGCGCGCAGAAGGATGTGCTGCTGCAAATCCGCCACGCCAAAGAGTCGGGCATTTCGGCAGGGCCTCGGGCTGTGACGGTGCGGGCTACCGCTCCCGATGCCTACCCTGGCGAAAGTGCGGTTGCCACCCAATCGATCCGGATTAATCCCTTCCATAGCCATGCCATCCGCCTGACTCTGGCAGACGTCTAAACACCGTCGATGCCGTACGCCAGCTAAACTGTACGGCTCCCTTGTATCCATCGCTGTTATCACCTGTGTAGCAAACCTATGCCTAGACACACAGTACACCAATTGATGCGTGCCAGTCTCTTGGCGGGGCTTGGCCTGTTCTTGGTCCTTTGGCGGGTCCAGGCACAGGACGCTTCCCGGATTGCCATTGATAGTGTGGACGCCTCTGGCTTCCCCGCTGTGGTGATAGACCTGGCGGTGGTGGATGACCTGGGCGTGCCCCTGCCCCAGCTAACCGCGGCAGATTTTCAGATATTTGAAGATGGGCGCAAAGTGCCCGCCGGCTCGATTGTGCTGGAACCGGACGAGAGCCAGCCCATCGGTCTGGTCTTTGCGGTGGATCGCAGCACGGAAGTTGCCGATCTGGAGGAGATTAAGTCTGGCCTGCGCACGCTCATCAGCCGGATGCGCACCGGGGATCAGGCTCTGCTGTTGACCTTTGACGGGTGGATGTGGCCCAACCCCTCACCGGCAGCCAGGCCGAGTTGCTGGCCGCGGTGGATCGGCTGTCGGTGGCGGGCAACTATACGTCCCTCAACCGGGTGACGGTAGAAGCTATCAACCGGGCCGAACTGATGACGACTGTCAAGCGCCGTGCAGTGGTCATCGTCACCGACAGTGTGGAAAATATCAACTCCCTGCCTCTGGCCGATGTCTACTCCCGGGCCGATCAGGTGGATATCCCCCTCTATCTCTTTGCCTACAGCCCCAAGTCCCAACCCGTTTCCGCTATGGAAGCCTATGGCCTGCGCATCAAAGCCAAGCCCTTTGTCACGGATACAGCCACTGCCGCGCGCTTGCGCCTGCTGGCTTTGGGGTCTCTCTTCGAGCGGGGCTACCAGCTACGCTACACATCCACGCTGCCCGCGGATGCTGGCGAGCATACCATCTCCCTCAATCTGGTGGGTGGCGGAACGATTGGGAGCAGTACGGTTGGGGAGCCTGTAGTCAGTCAGGTCTCGCTGATCGCCCAGCCGGGCACAGTGGAGGTTTCGTTGCCCGGCCTCAGTGCCGGTCAGTCCGTCGGCGGGATCGTTGATCTTGTGCCCGGTGTCAACGCACCCGGACCGATTCGTTCGATGGAATATCTGGTGGACGGTCAATCTGTGGCCATTTTGCCGGATGCCCCCTACGCCTATGCCTGGGATACGACCGGGCTTGTGCAGGGCAGCCACGTGTTGGGTGTGCGGGCTACCGACAGCGCAGGCAATGTGGGCGAGACATCCGTCACTGTGCGGGTAGTGGATCCGCTGCTGGTGCAGGCTTCCATCGACAGAAGCCAGGTCTATGTGGGGGATGAGGTGGTTGTGACTGTGCAGGTGGAAGCCCTGGCCGGGGTGGGCGCGGTGGATTTCCTGGTGGACGGCACGATGCAGGAGCGACGCACCGAACCGCCTTTTGTCTTCCGGCTGGACAGCGCGTCCTACGCCCAGGGCGAGCACATTCTTGCCATTCAGGTCAGCGACCGCAACGGCTATCTGAAGAACACCAAATTTTCTCTGGACCTGCTGCCAGCCGCGCCCCGCTTTATCTTTACAGCCGAGACCTGGCTGCGCATTGTGGCCCTGCTGGCTGCTGTGCTGACTGTTGTGCTGGCCTGGCTGCTGCTGGTCTATCTGGCGGCTCTCTCCCGCCGCCGCCGCCGCCGTCGCTTCACTTTGGCCCTGGACAATCAGGGCAATGTCCCCAGCGCCTATCTGGTGCGGGCCGACGATCCCAAAGGGCGACTGCGTTTCAGCCTGTTGCACCAGGGCATGGCTCTGGCCGGGCGCACGGTGCGGGATTGGGTTGCACTGACCCAGGAGGAGTGGGAGAATCTGCAATTCCGTGCCCAGACGGTCCAGATGGATGAGGCCGAGATGGCCAATGCCGAAATGGTCTATGCGGCCGCCCCCGCCATGCCAGCCGAACCAGCCCAAGCGGGCGACCAGCGCGGGGGACTTGGCTCTGCCAAGGAGAGTGCCAGTGCCGGGCTGGGCAAGGCCAAAGCAGGCGCTGGCGCTGGTATGGCAAAACTTAAGAAAGCAGGCGAGTCCACCACGAAAGTGGCGGAGGTGGCTGGGTCCGGGGCCAGTCTGCTCTATGCTCTGGGCGGTTTCCTGCCCGATGCGCTGGGTGGCGCGGCTTTGCGCCGGGCCGGACAGGGGTCGATGAGCACCTATCGGAGTGTGCGCTCTGTGGAGCGGGTGCAGCGCAATGTCGGGCAGATCCAGAACGCCACCAGTGGACCCCAAGTTCCACTGACCGCGGCCCAACAGCGGGATTTGGAGCGGGCGCAGGCCGCGGGGTTTGGGACATCCCATATGGAAGAGGTTATGGGAACGGGGCAGAAGACACCAGCCCAGGCTCCTGCTCCTGCGACGGCGGCAGCTACGGCAGACGCCCCGGTTGCGCGTGGACCAGTAGGCGGCACGGCTTTGGCCCTGTCTGGACGCAGGTCCGGGTCTGCGCCCGGCACCAACGGTCACGGCCCCTATGTGGGGATGGGTGCACGCCCCCCGGCCATGCCCGATCTCCGCTACGATGCCGACGGTATGCCCTTCAAGCGGGTGACCCGCAAGATCGATGACGCCTGGACCGAGACACCGGCTGTTGAGCCGGGTGATACCCTCTATTTGGAGTTGGTGATTGAGCCGACCACTCCAGGCAAGGGCAAGGCTCTGCCTTTCCGTATTGTATCCAAGTCTATCGAGGCCGAAGAGATGCCTCTGGTCATCCACGAAGCGACGGTAGACATCCGGGCGCGTTCCTGGCTTTCCTGGCTGTTGCTGCCTTTGTTGATTGTTCTGGGCAGCGCGGCGGTCGTCCTCTTTATGCTGACTTTCCTGCTCACAGATTTGGGGTGGATTGGTTGAGTATTGACTGGTTGATTGATCGTTTTATCCACCAGTCGCATAGCACCCATTCACCTAACCGACTATTCAACCAATCCAAAATCAACCAATCGTCTACCCACCCGTGCCCTTCTCTGATCAACTTGAAATCATCCGCCCGAACGGGATCGTAGAGTTCTATGATCTGACGCCGGACAAGGGAATCACAAATATCGGCGGTCACCCGGAGAATGACATTGTTCTTTCTGGAGACGGGGTGGCCTCTTTTCATTGCGTGGTCGATCACCGGCGGCAGCCCTATCAGTTGTTGGTGGTAGACGGGCAGAGCGCGACCAGCGTGGCTGGCCAGTCTGTGGGGGGGAATATTCCCACACCCCTGAACAATTGGGACACGGTGGAGATCGGTCAGCATACGGTCATTTTGCTCCTGGGCACGCAGAACGGGGCCAACGGAGTGCCTGGTGGGTCCGGGGCCGGGGGTGGATTTGGGGCGCGGCCTTTGCCCGGTGTTCTTGTGCCACCGACCGCAGGGGGCCAGCCGTCCGCGCCCCGTGTGGAGACGTCCACTGTCCGTTCCCAACCTCTCCCATCCTCTACGTCCCGGCCTACTGCGCCCCGACCCAATGGCAACGGTCATGCCAGCCAACGGAATGGGGGCGCTTTTCCTCTGGCGGTGATCGGCGCTGGTCCCGGCGGCCCGGCGATGGGTGGAAACGGCAACGGCCATGGACACGGGAACGGATATGGGGCAGGCTTCCCGGCGGGTCCTGCCAACGGCTTTGGCGGCAGTGGGGGCTATGCCGAGCCACTGCCCTACACCCCGATTGTGACGCCGGTGATGGACCACGTGGATGAACTGATCCTGGCGAGCCTGGCCGACCGGGAGATCGTGGCGGATGTGGATGCTACGGTGGCTCTGCAACTGACCATCACCAATGGGGGCGATCTGGTCTCCAGTTTCAATGTGGCGGTGGAAGGCTGTGATCCCAGTTGGGTGGTGATTCTGCCCGCTCAGATCAATTTGAATGAAGAAGAGTCTGGGATCGTCACCATCACCCTGACCCCGCCCCGCCTGCCCAGCAGCACTGCCGGTCGCCATAATCTCGCCATCAGTATTACCTCGCCGGAATATACGGATCGCTACACCCAGCTTGGCTGTGCCCTGCACATAAACGTCTATAACGAAGTGGTGATCGGCGAACTGTCCCGCAAGAAGCAGGAATCCACCTACAACAATCCCATCAGTGAATCCGACTTTGCCATCGGCAACAATGGGAACAGTATTGTGCAGGTGCAGGTAGAGGGGCGAGACGATGAGCGCACCCTGGAATTTGAATTTTTTCTGCCCAATGTAAACCAGACTTTTTCACGGCAGGCCGAGCTTCGCTTGATTCCCAGCGAAGCCCAGGAAATCACAATGTTTATCGAACCCCACCAGCGGCGGCTGATTGGGTTTCGCAACCGAACGTACCAGTTTGTAATTACGGCCACACCCCTGGGCGGGCAGCAGTTCCCCCGCACGATTGCCGGCCAATTGGTCGCCCGGCCACTGATTGGCAAATGGGCGATCCTCTCCACAATTCTGCTCTTTATTATTGCCTTATTGATCAGTTTTTCACCGGCTGTCTACACCTTCGATGCCCAACCCAAAGCGGTTGTGGCTGGCACACCTGTGGTTCTTGAATGGGAAGCCTCACGCTTTGCCTCCGTATCATTTAGCCCACCAGGTGTAATCGATTTTGAGCCAGCGCCCTACGGAACCGCAGTGGTTATGCCTGTGCGCTCCACAACCTATGAGGTGTCATCCCAAAATCTGCTCAGCCGTCTTGGACTTCCGCCTCTCTTTACCGACGTCAGACAGGTGCAGGTTTTTGTGACGCCTGTCAGCCCGGAAATCCAACTGTCGGTTGATCGGGACACAGTTGTCTTGGGTGAAAATGTGATTGTCTCCTGGCAGGTCGGGCGGGCCGACAAGGCGACTCTGTATACCAATGGCAATCCACAGCCTCTGCCCACAGAACAATTTATTGGGTCGATTGTGGTGGAACCCAAGGTGGATACCACCTTCCGCATTGAGGCGGGCAATCCCTCGGTCGAAAATCCGATTGCCGCCCAGAGCAGTTCGTCGGTGATTGTCCAGACGCCCACCCCCACGCCTCTGCCGAACCCGCAAGTGCTGGTCTTCGATGTGCAGCCGACCACTGTTTTGGCAGGAGAACCGGTCGAGGTGACGTGGCGGGTGCTGAGCGCGCCTTCGGTGAGTATCGAAGGCATCGGTTCCGAGTTGCCGCCGGAGGGCAGCCGCCAGGTCTTCCCCGCGCAGAACACAACCTATCTACTGCGGGCGACAACCCTGGGCGGGGATGCTTTCAGCCAGGAAGTCGGTGTGACCGTCCTACCCCAGCCCACGGCGACGCCTCTGCCCGGCGCGCCTGTGATTGAATTTTTCCAGTCCAGCCCCAAGGAAGTTGTCCAGGGCGAATCCCAACGGGTTACACTTTCCTGGTCGATCAAAGGCGACGTGACCAGCGTAACGCTTTTCAGCCCGGATATCTCGCTGAATACCTCATTCTCCCGAACGGGCAGTCTGCCGGTAGCTGTCAACGAGACCACATTCTTTATTCTGACCGCAGTGAATGTGGACAAGAGTGTGACTGCCCAGGTGGATGTAACCGCGCTGGAACCTACACCCACGGCTACTGCCACAGCTACCCCCATACCGCCCACACCTGCGCCCACAGCCGTGCCGGCCCCTAGTATCGTCTACTTTGGCGCTCAGAGTGGGGCCACGCCATCGAATCTGGACGAGGTGAAACAGACGGGGACCAATCAATACGAAGTGGAGGTTGGCGCGCTGCTCAAGGTTTCCTGGTCCGCCAACACGGCTACTTCTCTGATGCTGGAAGGAAAGGGAACCCAATCCCTCAACTTTGGAACCCGACCCTTTGAAGGGGAGTTGGTAATCCAATACGACGGAACAATTACAGAATTTGTGCTGACCGCCACCAATGACCCTGCGGGCAATCCAGCCACGGCCAAGACAAGTAGCGCCAGCGTGAAGATTACGGCCAAGGAAGTGACGCCCTCCAATCCCTTCAATCTGTCTGGCAGTGTGAGTGGGACCGGGCAGAATGTGCTGACCTGGAGCTATGCGGGCCAGGATCAGCAGCGAATTGAAAAATTCCGTATCTACCGAGCCAATGCCAGCGATCTGAATTTCGCAGCCGTGGCCGAGACCGAACCACTGGTGACCAATTTTACTGATCCCACCCTGCCGGGCTGTGGACTGGCCTATTTTGTGGTGGCTACTTATACCGACTTCCGGGGCAATCCTCTGGAGACTGGACCCAGCCCGACCAGCTATTTCAGTCCGGGATGCTAGAAGTTCACAGGGATGGCTATTAGATGACTGCGACAGCCTTCCGGGAAGCGGCCACAAAATCAAGGAATGCGGAAGAAGATTTGGTCGCTTCCCGGAAGGTCGAAGTCGTCAACTTGCTTGACCGCCAATCCTAAAAAAAATCTGCTGCTCAATGGAGCGGCCTTAGTGTTGTAGGCAATGGGACTGGAGTGTAGCCCGATGGGGCAATTTCGTGAAACCACTTTTCATCGGACTAAGACTTTCTACCGGCAGGGACTGGTGGCCGGTTTGGCCGCGCTCGGATTTGTCTTCCTTCTCTTGACCGGTATGGCTGCTGCCGCGGACGCTCCACGGCTTGCAACGGGCACGGAAAATGCCCGCCCACCCCTCTCTCCGTCCCAGGCAGTCACCACAACTGAATCCATAACTGCTTCCCCATTCACCTCCACAGGTGCTTCCATTCTTCCCGATGTGCCACGGGTTGCTGGTCTGGCCGCGACGGGTCACTCTGTGCAATCTGTGGATGTGCCCGATTGGGTGGCCGATCTGATGTTGCGCGGCGGGGAACGGGGCGTCAACAACGGGGAAGTTATGGTCTCGAAGGCGTTGGTGGCTGGGCTGGCCGCGGATGGGCAAGCGGTGAACGGCAATCAGGTCACCTATGCCATCAGTGTCACCAACAACACAACCGATACCATCCGCAACATCTCCCTGCTGGATGTGCTGCCACGAGGCGCGCTCCAGGAACCCATCGAATGTATCCCGAATGTGGCCTGTGAAAAGATTATTGAAGCCCAGGAGATTCCCGAACCTTTGGGCGGCACGATTCTTGTCACTGAAACCCGCCAGATTAGTTGGACAATTGCTTCGATTGCGCCGGGAACCAGCGCTGTGCGCCGTTTCAGTGGACGGCTGGTGGGACAGACTGATGGTTCAATTCTCAAAAATCAGGCCTTTGCCACCTATCAGCAGGGGGGATTGCTCCAGGCCGCAAGCAGCAACGAAACCCAGACCGTCGTGAAGGTGGATGCGCTGATCGGTGCTGGCGCCACGCTGGCCAGGGCTGCCACCTGGTTTTCCAGCGATCGGGGGGGCACGCTGAGTCTGGATTGGGGCGACTTTGACCGGGACGGCGACCTGGACATGGCCCTGGGTTCCTCGGTAGGCACAACCGTCTATCGCAACGACAACGGGCGGCTGCGTGCCTTCTGGTCCAACAGTCGGCGCACCTATGGCGTGCGCTGGGGAGATTTTCTGGGCAACGGTCTGCTGCAACTGGTGGCCGTGGGTGACGAAAATAATGGCAGTGGGATCAACTATCTCTACACAATTGAGGATGGGGCTGTCCAGGAGTCCAGCCGGTTCACCTCTACCCATCCATTTGTTCGCCTTGCGCCGGGCGATTATGACAAAGACAGCGATCTGGACCTGATTCTCAGCACCAATGCCATCAACGCCCCCTGCCCTGTCCAGCTATTTAAGAACAGCGGGGGGATATTCACACGCCCGTCCGATGCGGATGGGGGCTGTGTCAGCACACGGGCTACCGCAGCGCTGGTCCCCGGCGATGTTGACAACGACGGCGATCTGGACCTGGCCCTGGGTCTCTTTCCCAACGCTGTCCAGCTTTTTGTCAACGACGGCAGCGGCAAATTCCCCGAGGCCCTGCACCGGGCTATCGATACCTCCACCAGCTTCTTGCCCTACCATTTTGCCTGGGGAGACTACAACGGAGACGGCTTTCTGGACCTGGCCGCGGCCTATCCCCTGCTGCGCCAGGCCCGCATCTATCGCAATGTGGGTGGGACCAGCTTTGCCCCTGCCTTCACCCTGCGCACAGACCGCTTTCTGACACCCTTTACGCTGGACTGGGGCGACTTCACCGGGGACGGGCTGCTTGACCTGGCCGTGGCCAATGTGTCGCCGGTTGTCTTTGAGCAGACCGGCAGCGGTTTTGTGCGCCAGCCCCAGCTCTCTACAGACAGTGTGCGCGGGCAGATATGGGGTCTGCGCGGGGTGGATGTGGACGGGGATGGGGACTTGGACCTGGCCGTGACCAACCGGGACGGGCCATCCCTTCTCTTCACTAACTTTGCGCCTGTGCTCAAGAGCAGGCTGACACCCGTCCCCGCTACAACGGTGATTACCGACAGCCGGGCCACTGCGCCCTCGGCCGCAGTGGTTTGGGGAGATGTCTCCGACGGCGGGCTGCCGGACCTGATCTTTGCGGCAGGGCCGTCCAACGCGGGGCCGACTGCTCTTTCCACCAAAGTCTACCCCAATACCCGGGGCGCCTTCAACCGGGGGGATGAAGTGACGATTGGTGGCTTTGGCCCCCACGCCCTGGCCGTGGCCGACGCCAACAACGACAACGCGCTGGACCTGGCCGTGGGCACATCTCAGGGCACATCCCTCTATCTGTCCGGCGCATTGGATACTGTTGCCTGGACATCCAGCAGCCCCTTCTTCAATGTGTCTGCCCTGGCCTGGGGAGATCACGACGACGACCAGGACCTGGACCTGTTGGTTGCCAGCACAAACGGTCCCCTCCAGCTATACCGCAACCAGCACAATGAGAATGCCGGGCTGTTGACGACTTCTCCCATCTGGTCTTCGGCAGAGATTAGCAATAGTCGGGCCATTGCCTGGGCTGATCTGAACGGAGACAGCTATCTGGACTTTGTGGTAGGCAACGACGGCCAACCCAATCGGATTTATCTCAACCAGCGGGGCCAAGCCTCTAATCTCGACTCGTTTGAACCGATGGATTGGCCCGTGACTGCGGCCCGCACCTGGGCCGTAGCCTGGGGCGACTATGACGGCGACGGAGACCTGGACCTGGCCGTGGGCAACTACGGCGAGAGCAACCGCATCTACGAAAACCGGGGCATCTTCAATGGCGTGCCTCTCATTTCGTCGGCGCCTGTCTGGGTTTCGGTGGAGACCAGCAAGACCACCTCGCTGGCCTGGGGTGACTGGGACAACGACGGGGATATAGACTTGGCTGTGGGCAACGACGGCGAAGCAGACCAGATTTACGTCAACCGTCGGGACCGGACTGTGCCCAGCAGTAGTGTGCAACTTGCCTAGCTCTGGTCATCGGCCACATCTCAGCGGACCACCGGTGTGGCCTGGGGCGATGTGGACAACGATGGTGATCTGGACCTGGCGGTAAGTCAGGCCGGCGGCAGCGTAACCAGTCTCAACGGCTACTACGAGAATACGACAGTTGTCGCCGCCCATCTGGTGGATGAATACCGATCCGCCATTCCCCTGCTGGTCAATCCGGCCTACCTCTCCGTGGGGCGTCCCGGCGGGCAAGGGTCGGGAGGACTCTATGCCGCGCCGGGGATTCTCTCCGGGCCGTCTCAGCCCACTGTCACTGTGCCTTTCCGTCTCTACGATCCAGACAGCATCCGCAATGTGGCCGGTTCCAATGGGATCGGTACTGCGATTCCAACGGAAAGATTGCTCTTCCAATACTCTTTGGATGACGGTGGACGCTGGTTGCGGGCAACAGGTGTGCTCAGCAATTCCAGCAGCGCAGCCCAAGCTTTGACGCCTCTGGACGGCACAGGGGACGCTGACCGAACGGTCTTTTTGCCTGCTGGCCCTGTCCAATTTGATATCAAGCACGACGGTCAAAATCTCTTTACGGTCTGGCTTCTCGATTCACAGGGGAAATTAGCCCAATTGCTGGCTGAAAAAGTTGGTGCATTCGATGGAGTCAAGGAAGTCTCCATCCCCGCCGAGGGAAGCTATAAGCTGCAAATCCGGGCCGACGGTAAGTGGAGCATTGAGATGGAGTCGTTGTCTACTGGCTCTGGCTCTTCCATCCTCGACGCTGTAACCCCCACCCGACTCGGCCAGGACTACGCTTTTGTCTGGGACGCGCAGGCCGACAAAGCCATCAGCGAGAACGCCCGTTTCCGCATCAGTCTGGTGGAGGGGGACAATCTGGGGCCAGTGAAGCAAGGCAGTATGGCCGCGGTCAGCCCCCCCTTCCGGGTGCGGGGGACCACCTGCATCTGGCCCCGGGGGGTGAGCTTCCGCGTGAGCAAGACAAACCCCAGCGCCCAGGAGAGTGTTGCCTTCACGGGTCTGCTGCTGGAAGGCACAGGAGTGATGACCTTCACCTGGGATTTTGGCGACGGTTCCGGGCTGGTCAGCGGTCAGCGCATAAACCACGCCTATCAGTATGGGGGAAGCTATACCGTACAGGTGACAGCAACCGGCGTGGCCTGCCCCATCGGACGCTCTGTATCCATTACCGGCACTGTGCAGGTGGGCGGAGGGGAACCCCTCTTCCTGCCGCTGGTCTTTGCTCAGGGCAGCAGCCGGAGCGGAGATGCCCCCCGCCTGTTGCCCGCGCCCGGCCCAGTGGAGGGGCTGATAGGCGAGACGGATGGGGCCGGTCTAAATTTACATTGGCGTCCCCCGTCCGATGGCGACCCCCTGAATAGTGGCTCGGTGGAGAGCTATCGAATCTACGCCAGCCGGGCTGATGGAGAATTCCAGCCGGTGGGCGTTGTTGCCGGGGATCGCACCAGCTTTTTCCTGGCTGGTCAAAGCTGTGGGGCTGTCTATCTGGTCACCGCGGTTGGGCCGGGAGGCGAAGGGCCGGATAGTCTGCAAAGCTATTTTGCCCCGGCCTGCGCAGAGAGAGGGGGCAGCCAATGACCCGGCGCGGCCTGCTTCTGCTTTCGTTCTTGCTTGCCCTGACGGCAGGTGTATTCTCCCCGTCGCCTGTGCGCGCCCAAGAGGGCATCCGCTGCACGACGACAGTCGCTCAATCGCTGATCAACACTGGGCAGAGTGTCTTCTATAGCGCAGGTCCCAGCAGCACTGGGAATGGCAACGTTATATTTTTCTGGTCCACAGGTGATCTGGAAGGCAACGGCAAGAACGCGGACGGCAACATTGAGCTATTCCGATCCGAACTGCGCTTCAATGCCGACGGCTCCGTCACCCGCTCATTCAAGCAGATCACAAATTCGACAGGTTCGATTCTGGGCGGCTTCAATCTGGCTCCGGATGTCAGCGCGGATGGCAGGTATCTGGTCTTCTTCTCGGATCGCCACTATTTTGGCAGCGGTTTCGACAATACGGACGGCAACTTCGAGATATTTGTGGCCGATCTGTCGGACCTGAACAATCCTTCCCTCCGCCAGATCACCAACTCCACCCAGGGGGCCAATCTCTACCCATCTATCAGCGACGACGGACGCTGGATTGCCTTTATTTCCGACAACGCTTTGGACCCCGCTACGGCCGGGTCGGTGTCAGATGCAGAGCGCAATCTGGAAGTCTATGTGGCCGATCTCTCTGTGACGCCGACCCGCTTTCGCCAGATCACCCAGACCCCCTTGGGTGTGCTCAACGATACCCCGGACCTGAGCGGCGATGGCTCCACATTGGTTTTTGCCTCCACCCAGAGCCTATCCAACCCGGAAGGCAATCTGGAAATTTTTCGCTATGTGCTCAATAGCGAACTGATGACGGCTGTCACCAGCACATCCGGCGGGACAAATGAGATGCCGGTGGTCAGCCAAAACGGCTCTCAGGTTGCCTTTGTGTCGGATCAGCGGCTGGACAGCACAGTGAATATTGTGGGTGGGCGACAGGTTTTTCTCAGCCCCAATCCGGCCACAGGCACAGGTTTCTCGCAGCTCAGCGATACACCCGGCGCCGACAACTTCGATCCCAATATCAGCGCCGACGGCAATCGGGTGATCTACCAGCGGTTGGATAGCACAGGCAGCCAATGGGTAGTCCTCTACGACGGGGTGGCCCAGAGCCGACAGGTCTTTCGCAGCCGCACTGACCCCACCAGGGGCGAAGTGGGCGCGCCTGTTCTGAGCGGCAACGGCACGGTTCTCTTCTATGAGGATGAAGGGGGCATCTCGACGGTTGAATGCTCGATCAGCGACTTGGGGTTGACTGCCAACCCTGGCCCTGCCAATGCCATCGCGGGCGATTCTATCGTCTATGTCTGGACAGTCTCCAACCTGGACCAGGCGATTGCCAGCGGTGTGCAGGTGCAGGCGGCCCTGCCCAGCGGCCTGCGTTTGGATACAATCGAACCGGCCAGTGCCTGTTCGGTCAACGCCCAGACCGTTGCCTGCGCCTTCTCTCGCTTGGAGATAGGCGAGTCCCGTACAATGACGGCCACAGTGCAGACCGGCGTGGATGCACTGGGCGATTTGACCACCCAGGTGGTTGCTTCCAGCCTGACCACAGTGGACCGCAACCCCACCAACAATACCCAAAGCCTGACTACCAGTGTCAGCGCGCTGGCCGATTTGGGCATCGCCAAGAGTGCCTCGCCCGATACTGCCCTGCAGGGGGAAGATATTGTCTACTCCCTGGCTATTTCCAACACTGGCCCTTCCCTGGCTCACAATGTCCGGGTGACCGATACCCTGCCCGCGGGTATCGCCTTTGTCTCCAGCGATTCCTGCGAGGCGCTAAGCGGAGTGCTTGTCTGTAGCCTGGGCGATATGCTGCCGGGCACGTGGCTTACCCCCACAATTCGGACACGGGTAGCCGCATTTGAGGAATTGGATATTGTCAACCAGGCGGTGGTGGCATCGGCGCTGACGACCGATCCTCGCCCGCTGAATAATAGCGTCAGTATCACAAATTCGGTCAACACAAAATTTGATCTGGCGATCAGCGCTGCCGCTCTGCCTGCTCCTTTGGCCGCGGGTGGCCCAATCACCTATGCCTATGGGGTGACAAACTTTGGCCCATCCTCCGCCGAGAATGTGCAGATTTCTGTCACGCTGCCTGCAGAGATGGCTGCCATCGCTCCACCCCAGGTGGAGGGGGCAGGAAGTTGTACCCTCGGCAGAATGTTTACGTGCGATCTGGGCACTTTGGTCCGCACCCAGATTGTGACTGTCACGGTGACCGGTGCTGTGTCGCCAACCGTTAGCGGACCGATCACCACTACCGCGCATGTACGTTCTCTGACCGAAGCCAACGCCGACCGCAATTCTGACAACGACGAGATCAGCCTGACATCAGTGGTTGTACAGCAGGCCAACCTGCATGTGGAGAAGCGGGCCAGCCACAGCGCGGCAGTCGCCGGTACGAACATCACCTATACTCTGGACGTGACGAACTTTGGCCCGTCCGTTGCGCCTTCTGTCGTTCTGACTGACGTCCTGCCCGCCGATGTCGCCATCACCGGGCTTGCCACCAGCCTGGGGAATTGCACCGGCTCACTGGTCGTCTCCTGTACAATTACCGGCTTGCTGCCCCAGGAGCACTCGACGGTCACTGTGACTGTGCGGGTCAACAGCGGTGCGCTGGGTGTGATCACAAATACGGTCAGCGTCGGCTCCAATATTTTTGATGCCGACCCAATCAACAACAGCGCCACAGTTACCACAACAATCACCGACGAGGCCGACCTCAAACTGGTCAAAGCCGCCAGCACGAATGCTGTGGTTGCAGGCCAGGACAGCCTCTTCTACATTCTGAGTATTGCCAACTACGGCCCGTCCCTGGCCCGCTCGGTGCTGCTCACCGATACCCTGCCCGCCAGTCTGAGCTATACCAGCAGCCTTCTGCCCGATAGCTCGGCCTGTGGCCATTCCGGGGGAGTTGTCACCTGCGCTTTGGGCGATATTCCGGCAGGCATCACCCAAACTGTGCGCATCGACGTCTCAGCCGATTCCGCGGCCAGCGGCACACTGACGAACACGGCCACTGTCGCCTCGTCGGCCCTGGACCGGGTGGCAGATAACAGTGCCACGGCCACAATCAACGCCAGCCAATTGGCCGATCTACAGGTGACGAAAAACGCCCTCATCGCCAATCTGAATGTGGGCGGAACCATCACCTATACGGTCAATCTGGACAACTTTGGCCCCAGCAACGCCACGGGTGTGGTGATCAGCGATATTCTGCCGGGGCAACTGCTCGCGCCTACAGTCACCGTCAACCGGGGCAGCTACAGCCAGTCAAGCAGTCTGTGGACAGTGGGTGGGATTGCCGCGGGCCAGAGGTTGACGATGACTGTCGCTGGCCGCTTGGGCGCGGCTGCTTCCGGTCAGGTGATTACCAATACGGCCCTGCTTCAGACATTGGACCAGACCGACCCGACGCCCCTCAACAACGGTCAGGTTGTCACCTTCACTGTGCCGCTCAACGCGGATGTGGGGCTGATCAGCAGTGCATCCGCGCTCACGCCAGCCGTGCAAAGTCTGGTGACTTTTGTGTTGACGGCTACCAACAATGGCCCGGAAACCGCCAGCCCCGTGCAGGTGAATGCTCTGTTGCCAGCACAACTCACTTCGGTGGGAGAGATTGCCAGCGCTGGTTCCTACAGCGCCACCACCGGTCTCTGGTCGGTTGGCTCTCTGTCCAATGGGGCCAGCGCGGTCTTGACTGTCACGGCCCGGGTGATCGGTTCCGGCACTTTCACCAATACCGCTATAATCAGCGCGGCCCAATACGACGACAACCGGGGCGATAATACGTCGGCCATCGGCTTGACGGTCGAACCCGCCGCGGATATCTCCCTGACCAATCTGGCCTCGCCGTCGGCTCCCAATGTGGGCGACACCCTCTTCTTCACTGTGCGGGTGACGAACGATGGCCCGGACGCTGTTGCGGATGTGCGGGTGTCGGACATCCCCGCTGCAGGTTCGTTCATCACCCCCGCGGCTGGGACAACCTACAGCCAGACCACTGGCCTGTGGACTATCCCCTCTCTGGGGGTGGGAGAGTCCACCACACTGGTCATCAGCCGGGCGCTCTCCCTTTCCGGCTCTGTGACCAATCAGGCCGAGATTGTGGCGGCCAGCCTCTTTGATCCCGACTCCACACCGGGCAACGGCCTGGGCAACGGCGAGGACGATCAATCGTCGGTTGTTCTGACTGTGCCTGCCGCGTCCGATCTGGAGGTAGGCATGAGCGCCAGCGGCGGCCAACTGGTGGGCCAGGATGTGCTGCTGCCGATTCAGATCACCAACCGTGGCCCAGATGTCGCCACGAATATCGTTGTGAGCGAAACCCTGCCTGCCAACCTCGCCTTCCGCACCCATTTCGTGCAGGGCGCGGGCACCTATCTGCCAGCAACCGGCGTCTGGACGATTCCCAGCCTGGCCGTGGGTGAATTTACGATTCTCAATATCACCGCCAGGGTAGAGCCAGGCGCGGCGGGTCAACTGCTGCGGGATGAGATCGAAGGGGTGCGTCTGGACCAGTACGATCCGGGCCGGTTCTCCAACAGCGCCAGTGTCTCGTTCCAGGTGGGTGGCGCTGATCTGGCGATTACAAAGAGCGTTGACCGGGCCAGCGCGGATGTGGGCGGGCCGGTGGTCTACACCGTTTCTGTGCTGAACAACGGCCCCAGCGCCACGACAAATGTACGCATTACCGACAGTCTGCCCATCAGCCTGACCGGTATCATTTCCTCTACCAGCGCGGGGGCTTTTGGACCGAACACCCCTGGCTCCGCTGGCGTCTGGCGTATCGCCGAGTTGGGCGTGGGGGCCAGCGAAACGTTGGTTCTGACAGGAACTGTGATTCCGGGCACGGCCAATCAGATTATCACCAACACTATCAGCAGTGCGACCTCCAGCGTGGCCGATGGCGACACAGCCAACAATACCGCGGCCATCGGCTTCCGTGTCACATCCGCGGATCTGGTGCTACAAAAATCGACGACCATCACCCAGCCCCAGGAAGGGGATTCCTTCTCCTTTATCCTGAATGTGACCAATCTCGGTCCAGACACGGCCACCGGCGTTGTGGTGACAGACACAATGGCGACTGGGATCACCACCACTGTGGCAGGCGCGGGCTACAACATCGACACAGGCCGCTGGGACGTGGGCAGCATCAGCCCCGGCCAGAGCCGCTCTCTGATTTTGTCTGTGGTTCCGGTGGCGGGTGTGGGCGGTGGACTGGTGATTGTGGATCCCATCGACGGCAAAAGCGCCGATCAGGAGGACCCGACACCGGCCATCAATTCATCGGCCCGGGTGACGGTTACTGTGGTGGGCGCGGATCTGGCGCTGGTCAAGAGTGCCAGTAAAACGACGCCGGATGTGGGCGAGACCGTCTCGTTTACGGTCACATTGACCAATCCCGGCCCCTTTGCCACGGGGGCTGTGGTTGTCACCGACACCCTGCCCGCCGGGTTGACGCTGGTCGGTTCGCCGACCGTCAGCGCGGGGACGGTCTCGATGAATGGGGCGGGCACTGTCGCCACCTGGAGCCATACCAGCGCACCGGTCGGCTTCACGGCCCGGCTGCGTATCACCGCCACTGTGGACAGCGGCACAGGTGGCCAGTCTCTGGTCAACCGGGCTGCGATTGTCAGCGCCAAACAGACGGATGGATCGGCCATGCCCGATCCCAACCGGGTCAACAATACGGCGACAGCTACAGTTGTCTCCCAAGCTACGGACCTGATCGTAGCGCTGGTGGACAGCCCAGACCCGGTGGCCGCGGGCGAGACCCTGACCTATTCGGCAGTTGTCACCAACAGCGGCTCCACCGCGGCCGCCGCGCCTGTGGTCACTTTCACCCTGCCTTCCAGTGTCTCCCTGCTCAGCGCGGCTTCTAACTGTGACACGAGCGGCTTCCCCACGCTGGTCTGTACCAGCACAAGCGCCCTGGCCGTCAATGCCAGCCGTACCTTCACCGCGGCTGTCTCCAATAGCGCGGTGACAACCCTCAGCGCCAGCGCCAGCGTCTCGACCTCCACACCGGAGACCGATACAGGCAATAATAGCGCCAGCGCCAGCACGGATGTGGATCCGGCAACCCCGGCCAAACTGGTCATCACCGGCAGCGCTAGCCAGACCGCAGGCAGCAGCCAGAATCTGACGATTACGGCCTACGACAGCCTGGGTAATCTGGCAACTGGCTATGCGGGTGACAAAGCATTGACTTTCTCTGGAGCCAGCACCGCGCCCGACGGCACACTGCCAAGCGTCGAAGACAAAGACGCGGTCGCGATTGCCTTTGGCACAGCGACGACTGTCACCTTTGCCAGCGGTGTGGCGAGTGTGAGCAGCGGCAACGGTGTGCTGCGTCTCTATGCCGCCGAGACCGCTGAGGTTGCGGTGACGGACGGGACTATCAGTTCGTCCGGCAGCGACAACCTGACTGTGGTAGTCGGGGCCGACGCCGCGGTTGCACTGGCTGTCGGTGGCGCGTCCAGCGAGACCGCGGGCGACAGCCAGGATTTGACTATCACCGCGCAGGATACGTACAGCAACACAGCCACCGGCTATACGGGGGACAAATCCCTCACCTTCTCCGGGGCCAGCACCGCGCCGGACGGCACTATTCCCACCGTCACGGACAAAGACGGCACAGCCATTGGGTTTGGCAGCAGCATCACCCTCACCTTTGCCAGCGGTGTGGCTGCGGCGAGCAGTGGCAGCAACGGCAGTCTGACCCTCTACGCCACAGAGACAGCGACGGTCTCTGCTAGCGATGGCAGCATCGCTTCGACCGGTGCAGGGGACTTGCCGGTGACTGTCGGCAGTGGGGATGCCACGGCTCTGGTGATCAGCGGCTCTGCCACCCAGACCGCGGGTGAGAGCCAATCTTTGACGATCACCGCGCAGGATGCCTTTAGCAACACAGCCACCAGCTATACAGGCAGCAAAACCCTCACCTTCTCCGGGGCCACTGCCGCGCCCGATGGCACGGACCCGGCGGTGGTCAACAGCAGCGGCGTAACGGTCACTTTTGGTTCCGACACAACTCTCACCTTCAGCAGCGGTGTGGCGACGGCCAGCGGGGGCAGCAATGGCGAGATGACCCTCTACGCAGCGGAGGCAGCGACGGTTGCCGTGAGCGATGGAACGATTGGGTCCACTGGCGCTGGGAACTTGGCAGTGACGGTTGCGTCCGCGGCCAGCAGCCGACTCGTCTTCACCACCCAGCCCAGCAGCAGCGCCAATGCTGGTGGCACTTTCTCCCAGCAACCGGTGGTAGAGGTGCGGGACATCTTTGAGAATGTGGCAGGGGTAAGCGACGAGATTGTGCTCGCACCTTTCACTAATAGCAGTTGTTCGACGGCTGCGTCGGGCACATTGAGTGGTGGCGGGCCGCTGGCTGCGTCCGGCGGTGTGGCTGCGTTCAGCACTGTTAGCTACAATCAGGTCGGGACCATTCGTTTGCAGGCCAGCGATAGCACCAACAGCGCTGTTGCCACGGCCTGTAGCGGCACTGTGACGGTGAGCGCAGGTCTGGCCGGTTCGTTGACTGTGCAGACCGAACCCGCCGATTCTACGGCAGGTGCGCCGCTGTCTACTCAACCGGTGGTGGCCCTGCGCGACAACAGCGGCAATATCATCACCTCGGACAGCACTTCTACAGTGACGGCGGTGGTGCAGAATGGGCCGGGGGGCTTCCATTCCTCGTCCTCTACGTCCGTTGCCTTTTCCAGCGGTGTGGCGAGCTTTTCGAATTTGCGTCTCGATACAGCGGGGGCCTACACCCTCACATTCTTTACCAGTGCGGGGGCTTTTACAGTCACCAGTGCCAGCTTCGCAGTCAGCCCAGGGGCCGTCTCCAAACTGGCGCTTGCCGGTTCGGCAAGCCAGGTGGCGGGTGACACGCAAAATCTGACAATCACAGCCCAGGACAGCGCGGGAAACACAGTTCCTGGCTACACTGGCTCCCAGAGCCTGACCTTCTCCGGCGCGGCTGCCGCGCCGGACGGAACTCTGCCGTCGGTAAGCAATAGCAGTGGTGCAGCCGTCAACTTTGGCACACCCACCGCCATCAGCTTTAGCAACGGTGTGGCGACAGTGAGCGGCAGCAGCAATGGGGCGCTGCGTCTGGTGAAGGTGGAGACCGCAGCCGTTGCCATTACCGATACGGTGAACGGCATCGGCACAGCCAGCGGCGGGGGATTGGCTGTGGTAGTCACTCCTGGCTCCGCGGCCAAACTGGTGATTGGGGGCAGCCCGACAGCCACTGCCGGGATCACCCAAACCCCGACCATCACCGCCCAGGACAGTGTGGGCAATACGGCCACCAGCTATACCGGCAGCCGCTCCCTGACCTTCAGTGGGGCCAGCAGCGCGGCCAATGGGGCACAGCCGTTTGTGACCAATGGCAGCGGCACGGCGATCAATTTTGGCAACACCACTTCGATCATTTTTAGCAATGGCGTGGCGACGGCCAGCGGCAACAGCAACGGAGCGATGGTGTTGGTAAAGGCAGAAACTGCCACGATTTCTGTGACTGATAACGGAGGGACCAACTCGGCGGGAGGCGGCGATCTGGCCGTGACTGTTTCTGGGAACACAGCAGTCAAACTGGCCATCACAGGTTCCGCTACTCAGACCGCTGGTGCTACCCAGAATCTGACGATTACGGCCAAAGACATTTACAGCAATACCGCCGCGTCCTATACGGGGAGCAAGACCCTCACCTTCTCCGGGGCCAGTGCAGCGCCCAACGGCTCCCTGCCCTCGGTCAAGAGCAACGGCGGTGCAGCCATCTCCTTTGGTCTGCCCACAACCTTCACCTTCAGCAGTGGTGTGGCGACAGCGAGCGGCGGCAACAATGGCGGCCTGCGTCTGGTGCAGACAGGCAGCGCGCTGGTTTCAGCCAGCGATGGCACAATCAATTCGATAGGCAGCGGCAATTTGGCCGTGACTGTCAATCCGGGCACAGGCACACAGTTGGTAATCATCACTGAGCCAGACGGTGCCGAATCCCAGCAATTCTTTGTCCAGCCGCCGGTAGTCGAACTGCGGGATGCCCTGGGCAATCGGGTGACGTCCGACAGCAGTTCACTCCTCACAGCCTCGGTGCAGAGCGGACCGGGCACATTCCATCCGAATTCTGTACCGCAGATTTCCTTTGTCGCCGGGGTGGCAGAGTATACGATGTTGCGTCTGGACATTGCCGGGAGTTATGTGCTGCGCTTCACTCAGGGTGGATTGACGGTGGATTCAGCTTCATTTGAGGTGACTTCGTCGTCCATCAGTAAATTTACTATTACCGGCTCAGCGACCCAATCGGTTGACAGCCCGCAGTCTGTGACCATCACGGCCAAGGACAGCCTGGGCAACACAGCCAGCGCCTACAGCGGATCCAAGAGTCTCATCTTTGCCCTGGATACGGGCACGGGTACGGCCCCGAATGGGACCAACCCCACGATACTGGACATCAACAATACACCCCAGGCGATTGGTGCTTCTACGGCCATCACATTTGTCAATGGCGTGGCAACCGCCTCTCTGCGTCTGGTGCGGGCCGAATCTGTGGTGCTCTCTGTCTCCGACGGTGTGGCCAGTGCCACCGGTACGGATCGGCTGAGTGTGGCCGTCAGCGCGGGCGCGGCCAACAATCTGGCCTTTGGCCAGCAGCCGGGCAGCCCTGCCACCGCGGGCCTGAACTTTGCTCCCCAGCCTTCCGTGCGCCTGCGGGATCAGTTCAACAACAATACTACCGGCAACAATACCGTTGTCTTGACTGCCTTCACAAACAGCGGCTGCACGACGGCTGCTGCGGGGATTCTCGGTGGTGGCAGTGGCACGCCGGCTTCTTCCGGTGTCGCAACCTTTAGCGGCGTCAACTATACAAAAGCCGAGACGATCTATCTGAAGGCGACCAGCGGTGGGCTGACGGCTGCGTGTAGCAATGCGGTGGCTGTCTCTGCCGATGTCGCCGCCAAATTGATCATCGGCGGCTCTGCCACCCAGACCGCGGGCATCACCCAAACCCTGACGATTACTGCGCTGGACAGCTTCGGCAATACAGCCACAAGCTATGGTGGGGACAGAAATCTGACCTTTAGCGGAGCCAATTCCGCACCCAATGGGCTGCCTCCGACGGTAGCAGACAAGACCGGTTCTCCTATCCCATTTGGCACGCAAACGCCGATTACTTTTAGCCTCGGTATTGCCACAGTCAGCGGTAGCAGCAACGGCGCGTTGATCCTGCGCAAGGCGGAGGTAGCGACGGTTGATGTGGCGGATGGTTCTATCAATTCTACGGCTGGCGGTGGGCTGACGGTGACGGTCAGCAGCGCGGGGCCGGATAATCTGATCTTCACGACCCAGCCCAGCAGCGGCGCCACTGCTGGGGCTGTCTTCAGTCAGCAGCCAGAGGTTCGGATTCGGGATCAGTTCAACAATCCGACCACCAGCGCGGATACTATCACTCTCACACCGTTTACAAATGCGGCCTGTACCAGCGCGGCCACCGGTGTACTGAACGGGGGGAGCGCTGTTGCTACGTCCGGAGCTGCCGCCTTCAGTGGTCTGGATTATGAAAAGGCGGAAACTGTCTATCTGAAGGCGGCGGACAGCACTACTGGCGGTGTAACGACCGCCTGTAGCAATAGTATTGTGGTAGGACCAGCGGCGGCGGCGAAGCTGGTGATCAGTGGGTCGGGCAGTCAGACTGCGGGCACTACTCAGAACTTATCGATTTCTGCCCAGGACAATTTTGGGAATTTAGCTACGTCTTATGATGGAGCCAAGACTTTGGTCTTCAGCGGGGCCAGCGTTGCGCTTGATGGTTCGGAACCCACAGTCAAAAATAATTCCGGGGTAGCGACGGGGTTTGGCACAGGGACGCTGATTGATTTCTCCAGTGGCAACGCAAGTGTATCTGCTGGCAACAACGGCGTAATGGCTCTCTACAGGGCGGAGAGTGCAACGGTCAGCGTTACCGATACGGTGAATTTGATTGGTTCCTCTGGTGCCGACGATCTAGCGGTTATAGTCAGTCCGACTGCTCACAGCGCCTTCGCTTTTGGCACAGTTGCCAGTCCGCAGACAGCGGGGACGCAATTCAATGTGTCAATAACGGCCCAGGATGAATTCAGCAACACTGTGACGAGTTTTGTATCGCCTGTCAGCCTGACCACAAATGGAGGGACGATTACGCCGACGACTTCTGCCCTGTTTAGCGGTGGTCTGCTTACACAGCCGGTGACAGTGACGCTAGCCGGTGCAGAACGGATTATTACTGCTACGAGCGGCGTGATTACAGGGGCGAGTAACAGTTTCGCTGTCAATCCTGGAGCGGCGAGTGGAGCGACCTCGACGATAAGTGCATCGCCGACGAGCATCACAGCGGACGGGGCGAGCACGAGTACGATAACCGTCCAGTTGAAAGATGCGAACGGGAACGACCTGACAAGCGGTGGGGCAATAGTAACGCTGTCCGAGACGAGTGGAATGCTGAGCAGCGTGACGGACAACGGGGATGGGAGCTACACAGCCATCCTGACCTCTACGACGACCGTGGACGTATCGACAGTGACGGGGACAGTGGGCGGAAGCCCAATCATGGACGATGTGGATGTGACCTTCGCACCGGGAGCGGCAAGTGGAGCGACCTCGACGATAAGTGCATCGCCGACGAGCATCACAGCGGACGGAATGAGTACGAGTGTGATAACCGTACAGTTGAAAGACGTGAATGCAAACAACCTGACGAGTGGTGGGGCGACAGTAACGCTGTCCCAGACGCTTGGATCGTTGAGCAGCGTGACGGACAACGGGGATGGGATCTACACAGCCATCCTGACCTCTACGACGACCGCGGGCGTATCGACAGTGACGGGAACAGTGGGCGGAAGCCCAATCACAGACGATGCGGATGTGACCTTCACGCCGGGGGCACTCAGCAAATTTGCGGTGACAATGAGCGGTGGTACAACAGCGCTGTCGGCGGTGGCAAAGATAGCGGGGGCAACATTTAATGTGCGGGTGACGGCCCAGGATGCGAATGGGAACACAGTGACGAGCTACACAGGGAATGTGAGCCTGACCTCGAATGCGTTTGCCGGGACGGTGTCAGCGAATATCGGGACGGGTGGGTTTGTAGACAGCATCAGCGTGACGCCGACGGTGGTAGGGAGTGGGGATCGAACGATTACGACAGCACAGGGCGGTACAACGACGACGAACGCGTCGGGCACATTTGCGGTCAATTCGGCCTTCGCAATTACAAAGATGGCCACAACCAATTTGGTGACTGCTGGCCAGTCAATCACCTACACTGTACGCGTCACTAATACGAGTGGAAGTACGTTATCGACTGTAACTCTGACCGATTCGCTGCCCGTGACAGTGACTGGTGTCACTTTGTCGAGTTCCAACTGGGATTCCTGTATGGGCAGTGGCGTCGTTGTCTGTACAGCAGGCAGTTTGGGTGTGAATGCCAACGCCATCCTCACGGTGACAGGGACAGTCACCCCCACAGCCCTGCACAATGAACAACTAGTGAACAACGCACAGGTGAGTGCCGCTGATGTGAGCATTGTTCAGATTGCCCAAGTAACGTCAACCGTACAGCGGTCGGTGGCACTGGCGATCACAAAGAGCGCCTCCCCAAGTCCGGTCCTGGCGGGCAACCAGATTACCTATACTGTACGTATCATCAACGATGGGCCGAGTGATGCGTCGGGTCTGGTAGTGACAGATACTTTGCCCGTGTCAGTAACGAATCCGTTCTCGTCCACCACAGGCGGTGCACTGAGTTGTTCGGGAAGCATCAGCATCACCTGCAACCTGTCTACGCTGAGTGCTGGCAGCAGCCTGACCTGGACAATCACTGGCACAGTCAGCGCCAGTGCGTTGAACGGTTCAGTGATTACGAACACAGCCGGGGTGAAATCCGCGGAAGTGGGCATCGCGCAGACGGCGTTGGTGACGACGACTATACAGCGGTCGGTAGCGCTGGCAATTACAAAGAGCGCCTATCCAAGCACAGTACTGGCGGGGCAAGAGATTACGTACACCGTGCGCATCACCAACAGCGGGCCGAGTCTGGCCTCGAATGTGCAGTTGACCGATACCCTGCCCACGCTCTCGAATGTCATCTCATCCACAACGGGCGGGTTGATCTGTGGAGGCATAGGCAGCCTGACCTGTACGCTGACGAGTTTAGCTGTGGATGGCAGCGTCACGTGGACGATTACGGGCATAGTCAGCGCCAATGCGCTGAGTGGGTCAGTGATTACGAACACAGCCGGGGTGAAAGCTGCGGAGGTGAGCGTTGCGCAGACCGCGCTGGTGACGACAACCGTACAGCGGTCGGTGGCGCTGGCAATTACAAAGAGTGCCTCCCCAAGTCCGGTCCTGGCGGCCAGCCAGATTACCTATACCGTGCGCATCACCAACAGCGGGCCGAGTGATGCATCGGGTCTGGTGGTGACAGACACTTTGCCCGTGTCAGTAACGAATCCGATCTCGTCCACCACAGGCGGTGTGCTGAATTGTTCGGGAAGCAGCAGCATCACCTGCAACCTGTCTACACTGAGTGCTGGCAGCAGTCTGACCTGGACCATCACAGGCACAGTCAGCGCCAGTGCGTTGAACGGTTCAGTGATTACGAACACAGCCGGGGTGAAATCCGCGGAAGTGAGCATCGCGCAGACGGCGCTGGTGACGACAACCGTACAGCGGTCGGTGGCACTGGCGATTACAACGAGCGCTTACCCGAGCATAGTGCAGGCAGGCAGTCTGATTACATACACTTTGCGCATCACCAACACAGGCTCCAATGCGGCGACGAATCTGGTGGTGACGGACACTTTGCCCCTGTCGGTGACGAACCCCATCTCGTCTACGGGTGGGGCGATGACCTGTTCGGGGAGCAGCAATCTCACCTGCACTGTGGGCAGTTTGGGTGGGGGATTAGGCGTGACGTGGACGATTACGGGGACAGTCAACGCCGCCGCGCCGAATGGTCTGGTGATTACGAACACAGCCGGAGCGACATCTGCGGAAGTGAGTGTGGCGCAGACGGCGTTGGTGACGACAACCGTACAGCGGTCGGTGGCACTGGCGATTACAAAGAGCGCTTACCCGAGCATAGTGCAGGCAGGTAGTCTGATTACATACACTTTGCGCATCACCAACACGGGCTTCAATGCGGCGACGAATCTGGTGGTGACAGATACTTTGCCCCTGTCGGTGACGAATCCCATTTCATCCACCACAGGCGGTGTGCCGAGTTGTTCGGGAAGCAGCAGCATCACCTGCAACCTGTCGACACTGAGTGCTGGCAGCAGCCTGACGTGGACAATCACTGGGACAGTCAGCGGGAATGCGCCGAATGGTCTGGTGATTACGAACACAGCCGGGGTGAAAGCTACGGAAGTGAGTGTGGCGCAGACGGCATTGGTGACGACGACTGTACAGCGGTCGGTGGCACTGGCGATTACAAAGAGCGCTTACCCGAGCACAGTGCTGGCGGGCAATCAGATTACCTATACCGTGCGCATCACCAACAGCGGGCCGAATATCGCATCGAATCTGGTGGTGACGGACAATCTGCCCGCGCTCTCGAATGTCATCTCATCCACGACGGGTGGTGTGTTGAGTTGTTCGGGAAGCAGCAGCTTGACCTGCAATCTACCGAGTTTGGGTGTGGGCAGTAGCCTGACCTGGACGATTACGGGCACAGTCAGCGCGAGCGCGTTGAGTGGGTCGGTAATTACCAATACGGCTGGCGTGACTGCCACGGAGGTGAGCATCGCGCAGCCCGCGCTGGTGACGACAACGGTGAATACCCTGGCCGATTTGCAGATCACAAAATCCGAAGTTGTTACTGATACACCTGTGGCCGGTTCCACTGTCACTTATACATTGTCGATCACAAATGATGGCCCATCTTATGCCCGGTCCGTATATATCACTGATACCCTACCCGTCAGTGTCAGCTTCGGCTCTGTGATTGGGATGACGCCATCCAATTTCTTTGGTACAGCCGTAACAACAACAAACACAGTTTCTTGGATGACCGATACTCTGCCGACGGGCAGTGGCCTGATAACCTTCACCGGTATAATCACAGGCAGCGGGGAGCTGATCAACAGTGTGGTGATCACCAGTACAACCACCGACGACACACCTGACAACAACAGTGTTACCACCGGCGGATTCAATGCAAGTGGCAGTTCAATGGCAACGGCTATGGCGGATCTGTGGCTGCGTGCGCGCTCGGCATCTACTGCCATCGCGCTCGATGAACCTGCCGAATTTATCTTCCGGGCAGGGAATCGAGGGCCTCGGGAAGTTGTGGGGGCAACCGTCGTCATTCAGTCGGATGCAGAGATTGCAGGCCGTCTGCTCACAGACCCGATCGCGATCTGTCCCCGTGCGGACAGCGGGATCGTCTGCCCTCTGCCTCTACTTATGCCGGGGGATGAAATCGACATCGCTGTCACCGTTCCCGTCGCCCAACAAGGCTCGTTTGCATCTGTCTGGACAATTGAGAGCAGCCTCTTTGATCCCAACCCGGACGACAATTTTGTAGAGCACCGCTGGCTCGTTGGGGAGAATGAATGGCGCTTCTTCCTGCCCTTCTTGCAAAGCCAGACAGAGACCGAGCGCAACCGATCCGACGAAGTGGAAATCTATCTGCCCGCGGTGTCTAACTGATAGACGTCTGGACAGCCAGTCTTCTCACCCGGCCAGCACCAGCGGCAGGGCTCCGATCAGCGCCCGGTCCTTCTCCCAGCCCTGGGAAGCCACCCGGATGTGATAGTCGTCCATCCCCATTTTATTGGAACAATCCCGCACGTACATGTGGTGCTCCACCAGCAGGCGGCGCTGGACATCCCGCGCTCTCATCCCGTTGTCCACCCGGAAACAGACGAAATTGGCCCCGGTCGGGTAGGCCGTAATCCCAGGGATGGCGGCCAGTTCCCTGTGTAGCTGGGCCACGTCGCCGATCACCCGCAGCCGGGAGCCGTGGTAGTCGGCGTCGGTGGCGGGCAGCATACTCAGATAGAATTCGGCCAGGGTGTTGATATTCCACGTGGGCAGGGAGGAGCGCAGCCGCTCCAGCCGTTGCTCGTTGCCCGTGTAGAGGTAGCCCAGGCGCAGGCCGGGCACGCCGCAATGTTTGCTCATACTGCGCACAATCACCAGATTGGGGTAGTCATCCGCGCTGGCGAGCAGAGAGGGGACGTCGGGCGCGGAAAAGTCGATAAAGGACTCGTCCACAATCACCAGTTCCAGGCCGCGAGCCTTCTCCAGAAACGCCTGCATCTGCGCCAGGGAAAAGAGCTGGCCTGTCGGGTTGTGGGGGTTGATGACCAGCGCCGCACCCAGTTTCTCAGCGTGCAGCCAGGCCAGATAGTCGTCCAGATTTAGCTGGTAATCCTGGGCAGGGTCCAGTTGATAGAGGCGCAGACGGCCCCGGTCGATCTTTTCGATGTACTCGCCAAAAGTGGGGATGGGCACGCCCATATCCGACACCAGAAAGTGGCAGAGTTCGGTGATAAGCTCTGTAGCGCCGTTGCCGACGATCAGGTGGTCGGGGTCCACGTGGAGAACCCGGGCCAGGTGGCGGGCATTGATCGCGGGGTTGCTGGACGGATAGGTTTTGATGAGGGTAGGCAGATTCCGGGTCAATTCATCCAGCATTGGTTGGGTCGGGTAGTAGGGGTTGGCGATGTAGCAAAAGTCGATGATCTGTTGGGCATCTTCGTAGCCCACCAAATCGATCAGCGACGGCGAATGGGTGGTCTCGTCGAACAAAGCAACATTGATCTGCATGGACGCATCACTTTCTCTTGAAATAGCCTTCGGCAGCGGCACTGTTTACAGTATAGCTTCTGCCCACATCAAACGCGCAATCATTGCCAGATTGACCTGACCGCAGGCTGCGCTATAATGAAGTGCGTTGTATTTCCCGGTTATACTAGAAGGCAGAACCATCTATGGCATTGCTCTCTTCCCTCCGCGATTTTGTCGTCCACCGCTTAGGGACATCGACACCGCTGGCCGCCCGAGAGCCGGGTGTGGTCCGTCCACAGCCCGATTCTCCTACGGCCCATAACCCCTTCAAGCAGACTTCCAACGAGTTTGTAGTCATCGGGCTGGGGCGATTTGGCACATCCGTCGCCACCACACTGGTGGAGCACGGGCGCAATGTGCTGGCTATCGACTCGGACGAGAGCCGGGTTCAGCATCTCAGCACAATTCTGCCCCACGTCGTCGCACTCGACGCCACCAATATTGACGCGCTGCGCCAGGTGGGGGTGGAGAACTTCGACACGGGTCTGGTCTGCATCGGCACCGACTTCGAGAGCAATCTCCTGGCCGCAGTCCTTCTCCAGCAGTTGGGCGTCAAGCGGGTGATCGCCAAAGCCCGCACCCGCACCCAACGCGACATTCTGCTGCGGGTGGGCGCGGATGAGGTGATTCTGCCCGAACACGAGGCAGGCATTCGCCTGGGGCGCAAGCTCTCCGCGGGCCATCTGGTGGACTATCTGGAAGTCAGCAACGATGTGGGTGTGGTCGAACTGCTGGCCCCGCCCAGCCTGTGGAATCGGAATCTCTCCGAGTGTAGTCTGCGTCAGCGCTATGGCCTGACAATTATGGCCGTGCGTCGGGGCGACGACCTGCTCGTCAGCCCCAGTGCCACCTTCCGCATCGAGGAAAACGATCTGCTCGTCGTCCTGGGCCGTATTGAGGACGCGGAGCGGCTACGCCAGTAAGAATGAAGGGAACGGCAATCATCCCTTCCTTCTGTCATCTTCAGGAGTCCTATGCCCCCTGTCATTCCCATCTACGACGTTCCTACTGCCCGCAATTCTATCCTGCGCCGTCAGGCTTGGGATGCTTTCTCTGTGCCCGATTCTCTGCTGGATGCCAACGAGCGCTTCTTTGGCGAGCGCATCGGACCAGACGAGGCTGTGCGCCGCATTCTGGCCGATGTGCGAGAGCGGGGAGACGCGGCCATCCGCGACTGGACGGCCCGCATCGATCGGGTGGAACTAGGCGATCTGCGTGTGCCCCAGGCCGCTATCGACGCCGCGCTGGCCCAGATCGACCCAGCCGTGGCCGACGCGCTCCATCTGGCCGCGGCCCGCATCGAAGCCTTCCACCGCCGCCAGCCCGCCATCAGTTGGATCCACAACGACGGCGACGGCACACTGGGCCAACTGGTGCGCCCGATTGAGCGGGTGGGCGTTTATGTCCCCGGTGGCACTGCGCCCCTGCCCAGCACACTGCTGATGACGGCCATCCCGGCCAAAGTCGCGGGTGTGTCCCACATCGCCGTCATCACCCCACCCCAGCGGGAGACGGGTCTGCCCCATCCGGTCACATTGGCTGCGGCTGCCGTGGCTGGAGTGGATGCGGTCTACGTGGCCGGGGGTGCCCAGGCCATCGCCGCCTTCGCCTTTGGCACGGCCAGCATCCCCGCCGTGGACAAAATCTGTGGGCCGGGCAATCTCTTCACGACGCTGGCGAAACGTCAGTTGTTCGGGCTGGTGGGCATCGACGGTCTGCCGGGTCCGACGGAGACGGTCGTCATCGCTGACGACAGCGCCGACCCCCGTCTGGCCGCGGCGGATCTGCTAGCCCAGGCTGAGCACGACATCCTGGCCAGCGCGATTCTGCTCACGCCCAGCCGTGCCCTGGCCGAGCAGGTGCAGGCCGCAGTGGCGGATCAGTTAGAGGCATTGGATCGGGCGGAGATCGCCGCGGGCGCGTTGCAGCGGGGATCGGGGATTGTCGTCACCGCCTCCCTGCCCGAAGCCTTCACCCTCGCCAACGCCTATGCGCCCGAGCATCTCTGCCTGTTGGTGGAAAATCCCTGGGACCATCTGGAGAGCGTGCGCAACGCGGGGGGCGTCTTCTTGGGCGAGCGCAGTTTCGAGGTGCTGGGTGACTACGTGGCCGGTCCCAGCCATGTAATGCCGACGGGGGGGACGGCCCGTTTTGCCAGCCCGGCCAATGTGCTGGACTTTGTGAAGCTGATCAGCGTCATCGGACTCAATGAGCGGGCGCTGGCGAAGATCGGTCCGGCTGCCGTCGCCCTGGCCGAAGCCGAGGGGCTGACTGCCCACGCCGCCGCGGTGAAAAAGAGACTGGGGAGCGGAGAGTAGGGACTGGGACGCAGATTTCGCTGAAAAAGGTGATTGGCGCTGATAAAAATCTGCGTAAATCTGTGGTTTCTGCGAAATCTGCGTCCTCTTTTGGTTGGTATGCCTACCCTCTACATCCTCTCTAGCAACCCCATCAACTTCCATTTGCGCCCGTGCTGCTCGCGGATTTTGGCCAGGTATTCCGTCCACTCGTCCCGCCGACTCTGGGCCAGAAAGGCTGCTTTGGCAAAGCCCAGCCACGTCACCGCGTCACTATAGCGGTCCGCCTTGCCTGCATTCATAATGCTTTCCGCCTTCTTCCGGGCCGCGGGGATGACCCAATCCGGTCGGCTCTCTTTGGCCGCCTCCATCACAGCCATCACCTCTCCGTCGTGGGTATAGAGACTGAGCGCGGCGATGGCGTCGTCAACCAGTTTTTCGTGTAGAAAAATGGTGATGGCGTTGCCCCCAAAGCCCGACGGTTTTTGGCGCAATTTTGACAGCAACTCCTCGCGCAGGGCACTCCATTCCCCCCCGGCCAGACTTTGCAGGCGCAGATAATCGCTCAAATTCTGTCTGTTCAGAACAGCCTGGCTGCCTGCGCGCAAGGCCATTGACGTCTCGCCTGCGGCGCTGGCCTTCTCCCAAAGCCATAGGGCCAGATCGTATACGGCATAGCCCTCTGTCGTCAACCCGTGTTCGGCCACCCGAAAGGCAGCGGCGATCTGCCCGTTGCCATAGAGGGTTTGGGCCACCAATTGCGCGCTCGGCGCGTCGCTCAGATATTGCAGCGCTTCGGCTACGGCCTCCTCGCTGCGTCCCACATTTGCCAGCATATTGATGTAAAGGGTTGTCTGGGACTCGGCCTCTGCCAGGTAAAGATATTCCTGCAACCGTTTCTGCCGTTCCAGCACGCCCAGGCGAACGACGGCCAGTGCGTCGGCGTGGAAGGGGGCTTCGCCCTCCCACGCCCCCAGTTCGGTGATCTCCCCCGCCAGCACCCGTTGCAGGGGCGGATAGTCCCAATAGTATTCGAGCGCGGCCACGCCCAGCGAGAAGAAATCGTCCGCGCCCAGCCAGTCGATTCCGGCCAGTTCCTCATCCCAGCCTCCCAGCATCTCCTGATAGCTGATTCGCTCGTCAGGGGAAAACTCTGCCGAGAGCAGAATCTCTGCCCACAGCGTAGACATTCCTTCAAAGAGCGTGTAATAGTCGCTGCCAGCGTCGTCGTCGTAATAGTAGTCTCCCCGATAGCCGCCGCCGGCGTAGGGCGGCCCACCCGGGTCCAACGCAGAAACTGCGCTTTCTGTGATGGCTTCGAGCAGGTGCAGGGCGTCTCTGGGCTGGTCGTTTTCCAGCAATTGTTCAACCTGTACCAGATAGTCGTCCATTCCGTCGCTGCCCTGGCGCATGGCCGTGCGCACCTGGCGGCGAATGGTTGTCAGGTCAAAGGTGACTGTGGGCCGTTGCGTTTGGGCGGTGGGGGAGGATTGAGCCGGCTGGGCGACTTTGCCCAAGGCAACCCAGCGCTCCACAACCTCTACGGTTTCGGGCCAGGCCTGGGCCAGCTTTTCGATCAGCGCCCGCATCTGGTCCGCATCCAGCCCGGCCAGCAGGTCCGAGAGGGCTGGGCGCTCCTCCACTCTCTCCGGTTCCTCGGCACAGGCCAGGAGCGCGGCCACAATGTGTTTACACCAGCCGCCCCAATCGTAGGGGCAGGTGCAGTCGGCGGTGGCAATCCCGGCGTCTGTAAACTCCGCTGTGACCGTATAGGGCTGATAGCTGCTGCCCTCTACTTCGGCGTGCAGGGTGTCGCCCCGCCACACAAGCGAGAGGACCGCGCCCTCCTCAAAGTATTCCTCGCCCCGGCTGAAGGATTCCCCGCTGCTTTGGGCGCGGATTATTGCTTTATCGACCATTCGTTTTGTCATCGTAGCCTCCATTTGGATGCATTACACCGATGCTGGATTTCTTCTTCGTGTAGACATTCGAAGTTGTAGGGACATTTGCCTGCGGCCCCCGTCTGAAAGTGGCAATCGTCCTGTACAATTGTAGTGCAATTTTGCATTCTCTGGAAAGCTGGGATAGAGTCAGAAATGTCCTGAAAACCACTTCCTTCTTGTCGAGCAGAGAGCCGAATGACCAGCTTTGTCCCTCAATCCCTATTGAACCTCCACCTCTCCGGCCTGGAAGAGTATACGCCCATCCAGCCCTTCGAGGTGCTGAGCAGACGGTTGGGCATTCCTGCCAGCCAGATTGTCAAGCTGGATGCCAACGAGAATCCCTACGGCCCTCTGCCCGCGGTGGCCGAAGCCCTGGCCGAATATCCCTACTATCACATCTACCCGGACCCACAGCAGAGCGAACTGCGCGAGGCCCTGAGTGGTTTTGTCGGTGTGCCCGCCGAGCACATTCTGCCCGGCCAAGGCGCGGACGAACTGCTCGACTACATCTGCCGCCTCTTCCTGTCACCCGGCGACGCCATCATCAACACCCCGCCCACCTTCGGGATGTACAGTTTTGACGCCAAATTGCAGGGCGGACAGGTCATCGATGTGTGGCGGCGGGAAGACTACAGTGTCGATGTGGCTGGTATCGAAAAGATATTGGGTATTGGATATTCGGCGAGAGTTACTGACGCCCCAATCTCCAATCCCCAATCCCCAATCCCCAAAATCCTTTTCCTCACCTCCCCCAACAACCCCTCCGGCACGTGGCTGGGGGACGAGGATCTGCGCCGGTTGCTGGCCCTGCCGCTGGTGGTTGTGCTGGACGAAGCCTATGTGGAGTTTGCCAACCAGCCCAGCCGGGCCGATTGGGTGCTGGCACACGACAATCTGATTGTCCTGCGCACCTTCAGCAAAGCCGCGGGGATTGCCGGTCTGCGTCTGGGCTACGGCATCTTCCCCGCCTGGCTGATGCCCTATCTCTGGAAGTTCAAACAGCCCTACAACGTGAATGTGGCCGCATCCGTGGCCGGTCTCGCCAGTCTGCGCCACACGGACCAGATAATCGCCGTCGTGGAAAAACTCAAGTCCGAGCGGGACCGGCTCTACGCCGCACTCTCGGCCATTCCCTATCTGCGCCCCCATCCGTCTGAAGCCAACTTTGTCCTCTGCCGGGTGGAAGGCCGGGACGCAGGCGAATTAAAGCAGGCGCTGGAACGCCAGGGCATTCTCGTCCGTTACTACAACAAACCGGGCCTGGACAACTGCATCCGCATCTCTGTAGGCCGCCCGGAACAGACTGATCGGCTGCTGGAAGCGTTAGGCAGTCTGGCATCCTAAGAACGCACACTTCGTAATAGAGAGTACTTACCTTTGTCGTCCTTCACTGGCCGTCAGTCTTGCGCTACCAGTCGTCCAATCAACCAGTTATCCAATTACCCAATCCCATGCCACTCGTCACCGACAACGCCTACCTCGACTATCAATACGCCGACAGCGAAAAGCTGCGCATCCGCCAGGACGCCCACCGGCTCTACAGCGAGCGCAAAGACAATTTTATGGAATGGGTGCTGGACCTGCTCGACCCCCAATCCGGCGAACGCATCGCTGATGTGGGTTCCGGCCACGGCATCTATCACCCCTTCCTGGCCCGACGGGGTGCGCAGATTGCGGCCGTCGATGCGTCCTTGGGAATGCTGGCCGAAGCCAGCGCCAACGCCCGGCGGGATGGGTTGCCGGTGTCCGCTGTGCAAGCCAGCGCCGAAAAACTGCCCCTGGCCGACGGCTGCTGCGACCGGCTGATGGCGAACCACATGCTCTATCACGTGCCGGACAAAATCGCCGCACTGCGGGAGATGGGCCGGTTGGTGAAGTCGGGTGGACGGCTGCTCATCAGCACCAACAGCGCGGACAACGGCGCACGCATGACCCAACTCCACGCCGAAGCCGCTGAAGAATTGGGTTTGCACGCGGACAGCCGTTCGCCCATCGCTGATTTTACTGTGGAGAGCGGTGAGCCGCTGGTCCGTTCGGTCTTCCCCGACGCCCAACTGGTGATCCGTGAGGATGCCTTCCTCTTCCCTTCTGCCGAGGCATTCCTGGCCTACTACGCGTCTATGCGCATCGACGCGCTGATGGACGGCTCCGCCGACGGCAGCCACCGGCCCGCGCTCGCCGCAATTGTCCAACGCAAGGTCCAGGCCATCATCGACGCCGAAGGGGTCTTGCGGATGTCGAAGGCTGTGGGCTGTTTTGTGGTGGAGAGATAGCTGACCGCGAACCGCCGACCGCCGGAAGGCTCTGTTTCGCGGTCTGCCGTCGGCCTGCCCAACCGGTACACCCCTCACAGACTTCCCACCCCACCGGTGATAGCCTACAGCTATGCGCCAACCATCCGAAATCTCTCTGCTAATCGTCGCCGATGACCTGCTGGCCCGGGCTGGATTGGCCGCGCTGTTGGCTGGGCAGCCGGGTCTGTCTATTGCTGGTCAGAGCGATTGCGGCCCCCAACTGGACGCGCTTGTGCAGGAGCACGCGCCCGACGCGCTCCTGTGGGATTTGGGCTGGGATTTCGGCGAAGCAGAGAACAGCCGATTGCTGGAACGGCTGATCGATTTTTCTGCCCGCCTGCCTGTGCTGGCTCTGTTGCCCGATGGGGAAGAGGCTGGCCAGGTCTGGGCTGCGGGCGTCTCTGGTCTGTTGCCCCGGCAGGTGGATGGGGAACGGCTGGCTGCCGCGCTCAACGCCATTGCCGCCGGGCTGCTGGTGGTGGACCCCGGCCAGCGGGACCTGCTTGCCACGCCGCCAGACGCCACACCCGCCGAGCTTCTCGAACCCCTCACCCCCCGTGAAGAAGATGTCCTGGCCCTCCTGGCCGACGGCCTGACCAATCGGGCCATCGCCCGCCAACTCGCCATCAGCGAAAATACTGTCAAATTTCACGTCCAATCCCTCCTGGGCAAACTGGACGCGCAGAGCCGTACAGACGCGGTGGTGCGGGCGACGCGATTGGGGCTGTTAATTCTGTAGATGGCGGATAGTGGGCAGCAGATAGTGGGTATTGGATATTTGGCAGTGGCACCGGTTGGAGATCCCAACGAAATATCCAATACCCAATATCTTTTGTTCTTCCCCACCCAAATTGATGGGTTGTCCCCACCCGATCCGGTGATGTGCCGCGCAATTCTTTCGTCTATCCTGTGTATATCGAACAATTCAGTGGGCTGGGCAACCGGTCTACAAACACAGGAGAAATTTCTATGTCAACTGATTTTGCCACAATTTCTAAAAGTGCAGCCGCAGTCGTAGCCCAGGCCAGCCAGAGTGTCGTACGGGTGGATGCCCGCCGCCGCCATCCGGCCAGCGGTATCGTCTGGTCCGCGGATGGGCTGATCCTCACCGCCCACCACGCGGTGCGCCGGGACGACAGTATCAGCGTCGGGCTGGCCGATGGCCGAGTGTTGCCCGCAACGCTTGTCGGGCGGGACCCGTCCACCGACCTGGCCCTCTTGCGGATAGAAGCCACCGGCCTGTCAGCGGCGGAATGGCGGGATGAAGAGAGTCTGGGGGTGGGAGAATTGGTATTGGCTCTGGGGCGACCCGGACAGAATGTGCAGGCGTCTCTGGGGGTGCTCAGCAGCCTGGGCGGGGCCTGGCGTTCGATGGGGGGCGGCAAAGTCAGCCACTACATCCGCCCGGATTTGGTGATGTATCCCGGCTTTTCCGGCGGCCCGCTGATCGACGGCGATGGCAAAGTCATCGGGCTGGCGACCTCTGCCCTGACCCGTGAAGGGGGCATTGCCCTCTCGGCGGCAACGGCCAAGCCGGTGGTGGAGACGCTGCTGACCCACGGGCGGATGCGCCGGGGCTATTTGGGCGTAGGCGCGCAGCCCGCCAAACTGCCCACAGCCGTGGCCGAATCCCTGGAGCGGGCGACGGGCGTGCTGCTCAATTCCATCGAAGCCGACAGCCCGGCTGCCGCGGCTGGCCTGCTGGTGGGTGATATTCTGGTGGCACTGGATGGGGAAGCGGTGGAACGTCCCGAAGACCTGACACTGCTCTTGCAGGGCAGCCAGGTGGGGCAGACCGTCAGCGCCCAGATTGTGCGGGGCGGCGCGCTGACCGAGCTTTCTGTAACAGTGGGCGAGCGGTAAAGCGTTGAAGCATTCAATCGGTAGAGCGATGAAGCGTGCGGGCGACCCCCGTCCGTTTTATCGCTCTACCGCTTTTCCGTTTTCGCGTCGCAGCCAGAGCAGCATCGCTCCCAGCAGGAGAGCCGTTCCCAACCCACCAAACCCGAACAGCAACAACCCCTGACGACCGACTTCTTCGCCCACCGATACCAACCCACTCAGCCCATTCATCGTGCCGCCTGAAGAAGCCGTCTGATCGCCATTGCCTGCCCCGCTCTCCGGGGTGGCTGTGGGCCAGGGCGTCCAGGTGGGGGTAATCGTCGGCGTGGGCGACGGGGTAGCCGTGGGCGTATCCGTCGGCGTAGGCGTTGCCGTAGGAATGGGCGTCTCTGTCGGCGTGGCCGTGGGCAGAGGTGTCGCTGTGGGCTGGACGACAACCGGCTGCTGGACAGAAGCGGCTTCGGCAACCGGCGCTGCCGCAGGAATCTCTGTGGGCACAGGCGTGGGCACACCCGGTGCGCTCTCGTCGGGATAGAGAGCGATGGCGTCCACATAAATCAGATTGTCGCCGGTGCTGCGCGGGTGGTCCACCACAAAGAAGACGGTCATCGTCTCGCCGGCAGCCCTGGCCTTTATGTCGATATTTGGCCCTTCCCCCGGCGGATAGTTGAGAAAGCGCCCTGGGCCAAAGTGCATCGGCCCCCAAATCACAGACGGGCTGTTGGGGTCTGTGCCACCTGTGGGATCGATCCCCAATTGGCGGCCAAAATTGTCCGGGTCGTTCGGGCCACCCCAGGCGATGCTGGCTCGATAGCCGTTGCCCGGCGTCACCCGCACTTGGGTCAAGATGCCCGCTTTGAAGGTTCCCCCGTTGCTCCACATGCGCAGAGAAGGAGGCCCAAAATAGGTGTCCACGTCCTGCATATAAGTCAGGTCGCCGTAGATAATAAAAGGCTCCCAGCCCTGGGGAATCTGGCGGGGCGGGCTGCCGTAGAACGCGTCAAAATCGCAGACAGAGCGCTCGATCATCTGTCCGTCCTTTTCGCACGGCTCCGAGGCCAGGGCAGTACCCGGCAGCAGCCCGATAAGAAGCGCGCAGAGAATTGCGTATAGGAAAGTCTGTTTCTGAAATCGTCTCATCGCTTGCAGTGAGCAGTAAACCGCAACCAGCGTGTCTCGTCGACAATACTGATTACTGGTCACTGATTACTCTTACTCCTCCGTAGGATTGGTGACAGCGCAGCGGAAACCCAGCCAAGGGTGGCTCTCCTCGTCGTTTACCGCTACTCGTGTGTTGGTCGCCAGCCTGTCGCTGTCATCCTGAAATGAGCCACCCTTGACCACATAGGCCACGGCTGGCTGCTGGCGTGGGTTGGCCGGGGTGGCCGTCCATTCAGCCACATTGCCCGCCATGTCGGCGGCTTTGCTGGGGCTGTCGCCACCAGGACTGTAGGTTCCCACCGGCAATGTGTCGCCGATGGCTGTGTCCGCCCCATTCGCCCGCACACTGTCAAAGTTGTCGCCCCAGGGATAGCGAAAGGCCCGTTGCAGGCTCAGGGCTGAACTGGCGGCGGTCTCCCACTCCTCTTCCAACGGCAGCCGTTTGCCAGCCCAGCGGCAAAAGAGGGCAGCCTGGGCGTGGGTCACATTGATCATCGGGAAGCTGTCCAGGGCCGGGTTGAGAAAATAGTCGGGCCGGGTGACGCTGGTAGTGCGGGTGGGCCAGGTGCAGGCATCGGCCTCGAAGCAGAGGCGATAGGCCGCGTTGGTCACTTCCGTGCGGTCAATCGAGAAGCTCTGCAACTCCACCAGCCGGTCTGTGTCGGCCTGGGTAGGGTCCGAGATACGGTAGATGCCGGATGGAATTGACACCATCTGACCGTTGGGATCGAAGGATTGTTGCAGGTCGAGCCAGAAAAAGGCCAGGGATAGGACGAGCAGGGCCAACGCCAGCAGTCCGAAGGGCGTAGCAACTCTGCGCCAAAAGTGTGGCGGCACCTTTGCCCGGCGTCTACGCTTTCCCCTGCGCTTCGCAGACCGGCTGTCGGGCGCTGTCTGGGTCGCCAGCGGAACCCACCCGGCAACTTTGTCTCCGGTTGAGCCAGCTTCGCGTAGATATTCCAAGTTGGCGTGGGCGAGGGTGCGCCGGGGTTCCAGGGGCTGGGCCATCTCTTCCCGCAACAGGTCGTTCAGGGTAACCAGCCACCCGCCGCTTTCGTCGTCTTTGCGCGCCAATTCTACAATTTGTGCAGGGGGCAGGGGCTGGGTGGGGTGCAGCAGCATATCCCGCATCACAGACGCAGCCCGTTCTGGGTTGTTCAGATGGTGCAGGGCTGTGCGCATCCCTTTGCCATAATAGAGGGTGCTGCGCAGGAGCAAAGTCAGGGATGCTTCGTCCAGCTTGTGGCCGGCCTCCAGGACCAACAGCCCATCCCGCACCAATCCAATCGGGGGCATCTCGCCCTGTTGCCACCAGCTATCCACTGCCTGGCTCAGCCGCCGCTGGACAGAAGCGGCCCGGTCTGCGCCGGTCAGCCCGTCAAAGGGACCAGCCGATCTACGCCCATTGCGTGCCGAACTCGGCCGATAGGCTTCATCTTCAGTTTCCCATTCCACCTGGGCATTGCTCATTAGGGATACGTCTTGTGCTTCTGTATGGATCAATGGACTCACGATTGCTTTTGATTGTATCACAAAACTGTCTGGCTGCGAGATGTTTCCAACTCGTTTTGGTTGACATCCCCACGGGATGGGCTATACTTTGGCTGTATCCATTCCCCCTCCATTTTCAGGGACATAGCGATGACTATTGCATCTGGCAGCGACGAAAAGAACCGCAGCACTACTTTCTTTCAAGACAATTTTACCGCCGGGCTGATCCACCGCACCTTCACGAAGTCGATGGGCTTCGACGAGGAGGATATGCGCAAGCCGGTCATCGGCATCTGCAACACTTTCAGCGAACTCAACAACTGCCACGCCCACTTCCCCCAACTGGTCGAAGCGGTCAAGCGGGGGGTCTGGCAGGCGGGCGGTTTTCCTCTCGAATTTCCGACGATCAGTTTAGGTGAGATTTACCTGACTCCGTCGTCGATGCTCTGGCGCAATCTGGCCGCAATGGACACGGAGGAGATGATCCGGGGCAACCCCATCGACGGGGTTGTGCTGCTCACCGGCTGCGATAAGACCACCCCGGCTGCGCTAATGGGTGCGGCCAGCGCGGACCTGCCCAGTCTGCTCGTCTCCGGCGGGCCGATGCTCAACGGCAACTGGCGGGGGCAAATGTTGGGAGCCTGCACCGACTGTCGGCGGCTCAGCGACGAATTCCGGGCGGGCAAGCTGACCGACGGCCAGTATGCCGAAGTGGAGGACAATCTGGTGCGCAGCCACGGCCACTGTATGGTGATGGGCACAGCCTCCACAATGAATTCCATGACCGAAGCCCTGGGCATGGCCCTGCCCGGCAACGGCGCGATTCCCGCGGTCGATTCCCGGCGGATGCGTCTGGCCGAGCAAAGTGGGCGGCGTATTGTGGGGATGGTGGCCGAAGGGCTGCGACCCTCCCGCATTCTGACACGGGAAGCCCTGGAAAACGCCATCACCCTGCTCTGCGCCATCGGCGGCAGCACAAATGCGGTTGTCCATCTGCCTGCCCTCGCCGGTCGCCTGGGCATTCCCTTGCCCCTGGACCTCTTCGACGAGATCAGTCGCCGCACGCCGATGATTGCTAACCTGCGGCCTAGCGGCAAATATCAAATGGAGGACCTTTTCTACGCGGGGGGCATCCCGGCAGTGTTGAAGCAACTGCTGCCACTGCTCCACGGCGACGCGCTCACTATCACCGGGCGCACGCTGGCCGAGAATGTGGCGGAGGCGGAAATCCACAACCCGGATGTCATCCGTACATTGGACAATCCCCTGGACAGTCAGGGCGGGCTGTCAATTGTGCGGGGCAATCTGGCCCCGGACGGTGCAGTCATCAAACATTCGGCGGCCACGCCCCGGCTGCTTCAACACCGGGGGCGGGCCGTCGTCTTCACCAGCATCCCGGATTTGCAGGCCCGTTACGGCGATCCCGACCTGGACGTGACCCCCGACGACGTGCTGGTGCTGCAAAATGCCGGTCCTATCGGCGGGCCGGGGATGCCGGAGGTGGGCAATCTGCCCATCCCCACCAAACTGCTCAAGCAGGGGGTGCGGGATATGCTGCGCATCTCCGACGCCCGCATGAGCGGCACGGCCTACGGGACGATTGTCCTCCACGTCGCGCCGGAGTCGGCCATCGGAGGTCCCCTGGCGCTGGTGCGGGACGGGGACGAGATTGAGCTGGACCTGGCAAACCGTCGCCTGCATCTGCACGTCAGCGACGACGAACTGGACCGACGTCGGGCCGAATGGCAGCCTCCAGCGCCCCACTACAGCCGGGGCTATGGCAAGCTCTTTCTCGATTCGATTCTACAGGCCCCGGATGGGATGGACTTCGGCTTTTTGCTGGGTGCAGACCCCGCGGTCGCCGAGCATCAGCCGAAATTTTAGTCGGAGAGAAGTTCGACTTTTTCCGAAAAGTCCAACTTCTTTTTGACCTTCGGCGAGGGGCGTGCTATAGTCTACCCATGAAAAGGCAACCGGTTGTGTGCAGCGAATATGGCTACTCGTATCCGAGGGGCGCAAGACGCCCCGCTCTGTCCGCGCACGCCGTTCATTCTGTCTCCATCTAAGCAGACAGCCTTCTCCCGTACCGAACGCGTGGCGCACAGCCACGCGTTTTTATTTTGCGGGGCATGTGTCCAATCAACCAGTAAACTAATCAACTTTTGAATATACAGGAACGAGCAATGACAACTTTCCCTCCTGTCGATGAACAGATGAGCATCCTCATGCGGGGTGTCGATTTTGGCGACGACCTGACCCGCACCAATATGGAAAAGGAACTGCGTGCCCGGCTGGAAAAGGCCAGCGCCACCGGCAAGCCCCTGCGGGTCTACTGCGGCTTCGACCCCACTTCCTCGGACCTGCACCTGGGCCACACCGTGCCCCTGCGCAAACTGCGCCAGTTTCAGGAATTGGGCCACGAAGTCGTCTTTCTGATCGGCACATTCACCGGCACAATCGGCGACCCCAGCGACAAAGAGAGTGCCCGCCAGCAGCAGACACTGGACGCGGCCATGGAAAATGCCCGCACATTCACCGAGCAGGCTTTCCAGGTCTTGGACCGGCAGAAGACGCTTGTGGAATACAACCACAAATGGCTGGGCGAACTGAGCTTTGGCGATGTGATCGATCTGGCCAGCAACTTTACTGTCCAGCAATTTCTGACGAGGGACAACTTCAGCAAGCGCCATGCCAAAGGCGATCCCATCTGGCTGCACGAGTTTTTCTACGCGCTGATGCAGGGCTACGACGCGGTCGCGCTCAATACGGACGTGCAGATCGGCGGCACGGATCAGCTCTTCAATCTGATGGCCGGGCGCAAACTGATGGAAGCCAAAGGCACAGAACCCCAGGTTGTGCTGACCTTCCCGATTCTGGTGGGGACCGATGGTACATTGCGCATGAGCAAGTCCACCGGCAATTCCATCGGCATCCACGAAGCGCCGGGTGTGATCTTCACAAAAGTACTGAGCTTGGCCGACCACACCTTCCGCAACTTCGCTGAGTTGGTTACCCGCTGGAGCCAAACAAAGATCGACGAAATGTTGGCGGAGATCGAAGCGGGCCGCTTGAATCCCCAGGAGGCCAAAGCCCAACTGGCCTGGGAGATTGTCAGCATCTTCCACGGGGACGAAGCCGCAAACCAGGCCGCCGAGGATGCCCGACGGATGTTCGAGGGGGACATTCCCAGCGACGCGCCGGAGCACGCCATCGCCGGGGCCATCGGGCTGCTCGATCTGATGAATGAAGCCGGGTTGACCCGCAGCAACAGCGAGGCGCGGCGGCTGATTCAGCAGGGGGGTGTCCGACTCAACGGCGAGACAGTGGAGGATGCCGGAGAAGAGATAGCCCATACAGCGGGCAAGGATCAGGTTTTGCAGGTGGGTAAACGTCGCTACCTGCGTATCGTTTCTGCCTGACTGCAACTTAAAACAAATCAGGGGCAGCGTAGCTGCCCCTGATTTGTTGCTTAAATGGGAAGAACTGACTCGTCACGCTTCCCCCGATAGTGGCTTCCAACCACAACGTGACAACTCAGTTCTTCTTATTTGGAAGTGTATCACATAACTTTTGTTTTGTAAAGTGCGAATTTAGCGAGTTTTTGAGGGAGTTTGGCCTAAATTGGCATGAGGGCTTTCGGTTGGTTTACAAAATGCACCGAGAAAGCACTTTCAATTTACGATTTGTGTCAGGCTCCTGTGTATCATCGCGAGTTCGATCGGGAATGGCTACGAAGAGGCAGCGCGCGCGTAACTGACGGCTTGTCCCGGTGTTTATGCTTTGGCAAGCGAGCGCACTGGGCAATTGAGCCATATCTGGCTTTGTTCATCAATGGGATATTCACAAGAGACAACGCAACCGGTTGACGCCGATAAAAATGAAAGTGGGACGCAGATGAGCGCAGATTTTATCCCTGTCCATCCGTCTTATCCGTGTGAATCGGTGTTCATCGTTGGCTATTTTACACATCAATATAGAGGAGAATAACGATGGGTCTTTTCGATGGGAAACGCGGGATGATCTTTGGCATTGCCAACAAAAATTCGATTGCCTGGGGTATTGCCCAGGCATTGGCGGCTGAAGGTGCCGAATTGGGATTCAGCTATGCGGGCGAAATGCTGCAAAAACGGGTGGAACCCTTGGCCGAGAGCCTGGGGGTCACATTTGTGGAAGAGTGTGATGTGACCAATGAGGAGGCTATCGACGCCCTCTTCGCCAAAGTTGAAGCCCACTTCGGGAAGCTAGACTTTCTGGTCCATTCCATCGCCTATGCGCCTCGGGAAGAGTTGGGTGGGCGTTTTGTCAACACCAGCCGGGAAGGCTTTCGCATAGCGATGGATGTGAGTTGCTACAGTCTGGTGGCCCTGGCCAAGCGGGCCTATCCGTTGATGCCAGAGGGCGGTGCGATAATGGCCATGACCTACTACGGCGCGGAGAAGGTGACGCCCAACTACAATGTAATGGGTGTGGCCAAAGCCGCGCTGGAAGCCACTGTGCGCTATCTGGCCTGGGATTTGGGGCAGAACCAGATTCGGGTCAACGCCATCAGCGCCGGACCCATCAAAACCCTGGCTGCCTCCGGTGTCAGCGGCTTTCGCAAGAGCCTGAACTATGTGGGGTCGGTTGCGCCTATGGGCAATGTGGACCAGGAGGACATCGGCGACGCAGCCCGCTACCTGCTCAGCGACTGGTCGCGCAAGGTGACGGGCGAGGTGCTCTATGTGGACGGCGGCTTCAATATTATGGGCGCACCGGACCCGTCAGCGGATGAGAAAGAATAGAATAGTCGTCATAAAGAAGAAGACCCTTCCAGAGACGGAAGGGTCTTTTTCTTTGCGAGAGTGTTCAACTGCTGATGGAAACTGTTGCTCGCGATAGCTCACCGCTGGATTTCCAGGCGCACAGTCACAGACTCGCCTTCGTCAATCTTTTCGGCTCTGCGAATACTCGCTTTGATGGGCACAATATAGCTGCCATCTTTGGGCCACAGAGCGGTCTCCCACTGGCTTTTGCCGATCCGAACAGTTGCCGGAATCATCCCCCAGCCATAGGTGACCAAGCCAGAAACGGCTTTGATCTCCTGGCATTCCTCATCGGGGACCGTCACAAAATACCAGGGCGCGGGACCGCGCCAATACCAGATTTCGCCGCTGAATTCGAGTTCGAGGTTCATACGCCTCAGAAGATTCTTAGTGGGCGGCGCGCTTCCCAGAGTTCATCCGGGCAGTCCGCCAGCGCGTCGTGGAGCATTTCGATGGCTGCGCCAAACTGCCGCCACAGCATACGATTGTCAATGATTGACATTACGGGATTCCTCAGCGATTGTTCGATCGATAGCTTCAGCTAACGTTTTTCATAGGAGCTTCACATCCGCGGACGGCAGACGAACGCCGAGAGATCGGTCCCAGCGTTCGTCCGTCGTCTGCGGTCCGCCGTCCGCGGCCTGCTGTCTACCGCCCCTACACCACCACCGCCGGGACATCTGCAGCCTTCACCGCCGCGTTGAAGTCGGCCACGCTCTCCTCCAGAATCGAGTCGAGCTTGCCCAGTTGGGCGTCCACCAGTTCGGAGAGATGGGCGAAGACGTCGTGGGTCTGGCGGGTGGGTGCAGCGTCCGCAGCTCCGATGACGCTGATTAGATTGATCAGTTTGGCATTGAGACGGATGGGCTTGCGCAGCCGGTCGAAGGCGGTCTTGGAATCCACCGAGACCAGTTCCTTCTCCACTTCGCCCAACTGCCCGCCGATCTGCTTGGCCCGTTCGGCCAGAGCCGTGGCCTGTTTTTCGTCCAGCCCAGATTTGCCCGCGTTCTCCGCCCACAGCGCCATCTGATCCCGCACCCGGCGCAGCTTTTTGATGGCGGCGTGGGTCTGGCTGATTTTGCCGTTGACCGTCTGCCAGAGGGCGAACTGCTCCGCCATCGCTTCCGGGGTAGCGCCGGTGGCCGGGTCCACGAAAATCTCGAAGGATTCTTCCAGCGTAGCGTCGCCCACCTGCAAGCGCACACTGTAACGCCCCGGTGCCGCCATCGCGCCCGTCACCGCCTTTTCGGTGATGACATCGCCGGGCAACTTCTCTGCTTCGGGATAGCGCATATCCCAGATGAAACGGTTGAGTCCCGGCGCGGCGGAAATGTACACATCTTCCCCGCCGTTAGCTTTGGCCGCTTCCTTCGGTTTTGGTCCAAAGGATTTGATTTCGTTGCCTTTGCCGTCAAGAATCGTCAGTTTCACGTCCTCGGAAAGTTCCGCGGGCAGGTTGTAGTAGACGATTACTCCCTGGGGCGGATTCTCACCGGAGTCGATGGTTTGCCACACTTTCACGCCGTTCTCGTCCTTCATTTCCCGATAGGTAATCAGCGCCCCAAAGGAGAGCCGGTAGTTGCGCACCCCTCCCTGGCTGCCGCCCAAGCCCCACAGCAGCCAACGGCGAAGGGTCTTGCGCGGCGGAAATAGCCGTAAATTCTGTGTATTCAGTGTCTTCCGTGGTTCAATCTCTCGCAGCGGCGTCAGATCGTCGAGAATCCAGAAAGCCCGCCCGTGGGTGGCGACGACCAGATCGCTGTCTTTAATCTTCAGGTCATAGACCGGCACGACGGGCAGGTTGCCCGGCATCCGCTGCCAGTTGGCTCCGTCGTCAAAGGAGACGAACAGCCCGGTCTCGCTGCCCACGTAGAGCAGACCTTCCCGTTCCGGGTCGGCACGCAGGATGCGGGTGATCTCCCCCGCGGGGAAAGTGGCGTCGATGCGCTGCCAGCTTGCGCCGTAATCGCTGGTCTTGAAGAGATACGGGCCGTACTCTTCCAGTTTGTAGCGGGTGGCAGCCAGATAGACCGTCGCTGGGTCGTGGGCGCTGGGTTCGATGACGGTTATCAGACTGAAGGCGGGCAGGTCCGGCGGGGTGACGTTCTGCCAGCTTGCGCCCCCGTCCCGGCTGATGTGGACCAGCCCGTCGTCGCTGCCCGCCCAGAAGACGCCCGGCTCGTGGGCAGATTCGATGAATGTGGAAATCGTGCAGTAGTGTTCCGCTCCGCTGGTGTCCAGATTGAGCGGGCCGCCGGAGGGCTGCATTTTGCTCTCGTCGTTGCGGGTCAGGTCTGGGCTGATTATCTCCCAGCTATGGCCCTCGTCGGTGGATCGAAAAACCGTATTGCCACAGGTGTAGAGGATGCCGCTGTCGTGGGGCGAGAAGAGAATCGGGAAGGTCCAGGGGAAACGGTGTTTCATATCCTTGGCCCCCCAACCGCTGTTGGGTTCCGGCCAGACAGTCACCAGGCGAATCTGCTTCGTGCGGTGATCGTAGCGTTGCAGCGCGCCGCCGCCGCCGGGCGACGACCCCACCGCGCCCACAAAGGCGATGTTCGAGTCGTCCGGATTGACGGCGATGTAGCCGCTCTCCCCCGTCCCCGCGGAGTAGCAGTCGGTCCAGGGGATGGCCCCCTTTTCCGTAGCGCTGGGCACGCTGATGCTGCTGTTGTCCTGCTGGGTTCCATAGACCCGGTAGGGCAGTTGATTGTCCACGTCCAGGTGGTAGAACTGGCCGGTAAGCTGGTTGTAGATAGTGCTCCAAGTGTCGCCGCCGTTGAAGCTGACACAGGCGCCGCCGTCGTTGCCCTGGACCATCCGCTGGGGATCGTTCGGGTCGATCCAGAGCGCGTGGTTGTCGCCGTGGGGGGTGGTGATTTCCGTGTAGTTCTTGCCGCCGTCGGTGGACTTCCACATCTTCAGGTTGTTGATATAAATCGTGTCGGCGTCCTGGGGGTCGGCGAAGATGTGCATATAATACCAGGGCCGGGCCATCAAATCCCGGTTGGTGGTGAGCAGCGCCCAGCTTGCGCCGCCGTCGTCGGAACGGTAGACGCCCGACTTTTCGTCGTCAGACTCGACAATCGCCCATACCCGATCCGGTTTGGCCGGGGAGACCGCCACGCCGATTTTGCCCAGAATGCCCTCTTGCGGCAGCCCTTTGGCTCGCGTAATATCCGTCCAGGTGTCGCCGCCGTCGCTGGATTTCCACAGGCCGCTGTCTGGCCCGCCGCTGACCAGTTCCCAGAAATGGCGATGCACCTGCCAGATGGAGGCGTAGAGGATGCGGGGATTGGTCACATCCAGGGCCAGGTCGATGGCGCCGGCCCGTTCGCTGACGTGGAGAATCTGCTCCCAGGATTTGCCCCCATCGGCTGTGCGATAGACGCCCCGCTCCGGGTTGGGGCCAAAGGCGTGGCCGAGCGCGGCCACGTAGACGATATCCGCGTTCTTGGGGTGGATGCGGATCATCCCGATGTGGTGGGTGTCGCCCAGCCCCACATTCTGCCAAGTCTTGCCGCCGTCGGTGGATTTGTAGACGCCGTCACCCCAGCTCACATCGCCCCGGATGGAAGTCTCGCCCATCCCCGCGTAGATGACGTTTGGGTCGGCTTCCGAGACGGCCAGGGCTCCCACCGCGGACGTGCGGAAGAAGCCGTCGCTAATATTCTCCCAATAGGTGCCGCCGTCACTGGTCTTCCAGACGCCCCCCGCGCAGCCGCCAAAGTAGGCGGTGTTGCGATCCGTCGGGTGTCCGGCCACGGCCACCACCCGTCCGCCCCGGGGCGGACCGATGCAGCGAAATTTAAGGGCGTTCCAACTGGAAAGATTGGGTTGTGCGGTCATTGGTTCACTCCGTTTGCGGTGGTTGGTTGGGTGATAGGACTGCGACTGTGCGTTGGAAAGAGACCGGTTTAGGGGGGGAAGTATAGAAAGCAGTGTATGAAAAAGAACGGCAGAGGTCAAATCCGTCTCCGATATGTATACTCGTCGCAGGCATAGGGTCACATTTCTTCAACTTTTCAACCGGTCAAACATATAATCGGGTAGCCCATTGGCCTGGGGATGCATACGAATCTCTGAAAATGCCTGCATTTTATCCGTTTGCAAAGCCTCCGTGAACAATCGTATAATAGACTCCTTCCAGGACACCGAATCGAGAAAAGACGCGCAGCAGCAGTCATGCGCGCTGAAGTTTTGTGACAGGAAGGAGGTAATACAAATGAAATAAACGGTCGCCATCATTCTCTTGAAGGGTGTGAAGCAGCCAATTGCTCGACCTCCAGAATTTGTAGTTCGGTATGCTTCCAGCACCGAACTTGCTCCTGCCATATCTCCAATATACCCAACTAAACAAATACGGAAATTCCTATGTTAACAGTTATGGTACGACAATGGCGCTGGGCATTTGTAGCGCTTCTGATCGGTTTCTCTCTGTGGGCTATCTCCTCCGGGGCAGTGGCATCGACGGCCATGTCCCCCCCCACACAGTCTGACGATACTCCAGACACCGGTATCGCGGATACACTCTTCGCACTCTTTGCCGACAATCTAAGCGACTCCGGGCTGACACCCGTAGAACACCCCGACGGAAGCGTATCCCTGGACTTGCAGGGGCGCTTTTTACAGGTGCCTGTGGCAAAAATCGGCGAGGGTGGCGAGCTTATTGTGGGTGAAGTCGATAATTTTGCGGAAGCCGGTGCTTTCTTTGGGCTGGATACAGTTCTGTTGGAAGAGGCCAGGGGGAGGGGGAAAATCACCAATAGCCCCAGCCTGGCCGATCTGGCCCAAAGCTGGAAGCAGAACGCCCAACCGCGCACATCGGCTGCGCCGGGCAATGCGTCGATTGTCATTGTCAATGGCGATGCCCCCGGCGTGGGTTTCAATGATCCGACGGCGGTGGCTCCAGTGGGCGGAAACCCAGGCACCACTTTGGGTGAGCAGCGCCTTTTCCTCTTTCAACAGGCCGCGAGTATATGGGCGCAGACTTTGGACACGGATGTCCAGGTTCGCATCCTTGCCCAATTCTCCCCGCTTTTCTGCGACCCGTTTGCAGGCGCAGTATTGGGATCTGCAGGAACCTCCAGTATTTTCCGGGACTTTAACGGCGTAGACAATCATCCCGGCGCAGCGTTCCCCTATACCTGGTATCATTCTGCTCTGGCCGACAAACTGGCAGGACAGGATGCTATCCCATCTGCTCCTGATATCGTGACATTTTTCAACAGCAGCATTGATGAAGCTTGCCTGGGGCCGAATACGGGATGGTATTACGGTGTGGACAACCAGCCCCCAGATACACAGTTCAATTTTCTGGTCGTGCTGCTGCACGAGCTTGCCCACGGCCTGGGTTTTGCCAACTTCACCAACGAGGCAACCGGCCAATTTTTCAACGGTCTCCCCAGCATCTATGATCGATTTACCCTGGATTTGCAGCAGGACAAACATTGGGATGAGATGAGCGTGCAGGAGCGCGTTGTGTCGGCGGTGACGCCCCGCGGCGTAGCCTGGGATGGCCCTAATGTGAGCGCTCAAGTAGAGAATTTTCTGGCTCCAGGCTACCCGCAGTTGACGGTACTCTCACCCAACGACATCGCTGGAACCTATGAGATCGGGGCCGCTAACTTCGGACCTTCGATCGAGAGTGCGCCAGTCACTGGCTCCGTGACGCTGGCCGAAGATGGGGTGGGCAGCAACACTGATGGCTGCGAACCGCTGACTAACAGCGAAGTGATCACCGGCACCATTGCCCTGATTGATCGGGGCAACTGCTCTTTCGTTACCAAAGTGGCGAACGCACAAGCCGCAGGTGCTATCGGCGTGATTGTGGTTAACAATGATTTTCTGGGCTTTGGCACTATGGGCGGTTCCGACCCGACAATAATGATTCCCTCGGTGATGGTTTCCGGCCAAACTGGTGGCATACTTAAGTCAATTCTGCTGTATGAGGATGTGGAAGTGGAATTGGGCGTGGATAGCGAACGTCTGGCCGGGACATCCCCGGATGGGCAGGCACTGCTCTATTCACCCAACCCGGTCCAGCCCGGTTCCTCCATGTCGCACTGGGACACCTCAGCGACACCCAATCTATTGATGGAACCGTCCATCAATAGCGACCTGCCCCAGGCCCAACCGCTGGACCTGACTGCGGCCCTTATGCGGGACATCGGCTGGTATCCCGATGCCAATCTGGATGGTTCTCCCGATGATCTGGCCGATCTGCAGATCAGTATGCAGGTGGACAAAACTGAAGTGGCACCCGGTGATTCACTCAGCTACACTATTATCGTCAGCAACACCGGTGTGGTTAGTGCCACCGACAGTGTGGTGGTGGACCTGCTGCCTGCGCAACTGATTTTGCCAGAATGGACTGCCAGCTATACGGGTGGCGCAACCGGGCCGATCTCCGACACCCAAAATCTGGACGTGCTGATTGACCTGCCGCCGGGCAGTACGGCCACCTTCCTACTCTCGGCCCGTGTCAATGACATCAACGGCACTGTCATCAATGAAGCGGGCGTGTTTGCTCCCGCTGGCGTCACGGACCCGCCGCACAACAACAGAGCCAGAGCGCTCTCTGTAATCGCCCGCCCCCGCATTCAGGTTAATCCGCAGAGTGTGCAGGGCGTCGCCCCTTTGGGGCAGACGGCAACCCATTCGCTGACCATCCGCAATGCGGGCACACTTTCACTCAATGTCGAAGTATTCGAGTCACCCGCGGCCCGAGCCGGCGAACCGCGCCAGTCTGACGCATCGGGCCTCATAGACGGCGGATTTGAAATCGGCTTCCCCCATCCCAAATGGAGCGAAACCAGCGACCAGAAGCCGACACTTTTTTGCACTTCCGGCACCTGCCCCGGTGGCTTCCCCGCAAGCGGTGACTGGTTCGTCCAGTTCGGCGGCACGGCCAACCCGGAAAGTGCATGGCTTAGTCAGGAGATACGCATCTCCGCCGATACACCTGTGTTGGAATTCGATCTGGACTTGCTGAACTGTGACAGTGAAAGTGATAATCTGGAAGTCCGCATCGACAACCGGCCCGTCTACACCGTCTATGGCGATAGTTCCCAATGCGGTCTGTCGGGATATTCCAGACAGATGGTGGATATCCGCGCCTTCGCCGACGACGGGGACCACCTGCTTAGTTTCCATTCTCAGGTATTCCTGGGCCAAGGCCGCGCCACCAGCTTCTTCGTAGACAATGTGGCATTCACGCCGCCTACCCTCTGTCAACCCGGTGACATTCCGTGGATTGCTGGCGACCAGCCGATTGTCGGTTTCGTTCCCCCTGGCCTCAGCGGCGTCTTGGATCTGCGCTTCGACGCCAGCTACCTGGATTTCGGCAACTACAAGGGCAACATCTGCCTGGCAACCAACGATCCTGAACGCTCATTGGTCCGGGTGCCCGTGGAAGTGCAGGTGGTTGATGCCCCGCGGACCGCAGGCCAATCTCTGCAAGTGGCCGAAGACACCCCCAACGATACAGTGATAGGCGAGATGCCTGTCTTCGATCTGGACCAGAACGACAGCCATACATTCGCCATCGTCGGTGGGAATGCTTCCGCTGCCTTCGCCGTCGATCCTGATAGTGGGTTGATTCGCGTGGCCGACAGCAGCCAGCTCAACTACGAAGTCCGACCCCAGGAGACCTTTACCGTAGCCGTGACAGACAGCTTTGGTTTCTCTGCCAGTGCAGGCGTGGTGGTGGATGTTTCCAATGTAGTCGAGGTATCGGCCATTGAGTTGACCGCCACGCCGGCAATGCCTGTCGTCGGGCGTCCGATTAGCGTCACGGCGCTGATCACCGACCTGGCAGGCAGCCCGGATGTGGGCCGGCTGGTCACCTTCACCGATGGCTCGCTCGCTGCGGATCTCTCCGGGGCCAACGAAATCCCCACACCCATCACCAACACAACCGGCAGTGGCCGCCTCGTTCTCACTTTCGATCCTGCCACCAATCGGGCTGATTACAGCCTTGACGTGACGGGGTTGGTGAGCGTGACACAGGCCCATCTCCATCGCGGCGTGGCTGGGGTCAATGGACCTGTGGCCTATTGGCTCTACGACCCAAATGGCGTTAAAGCACCGAGCGGAGCGTTCCCGGTGACAGGCACATTCACGGTAACGGCATCAGACATCCCTCTCCTGCTCTCTGGTGGGCTATACGCAAACGTGCATACGGCAGCCAATCCGGGGGGTGAACTGCGCGGCCAACTTAGCGGCGCAAAGGAGGCCACCACAGGTGAAGACGGCAAGGCTACTGTGGCGTGGCAGAGCGACCAGACTGCCCTGCGTCTCTGGGCCATCGCCGATACACTGGTCAAGCAAATCGATATACAACTCTGGCGGCAGTTCTTCCTGCCTAGCATTCAGAACTGATCCACAGCCAGGCAGAGCGTTTATTCGGTAAAAGCAGAGGCCCCCAGTTGTATGGGGGCCTCTGTGTACCTGGAACAGAGAAGGAGAAATTCAATGTCAAGCGAAGACGAAAACCCGTCATTGGCTCAGTTCGATTTCTGGCTGGGCGAATGGGAATGCGCCTGGGAGGGCGGCAGCGGCAGCAACCGGGTGACGAAAATTCTGGATGGCCGGGTGATTCAGGAGGAGTTCGACGGGCGGCCCGGCCTGGCTTTGCAGGGCAGAAGTCTTTCCATCTACGACGAAGGCATCGGCAAGTGGCGGCAGACGTGGGTGGACAACGAAGGGGGCTATCTCGATCTGGCCGGGGAGTTCAGCGATGGGGAAATGCGCCTCTTTACCCAACGGGAGGTCCAGGGGCGCACCGTCCACCTGCGGATGATTTTCGCCGACATCACACCGGACAGCTTCCACTGGCGCTGGGAATCGTCGCCGGATGGAGTGGAATGGCAGACCCGCTGGGCCATTCGCTATACACGCAAAAAGTAGCTGCGCCCCGCTTGTTCACCCGCTACCGGGGATGAATGTTGAACTGCAACTGGGCCAGGTTGATGCCGGTCACTGTGACCGGGACCACCTGGTCCAGTTCATAACTACCGCCGTAGAGCGGTCCCTCCAGGTCCAAATCCGGAATCACCGCCAGGCAGCGATGACCGTTGTTCTCCACCACCACCGCCTCCCCGGTCCACGTCGGGTTCTGGAGCAGATAGACCAGCGTCCAGTGCCGGTTGGAGATGCGCTCGGTCTGCCGGGTAAGGCTCATTCCCATCGCTCCTTCAGCCATCCGCTGCATGACCTCCTGGCTACTTAGGAGCGTTTGGCTGTCCAGAAGCGGCTGGCCGGACAGGATGGCGCGAATCTGTTGATGGGCCAGCAAATCTGAGTAGCGGCGCAAAGGGCTGGTCTTCTGGGTGTACTGCTCCATGCCCAGTCCCGCGTGCAGGCTTGGCTCGCCTTTGAGCTGGCCCGGACGCATCAACCGGCGCAGGGCAAAGTTGCCGGAGAGAGTACTGGGGGCCTGCATAGGCAGGTCTGGCCCCCGCTCTTGGGTGCTGAAGGGGACGGGTATCTGGTTGGCCTGGGCAAAGCGGGCGGCCCCTTCCCCGGCCAGAAGCATCGCATCCCGCACCAGATTGCGGCTGTAGAGGGAGGCATAGGGGCGCACGCTCACCTGGCCGTCTACCACCCGCACCCGCACTTCGGGGAGATTCAGGTCCAGCGCGCCCAATGCCTGGCGACGGGCGGTGAAGGCACGGGAGATCGCGTCTACTTCCCGCAGAGGCGATGTCTCCAACTGGGCCTCGGCCTCGGCGTAGGTCAGCCGGGTGACCCGTACCCAACTGGGCACGATCTCCACATTTTCAATTTCGCCCGCGGTTGTCACATCCAGGCCGAAGGAGAGGGCCGGGGAGATTTCGCTGAGTCCCAACCCCAAGCGGGGGGTGGCCGCGGGGGGCAGCATCGGGGTGGTTCCTTCGGGCAGATAGAGATTAGCCCCTCGGGCACGAGCCTCCCCGTCCAGGGCCGAGCCGGGATGGATCAGCGCGGCCGCGTCGGCCACGTGAACCCAGAGCCGACCCGCCTCCCAACTGATGGCGTCGTCCGGGTCCTGGGAGCCTTCGTCGTCTATCGCCAGGGCTACCAGATGGGTCAGGTCCCGCCGATCCTCCTCTGCCAGTTCGGGCAAAGCCAGTTCCGGCGCATGCAGAACCGCGCCCATCCGCTGGGGATAGGGATTGACCTGCGCATCCCAATAATTTACACGCAGCAGCAGGTCGTGGGCCGATTCGGGGGTCACTTCCCGATCCAGCGCGGCCAGAGTACGGCTCTGGCTCTGTTGGCCCAGGGCCACGGCCACCACATCGGCCATATAGCGATCTTCGCTCTCCAACGGGTGTTGACCGGCCTGTAGCCGATCCAGAAATGCCCGCCAGGCTGCGGCCTCCGCTGCTTTGGCCGCCCGGCTGGCCTGAATCTCTGCCACTGCCTCCGCCGTGTGGACGCGCACCGCGTCCACCTCGCCGCTGAAGTAGACCCCATCGTCCACCATCTGCCACAACGCCCAGGCCCCCGCCGGTGTGAATTCGCCGTAGGCCAGTTCCGCCAGTTCCGCCAGAGCGACTGTTTCCCCAGCCAGCAACTCCCAGGCGTCCATCACCTCGCCGTGGGCGGGGGGCAGCAATCCCAGATTGGAGACCGGGCCGGGATGGAGGATCACCACATCTTTGGGGCGCACCGAAAGGCTCTCGCCGTCCGCGGTTTTGATCTCGATCTTCTTGTCGCCGGTCTGGACCAGGCGGACGGCCCGCTGTTTGTACAGGAGTAGGCTGTCTTTGGGCAAAGTGGGCATAAGCGGCTGTGGCTGTCCTCTGGTGATGTTGGGTCAACGGTCTGGGTCGGAACCTGCGCCTATTATAGGCCCCCGGCCAATCGAAGTCAACGAAACCGGGACCTCTCATCTGTCTGCTTACAACCGAGCACTCTGCTCACCGACCAGCCGACTATACACCTCACCCAGCCCAATCAATTCCGTATGACTCCCCGCCTCCACAATTCGACCCCCATCCAGCACCAGGATCCGATCCGCGTTGCGCACGCTGCTCAGCCGGTGGGCGATAGTGATACGGGTGACGGCCAGCCCGTCCAGATTGCGCTGGATGACACTTTCGGTCACTGCGTCCAGGTGGCTGGTGGCCTCATCCAGAATCAGAACGGCCGGGCGCGTCGCCAATGCACGGGCCAGGGCGATGCGCTGGCGTTGGCCGCCGGAGAGTCCGCTGCCCCCTTCCCCCACCCGGCTTTCGTAGCCCATTGGTAGCCGCTCAATTTCGTCGTGGATGGCTGCCAGTTTGGCGGCTTCGACAATCTGCTCCATCGGCATATCCGGCTGTTGCAGGGCGATATTCTCCCGGATTGTGCCGCTGAGCAGAAACGACTCTTGCAGCACAACGCCGATCTCCCGGCGCAGACGGGTCAGCCCCAGTTCGTCCAACCGTCGCCCGTCGTAGCGGATGACGCCCCTTTCTGGCCGGTACAGCCCCAGCAGCAGACGGGCCAGCGTACTCTTGCCCGCGCCTGTCGGACCCACGATGGCGATGCTCTCCCCCGGCTCGACAGCGAAAGAAATGTCATGCAGCCCAAAGATGCCCTCCTCGCCATAGCGGAAGGTCAGCCCGTCCACTGACATCGCCCCGCCCAATGCGACCCGCCCAGACTCGATAGTTTCCTCCTCTGGCTCGGCCTCCAGCACATCGCCCAGCCGCTCCAGATAGGCCCAAATCTGCTGCGCCCGGTGGATGTGGGCGGCCAGACTTCCCAACGGGGCCAGACTGGAGGAGGCCAGCACCACCAACGCCAGCATCTGCCCCAGGCTCAACTGGCCGGATTGGACTGCGCCCACGCCCAGCCAGAGTAGAAGCAGGGGAGTGGCAAAGCTGAGAAATTGGAGCGCGGCATTGATACGCGCCACATAGCGCCCCCGCGCCGTGGACGCCCGCAACGTCGCGCCAAAGCGTTTGCCCCATTCAGCCAGAATCCACTCCTCGGCCCCCGCGGTCTTGACCGATTCGATGCCCCGCACAATCTGCACGGCCAGGCTCTCCTCCTCGGCCTGGGTCGCCAGTTCCATCTGGCTGTATTCGTGGACCCGTTCCCCCGTAGCGGCCAGGAGCAGAAAATGACCCAACGCCGTCGCCGTCACCACCAGCCCGAAGAGAGGAGACTGTGCGTAGAGAATCAGCAGATAGAGCAGGGACAGCCCGCCGTCCAGCAGGCCGGTCAGCACGCCAGAGGTAATCAGTTCCCGCACCGCCGCGTTGCCTTCCAGCCGGGAGAGCAGATCGCCGGTGGTGCGCTGCTGGAAGAAGGCGTAGGGCAGGCGCAGGAGATGGCGGAAGAAGTCGGGGATCAGTGTCCGGTCCAGCCGCTGTTGCAGATGGATGACCAGCCGGTCCCGGCCATAGACAATCCCGGCCTGGGCCAGCACAGCCACGGCCATCCCCCCGCCCAGCAGAGCCAGTGATCCGCCGTCGCCCGCGGGCAGAATTCGCTCCACCACCAGCCAGGTTACCAGCGGGAGGATCAGCCCGGCCAGTTGCAGCAGCAGGGAAGCGGCAAAGAGCCAGGCGAGCAGGCGGACACTGCCCGGCACAGCCAACACCCGCTTCCCGTACGCTCGCCAGGTGGAGGGCCGCGGGTTTCGGGCCTGGGCCGCCATCAGATCAGCAAAGTCCGGGCCGGGAGCGAAGGTGAGGGTGACGCCGCTGTAAGCCCCGGCAAACTCATCGGGCGTCAGCGTGCGGCGACCCAGCGCGGGATCGACGATCTTCACTGCCTTTTCGCCGTAGGCTTCCAGCACCACAAAGTGGACCCCCTGCCAGTGCAGAATTGCGGGCAGGGGCGCGTCGGTCAGGCCCGCTGGTGTGTGACGAAATGCCTGCACGTCCAGCCCAAAGGAACGGGCGGCCCGGACAATCATCAACGCTGTGACGCCGTTCTGTCCACCCCCCATGGCTGCCTGACACCCACCCGTCGAGACCTGCCCGCCCCAATATCCGAGAATCATCGACAGGCAGGCCGCGCCACAGTCGGCCGCGCTCATTTGCAAAACTACCGGCACGCGTTTGGAACGGAACATTCTTACCTCAACAACAAAAAGGACACGGATTAAGACGGATGGGGCGGATTTGCACGGATTTTTGGTAGGTTGGGTTCTCGCCGCCAGGGATCGCCGAATGCCCAACCGGATTTGCAGAGAGAATCCAACACCAGTGCGTCGCGGTTGGGTGAATGCCTGGGACGTTGGCGGGGTATTCGGTGGCGCGTGGACGGCATTCACCCAACCTACGCAGACCAATTCAAAACGCAGGGCAATTGCGCGGTTGTTTCCCCATTTGTCCCAGCCAGGCGCAGGAGAGTATACCCAATGCCCGCCACGCCCCGGAAGAAGGCCTGGCTGAAGAGATGGGCGGGCAGGTCGTCGTAGAGGGCGAAACTGCCCACATTGCTGGCCCGGCGGAGAGAAACCAGCGCCTGGGCCGTTGCCCGCTCGATCCACGCCGGACGGTTCAGCCGTAAGCCCATCTCCAGCAGACATTCGATCTGGCCGAAGCCGCCGCAGCAGAGAGTGTCGAGAAAAGGCGGCTGCGCCGTCGTCAGCAACGCCCCGGTCCGTTCCGCCACATCCGCCAGTTCGGGCAAAACCGCGAGAGAACCAGCCGCGGCCAGCCCGATCCCGGCAGCCCCGTTGCACCAGTTGTCCAAATAGACTGGGACTCTTCCTCGGCGATCCTGCCAGTTGTCCGCTTCCGCGTTGTAAAGACTGCGTTGAAATGCCCAGCCTTGCGCTGCGCCGTCCAAAAAGCGCTCCTCCCCGCTGACGGTGTAGAGTCGGGTCAGTGCATAGCCAATTCCCGCCGCGCCGTGGGAGAAGCCGCCCAGGGCTGTCACCGAATTTTGCCACTCTTCCGCCCCAGCCAGCAACCGATCCCCGCAGGCGATCGCACGTTCCAGCAGCGCCCCGTCTGCCGTCTGCTCGTAAAGCGCCAGCAGCCCCAGCAACTTCCCCGCCTGCCCGTCCAGCACACCCCACACGTGTTGACGATTCTGGGAATCGGCCACCAGATCGGCCGAATGTCCCTGTAAGTCTGGCCGATTCCCGGAATCAGAACCTTCCAGCAGGTGGTTGCACAGGGCCAGCGCGTAGAGCCTGCCCCCTTCGTCATCTGTCACTTCCAACGGGTGTAATGCGGCGAGGGCCAGATTCCGCCACTTTTCTTCGCCGACAGTTCGATACAACCCGGCCAGAAAGGGCGCGATCCCCGTCCGCCCCGCGTAGAGATCGTCGCCGATTAGTCCGTGCTGGTGTAGACCCGATTTGGGTTGGAATTGAGCCGCCAGCCAGCCCACGCCACCACCTTCCAGTGGAACCGCCCGTTCAGCCAGCGCTTCGCCCAGGCGGATGGCCCAGGCCAGAAAGGATTTCTCCTCGCTCGCTTCGGTCGGGAGATAAGCAGAACGGTCCAGGCTGGCGCGGATGAGTTGCGCTTGCTGTGCCTGCACTGCCAAAGTGGGCCGGCTAAAGGCGGGCCAGCGCAGGGGAAGGGCGAGACTCGCGCGGCTGTCGGCCACCACCTGCCCGCCGACAGGGGCAGTGAAAAATGGCACATCCCCCTGCGCGATGGCTGCGTGCTCTTCTGGCAGCAGAGGACGAAAAATGGTCCTCTCCTCGGTGCGGCTGTAGCTGTGGGCCAGCCGATCGGCTTCGATGCTGAAGTCGCTGCCCCGCTGCAGAAAGGCCGGATGGCGCAGATATTCCAGCAGGCGGGTGTAGGCGGCAGTGGGCCGGGGCGCAAAACGAACCGCTCCGCGACGGAAGGCAGCCAACGGGCCATCCGCCGCGCTGAGTGCGTCCCAGTGGCTGTCCGCAAAACGGCAGAGGCTTTCGTATCCAGCAGTGATCTCTTCCCTATGAACGGCGGCAACTTCGCCTGGCAATCCGCCAATCTCCGCAACCCCTTCTCGCCCCACAATCCAGCGGGGCAGCAGACCCGTGCGCAGCACATCCAATGGGTCGTCCGCCTCTTGTCCAGCCACTTGGGGATAGAGCAACATTTCGGCGTCGATGAGCAGCGGGTGGTTGCCCTGAAAAATGAGATTCTCGCCGTGTGCGTCGGAGGCGTGGAGCAGATGCAGCAATCCCAGCAGCACGCCCACCCGTCGGTAGAAAAGGGGCAGATCTGATGGTTCGTCGCGCTCCGCCCACTCCATCCAGCCATAACCTCTCCGGGGTAGTGTCCACAGGTGGGCCAGATTCGGCGTCAATCCCCGCGCCTCGCACCAGCCCAGCAGATCGTTCCAGGCCCGGTCCAGCCCAATCTCTTTCGGTTTATAGGCGACAGAAGCTCCCGCCAGATCGACCCGCCAGACTGTGCGCCCGCCCCGGTGGGGATCGGAGAGGCCGATTGCCAGATTGCGAACAGGCCAAAAACCGAGTTTTTGAGATCCGTCCGCATCTGGGAATTCCTGATCTTGCACGAAAAACTCGGTTTTTGGGGGGGCGCCACGGACAATTTCAGTCAGCGCGGGCCAGTCATCGTCCAGACGGGCGAGGAATTCCTGAATGCTCTCGACCCACTGAATGGCCGCTGTGCATAGCTGCCGGGCCAGGACAGGATAGGCCCGGCAGAGTGTGCGCGGCTCAAAAAGCAGGGGGTGATGAGTTAGAACAGAGTCAGCCAAAGCAGCCAGACGCTCGGCCAGAAACCGGGTCAGATTGGCCTGGGCAGATGGAGAGAGCCAGCCCCGCCGGTCGCCGACTGCCCGGTTCAGACGGGTCTGGGCCGCGGCCACAAAAGGCTGGACAAACGTTGCCAGTTCCAGCGTGCCCGTTTCGTCGAACGGTTGGGTCAGCGCTTCGGCCAAAAAGTTCGTCCATTCTGGCAGGCCGCCCCGATCCGCCAGATGGCCGTCGCAGAGTAGATGGATCGCGCTCTCTGCGTCCAATCCGTCCCAGGCGAGTCGGCGGACGAAGCGCTGCCAGTCACCACCCGCTGCCACACCACACCTGCGCTCCATCCGGGTTTGGGCGGCCCGGCGGTTGGCCGGTGTGTTGGAGGGAATCCAGTGCCCGGCCAGCCGTTCGTATAGAAAAGTGGCGTCGTCGGCCAGCCTGCGCAGGTCATCTTCAGTCATTGCTTCTCTGCTCTGGGCGGACTAACAGTCCGCGTTACAAGTCCCAAATGGACGGCGAAAAAGGCCAGCCGATCCGCGGCCCGATCCAGCCATTGATCCTGGCTGGGCTGATCGCCGTGACCGCCGCCGGGATGGACCCGCAGAAGAATAGGGGCGTTGCCCGCCTGGGCAGTTTGAAGCATTTCTGCAAAGCGCAGGCTGTGGGCTTCCCCCACCCGCGGGTCGTTGTCGCTGGTAGTGACGAGTGTCGGCGGGTAGGTGGTCCCTGGCCGGATGTTGTGGAGGGGCGAATAGGCCGCCAATACTTCCCGCTGGGCTGGCTCGTCCGGGTCGCCGTATTCGGTCAGCCAGTCCGCGCCCCGGCCCAGACGGGGATAGTCCAGCATATCCAGCAGCCCCGATTCTATCACAGCCGCTCCGAAAAGTTTGGGCTGTTGGCTCAGGCAGGCCCCCGCGGTCAGGCCGCCGTTGCTCGTGCCCCACAAACCCAATTGGGAAGGCGTTGTGATCCCCTCGCCTATCAGCCAACGGGCCGCGGTCAGCACGTCGTCGAAGGTGCGCTGTTTCGTCGGGCCGACCGCGGCCTGATGCCAGCGCTCCCCCAATTCGCCGCCACCCCGCGCACAGACCGAGGCGAAAATGCCGCCCATCTCCAGCCAGGCCAGGATATCGGCGGAGAAGCGGGGAGTGAGGCTATAGCCCAGTCCCCCGTAGGCGTAAAGAATCGTCGGGCAGGGTGTCGTCGTCACATCCCGGCGCTGGGCCAGGAAAAGGGGGATGGGCGTGCCGTCCGCGCTGGGGACGGTGTGGGCGCGGGTGACGAAATCCGCGGGGTCGAAGGTCAGGAAAGTCACCACTTCTTCCGGTTGACAATTTGTTTGGCCCGGCTTCCAGGTATAGACCTGAGCGGGCCGGGTGTAGTCGGTGTAGGCAAAGCGCAGATGGGGGATGACAGAAGTTGGACTTTTGTCAAAAGTCCAACTTCTCGGCGGCAAAAGCCCGACTTCTGAAACTGTCTCCATCCACTCCACTTTGCCCAGACCGGGCAACGGCACATTCTCCAGCCATTGGCCCTGACCGTCGAGTCGGTGCAGTTCGGCCCAGCCCCGGTTGAGATAGCTGGCAATCCAGCCATCGCCCAGTGCAACGGCGTCGAGCAGGGGCAGTTCGCCCGCGGGCAGAAGCGTGCGGCGGATGGGTGGTTTGTCTGGTAGACCGGAGAGATCGAAGGCGATCAGTTGGCCGCTGAGCGCGTCCGGCTCCACAGCCCGGCAGATGAGTTCGTCGGCCTGCCAGTGGAGGATGTCGTCGCGGCCAGTGAAGTGGGAGATGAGTTCTGTGTACGTCGGACTGTGGGTCTCCTTCGGACCCCTTGTCCGACGTACAGCGAGCAGATTGGCCGCGCTGCCGTTGAGTGTGGAGACAGCCAGCCAGCGCCCATCCGGGCTGATGCTCGGCTGGTAGTAGCGCTCCGGGTGGGCAGGCTGGTAGAGGTGGCAGGTGTCATCGGCCTGGGATGTGCCGATAGCGTGGAAATAGAGTCCGTGGCCGCCGGGATAGGGCAGAAAGCGGTCGTAATAAAAACCGGTTCCGTCGGGCAGCCAGGCGATGCCGCTGGGAAAAACACCCTCAATCTGTTCCGGGACTGCTTCCGAGTCGCTGGCGGAACGAACCCGCCAGGTCTGCAAATCGGTAGCGGGATTGGTAATCGCCCAGGCCAGCCAGCGTCCGTCTGGGCTGGGGATGAACCGGGCAGTTTCCGGCTGGTCGTCTTGCGGCGGGGTGTCGATCAGTTGGGCCAGCCGAGCGCGGATGGATGCTCGCAGATTGTCGCTGCCGGGTTGCTGGAACCAGTCCTGTGTGCGCTGATTTTGTTCGGCGATTGCGGGGGGCATGGCTGGTCGGTTCATTGACAACAAACGCGTGTCACTCAAGAAATTAGGGTTTTCTCAGTGTACCACTCGTCGTACTGATCGACCAGCCCCTCCCCCAAGAATGCCCTGCGGGACCAGCGCCACATGGCCTCGTTCTCTGGACTTGACCCGCCAGCTATCGCAACAACACCTTTTCGCTGGTCCACTCCGGGTACTCCTCCAGCAGCGCGTTTTGGAAGGCACGCCGGGACCAGCGCACCATCGGCTCGTTGTCCGGGCTGGCCCGCCAGTACATATCCTCCATCCCGATCTCCCAGCAGCGCCGGGTCACTTCGCCAATGAGCATAAAGCCTTTGCCCAGCCGTTGCAGGGGCGGATCCACAAAGAGAATCTCGATGAGCAGTTGCAGGGGTGCTTCGCGCACGTTCAGCACCCAGCCCACAATCTCGCCGTGATAGCGCAGGCCCAGGCTGGTCTCCGGGTCCCAGGCTTCGACGGGGCGATGGAAGGGTGACAGACCAGTCGGATACCAGCCCGCCTCGCCACGCGCTGCGATGCAAGCGCGCTCGGCTTCGGTGACCTCCGGCCAGGGGATCACCTCATAGGGCGGACGGAAGCGATACTTCTGCACCCAGTCCAGATGGAGCGCGTCCTGCCCCCGGGTCGTCCAAAAGACAAGGTGGGTAAGCTGTGGCTCGGCCCAGCCCGCTTTGGCCAGAACCCGCTCGAAGGCCGGAGTGTGTTCGTCCGGGCGATAGAGGGTGTGGAGTTTGCCGACGCCGGAGCTTTGGACCGCTTCCTCCATCGCTGCCAGCAGGGCCGTGCCAACGCCAGCTTGGCGATAGGCGGGCAGCACGTAGAGATCCATCAACTGGGCAGCTTCGTTGCCCGTGTGGACAACCGCCACACCGGCTGCCTGCCCCCAAATGGACGCACCCAACGCCAGCAGATTGGGATCGGCGTCGATGTTGAGCACGTATTGACGCAGGCCCGGACGCACCATCAGGGCAAAGGGCTGCACAGAACCGGCGTCGAGTGGGTGAATGGCGATCATCTATACCTCCCCAGCCTCAGCAGGAACTCTGGGATGTATTTCCTGCAGGACGATTGGCGGCTCTTGTATTGCGCATGCCACAGGGGAAAAGTATCGGTCGCAGGGTCCGCCCGCCGCCGACCAGGGCCAGATCCAGTTCGTCCAGAGGCAGGGCGTTCAGGCTGGGCGGGGCCGGGGGCAGGACCAGATAGTGCTGGCCCGGCTGCTCCTCCAGCACAGTGATGGCCATTCCCAGCGGCAGGGCCATGCCCAGCATTTCGGCCAGGGCGGCTTTGGGGTCGTCCAGCAGGCGCTGGCGGAAGGCGGGGTCTGTGTTGGCCCAGTCAACGATGCGGGCGTCGATTTCCTGGCGAGATGGGGTAATGATTGTCATGATGGGTAGGCCTTTTTGGATGAATAGAGTGGTGAGCAGGTCAGCAGGAAGCGTTGGATGCGCTTTTGGCTCGTCTGCCGAAGGCACGTTCTCCCCCCATTTGGTTCTTGGGGGATGCATTAACCCAATATGGTCGCAGGGTGCGCCCGCCACCGACCAGGGCCATATCCAGTTCGTCCAGGGGCAGGGCGTCCAGGTTCGGCGGGGCCGGGGGCAGGACGAGGTAGTGCTGCCCCGGCTGCTCTTCCAGTACGGTGATCTCCATTCCCGGCGGCAGGGGCATGCCCAGCATTTCGGCAATGGCGGCTCTGGGGTCTGCCAGCAGGCGACGCCGGAAGGCGGAGTCTGTGCCTGCTTTGTCGATCAGTTGGGTTTCAGTCGCGTTTCGGTTCATGATTGATTCTCTTCCGAATAGATTGGATGAATGGGAGATTTGTTTGTTGGACAAGCGATTGGGAGATTGGAGATTGGGCGATTGACACGCATCAATCTCCTAATCTCTCAATCTCTCAATCGCTTCCCCCTATCGCGCCATACTGGGCAGGAATAGGTCCCACTGCACTTGGATGATCTTGCTCTCCCGGAAGCCGAGGATACGGTTGTTGCCGTTGTCGGCCACAAAGAGGTCCCCGTTCGCGTTGAGTCCGATGGAAGTCGGCCCGCGCAGGGTGGCCTGGTTGCGGGCATCATTGCCCTGGGCCGTGCGGCGCCCCTGGTTGACCGCGCCCCGGGCAAAGGAGCCGGATTGGCCGATGACCAGATCCGCCACCGTGTCTGTGCCCAGGGGAGCGGCGTAGCCCAGCACCCGGTTGTTGTCCGCGTCGGAGACATAGAGATTGCCGTCCCCATCCACCAGCAGGCCGTAGGGATAGTTCAGGCTCTGCGCGCTCACCCCGCCTTTGTTGGCCGTGCCCGTGGTAAAGTCGCCCATCTGGCCGAAGACGACATCGGCGCTGGTATCTCCGCTGGCCGGATCCAGATAGACCAGCACCCGATGGTTCTGGCTGTCGGAGACGTAGAGATTGTCCGCCCCGTCCACTGCCACACCGCTGGGATAGTGCAGGCTCTCGGCGCTGATGCTGCCCCCTGCGTTAGGCTCTCCGCCGTCCATGTCCGGCTGGCCGAAGACCTGATCCGGCGTAGTGTCGCCGCTGGCCAGGGGTGTCTCGTAAAAGAGCACCCGGTGGTTGAAGGTGTCGGCCACGTAGAGATTGTCCTGGCTGTCCAGAGCCAGATCCAGCGGGTTGAAGAGATTGCGGATGATTAGAGCCGCGTCCATACCGTTGGTGAAGGGCCGGGTGTAGACCAGGACCACATTTTCCTGGGCATCGGTTACGTAGAGATTGCCCTCGTTGTCCAGGGCGAGCCCAACGGGGCGGCCGAGGTTGAGGCCCAACCCAGCGTCGTAGAAGTAGGTGTAAAAGTCGGGCTTGCCGATGACCAGATCGGCCGCGCCGCCGTTGGCCTGGGCCTCTTCGCTGGGCCAGCTCAGCACCCGGGCGTTGCCCGTGTCGGCCACGAAGATGCGTCCGCTCTCCGGGTCCACCACCATGCCGCTGGGCTGGAAGAGAGTGGCGGCGGAGATGCGGCCAAAGGTGCCTTCGTTGCTGGTGAAGCTCTGCTGGCCGATGACGCTGTCGGCCAGGTCGTCACCGGGCAGGGGTTCGTAGATATCCAGGGCGAAGGGGTTGGAGACGCCGCCGCCCGGTGCAGGATTGCGCAGGGTGATGGTGATCTGGCCAGTGGTGACCACCTCGCTGGCCTGGATCTCGGTGTAGGCCAACCCCAGAAAGTCGGTACCGGTGGAGCGGGCCACGCCGTTGACCTCGATCACCGTGTCCGAGATGATGCCAGACCCCCAGATGGCGACCTCAAACGACCCGTCTGTCCCGTAGTCCAGGAAGCTGAAGTCGGTCAAGCCTGGCGGCACGGTGCCAGGATTCAATTCGGCGATGACGGGCTGGGGGTTTTGCAGGGGCTGATAGTATTGCAGGGTGCGGTTGTTGCCCCCGTCGGTGATGTAGACGTCCATGTAGAGGGCGTCGGTGGCAATGCCCGTGGGCGTGTAGAGGGTGGAGGCGCTGATACCGCTGTGGTTGGCTGTGTTGCTGGCAAAATCGGGCTGGCCGAAGACCGCGTCCGCCGTGACTTCGGTGGCGGTCAGGTCGAAGGTGAGCACCCGGTGGTTGTGGCTGTCGGCCACAAACAGACGGCTGCCCGCATCCATCTTCAGCCCCGTGGGATGATTGAGGCTGGTGGCGCTGATACCGCCGTTGTTGGGCGCTTTGCTCACATAGTTGGGCTGGCCGATCACCCCATCGGCGACGGCATCCAGGGGATCGTCGGTGAAGAGCAGGATGCGGTTGTTGCCTGTGTCGGCCACGTAGATGGCCCGGCCCAGGGTGTCTGCGGCCACACCGGTTGGCCCGTTCAGACTGCTTTGGGTGGGTGGGTCCGCTGCCGCGTTGAGTGTAAAGATTCCCGCATCTGTGTCTCCCTGGCCCACTACCCAGTTGGCAGAGGGGCCGATGGTGCCAGCTTCGCTCCACTCGAAGATCAGCACCCGGTTGTTGCCGTGGTCGGCCAGCACCAGATTGTCCTTGACATCGGTCACGATGCCGTGGGGCTGATTCAGGGTGTTGCTGTTGGTGGGCCGGGCCCCGTTGCTCTCAAAGTCGGGCTGGCCCAGCACATAGTCAGCATCCTGATAGTTCACGAAGATGGGATAGGATTCGCCGGGATAATAGTCATCATCCATATAGTTATAGGGAAAGAAGACCAGCACCCGGTTGTTGCCTGTGTCCGAGACGTAAATGAGTCCGTCAAAGCCCACAGTGATCCCCTTGGGGGCGTTCATGCTGGCGTCGTTGGGTGGGTCCAGCACCTCCGTCGTCTCAAAGTCGGGCTGGCCCAAGACCACATTGGCCGGGTCTCCGTCCAAATAGAAGTCAACGCTGTCCCAGATCAGTACCCGGTTGTGGGCCGTGTCGGCCATAAAGAGCTGGCCGGTCAGGTCGAAGACGAAGATATCCCCGGGAGCGTTCAGGTTTGTGGCCGTGGGCGTGTCGGGTGCAGTGCCTGTGGAGAAATCGGGCTGGCCGAAGAGGACATCGGCAATCGGGTCCAACTCTCCCTCAAGTTCGGCAGCCGCGGCCGTGCGTACGCCAGAGACCAGGGCCTGGCCCAGGTGGGCGTTGGTGGACATCTTCTTGATGGTTGGTATAGCCTCCGCTTGGTCCAACAGGCCAGGAAGCACCACCAGCCCCACGGGGATTAGCCCCCCGAGGGCAAGAACGAGGAGCAAACGGACAAAGCGTTTTTGTAATAATTTCTTCATGTTTTTGGTTCCTCCTTGGTTGAGGAATGGACAGTTCCACTCTTCTGAAAAAGTGATGTTTCACGTTTCATGGCCCACGTTTCGGCCTGCACGTTGTGGCTGTGACACCTGCTGTGGTCTATCATAAAATCCACCTGTCTACTGGGCCTGGCTTTCCATCTGCTGATAGAGAAAAGCAATCAGCAGGTCCATATTGGCAAAGCTGTACTGTTCACCGTTTCCCAGGTCCTGAACCACATAGCGCCAGACCACTGTTTCATCTTCCCGCCAGTAGCGCAGCAAGAGGGAATGGTATCGTTGATGGCCAGGCTGAATCGTGGCGTCGGACGGATGGTGATGGGACATGAAGAGAGAGTAGACTCTGTGCGTGAACTAATCGTGAATGGACAGGGCGAATTCATTCGTGTCTGGTCGCTTTGCAAGAGACCGGCGTTGGTTCATTGGCGCAGATCTGGCTTTGCCAGGTTGCTGTTTTCCATATTGGGGCCTTCCCGTTCATGGTATAAAATAGCGTCATGCACTGGCTGCTTCCTTCCCACCCGCCGGTAGCAAGGGGGTGTAGCTTGGCTGAGAGATGGCCTGCATCGTTATGTGGGTCAGATTATGGCGGACACAGGGAGATGATATTCGATGGGCGTGAACTAATCGTGAACTTCTCTGCGTTCCTTGCGTCTCTTGCTGTAAAATTGACCTTCTCGCAATGGACTCAGGTACGGATTACTGAACAGGCAACACGACCGGCTGACACCGATAAAGACGAAAATCAGAACACAGATAACGCAGATTTTCGCAGATTGAATCCGTCTTCCCTCTGATCCGTGTATACAAAGCCATTTTTCATCAGCATTAAAGAATGAATACAGACGAAGATATGGCGCTGCTCTCTGTTCAAAGCCTCGGCAGCCTCCAGATTCGATTTGGCGGACGTCCTGTTACCCTGAAGATGAGCAAGGCCGGGGCGCTCCTCGTCTATCTCATGCGCCACGGGGATGTTGCCCACGGGCGGGAACTACTGGCCACCCTGCTCTGGCCCGAAGAGAGCCTGGACAAAACCCGGGAGAACTTTCGCCAGGCCCTCTACCAAATTCGCCGGATTTTTGGCAACCGGGAGATGGCCGACCGCTATCTCACTGTCACCTGGGAGACGGTCCAGTTCCGTTCCGACTCGCCCTACACCCTCGACGCCAATCTGTTTGAGCAGCGGGTGAGCGAAGGGGCGTGGGCGGCTGGCCTGAATCTCTATGCCGGGGAGTTTCTCGCCACCTTCTACCCCACAGACGCCCAGGAGATGGGGGAATGGCAGTTGATCACCCGGGAGCATCTGCACCAACTGGCGGTCTATGCCTGCACCCAACTCGCCCGCCAGTTGGAAAAACGGGATCCCGCCCGGGCCGCGGACGTTGCCCGCCGCCTCCTGGTCCTGGAGCCGTGGGCGGAGGAAGGCCATCGTACGCTCATGCGCTGGTGGGCTGCCCAGAGGCAGCCGGCCGAGGCGTTGTCCCAATACCAGAGATGCATCACCATCCTGGCCGACGAGATGGGGATCGCCCCGGCCACCGAGACCACAGCGCTCTACGAGCAGATTCGAGACGGCCGTCTTGCACCTCTCGACCCTCTCACTCATAACCTGCCTGCCCAGTTGACTCCTCTGGTTGGCCGCGAGCAGGAACTGTCAACCCTGCAACGCCTCCTCGCCGACACCGATCCCGATGCTTACGCCGACACCGATACCAATACCAACAACCGGCTGATCACCCTGGTGGGACCCGGCGGCATCGGCAAAACCAAGCTCATGGTGGCTTTGGGTTGGGCCGCTGTGCACAACCCGCCCCAGGTCCCCTTCACCCACATCTACTTCGTCTCCCTGGCCGAACTCGAAGCGAATGGGGAGGGCCACCTGCCCGAACGGATTACGGCCCATCTGCTCACAACTCTGGGCATTCACCCCTCTCCCACGGCTTCTATCCGCACCCTTCTGGCTGAACGCTGGGGCGACGATCCTGTCTTGCTCCTGCTGGACAACTGGGAACACCTGAAATCTGCGGCCAGCTTGCTCAGCACGTGGTTGATGGAGATGCCCTACCTACATATCGTCACCACTTCCAGAGAGCCTCTTGGACTATATGCAGAGACGCTCTTCCGGGTCGGAGGGCTGGACACCGGCTTATCCCAGGCAGACCCAATCCAGAAAGGGCCATCCCAGGCTGGGCGCCTATTTGTCCAGAGTGCCCGCAGGGCCAAGCCCCGTTTTCAGTGGGACGAGAAGACCGCACCCCTGATCCGGCGCATCTGTGACGCGGTGGACGGCCATCCCCTGGCGTTGGAGATGGCAGCGTCTTGGTTGCAGGGCCTAACGCTGGCCGAAGTGGCCGAGGGTGTGGAGGAAGGGCTGGATCTGTTGACCAGCGCCCACGCGGATATGCCCGCGCGCCAGCGGGATATGCGGCATATCTTGGCCCAATCCTGGCAAAAGCTCACCGGGGATCAACAGCGGATGCTGGCCCAGTTATCTTTGTTTCGTCAGCCTTTCGGTCCAAACCGGGCCTATGCCGTGGCCGGGGCCTCCCGCCTCCACTTGGCCCTGGTGGTGGCCCACTTCTGGCTGCGCCGTGGGGATGATGGCCGCTACCACTTCCACGAACTGCTCCGCCATTTTGCCCGGGAACAGCTCATCGCCCAACCCAACCTGCACCAGCAGGCACGCCGGGCCTATATCCAGGAGCATCTCCACTACTTGCAGAGCCAGCGGGATCTGCTGGAAGAGAACCCATCCAGCGATCTCTTTGCGGATCTGCACTTGCGTCACGCGGATATGGAGCAGGCGTGGAACTGGGCTGTCGGGGAAGAGTGGCTGGCCGAGATTATCGCCACAGTGGGGCCGTTGTCCTGGTTCTATGCCGGGATGGGTCTCTTGTCAGAAGGGATTCGCCTGCTGGGGCAGACGATTCGCCATCTGCGCCAACTGCCAGCCACACCACTACGCCAACGTGCCCTCGCCCATCTACTGATAGAACAAGCAAGTCTGCGCAATCTACAGGTCAACTGTGCCTTGGTTCCCGAAGCCATGGCCGAAGCCATCGAACTGGCCCGGGATCTCTCCGACCGGAGACTCTTGAGCCAGGCTTATACGGAATGTGGCGTAGCGTTGAGGCGGGTGGGACAGTTCGAGGAAGGACGAGACTTTTTGCGAAAGGGGCTGGCCTTAGCCGAGATGGAGCAAGATTGGGGCCAAGCAGCGTTGATCTATTTGGGATTGGGCAATATCGATACCGAGGAAGGGCTGTTCGTTGCCAGCATAGAGTACTATCAACGGGCGATGAACTGGTACGAAGCCTTAAACAGGCCGGTGCTACGCAACAACGTTCGCCACAATTTGGCCCTCTCGCTCACCCATCTGGGGCAATATGATCGGGCGCGCCGCCTGCATCAGCAAAATCTGGCGTCTTGGCGCACCTTGCAGAGACGACAAGATTTGGCGATGACTCTGGAGGGGTTGGGGTATGTGGCCCTGACCCAAAATCGGTTTCGACTGGCTGAACTTCACTTAGGAGCCGCCCTGCGCATCTATACAGAGATAGAGGATTTGGATGGGGGGGCCTATGCCCATCTCTATTTGGGCCACAGGGCCGTGGCTCAGGGGTTGCTTTCCAACGCGGCCACCCACTACCGGGCCATGATCGGGGCGCGCCAGAGACTGGGCCACGCCCATTTGCTCAATCAGGGATGGGCTGGGCTGGCGGAGGTGGCCTGGCGGCGAGGAGAGTTGCACGAAGCCCTGCTCTTTGTGGAACGCTGCTGGCCGGCTATCCTGGCCGGGCAGGTACAGGGGGAAGAGCCAATGCCCGTCTATTTGACCTCTTATCATATACTCTCGGCCATCGGGGACGACCGAGCAACTGTCGTGCTGGAGAAGGCCATCTCCCATTTGAACAGGGAGATCCTGGCCCTGGACGACGACGAACTAGCCCGCCAGGCCTTCATGCACGCAGTTCCCAGCCACCGCGCCCTGCTGGCGGCTGCGGCGGAGCGGGGATTCCAGGGCATCATCCAGAAGTGAATGCCCCCAAACTTTTCTCGCTGTATCACTCGCCGTACTGATCGACCAGCCCCTCGCCCGCGAAGGCTCTGGCCGACCATCGCAGCATCGGCTCGTTGTCGGTACTGACCCGCCAATACATATCCGCCATCCCAACCTGCCAAAAGTGTTCTGCTTCCGGGAATCGACCACACGGGTAGGGAACTCCTCTGCGTGTGTGGCCGATTCCCAGAATTCTGGCTATTCCTCTGGTGTCTACCTTTGGGTCATAGGCAAGTAGATGCGGTTTTCGGCTGTGCGGGTGCCGCCCTCATACGCACCGATGTCACAGCCGTTGCCAACCGGACGGGCCACGTCCCGCTGATCTGTGGCGGGACAGGCATCGCTATTGGCGGCGTCGATGGCCGGGCTGTTGGTGAGCAAAGCGTGGGTCCAAGTCGTTCCGCCATTGTCGGTCAGTGGACCGAGCAGGGGGTCTGTGTTGGACAGGTCGCTGCTTTCGGTGAAGCCGCAGGTGGTGCCGCTGTCCAGGTTGAAACCCTGAGAAGTCAGGGTCGCTGCCCCTGCACCCAAGTTCGAGTTCAGGCAGTTGGGGCCAAGGCCGCTCAGGTCCGTGTTGTTGGCCACGATGCTATTCTGGAAGGTGGCGATCGCGCTGGCGTTTGCATTTAGCTTGACGTTGGTTAGCCCGCCACCGGCGACAGCCTGATTCTCAGCCAGGGTGCTGTTGAGGAACGTGAGTCGGGCCGACTCCTCAGGGCTGGCGTTGAAAATCCCGCCGCCCAGGCCGCTACTCTGACTGGTGCCATCACTTACCGCCAGGTTGTTGCTGAGAGTACTGTTGATCATATCCAGTGTGGCGTCCACATTGGCGATGCCGCCACCGTTACCCCGTTGGTCGCCCGTGCCTGTGGCCGTGTTGCTGTAGATGGCGCTGCTGTCGACTGCCGTCTTGATCGTGACAGGTCCAGTTGCCCCCGTTACGGCATTGCCCACGCCGCCGCCGTTCACCGCCTCATTGTGGCGAATGGTGCTATGGGTGATGGTCATCAGCCCAGTGCTGTTGCCAGCACCCAGAAAGTTCAGATTGGCTACGCCTCCACCAAGGCCCGTGCCCGGCAGATCGGGCGAACCGACGGCCCGATTCCCAGTGATCTCACTATGACTCACGACAAGATCGGCCTTAAAATCGCTGTTCACAAGGCTGGCGATTCCGCCACCAATGCTACCAGACGTATTGGTCAGGATGTGGCTGTACTGGATGGTTAAGGCTGAGTCTCGATCTGACGCGTGGTTGGCGATGCCGCCGCCAGTGCTATTCGTAGAGTCAGCCGAGTTCTGGCTGATGGTGCTAGAGATTACAACGGATGGTGCTACGCTGCGGTTGTAGACTCCGCCACCATCCCCACTCAGCGCACGATTGCTGGTGACGAGCATATCTCGCAGGATGAGGATGCCCTCCTGCTGGTTGGCCACACCGCCGCCATCGTTGCTTGCCTGGTTGTTGCGGATCACACTTCGTTCAATCGTCATGCGCCCTTCGTTGCTATTAAAGACGCCACCACCATTGCTGCCAACGGGCCCGTTGTTCTCGATGAGGGTATCACCAATGTAGACAGTGCCGCCTCGATTGCCCACGCCCCCGCCATATCGGTTGGTGCTGCTCTGCACCGTGCTGTTGGTGATGGAGAGGACGCCAGTGTTGAGGATGGCACCGCCAATTTGGTCCGGAGAGATACTTTCCTGAAGAAAACCGTTGCTGACGATTACACTATCCAGGGTCAGGGTGCCACTGTTGGCGAGAATGCGGAAGTCTGGGGTGCCGGGGGCGCTGCTGCGGGCAATGGTCGAGCCGTTGCCGCTGATCACCACGGTGCCAGTGATGACGGGCAGGCCATTGCCGCCGGCAAAGCTGTTTTCTGGCACAGTTAGGGTGTAGCTGCCCTTGGTGGCCAGATTGATCACGGCTGATGCGCTAGGCCGTCGTAACGAATCTGCTGTTCCGGTTTGGTTCGCGGCTCGGATAGCGGCAATCAACCCATCCACATCCCCATCCGCCACATTGATCACGTTAGAAGATGATTCGCACGGCCCGTTGCGGTAAAGTTGAGCGGTGAGGGCACCGCCGTTAGACGAACCGATCAATAGGAGGTCTGGATACCCGTCATTGTTATAATCTGCCCAGGTAGCACTACCACTGCGCACGTTAACAAAAGAGTAACCAGCACCCGTGCGCGCTGAGAACTCACCAGGCGATCCACCGTTGTTTTGATAGAGGATCGATACCGGCGCAAAGGTGTCTGAGGTATCGATGCCGCCCCGAGTGCCCATAATAAAAAAATCGAGATCGCCATCGCGGTCGTAATCAGACCAACTCACGTCGCCATCGCCCAAAGCTGTGACATCTGACGAGTTTGCCGTCAATGTGCCGTTGTCGTTACTGTAGATTACAGTGCCCGGTCGATAGGTGATCTGCTGAGTGGTGGGTGAATAGGTACGCAAACTAATACCCATGACCGCGAGGTCCATATCACCATCTTGATCGTAGTCTCCCCAGGCTGCGCTGCCATTTTCAAGGCCCACTAAACCCATTTCGCTGTCTGCAAATACACCATTGTCATTACGATAGAGACGTGTCGTTCGCGCCGAATCATAGCCCTGCCCCAATCCATAATCGTATTGACCCATCAGCAGCAGATCCGGATCGCCATCCTTGTCGTAGTCAGCCCAGGCCACGCTACTCGCATTCACACCAATCAGATTGACCCCGCTATCCACAAATGTGCCGTTATCGTTGCGATAGAGTACTGACGCCCTTGAACCGCCATTTGCAGTGCCGGTAATCACTACATCTAAATCGCTATCCTGATCGTAATCCGCCCAGGCAGCCGCACCGTCTCGGACCCCTACAAACGGTGTTTCAATCTCAACAAAGGTACCACTGTCGTTCCGATATAGTTTTGACTGACTATCAAAATTGCTATCCCGACCGGTGAGGAGCAGATCTGGATCTCCATCACCGTCGAAGTCTGCCCAGGTGGCGCTGGTGGCCCCTAGATTCGCAAAACCCTTATCGATTTCGACAAAGCTACCGCCATCGTTTCGATAGAGACGGGTGACTGGGCCATCATTGCCATCACTGCCAGCAATCAGCACATCCATATCCTGATCCCCATCGTAGTCGGCCCAAGCCGCAGTGCTCGATAAAAGACCGACAAATGGACTTTCTACTTCGAAAAAACATCGTTCAGCACTGGCTGAAGCCTCCAGTGACGGCTGGGACGCCGACTCTGCTGTCAAAGAAAGCAGGGCCAGGGTGCAGCTAAGCATAAGAGTCAACGACCATAGGATGCCTCGTTTCCGAATTGATTTTTGTGCAGTATACATTATTTGCCTTTCTGTTTATGATAAGGAACGGGAAATAAATAAAATCTGAAACTTGAAGCCAATTCGAGCAAAGAATTTTCCTGCTTTATTAGATCTCCGTTCCTAAGGATTGGAAATCAGAATAGTTTCACCTGCTGGGAAGCTCGACGCTTCCCAGCAGGTTCGTTCACTTACTGCTCCACTAGGGGGAGGTAGATGTCGTGCTGGGCCACCGCTGGTTGATGCTGGGATTCATAGGCCCCGATGTCGACCCCATCCCCCTGAGGGCGGGCCACCCTATCCAGGTCGTGGGCAATACCCATGTCCATGCCTGCGTCCTGGGCTGGGCTGCCTGCGCCCAAGCGGTAATCTCCCCCGATAGGGTTGATAAAGAGCGGGTCGGCCTGGATGCTGTGGACGCCTCCGTCCATTTCACCCATGCGGTCGGTACCGTTGCCAAAGAGGAGGTTGTAGTCTTCGTGGACTGTGCCGCCGCTGCGCTGAATGCCCACAGCATGGTTGGCAACAATGGTATTTGTGATGCCGATGGTGCCCACGTTCTGCTCGGCCACGTAGATGGCGGTTGTAGTCATCTGTTTTGCTGCGGCGATGGTGGTGTGGGCGATCTGAACGTAATCCTTATCCGAGATATAGATCCCAGCACCCTGCTCCCTAGCCAGGTTGTCGTTTAGCAAGAGATTGGTCAAGCTGGCTTGATCGTCTCCCTCTATGCCTGCCAGATAGAGACCGCCCCCGCGATCGGCACTATTATGGGCAAAGACGCTGTCCTTCATAATCAGATTCCCATTGAGATAGATGCCCCCACCCAGGGAATAACTCGTCCAGGTACTGGTGGTCGTGTTGCTCATCACTGAGAGACCAGAGAGCACGTTCGGGCCTGTCTGCAAAAAGGCAGCACCTCCCTGGCCATAGATGGTTCGATTTCCGTGTAGTTGGGAATCCGTGATGGTGACAGGAATGGACGGATTGACCGAGATTGCACCGCCTCGCGTGTCTGCCTGGTTCTCATAGAAGCGCGACTGCGCTATCTCAACTGAGATCACTTCCGGTGCCACAAAGACGCCTCCGCCACTCGAATTGGACCGATTCCCTTCAACCAGGACATTCGCCAACCGAACTTCGCTCCGCGCCCACTTGCTGCCAACATAGCCACCACCGCCAAGACTTTCAGATTCGTTCTGAATCAGTTGACTATTGCTTATGGTCACCGAGCTATTGCTAAAGAAAGCTCCGCCACACACCCCGGCCCGATTCTGCTCAAAGCGCACATTATCAGCCACAAGGTTACCGTGGAAGTAGGCTCCGCCGCCATTGTTCCCCGCCTTATTGCCAATAAATTCCACGTTGCGCAGGGTGATCGTATGCTCATAGGTCTGACCAAAGACCCCGCCGCCAGCATGTATCAATGAAGTATTACTGATAAAGCGGGAGTCGATTATGGTCACATTGTTATAGACAAAGAGACCCCCGCCATGACACTGCTGGATGATGAAAATGCTAGCAATCTTTCCCAGGCAGCGATTCTCCTGGACCAGACTTTCAGCCATGGTCAGTTCCCCCAGAATGTAGGCGGCACCGCCCCGGTCGACCGAGACGTTGCTAATAAACTGAGTATTGCTGATAGAGACGCTATTGACAGAAAAAAGGCCTCCGCCCTGGTCACCCGACTCGTTGTAGGCGATCTGCACCCTGGTTAAGGTAAGGGGCTGGCTAGAAATGATGCCGCCCCCTTTGTCGCTGGTCTTACCGTTGATCACGCTCAATCCGACTAGCTGTAGCGGTGCCGAGGCTCGGATCACTTGGCGATTCTTCTCTCCGTCAAGAATGGTCTGATTTGAGCCTTCACCTCGAATCACCAACGAACGAGCCACTTGAACTGTTTCGGTATAGACGCCAGCCGCCACATAGACCGTATCTCCCGGATAGGCATTTAGAGCGGCAAAGCTAACCGTGCGGCAAGGGGCATTCGAATCAGCACAGTTGGTGGCGTCGGCACCGGTTGTCGTCACATAGCGATCGGCTGGGCTTGTGGGGAGCACAACAATTTGATTGCTAGTCTTGTTGTTAGAGATATCTATATCAGAAGCGCTTGTCCCCACTTCGGCACTGTTTTCCACGTTGGTAGAGAAATTCGGAGCCTGCACAGAAATGGTGATGCCTTGACTGGCTTGCTCGGATAGCGCTCCCAACTCACAAAGCACTCGGCCCTGAGCGTCAGGCGCGTTACACGATGGCGAGCCCGACAGATACGTTCCGCCCTCAGGCAGGGTACTGGTGAGCACGACAGACGGAGCCACATCATTACTGCTATTTGTAACGGTGTGGTGGAGGGTAAAGACGACGCCTTCCGATACGGAGCTAGGCGCACTGCTGCTCAGGACCAGATCCAGCGGGGCCTGTGCTAGACCAAAGACCTCCACGTTATCTACCATCCAGTAATAATCCCAGTTCCCGGCGAAGCGAAAATCGATCTGGGCATTGGCCACGCCAGCTAGATGTTCGCTTACGTCAATCAATTTCTGTTCTGGGGCTGGGGTCTCATCCGTGGTGGAATAGACAATGTGCCACTCATTGCCATCATAGACATCCACCGTGATGCGTCCCGACTGATTGCGGAAATAATGATCAAAGCGTAGCCCTACGTAGCCATACGCACTCGCATCAAAGGTTGGCGAGTCTAGAGAGACCTCTTCCCGCTTGTCGTTATTTGAAATAGCATCGCTATCAAAGATGGCGACCGGCTCGGTAAAGGGGGCATCAACCGCCCGACTGCCTGGGTTGTCAAAGCGCCATGTATCCACACCCGCTTCGCCATCGAGCAAATTATTCACCCACCCGGCTGGGGGCGTGCTGCCGCTGGCCGTGGCGAAGGTTTCTGAGAGCAGGACCGTCCCACTGATGGCATTGAACGCAGCTCTCGTATGGCGGGCAGCATCGCCATGCAGGGACGGCATAACCGACGGCAGGGCAATCTGCAGAGACGCTCTGTCCCTTCCCTTTTCGGGATACTCAGCGTCAGTTGAATCAGGCGCAAACCCATCCGCCGACGCGGAGAGAACAACGCCGTCCTCTGTGGGGGGCGGAGGTATCTCCGGCTGTTGATAGGCAGGGACCGGCGTGGCCAGGGCTGCGCTACTGACCATCGACAGCCCAAACAGCACAAAAAAGGCCAGACCGACGGCAAGGGTGACCGTCGCGCCCCGTAGTCTGAGCCTCCCTCCAACACCGAACAGCGTCCTGCCTGGCGGGAAGATTGTCTCCGGTTCGGTCTTCTTCTGGCACCCCACTCTTGTTCGTTTTTCGTTTCTGCCTTGTTTCATTAGATTTTCTCTCATTAGATTTGCTCACTTTTCTCTGTTCGAATAAATTCGCCGCTTCGTTCTGCATGGCACACTGATGCCTGCCCTGGTAGGCGGGTCCAGCGCGTCGCTTCTCGCAAAGTCGAGTTGGCCCAGTATCAGGTCTGCCGGGTCGCCATTTCGGCTCAAAACGGTATCTTCGCAACAGACCGTTATGGATGCGTTATGTGAAAATTATCCCAGCGTCATAAACCGTTATATAGTTATATTGGTACTCTTTTCTATCCGGGTTGACAAGCGTTTTGCTTCTGCTTTCGAAACCCTATTTGGCGATTCAGCCCTATGCAGACCCTATCCCTCTCTCTGCTCGGTACATTCCGGGCGCGGCTCGGCGAAGAACCAATCCCCCGATTCTATTCCGCAAAGACTCAGGCCCTCCTCGCCTATCTGGCCGTGGAATCTACCCAGCCCCATTCCCGGGCCAAACTGACAGGACTGCTCTGGCCCGATTTTCCCCAGGCAGACGCCAACCGCAGCCTGCGCCAGGCCCTCTTCCAACTCAACAAAACTCTGGACAATCCAAGCAACCAGGTTCTGCTCGTCTCCCGTCTGGATGTACAGTTCCTTCGGGCAGGCCCCCATTGGCTGGATGTGGCCGCATTTCTGGCCCATGTGCAGCAGGGATCCCCAGAGCAGGCGGTGGAACTCTACCGGGGGCCATTTCTCGACGGCTTGGCAGTCGATGACAGTCCGGCCTTTGAAGAGTGGGCACAGATCACCCGGCAGCATCTACACCAGCAGGCCATGGCCGCCTGGACCCGGTCGACCGACCAGGCTACGGCGCGGGGAGACTATCTGGCTGCCCAGCACTATGCCAACCAGCAATTGGCCCACGATCCCTGGCGGGAAGAGGCCCACCGTGCCCTGCTGTTGGCCCTGGCCATGCAGGGCCAGCGCAGCGCAGCCCTGGCCCACTATGCCCGCTGCCAAGAAATTTTGCAGGAGGAATTGGGTCTGCCGCTGGCCGCGGAGACTATGCAACTGTATGAGCGGATTCGCGACGGCTCACTGGGACAGCCGGACCCGATGGCCGTCATCGCCAGCCCATCGCCTTCCCCGCCGCTTGTCACGTCGCCTTCTCTGCCGCCTGTTACATCGGGCCTGCCTTTCCACCAGCAACAACCGCCACTGGTGGGTCGCCAGAGCCAACTGACCCAACTTCTCTCCCGGCTCACGGACCCCCACTGTCGGCTTCTGACATTGACCGGGCTGGGCGGCGTGGGCAAGACCCATTTGGCCCACGCCGTGGCCCAGGAGCTATCCGGCAACCCGCTCTATGGAGATGCCTTTCCGGACGGGATTTGGTTTGCCTCTCTGCTGCAAGCCGAAACCGCCGAAGGCGCAATGGGTGTGGTGGCCCAATCCCTGGGCCTGGCCCTCTACGGCGATCGCAGGCTGGATGAGCAGGTGATTGCCCATCTGCGCCCCCGCCAGTTGCTGCTGATTTTGGACAACTGCGAACATCTGCCGGGTCTGGCCGGGTGGGTGGAGCAGTTCCTGGCCAGGGCTGAAAAGCTTAAACTGTTGGTCACATCCCAGACGCCTCTCCACCTGTGGGAGGAGTGGCTCTTCCCCCTCCAGGGCTTGCCCGTCCCGTTGCCAGACGTCACCGATCCGAAAGCTCTGGCCGCTTCGCCTGCGGTCGCCCTCTTTGTGCGCAATGCCCGCCAACGCAGCCCGGACTTTCGACTAGAGGCGGACCCGGCCAGTGTGGTGCGCATCTGCCGGTTGGTTGGTGGGCTGCCCCTGGCCATCGAACTGGCGGCGTCCTGGCTCTCCCGGCTCTCCTGTCGCCAGATCGCTGACCAGATCGAGGCAGACCTGGGCTTCCTGGCTACTTCGGCCAGGACTATCCCCGATCGCCATCGCAGCATTCAGGCTGTGCTGGGCAAGACGTGGGATCTGCTCTCCCCGGCAGAACGGGACGCACTGGCCCGTCTTGCCCTCTGCGGTGGCAGCTTTCACGCCGAGGCCGCCCAATGCGTGGCGGATGCCGATCTTCCTCTGCTCGGACGGCTGGTGGAGAAGACGCTTCTCCATTTGACCGGGGATGAACACTACCAGATGCACGCGCTGGTGCGCCGCTTTGCCGAGAAGCAGCTCGCCCGCCGACCCCAGGTCCGGGCCGCGGCTCTGGGCCAACACAGCGACTATTTTCTCAATTTTATGGCCCGCCACCGGGAGGATTTCTTCAGTGCCGTGCAGAAAGATTCTCTGGCCGCGGTTGATCGGGAATTTGCCAATGTGCTTTCGGCCTGGGCTTGGGCCGCAGATCACCAGCGCTTTGCCCGGATGGATCAGGCCCAGGCCAGTCTCTTTGCCTTCTGCCTCAACCGAGGACGCTACGCGGAGGGGCGGGATTGCTTTGCGCGTCTGGCCCAAGCCATCCAAAAAGCTGTGGACAGGGGAGATGAAGCGGCCCAGGAATGGGAGTCTGTGCTGGGTCGGGCCTTGGCCCGGCAAGGCTTCTTTACAGTGAGCAGCGGCGAGATGGAGCCGGGCATGGGGATGCTGCGCGCTGCCCTGGAGATTGCCCGCAGCCAGGGGAGACCAGGCGATACCGCCTTCTGTCTTACCTTTCTGGGGGAGTTCGAGGGGTGGCGGGGCCAATTTGGTGACGCACGCCGAATGTTGGACGAGAGTATTCTGCTCAACCGGCAGGCGGGGAATCGGGCCGGTGAAGGGTTCGCTCTCTACCGTCTGGGGGAGCTGACCCACTCCATTGGCGATTTTGAAGAAGCCCGGGCCATCCTGCAGCGCTGTGTCGCCATCAGCCGCCGGGCCAACAGCCAGGACGGGCTGGGCTATGCCCTGGATCAGTTGGCCTATTGCGATCTGCTGCTGGGCAACCTTGCCGGTGCCGAAGATGCGTATACGGAGAGTCTGGGCCTCTTTTGCGAAGTGGGGAATGAACTTGGGATGGCCCTGGCTTCGACTGGGCTGGGCGCGGTGGCCTGGGCGCGGGGAGGCGACTGTCTGGCCGTGGCGCGGGCACAATTGGATGCGAGTCTTGTGCGTGCGCGCCGGGTGGGGCACCCCATCCATATCGCGGCGACGCTGAGTGTCCTGGGCCTGGTACACATCGACTGTGCGGATTTTGCCCAGGCCCAGCCGGTTTTGGAAGAGGGGCTGGCCCTGGCCCGTCGGGTGGATTTCAGCCGGGGGATCGTCACCTGTCTCAACGGGCTGGCCCACATCTGCTGGGAGACGGGGCGACTGGACCAGGCCCGGGCCTGGCTGCGCGAGAGTTTGGCCCTGGCTGTGGAGACTGGCCTGCGTCCCCTCCAGGCGGAGGTATTGGTCTATCTGGCCCACCTGTTGGCGGCAGAGAGTATGGGGATTTCGGCTTTGATGGAGAAGGCGTCCCTGGCCAAACAGGCGGTGGACCTGCTCGTTCTGGTCTTGCAGGAACTGCCCCTCCAATCCATCTTCCGCCAGCGGGCCGCGGCCCTGCTGTCCAGCCTGGCCCCTGCCAAGGAGTATTTGTCGATCTTCGGCTCCGGCCCCCGTCCTATGGAATCAGTGGGGACAGGTTCGGTGGATCGAATGGTGGCGGAATTGTTGGCCGGGTCTGATCAGAGGAGTGAGTGCTTCCAAATACGGCCCGGATCGGACGGGATCAGCCAGTGTGGAGGTTAGCCAGCCTCCGCCCGCATTCGTACGCCCTGCCAGACCAACCAAACGGGATAGAGCACCACAGCACCCAGCGCGGCTGAGTATAGGTCCATGAATGCCAGGGCTGGGATCAGATCCGACAAGATTTCTCCCAGCAGCAGCACGCCGCTGGCGCAGCCGATCCACGCCAAAACACTGGGCCACAAATGATGGCGCATGGCCAGAAGGTTGATCCCGATGATCCAGAGGCCCAGCCCACCGAAGAAGAGATAAAAGGAGTCAAATTCCAGGTTGCCCAGAATTTGCAGCGCTTCTGCGCCTGCGCCGAGATAGGCCAGATTGGTCAGCCATTCGACCCAGCCTGAATGGGTGGGCAGGAGCTTTGCGCGCAGAGCGGGAAGCAGGCCGAAGAGAAAAAGTACAATACCAATACGCGAAACCAGCCAGAATACAGATGGCCCGATGAAAGTGGCGATGCCGTTGATTACCAGCGCGGCGGCCAGCCCAAATGCGCACCACGCGCCCATCTGCAACAGTTGCTTATCACTCATTGCGATTTCCTTTTTACACTGAAGGCAATTTTCAATATTGGATTTTTTACGGGTCGAGAATCTTCTCAGTGTACCACTCCTCGTACTCATCTGTGAAGCGGCCCGGAAAGGAGCGCTGGGACCAGCGGATCATCCCCTCATTGGCTGCGTCCACCCGCCAGTAGCAGTGCTCGTTGCAGCCTCCGGCATACTCGCCGTCGTTGCAATAGCGTCGGATCATCTCGCAGATCAACAAAATCCCCCGGCCCAGTCGTTGCAGCGGGGGATCGACGAACATGATTTCCACCCGAATCTGGTCCGGGGCCTCGCGCAAAGTGAGCAGCCAGCCCACCACCTCCCCTTTATAGCGCAACCCCAGGCTGGTCTTCGGGTCCCAATCGCCGGTTGGACGGGTCAATGGATCGAGATGGGGAGGATACCAGCCGCCTTCGCCCCGCCGGGCGATGACCTGGCGCTCGGCCTCGCTTATTTCTGCCCACAGAACCGGCTCGTAGGGCGCACGGAAGCGGTAGCGCTGGGCCCACCCGTCGTAGCCCGCGCTGCAACTGGTCCAATAGACCCGGGAGCGCACAAGAGGCGCGGCCCACCCCTCTTTGACCAGAAGTGCCTCGAAGGCGGGTGTCTGCTCATTCGGGCAATAAAGGGCCTGGACCCGGGATTTACCCGCTAGACGGCACGCCTCCTCCACTGCCGCCAGCAGGGCGCGGCCGATGCCCGCCTGGCGGTAGCTGGGCAGGACGTAGATATCCAGCAGCCGGGCAGAGTCTGCGCCCCGATAGGCGATGGCCACACCGGCCGGCTGTCCCCAGAAGGTTGCGCCCAGGACGATCTGCGCCGCATCGTCTTCGCCCCCCAGCAAAGGATGGCGCAGGCCGGGGGCCAACATCAGAAGGTAGGGCAGTACGGACACCTTATCCAGAATTTGAATTGTCAGCATACTTCCCGCTCTTTTGGCTTCAGCACGCACCGCGACCAGCAACCCGGGTATCAGAATTCACGGGACAATCAATACCAATTGTACAGGTGTTACTAAGGGGCCGCATGGTGCGCCCGCCGCCGACCAGGGCTAAGTCCAGATCGCCCAAAGGCAGGGCGTCCAGATCGGGCATGGCCGGAGGTAGCACCAGATAGTGCTGCCCCGGCGTTTCTTCCAGGACAGTGAGGGTCATCCCCGGCGGCAGGGCCACGCCCAGGAATGTGGAAACCACCCCTTTGGGGTCATCCAGCAGGCGCTGGCGGAAGGTGGGGTCTTGGGCAGCTCGTCGCAGAACGCGGCTCTCGATCTCTTGTTTTGTTTGTGTATGAATGCTCATTGCTTGGTGGATCTCCAAACTGTGATTGGCATCAATCTACGATCTAATCGGACTCCTGCCTGGGTCAACAGGCACTACGACGCATGCTCGCCCTTCCCTCTACAGTCCCTAATCTCTGGCCCGGCCGCATGGTACGCCCGCCGCCGACCAGGGCCAGGTCCAGTTCATCCAGGGGCAGGGCATCCAACTTTGGCGCAGCCGGGGGCAGGACCAGATAGTGCTGGCCCGGCGTTTCTTCCAGCACAGTGAGGGTCATCGCGGGCGGCAGGGCCACGCCCAGGAAGTCGGCGATGGCGGCTTTGGGGTCATCCAGCAGGCGTTGGCGGAAGCTGGGGTCCTGGGCGGCCTGTTGGATCAGGCGGGCTTCGATCTCCGCTTTGGAAAGGGCATTGGTACTCATCGGCTGCTTCCTTCTATGGGTTCATTGTGATTTATCGCAGAATTGTGTTTCAAATATCGTATAACAGCCTTCCGGGAAGCGGCCACAAAATCAGAGGGAGCAGAAGAAGGTTTGGCCGCTTCCCGGAAGGTCGAGATCGTCACCGCGCCACACTGGGCAGGAAGATACCCCAGCGGGCCACACCCCGGCGATCCGTCTGGAAAGCCAGCACCCGGTTGTTACGATAATCCGCCACATACAGGCTGCCGTCGGGGGAGAGGGCGATCGCGCTTGGCTCACGCAGGCTGGCCTGGCTGCGTCCCCCCCCATTTATGCGGGCCCCATCCGTGGGGGCCAGATTGCTGCGGTTGGCCGGGTTCTGGGTGAAGGAACCGCCCTGGCCGTAGACTTCATCCGCCACCCGGTCGCTGGTCAGGGGGGCGTCGTAGCGCAGCAGCCGGTTGTTGTCGCTGTCGGTCACGTAGAGGCTGCCCTCGGCGTCGATGAGCAGGCCAAAGGGGAAGTTGAGACTCTGGGCGCTCACCCCGCCATTATTGGCTATGCCGCTGGTAAAATCCCCCGCCTGGCCGAAGACTACGTCCGCGCCCGCATCCGCGCCCGTGTCCCCGTCCGTGCCGGCCAGATAGACCAGCACCCGGTGGTTGGAAGCGTCGGAGATGTAGAGGTTGCCGCTGCTATCCAGGGCCAGCCCCGCTGGGAAGTGGAGGGTGTCGGCGCTGATGGCCCCACCCCGATTCGGATCGGTGCTACTCAAGTCCGCCTGGCCGTAGACCCGGTCAGGCAACAGATCGCCGCTCAGGGGTTGTTCGTAGAAGAGTACCCGGTTATTCAAGGAATCAGTCACATAAAGATTGTTTAGACTGTCCACAGCTACTGCCAGGGGATTGGAGAAGCCAGTGATAGTGGCGGAGGCTGCGATACCGTTGCTGAAGGGCGGGCTGTAGACCTGCACCACATCCAACTGGGCATCGGCCGCGTAGAGATTGCCCGCGCTGTCCAGGGCCAACCCCGCGGGGGCCAGGATGTTATGCAGTGGATTCGCTCCCGCGCCCGACGATTGGAAATCGGGCTGGCCGATGACCAAATCCGCGTTCTTGCCGTTGGCCTGGGCCGCGGTGCTGGGCCAACTGAGAATACGGCTGTTGCCCTGGTCCGAGACGAATATCCGCCCGCTGGTCGGATCGACCACCACACCGCCCGGCTCAAAGAGGGTGTTGGCAGCCAGATGGACAAAGGCGCCATCATCGGTGGTGAAGCCTTTTTGCCCCAGTACACTGTCCGCCTGATCGTCGCCGACAACCGGCTCATAGACAGAAAGAGTGTAGGGTGCGGAGACGCCGCCACCGGGCAGAGGATTGCGCAGGGTGATGGTGATTTCGCCGCTGGTTTCCAGTTCACTGGCGGCAATCTTCACCTCAGAAATGCCCAGGAATTTAGTGCCGGTGATGCGGGCGCTGCCATTGATTTCGACGACTGTCCCCTGAATGATGCCAGAACCCCAGACATCCAGTGTGAAGCCATCGCTGCCCGCCAGCACAGTGCCCGGATTCAGTTCGCTGATGACGGGGCTGGGGTTTTGCAGGGGCTGACTGTACTGCAACACCCGGTTGTTGCCCCGGTCGGCAATGTAGACATCCATAAAATAGGCGTCGGTGGCGATGCCTGTGGGGGCAGAAAGGGTGGCCGGGCCGATGCCGCCGTTGTTTGCGCCATTGCTGGCGAAATCTGGCTGGCCGATCACTCCATCCGCATTGCCATCAGGCTGGACCTGATCGAAGAAGAGCACCCGATTGTTGTTGCGGTCGGCCACAAAGAGCCGGTTGCCCGCATCCATTTTGAGACCGGTAGGGCCGTCCAGCCGGGTTTCTCCTACGCCAGCCCCCTTGCTGATATAGTCCGGCTGGCCGATCACCGCGTCGGCAAAGCCATCGATGGGGTCATCGGTGAAGACCAGTACCCGATTGTTGCCTGTGTCGGCCACATAGAGTTCGTTTCCCAGAGTGCCCGCAGCCACCGAAGTTGGACCATTCAGGCTGAGCCTGGTCGGCGGATTGGGTGCTTCGGTGGAGGTGAAGTTGCCGACTTTTCCGTTGTCGGCGGTCTGGCCCACAATCCAAACCGCGTCTTGGCCGTCGCTCAGGGGCCATTCGTAGATGAGCACCCGGTTGTTGTCCCGGTCCGCCACCACCAGATTGTCGTTGACATCGGTGACGACGCCCATCGGGTGGTTGAGGCTGTTCTGGGCGGCGGCGCGCAGGGTTCCTGTGGTCAGGTCGGGCTGGCCCAGGGCGTAGTCCGCGTTCATCCACGTGGTGAAGACAGGGACAAAGTAGTCGGAAAACTCGTAGCCATCCGCCTCAATGCACCAGATGTCGTCGTAGTATTCGTAGAAGTCGCAGATGTTCCAGGGGACGAAGACCAGCACCCGGTGGTTGCCTGTGTCGGAGACGTAGAGAATGCCATCGTAGCCGACGGTAAGGCCCGATGGCTGGTTCATACTGTCGGCTCTGGGTGGACTGGGTGCGTCGGTGGTGATGAAGTCCGGCTGGCCCAGCACAATATCCGCGGGGTCGCCGATCGAATAGGTATCCACACTGTCCCAGATCAGCACCCGGTTGTGTTCGGTGTCGGCCACAAATAGCTGGCCCGTGTCATAGACGAAGAGGTCCGTGGCCTGGTTCTGGTTGACGGCTGAGGCCGAGGCAGGCAGGCCCTTGGACGCGAAATCGTTCTGGCCGTAGACCAGATCGGCCACATTGTCCAGTTCTCCGTCCAGATCAGCCGCGTGGGCCTGGCGGGCTGCCGAGAGGGTGGCGAGCTTGCCTAAGACCAGACGGCCTGTCTTGCCCACAAACGACGACTTTTCGGTTGGGGAAGGCGCTGACTGGTGGGGGACGCCCAGAAAGAGAACAAAAAGCAGGGCAAAGCCAAGAAATGCGTTGCGCAGTAGATGGACGGCAAAGGCCCGCCTTGAAATTAGCGTCGTCATACTTTCTCCGGCGATTCTGGTAGAGTGGGTCTACTGCAAAAAACCGAGTTTTTCGTGTAGATCGCCCGGATTCCTAAAAGTGGACCGGTACTAAAAAACCGAGTTTTTTAGTTTTTTTGCAGTGAAGCCATATCAGTAGGTGATAGTACAAATGGGATCGCTTGAGTATCCCACGCCGCCGTTGCCGTAACGTCGCTTTGGGCCGGTTGCCACGTACCTTTTGCGTGGCTGGGGCGTGGCAGTTCCGTTGCCAGGAGAATGGCTAGTTGGACGCTTCCTCCCCCGGTGCTATACTTTCAGCGTCGGCCCGATTTCGCCCCCTTCCTCAAAAGTAGAGATTATTGAGCCACTACCGCATTTTCCTCTTTGGCTATCCACGTATTGAGATTGACAAAGAACCTATCGCCCTCAGTCGCCGCAAGGGACTGGCACTGCTTGCCTATCTGGCGGTTTCCGGCAAGAAGCAGAGCCGGGAAGCCCTGGCCACGCTCTTCTGGCCCGACTACGCGCCCGCCGCGGCCCTGGCCCACCTGCGCCGCACCCTCTATGCCCTGCGTACGGGCCTGGCCGATTTTGGCCTGGCGGTCGATCGCTTTCAGGTCAGCCTGACGACAGAACAGGCGGACGCCTGTGACGTGGCCCAATTTCGCTCTCTTTTGCTTGTGCCAGAAGGCCACACCCACAGCAGCGAAAGCGTCTGCCCCGACTGTACGGCGCGCCAGTATGCGGCCCTTGCCCTCTACCGGAACGATTTTTTGGCCGGTTTTTCCCTGCCAGATTGCCCGGAGTTTGATCTCTGGCAAAGTTTGAACGGGGACATTCTGCGCCAGGAGTGGGCGAGTGCAATGGAACAGGTGGCTATGGCCGAGAGCCGTCTGGGCGACCCGGCCTCAGCCATCGAACGCTGGAAGGGTGTTCTGGGGGTCAACCCACTGTACGAGGAAGGAATTCGGCAGGTGATGGCGCTCTATGTGGCCAACGGGCAACGCAGCCTGGCCCTGCGCCGCTACCAGGACTACGTGGCCGATTTGCACGAGGAACTGGCGGCCCTGCCTTCCCGCCAGATGATTCGCTTCTTTGAAGGCATCCAAACCGGCCACTCCCCCGCCGCGCCGCCGGAGAATGGACATCCAACTGGCCCAGTCATTCCGGTCAGCGCCCCGCCATTGCCAGACCCGCCGCCGTTCTCTGGGGAAGCAACCGGGCCAGCGGCGATTAGTGCCCTGGGGCTGCTGCAACGTCAGAAACAGTGTCACTTTTTTTGCATCATCGATCAGGATGGGGATGGGAAGATTCAGTGGAGCGATTTTCAGCGCTATCTGGACCGGGCCGCGGCCATCGGCCCGGTTTCCGTCGAATCGTCTATCTATCGTCAAGCACTGGTCGATATTCAGAATTGGTGGGCAGGGATCAAAAGTGCGGGGGAGAGAGCACAGAACAATGTGGGGGAACTATCGGTTACGCTGGACGGCTGGTTGGCTTTCTGGAGCGAAGTAATGCAGACGACGGCCCAACAGACGATTGGGAGCGAGCGCGCCGCCATCCAGAGTCTGGACGATAGCGTGCGTATCCACTTTCAACTCTTTGATGGGGATCGGGACGGCCTCTTGTCGGCCCAGGAATATGCCAAATGGATGACAGCGTGGGGGGGCGAAATGGACGCCCTCAGCAACTTCCGCCGTCTGGACAGAGATCGAGACGGCTATCTGACACTGGATGAGATACGCGGCTATCTGCGCCAATTTCACTTCTCCAACGACCCGGACGCGGTGGGCAACTATCTCTATGGCAACCCCTGGTCGAAGGAGAGATAGCCGTCCCTATGGCTTGGGGCAAAGTGCTTTTTCGCTGTACCACTCCTCGTACTCATCTGTGAAGCGGCCCGGAAAGGAGCGTTGGGACCAGCGGATCATCCCCTCGTTTTCTGGGCTGACCCGCCAGTAGCAGTGCTCGTTGCAGCCCCCGCGTAGTCGCCGTCGTTGCAATAGCGGCGGATCATCTCGCAGATGAGCAGAATGCCCCGGCCCAGTCGCTGAAGAGGCGGATCCACGAACATGATTTCCACCCGAATCTGGTCCGGGGCCTCGCGCAGGGTGAGCAGCCAGCCCACCACCTCGCCTTTGTAGCGCAAACCCAGGCTGGTCTCCGGGTCCCAATCGTCGTCGGGTCGCTGGAAGGGATCAAGCGTAGGCGGATACCAGCCGTTTTCGCCTCGCCGGGCAATGGCCTGGCGCTCGGCCTCGGTTATTTCTGCCCACAGGACCGGCTCGTAGGGCCGGCGGAAGCGGTAGCGCTGTGCCCAACCGTCATAGCCCGCGCTGCAAGTGGTCCAGTAGACTTTTGACTGGAGGCGCGGGGTCTCCCAGCCCTGTGTGGCCAGCAGACGCTCAAAGGGAGGGGTATGCTCGGTGGCCCGGTAGAGGGTATGCAGTGTGCCGACGCCTGATCGCCGGGCTTCTTCTTCCGCGGCAGCCAGCAGCGTAGAGCCGATACCTGTCCTGCGGTAGTCGGGCAGCACGTAGAGGTCGGTCAGCCCGACAGTTGGTTGGTTCAGGTGAAGTACGGCCACGCCCACCGGCTGACCCAAAAAGAGCGCGCCCAGCACAATCTGATCCGGGTCCCCTTGTCCTTCCAGGATCGACCGGCGTAGACCTGGCTGCACCAGCAGGACAAAGGGGCGTAGGGATTGGGCGTCCAGCCGCTGGATGGTCAGCATAGGGTTGGGTACAATCGCATCAACAGGCACTTTGGCGTGCAGACGTAGATGGCAAATCCCGCCGTCTAGGATTCACCCCACCCCCCGGTGAAGCGCTGCCCGGCCGTAGGGTGCGACCGCCGCCGACCAAGGCCAGTTCCAGATCGGCCAGGGGCAGGGCGTCCAGGTTTGGCGGGGCCGGGGGCAACACCAGATAGTGCTGGCCCGGTTGCTCCTCCAGCACGGTGATGGTGACGGCCGCGGGCAGGGACACGCCCAGAACATCGGCCAGAGCCCCTTTGGGGTCGTCCAAAAGCCGATGGCGGAAGGTCGGATTTTGGTTCGCCGCTTTGATGATGCGGGCTTTCATCTCTTGCGAAGATTTAACGAATAGTGTCATAGTATCTTTGTCCTTGCCGTCCAACGGTCGTCAGTATCGGGTAGGGTGCAATCGCTCAGCAGGAGCTTCGGCTTACATTTCGTCGTGGGTTAGATGACTCACAACACTTACAATTCACTACACCAGGGCGTAAGGTGCGTCCACCGCCGACCAGAGCCAGTTCCAGGTCGTCCAGGGGCAGGGCGTCCAGGCTGGGCGGGGACGGGGGCAACACCAGATAGTGCTGGCCCGGCTGCTCTTCCAGCACAGTGATGGTGACGGCCTCGGGCAGGGACACGCCCAGGAAGTCTGCCAACGCGGTTTTGGGGTCGTCCAGCAGGCGACGGCGGAATGACGGATTTTGGTTAGCCGCTTCGATGATACGGGCTTCCATCTCTTGTGAAGATTTGATCAGTTTTGTCATCGTATGATTGTCCTTGGCTAAGCGGTTATGAATTCAAGTGACGCCTGTCAGCAACCGCCGAGACGGAACCTGGGTGTACCTCCTTCGATCTTGATATTTTTTTTCGAAGCACTCGGCCGCAACGTGCGTCCGCCGCCGACCAGGGCCAGCTCCAGATCGTCCAGGTCCGGCGGAGCCGGGGGCAACACCAGATAGTGCTCACCCGGCTGCTCTTCGAGGACCGCAATGGTGACGGCCTCGGGCAGGGACACGCCCAGGAAGTCGGCCAACGCAGCTTTGGGGTCGTCCAGTAGGCGACGGCGGAAGGTCGGGTCAGCGCTGGCCTTCTCCATCACCCGGGTTTCGATCGCTTGTCGGTTCATTGTAGAGAATGCTCCTTTGGTTAGGAGAGATCGGGAGGCTGCTTGTGAGCCGTCAATCTCATAATCTCTAGGGCGATTCGAGACTTCTATTTATCCACGGATTTGCACAGATGAACACAGATATCCTCTATGCTATCTGTGCAAATCTGTGCCATCTGTGGATACCTATTTCTTTGGCACAGCCTGCTCTCTCGCTCTATCGGACGACAGCAGGCAAGTATATCTTCTTCTCCACATCCACTGCCTGGACGCTCTGGAAGCCCAGCACCCGGTTGTTGCCCTCGTCAACGATAAAGAGATCGCCGTCCGCGGTCAGGCTGACGTCCAGGGGCTGGCGTAGGGTAGACTGGTTGCGTGCGGCCGCGCCCGATGTACTGCGCTCTCCCTGATTGGGTTGGCTGCGGGTGAAGGAGCCGCTCTGGCCGATCACCAGGTCGGCGGCCAGAGCGCTGCTGAGGGGAGCGTCGTAGCGCAGCACCCGGTGGTTGTCGCTGTCGGCCACCCACAGGCTGCCCTGGACGTCCACTGCCAGCCCGTAGGGATAGTTCAGGCTCTCGGCGCTGAGGCCGCCACGGTTGGCTTCGCCAGTGGTAAAATCGCCCTGCTGGCCAAAGACCACATCCGCGGTCGTGTCGCCGTTGGCCGGGTTCAGATAGACCAGCACCCGGTGGTTCTGGCTGTCGGAGACATAAAGATTGTCGTCCTCGTCCAGCGTCAGCCCACTGGGGTAGTGGAGGGTATCGGCGCTGATGCTGCCCCCAGCGTTGGGATCTGTGCCGTCCATATCGGGCTGGCCAAAGACCCGATCGGGCGTGGTCTCTTTGCTGGTCAGGGGTGTCGCATAGAAGAGCACCCGATGGTTGAAGGTATCGGCCACATAGAGATTGTCCTGGCTGTCCAGATGCAGGGCCAGGGGATTGAAAAGCCCCTGGATGAGCAGACTCGCGGGCATCCCGTTGCTGAAGGGAGCGGCATAGATGGCAACCAGACCGGCGTCGGCGTCGGCCACATAGAGATTGCCCCCGCTGTCCAGGGCCAGCCCGGCAGGCCGGATCAGGTTACGACCCGCTTCGCTATCGTAGAAATAGGTGGTGAAGTCGGGTGCGCCGATGACCAGATCAGCGTCCGCGCCGTCGCCCCATGCCTGACTGCCGGGCCAGCTCAGCACCCGAGCGTTGCCCAGATCCGAGATGAAGAGACGCCCGGTGTCGGGATCGATTACCGCGCCCGCCGGATCGTAGAGCGTGTCGGCCAGTACAGGCGCAAAGGGGCCATAGTCGGTGGTGAAACCTTCCTGGCCGAGTACACTGTCGGCCAGATCGTCCCCAACAGTCGGTGTGTAGACTGTCAGAACCAATGGGGCAGAGACACCGCCGCCGGGGGCCGGGTTGCGCAAAGTGACGGTGAGTTGGCCAGTGGTCATGACTTCCGAAGCACCGATCTCCACCTCAGTCAACCCCAGGAAATTGCTGCCGGTCCCTCGGATAGCGCCGTTGATCTCGATTACTGTATCGGAGATGATGCCCGACCCCCAGATGTCCAGGGTAAAGTCGTCCCTGCCAGCGCGCACGCTGCCGGGGTTCAGTTCGGCGATGACCGGTTTGGGATTGGGCAGGGGCTGGTCGTATTGGAGCGCCCGGTGGTTACCGGCGTCGGCAATATAGACATCCATATAGAGGGAATCGGTGGCAATGCCAGCCGGTGTATTCAGGCTGCTGGCACTGATGCCGCCGTTGTTGGGTGTGTTGCTGATGAAGTCAGGCTGGCCGAAAACGCCGTCGGCCAGCGCGTCGGCGGCCCGCAGCGCGCCCGACCGATCGAAGGTCAGCACCCGGTGGTTGCCCGCATCGGCGACAAAGAGCCGGCTGCCCCCGTCCATCTTTAGCCCGGTGGGTCTGTCCAGACTGGTGGCGCTGACGCCGCCGTTGTTGGGTGTGTTGCTCACATAGTCGGGCTGGCCGATCAGAGCATCGGCTTCGCCGTCCAGGGGATCGTCGGTGAAGAGCAGAATCCGGTTGTTGCCCGTATCGGCCACATAGATTTCATTGCCCAGGGTGCCTGCGGCGATACCCGTGGGGCCGTTCAGGCTACTCTGGGTGGGCGGGTCCGGCGCGGCGTTGGCGAAGAAGCTTTCTTCGCCTGACCCCTGACCGACTACCCAGTTGGCAAAGGGGCCAATCGCACCGGCCTCGTTCCATTTGTAGATCAGCACCCGGTTGTTGCCGTGGTCCGCTACTACCAGATTGTCGTTGACATCTGTGGCGAGTCCCATAGGTCGGTTCAGCGTAGCGGGACCAGTGGGGAGGGCCGTGCCCGATGTCTCATTTGGCTGACCGAGAACGTAATCTGCCTCCTGCCCATTCTCGAAGATGGGGTAAGATTCTCCGGGATAATAATCGTCGTCGGGATAGTTGACGGGGAAGAAGACGAGTACCCGGTTGTTGCCCGTGTCGGATACGTAGACCAGACCGTCGAAGCCGACGGTGACACCCGTAGGCCCATTCAAACTGGCCCAGGTGGGTGGGCTGATCACATCGGTTGATGTGAAGTCGGGCTGGCCCAACACCAGGTCAGCCGGATCGCCGTTCTCGTAGAAATCTACACTCTCCCAGCCCAGCACCCGGTTGTGGGCGGTGTCGGCGATGAAAATCTGGCCGGTCAGGTCGTAGACAAAGATGTCGTTGGGCTGATTCAGGCTGGTGTCGGTAGGCGCAGCGGGCGCTGTTCCGGTGGCGAAGTCGGGCTGGCCGAAGATGCCATCGGCCACAAAATCCATCTCGCCTTCCAACTGGGCTGCCTGGGCAGTGCGCACAGCCAGAAATCCTGCACTCTGGGTTGTTGGCTGTCGCTTTGTCTTGGCAGGGTGGTGAACCAGGCTCGAATCAACTTCTTCAATCCAAAAGGATGGGAGGGAAAGCAGACCGGAGACCAAAAGGAGGGCACAGACGAGGGCAAGGAGGACGCGTACGCGCGTGGAGGCCAGCGTCAAACGAGTGGATGTACGTATTTGCATATTTTCTCCGCGGAAGCCATATGGTGGGCACAGGACGAGAGACATCCACAGGCCTGCCCTGGAAAGAGAGGCGTGGGATGTTCTGGCCCATAGGATTGAAAATACTGAGCAATGAGACACCCCAGTTTAGCCCATTTGCGTCCCCACAACGTTGTTTTTTCCTTTTTAATCGTCCTTTCTTCGTCCTTTTTTTCTCCCCGCAGGGCCGATGTAAACAATCACACTGGACGCTGGCTATGTACGACATATATAATAGGACGAAGCAATTGATCGGATAATTGAGAGTGGTGTATTGGTCAGTAGGATACTGGAAAGGAAATGGGGCGCTGATTCAGTGGCAAGAATCCGCGTTCCTTTGCGTTTATCTGCGTCCAGCTTTTTCCACCCTCGTCTTAACAAATACAGTTAATTGGGATTAAAGGGAGAAAAATTTTGGAACGGTTCAGACTCCGTCTTTTCGGCTATCCCCAGATCGAGGTCAATGGACAACCTGTTCTGTTGAAGCAAAAAAAAGCGATAGGATTGTTGGTGTATCTGGCTGTTACGGGGAAAGGCCATGGCCGGGAAACCCTGGCCAGCCTTTTCTGGCCCGGCTATACACGCGACTCCGCATTGGCCAATCTGCGTCGCACACTCTACGTTCTGCGCCGATCCAGCCTGAAACCCTGGCTACATACCAACCGTCTGGAGATTTCGCTCAATATCCAAAACGATTTCTACTGCGATATAGGCCATTTTCAGAAACTGCTGGCGTTATCCGCCACCCACGATCACACCGTGGCCGAGACTTGTGGGGCGTGTGTCCAATATTTGCAGGAGGCGATCGCTCTTTACCAGGACAATTTTATGATGGGGTTCAGCCTGTCCGACTGTCCTGAGTTTGAAATGTGGCAGACGCTGGAGGAAGATTCTTTGCGGAATCAACTGATCGGTGTGTTGGCGCAGACGGGCGAAATCGAAACCAGGCGTCAACGTCCCCTGGACGCGATTGTGAGCTGGAAAAAGATACTCTCAGTCAGCCCGTTCCACGAGGTGGCGCACCAGCAGTTGATATTGCTCTATATGGATACAGGCCAACCCGACGCGGCCCTGCGCCAGTACTATGCGTATGCAGAGCAGTTGAAACCTGAATTGAACGTCCACTCCTGGGATGATTTGGGAACTCTCTGGGCACACATTCGCGCGGGTCAATCCCTGCCCACATCACCAACCCCTGTCGCGCCAACGGCCTCTGGCCCACTCCCTTTCCTTCCCCGGCTTGCCTGCCCGCCCGCCGAGTTGTCCGAACCGCCTGGACTGCTCAGGAGCGCGGTCATGGGCATCCTTCAGCGCGAAAAGTTGCGCTATCTGTTCCAGATTACTGACTGCAATCGGGATGGCAGGATTGAGTGGCAGGATTTTCAACGATACCTGGACAAAGGGGCCGTCTTCCGTTCTCTGCCGCCCCATTCCGTCCTCTACCAACAGGTATTGGGCGATCTGCAGTTGCAGTGGCGGAGTCTTCAAAGCCACAGCAGAATTGAAGGTGGTTTGGTGCCTGACTGTGAATGTAACAGCATTTTTCTGGAGGGGTGGCTCGCCTTCTGGGGACAGTTGATGAAGGCGATAGCTCAGGAGACAGCAGAGGGTAGACGGGATACACTGCGCGTCATCAGCGAACGCGCACAGGTTCATTTTCAGCTTTTTGACAGGGATCAGGACGGCCTCTATTCCGTCCAGGAATATGCGGCGTGGACGGTAGCAATAGGAGTGGAGATGGACGCCTTCAGCAACTTTCGCCGTCTGGATGTGAATCGGAATGGGTATCTGACAGCGGACGAGATAACCAATTATCTGCGCGAATTTTACTTTTCCAACGACCCGGACGCAATCGGTAATTATCTCTACGGCAACCCCTGGCAGAAGGGCCTTTAGGAACGGCGACCAAATAAGTTGGGCAGCCTTCCGGGAAGCGGCCACAGCATTAAGGGCGTGCTGGCCGCTTCCCGGAAGGGCGAAATCAGAGAGTGATTCGGACGCGAATCCTTAGCCGCGCTCGGCTTATCAGTCCATCGCCTCCCCGTTCACCGTCAACCGGCAGTGGACGGCATAGCCCGCCAGCGCCGCGCGCAGGGCAGTCGCCATCTCTTTGGGATCGACACCAGAACGGGTCGTCACTTCGATCTGGGCTATTGTGCCCAGCCGTTTGTCTACATCGGCCTGTACGTGCAGGGAGATGACCCCAGCCACTTTCTTGACCTCCTCGCGCAGCACCTCTTCCACCTGCTCGTGATAGAGCGCGGGTTTGTAGACTTTACCCACCGCGGTCAGGGGGATGGCGTCCAGAATGCGCACTTCTTTGGGCAGCGCGGCCCGCTCGCCGATCTCCTTCTGGGCAAAGGCCAGCAGTTCGTCGCTGGTCGCTTTCATCCCCGGCTTCAACTCCACATAGACTACCGGCACTTCGCCCACCCGCGCGTCGGGTCGCCCTACCGCTGCGGTCAGCGCGACCGCCGGGTGGCGCATCAGCGGCTCTTCGATCATTTGCGGGTCGATGTTGTGGCCGCCCCGGATAATCAGCTCCTTCTGCCGCCCGGTCAGCCAGAGATAGCCGTCCGCGTCCAGTCGGCCCAGGTCGCCGGTGTTGAGCCAGCGCTCCCCGTCGATCTCCACGAACGCGCCCCGGTTGTGGAAATCGTCCCGGTAGCCAGCGAAGACGTTTGGCCCGTTCAGCAGCAACACCCCCACCTCGCCCGGTTCGCAGAAACGCACGAAAGTTGTGTCGTCCAAAACAGCCGTAGCCCAGCGCTGATAGACCAGGCGCAGCCCCACCGCGCCCAGCCGAATCTCCCCATAGCGGGGATTGACCGAACCGACCGACGTGCCTTCGGTCAGCCCATAGCCTTCCAGAATGGGGATGCCCGTCTGCTCGCTGAACTGGCGGGCCAGCTCCACGGGCAGGGGGGCCGCGCCGGAGGTGGTCAACTGCACCCGGCTCAGGTCCGCATCGCCCACGGGCACATTGAGCAGGGCTTTGTAGAGTGTGGGCACGCCGCTGAAAATTGTGCAGCGGTAGTGGTCCAGAATCTTCCAGAGATTGTCGATGACCCCTTCGCCCCGGAAGCCCTGGGGTGTGCCGATGACGACACCGCAGCCGCCGCTCCACGCGCCCAGGCCGATGGCGATGGCGCCGTAGTTGTGGAAAAGAGGCAGCCCCAGATAGTTGAGGTCGCCGGGCTGGGAATCCACCGCCACGATTGCCGCGGCCCAGGCGTCGAAGACTTCGTTGAAGTGTGTGTGGCGGGCCAGTTTGGGGATGCCAGTTGTGCCGCCGGTGTGGAAATAGGAGGCGATCTCCTGGGGCCCAATCACCCGCCCGCTCACCAGCCGGTCGCTGGGCTGGCGGGCAATGGCGCTGTCAAAATCGACAATTTTCGCCCGCACGGCTGGCCCTTTTTTGAGCATCCGGCTGGCTTTGATCAGCAGTTTCAGCGGGCCGCTCAGATAGTTGGCGATGTCCACCTGGACAATCGTTTGCAGGGTGGGAACCCGGTCCACCACCGATGCCACCTTCTCCCACACATCCGTTTTGGGGAAAGGCCCGATTGTGACCAGCACTTTCGTCTCGGCCGCGTTGAGAATCTCGGCCAGGGTGTCGGCTTCCAGCAGGGGGTTGATGGGACAGGCGATGCCCGCTGCCTCCCCGCCGTAGAGTGCCAGATAGGTCTGGGGCAGGTTGGGCAGAATGTAACTGACCGTATCGGTGGGTCCCACGCCCAGTTCGTGGAAGAAGTTGGCTGTCTGGTGCAACTTCGCCAGCAGCGTCTGATAGGTCCACGTCACCGCCTTCTCATAGGCTTTGGCCTGCAGAAAGAAGATCAGCGCAGCCTGGTCCGGGTATTGCTGGGCCGTGCGGCGGATGGCCTCGTAGGTATTGGGGGCCAGTCCCTGTTCGGCCAAAGGGACGGCTTCGATTGCTTCCACGTCGGCGAGTGTGCTGATACGGGCCATGCGGGTTCTCCTTGGAACAATATTTTGAAAAGAAGGACACGGATTTACACGGGTACAACAGATTCGCACGGATGCTATCTGCGTCCTCTGCTGAGGCATGCAAACGGTCGAGCAATTGGAGAGTGCGATTGAAGAGGGACGCTTTCACGAAGCCGAAGCCTTCGAGGATTATTTTCGCTTCGACTATCTGGAAAGTGAGTTGGATTCTGTGCGTGAGTTGCTGGCTGTGTGATGTGTCTACACAATCATAAAGTGCCCAGGGCAAATCGGCAAACAGCCGGATTCACATCAATAAGTACTTCGTAAAATAAGTTTTCTGCAATATCAGCAACCAGACTAGTGAGCGCTGATTGAGTGCCATCAGAATCTGACGGATTCTGCGTCTTCGAGGCGTATCGAAATCAAGCGAACGGGTCGACCAGCAATTTCGATTCTACCCGCTTGGTTTCGATACGGCTGGAAACAGCACCAGCCTACTCAACCGGCGCTAGTCTTGCACAGATCCAATCCGCGTTCATCTGCGTAAATCAGCGTCCAAATTTCTTCATTCCCCCCGATACTCCGGATTCTCCCACACAATCAGCGTCGCCCAGTTATCCGACGCGCTGTCTTCGATATAATTCTCCAACATTCCCCGCACCACAAATCCATTTTTCAACTGAAAACTGAGGGTGCTGTCCCACAACTCCCCAGCCACAACCTTTTCCACATATTCGTGGACGCTCATCCGCGCCCGCTGCGGGGGGTAGTCCGGCAGCACCCCCCCGGCCACAATCCCCCGCCGGTTGGTGCGCACCACCAGTTCTTTGCGCGCCTGGTAGAGTTGTTTGCCTATCCCCAGCCCCCGGTAGTCCGGGTGGACGCTGATGTCCGTGCCGTAGTACCATTCGCCGTGCGGGTTGTGGTGGCTGTACCAGCCGCCATCGATAATTTCGTTGAAAGTGTGGCCGGGGTCGACGAAGTGAAAATCCAGCAGAAAGCCGGAGCCAAGCCCGACAATCTTCCCCTCCGCCAGCGCCACAAATTCCCCTTCCGGGTAGAGTTCCCAATGGCGCAGAAAGTGGGCGGCGCTCATCAGTTCCTGTTCGCCCAGGGTGGGGAAGCAGATACGCTGCAACTCTTCCAGCCCGGCCGCGTGTTCCGGGCGGACAGTGACAATAGAAACGGTCATAGGAATCTCTCCGGTTCAGCAAATGTGGACCAGTGAACGCTGATTGAGTAGCCGTCAGAATCCGAAGGATTCTGCGTCTTCGAGGCGTATCGAAATCAAGCGAACGGGTACGCAAGTTGTGCAGCCGACCCGCTTGGTTTCGATACGGCGGGAAAAAGCACCCGCTTTCTGAAGCGACTCCTACTCAACCGGCGCTAGTCCTAATTCTTCGTGCCTTTGTGGTTAAATCGCTAACGCCCGATCTGAAAGTGTTCGTATTCCCCATCCGCGGGCGGACCCCAGACGGCCCAAAAGTCACCGGTGGCGGGACGCATAATGGCCGCGCCACAGCTTTCGATGTGCAGGGGGGGCACCGAGCGCACGCAGACCGGACTGCGCCGGGTCAGTTCCATCAGGTCGTCGGCGGACACAGCGCCGTCGCTCAGATAGGCCTGGGCTTCGGCCAGCCGGGCCTCGCTGGCCGCCTGGGACGCAGCCGTGCGCGGGCGGGAGCGGGCAATGGCTTCCGGCAGTAGGCAGTGGTTGGTGTGGAGCAGTGGCTCGCCGTTCAAAGGGGTGACCGCGCAGTGGGTGGACATCGCCTCCACATTGTAGCCGTTGCCCTTCCCATCAAAGAGCAGATAGTTGTGCGCGCCGGAAAGTTTGGCTTCGGTGATGCAGGCCAAGGCCGCGTTGATGTCGGTCTGCTGCAACGCCTTGCGTACGACGAAGGGCCAGGTCACCCCCACCTGTCCGTCCCCGCCCAGCAGATTGTTGATGCCGATGGCGATGCCCGCGTCGTTCATCCCGATCATCCCCACGCAGCCGGTGATGGAAAAGGCCAGATAGCCCGGCCCGTCGTCCGGTTTGCCCCGCATCAGAATCACAAACTCCGTCGAGTCGTCGTGCATATCCCAGGTCTGGCCGAAGAAGCCGTGGCCGTCGGCGCTGCGACTGTTGGGCACGATAAAGGCTGTGCAATCGTCCGCTGCCTGGGGTGTGGCTTCCCGCTGTCGGGCCTCGGCGTAGACCAGATCAATAAAGTCGGTGAAGCCATTCGTAATCACCAATTCGGCCACACTCAGTCCGGTGGCGTCGGCAGTCCCCCGCACCTCTTCCATCAGATCCGGCGCGTAGGCTTCGTGCTCAGCCACACACGCCTCGGCCAGCGCCATCACCCCGGCCCTGTCCATCCCCAGGCCACCGGTCCAGCCGGGACTGCCCGCCAGCGCCACCCGGTCCAGGGTATAGCGGCGGATGTCGTCCCGGTAGACCAGTCCGTGGGCATAGCCCATCGCGTAGGGGCTGCCGGAGAGTTCGAGAAGGCGAAGTTTTTTCTGCATGGGTTTGGGTTCTCCTGGTTGTAGACGGCGGACGGCGGACCGCAGACCGCTGGTAGTGGTGATTGGGTGCAGAGCAGACTATTCTGGCGTGGGACAAATGGCAAAAGCCGATTCATTACACCCTACGTTCCTCTGCCGTCTGCCGTCCGCCGTCAAACTCGCGGCTGTTGCTGGGTGATACAATGCACATTCCCCCCGCCCAGCAGAATCTCCCGGCCGGGCACGGGGACGATCTCCCGCTCCGGGTAGAGTGCGGCCAGCTTTGCCAGCGCAGGCGCGTCTTGGGGGTCGTTGAAGACGGGGACGATCACCCCGCGGTTGACAATGTAGTGGTTGATGTAGGAGGCAGCCAGTCGGTCGCCGCCGGGCCGGGGACGGCTGCCATCTGCGGGCTGAATGGTGGCCGCTTCCGCGTCGGTTATATACAGCGGGCCGGGCTGGTGGATGCGGTGGACTTCCAGCCGTCGCCCCGCGGCATCCCGGCTGGCGAGAAGCATCTGCTCCGAGGCCAGGGAGCGGGCGTATTGGGGATCGCGCTCGTCGTCGGTCCAGGTGAGGGCGACGACGCCGGGCCGCACAAAACACGCCAGATTGTCCACGTGGCCTGCGGTCTCGTCCTTTTCCACGCCATAGGGCAGCCAGAGCACCGTCTGCACATTCAGGTAGCGCTTCAATCGCTCTTCGATTTCGGCTTTGCTCAGATGGGGGTTGCGGCTGGGATGGAGCAGACACTCCTCGACTACCAGCAGCGTTCCCTCGCCGTCGGTATGCAGCGCGCCGCCTTCCATTATCAGATCCGCCCGATAGGGTTTTGCGTCGGCCCTCTGCAAAATCGTCTGGGGCAGCGCGTCGTCCGCAGCAAAATCTGCGTAGTGGCCGCCCCAGGCGTTGAAGCGCCAGTCTACCCCGGCCAGACGCCCTTCGCTGGTCGGTTGAGCGTGTCGAAGCCCCGGCGAAGAGCTATTCACCAGAAAAGTTGGGCCGCTGTCCCGCACCCAGGCGTCGTTATACTCTACCGGAAAGACTTCGACCTCCGGCGGCAATACAGCGCGGGTCTCTTTTGCCAGACGGGGAAGAACGCCAACTGTCACCGGCTCGAAGCGGGCGATGGCTGCGGCGACCGCAGCAAAGGCAGCCTGCGCGGGCCTAGCCTGCTCCCGCCACACATCGGGCCGGAAGGGCCAGAGCATCCACGTGCGGCTGTGCGCCTCCCACTCGGCGGGCATCCGGTAGCCATCCGCCGCAGGATTTACGATTTTATCCGTGGCCACCCCTACCATCTGTGTCATCCGTGTCCTTTGGCTGGTCTTCCAATTTGTAGGTGTGGTTTCTTGTGAATTAAGAAAATAACCGGGCAACTGTAGGGGCGCTGCTTGCTGCGCCCGACACCTGCGGGCGCAGCAAGCAGCGCCCCTATGTCATTACCCGATCAATATTTTAATGTCCAACTAACCGCACGATTGAGGGATGACCGCCAATGTGCGGTTAGAAACTGCACCTACAAAAAGCTCGATTGTTCTTTACACGCATATGGATACAAAGCGAGATTTTTCACTTGTCACCCGGTCATCTTGTCAAGCAAACTCCGGGTTCTCCCACACAATCAGCGAAGCCCAGCCGCCGGTCTGGTCGTCGGGGAAATAGTCTGCCAGCACGCCGTGGACCGAGAAGCCGTTGTGCAACTGGACGGTCAGCGTCGGATCGAAGAACTCCCCGGCCACCACCCGCTCCACATATTCCTGTGCGCTCATCTGCTGACGGTAGCGGGCATAGCCGGGCAGGACGCCCCCGGCCACAAAGCCCCGTTTGTGATAGCGCACCACTAGCCCCTTGCGCAGGTCGTAGAGACGGCGGGCGATGCCCCGTCCCCGGTAGTCGGGATGGACGCCGATCTCCGTGCCGTAGTACCATTCGCCGTCCGGGTTGTGGTTCTCGTAACGGGTTCCGGTCAGTTCGTCCAGGTCGTGCTCCGGGTGCTCCAGATCGAAGTCGAGAAAGATGCCCGCGCCCACGCCTACCACCCGCTCCCCGTCGTTGGACGGGGCGCTGTCCAACACCACAAATGTGCCTTCGGGGAAGACCGCCGCGTGCGCGACAAATTCGTGCTCTTTGTAGAGCGCTTCCAACGGTGTGTGGGGATAGCAAATCTTCTGCAATTCGGCCAGTTGCGCGGCGTGTTCGGGCAGCAGATTGACGAAGCGGAGGGTGTCCATTGAGAGTCACCTGGCAGTCTTGTTGGGGTGGAAAAATGACGGCGGACGGCGGACGGAAGACGAACGAACGGGTAGCACCCGGGTTTTTCCACGACAGTTCGTCCTCCGTCTATCGTCCGTCGTCAGGCACTTTCCTGCACCTGGGCGAACGCATAATCCAACTTCTCCAGCGCCTCGTCCACGTGTTCCTTTGTGGCGGTGAGGGGCGGGGCGATGCGCAGGGTATTGCTGTAGAGGCCGCCTTTGCCGATGAGCAGGCCGAGCTTCTTTGTCACTTCAAAGAGCGCTGCTACTTCTTTGACCGCTGGCTCTTTCGTCTGTCGATCCCGGACCATCTCCACGCCCTGCATCAGACCCATCCCCCGCACGTCGCCGATCAGCGGGTATTTCTCCTGCAAGCGTTCCAGACCGGCGCGCAGATGGCCGCCCACATCCGCAGTGCGGGCCGGGGGCGCGTCTTCGTGCATAGCTTCCAGGGTTCCCAGCGCGGCCGCACAGGAGACGGGGTTGCCCCCAAAGGTGCTGATAGTCAGCCCCCCGCCCACAGTGGCCTCTGCGATCTCCGGGGTGGTGGCGACCGCGGCCAGGGGCAGGCCGTTGGCGATGCCCTTGGCCATTGTCAGCACATCGGGCACGACGCTGGAACGCTCGATTGCAAACCAATGCTCGCCTGTACGCCCAAAGCCGGTCTGCACTTCGTCGATGATCAGCAGGCCGCCGTAGCGGTGGGTGATCTCCTCGACGATTGTAAAGTATTCCGGCGGCGCGGTGACAAAGCCGCCCACCCCCTGAATCGGCTCGGCCAGAAAGGCGGCGATTTTGCCGGAGGTCGTCGTGCGGATCACATCCTCCACATCCTCGGCGCAGGCCACGCCACATTCCGGGTAGGTCATCTTCAGCGGGCAACGGTAGCAATAGGGGTTGAGCGCGTGTTTAATGCCCGCAATCTGTGTGCCGCCGATGCGCCAGGGGGCCTGCCCGGTCAGGGCCATGCCCATTGGGGACTTGCCGCTGTAGCCGTGGCGCAGGGCGATGACTTCCGTGTGGCCCATGGCCTGCTTGGCGATCTGCACGGCCGTCTCGTCCGCGTCCGTGCCCGTCGCGCCAAAGTAGAAAGTGTCCAGATTGCCGGGGGTGATCTCGGACAGCTTCTCGGCCAGCTCGGCGTGGACAGCGTTGGGGTAGAGGGTGGAGGTGTGCAGCAGTTTGTCCACCTGCTCGTGGACCCGTTTGTTGACGTGGGGATTGTTGTGGCCGACGCTTGTCGTCAGAATCCCTGCGAAAAAGTCGAGATATTTGTTGCCCTCCACGTCCCAGACGTACAGCCCCTCGCCCCGCTCCAGGGGCAGGGGGTCGGTGTAGTAGAGCAGGTGGTTGGGCCAGAGGTGCTTGCGCTGCTTTTCGAGGATTTCCTGAGTATTCATTGGGTGGCTCCCGGTTGGTCAGGTGGGAATGGGTTGGGCGTTCGGGTTGCGAATTGCGAGTTGCGACTGGACTAGCGCCGGTTGAGTAGGCGGGGGTTTTTTCCCGCCGTATCGAAACCAAGCGGGTGTACTCACAACTACCCGTAGAGCCGTTCGCTTGATTTCGATACGCCCTCCGCAGACTCCGGGCTACTCAATCAGCGCTCACTAATCTGGTGCTCGTACAGCGCGACTTCGCCACTATGTACGCGATTCGCAACTCGCAACTCGCTATCCGTCTGTCAGTCTACCATACACCCCCGGTCTGCGCTGCTTGAGCAGGGGGAATAACTTGCGCCAGAGCGCAAAGACCGTCGGGTCCAGATCAGCGACAATCACTTCCGTTCTGTCTCGGCTGGCCTGGGCCAGGACGTGGCCCATCGGATCGCAGATAAAGCTGCTGCCGTAGAAGGTGACACCCTCTGCACCCGTGCGGTTGGCCGCCGCGACAAAGACACCGTTGGCGATGGCTTGGCCCCGCATGACCGTACGCCAGGCGTCGACGGTGTCGATCTCCGGAGCGTCGGGTTCCGAGCCGATGGCCGTGGGGTAGAAGAGAAACTCCGCGCCGTTGAGCGCGCAGATGCGGGACATCTCCGGGAACCACTGGTCGTAGCAGGTGGGCAGGGACGTGGCGACGCCGGCGATGTCGTGGGCGGGGAACTGGTCGAAGCCGGCGAAGTAATGGTCCTCGTGATAGCCCTCGCCCTGGGGAATGTGGACTTTGCGGGTGTGGCCCACCTGCATGCCCGCGGGATCGTAGAGAACGGCAGTGTCCCAATAGCGTCCGTCGTCGGCTCGCTCGAAGATGCTGCCCACCACAAACAGCCCATTTGTGCGCGCCAGTTCGCCGAAGAAGCAATCCGACTCGCCGCCGGTCAATGGTTCGGCCCAGGCGTAGTTGGCTTCGTCGATGACGCTGGCGAAGTAGGGCGAGAGGGTGAACTCCTGCAAACAGAGCAGACCCGCACCCCGGCCCGCGGCCTCGGCGGCTAGCTCCCGATAGACGGGACAGATTTCTTCCCGGCTGCCCGGCCAGTGGGTTTGGGCCAGGGCGACGCGTAGAGGTTGCATTGGGGTTTCCTTCGGTGGCTGATCTGATTCCGGGAATCGACCAGACATACAGGGAAATGCGAGTGATCCTGTGGTCGATTCCCGGAATCGTGGCAACGGATTTGTTGGGGATATGATAGCACGGGAGGGAAGCGGAATCCAATGGGGGCGCAACACAATTGTCTGGTCTGTCACGGCAATACCCTTTGCCCTTTCCCCCCGCCTGTGCTATCCTACCGTCGTTCTTACACCCGCCCGCCCCGGCCCCATCGAACCCGCCACTGCCCCGAGCCGGGGGAGCATTTTCTTTTCTTGGATCAACCAGAATTTTGGGGCAACCCGCTTGATTTCGATACGGCTGGAAACAGCACCAGCCTACTCAATCAGCGCTGATCTGGAGTGACCCCCTAAGTTCCCAAAAAAATTCGATTCTCTCTGCCCACCGGAGAAGAAACCTATGGCTGCACCGCTGATTCTGCACCTGACCGACTACCGGGACGACGCCCACTGGCGCTGGGCGCTCCACGACGCCAACGACCGCTTTCTGGCCGACCACGAAGTGGGGCTGGACCGCAGCAGCCTCGAGTACCGGGGCTTTGTGGACCTGGCCGACTATCTCGACTTCTACAGCCCCATCCGCCTGCCCGCGGCGCAACTGGACGAACTGGGCGCGTGGATCGGCCTGCACGTCTTCGGCGACCTGCGTACCCGTCTGGCCCAGGTCTGCCGCCCCCCCGCCACAGCGGTGACCGTCACCGTCCCCCCGGAGGCCAGCGGACTTCTCCTGCGCCCCCTAGAACTGGCCCGCCTGCCCGACGGACGCAGCTTCGCCGCCGCCGGTATCCGCTTTGTGTACAGCGCACCCCCTCCCAACCTCCCCCATACTGGGGGAGGAGCCGATCGCGGGCAGACGAGACATCAGCCCCTCCCCCGCAGCGGGGGAGGCCGGGTGGGGGTCAGCCGGGAGGGGGTTCCCGACGAACTCCGCCTCCTCGCCATCTTCACCCTGCCCGACGAAACCAATCCCCTCAACCTGCGCCGGGGACGCCACAACCTGCAAAAACTGGTGCGGGTGGCCCAGAGCCAGGGCAAAGCCATCAGCCTGCGGGTGCTCCAATATGGGGCGACCCGCCAAAGCCTGCGCGCCGCCCTGGAAGAAGCGCCGGGCTGGGATGTGGTGCAGATTTCCGGCCACGGCCTGCAAGGGGAGCTGGTGTTGGAGGACGACAGCGGCGGTGTGGACCGCATCGGCGCCGGCGAACTGGCCGACCTGCTGGAACTGGGCCAGGAGCGGCTGCGTCTGCTCATCCTCAACGCCTGCTACAGCGGCGCGGCCAGCCACCAAGCCGCGCGTGCCCGCATCGGTCTGGACGAACCCGCCACCCGCCAGGCAGAGACAGACGGGCCAGAGAGCGCCCCGGCCCGGGAAGATGCCAGCGAGCAGGTGCGGGTCACAGTGCTGCCCAGCCTGGGCCAGCAACTGGCCGAGCGCCTGGGCTGTGCGGCCCTGGCCATGCGCTACCCCGTGGTCGACACCTTTGCCGCCGACCTGATGGGCAGCCTCTATGACAAACTGCTGGACAAAGGCCGCGCCCTGCCCGGCGCGCTCCATCTGGCCCTGGCCGAAATCCTGGCCGCGCAGGCCAGCGCCTATCCCCCCCTCTCCCCGGCCACGCCGATTCTGCTGGGCCGGGCCGCCCAGGAGCTGCACCTCTCCCTGCCCGCCCGTCCCTTCCGCCTGGACGAGCTGCCCAGCACCGGCCTGGGCATCGCCTTCCCCCCGGAGCCGGAGCGCTTTGTGGGCCGCCTGGGACCCATGCGCCGGGCCAGCCAGGCCCTGGCCCCGGCCAACCCCCAGCGGGGCGTCCTCTTCTATGGCATGCCCGGCGCGGGCAAGACGGCCTGTGCCCTGGAGCTGGCCCACCGCCACGGGGGTAGCCACGGGGAGGGGCGTTTTGTGGGCTATGTCTGGTTCAAAGGGCCGGAGATAGGCATGGACGTGAGCCGGGCGCTCTTCGACTTTCTCTTTGAGATGGAGCGCCAACTGGACGCACCCCAACTGGCCCTGACCGCCAATCTGGACGACCCGGCCACCTTCCGCCAGCGCACATTGCCCCGGCTGCGCACAGTGCTGGAACAGAACGCGCTGCTGCTGGTGCTGGACAATCTGGAGAATCTGCTCACGGCCAGCGACGGCTGGCGGGACCCCCTGTGGGGCGATACCCTGGCCACATTTCTGGCCCAGCGGGGGGGCAGCCGGGTGATTTTGACCAGCCGCCGCCTGCCCGCAGCCCTGGCCGAACACCCGGCATTGCAGCGGGAGGCCATCCACGCCCTCAGCTTTGCCGAGAGTGTGCTCCTGGCCCAGGAACTGCCCAACCTGGCCGCACTCTTTGCCAGCGAACCCCGCCGCCGCCTCCTGCAGCGCACCCTGCGCATTGTCCAGGGCCATCCCAAATTGCTGGAACTGGCCGACGGTCTGGCCGCCGATGCGTCCGCCCTGGCCGGCCAGGTGGCGGTCGCCGAGCGGGCCGCCGAGCGGGAGGCAGAGGCGGGGACAGGCGGGCGGGCCAGCCAACTGGACATCTTCTTTGCCCCCGCCGGCGGCGTGCCCGAAGGCGTGGCCCTGGGGGAGAGCCGCCAGGACGAGGCCGATTTTGTGGTCGCCCTGCGCGGCTGGACCGGAGGCGTGGCCGCCCGTCTCTCCCCGGCTGCGGGGCTGCTCCTGCCCTTCCTCTGCGGGCTGGAAGAGGCCGACCGGCAGAGTGCAATTGTGCAGGCCAACTGGGGCGACTTTCTCAAGCGCATCGCCTCCCCCCTCCCCGCCGACAGCCTGGAAAGCGCGCTGGTTGAGTTGGCCGCGGTGGGGCTGGTGGAAGAGCGGACCGCAGACCGCGGACGGCAGACGAACGATGGGGAGGCGACCGCGGAGGGCGGAGAACAGACGGCAGACGGCGAAGCGCAGACCGCGCAAGTGATCGCCCAACTCCAATCCCTCATTGCCGCCCTCCCCGCGGACGCTGACCCGGCCCAGACCGCCGCGCTCCAATCCCTCCTGGCCGATCCCGCCGCCCTACTCGCCGCGCTCCAATCCCAGGCTACGGATGCCCCTGAACCCAATTCCCCATTCTCCATTCCGAATTCCGCATTCCATATCCATCCCGGCGTAGCCGAAAGCGTGCGCGCTGCCGCCGACCCGGCCCACCTGGCCGCGGTGGACAAAGAGTTGGGCGATTATTTCGTAGCGGTGTCCCGGCGGGCCATGCAGAACGAAATGCAGGGGGGCAGCGGCACAGTGGCCGAGGCCGCGCGGCGGGGCGCGCCCTATCTGATGCGGGGCCAGCGCTGGGAGGAGGCGACCGCCCTGCTGGAACGGCTGCTGCACCGCGACGGTAGCCCAGCCACCACCAGCTTTGCCCTGCCCCTCCTGCGCCGCATTGCCGAAGCCACCGTCGGCACAGAGCGGGAACTGATCGACGCCGGTGTCCTGGCCCGCGGCCTGATGGCCGCGGGGCGGGTGGACGAGGCGGAGCAGATGGAGCGGGATCGCATCCGGCGCTGTGTGGCCCAGGGCAATTACAAGTTGGCCTCTTCCGCCGCCGGAAGCCTGCTCAACCTCCTGCGCGCGGCCGGTCGCCTGGAGGATGCCCTGGCCCTGGCCGAGGAGATGGCGGGCTACAACCGCCAGGCCGGGCTGGGGCCGTGGACCCAATTGGCGGTCGAAGGCATGCGTCTGCAAGTGCTGAACGCCCTGGGCCGCTACGACGAAGTGCTGGCCGCGGTGGAGGAAGCCCGCCCGCGTATGGCCGCCCTGCCCCTGCCCGGCGCGGCGGGTCACACAGGGGAGGAGATGGTCAATCTCTGGAATGTGCGGGAGGGGCTGCTGGACACCGGTTGCTTCGCGGCCATACGCACCGAGCGCTGGCAGATGGCTCTGGAACTCAACCGGGATATTTTGGAATTGCTGCGTTCCATTGGGGCTGGCGACCTGAAGTTGGCCCAGAAAGCCTTCAACGATTACGGCCCCCTCCTAGCCTTACAGCGTTTCGACGAGGCCCGTGCCCTGCTCACGGCCTGCCGCCGGGTCTTCGAGGCGGAGCGGGCCGTGAAAGAGTTGGGCGCAGTCTACTCCGCCCTGGCCGATCTGGCCGACAGTACCGGCGACCAGGCCGGGGCCGTGGCCTTCGAGGGTACGGCCCTGCGCTACAAATACCAGGCGGGCGCGCCGGAGGATTGCGCCTTTTCTCACGGAAATATCGCAAATTACCTGGAGCGCTCCGGCGCAGATGCGGGTTTGGTATTAGCCCATCGACTTGCAACGGCGGTGATTTTCTATCAGACCCAATCCGGGCAATTGCCTGTCAGCGTCCGCCATTTGCAGTCAATGAATTTGAGTTTGACCCCGCCCCCCTTTGCCGCGGTGGTGGCTGCGGTTGAGGCCGTCGAGGGGGTGCGCTTTGGCTGGCTCTTTGGCCGTCTGCCCCGCCGGGCCGCGGATGGGGACGGGGCCATCGCCGCGGTGTGGGGGTTGGTACAGGAAGAAATTCAACGCAGAGACGCAGAGGCGCAAGGGCGCAGGGAGGCGTTTGAGCCAATCCTGCAGAAGATTGCTGCGGTGGCAATGGGCGACGACGGCCCCCGCCAGGAGATCGAGGAGTTGCTGCCGACGCTGGAGGAGAAGGGCTGGCGGCTCAGCGGGCCGGTGGCGCGCATCTGGGCGGGCGAGCGGGATGGGGAGGCGCTGACCGCGGGCATCGACGGCAACAGCGCGCAGTTGGTGGGGCGGGTGTTGGAGATTTTGGCGGGGTAGGGGTGGTGGCCCTCACCCCCGGCCCCTCTCCCAGCCGCGGCGTTGGCAGGGCGGAGTTTATTGGTCGAGTTGGGAGAGGGGAGTTTGTCGATGGCGTTGGGTCGGCGTTGGGGTGCGGTGGGGTCGATGAAGACCAGTGAGCGCTGGTTGAGTAGCAGACAGAATCCGAAGGATTCTGCGTCTGCGAGGCGTATCGAAACCAGAGCGAACGGGTCAACGAATCAATTCTTCGTCTACCCGCTCGGTTTCGATACGGTGGGGAAAAGCACCCGCCTTCTTATGCGACGCCTACTCAACCGGCGCCTCGTTCCCATCGCTCCGCGTGGGAATGAAAGTGCGATAGATTAGCGACGCCGGTTGAGCCTGTCGAAACCCAGGAGCGGGTCTTCGGATGAATGTTGTCGTTCGCCCTCACCCCCGGCCCCTCTCCCAGCCAGGGCATTGGCGGGTGGGTGTTATTGGTCGGACTGGGAGAGGGGAGTCTGTCGATGGCGATTGGCTGGGCTGATGGGTGATTGAGTGCCGATGACGAAATGCACCGTTCGTCACTGCCCCCCTCCTCTCCCAGCGCAGAGGACAACACGGACAGACCAGCGCCATCCCTGGGAGAGGAGGGGGCGTCCCTGGGTAACCGACCTTCCCGCCAACAGCTAGGGGGCGGTGAGGGCGTCTACCGCCCTCACCCCCGCCCCCTCTCCCGGCCGAGGCGTTGGCGGGGCGGGGTGTGTTGGCCGGGCCGGGAGAGGGGAGTCTGTCGCTGGCGTTGGATGCATTGCCCGACGCAGACGGGTCGATGACGAAGCACACCAATTGTTCCCACCCCCCCCGCCTCTCCCAGCGCACCAAACGCCACCGACGAGCTATCGCCCTCGCTGGGAGAGGCGGGGGCGTCCCGAAGTCTTCCCTCACCCCCGCCCCCTCTCCCGGCCGAGGCGTTGGCGGGGCGGGGTGTGTTGGCCGGGCCGGGAGAGGGGAGTCTGTCGATGGGGTTGGATGCATTGCCCGGCGCAGACGGGTCGATGACGAAGCACACCAATTGTCCCCACCCCCCGCCTCTCCCAGCGCACCAAACCCCACCAACAAACTATCGCCCTTTTTGGGAGAGGAGGGGGCGTCCCGCCAACAGCCGACCTTCCCCTCAGCCGCTAGGGGGCGGTGAGGGCGAACCATTCTCAACAGCTACCAGCTACCCCAAAATCTCCCGTCCCGCCCGCACACCCGTCTCATACGCGCCGTGGACCGTCGCCCAGTAGTGGGGATGGGTGGCTTCCCCTGCAAAGAAGAGCCGATCCCCCACCGGCGCGGCCAGCGCGGCCCGGTCTTCGGCGGTCATTCCCAACTGGGAGAAGGAGTAGCTGCCCCGGCTAAAGGGATCGGCTTCCCAGCCGGAGCGCACGTGCGATACCGGGTCGGGGATGTCGGGGCCGAACATTTTGCGCAGGGTTTCCAACGCACCGGCGATCAGCTTTTCGTCGCTCCAGGGGTTGATGTGCTGGGCCAGCCCCGCGGCGTGATAAGCCACCAACACTGGCTCATTCGTGTAGTGCGCGTAGTTGAGCCAGGCCATATAGAGGGGCGGGTACGCGTCGCTCAGGTAATTGAAGCGGTGGGGGCCGGTGGGCCAGAAGATGCGGGGGAAGCGCAGGGCCAGCTTTTCGTAATTGCCGTAGCCGATGCGCTGGATGGCGGTCTGTTTTTCCTTTGGCAGGGCGGGGACAAAATCAATGACGCCCGCTTTCAGCACACCCAGCGGGACAGTGACAATTGCCCGATCCGCAGAGAAGTCGCCCCGGTTGGTGGCGACATTCACGCCCACGTCGCCGTAGGCGATGCGCTCGACGACAACGCCGGTCTGGATGTCCAGCCCGTCTGCCATCCCCGCTACCAGCCGTCCAAAGCCTCCGTCGTAGACCAGCAGATCGCCGCCGGGCAGTTTTGTGTACCCTCGTCCGATGCGCCAGTCCACCCGGTCCAAATCAGCGGCGTCTTCGTAGCGGATGCGCACCCGACTGGTGTAGTAGAATCCCGCCGCGACGTCGCCGGTTAGCCCTTCCTGGCCGGGGAGTCCAAAGTCGAGCAGATCGGCCAGGGAGCGGATGTGCTCGCCCGGCTTTTCCGTGAGGAGTGAGTTGTGCAGGTGGGCGTAGGCCGCGGGGAAGTGCTGGATGCCTTCGGTATAAGCGGCTTCGTCGATGGGCGTGCCGTCGGCGTGGAAGGCCATCACCGCGCCGCCGTGGATGTTGAAAAAGTCGGTCTCACCCCAGCCCACCCCGTGCTGGCGGGCCAGAGGAACCAGCGGGTTGGCTGTTGGCCCGTGAATCCAGGCCGCGCCCAGATCGATGTCTACGCCCAGACTGCTGTCTGTGTGGGTGCGCCCGCCCATGCGGTCGCGAGCTTCCAGCACAGTGACGGAGCAGCCCGCGTCGTGGAGGGTACGCGCGGCGGCGATGCCAGCCATCCCTGCGCCGATGATGAGAATTCTTTGGGGCATATAGGGGTTCCTGTGGAGAGGAGTGGGTATTCGATATTGGGTATTGGCTATTTCGTTGGGATGTCCCGCCGATGTCCCAGTAAAATAGCCAATACCCAATATCTTTTCTCGCTATCTGGCCTTCACCGCAGTCCAGGTATCGGAGAAGATAATCGACTGGTCGTCCCGTTTGATCCATTCCAGGCGGCTGCGGATTTCGTCATCCACTACCATTCCACCGCTTTCCAGCAGGGCGTGATAGGTGGGGTCCAGCAGGGGCTGGGATGCCAGATTGGGGGAGAAGTAGTAGATGTAATTGGAGAGTTGCGCGCCAATCTCCGGGGAGAGCAGATAGTTAATGAAGATTTCGGCGGTATAGGCATTGGAGGCATCGGCAGGAATGGTCATATTTTCCATGTAGATGGCGCTGCCCTCTTTGGGAACGACAAACTTTACATTCTCATTTTCGCCGTGGGCCAGGGCTGTGCCACCGCTCCAGGCGTGGGCGATCATCACCTCTTCGCCGGCCAGGGTCTGGCTGTAGTTGTCCGAATTGTACCCGGCCAGACACTCTTTTTGGGCCAGCAGCACGTCCCGGGCCTGGGCCTGGTGGTCCGGGTCGGTGTCGTTGTAGGAATAGCCCAGATATTTGAGGGTGGCGCCGATGCTCTCCCGTTCGTCGTCCAGCATCGAGGCAAAGCCCTTCTGCTCGCAGACCTGGGCCGGATCGAAGAGGGCCGCCCAGCTATCTACACCGTCGGGATAGGCGGTCACATTGTAGGCGATGCCCGTCGTGCCCCACTGGTAGGGAATGCTGTAGGTATTTTCCGGGTCGTAATACATCCCCATCAGGTTGGGATCGATGTTGACGACATTCGGGATGTTTGCCATATCCAGAGGTCGCAGCAGACCGGCGTTGATGAGAATCTGCACCGCGTAGTCCGAGGGGATGACCAGATCGTAGCCCGAATTGCCCGCCTGCAATTTGGCGATCAGGTCTTCGTTGCTGGAATAGATGTCCTGGGTGACTTTGACACCACAGGCTTCCTCGAACTGGGCCATAATATCTTCGTCCATATAATCGGCCCAGTTGAAGAAATGGAGTTCTGCGGACAATTTGCTGGGGTCTCCGCAGAATTCGGGCAGAACATCGGTAGCGGGCGCAGAATTCGATGCGGGCGCGCTCTCGCCGTTGGATGCCGCGGGTGCATTATCTGTGCCACCACACGCGGCCAGAATAAAAACGAGAGAAAGGGACAAAATCATCAAACTGAGAGGGGAGCGAACGGTTTTTGTCATTGTGTTTCCTGGACAGAGTTGGAAGAAAGGGCCGCCGTGCGGCGTTGGACAAGTTGCGAAACGATAACCAGAATCATAGAAACCAGCAGCATTGCCGTGGAGATGGCGTTGATTTCCGGGCTGATTGCCCGCCGGATACGGCCAAAGACTTCGATGGGCAGGGTTGTGCCGCCGGGACCGGTGGTGAAAAATGTAATAACGAAATCATCCAGAGAGAGTGTGAATGCTAGCAGCGCGCCGCCCAGAATACCCGGCATAATCAGGGGAAGGGTCACCCGGCGGAAGGTCGTCCACTCGTTGGCCCCCAAATCCTGGGCGGCCTCTTCCAGGCCCGGGTCCAGTTCGCCCAGACTGGTGCGCACCACAATCGCCACAAAGGAGATGTTGAAAGCCACATGCGCGATGATGACCGTGACCAGTCCGGGGCGCAGGGCCGCGTTGCCTTCCAACCCCAGCAGATTGTTCACTCCGCCCAGGAGTAGAGAGAAAAAGGCGAGTAGCGAGATAGCCATCACAATATCCGGGATGATGACGGGCAGGTAGAGGATGCCGTCGTAGGTGCGCTGGAAGGGGAAGCGAAAGCGCTCCATTGCCATCGCCGTCATTGTGCCCAGAATAGTGGCGATGATTGTGCTGGCGAGGGCGACAATCAGGCTGTTTTCCATCGCCGTCAAAATGGCCTCGCTCTGGGCCATCGATACGTACCACTGGGTGGTGAAGCCGACCCAACGCGCGCCCAGCTTGGAATCGTTGAAGGAGAAGGCGACCAGAATCACAATCGGCAAATAGAGAAAGAGAAACGAGAAAATCATATTTGCCCAGAGCAGCCGCTTACCCCAGCGCAGAAAATCGCTGCCTGCTGGTTGTCGCTCGTTCATAGACCCGCCTCCCCGTCTCGGTTTTCGCTGCGTAGATAGAAGACCACCGCCGCCATCAGCAGCACCATAAAGATCACCGAAATGGCGGAACCAAAGGGCCAGTTGAGGGCCGGGCCAAATTGCTGGGCCAGCAAATTGCCCAGCATGGCCACTTTGCCGCCACCCAGAATCGTGGGCACAATATACTGGCCGGTGACGGGGATGAAGACCAGCACTATCCCCGCCCCGATCCCCGGCGCAGTAAGGGGCAGAATAATGCGACGAAAGACGCTGAGATAGTTGGCCCCCAAATCCTGGGCCGCCTCCACCAGGTCAAAATCCAGCTTTTCAATCGAGGCGTAGAGGGGCAGCACCATAAAGGGGAGTGAGCCGTAGACCAGCCCGATCAGCACCGCCGTGGGTGTGTTGATAATCGCGATCCGCTCAAAACCCCAATCCTGCAAAAGTGTGTTGAGCAGGCCGTTGTTGTTGAGGATAAACTTCCAGGCGTAGGTGCGCACCAGAAAGTTGGTCCAGAAGGGGATGAGGACCAGAAAGAGATAGGTACTGCGCACGTGGGCTGGTTGCAGGGCGATAAAATAGGCCAGCGGGTAGCCGATCAGCAGGCAGACAAACGACGTCAGCGCGGCCCACCAGAGGGAGCGGGCGAAGATGACCATAAAGTCGTTGATGACCGCGCCGTCGGTGGGGCTGAACAGCTTCACATAGGAAGAGAAATCCACAATCCATTCCACCCCGCCCCCGTCCTTGCGGGTGAGGATGCTATAGACAATTACCAGTGCGCCGGGCAGTAGAAAGAAGAGCAGCAGCCAGCCCGCGCCCGGTCCCAACAAAAAGGCGAGCAGTGCTTTACGGCGTTGTGTCATCGGCAGTACTCCCAAAAGAGAAAACCACGAAGGCACAAAGACACGAAGGAAATTCTGCTAATCTTTGAGCCTTCGTGTCTTCGTGGTTCAGTTTTTACGAAACCAGCACCCGTGCAAAGACCGTCTCCCAGCCCACATCCACCGTCTGGCCCAGGGCGAAGCGGGTGGAGGCGATGTTCCTATTCTGCTGGCGCACGACGATTTGTATATCTTCCGCCAGTTCCACCACATAGCGGGTGTCTGTGCCCATAAAGACTGTCTCCACAATCACCCCGGCAAAGCGTTCTTCGTTTGGATTGTGGGGTGTATCCGGCCCGTATAACTGCACCTTTTCCGGGCGGATGGCCAGATAGGCGCTGCTGTTGTCGGTCAGTGTCTGGTCGCTGGACGCGCTCATTGTCAGCCCCGCCACTTGGACGTGGGCCGTGCCGTTGCGGTGATCCACCACCCGGCAGGGCAGAAAGTTGGTGTCGCCGATAAAGTCGGCCACAAAGCGGTCCGCGGGCCGGTCGTATATCGCCGCAGGCGTGCCCACCTGGCGCAGCACCCCGTGATCCATCACGCCGATGCGGTCGCTCATCACCAGCGCCTCTTCCTGGTCGTGGGTGACAAATACGAAAGTGATCGCCAACTGGCGCTGCAACTCCTTCAACTCCAACTGCATCGCCTTGCGCAACTTCAAATCCAGCGCGCCCAGGGGTTCGTCCAGCAGCAGCACCTGTGGACGGTTGACAATCGCCCGGGCCAGGGCGATACGCTGGCGCTGGCCGCCGGAAAGCTGGTTGGGCTTCTTTTTGCCCGAATCGGGCAGACGCACCATTTCCAACGTTTCTTTGACCCGCTTGGCAATCTCCGCTTTGTCGATGCCCTTCATTTCCAGCCCAAAGGCCACATTGTCGCTGACGGAGAGGTGGGGGAAGAGCGCGTAGTTTTGAAAAACTGTGTTGACATTGCGCTTGAAAGGGGGAAGCTGGCTCACGTCTTTGCCGCCCAACAGAATCGAGCCGGATGTGGGCAGCTCAAAGCCTGCGATCATTCGCAGATTTGTCGTCTTGCCACAGCCGCTGGGACCGAGCAGTGAGAAGAATTCCCCCTGACGGATGCCCAGCGAGACATCTTTGACTGCGGTAAAGCTGCCAAAGTGTTTGGTGACTGTGCGCAATTCAACATCAAAAGTAGCAGCCATTCAGCGACTCCTGAAGCAATAGGGATAGAATTGATGAAGAACAGCTTGCCCGCGGGATGGTAATGGCGGGGGCGACTGAACTGCTACGGCGGGTTGCGGTGGCGTCTGCACGGAGATGGAACACACAACGCAAGAGGATAGCCGGATTGTAGGATCGAGAAAATTGTACTGCCATTTATGCTGGCAGGCAATTTGTGGTGATTCCAAATGCTACTTTGCCAATTGAGGGCGTCCGGGTATGATTGAAACAATCCCCGCGAAACCCCCCCACAATTAGCCTGTGTAAACTGGCAGGAGAATACGACCGGGAACCCACAATTCGCAATCTGCCACCGAGGAAAACAATGGAAGCCACCCGCATGGGAATCCAGAACGGCGTTATCGGCTCAACCGCTGCCTGGGGGCGCATCGAACCCGCGGTCATCGACATCGCCATCCGCCGCCTGCAAGAACGCAAGCACGACTGGGCGCTTCTGCCCATCAGCGAAAAGGTCCACCACCTGGACCAGATGCGGGAGGCGGTGGTGCGGCTGGCCGAGAAGTGGATGGAGACAAGCGCAAAAATGGCGGGCCTGCCCCTGGACTCTCCCTGGCTGGGCGAACTGTGGATGGGCGGTCCCTGGGCGTTGCTCTGGGGCATCGACCGCTACCGGGAGACTCTCACCGCCCTGGCCGCGGGCACAGACCCACTCGCCCTGACCAAAGGCAGCCGTATCACCAGCAGTGGACAACTGGCCGTCAACGTTTTCCCCCTGCACCCCCACGACCACCTACTGATCAGCGGTGTGCGGGCCGAAGTCTGGATGGAGCCGGGCGTCACCCAGCAGTCCCTGGCCGATTCTGTCGCCGGCTTTTACCGACAGAAACAGCCCCAGGGCAAAGTGTCGCTGGTGCTGGCCGCGGGCAATGTGAGCAGCATCGCGCCGATGGATATGCTCCACAAATTGCTGGCCGAAGGGTCGGTCTGTCTGATGAAGATGAACCCGGTCAACGACGGCATCGGCCCGATTTTGGAAGAGATTTTCGCGCCCCTGCGCGCCTACGGCTTTGTGGACTTTGTCTACGGCGGGCCGGATGTGGGCAAATATCTGGTCCAGCATCCGGGCATCGACGCCATCCACATGACCGGCAGCATCCACACCCACGACGCGATTGTCTTCGGCGCTGGCGAAGAAGGCGCAGCCCGCAAAGCCGCCAACCAGCCATTGCTGGATAAGCCCATCAGCAGCGAACTGGGCAATGTGACACCCACAATTGTTGTCCCCGGCCCGTGGACCGAGGACGATCTGCGCTTTCAGGCGGAGAACATTGCCACATCCAAACTAAACAACTGCGGCTTCAACTGTGTGGGCAGCCAAGTGCTGGTGATGCCTGGGAAGTGGGCGCAGAGCGACAAACTGCTCTATCACCTGCGGGCTGTGCTGCGTGGACTGCCCAGCCGCCACCCCTACTATCCCGGAGCGGAGGAACGCAAGGAGCAGGCGGCCAGCCATCCCCGCGCCGAACGGTTGGGCGACCGTCCCGGCGATCCGGTGCTTATTCCCGGTCTGGACCCATCCGCGGACGAAGCCGCCTTCCGGGAGGAGTTCTTCTGCACAGCCTTGGCCGAGACCCTTCTCCCCGGCAACGATCCCGCGGACTTCCTGCGTCGGGCGGTCGTCTTCTGCAACGAACGGCTGTGGGGCACACTGGCCGTCAATCTCATCATCCACCCGGCTACCCTGCGCGAATATCGCCACGCCTTTGAGCAGGCATTGGCCGATCTGCGCTACGGCAGTATCAACGTCAATATCTGGGCTGCGTCCGGTTTTATGCTCTCCCAGACCACTTGGGGCGGTTTCCCCGGCCACACACTGGACGACGCGGGCAGCGGCATCGGGCTGGTCCACAATACCTTTCTCTTTGACCGGGCGCAAAAGAGTGTCGTCTACGGCGACTTCACCCCCTTTCCCCACAATCTGCACCCCCGCTATCTCCTCCACGGCGAGCGGCACATTCTGCCCAAACCGCCCTGGTTTGTCACCAACCGCCAGGGCACAGCGATAGCTCGCCAGCTTTTCTACTTCACGGCTGACCAGAAGGCGTGGCGGCTGCCGGGGCTGTTCTGGCACGCGTTGCGGGGCTGAGCGATAGACCTTCCGGTTTGCAGAAAGCGTCCTGGCTGGGCTAGACTGTCCCTGTTGTGCAGTTCAATTTTATGCGGAGGTACACGCCTATTCAGTAACCAAAATGCAGAGGGAAGAGCGCAAGGCCCGGCAGGAAATAGTGAATGGTGAATAGCGAACGGTGAATTGTTAGCGGGTGTATCCCGTCCCCAATCCCCAGTTCCTGTTCCCCAGTCTCCTAACTACCGGGTGACGAGGAAGGGGTTTCCGGCGGCGACGCCGGACTAACCGGAGCCACTCCGGGAAAATCGAGAGATCAGCGGATGCCCCCAGGCCAGACCAATGGCCTGACCCGAAGCCAGCCAAAATCTATTCAAAAAAATAGGCCACTGATGAACACTGATAAACGCGGATAGCATCTGCGTAAATTTGCGGAATCTGCGTCCTATTCTTCTGAATGCCACGGCGGTTCGGTTGTATTCCCTCCTTTGACAAGCAAAAGCAGCCGTACAAAACCGACGCGCAAGCGCCGGGACAGAAGCGGCAAGCGTTGGCAGCTATCAGTAAACGGTTATCAGTCCTCAGTTGGGTGTCAATACCCACTGAGCACAGGTCACTGTTCACTATCTTTTGCTTGTCACCAAAGGAGAATCCCAAAATGTGTGGAATTGTTGGCTATATCGGGCCGCGGGATGCGGCTGGTGTGATTGTGGACAGCCTGCGCCGTCTGGAGTATCGCGGCTACGACTCGGCAGGTCTGGCCGTGTGGGACGCGGGCAGCCTGAATGTTCGGCGGGAAGAGGGCAAACTGGCCGGGCTGGAAAAGTTGCTGGTCGATTCACCGGTCAGCGGCCATCTGGGCATCGGTCACACCCGTTGGGCCACCCACGGCCCACCCTCCCAGCGCAATGCCCACCCCCACAGCAGCCCGGACGGGGAACTGGTGGTGGTGCAAAACGGCATCGTGGAAAACTTCCAGGAGTTGCGCCGGGAGCTGCTGGCCGATGGCTACATTTTCAACAGCGACACGGACACCGAAGTGATCGCCCATCTGGTCCACAAGCACTACCACAACGGCAGCGGCCGCGATCTGGTGACAGCCGTGCGCCACGCTGTGGAGGAACTGACCGGGCCGAGCGCGATTGCCGTACTCTCCCGGACCGAGCCGGAGCGGATGGTCGTCGTGCGTCTGGGCAACGCGGGCGGGGTTGTCATCGGCCAGGGCGACGACGAGATGTTCGTCGCCAGCGACATCCCGGCCCTGCTCCAATACACCCGTCGCGTGCGCTTTTTGGAAAATCGCCAGATGGCCGTCATCAGCCGCGGTGGTGTGGAAGTGACTGATCTGGCCGGACTGCCGCTTGAACTTCCGCTGGTGGAGATCGCCTGGGACGCGGATGCGGCGGAAAAGGGGCAGTTTCGCCACTTTATGCACAAGGAAATCTACGACCAGCCCCAGGCCATCGCCCAGACCCTTAGCCAGAGGGTCGATTTTGTCAACAACCGGGTCGAGTTGCCAGGGTTGAATCTTTCACCCGAAGCCGCCCGCAACCTGCGCAAACTGACGATTGTGGCCTGCGGAACCAGCTACTACTCTGGGCTGGTTGGCCGCTACGTCATCGAACGGCTGGCCCGGCTTTCGGTGGAAGTGGACTACGCCAGCGAATACCGCTATCGTCACCCGGTCATCGGCCCGGACGAAATGGTTCTCGCCATTACCCAGAGCGGTGAGACGGTGGATACACTGGCCGCATTGGAGGAGGCGCGGGAGCAGGGCGCATTCACAGCCGCGATTGTCAACGCAATGGGCAGCCAGGCCGCCCGGGTCTGCGACGGGGTGATTTATATGCACGCGGGGCCGGAGATCGGCGTCGCCAGCACAAAAGCCTTCACCACTTCGCTGGTCGATCTGGTGCTGCTGGGTTTCTATCTGGGCCAATGCCGGGGCACAATCGACGCAGCCGCCGCAGCAGAATTGGTGCAGGGCCTGGCCGGGTTGCCGGGGCAGGTGGGCGCAGTGCTGGAAGATGCCCATTTGACAGGGCGCTACACGGAACTGGCCCAGCGTTACGGCCATTTTCACAACTTCCTCTATCTGGGCCGAGGCGTCAACTATCCCACGGCACGGGAGGGCGCGCTGAAGCTGAAGGAGATCAGCTACATCCACGCCGAGGGCTACCCCGCGGGCGAGATGAAGCACGGCCCGATTGCGCTGATCGACAGCACAATGCCGACGGTTGTCGTCGTACCCCAGGACAGCGTATACGAGAAAATGATCAGCCAGGTGGAGCAGGTGAAGGCGCGCAGTGGGGCTGTGCTGGCCGTTGCTCACGCCGACGACGCCTTCATCAGCGAGAAGGCCGACGAACTTCTGCCCATCCCCCGCAGCCACGACCTGCTCTCGCCGGTGCTGGCCGTCGTTCCCCTCCAACTGCTGGCCTACGAAATTGCCGTAGGCCGGGGCGCGGATGTGGACCAGCCCCGCAATCTGGCGAAGAGTGTGACAGTGGAGTAGAGGAAAATTCCGGGATGCTGGGGTGAGTGGCGGGAGCGTTTTCCATCATCTCAGCATCCCACAATCCCTCCACTCTTTGCCCTGTGGTGGCTGTTGTGCTATTGTTTTGGCAGATCAGCAGGCGGCAGGACGGACTGACAGGAGGCGGCAATGACGGTACAACGTTCAACGACAATTGAGACGGAGAAACCAGCGACTAACAGTCGCCCCATCTATCGCGCCGATGCCACAAGTGAATATATTTCCGAGTCGCTCTACTGGGAAAAGTACTACGCCGATTCTGACATCAATTACGAGTGGAACAACGGCCAATTGGAGGAGATTCCAATGACCGACTACGCCAAATATATGATGTATCTCTGGTTTGTCGATGCGCTGCGGGACTTTCTGCACGTCCAGCCGTTTGCCAGAATCATCGGGCTTGAATTGGGTTTCCGTCTGGTTTTGCCTACCAAGACTACCATTCGCAAGCCGGATTTGGGCGTTGTGCTGAATACCAATCCGGTTCCACTGGGGGATCACGACCGCAGCTATCAGGGCATCTTCGATATTTGCGTTGAATCTATCTCGGACAGCAGCCAGACAGAAGTGGATCGGGATGCCATTGTCAAGCGGGAGGAGTACGCTGCGGCTGGGGTGCAGGAATACTATCTGTTGGACGAGCGGGGAATTGAAACTCAATTCTACCGGCTGAACCAGCAGGGCATATACGAGCCCCTGCCCCGCGAGGATGGGGTCGTCCGTTCGCTTGTATTGCCCGGATTTCAATTCCGGGTGGCAGACCTCTACGGCAATCCGGCACCTTCCCAAATGATAGATGACCCGGTCTATAGCGCTTTCATCTCGCCGTTCTATCGGGCCGAACGGCAACGGGCCGAAGCTGCGGAAGCACGCGCTGAGGAAGCGGAGGCACGCGCCGAAGAGTACGCAGTGTTGCTCCGGGCCGCGGGACTGCTGCCACCCGCTTGATCTGATTTTCTGGGCTGAATTCGAAAATGATTGTAGGGGAGAGAATGGCGTGAAAGGTGTGATTCGACTAGGCTTACTGCTACTTTTGCTGGCAGCTTTTGTAATTGGCGGCTGTGGCGGACGGGAAGAACCGACGCCGACCCGCACCCCTATTCCTACTTATACGTCAACACCGGAGGGGCAACAGCCGGTAGCGGTGGCTCAGCAGCCGGCGGCTCAGAACCCGGCGGCTCAGAACCCGGCGGCTCAGAACCCGGCGGCTCAACAGCCAGCCGCCCAACTGCCTGCGCCGACGAATACGCCGGTTCCGCCCACAGCCACCTTTACACCAGAGCCGCCGACTGCCACCCCGACGCCTATTCCGCCGACGGATACGCCGATCCCAACTGAGACGCCGACGGCCACACCCACCGACACGCCCACAATCACGCCCAGCCCAACGCCGACACCGACACCCACACCGGACTACGCCTTTTCTCTGGAATTGGCGGAGCAGTTTCCCACCCAACTGCCCGGTGTGGATGAGGTGCGGGTCTACGTCTACGTCTACAACGGCGAAGCCTATGCCCTGGGCGGTTACACTATCAGTGTGAGCAAAGACGGTGTGCCGTTGAGTGTTCTGGCCCGCTCCACCGATGGACTGCCCGGCGAGACCCGGCCCGGTCCCAGCCCTTACACCCGTTTTGCCAATCTGGGCGCGGCTTTTTTTGAAAAACCCGAAGGTCTCTGGGAAGTCCAACTGCTCGACGGGGGCGGTTTCCCGATGGGAGAGGCAGTCCAGTTTGTGCTGGGGCCAGACGACAATCTGAGCGAACTCTACCTGCGCTATCACGAGAAGTAAGGGATTGGAGATTGGGGACTGGGCTGTCCAAGTCCCCAATCTCCAATTCTCTACCCCCTCTTTTTCCACTGGTACTCCCGGATACCAAAATCTGTGATAACAAAGCCGAGCTTCTGGTAGAGGCTGCGCCCCAGATTTGATGACCAAATCCACGAGGAGCGATAGCCCCTTTTCCGCGCTGCCAGCAGTGTGGCGTGGGTGATAGCGCTGCCGTAGCCTTGACGGCGCAACTCCGCCGGTGTGGAAATGTTGTAGGCACTGGCGCTGCCCCCGGCGATGAGCAGTGTGGAGGAAGTCACCGGCTGGTCGCCTGCGAAGCCGACAAAGTGAATGGCCTGGGCATCGTCCCCAAAGCCGTGACGCAGATAGGCCGCTCGGAACGCGCTGTAATCCCCGCCGCCAAAACCCCGGGCATTGACGTCTGCCCAAACCTCGAATTGTTCTTCATTGTGCACTCGCTCCACGCGAAAGTCCGTTGCGACAGGCACGCGCTCGGCCAGACCATCCAGATCGATGACCATCCACGTTCCTGTCTCGCCGCCCTGGTTGCCATAGAGCATCCATTGGCCGTTGGCTGCGCTGGCCTTCGCCAACTGTACCCCTAAATCTTGCGGTTGATCGTCGGGCCACACCATCCAGTCGACCGCGCCTACGTGTTGGCCTACTCGCCGCAAAGTGTCGTCGATCTGAGCGGATGCATTGCTGCTGAAATGGGTCTTCAATACACTGCTACCCGGTGCACCTTCGCAGGCGATCCACGCCACAGAATCGTCTTCTGTGTAGGGAATGCCGGGCAGACCGGCAAAGATACGAAAATAGGTAATGAAGTTTTCTTGTACTGCCTGGGCTGAAATTGCGCCCGTTGTGTGTGACTGAACTGCTTGCATGGAAAATCTTCCTTTGCTGGTTGTCGTCACAACAAAAAGCCGCAGGTGCGGAACACACCTGCGGCCAGTGGGCACAAAAGAATGTGGCTATGCGGCTTCGCTGAGGTGTCTCCCGTGCGTCGATTTTGTTCGTGACTTTGACTGTAGTTGATACTGCATCTGATGCTGTCTCATTGGAATACACCTCCTTTCTGGTCTGCGGGGCTGGAATGTGCCTGCAAGCGCACTGTATCATACGCCGCTCGGTCTGTGCAAACGGTTTTTTTCTTGGCCCTATTCCCCGCTCTCCTCAGCAAAGGTGATGCGATTGCCAAAGGGATCAGTGATAGTTACCTCCCGCGTTCCCCAGGGCGTTGTTTCGATTCCAGGTCGGGCGTATTTGTACTCTTTGCCCAGTAATTCCTGATGATAGGCCGCTAGCCCCTCGGTGGCGATACGTACCGCACTGCCAGGGCTGCAATCCCCGTGGTGTTCGGTGATGTGCAGCCGACATCCGTCCTTTGAGATGCCCATATAGAGCGGAAAATTCTCCTCGAATCGGTGTTCAAAATCGACCTGAAAACCGAGAAAGTCGATGTAGAATTCCCTGGCTTTGGCCTCGTCAAAGCTGCGTAGAACAGGTGTAATACTCGAAAATGTCGTCATTTGGTCTCCAATCGCTTTCTTTAGCGCGCCTGTCGACTGCGCCAAGAGGATGAAATCCAAAAGGGAAGCCGGAGAGGCAATGCAGAGTTGAGAGTGTAGCATATCGTAACGGCCATTACAACTCTCTTTTTGACAGCCAATCTGTAAGCCAAATTCGGGTTGCTCTTTCCGCTCCAATCCGGTACACTGGTAGAATATTCCAGCGCGGTTTTGCACTGCGCTTCTACACGCGGCAGCCCAAATCCAACCGATTCCATTTCAGCCACATTGTGAGGCGGTCTATGAACAGATTCCTTTTAACGGCAGATAAAAACCGATGGCAGAACCGGATTTTGCCTGGATTGGGCATACTCCTGGGATGCCTGCTGTTGGCATTGCTCCTGTCGCAGGCTACCAGAACCGTGCGTGCCCAGGAGAGTGTACCCACTGGACGAGGTTTCTCGATGCCAGTGATCCAGCCCCACGCGGTGGACGACCCCAACGCATTCATCTACAAAGTCCGTTTGGGTGAATACTGGATTCTGATCGCCCGCAAATTTGGCGTCACCTACGACGAACTGCGGGCTGCCAACCCGGAACTGTGGGCGCTGCGGGGCGAACTGATTTGGCCCGGCGACGAAATGAGCATCCCTGGCCTCACTGCGGCTGACCAGCGGGCCACCGAGGAATACACCGTCCAACCGGGGGACTCCTGGTATCGGATTGCAGACAAATTTGGCGTCAGCTACTGGGATTTGCGCCTGGACAATCTGGGGCTGTGGCGGCGCCGGGGCATAGTCATTCGGCCTGGGGATCAAATGCAGGTGGTCGGACCCAACCCTGTGGCTGTTCAGCCAATAGCTGAGACAGTGGATACGGCTACTGCCGGGACAACGGTTGCCCAGCCAGCCGTCGTCGCTCCAACGGCTACGCCGGCAGCCGCGCCCGCCACTGCGCCCGAAGCTGCTGCAACCCCCACTCCAGCCCCTGTCCAGGCCCCACCACCTGTGCCGGGTACACTGCCGTCAGTTGACAGTTCGCCGCCATTCCTGGTCACCAACCCGCCCGCGGACGCGACCACCTACACCGTTCGCCCGGGCGATAGCTGGTTCGCCATCGCAAACCGTTATGGCATGACCTTTGAAAAACTGCGTTCAGCCAATCCTGAACTGTGGGCATTGCGCGGGCAGAACATTCGCCCCGCCGACCAGATGGTCATCCCCGCCCACGGCTCACCGCCGCCGCCTATGGAGATTCGGACCGCGCCTGACAAAGACGACACGTCCGCCCCTGCAGATGGCAGTTATACAGTTGTCGCTGGGGATACTTGGACGAGTGTGGCTGTTCAGCTTGGCATGACCGAGGAAGCGCTCAAAACGGCCAACATCGAGTTGTCGAGCCGGGAGCTTGCGCCGGGGGATATGTTGCGAGTTCCGTAGATTAGAGTTGGAGAGCGGGGACTGGGAAATTGGCTGCGTATAGCCAAATCTCCAATCCCCGCTCTCGTATTTCCTTATTCTCTCCGCAGCCACCAATAGACCCCGCCTGCCAGCAGCACCAGACCGGCCAGCAAGCCGCTGAAGTCACTGATGAATCTGCTGACCACCTCCCACTGGCTGCCAAAAAGATAGCCCAGCCCGCCATAGGCCACTAGCCAGGTCAGCTCTCCCGCGGCGGCATAGGCCAGAAAGCACAGGGGATGATAGCCGCTGCTGCCTGCAATCCAATTGGTGGGGACGGCAATCGGTGTGAGCAGCCATCGGGTCAGATAAATGGCAATGCCGCCCCGTCTCTGGAAGTACCCCTCCGCACTGCGCCATCTTTCTATCTTTCCAAAACGCCGCTGCATAAAAACCCGCAACAGCCGACCCATTCCGTAACCCAGTGTGTCTCCCATCACCACAAAGAGCAGGGCCACGGCCAGGGTAGTAGGCAGGTCCAGCACGCCCTGCTGGATGAACGCACCGCTGGCCAGCACAAAGACTGTGCTGGGAAAAGGAACCCCCACCGCGGCCAGAAATACTGTCACACCCAGAGCAACCGAACCGTAGGTGATGATATAACTGAGGATGTCCCCGCTCAGGTCAGCCAGGCTCATGGCCGACCTCCGCCGGCCTGCAGGCCCAGCGCTTCTGCTACTGCTTCCACCAGCCCTCGCGGCCCACCGGGATATTCTTCTTCCGCGGCCAGCATCTCCAGGGGCTTGTCTGGGTCGAGGGTAGAGGAAAGACCCGTTTTTGTGAAGATTTCGCCCAGGGGAATGCCCCCGCTGTTGGAAATGTAGCGCAGGCTCATCCACGGGCGAATGTCGCGCAGACCGGTCGCCACCGGGTCGGCCTGATAGGCCAGCACCGCGGCTTTGGCCCGCTCCACAATCACTGCGCCAAAATCGGGAACAGGTGTGGGCGGCGGGCCACTCGAGGGGGTAGGGAGTACAGGCTGGATGTGTCCGATGGGCCGGTCTGCGTTGCGCCGGTCAAAGGCCACATCCAGCGCACTGTAGAGATACTCCTCCGGCACAGCGTAGGCCACGGCGATAAACCGGATAGTCATCCAGGGCTGGATGGCGTCCACGCTGGCCGTGCCCCGGTCGAGCCCCTCCTGCTGAATGTACTGCAACTGGCGAAAGGAGCGGATCGAGCGCAGGCTAAAGAGAACTGTCACCACCAGGCCGATAACAATCAGCGCGGCGGGCAGAAAGCGCCAAAGTTTTGACCGATTCGGCTTTGATTTTTTCGGTTCATCCGATTTCTGCTCTGCCACCTGTCCTCCATCTTTTCTGCGTCTTTATGGCTCTGCGCGAGATAATTTTTTGTCTCGCGCAGAGCCGCAGAGACACAGGGCTTTATTGGATGATTTCACGCCCAATTCGCACAGTCTCCTGGGCCAGCAGGTCAAAATCGGCCAGCGTGCTGCGGTAGTTGGCGATGGCGACCCGGATGCAGAAGCGCCCGTTGAGCCGGGTGGAGGAGGGGGCGGCAATGCCCTGCTCCTGCAAGCGGATGAGAATCTCGCCGTTGAGCGCGTTGAGTTGGGCGTCGTCCAGCCCGCCGGGATTGAAGCGATAGCAGACAATATCCAGCCCCACCGGGGCCACCAGTTCCAGGGATGGATCGGCTGCAATCAGCCCGGCCAAGTAGTGGGCCTGCTCCACATTGCGGGCCATCATCCGTCCCAGCCGTGCCAGCCCGTGCTCTTTGACGGTCATCCAGACCTTCAGCGCCCGGAAGTGGCGGGAGAGTTGCAGTCCGTAGTCGCTGAACCAGTGCTGGCTCCCGGCCAGGCCCCGGGTTCCGTGTTCCAGATACTCTGGAACCACTGAAAAAGTTTTCAGATGGGCATCGCCGTAGCGGATCAATGCGACGCCCGCCTCGAAGGGGACGTGCATCCACTTGTGCAGGTCCAGAGCCACCGAATCGGCCCGCTCGATTCCAGCCAGCGAAGGGCGCACATTCTCCGCCAGCATCCCAATCGCGCCGATGGCCCCGTCCACGTGAAACCAGAGGTCGTCCCGCTGGCAGATGTCGGCCAGTGCAGTCAGGTCGTCGATAGCGCCGGTGTTGACAGTGCCGCCGCTGCCGATGATACAGATGGGGCGCATCCCCGCGGCCCGGTCCGCGGCCAGTGTCGTTTCCAGCGCTGCCAGATTTATCGTGTAGTCGTCGTTGACGGGGATCAGGCGCAGGCTCTGCTTGCCCAGCCCCATCAGTTCCACGGTCTTCCGGTGGCAGCTATGCACTTCCACCGAGGCGTAAACGGTCAGTCGTTGGGGCGCGGCAATTATCCCTTCGTCGCGTATATCGAAGCCGGCTTTGATGTTACGGGCTACGGCCAGTCCCACCAGATTTGCCATACTTCCCCCGCTGACCAGCAGGCCGCTGGCTTCGGCGGGGAAGCCGATGATCGACTTCATCCACTCTACCACCTGACTTTCCACCAGCACTGGCGCGTGGTTGCCCCCGCCCAGATTGGAGTTGAGGGTGGCCGCCCACAGATCGCCAAACGCACCCAGCGCGGTCCCGTTGCCCATATACCAGGCCCAGAAACGGGGATGGGTGGTCGCCATCGGGTAGGGCTGGATTGTGCGCTGAAACTCCTGATAGACGCTCTCCGCATCGGACGGCGCGGACGGAGCCGGTGCGCTGAATGTGGCCGATACCTCCTCTGGGATGGGCTGCCAGACTGGACGCTCCCGCGCACCAGCCAGATAGTCGATGACGTCGTCGGTCATGCGGTGGGCTAGGGCGCGCATGGCTTCCCAGTCCTGGGGGTCGAGGGATTCCTGCGGAGTTGTGTTTTGCATAGCGATTTTCCTTTGTGGAGATAGGACGCAGATGACGCTGAAAAGAATGATTGCCACTGATATAATCAGCGCAGATCAACTTTTTCAGCGGAATCTGCGTCCTATTCTGGTAAAAATTCTTCCTGTCCGCCCATCTGTGCCACCAACTGGCGGGCCTGCTGAATGTCTGCCAGTTCGCCCAGGCTGATCAGTTGCACCAGCGCATTGCCCAGCACAGTCGCTTCCACTGGGCCAGCCACTACCGGCAGGCCGCTGGCGTCCGCGGTCATCCGATTGAGCATCCGGTTCTGGCTGCCGCCCCCCACAATGTGAATCCGATCCGCGGGCTGGCCGGTCAGGTCGGTCAGGCTGGCAAGGACGCTGGCGTAGCGGTTCGCCAGCCCCTGCAAGACCGAGCGTACGATCTCCCCTTTTGTCTGTGGAACCGGTAACCCGCGCTCCCGACACCACTCCCGCACCCGGGCCGGATGATCCCCCGGCGCAAGAAAGCGGTTGTCGTTGGGGTCGATGGCGGTCGTATCCGGCGAGGCATCGGCTGCCAGACGGGTCAGTTCGTCGTAGCCCAATTCTTCACCAGCTTTGGCCCAAGTGGCCCGGCACTGCTGGACAATCCACAACCCCATCACATTTTTGAGCAGGCGATAGGTCCCGTAGACTCCGCCCTCATTCGTCACATTGGCGGCCAGGGCTGCGTCGTTGATGACCGGCGCAGCCACTTCCAGCCCGACCAGACTCCACGTGCCGCTGCTAATGTAGGCAGAGTGGGGCGAGGCCAGGGGTGTGCCAGCCACCGCGCTGCCTGTGTCGTGGCAGGCCGGCGCGATAACGGGTATGCCGTCGAACGTGCCCAGCCGCGTACCCGGCTGCACCACTTCCGGGAAGATGTGGCGGGGGATGGCGAAGGCGTCGAGGAGTTCCCAGGCCCAATTGCCTGTGCGGGGATTGAACAGTTGCGTCGTCGTGGCGTTGCTGAATTCGCAGACCTTCGCCCCGGTCAGCCAGTAGTTGAGCAGGTCTGGCCCGGTGAGGAATGTCTGGGCCGCGGCCAGTTGGGGCGAGCCACCCTCCACCAGTGTGAGAAGCTGGTAGAGGGTGTTGATGGGCATAAACTGGATGCCGGTCTGGGCGTAGATGTCGGCCTGGGAGACTTTCGCGAAAGCCCGCTCCAACACCCCATCCGTCCGGCTGTCCCGATAGGTGACCGGATTGCCCAGCAGGTGGCCCTGGCGATCCAGCAGCCCAAAGTCGATGGCCCAGGTGTCCACGCCCAGGCTGGCCGGATTGTGGATTTTGCCCAGGCCAATGCCCTGCTGGATGTCCGTCCACAGACGCAGAAAGTCCCAGTGCAGGGTTCCCCGCACATTGACGGTCATATTGGGGAAGCGGTGTAGCTCCTCTAATTCCAAGCCGCGCCCGTCGTAGTGGACGGCCATCACCCGGCCCGATTCCGCTCCCAGATCGATTGCAAGAACAGTAAGTTTTTTCATAGGTGGATTCTTGGGTATTGGATAATGGGTATTGGATATTTTGCTGGGACGTCCTGCCAATGTCACTGCGAAATATCCAATACCCAATACCCGTTATGGGTTTCGTGGCGTCTCCTGGCGCAGGGCAGAGACCAGCTTTTCGATGTCCCGGGTATGAATAAAGGCCGTGACCAGATCGTCGGCCTCGAAACGGGTTGTGCCGTGGGGAATCAGGACCCGCCCGGCACGCCGAATGGAGATGAGGATGGCATCTTTGGGCAGGGCGCGGCTGATCTCCTGGATGGATTGGCCTATCGCACTGTCACCCGCGCTCAGGGCCACCTCGACAAATTCTGTGCCGTCGATATTGCGTAGCTGGGCGCGCTGGGTGCGGTGTTGCAGTTCGGCCCGTCGGGCCAGCCCCACATTGTAGGCTTTGATGATCTCTTCCCGGCGGATGACACCGAGCAGCTTGTGCCGGTCGGCCCGATCCACCACCGGCAATCTGCCAAAACCGCGCACACTCATCCGGGTCAGGGCTTCGCCGATTGATTCATCGGGGAAGGCGGTGACCAGCCGATCGAAGGGCGTGCCGATGGCGTAGACGGGCGTGCTGCGTGACTGATCAGCAGCCACAGCCCTGTCCAGATCGGTTACGGTTGTGATTCCTGCCAGCTTGCCCGCTGCGTCCAGCACCAGCAGGCCGTGACTGCGGGTCTGGCTGAAAATGTCCGAGAGTTGGGTGAGTGTGGCCTGCTCGGAAACTGTGTGCAGATTGCCGCCCATCACCTCGGCCACCGTCACGCCCTGCAAAATGTCCACATCCCGCCCGCCTTGCAGGTGAACGCCTTTCAAGCGCAGTTTGAGGGTGTAGATTGACTCCCGGAAGATGCCCTCGGCCAGGAATGTGGAGATGACTGTGGCCAGCATCAGGGGCAGAATCAGTTTGTAGTCGCCGGACATCTCAAAGACGATCAGAACTGCGGTAATCGGCGCACGGGCCGCGCCGGCAAAGACCGCGGCCATACCCACAATCGCATACGCGCCGGGGTTGGTGACAATCTGCGGCCACAGGCCGTGGGCCACCTGGCCGACCATCCCGCCCAGAATCGCGCCCATAAAGAGGCTGGGCGCAAAGACCCCGCCCGAATTGCCCGCGCCCAGGGTGAAGCTCGTCGCCAGCATCTTAAGGACAAGCAGTGACGCCATCAGCCCCAGCCCCATCTGAAAATCCCCGGCAATTGCCTCACCGATCATATCCAGCCCCGGCCCCAGCACCTCGCGTCCGGGCAGCAGCAGGGCCACCAGCCCGGTCAGCACCATTCCGATTGTGGTGCGCAGGTAGAGTGGCACAGGCCGACTGTCGAAGAACTCTTCAAATCTGTAGAGAACCCGGATGAAGAGCACTGCCACCAGCGCTGCCAGCAGCCCCAGGACGATATAGACGCCCAACTCGGCCAGATGGTTCATCGGATAGGCTGGGACCAGAAAGGCCGGTTTGTCGCTGAGCAGGGCGCGGCTGACAATACTGGCGGCCACGCCGCTGATGACGACCATTCCGAAGTAGCGGGCTGTGAAGTTGTTGAGGATCACTTCCTGGGCGAAGATAGCGCCAGCGATGGGCGCGTTGAATGTGGCGGCGATCCCCGCGGCCGCGCCACAGGCCACCAGTGTGCGCACCCGGTCGCCGCTGAAGTGGAAGAGTTGGCCGACGGTCGATCCCAGCGCCGCGCCCACCTGGACAATCGGCCCTTCCCGGCCCGCCGAACCGCCCGTACCGATGGTGAGGGAGGAGGCCAGCACTTTGAGAACTGCCACCCGGGGGCGGATGTGACCGCCGCGCAGGGCGACCGCCTCCATCACTTCGGGCACGCCGTGGCCTTTGGCTTCGCTGGCCCAGCGCTCGATGACATAGCCGACGATCAGCCCGGCCATCGCCATTGCCAGCAGCAGCCCGATCACACCGCCCAGAACGCTCTGCATCCATGCGGTCAAGCTGCCGATCTGCCCCAGCAGCCAGATAAAGACCACCGCACCCAAACCCGTGCCCAGGCCAACCAGCACAGCCGTGGCAAACAAAATAAGTTGTTCGGGCCTCTTCCATCCAAAACCGTCCTGCACCCGTGAGCGCAACTTCTGTTGCCAGGTCGGGCCGCTTGCGTTCGTTTCACCTGAAATTGTCATACGTGCCTGTCTTTAGCTGCGTCCTGCCAATACATCTTTTTCGTACTGCCGGATTTCGGTTACGTATCCCATTCCCGCTGGCACTTCCTGGCGCAGGCAGTGGTAGTCCCAGACTGCGCCGAAGGGCAACCCCTTCAACTCTTCGAGCAGGGCCAGCCGGGCGGTGAAGTCGCCGTCCTGCTCCAATTTGCGCAGTTCGTCGATGGGTTCGAGCAGGGCCATCAGCAGACCGCGCAGGGCGTTGCGTGTGCCAATTGCCCACGCGCCGACCCGATTGATGCTGGCGTCGAAGAAGTCCAGGCCGATGTGTACCCGGTCCAGATAGTTGCCCCGGATAATCTCCTGCATAATCGCCTGCAGATCGTCGGTCAATGTGACGACGTGATCGCTGTCCCAACGCACGCCCCGGCTCACGTGCAGGAGCAGGCGTGGCACAAAGAGGAGGGTGGACGAGATTTTGTCCGAGATGGTTTCGGTGGGGTGGAAGTGGCCCGCGTCCAGGCAGAGGACGAGCTGGTTGGCGACCGCATAGCCCATGTAAAATTCGTGGGAGCCGACGACGTAACTCTCGGACCCCAGACCGAAGAGCTTGCACTCCACCGCGTCCAGATTGTATCGGCTGTCAATTGGCGGGGCGAAGACCGCATCCAGCGCATCCTTCAACCGTTGGCGGGGCGCGGCCCGATCCACAGTCATATCCTTATAGCCGTCGGGAATCCAGATATTTGTGACGGCTGGTGTGCCGACTTCCTTGCCAAAGAAGGCGCCGATCTCCCGGCTGGCGATGCAGTGTTCGATCCAGAACTGGCGAATGCCCGCGTCCGCGTGGGCCAGGGTGAAGCCGTCGTCGGCCAGGGGGTGGGAAAAGAGGGTGGGGTTGAAGTCGATGCCGTGGTTGTTGGCTTTGGCCCAATCCGCCCAGCCCCGGAAATGCTCCGGCCCGATTTCGTTGCGGGGGACCGGGCTGCTCGCTTCCAGATAGCTGGCGTGCAGATTGAGCCGGTGGTTGCCGGGAATGAGGCTGTATGCCTTGTCCAGGTCCTGGCGCAGTTCGTCGGGCGTGCGGGCCTTGCCCGGATAGTTGCCCGTGGCCATAATCCCACCGCTTAGTCCCCGGTCCGGGTCTTCAAAGCCCAGCACGTCGTCGCCCTGCCAGCAGTGCAGGCTGATGGGAATCTGGGCCAGCAGGTCCAGGCTGCGGTCCGTGTCCACGCCCAGATCGGCGTAGCGTTCTCGGGCCAGTGCGTAGGATTTTTCGATGTAGCTAGGGGTGGGTGAACCGTCCACAGGGGTCTCCTTTGGGTGATGTGCGGGCTATGATTTTATACGCAGATAGTGCTGGTTTCTGGAGGCCAGTATGCTGTACTTTACAGTGTATACTACAACACTTACTTCCAATCTTCCATTGTTGTCAACTCGGCAACGGACTCGTCGAATGCGTCGAGGGCCTGGTCGCGTCCGAGCAATATCAAACTGTCGCCGGTTTGCAGGGGGTGGTCCACAAGGGGATTCAGAACTGCCTCCGGCGGGGAGTGTCCGTCCAGCGCGTGTTTTTCCAACAGGCCTATCACATTCAGCCCAAAACGGGCGCGGATTTGCAGATCGACGATCGTCCGTCCGTGCCAGGCCGGGGGAACCAGCACCCGGCGTGTGCTATAGCCGGGAATGAGCTGGCGGCCCTGGTACTCTTCCCGTTGGGTGCGGTAGATGCTTGTGTCGTGGGTGAAGATGAGGGTGAGAACCAGTACCACCATTGCCGGCAGGAGATAGGTCGAGCCGAATATCTCCACAACAAAAAGGGTGGCGGCCAGGGGCACATTGACAATCGAAACCAGACTGGCGGTCATCGCCGGTACGATCAGCAGAATGGGTGGGTAGCCAAAGAGGTGACTCAAGGCAGTGGCCGTCATCGTCCCAAAAAAGAGGGACGGGACGAGCAGCCCCGCGGAACCACCGGAACCGATGGTCAGGGTCGTGGCCAGCATCTTGCCAAAGAGAGCGACAATCGCGATTTGCAGGGTGACCTGTCCATCGAGCGCGGCCTCCACCATCCGATCGCCGGTCCCCAAAATCAGATCCAGTGGCTCGCCGGTCAGAGCAACCGCGACAAGAGCGATTGTCCCGGCAAGCAACGCACCGGAGAGATGCCGCTGCCAGTCGTTGAATTTGGCAATCCGGTAGAAATCGACAATGCGCTCCCGCAGGTATTCAAAGAGAATACCGGTCATAGCAATGGAAAAGGAGAGCAGAACCAACAGAAGGTAGTAGGCGGTGGTGATAGGCGGACGCAGGAGGGTAATCGGCTCAAAGACCCGCTGCTGGCCCCCCACCACCAGATTGAGGAGATAGGCAACCAGCGCGCCAATGAGGGCAAAAATCAGCTTTTCGATCACCGGACGCCGGCGGTACATCACTTCGATGGCAAAGAAAGCCGCGGCAAAGGGTGCGCCCAGAAGTGCCGAAATAGCCGCCGCAATCCCGGCCAACTGGGCGGTCTGCAATTCATCCGGATTGCTGGAACTCCACCAGCGCCAGAGTTTCTGGGCCAGGGGTGAATGGCGGATTTTTCCCAGGCGCGCTCGCCTGGGTTTGAATAGCCCGGCGGCCAGGCTTTCGCCGATGAGGGTCACGCTGGCCTCCAGGCCACCGCTGCCACCTGTGCCCAACGTAACGAGTGTTGCCAGGGCTTTGCGCAGGGCCAGGGACCAGGTGGGAAGCTGCCAGCGCACATTCACGCCCTCGTCGCCCAGCAGTGTCTGTTCCAGGGCAGGCTCGGAAGAGTAGTAGAGGGCGATTGCCCGCTCCAGTCCATCCCCCCGCACATCGACCAGTTTGTGGATGTGACCGTCGCTCGACCGGTAGTTGAGAACGCTGACGCCGTAGCGGGCAAAGGCCGCCATCACCAGCGCACCCACGACCAGGGGTGCCAAAACCCAGAGTAGACTTTCTGTACTCTCTACCCAAAGCTGTACAGATTCAAATGTCCAGTTGACGGCGAATTTGAGCGTGTGAACGGCTGCCCAGACAAGCGCCCCAATTACAATCGAGCGGGTGACCAACCGCTGTTCGGTTGGACTAAGTAGAGCAGCAAAGAATCGGGTCAGTCGCATAAGTACTCCCGCGCGACACCACGACCGGTCTCACGCAACCAATAGATACTGCGAGTATACTACACTTCTGCGACGGCAACCAGACCTGCACCTGGCCCGGCGGAGCAAGGAAAAATCGTCGCTTCCCGTCCGGTTTCACGGGTATACACCCGCCCTACGTGCCCGGTGAATTCTGCCACCTGACCCTCTGGCACAAGCGCAATCACACATCCGCCCCAGCCCGCGCCGGTGAGCCGCGCCCCGGTCACGCCATCGACTTCTCTGGCCGCGACAGTCAGCGCGTCCAGTTCGGTCGTGCTGATGCGATAGTCCTCCGCTGCGCTGGCGTGGGCTGCGTCCAGCAGTGAGCCGACCCGTCGAATGTCACCGCTGCCTAATCCATCCAGCGTTTCCAGCACCCGGCGGTTTTCTGTCCAGACGTGGCGGCAACAGGCCCGCACCCGCAGGGGCGCGTCATCCGGCACATTGGGCAGATCGCCCAATTCCAGCCCTTCGGCGCGCAGAGCGGCCACACTCACCGCCTCCGGGAGTTGGGATTCCAGTGTGGCCCACTCGATATTTTCCACATCTCGCAGGTGGGTGATGCCGGGCATTTCCTGGCGCAGGAGGGCGACCCCAGCCCGGCAGGCGGCCACCCGCTGGTTGAATTCGTTGCGGGTGTTGGTGTGGCGCACGCCGCTGTCCATCACCAGCAGCCGGTAGCCTGCGGGCAGGGGGATGGGACGGGTGCGGAAGTTGCCGTCTGCGTCCGGGCGACAATCCAGAAAGAGGGCGTGGCCCCGCTCGGCCAGCAGTGCGATGAACTGGTCCATAATCCCGCCGCGGGTGCCCACATACCACTCCGCATCTGAACAGAGACGGGCCATCTCGGCCCCTTCCCATTCCCACCCAGCAAAGTGAGCAAAGGCCACAGCCATCGCCACCGTCAGCGCGGAGGAGGAACTGACCCCCGCGCCCCGGGGCACGCCGAAGGGGGGCGCGGCGCTGGCCAGTCCATCAAAACCGGGGACAGACGCGCCCAGCACTTGTACTGAGCCTGTAGAACGTAGCCGGGTCAACTCCTGGGCCGGACCCCGGGCGTAGTTGCTCCAGTCCCCGGCAGGCGCGGCGGGAATGGCACTGCTGATGGCAAAGCTGCGCGCCTCGAAATCGTCTTCCACATTCGCCAACCGCACCTGCCCATCCGAACGCGGACGGGCCAGCAGCAGCACATCCCGGTCCAGGGCCACGGGTAGCACATAGCCGTGATTGTAGTCCGTGTGCTCGCCGATCAGATTCACCCGCCCCGGCGCGCGGAAGATATGCACTGGCCCAGGGCCGTAGCGATCCCGAAACCGATCCAGCGCGGCGTTGTAGCGGGTTGTCTGTCCGTCCGCCCCCGCGCCGTAGATGGCGCGCAACTCCTCTCTTAACTCAAATCTCCCCATTCTTCTTCTCTCTGCGCCTCTGCGCCTTCGCGTTAAAGCTCTTACGCCTTCGCCTCTGCCCACGCCGCCTGCAACATATCGACACTCTTGGGCATGGCCGTAGACGCATCCTCGCCGCCCTCCATTTCAATCGAGCAGTAGCCCTGCCAACCCGCGTCCAGCAGTGTGCGGAAGATGCGGGCGTAGTCCAACTCCAGTGTATACCAGCTTCCGCCGCCGGGATAGGTCTTGGCGTGGGCCAGCCAGACGTGAGGGGCGACGGTCGCCATCGCCGCGTACATATCGTCCTCAAAGATGAAGTTGCCCATATCCAGGATTGCGCGTAGCCACGGCGAGTTGACCGTCTCGATCAGCCCAGCCATATCCGCGGCGAAGGTGGTCAGTCCCCAGTGGTTTTCCAGCAGGAGCATCACGCCCCGCTTCTCCGCGTGGGGCAGGCAGGCTTCGATGGCATCTGTGACCCAGCCCACTGCATCTTCCTTCGTGTAGCCAGGCCAGGGATCGACCCAGCCTTTGGCCGCGATGAGGTCGTTGAAATCGCCCCCTTTGCGGAAACCGCCGGAGTTGATCCGCATAGACGGGATGCCCATCTCGTGGGCCAGGTCGATGCAGCGCAGGGTGTGGTCGATGTGCTGCTGGCGCACCGCAGGGTCGTCGTGGACAAAGTCCTGGTGGATGGAAAGGTTGTAGAGGCTCAGGCCCAACTGGAAGGCGTGGCGCTTGAGCTTCTGCAAATAGCCGTTCTCTTCCGATTCCATCTGGCGGTGGAGTATCTCCACGCCATACAATCCAAGTTTGGCAGCTTCGTCCATCACCGTTTCAATCGCCACTTTTTCTGGCAGAAAGTGCCAGTAGGAATAGGTGGATGTGCCGAGGCGGAGGGTAGGTGTTGTCATTTGTATACTCCCGAAACGAATTGTTTGTGACAATGGACGGCGGACCGCGGACGACAGACGAACGTTGACTGTCAGCTCACATATCTGGACATTCGTTCGTCTGTCGTCAATGGATTCAAATTTGAACGGGCTTCCCAGTTCGTGCCGACTCATACGCGGCCAACGCCACTTCCAGCGCTTTCAGCCCGTCGTAGCCGGTGATGGACGGTTCCCGATCTTCCCGGATCATCCCCACGAAATCAGCCACCAGCCCGGCGTCGGCGTTGCTGCCCCAGCCCGGCCACTGGGTCTTGCCCGCGGCGTCGGACGAGACCGCTATGTGCTGGGCGAAGGCGTCGGTGCGAATCAGTCCGTTTGCGCCCAGCACTTCTATCTTCACATCGCCCCAGGTTGGGTAGCTTTTGGGGCGGCTCCAACTGGTGTCCAGAGTTCCGTAGACGCCGTTGCTCAACTGGAAACTGAGCAGACCCGCGTCGTCGATGCCCAGATCGGGGTGGAGCAGACTGTCGCCGATTTCGGCGTAGACTTCCGTCACCTCCGCGCCCCAGAACCAGCGCAGCACGTCGATGACGTGGACTGTGTGGTCGATGACCGCGCCACCGCCGGCCAACTTCTGATCGATGAACCAGCCGCCGGGCATAGAGCCGTGATTCGTGCATTTGGCGCTGTAGATTTCGCCCAGACTGCCCGCGTCCAGTTGATCTTTCAGGTGGCGGATGGGCGGGGAATAGCGCACGGGGAAGGCAATTTGCAGCTTTGTGTTGGTCTTGGCGCAGATGTCGATCATTGCCTGGGCGTCGGCGATTGTGGTGGCGATGGGCTTCTCGCAGAGAATCGCGCCCACTCGCCCCGCGCACGCTTCCACCAGCGGTCGGTGGTGTACGTTCTCGGCGCAGATAATTGCGCCGTCCAGATTTTCGGCCAGCAATTCGTCGGCGCTGGCAAAGAAACGGGTCTGCAACTTCTCGGCCCACTCCTCGCCTTTGGCCGGGTTGGCGTCGTAGATACCGGCGATCTCCACGCCGGGCATATTTTGCGCGGAGCGGGCATAGCTCACCGCGTGCATATGGGCGAAGGAAAAGAAGCCGAGTTTCACGTTTGTTGTCATTGGAATGTGCTCCGTAAGGCGTGAAACGTAAAACGTGAGATCGTTCAAGCCGTTTTACGTTTTACGTTTCGATTGATCAAAGCTTTTCTTCGTAGTCCCGTACCCGTACCGCCTCGCCCCGCCGCTCGGATTCGATGGCGGCCAGGCTGATTTTGACCGCCATCAGCCCGTCGTAGGCGGTGACGCCCTGGGGTTTGTCGTTCTCCACGGAATCCATAAAGTGGGCTAGTTCCCGGTAGTAGGGATCGTCGGCGTCGATCAGCGGGCTGGCCGTACCGCTGCTGGGCTGGCTGTCCGCGTCGGGCTGGATGCGCCACTCCACCGGCTGCTGGTCCAGGGAATCCCATTCGATCAGGCCAGCCGTGCCCGCCATTTCGATGCGGGTGCGCCAGAGACCGGGGGGATAGGCCCAACTGCCTTCGATATGGCCGATAGCCCCGTTTTCAAAACGCAGGCTGATCAGCGCGTGATCCTTCGGGTTTTTGCCCGCAAAGCGCAGGCCACGGGCGAAGACCCGCTCCACTTCGCCGAAGCACCAGCGCTGGTAGTCGATGTCGTGGATGCTCACGTCCAGAATGACGCCGCCGCTTTTGTCGAAGTCATTGTAATAGGAGCGGGCGCTGGATGCGCTGCCCCAACCGCCGCCGCCGGGTGCGCTGCCGCCCCGTACCGTGCGGATGACCCCCGGCGCACCGATGTCGCCCCGATCCAGGGCGGCTTTGGCCGCGGCAAATTGGGGAAAGTAGCGCACCACCTGGGCCACAAAGAGCGGCGTGCCTGTACGGGCCTGGGCCTCCACAATTTCGTAGCAGTCGGCCAGATGGCGGGCCAGGGGTTTCTCCACACAGGCGGGCACGCCCGCTTCCAGCGCGGCCAACACTGGCTCTTTGTGCGCGTTGGCGGTGGTGCAGATGTCCACATAATTCACGTCATCCAGCAGCGCGTCCAGGGACGGGTAGACCTTCCCGCCGTACTGTTCCACGGCCCGCTGGGCCGCCTCCGGGAAGATGTCGTAATAGCCGGCCAGTTCGATGCCCGGCATTTTCTTGATGCGGTCGGCGTGGGTGCGGGCGATAGAGCCTGCGCCGACAATTCCGATACGTTTCATGGCAGTTTCACTTTCGATGATTTGATGCTGTTGCAGGACGGCTGACCGCAGACGGCGGACGAACGTAGAGTCTCTTATGGGCAGAGTTTTCCACTGGTTCGTCTGTCGTCCCCCGTCCGCCGTCTATAACCCGTAGTGCTCGTCAATCTCCCGCTGATACCCATCCACCGCGCCCGACAGCACTTCGTCCAGGGTGACGGTGCGGCCCAGGTGGGAGGATTCGATGATAGCGAAGGCCGCGGCCAAATCGCGCAGACCTTCCACGCCGCTGGTCTCCGGGTCCTCGCCCCGACCGATGGCCTCCAGCCAGTCCAGTTGGGAGACGGCGAAGGCGTCGCTCAGGCCGTGGGGGAAGTGGACTTCCCGCTGGGCTGCGGGGGCTTCGGCCCGGTAAACGTCGAGCAGATTGCGCTTGGATCCGTCGTCGAGGATAATCTCGCCGCCTTTGATGCAGCCCCGGCTGCCATAGAAGACTGGCCCGCCGGGGAAACTGGTGGCCTCGCCGTGGCCTGCCCAGGACCAGATCATCTGGGCCAGCGCGCCTTTTGCCGTCGTGACCGTCGCCATATATGTGTCGTCCACATCCGCCTCCACGCTGACGCCGCTGGTCGGGTCGCCGTGGAGATAACGGGTCGGCTCGAAGGTGCGCACGGTTCCGCTGACGCTGGTGACTTCGCCGCAGATGTGGCGCAGCATATGCATCACATGCACGCCGATGTCGATGGCCCCGCCGCCGCCGCCCAGCACTTTCTTGTGCCGCCAGGGAGTCTCGGCCACAATCACATCCGGCGACCAGAAGCCGCCGATGCCGCCGAGCAGGGCCATTTGCAGATCGCCGATCAGCCCGCTCTCCACGGCCCAGGCCGCGGCCCGCACCCGTTCGCCCTGGCGCACGTTCTCAAAGACGCCGAGGGTCAGCCCCTTTTCGGATGCTTTGTCCACCAGCAGTTGGGCGGCTTTGACTGAGACGGCCAGGGGCTTCTGGGTGAGCAGATGCAGCCCCGCGTCCAGACAGGCAGCGCCGATCTGGTGGTGCATCGAGAGAGTCGTAAAATCGTTGACCGCATCGACCAGCCCGGATGCGATCATTTCGTTGTAGTCGCTGAATACCGCCACATCCGTGTCCGGCTGAAAATCGTCCAGCCAGATGTGGGGCGCGCCCAGGGGGTCGCCGGAATCGTTGGGCAGGACGGGCGGACGGGGGGGCGGCCCTTCGCCCCGTTTGCGGAACATACGCGCGTCGTCGATGTTGCGGGCCACCAGCGCGGTGATGCGGAAGTTGTCGATGCCCGCTTCCCGCAGCTTGCGATAGCCGTGGAGATGGGCGTTGAGGATGCGGCCACAGCCGACAATACCGATTCGGATCATTTGGGATGCTCCTTTGGGAAAATGATTCAACTGGGAAATGACGGCAGACGATTGACGGTGGACGAACGTGTGGAGTCTAAATGGCGTTATCCGTTCGTCTGTCGTCTGCCGTCCATCGTCAATTTGCGGTTAACGTACAGCCTCCACCAACTCGGCCACTTCCTCCCTCTTCTGCTGACGGCGCAGGAGGAGGAAGGCGACCGCGCTGCCTCCGGCCAGGAGAGCGCAGACGGTATACAGGGATTGGAAGCCGAGAATCTGGACGATTGTCCCGCCCAGGAAAGTGCCGATCAGACCGCCCATTCCGTTGGCAGCGTTGTATGCTCCGCTGTTGCGGCCCCGGCGCTGCTGACTGCCCCATTCCGCGGCGAAGGTCATGCCGGTGGTGGTGAAGCTGCCAAAGGCGAAGCCCCGGATGACCTGAATGATCAACAGGGCGGGGACGACCGCGGCCAGGGTCACATAGCCGATGTGGACGACTGTAGCGAACGCGCCACCGGCAAAGAGGATCGGCGCGCGGCCCAGTGCGTCCGATGCCACACCGGCCACAGCCATAGACGGGAACTCCACCAGCGCAGCCAGGGACCAGAGCCGGGTGGTAATTGTCTTCGTGTAGCCAAGGTAAACCATGTAATTGGGCCACATAGACGCACCCGCGCCGTGGGCCGCGGTCCACAGCACCGCGCCCAGCAGGAATATCCAGGGCATGGATTTTTCTGCCGGGGCGGCTGGCTGGGGTGTACTCTCTGCATTGGGGGTGGGGCTGGCTGCCAGGGCAGGTTTCACATCGGCCACGAAAAGCGCGCAGAGCGCGGCAAGGATGTAGACACCCGCGCAGACCAGCAGGACTGTGCTGATGGAACTGCGGTCTGCAATTGATCCGCCGAAGAATGCGCCCACGGCAAACATCATCGACGCGCTGCCTCGATAGATGCCCATACGCCGCCCCCGCTGGCCCGTGCCTGCCAGCAGATCGCCCATCAGCGCCAGGCTGGGGGTGAGATAGGCCGCGGCCGCGACGCCTTCCAGCACCCGCACAGGCCAGGCCAGATTGGCCGAGGGTGCGCGTCCCAGCAGCCAATAGGCCAGGGCCAGACCTGCCAGCCCCAGTACCAGCAGGGGTTTGCGTCGCCCCAGGCGGTCGGAGATGCGCCCCCAGGCGTAGTTGCTGAGCAGGACAGTGGCCGAATAGGTGGTGAGAATCAGGGAAATTTGCTGAAAGCTGGCCCCCAACTCTTGAAGGTAGAGGGACATCAGCGGAGAAGAGAGTCCGATGGAGAGGTAGACGAGACCGATCACACCGGTGAGCAGGAGCAGATTGGACACAGGGGGAGACCTTTGCCGTGGCAGATGGAAGTCGACAGATGCTGCTGAACCCTATTGTAGCACCTGTGCCACAACTACGCATCTGTCAACTGTCTGGCGCGACGAATACGCTGTTGATGGCCTGGACCAGTATCTCAATCGACAGGGGCTTTCTGATATAGGCCTTTGACAGCTCAAGGGCTTCCTTCATACTTTCCTGGTCGTCATAGCCGGTGATAAAGACGATGGGGATCGGATGGAGCACACGGACCTGGCGGGCTGCTTCGATGCCGTTCATCGGCCCGGCCAGGCCGATGTCCATCAGAATCAGATCGGGCCTGTTGTCAGCTACCGCAGCCAGCACTTCTGCGCCAGTAGCCACAATCTCCACCTGATGTCCATATCCTGCCAGTAGTTCCCGCAATGTCCGGGCAGTGAGGGCCTCATCTTCAGCCAACAGTATTTTTGCCATTTGGATTTCCTTTTTTGTCTCTGCTACCGATTATTCCCCCCGAGTGCTGGGCTGCCAATTGCAAAAAGAGATCGGGCCGATCGATGTTTACCATATCAATCCCCCGGCCAAGCAGGTGCCGATAGGCGGCTTCGTCGTTGGCCGATGGATTGGCCATAACCCGGATGTTGCGCTGACGACAGGCGGCGAACAGTTCCTGGCTAAGATGGGCCGGGTTCACCTCCACAATGGCCGCGCCCAGGTCAGTATATGCCTTTTTTACATCATCTACCGAGCGTACGTTGACTTTGAGTGCCAGTTCGGGGGCCATTTCGTGGCAGAGGTGCATCCACTGTTTGCTGCCAGACCAGAGAAAGCATTTGTCCGCGTCTGCCATCCCCTTTTGGTGGATCAGATCGATCAGATGCTGGGGGTGGGCGAATTTTATGTCGAAGAAAATTTTTGTGCGGCCCTGTGCCCAGTCGAGAAAATCGGCCAGCCGGGGCACCCGCGCGCCAGCAAAGTGGGGGGCGAACCAACTGCCCGCGTCGAGTTTGTCGATTTCATGGGACGACAGGCTGAGCAGGTGGCCGGTTCCATCGGTGGTGCGGTCCACAGTGGCGTCGTGCATCACATAGAATTCGTTGTCCCGGCTGGTCCAGACATCGACTTCGATGTAGTCAACGCCTAAATCCACCGACAACTGGGCTGCGGCCAGGGTGTTTTCGGGTGCAAGTCCATTGGCGCCCCGATGGGAAACGACTTCAATCGTCACGAACACCTCCGAGTCGGGTAGTGGATGTCAGATATTTGGAAGTGACACCTACGCGGGTTCCTCAAGAAATATCCAATACCCAATACCCCTTTCTTAAAGCGGATAGACCAGCGGGAAGGCATCGCCCTGCAAGACTTCGCCGTCGGCCACTGTGACGTAATCCTTCATCGGGTGGCGGCCCGACTCCACAAAGCGGGTTTCGCCGGTCATATAGTGCAGGGCGATGGCCCGGCGGGGACGTCCACTGGTGTTGCGGTGGGAGCCGTGCCAGGTGAGCGCGTGGTGAAAGTGGACTTCGCCTTTGCGCACCGGACAGCGCACGACATTGACTGTGTGGCCTTCGTATTCGGCGGGCAGGCTCTCGTAGACCTCCACTGTGCGCAGGAAGTCGATGTGGTTGCCCCAGGTGTGGGAGCCGGGAACCATCGACATACAGCCGTTGCTCTCGTCCGCATCGTCCAGGGCCACCCAGGCGGTCACTTCGGTCATCGGCGCGATAATCGGCCAGAGAGGGGCGTCCTGATGCCAGTCGGTCTGGCCGCCGATCTCCGGGGGTTTGTACTGAATCTGGTCGTGCCAGATACGCAGTTGGGCAGCGCCGGTCAGTTGTGCGATGGATGATGTAATTTCGGGGCGCATCATCAGCCGCCGGAAGGCCGGGCTGGCCTGCCAGATATTGACGATCTGCCAGACCGGTTTGCTGTCGTCTGCGGTCAGGTTGCGCACAAAGACGGGCTGGGGAATCTCCGGCCGCGCCCGTTCGTCGATGACGCGCATGACTTCCGACCGCAGTTCTTCCACTTCGGCCTCACGCAACAGCGCGCCGCCGTTGAGAAAGCCGTCCCGCCGGAAACGGTCAATTTGGGCTTGGGTGAGCATTGGGGGAAGGGACTCCTGTGTGAAAAGGTGAATCAGATTGCGTAGTTCGTACTGCGTGCTGCGTAAGTAGTGACAATTTAGGCGCGTTTCACCGGAAATCGTAGGGGCGCTGCTTGCTGCGTCCGCTGCATAACTACCGTTCAGCCGCAACAAAAGCAGTGTTCGTCACTGATTACGCAGCACGCAGCACGCCGCATTTCCTACCTCGCTCCGCACGCCTGTAGACACGCCTGCATATGGCCCCGGCTCTCGGCGGCGATGGTGCAGCACTGTTCCAGGCTGTATTCCCGCGCGCCGATCACTTCCAGGTTGAGCGCACCGGTGTAGCCGTTTTCGTGTAGGGTGCGGATGTAGCCTACCAGATCGATGTCGCCCCGGCCATTGGCCTGCATCTCCGGTTTGCCCGGCCCCTGCTGGCGTCCCTTGCAGTCGCGGATATGGACGTGCTTCACCCGGCTGATGACCGCAGCGATGGCCTCCACCGGATTTTCGTCGGCCCGGTAGATGTGGGAGGGGTCCATATCGATGCCGAAGTTGGGGGAGGTGATGGCCTCCATCACCCGCAGAGTGGTGGGCGTGTTGTAGACCGCGTGGCCCACGTGGGCCTTGACGCAGAGAATGACGCCGTAGCGTTCGGCCATCTGGGCAAGGCTGCCCAGTTCATCGATTGTCTGCTGGAAGGTGGATTCGTCGCCGGTCTTGCCACCTGGACCGCAGTTGATGACGGGAATGCCGATCTCCACCGCGGCCTGCATCGCCGCCTCCATTTTGATCGGGTCCCGGCTGGGCTGTTCCATTGCCAGCAGTTCCAGCCCGTATTCTTTGCCCAGCCGCTTGACATCCGGGGCGATCTCCCGCCAGCGGTCGATGACCAGATGCTCGCTCATCCCGTCGATGGCCGAGACTTCGATGCCGTCATAGCCAGCCATTGCCGTACAGCGAAAGGCGGTCTCCATATCGTAGCCACCGAAGAGGACTGAATTTGCGCCAAGTTTCATGGGGGTCTCCAAAAGGGTATTGGGTATTGGATATTTGGTAGTGGTGTGAGTCGGACAGCCGGTGAACGGTGAGTAGTTGTCAGTGAACAGTAGGTGTAGTGGCGCTGACGACACACTTCAAGATTAGTAGATTTGGCAAACCAGTCTAGCCGCCGCCGGTTGAGTAGCCGCCGCAGACTTCTCACGAACTTGCGCTCTCTTTGTGGCGGCGTATCGAAACCCAGGCGGCGGGTCTACCGGTGGGTTTGTTGCTTTTTGGTGTGACCCGTTTGGTTTCGATACGGCTGGGAACAGCCCCCGCATTCTTATGCGACGCCTACTCAACCGGCGCTAGTCTTATGCTCCTCACTCCTTCTTCTTCCTGCGTGCCCGGGGCTTAGCCTTCGGCTTTTTCTCCTTCGTCGCTTGCGCGGCCGTGGCTTCCTCCTCTGCCTTCAGCTTTTCCTGCAGGCGCTTGGCCTGGGACGCGTTGCCGATGTGCAGCGTATCATACGCCTGCTGGCTGCTGGTGAAAGGGCCGACGCCCTCTTGGCCGTGCCAGTCGCCCTGGTGGTGGATGGGGTTTGGCAGGCCGGTCTCGGCCTCCCGCTGGCGAATCCACGCCTGCATCCGGGCGGTCAGGGCCATCACCACATCCGGGTTCTCCTCGGCCACATTGCGGTTCTCCTCCGGGTCCTCCACCAGATTGTAAAGTTCCACCGCGGGCTTGAAGTGGAAGTCCGGCTCCAACGCCAGAATCAGTTTCCACTGGGGGGTGCGCCAGCCGTGCTTGCGCATCCACGTACATTCGGTGATGTAAAATTCGCTCTCGTGGCTGGCAACTTCGCCCCGGATCATCGGCAGCAAAGAACGCCCATCAAAATCAATTCCAGCGTCGATCTCGGCCAGTTCCAGCAGTGTGGGGACCAAATCTTTGTGCTGGTTGAAGCCGGAAACCCGTTTGCCCGCGGGCAGTTTGGCCGGGTAGCGCAGGATCAGCGGCACGTGCAGCACATTGTCGTAGATGCCGTGATGGTCGAAGAAGCAGTCGTGCTCGTAGAGGGTCTCGCCGTGATCGCCGTTGACCGCCACAATCGTTTCATCCAGCACGCCCCGGCTTTCCAGCGCAGTGAAAATCGCCTGGATGGCCGCGTCCATATAGGCGATCGCGCCGTCGTACTGGGCGGTCACATATTCCTGGTCGGTGATGCCCGGTGGCAGCCAACTGGCCAGAAAATCCCGGAAGGGCTTGAAGGCCAGCACCGGCTCCATCGAACTGTTGGCCGGGTCGCACTCGTCGCCGCTGTAGAATATGCGCTCGTAGGGTTCTGGGGGCAGATAGGGCGCGTGGGGGTCCATATGGCGCAGGAAGAGGAAGAATGGCTTATCGTCGGCCAGCAGCCGCTCCAGCGCGGGGATGGCCTGCTCGTTGAGATTCTGGGCTTTGGGCAGACGGCCCTCGTCCCAACTGCCCCAGGCGGTGTAGTCGAGATATTCGTCGAAGCCCCGGCTGCTGGGGTTGCCGCTGAAGCCCACGCAGACGGTCGTATAGCCCTGCTCCTTGAGGATTTCGGCCAGGGTTTGCACCTCTTCCCGCATCGGCCCTTTGTGGCGCAGGGCCACCACTTGCGTCGTGAAAACGTCCATCCCCGTCAGCATCGAGCCATAGGCGCTGGTGGTGGGGATGTGGGCGCTGAAGGTGTTTTCAAAGAGCACCCCCTGCTGGGCGAAGCGGTCCAGATGGGGCGATGTCAGCCGCTGGTAGCCGTAGCCGCTCAGGTGGTCGGCGCGCAGGGAGTCGATGCCGAGAAGAACGATATTGGGTTTGCGGGTGGATTGGGTCATTGGGTGGTTGCCTGGGGTATTGGGTGATTAGGTGATTGGGTCGTATCGTCAGAAATTCCGTAGGGGCGCTGCTTGCTGAGCCCGTTTAACCACTGCTTTACGCACTGATGCCGCGAGCGGTGGCATCAGTGAGAATTTCCGATATGGCGAAATGCTTTGGCCTTCAAGAGTGAAATCAACCGTTCCATCCGTACGTAACGATCCAACTCCTCTTCTTCCTGCGTGGACAGCACCCGTTCCCTGTTTAGCTCCAACAGTTCGCTGAAGCGCGCCTGGGCTGCGGGAGTTGGGCGGAAATCGACCAACTCTTGGGCCGATGGGCTTTGGGCCAGAAAGTCCAGCACCTGCTCATAGAAAGGAAGGGAGAGATTCGGTGTTGCTGTCGGCACTGGGGCCTCCTTTGCGTATTTCACAGTCGAAAACACCTTCTGTGCTTCAAGCGTAGGCGACTTCCGGCATCTGCACGTAGCGATCTGGCGTTTGCGTTTACTTCACCCGAAAAATCGCTCATACGCATCGTGCTTGCCAATCCAAAACCACGTGACAGTATCGCCTTCAAAAATGCCAATGGCACGATAGCCATGGGTTACTCTTGCTGACCAAATGCTTTCTTCGCGATTGATACACTTAAAATGCAAAGAAGGGTGATAGGGATTTTCTGCCCAGAGGCGATATGCCTTTCTGGCGCTGCGTCGGATAGTTGCATCTAACCGTTCGTAGGCGGACCAGAATGAAGGCAGTGTTTCCGACTTCATAATCGGTCATAATCCATCGGCTTGGCCAACCCTTGCGCCATTTCCTCTTTGGCGCGGCGCGCGGCGGCTATCAGTTGCGGCTGTGTTTTCTTGAAGAGAATATCCCACTGTAGCTCGTCCTGTAGCTCTTCCAGATAGTCACGCAAATGTTCAACCATCTGCTCCTGCGCGGGTTCAGGCAGGGACTCCATCATTTTGGTCATTGTCGCAATGGCCGTAGATGACACAGATGACGCCCCTTCTTTTTGCGGGTGTGTGGCCGCGACCGGATTCGGTGTGGAGGTTGTCGTGTAGCCAGCGCGAGAATCGGCGATGCTCTCTGCCACCGTTCTGTCGAATTTGCCAGATTTGGCATCGGACTCAATTTGCTTGTCCCACAGTTGGGCGTCGAATTCTTCAAACCACTCCCGGAAGCGGGCCAAGTCTTGCTTTGATAATCGGGTAACTGCCTGTTCGATCTCCGGTACTGTGCCCATTGTTTCCTCGCTTTCTTGAACCGTGACAATCCTTTCGATTAGTGTATCCGTTTTTGGCCTTGCACGCAAAGCCCCTTCTGTAGGTTGGGTGAATCTTCCATCGCTGTCCTTCCGGGAAGCGGCTACAAAATCAACCGACCAGGAAAATAGTTCCAGCCGCTTCCCGGAAGGTTGCCTTGCACCCGCGCCCGGATTGACAGCCCCGCCCCCACCCGCTACAATTCAGAAGTTCGACTTTTTCCGAAAAGTCGAACTTCTGTAAGCCGCGCACACCCGACACAACCAGCGGTCCGCTGTCCGCCGTCCGCCGTCAATCCACCCACCCATCCATCCCATCGAATCCGAATCCGCCCCATGCCCATCACTCCCCAACAATTCGTCCACAAATGGCGCGGCGTCGCCCTGAAAGAGCGCAGCGCGGCCCAGGAACATTTCATCGACCTCTGCCGGTTGCTCGGCCACCCGACGCCTGCCGAGGATGACCCGACTGGCGAACGCTTCACCTTTGAGGCCGGCGCAGATAAACAGCGGGGCGACGGGTGCGTAGGGCGGCCATCCGGGCGGATTCCGATGTGCGCCCGGATGGATAAAAACGTTGTATACACGGCTATTTCCGGGCCAGGCGTTGCCGATCTGTAGGGTTGACGTCTGCGCTGGGCGAAAAATATCCGAAACATTGCTGGTCATTTGATTCTCCAAAATGGGATAAAATATTTTTCGTACCCACCAAAAAGGTTATCCGTAAAGCAGTGCTGGCGAGAGTGTCGCGTCCTTCATTGTCGCATTACAAAGTTAAAAAGGAAGGCAAAAATGTACAGTCAAAGCGAAGAAAATCGTTACCTCGCGGTCTTGGACGAACAGTTGGTCGAAAGCAATCCACCCGAAGTCCGGCGAACCTATGAGCAGTTGATTGCCCAGGGCCATTCGTCCCAATATGCCCGCCTGTTGCTCGGCAATTTGCTGGCACGGGAAATCCAGACATCGCTGAAGACGAAACAGTCGTGGGATATGGGCACGTATGTGGCTGCGGTCCAACAACTGGCGGAAGAAGAAGCGAAATTGGGCAGCAGCGGGGCACAACAAAAACAGACCCGACAGCAACAGATATATTCCGCCATCAACCGGCTGCGCCAGCGCCGGGGGCGTGCCAGGAATTAACGGCTGGTGGATGGATTATCTACACGGAACGGAAGGAGCAGGGATCGGTCAAAGATCCTTGTTCCTTCCATCGGTCCACTGCAAAAACCTCTTGGCCTACCGCGGAGACGCGGGGGCACCGAGACGCGGCGACGCGGAGGTTCGCGGAGGTTTTCTCCTGAATCTCTCCGCGTTTCCTCTGCGCCTCCGCGGTGAAACTGACCTTTTTGCACCCCCTTTTCAGCATAGGAGAAACCCCATGAGCTTTGGCATTACCAAAACCCTGCCCCAATCCGAAGGCCCCAGGGCTGTCGATGAACTCTACAGCGTTCCCGGCGAATACGAATTTCACATGGCGGGCAAACCCTCCAAACTGAAAGTGGGCCACTTCGTCTACACCATCTGGCAGGACGAAATTGTGGGTCGCCTGCCGATTGTCCGGTTGGAAGGGGGCGCGGTCAATCCCAGTTCAGGCAAACCCCGCACCCTCATTTTCGTCTCCACCCCCGGCGAAAAACTCGCACAGCCCATTCCCCGCACGGGTCATCGGGGAACCCGCTATTACGACGGCGCGGAGTGGCCGGAATAAAGACGGCAGACCGCGGACGGCAGACGAATGTACTGCGAATTGGTTCGTCCTCCGTCTATCGTCCGCCGTCCGGCAGTTCCCTGAAATTCCCACATTTGAAAGGACTCTCCCATGCGTAAACTCCAATTCGGCTGGCACATGCCCTCCTTCCCTGTGGACGGCAGCGCCGGTACAGCTTTCGTCGAGCAGATTCACAATACACTGGGCCAGATTCACCCCCACTTCGATTCGGTCTGGGTGGACGATCATATGATGCCCTGGGCCACCTGGCAGTCCAACGACACCCCCTATCTGGAGTGTATGACGACAATCGCCTACTTCGCCGCGGCCTATCCCACACTGACCTTCGGTTCCAGTGTGCTCTCCCAGGCCTATCGCAATCCGGGGCTGATGGCGAAGATGGCGGCCAATCTGCAACTGCTCACCGGCGGCCGTTTCATCTGCGGCATCGGCGCGGGCTGGATGGTGGAGGAGTACGAGGCCTACAACTGGCCCTTTCCCAAGCCGTCCGTGCGCATTGCCCAGATGGAAGAGGCGATTGAGATTGTCAAAAAGATGTGGACAGAAGCCCCGGCCAGCTACGCGGGCAAATACTACCGCATCGACAACGCCTACTGCGAACCCCGGCCCAATCCGGTCCCGCCCCTTCTCATCGGCGGCGGGGGCGAGCAGCTCACCCTGCGCGTCGTCGCCAAACACGCGGACTGGTGGAATATCCCCGGCGGAACCCTGGAAAACTACGCCCACAAACTGGACGTCCTGCGCGGTCACTGCGACGCGGTGGGCCGGGACTACGACTCCATCGGCAAAAGTTGGTCCGCCGAAGCCGTCGTCGTGGCGGAAACCGAAGCCGAAGCCCAGCGCATCGCCGCGGCTTCGCCCTACAACCGCAACACAATTCTGGGCACGCCCGAACAGGTGGCCGAGCAGCTACAGCAATTTCTCGATCTGGGCGTCAGCTATCTGATCGTGCGCCTGCTCGACTTTCCCCGCACGGAGGGGATTGAGATGTTCGCCCAGGAAGTGATGCCGCGATTGCGCTGAAGCGCTGACGACGGACGGCAGACGGAAGACGAACCAATTCGCAGAACGTTCGTCTTCCGTCTGTCATCGTTTGGCTCCACTGAAAAAACCGAGTTTTTGGTGAAAGTGACGGGAAACCCCAGGTGTGGCTCGGTCCTAAAAACTCGGTTTTTGAGCTTCTTGCGATGGACTCATCGTTTACTCACCAAAAGACGAATCAATTCGCCATACGTTCGTCTTCCGTCCGCCGTCTGCCGTCGTTTCCTATCGAAAGGAGAACCCGAATGTCAACCACCGCCGTCATCAACTCCCAATTCCACGCGGCCTTGGATATGCTGGAACAGACGATCCAGCGCTGCCCGGATGGGGTCTGGTACGACGCTGCGCCCAAGAACAGAGCCTGGCACATCGCCTACCACGCGCTCTTCTATGTTCATCTCTACTTGCAGCCCACCGAAGCGGACTTTGTGCCCTGGGCCAAGCACCGGGAAAACTACAATGTGATGGGCGGTCGCCTGGGCTATCCGCCCTTCACCGAAGTAGTCATTGACCAGCCCTACAGCCAGGCCGAGCTGCTCGACTATCTCTCAATATGCCGGGCCGAGGTGGACAGGCAGATCCCTGTGCTGGACCTGGACGCGCCGTCCGGTTTCGAATGGCTGCCTTTTGGCAAATTGGAGCTACAATTGTACTCTCTGCGCCATCTGATGATGCACATCGGCGAAATCGCCGACCGGCTGGGCAGCCAGGGGATCGATGTGGACTGGCGGGGGCAGAAGTAAGAGACGACAGACCGCGGACGGCAGACCGCGGGAGAATCGGAAATGGCTGATGCCTCCATTGACAGCGGTCTGCCGTCCGTCGTCCGCGGTCATCTCAACACCAAAGGATATACGATTGAATATCTCAACAACCACAGGGGAAGAAGTTGGCTTTCTCGTCCTGGCCCAGCCCGTGACCGGGGGGATTGTGGCCCGCCGGGTGACAGTAGACGGGCAGCCGCTGGTGGCGGCCAATCTGCCCCCTCTGCGCCACCACAGCGCGGGCGGCTTCGACTTCGGCAGCACAGAGGGGGGCAGCGCTGATCTGGCCCTGGCCGCGGTGCAACTGACGCTCAACCGGCTCGATTATATGGGGCCGACCCACCGGCTGGCTGATGGCAGCCACGTCTTCGCGCTGGCCTGGCGACTGCACCCCAACTTCTGCGCCGAATTTGTGGCCGACGCGGCAGGCGATACCCTTGCCATCGACTGGCAGAAGGTGATGGCCTGGGCGCGCAAAGCAATGCTCGATTTTCTGTGGGAAGAGAAGATCACCCTGCAAAAGGTGCTGGACCGCTGGCACGCGGTGGACAAAACCCTGCCCGCCGCGCCGCCCCGGGTCCCGATGGATCAGCGGGACATCCTGCGCGATTTGGGCATCGAGGCAATGGAACTCTGCGGGCTGGTGGCGACGTTAACCCACTATCTGGGCCACGAGGGGTAGAGAAATCGCCGGTGAAAGCTTTCCAGTAGGAAAGTTGCCGGTGGCCGCTTTTGCGTAGGGGTGTAGCAAGCAAGCGCCCCTGACATCTGCACAGACCCGATCTGATTTCTCCCCTATTGTCAGTAGACCGCAACGGGTGCTTACAGCCGGTCCGTGACCCGCTCGCCGGTCACGGACCGCGTCCGGAGCTATTACGCCCCGTAAACCGGGCTGTAAGAGAGCCAAGCAGAGGACGGATAAGCCGGATTTATCCGGCGTGGCTCGGTAGCCCGGTGTCTTTAGCACCGGGTGGTATAGACGATTCTCACTTCGCCTCAAATCTGAATTGCACTCCGACAGACTGCCTCTGAACAGCACAGGCACTCATTTGTGCTACACTTGTGGGCAGCTCTGTGGCAGGTCCAATTTCTGAAGAGACCTGCAAAAACCCGACGCTTTTGTCTGTGAATGACTGAAAGGAGATACCCAACTCAACCCTTTCCTTCCTCGTGTCTTCTCTCCTCAATCTCTTCGCTATCCCGTGTCTCTCACAAATCTGGAAGTTATGGGCCCATCCATCGGGCACATTCGCCAAGGAGGACCGGTACGATGACACAACGTTTGCGTTATTTCCTCTCACCTTTTCTCGCCTTCCTTCTGACTCTGCTCCTGATCCTGGGGTTGCTTACTGTCGTAGTGCAGAAAGACCAGGCATTCGCCGCGCCCTCTGCTGATGGCCCCATTCGTGTAGCCATTGTCTACAGCCAGGACGACAGTCAGGCCACCGGCTGGGCGGCTTTGCTCAACGGCAACGGCTTCAGCGCCCAGTCCTTCAAAGTGGCCCCGCCCGAAGCCATTACATTGGACCATCACCTACTCTTGCCTCTGATCAGTAGCGCACCCGGCAGCCGAACCGGGGATGCGCCCGGGGCAGGTATCCCTGACTTCACCCAATTTGACCTGATCCTCGTGCTGGCGGATACCGGCGCGGGCGAGCAGTGGAGCACCGAAGCCGGGCTGGTCGAGGCCATCCGCGACAGCGGCCTGCCCGTCGTGGGTCTGGGCAGCGGTGGCCACGCCCTCTACGGAAAACTGGGGCTGGACATCGGCCACCCTAACGGCGTGGCTGTGGAGAGCGCATCGGTCAAAGTGGCCGACTACGGCGACAGCCAGCCCTTCTACACAGCGCCCGGTGGCGTACCCATTCCTGGCGATGGCGTCGTGATTCTGTTCAACGCGGCCCGCAGCGGTGTGGCCGTGCCTCTGGCCGAGCGCTTGCCCGAAGGCGTGCGCATCGCCTCCCTTCCTGACAACGACGGGCAGTTCCCTCTGGTCAAGACCGGCCAGCGCTATCTGCTCTGGGGCTTCGGCGGCGGGCCAGATGGCTTCACCGATGCCGGACGCACCCTCTTTCTCAACAGTCTGGGCGGACAGACCGAGAATCTGACGATCCCTCTGCGCGGGCGCGAGTTTACGCCCAGTGCAGGCATCGATCAAGATTTGTTGGATGCCCTGGCCGCTACTTCTCTGCCCCATCTCCACGCCCTGGCCCAACTGCGCCGTCTTCCGTCGCCAGAGGAGCAGGCCAGTCTGGCAGATGCGGGCATTATCCTTCTCAATTACATCGACGGCACAACCTATTCTGTGACCGTCGCCAAGAGCTTCGATCCCAACGCCACACCTGTGGCTGAACTGGTGCGCTGGATGGGTCTCTATCTGCCCGGCGACAAAGTGGACCCGAAGATTCTGGCCGGTCAGTTCGAGAGCTGGGCAGACAACGGCGACGGCACTGTCAATCTGCTCGTCTCCTTCTTTGCCGATGTGCCAAGCGCGGAGGCGGAGGAGCTTCTGGCGAAATATACGGCCAGCTACACAGCCCACGGCGATCAGTCCTGGGCGGTGGTGATGGACAAAGCACAGATCGTTCCCCTCAGCCAGGAGGACCGGGTGCGTTGGATGGAAGAAGGACCCGCACCCTTGCAGCCGGTCAACGACGTGGCCCGCAACGATCTGAATGTGGATGCGGTGCAGGCTGCTACTGTCTCTGCCGGGTCGATCTTCTATGCCGGGCTGGACGGCAGCGGCGTCAATGTGGGCATCTTTGACACAGGCATCAACACACCCACATTCTCCCACCCGGACTTTGCCGGACGCCTGTTGCGCACCGCCAACGACACCAACGGTCACGGCAGCCACGTGGCCGGGATGGTGGGGGCCAGCGGCAGTCAGAGCGTGGCCAACTGTCCTTATGGGGGTGGCTGCACCGACTTCCAGATGCGGGGAATGGCCCCCGGCGTGGGGCTGGCTCCCTATTGGGGCGACAGCGCGGCTGATTACGCCAGCGCGGTCAACAGCCTGGGCATCGAAGTCAGCAACCATTCCTATGTGATGACCTGTGGCAGCTACAACAATGCGGCCCGGGATGTGGACAAGCTGGTGCGGGGTGAGCTGACCAGCGGCGGCTCGGCTATTCTGCCCCATACGGTTGTGTGGGCCGCCTGCAATCAGGGAACCGGTGCCCAATATTGTACCACCGGCACAGTCCCCGACGGCCCGGACGAAAACACCGACCCGGACCCGGACCCGACCACTGGCCCTCGGGGCTATTGGTCCATCCTCTCGCCCTCCAAAAATCAGATTGTGGTGGGCGCGGTAGATCGGGGCACGAACTTCAACCTGACCGACTTCAGCAGCCGCGGCCCCACTTGGGACGGGCGTCTGAAACCCGATGTAATGGGTGTGGGCTGTGCCTTCTCCACCGACAACGACACCAATGGCTACGTCGCTAAATGCGGTACGTCCATGGCGTCGCCTTCGGTGGCGGGTGTGGTGGCCCTGGTGACCGAACAGTATCACCGCAGTTTCCCCGCCGCGGGGCGACCCGATCCGGCCACCATCAAAGCGGTGCTGATCGACACGGCGGTGGATTTGGTCCACGAACCGGGACAGGCGGGCTTTGCCGAGTATGGCTGGAGCGACCCGGACAGCGGTCAACCGGTCATCTTCCACGCCGGGCCAGACTGGTCCACCGGCTACGGCGCTGTGGACGCGGCTGCTGCGGTATCTGCCGTCCGTGCCCGCAACTTCGTAGAGGATTCGGTCTCGCCTGGGGATACTGTCGATGACTTTTCGATGGTACTCCCTGCCGGGCGCACGGACTTCAAAGTGACGCTGGTGTGGAGTGATGAAGCCGGTGACCCGACCAAAAACATCACAGCCGCCCAACTGGTCAACGACCTGGACCTGACACTGATTGACCCCAACGGGATCACCTTCCGTCCTTGGGTGCTGCCCGCTCTGCCCAGAGCCAACACCTACAACGCCAGCTTCCAGGACACAGGCGTGGCCGATCCGATTGTGCGGGCCACCCACATTCTGCCCGCGGTGCGGGGCGTGGATCGGCTCAACAATGTGGAGCAGGTCTCTGTGAGCAACCCGGCTGGTCTACAGGCCGGGACGTGGACGATCCGGGTGCGGGCCAATGCCCTGCCCAACAACAATACCCAGTCCTACAGCCTGGCCGGTGACTTCCGCACGCTGAATATTGTGGAACCCCAGACTGGCAATGTGGCCGAGGCTGGCGATCCCAACAACCCGAATGTGGTGCTGGTGGTAGTCGAGGCGGTCAACGCCCTGACCGGCGGCAGCGCGATCGGGAATATGCAAGACGCGGTGGCCGGGGATTTCAGTGTGATGATCGATTCCACACCGGCCACAATCGTCAGCGGTCTGCCTGTGGGCGAGCAGTTCTGGCTGAATGTACGACCCCAGAGCGGCGTCTACAGCGGCGGCAGCAAATACGACTTGAGCGTGACCTGGACTGGCTACGGCAGCGATAAAGAGACTCGCGCCATCCTCTTCACCGAGCGGGAGGTGGCGGACCGGGCCATCATTCTGGACCATTCGGGCAGTATGTCCGACTACGACAAGATGGCCGCGGCTCAGAATGCGGCCCGCCTCTTTGTGGACCAGTCCCTCATCGGCGACCGGGTGGCGGTGGTCGGCTTCAGCACCAACGCCAGCACACCCTATACAATCCACGAAGTGAGCAACAATCCGGCTCAGCCTGAACTGAACGCGGCCAAGTCGGCTATCGACAGCTTTGTGCCCACCGACTGGACGGCCATCGGCAAAGGGCTGCTGGCCGGGCAGACCGAAGTGACCAAAGCCCCGGCGGATTTCAGTATCTACGATGTGCTGGTGCTGCTCAGCGACGGCATGGAAAATGAGGACCCGCTCTACGACACCCCTGCTGTGAAGGGGGTAATCGAACCGACGGATACGATTATCCATACGGTTGCGGTGGGTCCGGCCAGCGCGGGTCATCACGCGCTGCTGGCGACGATTGCCAACCAGAACGGCGGTACACCCTATGTGGTAACAGACCCCGGCGCATCGGTGATGGCCGCCGATGTGAGCGCCCCCGCGATTCTGGGCGAAGGGCTGAGCGCCTGGCCTGCTACACTCCCCAACCGTCTGGGCGACACCTATAAATCCATCGCCGAGGAGGTGCTGGACGAGGTGCGTCTCTTCCAGGCCTATGGGATGACGGACCGGGAGAGCAAAGAGGTGCACTGGACTATCGAAGTCCCCGACGGTCTGCAACGGCTCACTTTCGCAGTGAATTGGGCGATTGCCGGCCAGACCCTGCGCTTGCAGGTGGAGGACCCGGATGGCAATATCTACCGGGCCGACGGCAAGAACCCCCTTTGCCGGGACGATGCCACCCACCAGACGTGCCTCATCGAGAAGGTTCCGGCTGGCAAGTGGACGCTGCTCGTTTCGTTCGTGGAAACCAGCAATACCAACGAGTATGTGGTCTGGGCCAGCGCCCGCACACAGGTTGGCTTCCAACTTTTTGTGGGCACGCCAGAGGCGGATCGGGTGGTCCATCGTCCCATACAACTCCTCGGCGTTCTCCATCAGGGCGGCAAGCCTCTGATCGGTCAGACGGTGCAGGTCCACGTCTACGCACCCTATGCCAGCGGCGGCACGAAGCCCGGCGCGGCGGCTGTGGATGTCTGGCCTCTGACCCTCTACGACGACGGGATGCACGGAGACGGCCAGGTGAAGGACGGCATCTACGGTGCCCAGTTCATCGAAGGCCATTATCCCGGCCCCTACGAAGTGCGGGGGATGGCCCGGGGCATAGACCTGAACGGCCAGCCCTTCACCCTCTACCGCAACACCAGCTTCCATCTCAAACCCCGCGCTCTCTACATCTATAGAAGCGACGGAGCCAAGGGCCAGGAAGTGAAGACGCTGCTCCAGGCCAACGGTATCGGTGTGGATATGGTGCAGATGAACAGCGTGCCCGCCGCGGATATGACTCTCTACAATCTGGTGATTGTGGGACCGGACACGGGCTATCTGACTGAGTGGGGTACGCCGGAAGCATTGGATCACATTCGCCAGTACGAGAAGCCTGTGCTGGGGATGGGCGAAGGGGGTTACGCCTTCTTTGGCAAGCTGGGCCTGCACATCGGCTCTCCCAACGGCGCGCACGGCGACGGAACGTCGATCATCGCCCAACGGGTGAGCGATTCCATCTGGCGCTATCCCTACGAGTTTCAGTTCCGGGATGAGTTCCTGAAACTCTACGAGAAACCGAGCGGACGGGTCGATATTCTGCTCAACGAGTCCAAAGAAGTGCAGGTATTTGGCCTCAATGATAAGGATCAGCGTTACGGCGATCTGCTGATGCAGAGCAACTTCTGGATGCTCTGGGGCTTTGACGACGGCCCCAGCCGCATGACGGCTACCGGGCGAATGGTATTTGTCAATACGGCCCACCGCACGCTGCGGTAAGGATCCGCCTAAAGATCGGCGACCAAACAACTTGGCCCGCCTTCCCGGAAGCGGCCACAGCATTTAGGGCGTAGGTATCTGGTGCTGGCCGCTTCCGGGAAGGCCGAAATCGGCGAGTTATTCGATCTCGAATCCAAAGAGGCAAAGACGTTCGGTAATACAAAAGACGGCGACCGCTATTTCGGTCGCCGTCTTGCATTGGAGAAGTTGTGGACTGGGCAGTCACCCGGCACATCACCTGCTACCTGCCACTTCTACCCCTTCACACTCCCTGCGGTCAAACCACCCACCAGATAGCGCTGGAAGATCAGAAAGACGATCACCACCGGCATTGCACCGATGAGCGCGCCGGCCGCAAAGACCCCCCAGCGCTGGGCGTACTGGTCCCGCACAAAGAGGCTCAGGCCGACCGCCAGCGTATATTTTTGCGAGTCCTGCAACATCACCCGGGCCAGGATAAACTCCTGATAGGTTCCCACAAAGATCAGCAGGCCCACCACCACCAGAATCGGGCGCACCAGCGGGAAGATGACCAGCCAAAAGGTCTGCCAGTGGCTGGCCCCGTCGATGGTGGCCGCTTCGTCCAGGTCACGGGGAATAGAGTCGAAGAAGCCCTTCATCAGCCACGTATTCACCCCTAGCGCGCCGCCCAGATAGAGCAGAATCAGCCCGCCGTGGCTGTTCAGACTCAGCCACGGCACATACGCGCCCAACTGCTGCAAAATCAGAAAGAGCGCCACCATATTCAGGAAATTGGGGAAGACCTGAATCAGCAGAACCGTTTGCAGCAGGGAACGCCGTCCCCGGAAGCGGAAGCGGGAGAAAGCGTAGGCGGCAAAGGCCGTCATAAAGAGCGTCAGCACTGTCGTTGTCACCGCGATGCGGGTGGAATTGAGCAGCCACTGGCGATAGGGCAACAGATCACCGCTGGTAAAGAGCTTCACGTAATTGTCGAAGTTGGCTTTGGGCGGAATCAGCGTCTGGTTCACCAGTGTATTGCGCGGGTCCAGGGATGCGGAAAAAATCCAGATCACCGGGAAGAGCGCATAGGCAAGCACGACCAGCGCCAGCACAATCCGGGCTGTCATCGCCCATTTTCGCTGCTGTTTTATGGAATGAGAAGTTCGTGCCATTGAGGTTTTCCCCTGCAAGTAATATCAGACCGCTGACCGCCGACCGCCAACCACAGACCGCCAATGTGCGGATGTCGCGCTGTGTAGCGTCCGCCGTCTGCCGTCTGCCGTCCGTTGTCTCCTACACGTTCTCGCTGCGTTCTTCCAGCATATTCGTAAAGCGGAACTGGAACCAGGTGATCACCACCAGAATCAGGAAGATGGCTACGGTAATCGCGGCCGCATAGCCCAGATCCGCGCCCCGGCCACTGCTAAAGGCCACCCGGAAGGTGTACGAAACCAGAATGTCCGTGTGGCCCACCGGCGACGGTGTGCCGCTCATAGGCGGTGCGCCCTGGTTGTAGAGATCGATAATCACAAAATTGTTGAAGTTGAAGGCGAATGAGGCCACCAGCAGCGGCCCTACTGTAATCAGCAGCAGAGGCAGGGTGATGGCCCGGAAGCGCTGGAAGATGTTGGCCCCGTCGATGTCCGCGGCTTCGTAGATGTCCGTGGGCAGGGCTTGCAGCGCGCCCGTGCAGATCAGAAACATATAGGGAAAGCCCAGCCACAGGTTGACCAGCACAATACCCACCTTTGCCCAGGTGGGGTGGCCGAACCAGGGAATTGTCACCCCAAAGATGTCCTGTAAAAAGAGGGTGATCACACCGAATTGGGGGTTGAGCAGACCCACCCAAATCGGCACACTGATAAAGGCCGGGATGGCGTAGGGAATCAGCAGCAACGAGCGGAAGAGCTTCTGGAAGGGCATCTCTGGAGCGTCCAGCGCGATGGCCAGCAGCAGGCCCGCTGCGAAAGTAGTTGCTACCGAAAGAATGGCAAAGCCAATCGTCCACAGAAAGACGAGAATAAACGGCTCGCGGAAGGCTGGGTTTGTCAGCAGCCGCTCGAAGTTGCGGGTTCCCACCACCACCTGATAGCCGGGGGTGAGGGTCGAGCCGTCTTCGCCGGTGTACGTCCCCTGCACAGGCCGATAGACTATTCCCGTCTCGTTGTCCCGCATAGCGTCTTCGTCGGCCAGATAGGTGTAGCGCTGCTGAAATTCGGCGGCTTTGCCCAACTGGCGGTCACTGACCTGAAAGGCTCTCTCGTCGTCGCCAAAAGTGACAGCCACCAGCTTTACAGTATGGCCTCCGCGCAGAATATCGGCCCGGGCCAGGGGCAGAAAGCCGTCGATCTCTGCCGGAATTGTGCCCGGTGTGGCCTCTTCCAGACTTCCCTCCCGGGCGATATAGGCTTCGCTGCCGTCGGGGGCTTCCAGATAGAGCGCGTATTCCGTGCCGTCCGGCGAGAGATAGGCCGTGTAGTCGAAGAGGGTCGCCCCCTCCGCCAGGAAGCGGCGATTCTCCAGCAGGCGCACGACTTGGGGCTGGGTGAGCAGATGGCCGTCGCCGTAGTTGGTGAAGGCTGTGTAGACGCTGAAGAGCACCGGATAGATGACCAGCACAACCAACAGGGCCAGACCGGGGGATATCCAGCGCAGGGGGTATAGTTCTTCCCGCAGGAAGATGAGGTTGAGTAACAGTGTGACAATGCCAATCGCCAGCCCCAACTGCCAGACGCCATCGCTGAACATCTGGTAGAGCAGCCAGATGGCAATCCCGTCGATTATCGCCAGGGCTGTCAGGCGAAATACCCACGAGAGGAGTGTCGGACCCGTCTGCGAAACGGGGGGCGCAAACGCGCCCCCCGCCCGACTATTGACTGCCCTACCCATTACTTTTCAGCAATGGCGGTGCGAATCTGTTCCGCCGCCTGTTGGAAGGCTACATCCGGCGCTTCGCTCTGTTGGAAGATCAGCGTCTCCGCATCACCCCAGGCCGACCAGACCGAATCCATCGCAGGGATGGAGGGCATGGGCAGACCGTTGGCTCCGGCTGCGGCAAAGCCCAACAGGTCCGGGTCGTCGATCTTATCGCGCACGGCCAGATAGGCCGAGGGGCGCGGGTCTGCGTCGAAGATGGCCTGCATCGTCTCTTCCGTGGCTACGAAGTCCAGCAGGAAGGTCTGGGCCAACAGCGGGTCGCTGCTGAAGGCGCTGACCATAAAGCCCTGCACGCCGAGGAAGGGCTGTGCATCCTGCACTTCGCCAGGCAGTTTCGCAATGGCATAGGGGATGCCCGATGCCCGGGTGTCCGGCAAGGCCCATGGGCCTGTAATCATCATCGCGGCGTCGCCATTCCAGAACTGGGCGTGCATTGTGCCCCAGTCGATGTCCGCCTTCAGATGTCCGGCTTTCACCATCTCGTCCAGCCAGGTGGCCGCGGCGATGGAACCTTCGCTGTCGATGCCCACATCTTCCGCATTGTAGCCCGTATCAGTGACGCCAAAGACGTAACCGCCAAAGGCTGTCTGGATGGGGAAGAAGTGGTAGGGGTCGCCCTGTTGCAGGATGTAGCCCTGCTCCACAATGCCGTCGGCCTCCAACTGGGCGGCCAGTTCGGTCACGCCGGTCCAGGTGGTGGGTACTTCGGTCACAATCTCCGGGTTGTACATCAGCGCCACATTTTCGGTGGCGTAGGGCATACCGTAGAGCGCACCGTCGTAGATGAAGCCCTGTTTGGCTGCATCCAGGAAGTCGGCGTCCTTGTCGCCCAGGTCCATTTCGGCCAGCAGACCGTTGGTCACCAGCGTGCCCAGCCAGTCATGCGCGCCGATGATAATGTCCGGCCCTTCGCCTGTGGGGGCTGCCACTTTGAAGTCGTCGCGGATGTCGCCGAAGCCCTTCTCGACCACAGCCACACAGACGCCAAACTCGGCAGTAAAGCTTTCGCCCACACTGCTCAGCACAGGTGCGCGGGTGTTGTCAGCCCAAATGGTCAGGCTGGGCGCGTCCGCGGGGCAACCCGCTTCGGCCATCGGTTCTTCGGTGGGGACAGCGGTTGGCTCCGCTTCCGGGGCCTCTGTGGGTTCGGCGACTACCTCAGCCGCGGGGGCCTCGGTGGGGGCCGCTTCGACTGGTGCGGCGGCTTCTGGCGCAGGCTGGGCAGGCGCGGGGCACGCGGCCAGCACCAGACTCAGCACCATCAGCACTGAAATCAGGATCAAAGCACGATTCTTCATTGGGTTCTCCTTTTCCAAACAGAAAGAAATATGGTTACTTGGTGTGGTTCATTTGGATGGGTCGGCATCTTATCAATTCGGTATGAGGAGTAGGCACGCCCACGTGCCGGTCGCAGCCGAGTCCACCCCCGCACGTGGGCGTGCTCACTCCTCTCTATTTGTAAAGATCATTCGACAGCGAAATGAACCACGCCGGTTACTTCTACACAGACTCACGTTCAATCAGACAGGATTCCAGCAATTCGTGCCCGGCGGGCTGTTCGCCCTTTTCGATGGCATCGATCAGCCGGTGGGTGGCCGCGGCTGCGATGGCCCGATAGGGAACCCGCAGGCTGCTCAGGCCCGGCGACAGGTGGGCAGCTTCGGGGGAATCGTTTGTGCCCACCAGAGAAACCTGGCCTGGCACATCAATTCCTCGCTCGCGCAGGCCACGCAGAATCCCGATTGCCATCAGATCATTGGCTGCGTAGTAGGCGGTGGGGGCGCTGGCTTCGTCCCGACGGGTGCGCTCCACGGCCTGATAGCCCCCATCTTCGGCAAAGTAGCCGTAGTCGATCCATTCGGGCTGCACGTCCAGACCGGCCTGGGCCATCCCATCCAAATAGCCTTCCAGCCGTTCCTTGACTACACTGCTGTCCGGGTCGCCGCCCACATAGGCAATGCGCCGGTGGCCTTTCTGGGCCAGGTATTCGATCACCCGTCGGGTCGCCGTCCGGTTATCCGCATCCACCCAGGCCACATCTGCGTGCTGGGCAGGCGGGTGGCCGATGAGGACGAGCGGGGTATTGTGTCGCCGCAATTCGCCCACCGTATCCACATCCAGCCGACTGCTGGTGACGACAATGCCGTCGGCCTGCCGGGTTGCCAGAATATCCAACGCCTGTATGTGCTCGTCCTGATAGCCGTCGCAGCCGCCCACCAGCAGCCGGTATCCCCGCTCATAGCAGACTTCCAACAGTCCTGCCATCAATTGGGGGAAAAAGCTGTCGGCAAAATAGCCATCGAAAACGTGAGGTACAATCACCCCAATCGTCTTTGTGCGGCGCACGCTGAGCGAGCGGGCGATGGCGTTGGGCTGGAAATTGAGTTCCCTGGCTGCCTCCAATACACGCTGCCGGGTTGCTTCGCTGATCTGTGCGTTTCCGGAAAAGACCCGGCTGACAGTGCTGGGGTGTACCTCGGCCTGCGCGGCCACATCTCGAATGGTTGACACAGAAAAAGACCTGCTCACTGCAAAGGCTCGGGCATTGCCCGATTGGGGAAATAATACCGGTCTACAGGTGTATGGGGGTGACACCCGATGGGGAAGACCGTTTGCTGCGATTCCGTACCGTCAATCCGGGAGCATCTGCCAAACAATGCAAATGCAACCGATTGCATCAATTATAGGGTCGCTGTGAATCGCTTGTCAAATTTCAGCATTTAGGAATTGGTACAACAACCAACAAAACGGGGTGTGCTATACTGGGGTCATCGAACAGGGTGGTAGGGGCACAGCGAGCAGCACCCCTGCCTAAAAATCGTTGCAATAGGAGGCTGTTATGCAAGTCACACGCCAGGAACTGGAAGACCGGGAGGAGGTAGCGCTGGCTCCCTTTGCCATGCGCAACAGCCGTTCCCGCGGACGGCTATACCCGGAGGACGAACACCCCTACCGCACGGCCTATCAGCGGGATCGGGACCGGATCATCCACACCACCGCTTTCCGCCGCCTGGAATATAAGACCCAAGTCTTTGTCTATTCCGAGGGCGACCACTACCGCAACCGGCTGACCCACAGCATCGAAGTGGCCCAGATCGGGCGCACAATGGCCCGTGCCCTGGGCTGCAACGAAGACCTGATCGAGGCCATCTGTCTGGCCCACGACCTGGGCCATCCCCCCTTCGGCCACACCGGGGAGACGACACTGAACAGTCTGATGGCGGACCACGACGGCTACGACCACCAGAAGCAGACCTACCGGATTATCACCGAACTGGAACGGCGCTACCCGGAACATCCGGGGCTGAACCTGACCTACGAAGTGCGGGAGGGTGTGGTCAAGCACGACACCTCCTATGATATTGTGGATGCCCGGGACTATTGCCCGGAGGAGAAAGGCACGCTGGAATGTCAGTTGAGCAATCTGGCCGATGAGATCGCCTATAATACCAGCGATCTGGACGACGGGCTGCGTGCGGGAATTTTACAGGCGAAGGCTGTGCAGGAACTGGCGATTGCCCGCCGGGTGCTGGCCAGTTTGGGGATGACGGGCAGCGCAGACCTGAACGACGAACTGACCCGTCACCGCTTCATTCGGCGTCTGGTAGGGACAGAAGTCAGCGATGCGATTGGGGCGACGGGCGCTGGTCTCGTGGCCCAGGGGGTGGAAAGTCTGGAAGATTTGCGCAACCTGCCAGAGAATGTGGCCTGCTATTCTGCCGAGCTGGCCGAGGAAAATCAGGAACTAAAAGGCTTTCTCTACCAAAACTTCTACCGTCACTACCGGGTGGTGCGTATGGCCTCCAAGGCGGACCGCATTTTGCGCCGTCTCTTCGATGCCTTTGTGACCGAACCGGAGCAGCTCCCCACCGCCACCCAAGAGCGCATCGACACCCAGCCCGGCGGTCTGCACCGGGTGGTCTGCGACTATATCGCGGGGATGACCGACCGTTTCGCTGTGCTGGAATACAAACGGCTCTTTGATCCGGAGGAGCGGGTTTAAGCGATATTGGGTATTGGATATTTTGTTGGGATATCCCGCCGACGTCCCAACGAAATATCCAATACCCAATATTTGTTTGTTTACTTCGCCGCCCGCACCGTCATCTCCACCCGCACCGTGCGCAGGGGGCTTGGCTGGGCATCGGTTGTGAGGAAGTCGGCGCTGGCGATTCGACAGTCGAGCAGTAGATTTTTTGCAGGAATGCGAAAGGCCACGCCGGGCGCAATGTCGAGAGGTTCCCCGGTGATTGTCCCGGCACTCTTGGCCTGTTCCCCCAGGGCTTCCTTGTCCATGCCAGGGCTGACCAGATATTGGCTGGACGTGCGCACTTCTATCCCGTCGTAGAGCCAGACCTGCAACACCCGCACGTTATTGGAGTTGGCCGCGCTCTTGTCCAGTTCCTCGCTGATGGCCATACCGCACGCGCCCAGGGGTGGGTCATTTTCGGCCCCTGTGGATGTGATGGTAAAGCTCTGGTCGTAGGCCATTATCCCGACGTTGTATTCGGCGGTATACGACCCAACTGTCTTTTCATCCCTGCCCTTTGGGTTACTTTCTTTCTGGCCCCAACCCAAATTGCTCAACACACTTTGCACAGTGGGAAGGATGCCCGATTCCGGGTCGTCATCCTCGTCGGGGTTGGGGTCTGGGTCCGCTGGGGGGGCAAGTGCTGGCCGGGTTTCGCCAATCCGATGAACGGTAACCGGCGGCCCATCTTCGTCCTCATTCTCACCCAGTTCCCATCCGTCTTCGCCAGAATCGTCAATCTCCGACACGCGGTCGGCCCAATCGTCGGGCCAGTCTATCGCGTCCTCGTCGTCGTCTTCTTCCACTGCAACCGGGATGATTTTCCGAACGGTGGGCAGCTTCCTTTCCGGCTCCCAGCTTTCCCAGCCGTCGTCGTCGTCTTCATCAATTTCTGTGTCAATCTCCTGGCCGCCATCTTCTTCATCCAGCCCTGTCAGCGAAAAATCGCCTGCAGTAGGGGTTCCAGCTTTAGGCTCGCTAGTGGCTGTTCTCCCTTGACCGGGCACAACCCGGCGCAGGGGTTCGTCTTCGTCAAGCGGGCTGGGAAATGGGCGGGGCCTTGCGCTGCTGGGGGTAAAGGCTGGCCCGGCAAACTCGGGTGCATCGTTCGGGTCGTCCCAGGTTTCCATTTGCACAGACCGGCTCACTGGAGTCGGTTGACTCACTTGCCTCGTCTGTCCCAGGCCCATCGGGTCTGTCTGGTCCGGCGGTGCAGATGGCTGCCATCCGCCGTCGTTTGGCGCTGGCTGATTTGTCGGGCTGTTGGGCGGGCGTGCAGGAACCCAGGATGTCTGTCTGGCCGACGTCGCGGTGGCCGGTGCAATGGGAGCGCTGCGTCGCTCGATCAGCAAGCGGCGGATGATCCAGCCGCCGCCGACCAGCAGCAGCAGTCCGGTCAAAACACCCACCAGCCAATTGGTCCAACTGATCTCCGGTGCGTCGGTCTGTGAAGGGGGCAGGCTGGGGAGTGGTGCTGGTGTCGAATCTAACGCCGATGATTCCAACGCCGATGACTCCATCGCTGATAGCCCCATCGCCGACGCAAGACTGCGCAGGTTGACCTCCCGAATCATCCGCTTGGGATCGTCACTCTGGCGAAAGAAGGCAATGGCATCCTCGATCGCTGCCTGGGGATCGTCAAAGGATTGCATCCGGGCCAGGGCTGTGTTGGGGTCCTGGCCGCCGGATGCCACATAGGCGTCGGCTGTGGCGGCAATGAAATGGGCGCGGGCATCCGGGCGCAGATTGTCCGGCCCCGCGTCCGACCACTGAACAGGCCAGACCACCCAGCCGATGAGCAGGCCAGCCAGCAGCCCCATCAGCAGCCAGCCAATCGCCAGCATACGCTCGGATGATACCCGGCCCGTTTGACTTTCGCCAGATGCCGGATTGGGTTGATTTGCCATCGTTCCCCCTACAGCAGGTCGAATCGTTCCTCGGCCCGCAACTGCTCAACCACCGCTTTGATCTTCTGAATCTGCTTCTTGTGGCCGATCAGAAGCGCGTCGCCGCTGTCTACCACCACCAAATCTTCGACACCGACCAGCGCGATCAGCCGTTTGCCGCCGGAGACAATCAGGCCGTGGCTATCCACCAGCAGCGTTTCGCCCTGCACCAGAACGTTGCCCTCGTCGTCCACAGGCAGGACCTCTTCCAGGGCGTCCCAACTGCCCACGTCGTTCCAGCCCGCCTGCAAGGGAATCACTGCAACCCGCTGCGCGTGCTCCATCACCCCGTGATCGATGGAGATGGGGGCGAGGGTCTGCCAGACGCTTTCCAGCACTTCGTCCGCCCGGTCCGTGCCCAGACTGTCGCCAATCGCCATCAGGCCCGCATGGAGATCGGGCAACTGGCGCTCAAATTCCCCCAGCATCCTGTCCACCCGGCAGATGAAATTGCCTGCATTCCAATAGTAGCTGCCACTGGCCAGAAAGCTCTCCGCAGTCGCCTGATCCGGCTTTTCCAGAAAGCTGTCCACCGCATAGACGGGAATAGTGCCCGATGCGGGCAGTGGTTCGCCCGTGCGTTGGATGTAGCCGTAGCCTGTATGGGGTGAAGTCGGCGTGATGCCCAGCACCGTCAGGTAGTCGCCTTGGGCAGCCAGTGCGGCCTGCTGAAGAACTGCGCGATAGGCCACCGGGTCCTGGATGATGTGGTCGGCGTGGAGCAGGGCGATGATCCCGTTGGGGTCTCGCCGGTAAAGGTGGGCACAGGCCAGCCCGATGGCCGGACCCGTATTGCGTCCGTCCGGTTCGACGATGACATTTTCGGGGGGAAGACCCGGCAACTGTTCCAGCACAAGTGCCCGATAGCCCCGACCTGTGATGACGTAGATGTCGGACAGTTCCACCAGCCCATCCAGCCGATCCACAGTAGCCTGGATCATTGTGCGGCCTGTGCCGATCACATCGCTGAACTGCTTGGGCATGGCCTCGCGGCTGCGGGGCCAAAGACGGGTTCCCACCCCTCCGGCAAGAATTGCTACGTACACAGTTGTCTCCTTTGACAAGTGGTTGATTGGTTGACTGGTTCACTGGTTGAACCCGCAAGCCAGGGAACCAATCAACCAGTGAACCAATCAACTATCCTTTGACATACCGCATAGAACCGCTCTGGCGCACCAGCCCCTTCAATTCCATCATCGCCAGCAGGCTGCTGACCTGGGACGGGGGCATGGACGCAAGCCGTACAATCTCGTCCAAATGGACCGGCTCACTGCTCAAATGTTCCAGCAGCAGCCGCTCGGTCGGGTCCGCGGCGATCGTCTGGCGGGCTTCGTGCTGCACGGCTGCCCGCTCCAAATGGAGCTGCTCCAGTAGATCGTTGATAGAGAGCAGGGGCAGCGCGCCGTCCTGGATGAGTGCGTTGCAGCCTGCACTGCTGGGCTGCAAAATCGAGCCGGGCACAGCAAAGACATCCCGGCCCTGCTCCGCGGCAAATTTGGCTGTGATCAATGCGCCGCTGCGCTGTCCCGCTTCAATCACCACAACCGCCAGACTCAGCCCGCTGATAATGCGGTTGCGGGGCGGAAAATTGCTGGCCTCCGGGCGGGTTCCCAGGGAATATTCGCTGATCAGCGCGCCCTGCTGGATCAGGGCCAGGGCCATTTTGCGATTCTTGGCTGGGTAAATCTGATCAACCCCGCTGCCCAGCACCGCCAGCGTGCGTCCGCCTGCTTCAATCGCTGCTTCGTGGGCTGTGGCGTCGATGCCCAGGGCCAGACCGCTGACAACCGTAACTCCGTTGTGGGCCAGCTCACTGGCAAGTCCCCGGGCCACTTCCCGGCCATAGGCCGAGGCCTGCCGGGTTCCTACCAGTGCCACGGCCAGCCGATCCTCCTCCACCAGTTCGCCCTGGACAAAGATCACTGGCGGGGAGAGGGGAACCTGGCGCAGATTCTCCGGGTAGTCGTCGTCGTTCCAGGTGTAGACCCGCGCACCGGACTGCACAACCCGCTGCCACGCCGCATCCAAATCCAGTGAGCGACGGGTTGCCAGCAGGCTTTCCAGGGAGCGGCGATCCAGCCCTGCCTCTTTCAGCCGCTGGATGGGCGCTTTCCAGGCTGCCTCCACCGAGCCACACACATCGATCAGTGCGGCCAGGCGGGCTGGCCCAATGCCAGGAACCTGGTTGAAGGCGATCCAGAAAGCTTTTTCGTTCACAGGCTTGAATTTCTATTCGTCGATCAGACCGGGGACGATGCGGATGGTCATTGTTCCGCTGGACAGGTCTACGTTCTGCACGACTTGGGCAATGGCGGGGATCAACAGTTCCTTGTCCCGGTTGACGCCAGCTGCAGGCGTAATGATGTATACGTCGTTGGCCCCGGTTTGCAGAATATCTGTCACCTGGCCCAAAGGCTGCCCGGCTTCGTCCACCACCGCCAGACCGATGATGTCGTGCACCCAATATTCGCCTTCGGGCAATTCCATCGCCGCGTCTTCGGGGATAAAGAGCCACTGGTCGCGCAGGGCCTCGGCTTCGTCCCGGCTGGTCACGCCGTCCAGGGTCAGCAGAATCATCCCTTTGTGTTCCCGGGCCGTCTGTATTGTCTTGGCAGCCAAGGCATCGCCCAGCCAAACGGTTTCGCCACGGGCAAAACGTTCGGGGAAGTCCGTGTGCAATTCTACCCGCAGTTCGCCGTTCAGCCCGTGCATCCCCACAATCCGTCCGATCGCCATATGGCCGTCCGGCACGTGGATAGCCCGGTTGCGATGGATGTTTTGGGTGGTTCGGCCCGGCTGGGACCCAGGCTGGGAACCGGGTTGGCGGCGGCGGCGCTCCCGTTTCTGGGGCGGCACAGGGGGCGTTGCGGGTGTAGAGCCTTCGGTCATTGGAATTCCTTCTGGACTGGCTTAGTTGCCTAATCGACGAAATATGGACGCAAATCAAAAAATCTGCGTCCCTCTCCGAATTGAATCAAAAAACAGCGGAAGGAGTCATCCCTTCCGCTGTTTCGTCTCTGCATTTGTGCGAGGGAACGCTACAGAATCTTCAGCGTGGCGTCGCGTCCGTCGTTGGCTGCGGCCACCCGCATCACCGTCCGAATCGCGTTGGCCACCCGGCCCCCTTTGCCGATGACCCGCCCCGTATCTTCCTGGTCTACTACCAGGCGCACAACGACCCGGTCCCGGTAGGACCGCTGGCTGACCTCCACTGCATCCGGGTGTTCCACCAGAGACTTTGCCAGGAATTCAACGAGCTTTTCCATCGTTCTGCCTTTCGTGTTGTGAAAGCGGGACGCCGATGACGCTGAAAAGAATGATGGGCGCTGGATAAAATCTGCCTAAATCATTCTTTCTGCGGTATCTGCATCTGCCTTAAGCGGCCACAGCTTCTGGGGCAGCGGCTTCTGTAGTCTCGGCTGCTGGGGCCTCTGCGGGCGCAATCACCGAGCCATCTTCGTTCAGCACGCCGATCTTCTTGAGCAGGCGGGCCACGGCGTCGCTGGGCTGCGCGCCCTGCATCACCCAATGGGCTGCCCGATCACCCTGAATGGTGATGGTAGGGGGATCACTGAGGGGATCGTAGGTCCCGATGTTCTCAATAAAGCGGCCATCTCGGGGGCTGCGCTGGCTGGCAACGACGACGCGATAAAACGGTTTCTTTTTTGCACCCATGCGGCGCAGGCGAATACGAACCACTGTTGCTATACTCCTTGTGAATCAATTGTCCCGGCAAAGAAGGCCGGTCTCAGTTTGTTTGCTGTGAGAATAGGACGCTGATGACGCTGAAAAAGCTGATTGGCGCTGATGAAATCTGTGTAAATCAATTGTTTCTGCGTCATCAGCGTCCGCTTTTCGTTGTTATCAGTTACCGTCCACCAAACATATCCATCAGATTGCCGCCGCCAAACATTCCTGCACCTTCACGGCGACCGCCTTTGCGCCCCCGCTTTTTCTTGCGGTTGCCACCCATCACGCCCATCTGTTTCATCATTTTTTGCATGTCTTTGAACTGCTTGACAAGCTGATTGACGTCGTTGACAGTTGTGCCACTGCCTGTGGCGATCCGCCGTCGGCGGCTGCCGTTGAGCACGTGGGGGTTCTGGCGTTCGTGGACAGTCATACTGCTGATGATCGCTTCCACCATCTTGAGGTTTTTGGTGGCCTCCTGGGGGTCCACATCTTTTGCCATCTGATTCATCCCAGGGATCATCTTCAGGAGATCGGTGATCGAACCGAGCCGCTTGAGCTGGCGAAGCTGGTCCAGGAAATCCTCGAAGTCGAACTGACCGCTGGCGAGGCGTTCTTCCATCGCGGCTGCGTCTTCTTCGGTGATATTTTCCTGGGCACGTTCGATGAGGGTGAGGATGTCCCCCATGCCCAAAATGCGGCTGGCCATCCGGTCTGGTTGGAAGGGTTCCAGACCATCCAGCTTTTCACTGGTGCCCAAAAACTTGATGGGCACACCGGTCACTTCACGGATGCTGAGCGCAGCACCGCCGCGCGCATCTCCGTCGATCTTTGTCATAATCAGGCCCGTGGTGGGGACCCGGGCGTGGAAGCCCTCGGCCACATGTACGGCCTCCTGGCCGGTCATGGCGTCCACCACCAGCAGAATATCGGCGGGGCGCGCAACCAGCCGCACCTGTTCCAACTCCTGCATCATTGCGTCGTCGATCTGTAGACGGCCTGCTGTGTCCAGAATGACGACGGTGTGGGCCTTCTCTTTGGCCACGCGAATCGCGTTGCGGGCGATGGTGGCCGGCGAAACGTCGGTCCCTTCGCTATATACGGGTATATCGATCTGCTTGCCCAGAATTTCCAACTGCTGGATCGCAGCGGGTCGGTAGACATCAGCCGCCACCAGCAGGGGGCGCTGTCCCTGTTTGCGCAGGCGCAGGGCCAGCTTGCCAGCCATTGTCGTCTTGCCTGCGCCCTGCAAGCCCACCAGCATAATCACTGTGGGCGGCTGGCCGGAAAGATTGAGAGGGGCTGGCTTGCCGAGCAGATTGATCAGTTCGTCGTTGACGATTTTGACCACCTGCTGAGCCGGGGTCAGGCTGTCCATCACCTCGACGCCGATGGCTCGCTCTTTGATGCGCCCGACAAAATCTTTGACGACTTTGAAGTTTACATCGGCTTCCAACAGGGCCAGGCGCACCTCGCGCAGGGCCGCGTTGACATCGGCCTCAGAGAGTTTTCCGTGGGAGGCGAGCTGTGAAAAAACGGCTTGGAGTTTATCGGACAGACTTTCAAACACGAACTGGCGTCCTGAACGGTTGGGCAAGATGGAAAAATAGTCGGGCAATTCGGTACACAGGCGCGCACTTTCCGCGTCCACACCGAAGCTCAATTCTACTCGACAACCGGCATTGGGTCAAATGTGGAAGCCCCGGTGGCGTTGACGGAACTTTTTCTTTTGTCGGGATTTTAGCCCCATCAATCCCCTACGGACTGTTTGCCCGGCAAGCGGCCCACTTGGGTATAGACTTCGTAGATGCGCTGGAAGGAAGTCACATTCGTGAAGATGGCCAGAATCCAGAGCGCGGGCAAAACCAGCCCCAGAAGCAACCCGGCGATCAGAATTGTCAGCCGCTCCGGGCGCTGCAAGATGCCGACTTTGCACTCGATCCCCAGTCCTTCGGCCCTGGCCCGGGTGTAGCTCACCATCCACGAACCGATGAGTGTCAGAAAGATCAACAGCAGCTCTGTCTGACTGCCGGGCACATAGGCAAAGTAGAAGGCAAGCCCCAGAAAAGTGATACTCTCCGAGTAGCGGTCCAGGGTGCTGTCCAGAAACGCGCCGAACTTGCTGACCTGATTGGAATAGCGAGCGAGCGCGCCGTCCAGCATATCGAACATTGAAGCGGCCCATAGAACAAGCCCACCCCAAAAGAGGATGCCCCTGGCCAGCATCAGTGTGGAGACCAGTGTGAGGGCAAACCCGGTCAATGTAACCGCGTTGGGTGTTACACCCCGCTGATGCAGCCAGTGGGCCAGTCGGGCCATCGGATCGAGAACGTAGGGCCGAATGTATTTGGACATCATCAGCAGGGTCCCTTTCTCAGGGTTCTGGGCAGGTGATAGTTGGCGAAATCCAGTATACCATTTCTCGCCATTGCAAATCAAAGAATTGCCGTGCGATGGGTGCAATTCAGATTTGGGGCGAAATGGAATCGTTCGTGCCGCCCAGTGCTAAAGACACCGGGCTACCGAGCTACGCCCCCTGAAAGGGGCTTTCGCAGGAACGGACACCCCGTGCGATGGGTGCAATTTCACCTGAGCGCAGGTGTTTGTTGTGTGTCGTAGTGGTGTGTATAGACGGTGACCAGTAAACAGTGACCGGGCATCGAGCGCTGGTCACTGTTTACTGGTCACCGCTCACGATTGTGAAATGCTATCGGTGTCCAACTTTGTCTAGCGGGCGACCACTGGCAGGAAGACCGGTGTGTCTGTGCGAATTGCCACAAATTCGGAACGCTTGAGATTGTCAGGAAAGTCCCCTGCTCGCTCGTCCGCCAGGACAAGCAGCACACCCGTGGCCCCATCTGCGGTCATCTGCGCGGACGAGACCGCTACAGTAATCGTGCCGGGGACGATTGCCCCCGCCGAATAGGCTGTGACCCCAGGGATTCCGGAAGGCCAGTCGTTGGCCGCGGCAGCCCGGCTTTCCTGGGCAGAGCGGGTCAAGGAGGTGGTGTACTTCTCGCTGCCATTGACCAACACCAGATTACCAGACTCGCCAAAATGGGCATGGGTGGGCTGCGCGCCCAGCGCTGCAGATGCGGCTGTATATTCCGGCAGACTTAAGATGGCCGCTGTGAAGGTTAGCCCTGGCAACCCGCTCACCGCGATATCCTGGGTTTTTGTCATTGGCTCCGTTTTGGTGGTAACCACTGCAAAAGAAGTTGGGTTCAGTGCAAAACTGGCTTGGGTTACGATCATTTCGATCGGAATGTAGAAGGGCTGGTTGAGGACATTGCCATTGGACGATGTCACCACCAGTCGGTCCCGATAGGTTCCCGGTGCCAGGGCAGATGCGTCAAATTGGGTGATGAAGATGCTGGCCGGCGTTGTGCTGCTCCCCACGGAGAAGTTAAACCAGCTTGAACTGCCTTCTTTGCTTACTGTGATAGGGAGATTTCCGCCGCTGCCCACGTTGCTAAGCTGGATGCTCAAATTCTGTATCTTTACGGTTCCGGCTTCCAGGCTGGCCGAGATGCTTGTGGGCGATGCGCTAAAGCGAGCACCCGCTGTGTAGCCGGTTCCGTCCAGATTCGCCATTTGCAAACTGCGGCTGTTTGTGAGGATGCCGTCAAAATCTGTAAACAGCGCCGTATTCCCGGTCTCCACGGCATAGAAATAGCGGATGCGGTTGTTGCGCATGGCCGCCAACTCCTCGCGTCCATCCCCATCTGGATCACCCATTGCCAAGACGCGGTAGCCATTGTCTGCGTCCATCGGGCTAACGAAGCCTGGCAACGACGTGTCTGTGCCCCGATTGACCATCACCAGGCGCAAGGTCGTGCCGTCGCCAGCAGGCGCCTCCCGCAGCCAGATGATCTCGTCATCCCCATTGCCGTTTACATCTCCGGTTACAATGTCGAATGGATGTGGGAAATTGGTTTCATTCTCGATCTCATTATTGGGATCGTCGATTGAAGGCCAGTGTCCATTCACAAATCGATAGAGGAATAGCGTGGGTGCCTGGTCGGTTCCATTATAGGTGCGCAACAGTACAACTTCGCCTGTACCCCCTGCGTAGACCTGGCCGATCGCGCCGTCGCGCTGGGTGAAGAGTGTGCTATCTGCCCTGCTAAAGATGGGGGCAAAATTATTGTCCACCTGATGGGTTACTACCAGGCTGTCTCCGGCTGTGGTGCGGGCCATCAAAAGGTCGTCCGAGCCTTGATTGTCGATATTGCCTACCTTAATGTAGGTCCATTTGGCGCCAAAGCCCTGGCTGATATGGGTTGTCCAGGTGCGGCCCCCATCGCCCGTTTTTAGTACATCCACACGGTATTTGGTGCCATTGGCTTCGTTGACGTTATATCCCACCACAATTTCGTCGCCGGGTGCGTTCTGGTCCAGATTGCCAGCGCCCACAATATCCGCGCCACCAAGCGCTCGTTCGTGCAAGCGCACCCAGGGAACCAAATTGTACTCCCCGTCCGGCGTGATTGCGCCATCCTGCACCACCGGGTCAAAGACAGTCAACTTGCCACCGCCAATGGCGACAATCTCCTTGTCGCCGTCATTGTTGAAATCCCCCGCAGCAAAGTCATACCAGCCATTGTCCGGGCTGGACCACTGAATCTGCTGGGTTCCTTCTCCCACATTGGGGTCAATGACTCGGATATAATTGCCCGAATCGATATAAATAATCTCGTCGTCAGCCGTTGCATCGGAGGCTGCTTGGGCCACCGGACCGACTCGGCCAGGCAGCAGCATCGACAACAGCACCACAACCCCGACAATTCTTGAAATAAAAGCTCGCTGCATTGGTTCTTCTCCTTGGGCAATTATAGACGATCACTTCGTTAATTTTCGCTGCATTTTTGGCTGGAGAGCATTGCACCCCGCAAGGGCACAAAGGCTGATTACCAGAGGAAAATTTGGAACGCACAAAAGAAATTGTAGCACAGCCCCCCAGCCAGACCGAATCAGATGTTTCGCAGCCTACCCAAAAACGTTGACCTTTCTGGCAAATCGCTGTATCCTGAGAAGAACGGAATCAGTGCAAATCTTGTTCCATATCAGACGTTTTTTGATCTATAGTCATCAGGGAGAACAAACAATGACTTCCCCAATTCGAGTTGCTGTCACCGGGGCTGCCGGGAACATCGGCTACGCCCTTCTCTACCGCATCGCCAACGGCGATCTTTTTGGACCCGACCAGCCCGTCAGTCTCCATCTGTTGGAAATCACCCCAGCCCTGGCCGCGTTGGAAGGGGTTGTGATGGAACTGGACGACTGCGCCTTTCCTCTGCTCCACAATGTCGTCGCCACCGACGACGCCAACAAAGCCTTCGACGGCGTAAGTTGGGCGATGCTGGTGGGCGCACGCCCCCGGGGGCCGGGCATGGAGCGCAAGGACCTGCTCAGCGCCAACGGCAAAATCTTTGTGGGCCAGGGCAAGGCCATCAACGACAACGCGGCCGACGACGTACGGGTAGTGGTGGTGGGCAATCCCGCCAACACCAACTGCCTGATTGCTATGAGCAACGCGCCGGATGTGCCCAACGATCGCTTCACCGCCATGACCCGGCTGGACCACAACCGGGCCGCCAGCCAACTGGCCCAGAAGAGTGGCCGTCCCGTCTCGGCTGTGACGAATGTAACCATTTGGGGCAACCACAGCGCTACCCAATATCCCGACGCCTATCACGCCCGCATCGACGGCCAGCCCGCGGCCGAGGTGATCAACGACGACGCCTGGATCAAAGATACTTTTATTCCCACCGTGCAGAAGCGGGGCGCGGCTGTCATCGCGGCCCGGGGTTCCAGCAGCGCGGCCAGCGCGGCCAATGCAGCCATCAACCACGTCCAGACCTGGTACAACGGAACGGCGCCTGGCAACTGGATTAGTATGGGTATTCCCAGCACCGGCGACTACGGCTCGCCTGCGGGGACGATCTTCAGTTATCCGGTGACTGTGGAAAATGGGGTCTATCGGGTCGTGCAGGGGTTGGAACTGAGCGACTTCGATCAGGCCAAGATTCAGGCCACTGGCGCAGAGCTGCTGGAAGAGCGCTCGGCTGTGGAAGATGTTCTCTGAGCAAAGAGATGGTAAATAGCAAGCAGTGAAAAGTGAAGAGTCACCAGTGCCCACTGGTGACTCTTCACTTTTTGTTTAGGCTGAACTGCTGCCCGATAGGGTCAACGCCATCAACGTCTGGTGTGTGCCCAGCGCGGCCACCCCTTCGGACTCGTCCACCCAGCGTCGCCGCCGATAGCGGCCATCGGGCAACATCTCCCACCCCTGGCGCTGGTCTTGCAGACAGGTGTCCAGTGCTATTTGTAGCTGCTGCTGCAAGAGCGGCTCTTCAATCGGCACAATCGCTTCCACCCGATCCGAGAGGTTGCGGGTCATCCAATCCGCACTGCCCAAGAAGTAGCGGGGATCCCCATTGTTCTCAAAATAGAAGATGCGGTGGTGTTCCAGGAATCGTCCAATCACACTGACGACCTGAATGTTCTCGCTGATCCCCGGCAGACCGGGTCGCAGGCGACAGTTGCCCCGAATGATCAGTTGAATCTGCACGCCGGCCTGGCTGGCCTCATACAATTTGGCAACGATCGGCGAATCATCCAGCGCATTCATCTTTGCGATGATGCGCGCGTGCCCCCCGTTCAGCGCCACCGCGATCTCCGTCTCGATCATCTCCAGGAAGTGCTGGCGCATATTGACCGGAGCCACCAGCAGCTTGCGGAAATGCTGCTGACGGCTGTAGCCAGTCAGGAAATTGAAGAGGTCCATCAGGTCCGCGCCGATCTCCGGGCGACAGGTGAAGAAGCCAAAGTCCGAATAGAGCGTAGCCGTCTTGGGATTGTAGTTGCCTGTGCCGATGTGGGCATAGGCCCGCAGTTCGTTCTCTTCCTCTCGCACCACCAGCGTCGTTTTGGTGTGGGTCTTCAATCCCACCAGTCCGTAGGCCACATGCACACCCGAATCCTCCAATGTGCGCGCCCATTCGATGTTGCGTTCCTCGTCGAAACGGGCCTTTAGCTCCACCAGCACAGCCACCTGCTTGCCCCGCTCGGCGGCCTGAATCAACGCCTTGACCACCGGCGAATCCGCGCTGGTGCGGTAGAGAGTCTGTTTGATGGCGAGCACCTGGGGGTCCCGGGCCGCGGCCTCCACAAAAAGCTGGGTGCTGGTGGCAAAGCTGTGATAGGGGTGGTGGACCAGCACATCCCCTTTGCGAATGATGGCGAAGATATCCGCGGGCCGGGACTTGCGGCTCAGCCCAGCCATGGCCGTGTGGGTTTGGGGGACCCACGGCTCGAACTTCAGGTGGGGCAGATTCACATCGGCCAGGGGGAAGAGATCGGCCAGGCCCAGGGGGCCACGGGTCGTGTACATATCCATCTGTTGCAGCCCCATCTCCTGCAAGAGCAGGTCCCGCACGTGTTGGGGCATCTGGTCTGTCACCTCTACCCGCACAATCGGCGCAAAGCGGCGTTCCCGCAGCTCTTCGCTGATCATATTGAGCAGGTCTTCCGCTTCTTCCTCGTTGCGGGCAATGTCCGCGTTGCGTGTCACCCGGAAGGGGTGGGCTGCCACAATCTGCATTCCATCAAAGAGCGCGGCCAGATTGTGGATCACCACCTGTTCCAGGGGAACAAAGCGCAGGGAATTCTCCACAGTCACCCAGCGTGCCCGGTTGGGCGGGATTTTCACCCGGGCAAAACGGGTCTCCTCCGTCACCGGGTCCCGCAGTTCCACGGCCAGATTCAGACTCAGGTTGCTGATGAATGGGAAGGGGTGGCCGGGATCAACCGCCAGGGGGGTCAGAATGGGGTAGATTTCCCGATGAAAGAAGCTGCCCAATTGGCCGCGCTCGTCCTCACTCAGCTCTGCGTAATCGACCAGTTGCATACCTTCGGCTTCCAGCGCAGGCAACACATCGTTGAGTAACGAATTGCTCTGGCATTCCAGCATCTGGTGTACAGCCTGGGCGATCAACCGAATCTGATAGTCGGGTGTCCAGCCCATCAGGTTCAGATTGGCGACCCCCGCGGCCTGCTGCCGTTTCAGGCCACCCACCCGTTTGCGGAAGAACTCGTCCAGATTGCTGGCCGTAATTGCCAGAAAGCGCAGACGCTCCAGGATTGGGTTGCGCTCGTCCAGGGCTTCGGCCAGCACCCGCCAGTTGAAGTCCAGCCAGACAAGCTCCCGGTTGTAGATCAGCGGGGACGAAGCCAGATCGTCCAACGAGACCTCTGCAACTGGGATCGACGGCTCGCCGGTCACAACCGGGGGCATGAAAATATATTCAGAATCCTCCGGGTCCAGCGCAACGGGCGTATCTACTGGATCGTCTCCGATCACAATCGCAATATCTGGTTCGTCAAAGTGGTAGGAATAGGAGGCCATCAATTACATCCCTTAGCGTAGTATGAGTTTATGCACTATAGGCAAGTCTACCCGAAAAGGCCGCTGTTGGAAAGTTAGCACTTTTTGCGGGTTTGTCGGATGATTTTGTTTGTGCTACACTGGCTGCCAATAGATTACTTTATCGGTTTAGCAATGGGCTTTGATCTTTCCCAAGAGCCGAATTTTTCAAAGAAACAACCCTATGTCCTCACTTCCCCAGTGGCGTCGCAATCTCTATATCCTCTTTGCCGTGCAGATTCTGTCAACTGCTGGGTTCAGTCTCGTCTTTCCCTTCCTCCCCCTTTATGTGAAGGAATTGGGCGTCTCAACCGTCGGCTCCATCGAGTTCTGGTCGGGGCTGGTATTCTCCTCCCAGGCGGTGACAATGATGTTCACCGCGCCCATCTGGGGCACAATCGCTGACCGCTACGGGCGTAAACCAATGCTCATCCGAGCCAGCCTGGGCGGCGCGATTTTAGTAGGGGCTATGGGGTTTGCCCAGAACGCGGAGCAACTGGTGCTGCTGCGCACACTACAGGGACTGGTCTCTGGGGTGATTGCCGCCTCCAATGCGCTGGTGGCTGCCTCCACCCCGCCGGAGAAATCCGGCGAAGCTTTGGGGCTGATGCAGACTGGGACGTGGGTCGGGGTCGCGGTTGGGCCGCTGGTCGGCGGCGTGCTGGGCGACGCTTTCGGCTTCCGCGAGAGCTTCTGGATCACCGGCATGATGCTCAGTCTGGCTGCCTTTGCGGTAATTGTGTGGGTGCGGGAGGATTTCACGCCCCTGGCCCGCAAGGATCGCCCCGGTTTTCTCAGCAGCTACCGCAAGCTGATCCACATACCGGATATGGGCAGCCTCTATTCCAGCACCTTTCTCTTCAGCGTGGCCCGCTCTGTCACCCTGCCCATTGCCGCGCTCTTTGTGCTGGAACTGATGGGGCCGACTGCAGCCGTGGCAACTGTGACCGGAATGCTGATGGGCTTCAAGGCAATTGTGGGTTCAGGCAGTGCGGTCTGGTTTGGCCGTCTGGGCGACAGGCTGGGCCACCCGCGTGTACTGCTCTTTGGCGCGGTGCTGGGGGTGCTGCTCTACATTCCCCAGCCCTTTGTCACCGCTGCCTGGCAACTGGTCGTCCTGCAAGCTCTCACCGGTCTGGTGCAGGGGGCAATGGTTCCCGCCATCGGTGCGCTGATGAACCTGCGCACGCCTGCCGGTTCCAAAGGCACGGCCTATGGGCTGGACAACAGTGTGAATGCGGGTGGGCGGATGATTGCGCCTCTGATCGGTGCCGGGGTTGCGGTTTGGTTCGGCTTTCGGGGGGTCTTTGCCCTGACCGGGCTGGTCTATGTGGGGTCGGTTCTGGTGGCCTGGCACATCTATCGCAACAGCCAGCGCAACCCCCAGAACTTCGTGCAGCCTGTAGTCGTAGAGGCGGGTGACTGATTCCGGGGAATCGTAGTACAGTGGGGCGGAAGTTTGCTCGCACTTTTCGTGGTGCGTAGTGCGTTGTCCGTGAACTGGTACACGCACCACGCACTACGTCAGAAACAGCCTCGCTCGTTCCGCCAAGTTGTAATATGTCAAGTCCTGAAATATGTTGACAGAGAAATGGTGGATAAAAACAGAATAGAAACGGATAGCAGAGCATCTTTACGCCGGGAAGACGGTGGTTTTGGTGGCAGGCCGACGACGCAGAAAGGCTTGG
>JAUIHI010000055.1 GCA_030432295.1 Anaerolineae bacterium | reverse complement strand
AAAAAATCGTCGTCAAGGGCCAAATGCCTGTCACAACCGCCTGATTTCGACTCGATGATCCAATTCTATTGGCCCTTCCCTTCACATAACATCTGTTGGGTTGGCTCGTTGTTGTCCAAACTCCAATTGATTGGATGATTGGTTCATTGGTTTGCTCGGCTCGACGATCAATCAACTAATCAACAAGTCAACCAATCAACTAACCACCAACGGAAAAGATGCCATGCCCATTCAACCAATTCCCAAAACCAAAACCCTCGCCTCCCTCCCCCCGGAATGGCCGGACGACCTGCGCGCCACCATTCGCGGCCAGGTGGAGGCCAGCGGGCGCACGATCGTTGCCCTGGACGACGACCCCACGGGCACACAGACCGTCCACGACGTGCCTGTGCTGACCGGCTGGGGTGTGGATGTCCTGGCTGCGGAACTGGCCGGGAAGCCCGCCTGCTTCTACGTCCTCACCAACTCACGCGCCCTGCCCGCGCCGGAAGCTGCCGCACTGGGCCGGGAGATCGGGCGCAATCTGGCCGCAGCCTCGGCGCAGACCGGGCGGGATGTAGCGGTGGTCAGCCGCAGCGATTCCACCCTGCGCGGCCACTACCCGGCCGAGACCGACGCCCTGGCCGAAGGGTTGGGCCAGGCGGTGGACGGTACGCTGCTCATCCCCTTCTTTCTGGAAGGCGGGCGCTATACGATTGACAATATCCACTGGGTGGCGGAAGGCGATACGCTTGTGCCCGCCTCCCAGACCCCCTACGCAGCGGACAAAGCCTTTGGCTATGCGAATTCCGAAATGACAGCGTGGGTGGAGGAGAAGACCGGCGGTCGTGTGCGCGCAGCGGATGTGGCCGCGGTGTCACTGGACGATCTGCGGGTAGGCGGGCCGGACGCGGTGCGGGATCGACTGGTGGGCGTGTCCAGTGGCCAAGTGTGCGTCGTCAACTGCGCTAGCTACCGGGATATGGAAGTTTTTGTGCTGGGGCTGCTGGCTGCCGAAGCCGCGGGCAAGCGCTTCCTTTACCGCACCGCCGCCTCCTTCGTGCAGGTGCGGGCCGGTCTCCCCGCCCAGCCCCTGCTCACCGCCCATGATCTGGACCTGCCCCAGTCCGGCGGCGGCCTGTTTGTCGTTGGCTCGTATGTGCCCAAGACGACAGCCCAACTCAACGCGCTGCTGGCAGAGCCGGGGATTGTGCCGGTGGAGATCGATGTGGCCGCACTGTTGGACGGGCGACGGGCCGACACTTTGGCCGCGGCCATCGCCGCCACGGACGCCGGGCTGGCCGCGGATCGTACAGTCGCCGTCTTCACCAGCCGCAAGCTGGTCAGCGTGGACGACCACGCGGGCAGCCTCTCGATTGGGCGCCAGATCTCGGACGGGCTGATCGAAATCGTGCAAAAGATCAGCCAGCGTCCCCGCTATCTGGTGGCAAAGGGGGGAATCACCAGCAGCGACACGGCCACCGCGGGGCTGGGGGTCGTTCGGGCAATGGTGGCCGGGCAGATTCTCCCCGGCATCCCCGTCTGGCGCACGGGGAACGAGAGCCGCCATCCAAGGCTGGTCTATATTGTCTTTCCCGGCAATGTGGGTGGGGATGACGCGCTGCTGGAGGTAGAGAAAAAGCTGCGTGTTGCGTGATGCGTACTGCGTAGGTTGGGGACGTTGGGTGGGCTTTGCATAGAAACGAAAAACGTGAGATCGACAGTCGATCTCACGTTTTTCGTTTCTATGCAAAGCGATGGGTGGCTGTCATAACAGCCCCTCCAACTCTGTTCGGGAAAATGCGTAGTGTTCTCCACAGAAGTGGCAGTCCACCTCCGCCGAGCCGGACGCGATTAGCTCGTCCAGTTCGTCCGGGTCCAACAGAGCCAGGGCGGCCAGGGTCCGCTGCGCGCTGCATCCACAGCGGAAGAGGACGGGGCGCTGCTCTGTGATGGTGTAGGCCATTGGGCCAAAGAGCGCGGCTGCGATCTCTTCCGGCGTCTGTCCGTCGGCCAGCAGTTTGCCGATGGGCGGCAGATCGTCCAGCCGTTCGCTGAGTTCGATCAGCATCTCCAGATTGCCGCCGGGTAGGGTTTGCAAAAGCAGCCCCCCCGCGGCCAACACAGCACCGCTCTCCTCAACCAGTGCATCGATCTCCACCACCGACGGCGTCTGTTCCGACTGGTTCATATACCAGGTCAGGTCCGCGTCCAGAAAGGCGGTCTGCAAAGGAACGGTGCTCTGGTGGGGTTCTTCCATCCCCAAATCCTTCACAATTGTCAGAAAACCGTTGCCGCCGATGGCCTCGGCCACCTTCTCAGATGTGATCGGCCCGTAGGCGGCCAGTTGGGGTTGACCCACATAGGCCCGGCTGTGTCCATAACTGTCGGACTCGGCGATGAGCTTTTCCAGAGGACCGCTGCCGCTGGCCTTCACCACCACCCGCTGCTGCACTTTGAGCAGACTGCCCAGCAGTACAGCGCCCGTCAGTCCATAGCCCAGGGCTGCGGTCGCGATAGGGGACGCGCGATGACGACCCGCCACTTCTGCGGTCAGGTCGCTGGTCTGGGCAATCGTCGCCCGCAGCCCGCCGTCGTCGGTCAGGATGCGCAGTAGATAGTCGGTCATGGGAAACAGACTCCGTTTTTGTGTAAAAGTCATCAGTGACCAGTAATCAGTTGGCTTACGGGCGCAACGGGTTACTGGCCTAGCGAACCGACAGTTTGTGACGCAGAACCACAAATCGTGTCAGCCCACTCGGAGAGCGTCGGTTGAGCTTGTCGAAACCAGCGGCTCAGATGGCGATTGATCTTAGACCCGCTCCTGGGTTTCGACAGGCTCAACCGGCGTCGCTAGTCCAAACTCGACCATCAGTTCGACAGATGACTGTTCCCTGCCAGCGCAAGCTGACAGCTTGCGTTACATTTCCAATAGCATCCGCTCCGGGTCTTCGATCAATTCTTTGATTTTGACCAAAAACTGTACCGCCTCCCGGCCATCGACGATGCGGTGATCGTAGCTCAGGGCCAAGTACATCATCGGGCGGATGACAATTTCGCCGTTCACCACCACCGGGCGCTCCTCAATTTTGTGCAGGCCAAGGATGCCCACCTGGGGTGCGTTGAGAATGGGCGTGCTGAGCATCGACCCAAAGACGCCGCCGTTTGTGATGGTGAAGCTGCCCCCCTGCAAATCGGAGAGGGCAAGCGTGCCGTCCTGGCTTTTCTGGGCCAGTTCCCGGATGGCCTGTTCGATTTCGGCGAAGGACATCCGATCCGCATCCCGCACCACAGGCACGACCAGCCCTTCCTCCGCACCGACAGCAATGCCGATGTCGTAGTAGTGTTTGAGGATCATCTCGTCGCCGTCGATCTCGGCGTTGAGTTGGGGAAAGGCCCGCAGCCCACCGATGGCCGCTTTGGTGAAGAAGGACATAAAGCCCAGACGCACGCCGTACTCTTTCTCAAAGGAGTCCCGGCGGCGCTTGCGCAGATCCATCACCGCGGACATATCCACTTCGTTGAAAGTGGTGAGCATCGCTGCGTTGTGCTGGGCCTCCACCAACCGCTGGGCAATCGTGCGGCGGCGGCGGGAGAGCTTGACCCGCTCTTCCCGTTCCGCGCCGGGGCGGGTGAAGGGTGAGGCTGCCGATGGAGTGGGGCTGGATTGCTGGGATGCTGGGGTGCTGGGAGATGGCTTTTCGGGCGCAGCTTCTTTCTGGGATGCCAGTGCCTTCTCCACATCCTCTTTCGTGACTCGTCCGCCGCTGCCACTGCCGGAGATTTGGGAAAGGTCCATCCCCGCGTCCTCGGCCATACGCCGGGCCACAGGCGTGGCTTTGGCCTCCGGTTCGTCGTCGCTGGCTTCGGCCTGGGCGCTGTCGGATTCTTCGCCATCCTTTTTGGTTTTGGCCGAATTGTCTTTTTCCGCCTGGGCAGTGTCGGCTTTCTTTGTTTCTTTCTTCTCAGAAGCCTCCTCAGCAGAACCGCCCTGGCCTGCTTCCAGCTTTCCCAACACATCGCCAATCTGCACATCTGTGCCGGCTTCCACCAGAATTTCCGACAACACACCGTCCCGCTCCGCGGAGACTTCCAAATCCACTTTGTCAGTCTCCAGTTCGACAAGCGGCTGGCCCGCCTTCACAGACGCGCCGGTTTCCACCAGCCAGCGGCCTACCGTCGCTTCCACAACCGATTCACCCATTTCAGGTACAGTAATTGCAATGCTCATAGTCAAACTCCTAATTCAAACACCAGTTACGGAATATACAAACGGCCCACGCCGCGATAGATTTCGAGATCAACAACAATTTCGATCATCCGCGCTGCGCATCGCCTACGGTAAGCACTCTGTTGCAGACCATTCTGACGGCTCACCGTTAGCACAGGCAGTGATCCGGGGAAGTTATCTTCGTCAATCGTTTGTTCAAGAGAGTCTGCACCGGTTCGATTACGATTGCCCGTCAAGAGTAGCATTTTGTGGGTCTGCGCAAAATGCCAAATTACCCGATCAGACGTGTCCACATCTAAACCAGCATCCGCAAAGGACACAAATTCTAGTTCCAGTAATTCGACCCATCCAAGCGACTGAAGGGTACCGAAAAGCAATGGCGCCGTTCCGCTGAGATTGTGATCTATGAGAATTGCTGTCATTCCATTCCCAATTCCAATTTGAGCTTGCGTAGCTTCTCATAGATGGCTTCCTTGCCCGGCGGCGGCGGCTGGGCGCGAATCCAGGCGATACGCTCCCGGTTGCGCTCTTCCCAGTAGCGCCGGTTTTCTTCGGCAGTGCGCACCACTTCCTCGTACTCGGCCTCTACCAGCGCCCGATTGTCATCAATAAACGCCAAAATCCCTTCCCACTGGGGTTGGGAGAAACTGAACTGGTCGCGAATGTCGTCCAGCGCCCAGTCCTCCGCTGTGAGGTAGTCCATCAGGTCGTAAAGGGTGATACGCGTGCCTTTGACGTAGAGATTGTTGTAGCGCCGTTCCACAAAGGGAGAATCGACCGCTGGCTCTGCCGTGCGGTAATGGATCGCGACTTCCTTTAGCACCAATTCAGCGATCTCCTGCTGTTTCTCTTCGGGCAGTGCAGCCACCTTCTCAAAGGCTTCTTGCAGTTTCGTTGTCATCGCGCCCTTCCTTCACTTTTCCTCTTTCACCCATCGCTCGTCCAATTATACCACTTCCAGCGCCTCTTCGATCAGCGCCTTCTGGTTGACCGCGTGCCAGGCTGACGACCCCTCTGCCGGGCTGGAACGGTCCGGGCGGCCCACATAGCGTAGGGGCAACCGGTGTTCGAGGAGGTCGTGGAGGTGGGGATAGACGAAATCCCAGGCACCCATATTGGCCGGTTCTTCCTGCACCCAGACCACATCTTGCGCCAAAGAATAGCGGGCGAGAATTTCCTCAATCTCTGCGGTGGGGAAAGGGTACAACTGCTCCACCCGCACAATCGCCAGGGCCGAGCGGTTGTCCGACGAATGGTCGAACAGGTCGATGGCGACTTTGCCGGAGCAGAGGATCAGCCGTTGCACCGCTGCCGGGTCTGCATCGGGATCGTCCAGCACCGGCTGCCAGCGCCCCTGGGCCAGTTCGTTGGGGGCAGAGGCAGAGAGCCGGTGACGCAGCAGACTCTTGGGCGTCATCACCACCAGCGGCAGGGGATCGGTCTTCAGCAGCAGTGCCTGGCGGCGCAACAGATGGAAGTATTGGGCGGCAGTGGTCGGATAGGCCACCCGCAGATTCGTCTCTGCCGCGGCCTGCAAAAAGCGCTCCAGCCGCGCGGTGGAGTGATCCGGCCCCGCGCCCTCGTAGCCGTGGGGCAAAAGCAGCACCAACGACGGCGTCTGCTCCCACTTGGCCCGCCCCGAAGTGACAAACTCGTCCAGCATCGCCTGGGCCACATTGATAAAATCGCCGTACTGGGCCTCCCAGATCACCAGCCGCTCCGGGGCCTGGATGTTGTAGCCATACTCAAAGCCAATCGTCGCCGCTTCGGTCAGGGGGCTGTTGACGATCTCAAAGGCGGCCTGGGCCTGGGGAAGAAGTTGCAAAGGAATGCGGGTCTCGCCGCTGTTCGGGTCGTGGAGGACCGCGTGGCGGTGGCTGAATGTGCCCCGCTCCGCGTCCTCGCCGGTCAAGCGGATGGCGATGCCCTCGGCCAGAACGGAGCCGAGGGCCAGTTGCTCGGCGTGGGACCAGTCCACATTGGGTGCGTCGGGATCGGCGAAGGCATCCACCCGGCGGGAGAAGACCCGTTGCAGCCGGGAATGAATCGTAAATCCTTCCGGCGCTTTGAGGAGTGCGGCCTGCAATTCGTCCAGCCGTTCCAACGGCAGAGAAGTGTCGATCTGTTTGGCCGCGCCGGGAGGCGGCGGGCTGAGAGCCGGTTCCGGCAATTCTTCCTCCGGCTGCAATTTGTCGTAGATGGCCTGCATTTCCCCCATCTGCCGGTCATATACGGCCTGGGCTTCTTCGCCCTCCATCTCTCCGGCCTCTGCCAAACGTTCAGCCCACAATTCCCGCACCGTCCGGTGTTTGTCGATGCTCTGGTACATTTCCGGCTGGGTGAAACGGGGTTCGTCGCCCTCGTTGTGGCCGTAGCGCCGGTAGCCCACCAGATCGATGAGAAAGTCTTTCTGGAATTTGTGGCGATAGGCTGCGGCCAGCCGGGCCGCTTCGATACAGGCCACCGGGTCGTCGGCGTTCACATGCACAATCGGAATTTTGAAGCCTTTGGCCAGATCGCTGGCGTAGAGGGTGCTGCGCACATCTTCCGGGTCAGTGGTAAAGCCCAACTGATTGTTGGCGATGATATGAATCGTGCCGCCCGTGTGATAGCCTTCCAGCCGGGAGAGATTGAGGGTCTCGGCCACAATGCCCTGGCCGGGGAAGGCCGCGTCCCCGTGGATCAGCACCGGCAGGGAGACGATGTGGTCGAAGCGGGGCGGGCCGGGCTGATCGACAAATGTGCCCGCGGCCCGAGCCATTCCCTCCACCACCGGGTTGACGTGCTCCAGATGGCTGGGGTTGGGGGCCATGCCCACGGCGACGGTCGTCATCTCGCCATCCAAATCCGTGTCTTCGGCCACAATGCGGCTGGCCCCCGCGTGGTACTTCACATCGCCGGTATAGCCCAGATAGTCCCGCACATTGAAAGTGCCGGGGTCCAGGGGGTCTTTGAACTCAGCCAGCATCTGGGTGTAGGGTTTGTTGAGGACGTGGGCCAGCACATTCAGCCGCCCCCGATGGGCCATCCCAATCAGCAACGCGCTGATCTCCTGGGCCACCGCCGCGCCCACCAGTTCGTCCAGCATGGGAACCATCACATCCAGCCCTTCGATGGAGAAGCGGGTCTTGCCGGGAAAGGTGCGATGCAGGAAGTGCTCGAAAACCTCCACCTGCGTCAGCCGTTCCAGCAGGGCCGTCCCATTCACCGGCGTCGCGGGTGGGCGGAAGCGTCCGCTCTCCGCGGCGTCCCGCAGCCACTCCCGCTCGGCGGGGATGCGCAGGTGGTCGTAGTCGTAGCCAGTCGCGCCTGTGTAAATACGGCGCAGGTCGGCCAGGGCCTGGTGGGCGTTCTCGCACTTCTCGCCGCAGGGACCGCCCACCAGCGTAGCGGGCAGCCGGTGCAGGTCCTCCTCGTCCAGGCCGTGGAAGGCCAGGTCCAGAGAGGGGTCGCCGGGCGCGGCACGGCCCAGCGGATCGATAGCCGCGGCCAGATGACCGTACTCCCGCAATGCCTGGGCCAGATTGACCGCGCCCACAATCGCGTCGATCTGGCCGGCGCTGGCAGAGGGAACGGCTCCGGCGACGGGTCCGCTGCCGTTGACCGGCGGGGCGTCGTCGGGTGTCCAGCGCTCAAAGAGGGCGCGGGTCTCGGCGTCTACGGACGCGGGGTCTTCCCGGTAGCGGTCGTAGAGGTCCAGGACATAGCCGGCGTTGGGGCCGTGGAAAAGGGTCGCGAGCGGGTTGGGATTGGGCATGGCGGATTCCGTAGTGCGTAGGCAGTGTGTGTTTGGTGCTTCGATTGCGAACGATTCGGTATACACCAGTATAGCACAGGCGCGAGGGACGCTACTGTACCGGAGAATCAATTCGGTTTACGCAGCACGCAACACATCCTACGCCTCCCGCAGCAGCCGCCAAATCTCCAGCAGCTTCGGGCGCTTGCCGTACATCAGCAGCCCCAAGCGGAAGACCTTCCCCCCCAGCCAGACGATCAGCGGAATCGTCAGCAGAAGGGTGGCGAGGCTGCCCACAATATCGATGACCGGCACTTCGGTCATAGGCAGACGCAGCATCATAGCGGTGGGCGCGGTGAGGGGAAACCAGGAGATGAAGCGGATGATGCCGCTGTTGGGGTTGCTGAAGAAGACCCCCGCCAGCATCAGCGGCACACTGGCCATCATCGAAAAGACGCCGGCCAACTGCTGGGATTCGTGAAAGTCCGCGCCCAGCGCACCCACAGACCCCATCAGCACGGCATAGACGACGAAACCGAGCAGATAGTAGACCACCGCCAGCACAAAGACTTCGGGCCGGGCAAAGAGGGGCACAGCCACCCCCAGCAGAGCCACAATCCCCCCGCTCAGCCCGAAGGAGGAACCGACCCAGACGATCACTTGGGTCAGCCCCAGCGCGCCCAGACCGATGACTTTGCCCGCCAGCAATTGTTGGGCCGTCACCGACGAGAGGACAATTTCGATGACCCGGCTGGTCTTCTCCTCGGAGACGCTGCGCAGGAGATAGCCGGAGGAGACGAAAATCGTCACAATCAGCAGAATGCTGAGCAGATAGGGGACGATAAAGCCCAACGCCGAGGCCAGCGCGCCGCCCGCGGACTGCTCCTCCCCACTCAGGCTGACGACCTGCGCCCGGAAGGGGTCGGCCAACCGGGCGCGCAGGGCTGCATCGGGGATATCCCGGGCCAGGTGGTCGATGAAGAATCCCCGCAACGAGCCAGAATCCTCGATGTCCAAGCTGGAGAAGCTGCCCTCATTCGTCAGCACCCGAATCCGTCCGCTCGCCACATAATCAGCCGGAATGACGATCAGCCGTCGGGCTGTCTCTGCCTGGACCGCGGCCAGCCCCTCTTCTTCGTCAGCAAAGAGCCGGTAGCGTTCGGCGTATTCGGGCAGCAGGGGCGTGAAACGCTCGGACATATCCACAACCGCGTCTGTGCGGTTGCTGCCCGCAAAGACATTTGTCAGAGCCTCGCCAGCCTGCCCACCAAAGAAAGCACCGATCAGCAGGGCTACCAGCCCCAGCAGGGGAATCAGCAGTGTCATAATAATAAAGCCAGGCCGCCGCACATTGATTTTGTATTCGTGCCAGGCGATGAGCCATACTTTGTCCATTGGGAAGTCCTTTAAGGTGGAAGGTGGAAGGTAGGCTAGTGAGCGCTGATTGAGTGCCGAGTCTTCGAGGCGTATCGAAATCAAGCGAACGGGTTATACGGCTGAATGAGTCTACCCACTTGGTTTCGATACGGCGGGGAAAAGCACCCGCCTACTCAACCGGCGTTAGACTTGAGCCGCTACACAATCTACGCTCTCTGGGCTAAGTTACATCGTTTCCCTGTCCCACCACCTGCACAAAAATATCGTTGAGGGGGACCGAAGCGACCTCAAAACTCTGCACATCCACCCCCCGGCGCACCAGCTCGGCCAGGAGAGCCTGAGGGGTCGTGCCGTCCAATTCCAGGAGCAGAGCCTCACCCGTGGGTCTGATCTCCCGCACGCCGGGGATGCCGGTCACATCGCCGGAAGTGCCGTTGCCCGTCTTCACACGCACCGCGTGGGGCGCGAACTCCCGTTTGATGTCGGCCAGCAGACCGTAGAGGACGGCCTTGCCCCGGCTGATCAGCACAATGCGATCGCAGAGTTCCTCCACCAGATTCATCTGATGGGCGCTGAGGACAATTGTCTTGCCCGCCGCCTGCAACTCCCGGATCAGATTTTTGATCATCTCCACATTCACCGGGTCCAGGCCCTGAAAGGGTTCGTCCAGAATCAACAGTTCCGGATCGTGTACCAGCCCGGCCACAAACTGCACCTTCTGCTGCATCCCCCGGCTGAGGTCTTTGACTTTGTGTTTGCCCCAATCCTGCAACTCTACCCGTTCCAGCCAGGCGGTGGCGTTGCGCCGGGCGGTAGCCTCGTCCGTGCCTTTGAGACGGCCCAGATAGACCAGCGCATCCATCACCTTCAAATCTTTGTATAGCCCCCGCTCTTCGGGCAGATAGCCCACCCGCGCCCGCACCGCCGCTGGATGCTCGCCCAGCACCTGCACTTCGCCGCTGTCGGCTTTGAAGATGTCCATCATAATGCGAATGGTCGTCGTCTTGCCCGCGCCGTTGGGGCCGAGCAGCCCGAAGATTTCGCCGCTGTGGACGGCAAAGGAGAGATCGTCCACAGCGGTAAAGGAGCCATAACTTTTGGTCAGATTTTCCACCTGAAGCACAATTCGCGTCATCATTTCCTCGTTAGTAGTAGTCAGCCAGGGGGCAATCAGGGCCAGATTCAGAGGCTGGGGGCAAGCACTCTGCCCAGCGCACTGTTGACTGCTTCCAGCGCGACTTTGGAACCCATACCCCACAGAGCCAGCGCGATATAATCCAGCGCGGTTCCAAAGGGCTGGCCGATGTATTGACTCTGCATCACTGCAAAAACAGCCACCACCAGCAGGACCGCAAAGATAGCCCAATCCCAGAAATGGAGCAGCCGTGCATACAACACCACCTGCTCCGCATCCGGACGCTCGTCGATGCGCGGGAAACCGCGGCTGCGCGAGGGGGTGCCACCAGTTTCGGGAGACAGGCCTTTCGCCAACTCAAACGGCTCGGACGGCACGGACGGCACACAATTCAGTTGGGAGAGGAATCGCTCCACCTGCTTCAGGTCATTCGCTGTCTCCCGCTCAGCCAGATCGGCCTGATCCTCGGCCTGCCATAGGTCCCACTCGATCTCGCAGAGCCGGCGTCGGATGTGCTGACGCAGACGGGCGCTGCTGTCATTCTGCGCCGCCGTCGATGCGCCCTCAATGGCATCCAGCCACTTGCGGTAGCGGCCAAGCAGTTCGACCAACTCCACCCACTCCTCGGCCAGCGCGGTAAACTGAGAAACCTGCGCCACCCGCGTTGCAAAAGCCGCAACGGTGAGATCGCCCGCTTGCCCGTCTCCTTCCGGCAGAAGCTTTTGGGCATTTGCCAGAAAGCGGGGCGCGGACAGAACGCCGTCCGGGTCGTAGGGCGGCGTAAGTGTGCGTAGCCTGCGCTCCACAGCGGCCAGGGTTTCGGCCAGTTTGTTGAGTTGCCCGGCAAAGCCTCCCCAGCCGGCGGCCACGCCCTGCAATTGGGCAAGGGTCTTTTGCGCCTGCTTATAGCTTGGGTCGTCCTCATCCACCACCAAAAAGAAGCGTTGATGCAAACGCCGTAACTCTTTGCGGATTTCGCCGCGATTCTTGTCAAAATCTTTGACAATCGAATAATCCTTCCAGGGATGCGCCCCGGCAGCAGTTTTGAATGCTTTCTCTGCCGAGCCGTGAAAGGTGGCACTGGCCTGGGCAACCTGAGAATTCATCCGCCAGAGCGTGCGCCGCGGACCAGTCAGGTTCTGCAAGGCCCAGGCCCCAACAATCCCGACCAGCAGGACCACAACGGGCAGCGGCCAGTGATCTTTGACGGTCACAGTCAGCGCGACGGCGGACTCTGCTTTCTCATCGGCGCTGGCACCGGGTTGGGCCAGGGAAATTTCGCTCTTATAAACGCCCGGCTGCAAACCAGTGACACCGGGCTGAATGGCAAGCTCAATCTCCGCCACAGTGACAGGTACGTCCGACTGAATGGTCGTGGTCAGATCAGACAACGTAATCTGAAGATAACCGTCTCCGCCTGTGGCCTGGGAGGTGTACGCTGTCTCCTCCGGGACAAAGACGCGGTTGGAAGCCAGGGGCTGCTTCAGGGGCAGGACGGCGTTGTTGACAACTGTGTCGCCAAAGAGCCAGTACCGACGATAGACGGTCACGCTCCAACTGCTCACCGCCGGGGCCAGGGCGACACAACCGGGACAGGCAGGCGCTGCCGGGATAGTCAGCCGCAGAGTTTTACGCACAATTGTGCCCGACTCGTCGTCCCAGACGGTCAGCATTCCCGTGTAGCGACCGGGTGCGGGCGGTCCGTCGCTGGCAAAGGCCAGCACAATCTCCCCGCTGCCCGCGGCCTCTTCAATCACTACACGCTCCGGCGCAGCCACGCGGATCCCCTGGCCAGGTGATGCCCCAGCCTGCAGATTGCTCACACGCACCCGCAGTTGCAGTGGCACAGTGACCAGACTCTGAAGCACCAGAACCAGTGGTTGGTCCAGGGCACTCTCTTCCAAAGCCAAAGGATCAACGCTATCCGCAAACTGGAATGTGGGGGATGGGGTCTGGGCAACAGCAGCATCCATCCCCAGCCCGAAGAGGCCCAGCAGAACCGCGCCCACTACAAACCACGACAGAATTGCCCCAAACTTGCCCATTTCAGACCTCCAGTTCAATCGTTCGGCTTCTGGGCCAGAAGATTCCCGGGCAGAAGCTGCTCCATTTGCTGACGCACAGTCGGCGGGTCGAAGCCCAGCTCGTAGGCCCGGCTGCTGTCCAGAGAGACATCCGCGGCGCGGGCGGCCACCGCGGGCACATCCCGAAAACTGATGGGTTCGGCCAGGGACGCCGGCAACCCCAGAATGTCGAGCATTTGCAAGCCCATTTCGTAGCGACTGATGCTCTCGCGACCGCCCAGATGCAGAAGGCCCCGTACCCGCTCGATCTCTTTGGGATTGACGGTTTCGTCCTCCATTCCACTGCCCGCCACCAGCAGCAGACCCGCCGCGGCCACCGGGCCGGAGACGGGCGTGCGCAGTTCATCGGCGAAGAGAGTCATCGGTCGCCCGGCCTGAAATTCGCCCGCCATCCGCTGGAAAAAGGGAACCCGTCCATTCGTAGCCAGACCGAACATCAGGGGCATTCGGCAGATAGCGGCTTCGTCGTAGCGGTCCAGCACGGCCTGCTCGGCCAGGGCTTTGTGTTCGCCGTAGAGATTCAGGGGCGAGACCGGGCCGTCCTCGGCGTAGGGAGCGCGGGTTCCGTCGAAGACCAAATCGGTCGAAGTGAAGACAAAGGGAATGCGCCGGTCGCCGCACAGCCCGGCCAGATTGAGGGTCGCCTGCAAATTGACCCGCAGAGATTCGTCCGGGTGCTGCTCGCAATAGTTGGGGTCGGCCAGGGCTGCGGTGTGGATGACCGCCTTCGGGCGCACCGCATCGAGCATATCCCGCACGTCCCGGAAGTCGGTCAGATCGATGCGTCCGCTGTCGATCCCGGCCAGCAGCCGTTCCACATCCTCGCGCCGGGTGCGGTGGAATGTGCCCGCCACCCGCCATTTTTTGCGGGCCGCGGCAATCAGATATTGTCCCAAAAAGCCAGTCGCGCCTGTGATAAGAAGTGTGGGGGCCATTTATGTGAGTGTCCGTGGAAGAATGGGTGATCGGATTCCGGGAATCGGCCAAGCGATCAGGCGTATTCGAGCGATTTTGTGGCCGATTCCCGGAATCGACGGTTTACCAATGCCAGACCTGATTCCAGGCGGCCATCCAATCCTCGCCTTTGCTCACCACGCCGTAGGGTTCGGTGAGGGTAAGACCCGGACGGCCTTTGAAGTCGTTGAGATTCTCCGGGTTGCCGACGGTGAAGTGGATCGTCGTTGGCCGGGCAGGCACATACAGCTCCACGGCCTTCAAGTTTTGCAGGGCGTCGTAGGCGCCCTTTTCAATCATCTGGCGGGCGCGCACAGGCGGAATCTGGCGGGCCGAGTAGCGGGTCAGCCCCTTTTTGACAGCGACGGTCGTCAACCCGTCGCCCAGCAACTCCCGTGACTCGCGACAGACCGCCTCGTCGCCCGTCACCAGCAGGACAGGCGCGCCGTAGTGGCCGCAGAGCGCAGCGTTGACCCCCACTTCCCCCACCAGATCGTCGTTGAACCAGAGGTCACGCCATTTGACTGTGGAAATCGTGTGGCAGAGTACCCCATCCGGCGTGCCAGCCCGGGCGTGCATCCCCACCAGCAGCACCGCGTCGCAGCCGGTTTCCAGCATCTCCGTATAGCGTCCCCAGGCGTGATGGGCCACCCATTCGCAGTCCGGGTGCAGCAGTTCGGGGATGAAGGAGTTGAAGCTCCACGGCCCGCCCGCGCCGTGACAGTCCACCGCCACAATTTCCGTGGCACCGGCTGCCTTCGCGCCCCGCACCGCCGCGTTGATCTCTTCAGTGTAGAGTCGTCGCCCCTCTTCGTACATCGCCGCACCGCCGTTCACCTGCTCCCAGACGACGATGCCGCTGACGCCTTCCATATCGGCCATAATCAGAACGCGCATAGAATCAGCCTCCACCAGTGGGTATAAATTCTGTATCAAAAGCTCTCTCTACTATACCCGTTTTTTGGTCCAAAGAGAAAGTGAGTCAGACAAAAAGAGAGGAGCAGAAACGAAAAAAGCGTCCAGGAGCCGATCTCCTGAACGCTTTATTGTTGTGCAGTGTGACCCTACGCTGCTGCTTCGATCCCTGCTGTTTCCTGGAGCAGCGCCTGTTGGGCTGCGATGGACTCGGCCACAGCCTCGCGGATTGTGCGGTCGGCCTCGTTCACATCTTTATTGTTAGACATCGCCACCTCTGCGGCCAACATCTGCCGCCCTTTGGACAACTGATCCGCGTCCGCTTTGGTCAGATGTTTTTCAAACTTGCGCCAGGTCAAATCGCGCACAGCCGTGGCGATCTCCCGGGGGCGACCGGAGTGGAGAAGTTCGTTGACCCGATAACGACGACTCTTGAAGTCGCTCTGCATCTGTTCAGGCAGGGCGCGCAGAGTAGAGAGAACCCGTTCATAGCGCGCCTGGGACATCACCTCGCGCACGCCGATCTCGCCCACCCGTTCGACAGGCAGACGAACAGTCAGGCGGCTGTGTGCAAATTCAATCACGTAAAAGCGATGATACCCCTTTATCAGTTCATTTTCTTCAATGTCAACAATTGTACCTGGCCCGTGGGCAGGATGCACGATATTTTGTCCGATAGCAAAATCCAAACGAAGCCTCCTTTGGTTAGAACAGGCCCTTCCGTTGGCAAAGCACAACAGAGCGCTTTGTCCAGAGGATCAAAACCGGTAGACCTGCGGTCAGGGGGAGTTATGTAATATCTTTTGTGACTTTGATCTATACGAAGTATAACACAAAAAAGGAGGGGCGTCAACAGACGTAAGGAAACAGTCGGAATGACAGAGCGACGACGGGTCAACGGCTGAGGCTGAGATAGTGATGCCACAGAATGCGCGCAGCCACTGCCCGCCAGGGACGCCACTGTTCGGCCAGCTCGTGCAGTTCGCTCTGGGAAGGGCGGGCGGTCAGTCCTTTCACCTGCTGGGCCGCGGTGGCCAGGGCGATATCGCCCCTGGGCCACACATCCGGGCGCAGGAGAACCATCAGCAGATAGACCTCCGCAGTCCACGGACCGATGCCGGTGATCTTCTGGAGTTCGACACGCACGCTTTCGTCGTCCAGCCCTGGCAGGCTGTCCATATCCAGGCTGCCGCTCTGCACCGCCTCCGCCAGCAGCCGCCCATAGCGAGCTTTCTGGCGGCTGAAACCGACGCCGCGTAGAGTCTCGTCGTCCAGGGCCAGCAGGGATTCGGGTGTCAATTCACCCACCACCGCCAGCAGCCGGTCATAGGCGGCCTGGGCGGAGGCCAGCGAGACCTGCTGCTCCAGAATCAGCTTGAGGAGGGTGGGGAACCCGGCTTCTCGCGGCCAGAGGGGTGGATAGCCGAAGCGGGCGATCACCCCGGCCAGGTCAGCGTCCTGGGCAGCGAGGATGTCGGTGGCGGTGATGAGGCTGGCGGGTGTGAGGGTCATTGGGTTTCCGATGGAGCAATTTTCGGTAAGGAAACGTGAAACGAGAGAGAGGCAGCGGGATCGCACGGCCTGCACAGATGACCAGCGCTGGTTGAATAGGCGGGTGCTGTTTCCCGCCGTATCGAAACTAAACGGGTTAGAAGATTACCGATGCCACCCGCTCGTCTGATCTGTGCAGTTACTCACATTTCACGCTTCTTTTGATGAATTCCCCATCTCCGGCTGCGCCAATGTACTCCTCATCCGCCACAATCACCCGCCCACGCAACAGAACCGTGCGTGGCCAGCCGGTGACAGTCATTCCGGCAAAGGGCGTCCAGTCCGCGGCTTCGTGGAGAGTGTCCGTAGAGATCGTCTTCTCCCGTTTGGGATCGAAGATGACCACATCCCCGTCGTAGCCGGGCAGGAGAATGCCCTTGCGGGGCAGCCCCATCAGCCGAGCCGGGGCCGTAGCGCAAAGCTCCACCCAGCGGGCCAACGAAATGTGGCCGCGATTGACGCCGAAGTGATGGAGCAGGGAGAGGCGGGACTCGATGCCGGGCACGCCGCCAGGAACCTGGGCAAAGGAGCGTTGCGCCTTCTCCGATCGGGTCCACGGGCAGTGGTCGGTGCTGATCAGGTCCAGACCGCCGTCGGCCAGGGCGCGCCAGAGCGCGGACTGATCCGCGGCAGAGCGCAGGGGCGGCGCGCAAATGTAGAGGTTCCCGTCCGGCCCGCCCAGATGCTTGTCCGCGGTGAGGAGTAGATAGTGGGGGCAACTTTCGCCGGTGATGGCAACGCCCCGGCTCTTCGCCGTCACAATCTCCACCACCCCTTCGGCGCAGCCCACGTGAAAAATGTGGACAGGGCAGCCGGTCAGATGGGCGATCTCCGCGGCTCGGTGGATGGCCGTAGCTTCCAGACAGGCGGGGCGGGTCCGTTCGTGCCAGATAGCCCCGATGTGGCCCGCGGCCACGGCTTCGGCGCGCAGGTGATCCAACAGGGGTCCGGTCTCGCTGTGGAGGACGACCCTGCCACCCGCCTTCGCTACCGCGGCCATCGACCGGTGCAGGGCCACGTCGTCCAGTTCCATACGGGCGTAGGCCTGATAGAGTTTGAAGGTGGCGCAGCCCGCGGCCAACATCGCCGGGACTTCGGCCAGCCGTTCTGCGCTCTGGCCGTGCCAGGTGGGGATGGTCATATGTAGGCCGTAGTCCACCGCCACCTGACCGTCGGCCTCGGCCCGCCGCGCGGCCAGCGCGTCCCCCATCGACTGGCCGGGCTGGGGATCGGCAAAATCGACAATTGTCGTTGTGCCGCCACAGGCCGCGGCGATTGTTCCGCTGGAGAAGCTATCGGTGCTGACCAGCCCGCCCAGGGCCAGTTGCAGATGGACGTGGGGGTCCACGCCGCCGGGAATGACGTAGCAACCGGAGGCGTCGATCACCCGCTCGCCGTTCAGCCCGTGGCCGATGGCCGCGATAGAGTCACCGGATAGGGCCAGGTCCGCAAAGATCGGTCCATTTGGTGTAATGATTTGCCCGCCGACAATTGTGCAGTCGTACAAAGGAGTCTCCTGTCATTGTCACACCAACCATAAAGACACAAAAACACAAAGAACAGCAGTAGATTTTTTTCTTTGTGCCTTTGTGTCTTCGTGGTTTTTACATATCCGCGGCCTCGCCCCACTGGCCGTTAAAGACACTCTCCTGCAAGGGACGGCGGTTGCGGGGGTTGGCTTGATCGGCCTGAAACTCTTCCGGCAGATTGGCCACATCGCCCAGATAGCCGACGGCAATCGCTACCACCGGCTCGTAATTTTCAGGGATTCCCAAAACGACACGGGCCTGTTCTTTGTCAAAACCACCCATCTGATGAACGTGCAGGCCAACGGCAGTGGCCTGCACGGAAAAATGGGCCACGGACTGGCCCAGATCGTACCAGGCGTAGGCGTTGGGTCGGCCAGAGCGGCTGCGCAGCATTGACACGACACCCACAATCAGCAGGGGTGCGCTGTCAGCCCAGATGCGATTGCTGTCAGACAACGTTTCCACCATCCGGCTGTGGGCCGCCTCGTCCTCGCGGTGGATGAGGACAAAACGCCAGGGCTGCTCGTTGCTGCTGGAGGGCGACCAGCGGGCTGCTTCCAACAGACTGCCCAGTACATCCGCGGGGATGGGTCGATCCGCAAAGGCTTTTGGACTCCAGCGCTCGGCCAGGAGCGGATGAATCGGGTATTCGGTGACGGCAGTTCTGTTCAATTCGGTTGGCATTGTTTTTCCTGTTGTATAAATAGCCAGATTGTATACATTGGACTTTGGACAAGAGAGAAGAGAAATAGACGAAACAGAAAGGTTGACGAAAAAGAGGAACTGATCCAGAAATAGTGCATGGAAATCAACCAAAGCACGAAACAACTGGAGCAGTTCCGGTAC
>JAUIHI010000001.1 GCA_030432295.1 Anaerolineae bacterium | reverse complement strand
AAAAAATCGTCGTCAAGGGCCAAATGCCTGTCACAACCGCCTGATTTCGACTCGATGATCCAATTCTATTGGCCCTTCCCTTCACATAACATCTGTTGGGTTGGCTCGTTGTTGTCCAAACTCCAATATACACGGATGAAAGGGAACACGGATTCAATCTGCGTAATCTGCATTCTCTGCGAAATCTGCGTTCCTATTTTCATTGTTCTCATCTGCGGGGGTGATGACCCGCAGGAGCATACTCTCTTTGCTGGCGGTCAGACGATATGCGCCCAGGGATGCGGGGAGAAGCACCCAGGAAACCCCGACCAGATCGATCCCACTATCGCCCCATTCCAGCCGGACGGAACCGGAAAGCACGGCCCAAATTTCAAAACTTTCGCCAGTGCACTCGCCGGTATAGACCCGGTCTGCACCAATCAGAATGCGCTCGGTATGGAAGTAGCCGCAGTGGGCGATTTCTTCCACACCCACGCCTTTCTGCCCTGCCGGTGCAATCCGGGGGACAGCCAACGACAGCTCAGCTTGCGCCCAGTCGATGACTTCCAAGGCCCGGTCGTTGTGCAGCGCACGAGGCTTGCCATCCGTGCCCATCCGCCCCCAGTCATAGATGCGGTAGGTGGTGTCGCTGTTCTGCTGAATCTCGGCCACCAGCAGCCCCGGCCCCAGCGCGTGGACAGTGCCTGCGGGCACGAATACCACATCGCCTTTGGCAACCCCAACCCGATGCAGCACATCTTCCACCCGATCTTCGGCGACGGCCTGGGCAAAACTTTCAGATGTAACGCCCGCCTTCAGACCGTAGATCACTTCGGCCCCTGGCTCGGCGTGGAGAACCACCCACATCTCCGTCTTGCCGTAGTCGTTGGCGTGGGCCAGCCCGTAGGTATCGTCCGGGTGAACCTGGACAGAGAGCCAGCGGTTGGCGTCCAGTAGTTTGATGAGGAGCGGAAATTTTTCCTGCTCCAGCGCGGCCTGATTGTGGCTGCCCAGCAGTGCTTCGCCCCACTTTTTCTGTGCGTCCAAAAGGGTCTGCCCGACCAAAGGACCGTTGATAATCGGCGTTGCGCCGTTGGGGTGGGCCGCGATCTCCCAGCTTTCTGCGACCACACCGTCTGGAATCGTACGCCCCAGAATTGTTTCCAACCCGCGCCCACCCCAGATGAAATCTTTGAAGACAGGCGCAAATTGGAGCGGATAGGGCAAAATTGGGGCAGCCGGTACAGCTAAGCGGTGCCGACTGGCAGGCCAAAAGGCGCGGACTCGCTGCCAAAAGCCCGTTGGCTGTGGCGTGGATTCCGATACGGTTATCTCCTGTGGAAAGGGGGGCAGATCGAGCATCTTGCGCCAGGCGTAATAGCCCAGAATTTTCAGAGAGGCCACCACCGGCGCGGCCAGCACAGCCCCCAACAGTCCGGCCAGGGATGCGCCCATCAGCACACTCACCATCACCACCAGCGGGGGCAGTTGTAGGGCGTCGCCCACAATCCGGGGCACGAGTATATTATTTTCCACCTGCTGAATCAGCACCATTGCAATCAGCACAACCAGCCCAAATTCAAAGCTGGAAAGGCCAAAGCTGGCTGTATCCTGTGTCAGTGCCACAATCACAGCCGCGCCCGCGCCTATCAGCGGACCAACGACAGGCAGGAATTCCATTGTGCCCGAGAGCAGCCCCAGCCCCAGCGCGTTGTCCACCCCCAAAAGCGCCAGGACGATACTCACCACAAAGAAGATCACCAGCCCCAGCACCACCTGCCCGCGCAGATATGCACCCCAAACGCCGCTCACCGCCACCATCAGCCGGTCGGCGTCGTCTCGATAGTCGGCGTCGTGGGCAAAGTCGCTGATGCCTTTACCGATGCGGGGAATGTCGGTGGCAATGTAAATTGAGACGACAAAGACGAGAAAGATCAGACCCAGCACAGTTACCGTCGCGCTGACAAAACTGGCAGCGATGCTCCCGCCCTGGCTGAATATCGGCTCCACCAGCGCAAAAAGCTGAGAAGCCACCTCATCCCAGCCGGGGAGTTGGGGCAGAATCAGGTCCCGCTCCAGCACCAGCGGACCGATAGCAAAAGTCTCAGGCAGCCTTTCGGGCAGGGCACTGATCAGAGCAACGGCCTGATCGAACCAGCCGGGCAGATTTTTGGTGACAGTGACCACCTGCTGGAAGGTAGTGACTCCCACAAAAGAGAGGGTGACGAGGACAGCCACAGCCAGAATCCCGTAGACGGCGAGAACGGTTGTGCCCCGGGGCATACCCAGCCGGTGGCTGATCAGGCTGATCAGCGGATTCAGCAGATAGGCCAAGAGCAGGGCCAGCACCAATGGCTGGATCAGGCTGCGGAAGTACCAGATGACCAGCACAGCCAGTCCCAGCGCGCTGACGGCGACGATGGCTTTGGTGGCGATTGTCCAGGGAGGAGAGGAGGATTGGTTCATTGGTTGATTCGGTGATTAGGCAGCGATGATAGCGGCAATATTTGGCTCCGTTACAGGTTCGCTAAGTTCGTAGAGTGTGTCCGGGCAGAAATCCTATCCGTTGGGCCATTCGATACTGCCCAGCGCCACGCGCACGGCGTTAAAGTAGGCTCTGTCCTGAAGTTCCCGAAAAAAGCCTTTGTCCAGGTAGGGTTTCACATCGAACTGGCGTTCTTCCCGGTTCGTAAAGCGAACCAGCAGCGTATAGTTTTCTGATTTTGGAAAAACACTTTCTACACGTGGGTTCATTTTCAATTCTCATCCACAGAAGGGGCTAGCCGTCGCTGGTTGAGTAGCCGCCCAGACGTCTTACATCCTGTTCATTCTGATGCTGGCGGCGTATCGAAACCAAGAAAGCGGGTAAACAGCCACAAATTGGGTCTACCCGCTTGGCCCACCCGCTTGGTTTCGATACGGCGGGAAACAGCCCCCGCCTACTCAACCGGCGCTGGCCTCGATTCGTTATAGTTTCGTCAGATTGGCCATCGACGCCAGAAACTTCTTGATTCCGATCCCCGGAAAAGCCACTGTCACTTCCTCATCCCGCCCGACGACAATCGAGTCGATGACTGTGCCCACGCCGTGGGTGGGGTGCTGCACACTCTGGCGACTTTTGTATTGGGTCACGGGTTTGGCTTTTTCGCCACTTCTGGGAAGACGAATACTCTGCTCGCTGGACGCACTCTTCCCGGTGCTCTCTCCCGGCGTCCAGTAGCTCTGGCGGGCGGTGGAACGTTCCCGCTGGGTAGAGCCACCCCAGTTTGACCCGCTGTTATCCCAACTGGTGGCCCGGCTGTAGCTCGCCTGGCGTCGGGACTGCTTGTCCACCATTCCCCGCAGCAGATGGGTGGGAATGTCGGCCAGGAAGCGGCTGGAATCTTGGATCTGGCTGCTGCCCCAGAGGGTGCGGCGGAAGGCGTGGAGCAGATAGAGACGGCGTTTGGCCCGTGTGATGCCCACATAGGCCAGGCGACGCTCCTCGGCCATCTCCTCCTCGTCGTCGCTCTCGATGGAACGGGCGTGGGGCAGAATGCCCTCCTCCATCCCCACCATAAAAACGACGGGATACTCCAGCCCTTTGGCCGTGTGCAGCGTCAGCAATGTGACTGCGTCGCCGCCGTCGTCCAACTGATCCGCGTCGCTGACCAGACTCACCTCTTGCAAGAAGAGGGAGAGCGCGTCCATTTCCGCGTCCAGACCAGCCATCCCCGGCGTGTACTGGGCGGCCACCCCCCGCAACTCTTGCAGGTTGGCGTAGCGATCCTCGCCCTCGTCGGTGCCGTCCCGCAGCCGGTCGATGTAGCCCGCATCCTGCAGAATGTGATCGAGCAGTTCGGCCACACTTTCATAATTCTGGCCGACGGTCATCGCCACCCAATTTTCCAACATCTCGGCAAAGTTGAGCAGCGCATTGACTGCCCGGCTGCCCAGGCCCGGATCGTTGAGCAGGACGCTGTTGCCCGCGGCCTCGGCCACAGCGTTGTGTCCGTGATGCAGCACACGGAGACAGAGAAATTCGCTGACGCCCGCCTCCGCGGCCCAATCTTTGACCGCCAGCCAGGTTTTGGCGCCGATGCCTCTGGGCGGGGTATTGACGATGCGGTCCAACGCCACCGAATCCGCGGTGTTGTGGACGATGCGCAGATAGGCCAGGGCATCCTTCACTTCCATCCGTTCATAGAAGCGGGTGGCCCCTACCAGCCGGTGGCGCACCTGGCGCATGACAAAGGCTTCTTCCAGGGCACGGCTCTGGGCGTTGGTGCGATACATCACCGCGCAGTCGCCCAGACGGAAACCGGCCTCGGCCTGGAGTCGGGCGATCTCATCGCAGACCCAGGACGCCTCTTCGATTTCGTTGTAGGCTTCGTAGACCGTCACCTTCAGCCCTTCGCTGTTGTCGGTGAAGAGCTTCTTGGGCGTGCGATTGACATTTTTGGTGATGACCGCATTGGCCACATCCAGAATCGACTGGCTGCTGCGATAGTTCTGCTCCAATAGAATCGTGCGCGCGTCGGGATAGTCGTGACGGAACTGGAGGACGTTGCGGTAGTCTGCGCCGCGAAATCTGTAAACTGACTGGTCTTCGTCGCCAACAACGAATAGATTACGAGTCCCCGCCGGTTTTCCCGCCAGCAGTGTGACTAGCCGATATTGGGCGGTGTTGGTGTCCTGAAACTCGTCCACCATCAGATATTGCCATTTGCGCTGATATTTCTCCCGCAGTTCCAGATTGTCCTGGAGGAGGAGCGTCGTGCGCATGAGCAGATCGTCGAAGTCCATCGCGTTGTTGAGAAGTAGCACCTGCTGGTAGCGCATGTAAATGCGACCGGAAACTTCCTCAAAATAGGTGGAGGACTGGACTTTCACCGGTTCAATCAGTTCGTTCTTCCAACTGCCGATCTGGGAGCGCACGGCTTGGGGGCTGAAACGCTTCTCGTCCAGGTTCATCTCTTTGAGAATTGTGCGGATGAGAGACAACTGGTCCGCGCTGTCGTAGATCACCCAATTGCGCTGGAAGCCCGCGGCATCCACATCGATGCGCAGGATGCGGGCGCAGATATTGTGGAAGGTGCCGATGGTCAGCCCGCCCAGCCGTTGACGCTGGCCCGGCGGTGGGGGCGGAAAGTTATCGCCGATCAGTTCGACGACCCGCTCCTCCATCTCCCGGGCGGCTTTGTTGGTGAAGGTGACGGCCAGGATATTCCAGGGCGCGACGCCCTTCTCCTGGATCAGATAGGCGATGCGCCGGGTCAGGACGCGGGTCTTGCCCGATCCGGGACCGGCCAGCACCAGCACCGGCCCTTCGGTGGTCTCCACAGCCTGGCGCTGGGGGGGGTTGAGGTTGTGTAGAATTTCTGACATAAGATTACGAATATCCGTCTATGCGAAGGGATGATGAGATGCTGGGGTACTCATCACCCCAACATCTCATCATCCCATTTCTTACCACTCATCCAATTGCAAGTCTTCCCCATCCAGCACTCGCAGATAGCTCTCATAGCGTTCCGCAGCGATCTCGCCCCGCTCCACCGCGGCCCGCACCGCACAGGACGGCTCGTGGGTGTGGGTGCAGTTGGGGAAGCGGCAGTCGTGGATAAAGGGTTTCATTTCGACAAAATAGAAGGCCAGGGAACCCGGATCGATCTCGTACAGACCCAACTCCCGGATGCCGGGCGTGTCGGCGATGTACGTCTCTTTGCCAAAGGGCAGGTGGATGAGATGGGCGCCCCGGGTGGTGTGCTGGCCTTTACCCTCGAAATCCCGCAGATCGCCCACCCGCAGATTCAGGCCGGGATGCAGGGCGTTGATCAGCGCGCTCTTGCCCACGCCGCTGGGGCCGGAGACAACAGTCATGCGGTCTTCCAACAGCGCGTGGAGTTCGTCCAGACCCCGCCCTTCGGTCACGCTGGCATAGAGCATCGGGTAGCCGAGCTTCTCATATTCGCCGAAAATGGTCTTGGCTCCGTCCAGCCCGGTCAGGTCGATTTTATTGACGCAGATAATCGCAGGCAGTTCGTTGGATTCTGCGATAACGAGGAAACGGTCCAGCATCCGGGTGTGGGGTTTTGGCTCGGCCGCGGCAAAGACGATCAGCACCTGGTCCGGGTTGGCCAGAATCACATCCTCGGCGGGGCGATTGGAACCGGGGCGCTGGCGGCTGAGCACCGAATCCCGCTCATCCACGGAATCGATCAGCCCCTTCTTCTTGCCTTCGGGCACAACCTCCACCCGATCCCCCACCGCGACGAGGGTAGCGTCCCGGCTGCGCTCCTGAAGCAGCCGTCCCCGCACGCGGCAGAGGCGGATGCCGTCGTCGGTCTCCACTTCGTAGTGGTGGCCCAAGGCCCGCACCACCACACCGGGCAGAGTTGTCTCCACACGCTTTTTGGGCTTGGGTTTACTGCTGACCGGGCCTTCGAAGTTGTCATCTTCGTAGGCTTCATCGTAGGCATCGTAATCGATCGGAGTGTAGCGGGGCAAGCGTTGGCTCCTTGGCTAACAGGCATTTGGTGAAGTCAGTGTATCAACCCCCAGAGGGACTGTCAATCTGGCAACAGGCAAGACCGGTCAAGCGCTGGCAGACCGGCGCAATGGGACAATCGACGGTCACGCCGAAGCGGGCGAGCAGCGTCCGCAGTTCGGCCATAGGCAGCCCCATCACCCCGGAAGGGCAGCCATCCAGACGGGCCACAGGATCGAAGCCCCGGTGCTGGATGGCATAGGCGCCAGCCTTGTCCAGGGGATCACCCGTGGCGATATAGGCGGCGATTTCTGCATCGGAATAGTTGCGCATTGTGACGTGGCTGGTGTTGACGATCACCTGCTGCGTCTCTAAAGAAACCGAGTTTTCCGCAGGATCAGAAGGAACGTTGACTGTTGCATCGCGTAAAAACTCGGTTTCTTTGTCCGCCCGAACAACCGCCAGCCCGCTGTGGACCTGATGGACACGGCCACGCAGGGCCACAAGCATCCGGGTGGCCTCGTCCGCGTCTGCCGGTTTGGCCAACAGTTCCCCATCCAACGCCACGACCGTATCCGCGCCGATCACCAACGCGGGGCGCTGCTCAGCGGGCAGCGAGTTGGCTATGGCCAGGGCCTTGCCCAAGGCCAGGCGCGCGGCCAGCGCCTCAGCCTGCTCGCCGGGGAAGGGGGATTCGTCGATGTCCGCCGCGGCGGTGGTATGGGCCAAGCCCAGTTGGGAGAGAAATTGTCGGCGACGGGGGCTGGCCGAAGCTAATATGACCTTTGGCGTATACATTACATTTCTATAGTATGATAAAATGGCAGAGTAGTGTGACGCGTATCATTCGATTGTAAGAGGAAGTGAATGGCCTACAAAATTCTGCTTGCTGAAGATGAACCGACCATGCGTCGGTTGATGGGAATGCTGCTCGGTCGCCAGGGCCATGAGGTCATCGAAGCTGAAAATGGCGAACCGGTTGTCAATCTGGCTTTGCAACATCAGCCCGATCTGATATTGCTCGACATTATGATGCCTGTGGTTGACGGTTTTGAGGCCCTGCGTCGTATACGGACTACGCCAGGTATCGACGACATTCCTGTCATTTTTCTCTCGGCAAAAAGCCAGATCGAAGACCGGGTGGATGGGCTGCGCATGGGCGCAGATGACTATCTGATCAAACCCGCAGACCCCAACGAACTGATGGCCCGCATCGATTCGGTGATGTTGCGCTCTCGTCGCGAGACTCACCGCCAAAAGGGCAAAGTCTTTGGACTGCTGGGTGCCAAGGGCGGCGTCGGGGTGACGACTGTGGCGGTAAATTTGGCCCTCTACTTCCATCAAATGAGCAAAAGTGTGCTGTTGGGAGATATGCACCTGGCCTTTGGTATGGTGGCCGACCGGCTGGGGATTGATCCACCACAGACAACCGCCAATCTGGCCCTTCTGCCCGCGACCGCCATCGACGCCAATGCGCTGCAAAAGATACTCTCCCGCCACAGCAGCGGCCTGACAATAATGGCGAGCCCCCCCAATGTGCCAGGCGGCGTCACCTATTCGGCGGATCACCTGATTTCGATCATCGAACAGGCCACCTTCAAGGCCCAGTATGTATTCCTCGATCTACCCAACGATCCGGATATCCTCGAAGTTTTTACCGACTATCTGAGTGGCATTGTCCTGGTGATGGGCAGCGAGCCATCCTCTTTGCGGGCAGCCCAGCGCTGGGCACGGCATCTGGACCACTTGGGGCTGCACAATCGCATGAGCAGTCTACTGGTCCACCGGGAAGGGCAGAGCCAGCAATATGCAACGGCTGGGGCCATCTCCGAGAAGCTTGGCTGCCTGCTGCTGGGGGCAATCCCCCACAAGCCCGAACTATACTTCAATGCAGAGTATACCCAGACGCCTGTACTCGTCAACACAAAGGATTCACCAGAGCGTGCGGTCTATCAAGGAATTGCCCAGAAATTGACGGAGTACACCGAAATCCTCGAACAGTTTCATAAAACCAAAGAGATGGAGAGCGACAGGATGCTCTAGCCGGTTGGGCTTTCCCAGCCACCCCAGCAAATCGATCCTTCGCCAATTGGACATTCCAGGCCAGATTTGGCAGCATAACAGTCGGTCAGTGATTTTCCTGACTGACTGTTTTGTTTGCCCTACACCCCTCAAAGGAGAATCACCTCATGACCTCCGCTCAAGAGACCAGCGCAAAACCGGTGCAGATGGCGTTTGTCGGCACAGGCGGCATGGCCCGCCACCACCTGCGCCGCATTGTCCAACAGCAGGACACGACGAATGTGGCTTATGTCTGCGAGCCTTCCCCCAACGCCTACGAAGCATTCTGTGAAATTTTTGAAGAAGCGGGGCTGACCCCGCCCCCCAATGTACCCGATCTGGCCGAACTATTGGCAAAGCAGGGGGATGCGCTGGACGCGGTCTTCATCATCACGCCCCATGTCCTTCACTTCAGCCAGGCCAAAGCCTGTCTGGAAGCGGGGCTGGATGTGCTGTTGGAAAAGCCGATGGTGATGAACGCCCAGGAGGCCAGAGACCTGATTTCCGTGCGGGACCGCACAGGCAAGCTGCTGGTCGTCTCCTTCAACGGCAGCCTCTCGCCCCAGATTCGCACGGCAGAACGAATGTTGCGCTCCGGCGAAATGGGCACAATTCTCAATATCCACGCGGTGGCCTACCAGGGCTGGAAGGCGGGAACCACGGGACTGTGGCGACAGGTTCCCGAAATCGCGGGCGGCGGCTTCCTCTTTGACACAGGCGCACATATGCTTAATACAGTGGCAGACCTGGCCGGGGAGGATTTCGTCGAAGTGGCGGCCTGGCTGGACAACCGGGGCGCACCGGTGGACATTCTGGGCGCGGCGATCGGTCGTCTGGCTTCGGGCGCGCTGGTCACCCTGAGCGGCAGCGGCGAAATGCCACCAAAAATGATCGGCTCGGATGTCTCGGTTTTCTGCACCGGCGGTCTGCTGCAAACGGGCATTTGGGGCGAGAAGCTGCTGCTGCAGAAAGCGGGCGATCCTATGCCCGAAGCCGTGGAAGTCCCCGATTCCCTGGGCCAGTGGCAGCAGTTCCTGGCCGTGCGCGCCGGTGAAATCCCCAACCCCTGCCCGCCCGAAGTGGGCCTGCGCATGGCAAAGCTGTGGGACGCGATTCAGGCATCAGCCCGGCAGAACGGGCAAGTGGTAAAAGTGGGATGATGAGATGCTGAGATGATGGGGTCTGGCACTGGTTCATTATCCCATTACCTCATCATCTCTGGCTAACGTATGGGCGACATCTGTAGAACCAACAACCAAATCGAATGGAGCAACCTCATGACTGACATCCGCGTAACCGTCTGGAACGAATTTCGACACGAGAATGAGAACGAATTTATCGGTGGCATCTATCCCGAAGGCATCCACGGCGCGATTGCCGAGGGGCTGGGGGAGCACGGCTTTACGAATGTACGCACAGCCACACTGGATGAACCGGAGCACGGCCTGACCGACGAAGTGCTTGCCCAGACCGATGTGCTGGTCTGGTGGGGTCACAAAGCCCACGGCGATGTCCAGGATGCGATTGTGGAGAAGGTGCACAACCGGGTGCTGGAAGGAATGGGACTGATCGTCCTCCACTCCGGCCACTTCTCCAAAATCTTCCGCAAGCTGATGGGGACTTCGTGCAGCCTGCGCTGGCGGGAAGCCGACGAGAAGGAGCGGGTCTGGGTGGTCAAGCCCAGCCATCCGATTGCCCAGGGCTTGCCCCCCTATTTCGAGAACGACGAGTGTGAGATGTACGGCGAACTCTTCGACATCCCCACGCCGGACGATCTGGTCTTCATTAGCTGGTTTGAAGGGGGCAACGTCTTCCGCAGCGGTTGCACCTTCCACCGGGGCAACGGCAAAATCTTCTACTTCCGCCCCGGCCACGAGACTTACCCGATGTATCACAAGCCCATCATCCGCCAGGTGCTCGCCAACGCGGCCCGTTGGGCTGCCCCGGCTGGCGGCCCGACCTATCCCTACACGAAAGAAGGCTCACCCCGCCACATCGCCATCAACGAGCGGGAATCGATTGAACCGATTGCCCCCCGTGACAGCAAACGAGCACGGATTGGGTAGATGAAAATGAGACCTGCCAGGTTTCGGAAAGCCTGGCAGGTCTCCGCCTGTTGCTTGAAGGCGACCGCTCCGGCTATAATGCGTTATAGACGTAAATTCTGTAATGCGAGGAGTCAGTATCGATGCTATACGAAAATGTGATTACCAAACCTGTATACCGCGTGTTGAGTAATTTGACACAAGAAAATCGCCCAGAAGTTGCGCTGCCATTGGCCCTGAAAGAATTGCTTCGACTGAAACTCAACGAAGCCAAAGAGCGCAAACTGGCTTTTGAAGCAAAATACGGAAGGCCATTTGAATCCTTCAAAACAGCTTGGGACGCAGATGAAATCGCAGATCGCTATTCCTACGAGGTCGAATCGGACTATTGGGAATGGGAAGCTGCGGTAACGGACGAATTGCAGCTTACTGAAATGACGACCCAATTGCTATGACAGTCGATGAATTTGAGAGCGTTATTCGTACTGCGGCGCTCGCTTCTGAAATTTGTCATATCCCAACGGTAAGACGCTCATCGGCCTCGGCTGTCAATCTACGCATCAGGCTTACCAACGGCGACTTCATTGACGTCTTCTATAATGAAGTATCAGATACAATTGCCTACGCTCTGATCCGTGAGAACCGCCGCATCTACGGTGCGGATAATACGGGTGGTTGGCATTTTCATCCATTCGGTACGCCACAGGCGCACATACCCTTGGCGCAACCCTTACCCTTCACGGAATTTTTGGCTGAAGTCGAAAGACACGCTCAGGATAAATGAAAAGGACCTGCCTGGTTTTCCGAAACCAGGCAGGTCCTTTTGTTTAATTCGGATCATAGGAACACCGCTCTCCCGCCAGCCCCCGGAAATAGATACACAACTCCACAAAGGCCGGGCGCAGACGCAGCTCATCGATCTGACTTGGCTCCAGAATCGCCCACCAGTACTGCTCCTCGTCGAAGGGGTCCCCGTCTTCCAGCCAGTCCAGATTCGGCATTGTGAGGACGCTCATCAGTCCGATCCAGGGCTGCCAGTGTTCCGCTGCGTAGACGTAGGCCCGGCGCAGATAGTCGGCTTTGACAAACTCGTCGATGCCCGCGCCCCCACCGTGCCAGATATAGTCCGGGTTGACCGGATCGCTGGTCCAGCCGAACTCCAGGATGGCGATGCGTTTGGCGCTGTCGCCGTTGGCTTCCATTATCGCCCGAATATCCTCCACGTGGCGGAAGGCAAAGAAGCGCTGACCGCCGTAAGCCGGGCTGGCCGCGGCCTCCGCCGGGTCGGTCTCTGGCGGCGCGGCGAAACCCGCGGCGTGGACCCCCAGCAGATCGAAGTAGCCGTCGCTACTGCCCCCCATCGCCCGGTACATCTCCTCGTAAAAATGGGTGTCGGGCATAGCAATTTCGTTGTCCGTGCCGGTGGGAGCCATCCCCGCGCTGATGACGAGTGCGTTGGGGTTGGCTGCTTTGATAGCCCAGTAGACCTGGCCGAGCAGGTCCACATACGCGGCCGGATCAGGCCGATTGCCCCCCCACTCCCTCGCCAGATTCGGTTCGTTCCACACCTGCCAGGCGGCAACACAGCCCACGGCCTGGGGCGTGCAGTTGTAGCGCCGGGCCAGGGCCGAGACAAATTCCACAAAGCGATCGTTAGACGCTGGGGGTTGACCCGCCCAGAAATCAGTTGCGTCCGGGTCCATCCCCAGCCGGGCCAGGAGAGACAGCCCGCGGGCGTTGGCCTGCCCCACCACCCGATCCGCCTTATCCCAGACAAATTCACCAGGCATCGGCTGGATGTCCTCCCAGGCGAAGCTTTGGCGCACCCAACGGAAACCCGCCTGCTCCATCAATTGCAAATCCCGATCCGCTATTTCTGGCCGCCACCAGAGAAAGGAGTTGGCCCCAAAATCCGGGCTGGTCATAGCGGCTGGGGGCGCGTGGCTGGACGTGGCCGTTGGGGTCGGGATGACAGTAGCTGTGGGTGTAGCCGTCGCCGGGAGCGGCGTCACTGGCTCATCACACGCCTGAATCGAGACCCCATCCGCAAACATCGACGCAACTTCGCCCAGCCCGTCGTTGAATGTGCCCAGGAGCAGAAAGAGACGCTTACCGGCCACGGGTGTCAGGTCAAAGTTGACAGTCTGCCAGCGCCGGGAATCGTCCAAGCCCTGTACAATGCGGGTTGTTTTGCCTTCGGCAGCCACCCACAAATAGTGAAAATCCCCCCGGTCGCTGCCCGCCCGCCAGAGAGAAACGCGCAGGATAATCTGGGCCGCGTCTCGGGGGAGAGTGATCCACTGGTATGCAGTGCTGTCGCTGTAGGCATTGGCCAGGCCAGGCGAGATGCCCAGCCCCAGGCTGCGGCTGCCAGAGAGAACCGGCTCGGAGACAAAGCGTCCAGGCCGGGGTGTATTGGGTATATTCCAGCCGCTGCTCGATTCAAAGCCGCCGTTGGCGACCAGTTCGGTGCAGGCAGCCGGGGCCGCGGGCGTGTTGGATGGAGTGTCGGACGGAATTGAGGTCAGCGTTGGCGCTGCAGTGGGCACAGGTTCATCGACATCTTGCCCCAGCGAAATCAGCGGCAGCAGCAGAGAGAGCGGTCCGCTTGCCTTCTCTTCCGTCGCCTCGCCCCTCTTCTCGGGGGCATTGGCCTGGGATGCCACCGACGGCCCCTGGCAGGCATAGAGGCGCACATTGTCCACATACATCCCGGCCCGGCCCGGTCCGCCGCTGTTGAGGGTGCCAAAGATCAGCTCAGCCCGGCTGCCCGCCAGCAGTGTCAAATCGTAGGCCACCGCTTGCCATTCGGGCAGGTTGAGAGAATCGTCGTAGAGTGTGTAGTGCTCCTCGCCGACCCGCACCTGGGCATACTGGCGATCTGCGCCACTGCTGGTGGCTGTGCGCTGGATGTCGGCCAGCAAGACCAGCGACTCCGCATCCGAAGGTAGATCGGCAATCTGAGAGGCCCGGCTGTCGCTGTAGACTGGCTGGTCGTTTGGTCCAATGCCCAGACGCAGGCTGCGGCTGCCGTCGCTGGCCTGCTCGTCGGTATAGGCAGCGGGGCGGGGGCTTAGGGGAAGCTGCCATTGGCCGGGGTTTTCAAAGCTACCATTGGCGATCAACTGGCGGCAGGACTGACCCGCGGGGTCAAAGCCCACCAGCCGGGCCAGCGACGGCGGGGCTGGTGCAGCCAGATTGGATTGCACAGGCATTGATTCGGCAATCGGTGATTCGATAATCGGCGCGTCGGGCAATGGCCTGGCAAAAAAACCGGGGTTTGCCGAATACCAGAAGGCGGCCACAATCAGCAGGGCAAAGAGAATCTCCACAACGACAGTCAGGGGAGACTGGCTGCGGGCCAGACGACGAATGGGATTGGATTCAGCGCTGCTGGTGGTCATCGGCGGTTTATCAGAGGAATGGTTTCGCTGCCCACACTATATCACCGGCGGGGGAAGGGGGGCAAGTGGAATGCGGAATGCGGAGGGCGAAATGCGGGACTTTGTACTTTCCTTCTCGTTCGCGTGTACAATATCCTGGCGTCTGAATAGTTCACACCCTCTCTTTCACTACATATCTTTCACCACCGAAAGCAAGCCTGGGGCTGGCAATCACAATTTTGGGATGAAAGCGCTACGAAGCATATCATCGGTCAGGCACAATTCCACGCTGTGTCGTAGACAGCACTATATTTTCCGTCGGCTATTCAGCAGTGAATCACTCTTTCAGGAGCAAACAATGAAAATCACCAGCCTCGAAATCCTGCGCGTACCCCCCAGTTGGGTCTGGGTGCGTATCCACACGGACACGGAACTGACCGGTCTGGGCGAACCCTATCTGGAGAACCACCCGGAGGTGGTGATCGCGGAGGTGCGCCGCCTGGAACCCTTCCTCATCGGCAAAGACCCCACCCGCATCGAGGAGTTGTGGCAGACGATGTACGCTGGCGGGTCAGGCTATGTGGGCGGGCCGGTGAAGATGAGCGCGATCAGCGGCATCGACATCGCCCTCTGGGACCTGGCGGGCAAGGCCGCGGGGCTGCCCATCCACAAACTGCTGGGCGGAGCCTGCCGGGATCGCATCCGTATGTACCGGGCCACCGGCGGCGCCCTGCCCTGGACGGTCGAACCGGGCCAGCCCTACCGGGCCGGTCGGCCAGAGAAGCCTACGCTGTCGCCGGACGATCCCCGCACCTACGCTGAAGCCGCCCGCATCCTGACCGAAGAGTGGGGCTTTCGCTGTCTGAAAGTCCATTTTGGGCCGGGGGAGGGGCTGGAAGTGACCTCCCAGGTGGACCGCTTTGCCGAGCGCTTCGCTGCGGTGCGGGAGGGGGCCGGTCCTGATGTGGACGTGGCCGTGGACATCCACAACCCCCACCCGGCGATTGCGGGCCAGCTTATCGACGCGCTTGCACCCTGTCGCCCCCTCTTTGTGGAAGAGCCTATGCCGGTGGAGCGGGTGGACGCGCTGGTGCAGGTTGCCAGCCGTACGTCTGTGCCCATCGCAGCGGGTGAACGCTGGATGGGCAAGTGGATATTCTTCGATGCCCTGGCCCGGGGCGCGTTGTCTGTGCTGCAACCGGACATCTGCCACGCGGGGGGCATCACCGAATGCAAGAAGATCGGCGCGATGGGCGAGGCTGCCTACGCCAAAATGGCCCTGCACTGCCCCCTCAGCCCCCTGGCCCTGGCCGCGTCCATCCAACTGGACGCGACCCTTCCCAACTTTCTGGTGCAGGAGCACAACGAAGTCAACGACTACCGGGAAAATGGACGCACACTCTTCGGCAAAGGCTATTTCGCAGAACCGTTTGTGCTGGACGGGGATGGCTGCGTGGCTGTTCCCCAGGGGCCAGGGCTGGGCATCGAACTGGACGAGGCAGGGATGGAGCGGATTATGTCCATGCCCTGGGATGCGCAGCGGGGATGAGTGATTTTCGGGTAACGGACCACACCTGGCAGGTGTAAAGCCAGTTGTGTACCCAAACGCCCTGTGCTAAACTTACGCTAGGAAAAAGTCACAATAGAAGTTCGACTTTTTCTGAAAAGTCGAACTTCTACAGCAGGTGATCCCCAATGGAACTCTCCGAAACCGAAGTCCGCTCCCGCCACATCCGCCCCGCGCTTGTGGCCGCACGCTGGGAAGACCGCCAGATTCGCGAGGAAGTCTACTTCACCGACGGACGGATGATTGTACGCGGCCAGATGGCTGTGCGGGGCCAGCGCAAGTACGCCGACTTTCTGCTCTATCACAGCGCCAACCTGCCCCTGGCGATTGTAGAGGCCAAGAAGAATTCCCTGGGCGTGGGCGCGGGGATGCAGCAGGCCCTGGAATACGCCGCAGCCCTGGACATCCCTTTTGTCTACAGCAGCAACGGCCAGGGTTTTGTGGAGCACGACCGCACAGTGACCGCCGGCCCGGTGGAACGCCATCTGGCCCTGAACGAATTCCCCACCCCCGCCCAACTCTGGCAACGCTATCAGCGCTGGAAGAAGTACACGCCGGTCGAAGAGCAGGCGGTCCTGACCGGCTACCACTACGAGCGGGAGGGCCGCCAGCCCCGCTATTATCAGGAGGTGGCGATCAACCGCACGCTTGAGGCGATTGCTCGCGGCCAGAAGCGGGTGCTGCTGGTGATGGCGACGGGTACGGGCAAGACGTACACCGCCTTTCAGATCGTCTACCGGCTGTGGAAGTCGGGGCAGAAGAAGCGCATCCTCTATCTGGCCGACCGCAACATTCTGATCGACCAGACGATGACCAACGACTTTCGCCACTTGCAGGAGGTGATGACGAAAGTCACCCACCGGGAAGTGGACAAATCCTACGAAGTCTATATGGCCCTCTATCAGGGGCTGACTGGGACGGAGGAGGAGCAGAATATCTACAAGCACTTCTCGCCGGACTTCTTCGATCTGATTGTGGTGGACGAGTGTCACCGGGGCAGCGCGGCCGCGGACTCGGCCTGGCGGCGCATTCTGGAGTATTTTGGCGCGGCGGCCCAGATCGGCCTGACCGCCACACCTAAAGAGACGAAGGACGTCTCCAACATCGACTATTTCGGCGAACCCCTCTACACCTATTCCCTGAAGCAGGGCATTGAAGACGGCTTCCTGGCCCCCTACAAAGTGATGCGGGTGCGGCTGGACATCGACGCCAGCGGCTACGCCCCGGAGGCAGGCGAGCGGGATCGCTACGGCCAGGCGTTGCCCGACGTGGCCTTTGGCATCACTGACTTTGACCGTAAACTGGTCATCGACACACGCACAGAGGCTGTGGCCCGGCGCATCACTGAATATCTGGCCCAGACCAGCCCCTATCACAAAACAATTGTCTTCTGTGTGGACATCGACCACGCGGAGCGGATGCGGATGGCGCTGGTCAATGAGAACCCGGCACTGGTGGCGGAGAACTACAAATATGTGATGCGCATCACTGGCGACAGCCCGGAAGGTAAGCGGGAACTGGACAATTTCATCCACCCGGAGGAGCGCTACCCAGTCATCGCCACCACCTCCAAACTGATGACCACCGGCGTGGACGCCCAGACCTGTCACCTGATTGTGTTGGATACGATCATCAATTCGATGACCGAATTCAAGCAGATTATCGGACGGGGAACCCGGCTGCGGGAGGATTTCGGCAAACGCTATTTCACAATTCTGGACTTCCGGGACGCCACCCGGCTCTTTGAGGACGCCGACTTTGACGGCGATCCGGTGCAGGTGGAGGAGTTCGGCGCGGACGAGCCGCTGGTGCTGCGGGACCCGCCCGCGGGGGGCTACAACCCGGGCGACGGCGAACTGCCGCCCGGCTGGGAGGAGGACGGCTCGACGCCCGTGCGCAAGTATTATGTGGACGGCCAGCCCGTGGAGGTGCTGCGCGAGCGGGTGCAATACCGGGCCGGGGATGGGCGGCTGGTCACCGAATCCTTTGAAGTTTTCAGCCGCCACAATCTGCGCCAGGCCTACGGATCCCTGGACAGCTTTCTGCGCCGCTGGAACGAAGCCGAGCGCAAAGAGGCGATTCTGGCCGAACTGCTGGAGCAGGGGGTGCTGCTGGACGAACTGATGGAAGCCTCCGGCGTGGAGCTGGACCCCTTCGATCTGATCTGCCACATCGCCTTCGACCAGCCGCCCCTAACCCGCCAGGAACGGGCGCAGAATGTGGTGAAGCGCAATTACTTCGGCGCATTCAGCGGCACAGCCCGCCAGGTGCTGGAAGGGCTGTTGGAAAAGTACGCAGCGCGGGGCATCGAGCCGGTGGAGGAGGCCCTGGATGGGGGCAGCCTGCGTACCCTTCTGCAACTGCCCCCCTTCGACCGGCTGGGCACGCCGGTGGAGATTGCCCGTGCCTTTGGCGGCCCACAACAGCTGATGGCCGCGGTGCGGGCTTTGGAGGAAGAGATTTATCGGGCGGCGTAGGGGCCGGCGGAAGGAAGAAGTTCGACTTTTTAGAAAAAGTCGAACTTCTGTCGCGCGCCAAGACCAGCGCCGGTTGAGTAGCCGTCAGAATCTGTCGGATTCTGCGTCTGCGGAGGGCGTATCGAAACCAAGCGGGTTATACTGACACGACAAATTTTCACGCCGACCCGCCGTCTGGGTTTCACTTCGATACGCTTCGCTACTCAGTACCAGCGATACGCCCCCACAACCAGAAGCGAAGGCCGGGGATCGTCTCTGGCGGCTACTCAACCGGCGACGGCTAAACCACCAGAAGTTCGACTTTTCGGAAAAGTCGAACTTCTATCACCCAACAGGAAAATGTATGTCCATCTCCACAACCATCAAATCCATCCAGGACGTTATGCGCCAGGACGCGGGGGTAGACGGCGACGCCCAGCGCATCTCGCAACTGGTCTGGCTGCTCTTTCTGCGCATCTTCGACGCCAAAGAAGAGGAGTACGAATGGGAGGCGGGCTACCGTTCGCCCATCCCGGCGGGGCTGCGCTGGCGGGAGTGGGCCGCGGACGACGAGGGCATCACCGGCGACGAACTGCTCGACTTTGTCAACAACCGGCTCTTTCCCCAACTGAAGGAGCTGCCCAGCGGACCGGGCAGCGACCCCCGGGGCGGGATTGTGCGGGAGGTCTTCACCGACTCCTACAATTATATGAAATCCGGCACCCTCATGCGCCAGGTGATCAACCGCATCAACCAGATCGACTTCCACAGCAGCCAGCAGCGCCACCTCTTCAACGACATCTACGAGAAGATTCTGCGGGATTTGCAGAGCGCGGGCAATGCGGGGGAGTATTACACGCCCCGGGCCGTGACCCAATTTATGGCGGATATGGTGGGGCTGAAGCTGGGGGATGTGGTGCTGGACCCGGCCTGCGGGACCGGCGGCTTTCTGGTCTGCGCCCTGGAAAATCTACGCGGCGAGGCCACGACAGTGGCGGCGCAAGAGCAGTTGCAGCGTTCGATCCGAGGCGTGGAGAAGAAGCCCCTGCCCCATCTGCTGGCGATGACAAATCTGATTCTGCACGGGGTGGAGGTGCCGGAGATCGCCCACGACAATGCCCTGACCCGCACCCCCTATCGCAGCATCAGCGACCGCCAGCGGGTGGATGTGATCCTGACCAATCCCCCCTTTGGCGGCACGGAGGAGCCGGGGGTGGAGAGCAACTTCCCCGCGGAGTTTCAGACGAAGGAGACTGCGGACCTCTTTCTGGTGCTGCTGATGCAACTGCTGAAGGAGGGCGGGAGGGCCGCGCTGGTGCTGCCCGACGGCTCGCTCTTTGGCGAAGGGGTGAAGACCCGCATCAAAGAGCGGCTGCTGGAGCGCTGCAATCTGCACACAATTGTGCGCCTGCCCAACGGCGTCTTTGCCCCCTACACGGGCATCAACACCAATCTGCTCTTTCTGACCAAAGGCGAGCCGACGAAGGAAATCTGGTACTACGAACACCCTATGCCCGGCGACCGCAAGCAGTACAGCAAGACCCGGCCCATCGCCATCGGCGAGTTTGACGTGGAGAAGGCGTGGTGGCACGACCGCCAGGAGAGCGAGCGGGCCTGGCGGGTGAGCATCGACGACATCCGCGCGCGCAACTACAATCTGGACATCAAAAACCCCAACACAGAAGACCCCAGCCACGGCGACCCGGTCAAGCTGCTGGCCGCCTATCGCCAGCGCCTGGCCGCCATCGACGCCCAGCGCACGGCCCTGGCTGATGAACTGGCCGGGGCGTTGGCGCGGACGGCTGACCGCTGACGGCGGACGGTAAGACCAGACCAGCGCCGGTTGAGTAGCCGAGTCTTCGAGGCGTATCGAAACCAAGCGGGTAAACTGTAGACCCGCTCCTGGGTTTCGATACGCCGCCGCCAAGCGACTGGAAGGCCGGTTGATCCCGTGGCGGCTACTCAACCGGCGTCGCTAATCCAATCCCATCCGCGTTTATCCGTGTTCATCCGTGTTCATCCGTGTTCATCCGTGGCTATACGCAACTCGCAACTCGAAACTCGCAACTCGCAATTCGCAAAGGCATTCCTATGATTCTGGCCGAATTTGAAAAGCTGGTGCAGACCCCGGCGGATGTGGAGCGGCTCAACGAGGCCATTCTGGAGTTGGCCGTGCGCGGGCGGCTGGTGGCCCAGGACCCCGCGGACGAACCCGCGTCTGCACTGCTGGCACGCATCCGGGCCGAGAAGGCGCGACTGGAAACAGCGGGGGAGATTCGCAAGTCCAAGCCCCTGGCGAAGGTGAAGGCGGAGGAGATGCCGTTTGCGTTACCGGAGGGGTGGGTGTGGGCACGATTTGATTCTGTCGCGTACATTGCGACTAATTCGACAAATCCCGATGATTTTCTGGATTTACCTCACGTCGCTCCCAACAATATTGAAAAGGGAAGCGGTAAACTATTGGAGTATTCGACAGTAGGAGAAGATGGCGTACGAAGTGTCAAACATCGGTTCTTTGCTGGTCAGTTACTCTATTCAAAAATCCGGCCCAATTTGGCGAAAGCAGTTCTGGTGGATTTTGAGGGTTTATGTAGTGCCGATATGTACCCAATTGACAGTTTCATTGACCGCAAATTTCTACTGTACTTTATGCTCTCAGGTGTTTTTATTGCAATGGCAACGAAGCAGGACACGCGGGTTGCTATGCCCAAAATCAATCAGACGGAATTGTCAAAGATACCCGTTCCCCTCCCACCCCTGGCCGAGCAGCAGCGCATTGTGGAACGGGTGGACAGTCTGCTGGCAGCCACGGCGGCGCTGAAGGAATCCCTGGCCGGGGCCGCAGCGGAACGGGAAACCCTCACTGCGGCGGCCCTGCACCGGCTGGAAAACGCAGCCGACCCGGCCCAATCCACCGCGGCCTGGGCGCTGATCCGGGAGAACTTCGCCGCGCTCATCGACACAACCGAGAGTGTGGCCGGGCTGAAACAGACGATCCTGCAACTGGCGGTCCAGGGCAAGCTCGTCGCTCAGGAGCCGGACGACGAACCGGCGGCGGAACTGCTGGCCCGCATCCGGGCCGAGAAGGCGCGGCTGGAAGCAGCAGGGGAAATTCGCAAGTCGAAGCCGTTGGCGAAGGTGAAGGCGGAGGAGATGCCGTTTCCGTTGCCGGTGGGGTGGGTGTGGTGTCGGTTTGATTCTGTCGCGTACATTGCAACGAATTCGACAAGTCCTGATGACTTTCTCGATTTGCCTCACGTCGCTCCAAACAATATCGAAAAGGGAACCGGTAAGTTACTGGAATATTCGACAGTCGGGGAAGATGGCGTAAGAAGTATCAAACATCGGTTTTTTGCTGGTCAGTTGCTTTACTCAAAAATCCGGCCAAATTTGGCAAAAGCAGTTCTGGTAGATTTTGAAGGTTTATGCAGTGCCGATATGTACCCAATCGACTGTTTCATTGACCGCAAATATCTGCTGTACTTTATGCTTTCCGGTGTTTTTGTTGATATGGCAACTCGGCAAGACACGCGCGTTGCTATGCCCAAAATCAATCAAACGGAATTGTCCAAAATTCCTGTTCCCCTCCCGCCCCTGGCCGAGCAGCAGCGCATTGTGGAACGGGTGGAGGCACTCTTCGCGCGCTGCGATGGCCTGGCCGCCGAGTTGGCCGGGGCGGAGGAGACGCGGGAACGCTGGGTGGCGGCTGTCCTGGCGGGGGTGTGCCCCCTCCCCATTTTGTGAATTAAGAAAATAACCGGGCAACTGTAGGGGCGCTGCTTGCTGCGCCCGCAGGTGTCGGGCGCAGCAAGCAGCGCCCCTACGTCATTACCCGATCAATTTTTTAATGTCCAATCTGGGCAGGGGGCAGTCGGCGGGACGGGCGGCGATGGGTGTACAGTGGGAAGCTCGACGAGAGATCGGCTCCTCCCCCGCAGCGGGGGAGGCCGGGTGGGGGTGCACGACGCGCTCGGTGGCGGCTCTGCTGGCGGCTGTGTAATTTCTATTCGCCAAAGTTCGCCGCAAGTGGTAGTCTATTGCAGGTTCCCAGCATACATTCCCGCACGCTTTGAAGGAGTAGAGATGCTTACTGACAACTCATTTCAGCGCACGACCGGCATTCTTGCCATTCTAGCGGGTCTGCTGGCTTTGCTCAGTCTGGTGGTCGGTCTGGCGGGCGTCAGCTATGATTTCGAGGTCTTTTCCGATACTTCGTCCCTGGTGGCGGCTGGTTCCGCCGCGGCCTCTTTCATCCGCTGGAGCTACTGGATGAATATGCTGGGGAACTACCTGCTTCTCGTCCCCCTGGCTCTGCTGCTGCATCAGTGGCTACAATCGACCAGTCGCTCCTACTCCCTGCTCTTTACTGCCAGCGGGCTGCTCTATCTTGGCCTGGGGGCAATGGGTTCCGCCATTCTGGCCGCGGCCTGGCCCTTTCTGATCGAACAATACGCCACTGCCCCCGCAGCCCAACAGTCGTTTCTGATCCTTGCCTTTCAGATTGTCAATGCCATTGCAGAGGAAGGGCTGCACGGGGTTCTGCAAAACGCCGCCGGTGCGATCTGGTTTCTGGGCATGGGAACCCTGCTGCGCCCCAAACGCAGCGGACTGGGACTCTTTGCTGTCGCCATCGGTATCTTTCTGGTTCTCAATACCCTGGGCAACATCTTCGCTATCGAAGCCCTCAGCCTGGTGGGGCTTACCGCCAATATTCTGCTCGGCCCCCTCTGGTCCATCTGGATTGGTCTGTGGCTTGTCCAGGGGAAAGTGCAATAGAGAAGCCTGCTATGGCCCGGCGAGGATAGAGAAAAGCCCCGGCGAAATCGCCGGGGCTTTTCTCTATCCTCGCTCAATCTTCCAGCACCCCCTGCAGGATTCGAACCTGCGACAAACGGTTTAGAAGACCGTTGCTCTATCCCCTGAGCTAAGGGGGCGTGTGTGGATATTGTACTCAGCCGGGCGAGGGAAGTCAAAGCGAGTGAGCAGTCATCAGTCCGCCGTGACCAGTAAACTCTCTGACGCGCCCAGCCGCCGATAACTGGTCACTGCTAAGTAACTGTCCGCAAACAACTTGGGGACCTGATTCCCGGAATCGTAGCAATGAAACCGCTAAGTTATAAACGGACAGTTACTAACTTCTGCCTACGGCCCCGCGGGGGCGGTCGAGGTCACCACATCCATCGGCGGCCCGCTTTGCATCAGCATCCCCATACGCACCCGGGCAATGACGGCCAGTTGGGGATTGCTCTCCGCGGTCAAATCGAATGCTTTTTCAAAAGCCGCAATAGCCTCCGCTATTCGGCCATTGGCCTCGGCCACACTGGCCAACACAAAATACGCCTGCCCTTCGTTGGGATCGATGGCCAGGGCGCGGTTGGCCGCGTCGGTGGCCCCTGCCAAATCCCCCGCAGCCAGACGCACATTGCCCACTGTGGACCAAAAGACGGCCTGGCGATCTGCCGGGGCAAGGACCTGGGCCTGGGCAAAGGCGTCGTCGGCCTCTCGCTGACGGCCCAAATGGGCAGCCACCACCGATTGCCAGATGAGCAGTTCCAAGTCATCCACCGTCATCTGGTCCAGAGTGTCGATAATCAGCCTGTCCGCAGCCTCCCATTCGCCCCGGGCCACCAGATCGGGCAACTGACCGCTGGCTCCGGAAGAAAGCACCGCATTGGGGTCCGGCGGGAAGATGTAGGTCAGGGCGACGTAGACAGCCAGAATCACCCCCACAATCACGCCCAGGCTGGTGAAGAGACGGCGCATCAGCCGCCGCCGCTGCTCGGCCTCCACCGCGTCCAGATGCCACCACTCGCCACTGGCCGGGAGGTTTTTCTTGCGCAGGGCAGCCAACCCGCCGACCTGGGCCGCGGGTTTGGTGACCAGTTGGGGCTGACTGTCAAGACGGCTGATCAGACTCGCCTGCCGGGTGCGTTCGCCCAGCAGATTCAGCCCGCCAGCTTCCAGCGTCTGAAACTGGTTCTCCAACTGGTCTAGCTGGCGCAAGAAGCTCTCTACCCGGTCTGGGCGCAGCTGCCCGACAGCTACTTCCGCATCGTCCAATGCGGCGCGCAACTGATTGGCCGGGCTGTCCCGATGATCCCGTACAGAATGGGCCATGAAAAGGAAACTCCTGATTGGTGTCGAAAAATTAGCGGGACTTGGGATTGGCGACTGGGGATTGGGGATTACTCATCTTGCCCTCCCGTCATCCCCGTCTCAGTCGCTGTCGCTGTCGTCGTCGTCGTCGGAAGAGGCGTTCACGCCACCGTTGGCGATCTCCTCTTCCCGTTGAATCTCCCGGAAGACCCGGTTGATCCCGGACTTAATCTGGCTCTCGATTTTGGCCTTGCGATCCGGCGGAACCGGGAACCAGGCCAGCATCTCGCCCACCAATCCACTTTTGGCCTCGTTCTTGTTCTTGCCTTCCAGATAATAATCCCGCACCCGGCCCCGCATAAAGATAATATACTCTTCCACTTTGTGGGTGGCCTCGGCGGTGCAGGTGGGGCCGTGGCCGGGAATGAGCATCTCTGCGCCCAGTTCCCGGATCAGCGCCAGCCCCTCCAGCCACTCCTTCGAGTTGGCCTGGGCCATATAGGGGTGCTGGTCCACCCAGAGCACATCGCCCACAAAGCAGATTTTCTCTTCGGGCAGCCAGGCAATGCTGGTAGCCGGGGTATGGCCGCCCACGTAGATCAGGTCCACCTCCCGCCCGCCATAGAGCAACTTTGTGCGATCGGTGAAGGTCAGATGTGGCGGAATTATCTCAATATTCGTCATCTGTTTCTGGATGTCCGGTTCCCGTTTGAAGCTATTGAAAACCCGCTCCTTGAAGTTTTCCGTATAGCCAGACATCTCTTTGTGCGCCCGTTCGTGGGCAATCACAGTGCTGGGCATAAAGTATTGGTTGCCCAACGCGTGCCCCCGGTGGTGGTCTGTGTTGAATACATATAGAATAGGCTGATCCGGGCACTCTTCCTCGATCTGCCCCCGCCAGTCGATCGCCTGCTCTGGAATCAGCGGCGTGTCCACCAGGATCACCCCCTCTTCCGTGCTGACAAAGCCGGGCGTACACCCCCTGTAGGCGATATTGATAAAGACCCCTGGCGCAATTTCCTTGCGCTCACCCAAGCCTGTCACGCCGATTTTCACTGCTGGTCTCCGTCTTGTTGCCATGCGAATAAGCTCCCCACTTGTGCCGTCACAAACTGCCCAGACAGGTTAACGCCTGGGGGCCGGGATGTCAAGGGGGGAATTATTATGTCAAGTCAAAATTAGGGATTGGGGGTTGGGAACTGGAGACTGGGGAGTCGGATTCACACCTGCCGCTTTTCACCTGCCACCTCCACCGCCTTTTGGACCAAAGCCACCAGCCGAGCTTCGTCGGGCGCGGCGGAGAGTTCGGCCAGAAGGCCGCGGAGAGAGGCCATGCGATCGTCGTTCATTTCCGGGTTGGCCTCGGCCAGGCGGGCCAGGAAGAGGCTGTCGGGCAAATCCGCGGGAATCTGCCAGGGACGGCCCAGCCGCTCCTTCAGACGCTGGATGTGGTGACGGGCCACACTCTCCCGCACCCGTGCCCGCCGCTGCAACCCGGCCATCGCCACCACAAATTCCGCGGCCTCCCGCCGACGGCCCTGGGTCACCGTCTGGATAGGCGGCCCCAAACGACGCCCCTGAAGGAGCAGAAAGAGCGCGCCCAGGCCAAAGAGAAAGAGGGCCGCCCAGCCGGTGGGGGTGGTGTAGGCCCACTCCTGCAGCGAGCCGATTTGCCCCGGCTCGGCAGCAGTGGATTCCCGCAGGTGATAGGTGTCAAAACGAATCTGGCCGCCATCTGGCACATCCCGCAGCAGGGCCGGGACAATCTGCGCGCTGGATCGGCTTTCGGTCAGCCGCTGGTTGGTCAGAGTGAAGTCTTCCGAGAGCAGCCAGACCCAGCCCAACCCCTGGCCCCGCACCGCCGCGGCTGTTCGGGCCTGGGCCGCGTCTTCGGCCAAGAGAGCCACAAAGCGGGAATCGTCGGGCAGGCGCAGGCGGCGGGCAAAGTTTGTGCCGGTGATGGCCGCGGATGCTTCGGGCAAGAGGGGTTGAAGTTGGGTCAAGCGCGGGGTGCTGCGGCCCCCGGTCATAGAGAAATCGAAGATATCCAGCAGTTCGGCGTCATGGGTATCCACCAGCACAAGCGTGCCACCCTCTTCCACCCAATCCACCAGCCTCTCGCCCTCAGCCCGGCTAAAGCGTCCCGCGCCGGGATAGACAAAGAGCAGATCGGCCTGCTCGAAAGCAAAGTTCCCCGTTCCCGTCGTGTCCACCGCATACCCCATCTCGCCCAGCCACTCAGTCAGGAGGAGCAGACCGTCCGGCCCGTTGCTGTCCGGGTCATAGACCGGATAGGCAGCGGGCGGCTGGACCAGCAGGCCAACGACCAGCAGCAGAAGGAAGAGGAGAGAAAGCCCCAGCGGGCGACCGATCTTAGCCACGGCCCACCCCTGCATAACTTCCAATGCCTATAGCCACGGCAGATAAAAATTCTGTATACACGGATAAAAATGAACACGGATTTTCAACTGATCGGTGTTCTTTGTTATCCGTGTATACAAGTCCCTTAGCCACGGCTCACCCCCGCCCGCTCCTGCAAGAGCGCGTCGATCTCTCGGCTGTAGCGTTCAAAAGTCTGGGCGTCTGGCTCCTGCTCCCCATACCAGACCCGGTCGAAGGTATCCACCACTGGCTCCAGATGGGCGCGGGCTGGTGCGTTGGACTGCATCCGGGCCAGGACCTCCTGGTTGGTCAGGCTGCTGTCAAAGCGGATGATCTCCCTTTCGCGCAGGCGCAGAAGCGCGGCCAGATAGAGACGGCGCACGGCCTCCCGGTAGTTGCCGCTCTCGGCCATCTGGCTGGCCTGCTGACGGGCCTGGGCCGCGGTGGCAGGCAGACCGTCCTCTCCGACGCTTGCCTCGCTGCTGTACTGCCCCCTCAACAGCCCACCCAGCAGATGGCGCAGCCAATAGCCCAGGAGAAGAACGAGCAGCAGTCCGCCCCCACCGATTACCAGCCAGCCGACGAGTGTTGTCACGCCCCGGCCTATCCCGGCGCCGGCCACAGGGCTGACGTCGGGCAGCAGCCGGTCGATCCACCCCCGCAGCCAGCGCAGAAAACCTTCCCACAGGCTGGGCTGCAACAGGTCCAGCCGCTCGGCCACCCGATCCAACTGGGCAAGACGGGCCGCGCTGTCGTCGTTGGCGCTCAGGTCAAGCTGTTCAATGGCGATGACGAGCCGGGCGCTGGCCGCGCCCGGCTCGATCTCGGCGGGAAAGAGGGGCGCAGGCTGCACGCTTTCGCCCGAGGGCAGAACAACCGGCGGGATGGGAGAAAGGGCCAGGCCGGGATCGCCACCGCTGTTCAGATCGATCAATGCCTGGGCAAGCCCCGCCCGGTAGTCGGCCAGAGAGATTCCATTCCCCTGGGCCTGGGCCGCGACAAAAGAGACCCCAGCGATAAACAGCGCGGCCAGAATATATTTTAAGATTGATCTGATTCTGTTGACTCGGCGCAATCCGCTTTCCATTTCAAAAATCCGTGTCAATCCGTCCTATCCGTGCCATTCCGTGTCCGTCTCTTCGCCCTCTTCCTCCACCGCCGCGGCCATCTGTTCGATGCGCAGGTCCAGGTCATAGCTCTCTTTGCGCACCCGCAGATCGTAGTAGAGTAGGACCAGCGCGCTGGAATTGAAGGGAACCCAAAGGATAGAAAAGAGCGCGCTGACTGCTGTAGAGAGAGCCACCGCCAGGAATATCTGCTCCGCCATAAACAGAGCCGTCGTTGCCATCTGGGCAACCATAACAGGCAGGGAGACGACCAGAAAATTGAGCAGCAAGAGCAGCACCGAATAGCCCACCGCCCGCCAGACATGGCCCTGAGTCAACGCCCAACTGCGGCGCAGGGCCTCCCGCGCCCGCCATTCCCCATCCAGCAGTACAGGCACAGCCACAATCCAGCGGGCCGCGTAGTAGATTGTGGGGATCATAACGAGGATCACAGCCAAAATGTAGCCACAAAACAGAAAGATGCCCGCGCCGATAGCGGCCACAATACCCGCAGGGTTGTCAAAGTTCGAGAGTGAGTCCAGGTCTGCATTGAGACCGACGACACCGGCCACGGCGATAACGAAAAAAAAGAGAATGCCCAGCACTATCAGGACACCCAATGTCACGGCGACATAGACCAGCCACTGCCAGATGCTCATACGCACATAAGTCCAGAGCCGCTTCCAGCCTGTGGCGATGCTCTGGCCCATAGGCTGGTCTTCACTGTGCAAGGCGTCGATGCTCTGGCGGGTGAGCACAAGCACGACGAGACCGTTGACCACAATCGAGAGGATACTTAGCAGAAATACCCAGCCGGTAGCATCTCCACTACCCGTCGGCTGGGCTGACATTTCCCCGGTCATCATTCCGGCCAGCAGCACCCAGGAATCGGCGGTGGATGCGCCAGTCAGCAGCCCGGAGGCGACGAGCAGTGGCACAAGAAAGAGGGCGGCTGTACGCACAAAAAGGCCAAAGCGCGCCCGATAGAGGCGAAAGGTCCGGTCGAGCAGATCGCCCAGAGAGAGCGGGCCGGAGATGGGGAAGGCGGTCATCGGGTGATCCTTGTGTGGCTTGGGAATAGGTTTGACGGCAGACCGCAGACGGCGTGTGGCGGTCCGCGGTCTGCCGTCCGTCGTCTGCTATCAAACTGCCGCGTCCCTCAATTTGTCCGAGTCGATGCGGGCGTCGGCAATCTCGGACAGATGCAGATAGCCGTCGTGGAGGACGAGTGGCCGGTCCAGCAGGTCGGTCTGCAACTTGAGAAAGAAGCTCAGTTCGGATGGGTGGTCGATACCGGCTTTGGCGGCAAAGAGCGCAGCCCGCACAGTTCCCAGCCCGGTACTGGCCTGGGAGCCGATCATCACCCCTTTGCCCGCGGCCAGCGCCAGGGTCAGCATCGCGCTGGATTCGGTGTAGCCTGTGCGCGGGGTTTTGATATTGAGAATGTGGAAGGTGTCCAGGGCCAGTTCCCGGCGCAGGTCGCGCAGACTGAAGGTGCTGTCGTCGGCGATGACGGGTAGGGCGTCGGTAGCGCGCAGACTGGCCCGCTCCCGCACCAGTTCCACGGGCAGGGGTTCTTCGCAATAGAGCAACCCCATCTCGGCCAGTGACTCCAAACGGCGCTGCCCGTTTTCCGGCGTAAAACATTCGTTGGCGTCGGCGTAGAGGTCCACATCTGGGCCGAGACTTTCGCGCAGGCGCAGGAGCCGGGCCACGTCCGCGTCCCATTCCCGGCCCACCTTCACCTTCAGCACCCGCACCCCCTGGCCGACCACACGCGCGGCCTCTGCCAGCACAGCCTCTTCCTCGCCGATGCCCAAAATATAACTGACCCGCAAATGTGGTTGCACCGCGCCCAGATGCTCGGCTAAAGAAATCCCACGGCTCACCGCCAGAGCGTCGTGGAGCGCGATGTCCACAGCCCCTCGTGCGGTCTGGTTGTTGGCGATCTGGGCCATGCGCGCAGCGAGTTTGGGCAAGGCCTCGTCGTCCAGCGCTTCCCCCAGCAGCCGGGGGGCCAGTTCCTGGGCCACAATCGCGCAGATGCTCTCGACGGTCTCGCCGTAGATTGTGGGGCGGGGGGGCGCTTCGGCCCAGCCCTCTGCGCCATCGCTGAGTGTGACCCGCACCAGCACGTGATGGGCGTCGTTGAGTACACTGGCCTTGCCCCAGGCCAATGGCTCGTGCAGGGGCAGGCGGTAGGGAAGGATGTGGATGTGGGTGATGGTTAGGGGCATAGGTTGGCTGATTGGTTGAGTAGTTGATTGGGTGACTGGGTGGATCATTCAGTTGCGGACAAGAGAATCGAATTCGACTTTTGCCTTCTCTTTTTGCCTTTTGCCTTCTACTGCATCCGTGCCAGAATCAGCCGGGCCGCTTCTTCTGGGCTGTTCCGGGTGGTATCGACGACGACAGTTCGCGCGGACACAAGCCGTTGCAGGGCCGCGATGGCCGCGGACGGGTCGTAGTTACGGCGCTCGGCCACGACAATCGCGACTTTGGCCCGCAGATCGTCGGCGCTGACGCTGCCCCCTGTGACCAGTGCCGAGAGCCGGGCCTGTTCTGACGGCGTGAAAAGCGCGTCCACGCCGGGCACGTCCAGACCGGGCAGTGCGCTGCCATCGCCCGCGGCTGCCACCGACGAGAGCCGGTCGAAGCGATCCCCTCGGCCCAGCAGCCGTTCCACCCGCACTACATCCGGCGCATCCAACACCGCGAAACGGGCGTGGGGCAGATGCTCGGCCGCGTAGCTCACTTCGTCCACGCCGCGCAACCCGTCGAAGCAGAGGGGCTGGGGCCAGACGGCTGGATCGATCCAGAGTTGAGAGAGGGCCTGGGCCAGCCCGCCGGGATTCTGTTCCCGGTAGCGGCGTGTGTAGTCAAAGCGCTCGGCCCGATCGGTCACGGCGCGCACCGACTCGCCTGCATCCATCTGCACCTTTGCGATAAGCTGATCGGCCAGACTGCGGCGATCCGGCAACTGGCGCACGGGCGGATCCGCCGCTTCCAGCAATGCCAGCGTCGTGCTCTTGCCCACACCGGTCACACCGACGAGGATAAGCAGAGGCAGATCGGCCAGAGAGAGCCAGTCCACAGCAATAGGCTCCCAGGCAATGCCGGGAGCAACCTGGGCCGTCGTTCTATTCATTGAATCCATCGATACTCCCATACCTCTGCGGTCAGCGGTCCGTAGTCTGTCGTCTGTGGTCATTGCCCGTGCCATTATACTTCGCCCCGTTGGGCGCTGGCAAAGTGGGCGGATGGGGAATGGATGTGCTAGAATAGCGGCAAATCTTACTAGCGTCGGCGGACGGATATTTCGTTCAAACCCGCTTGGTTTCGATACGCCTGGAAAAAGTACCCCGCATTCTGATGCGACTCTTACTCAACCGGCGCTAGTCTTTCGCTCTGCAGGAAACAAACGCTGATGCGCCGATTGAATCTCTCTCTCCCTATATTTTTGCTCCTCGCCGCGCTGGTGCTGCTGGTTCCGACTGCGCTCTCTGCCCAGACAGCCATTACCCCTATCGCCGACATCCAGAGCACTTTGAGCAGCGGCGACGACTCGGCCTTTGTGGACCAGTCGGTCACTGTGCAGGGAATCGTCACGGGCATCTACGGCAGTCTTTTCTTTGTGCAGGAGGAAACAGGCGGGCCGTGGAGCGGGATTGCCGTCTTCCAAAGAGGCCATCGAGTGTCGGAAGGCGACGCGGTGCAGGTGACGGGCGTCGTCGCCGAGTATTACGACCTGACGCAGATCGAGCCAACTTCCGTCGAAATTCTTTCCTCGGACAATCCCCTGCCTGTGCCCGCAGAATTGACCGCCAAAGACGCTGCCAGCGAAGCGTGGGAAGGCGTGCTGGTGCACCTGAGCGGGCTGACTGTGACCGTCGGGCCTAACAGCCACGGCGAATGGCGGGTGAAGGACGACAGCGGCGGCCTGCTGGTGGACGACAAAGCGGTGGCCTACGACGCCCAGCCCGGCCAGGCAATCGACGGCATCACCGCCATTGTAGATCACGCCTTCGGCTCCTATCGGCTGATCCCCCGCACTCTGGCCGACATCGACGCGTCTGCTCCCTCCCCTGGCACGGGGGAGGGCTGGGGTGGGGGTGTGGAACTGACGCCCATCTACGAAATTCAGGGCGACGGGCCGGAAACACCCCTGGCTGGCAAGGATTTGAATGTGCTGGGAATTGTCACCGGCATCAATCCCTACGGCTTCTATCTGCAAGACCCGGTGGGCGATGACAACCCGTCCACCAGCGACGGCGTATACGTCTATATGGCCCGGCGGCCCGCGGTGGCCGTGGGCGATTGTGTGCTGGTGCGCCAGGCCGCGGCCAGCGAGTATTACGAAAAGACCGAGCTGACCGAAGCCCGCAGCATTGCCGCGGTAGAGGGCTGTGGGCCCACTGAACTTCAGCCCAGCCCCGCGCCCCTGGCCCGACGCAATCAATCCCCCGGGGATATTTTTGAGCCGCTGGAAGGAATGCTCGTCTCGCTGGACACGCTGACCGGCACTGTGCAGGGGCCAACCAAACGCTTCGACAGTGGAGATGTGGAGATGGCGCTGGTGGTGGAAGGGCTGGAAGCCTATCTGCCCGCAGGCCGGGTCTACCAGTCACAGGCCGGGGATATGGACGGGCTGATCTTCCTGAGCGGGGCATTGGGCGTGGAATTGCCCGACGCCGCCTGGGGAGATCTGGTGACAGTTAGCGCGGAAGAGGGGCCAGTGCTGGCAATTCTGGATTACAACTTCGGCAAATATCAGCTAATGCTCCTGCCCGGTGCGGAAGTGACGGCAGAATCTGAAAACGCAGTGGTGGACAGCCTGCCCCCCACCCCGGAAGATGCCTTTACCGTCTGCACTTTCAATGTTTACGGTCTGGGCCAGGGGCGGGATCAGCACCCGAATGAAGACGACTACACGCAGCAAATCTACAAACGGGCCGTTGCGATTGCCGAAGGGCTGGACGGCTGTACAATTATCGGTCTGCAAGAGACGGGCACGCCGGAGGACGCGGCCAATCTGGCCCACCTGTTGACCGACGAGTTCGACCTGCCCTACGCGGCGGTTGCCATCGAAGGGCCAAACAGCAGCGACCGGGAATTCCCCCTCACCAACAGTCTGCTTGTGCGCACGGATCGGGCGACGGTTGTCGCCGCGGAATCCATGCAGGGCTGCTCCCGGTTCACCTTTGGCCTGCGCTTTATCCCCGGAACCTGCCCGCCCCGTCAGTTTGCCTTCTTCAACCGCCCGCCGCTGGTGGTGGATTTGGAAGTGTCCGGGCCGTGGGGTGACCCCTACCCGCTGACGGTTATCGTCAATCACTGGAAGAGCAAAGGGGGCGACGAGAGTGTCAATATCATCCGGCGCACCTATCAGGCCGAGCACGTGGCCGGCCTGGTGCAGGCCCGGCTGGATGCGGACCCGGAGGCCCACATCGTCGTCCTGGGCGATCTCAACGACTATTACGAAAGTCCACCTGTGGAGATTTTGCAGGAGCAAACATCGCCCAGTCTGCTGCACAGCTTTGACATCCTTTCCCCCGCGGACCGCTACACTTTTATTTTTAACGGGGGCAGCCAGGCCCTGGACCACATCCTCTACAGCCGGGGGATGCAGACGGCCTTTGCGGGCATCGACCCGCTGCACATCGACGCGGATTTTCCATTCTACGCAGAGATGGACACCACAACAATCTATCACGCCGCGGACCACGACCCGGTGGTTCTGACCCTGCGGCCCGAGGGCGCGGGCTGGGTTGGCGGGGATGTGCTTTTGGCCGGGGTGGGTGTGGAACTGGTGGACGAAGCGGGCGCGCTGGTGGCCCAAACAGTCAGCGACGCGCTGGGCAAGTTCCGTCTGTGGGGGATTGTGCCGGGACGCTACAAGCTGGACTACCTTCCACCGGAAGGAACGACAGTCGAGAAGAGCGACGCCCTCTTTGACGTGCCCGCGGGAAGCGGATTATACTTCCGTCCCCAGGTTTCCCAGCGGGTGGCAGATTGGGGCGTACAGGCCGCAATGGCGGGCGGATTCCTGGCTCTGACTAATGGAAAGTAGGAAGAAAACCACAAAGACACGAAGACACAAAGAGGATATTTTTCTTCGTGTCTTTGTGCCTTCGTGGTAAAAATGAGTGGGTGGTTTCGTTCAGTTGTGGAGATCGATCGATGGCAAATGTATATTTGAGTTGGCAAGATTTGGAAGAGTTGATCAGCAAAGTGGTGATGCAACTCAACACGCCGTATGACAGCCTATTGGTTATCACCCGGGGCGGGATTATCCCCGGCGGGATGATTGCCGAGGCGTTGAAGATGAAAGATGTACTCACCGCGTCGGTCATCTTTGGGCAAGACTCGTCAGTGCGCGCCGAGATGAGCTGGCCCCGTTTCCAGCAGTTCCCCACGGATGTGTTGCTGGCAGGCAAAAAGATTCTGGTGGTGGACAATATGTGGGATCGGGGGCGGACGATTGTCACCGTTGCCAGCCGCATCAAATCGGCCGGGGGCTACCCGGAGACGGCGGTGCTCCACTGGAAACAGAACCGCAGTCTCTTCAAAGAAGACGAGCCAGACTACTACGCAGCCATCACCGACGATTGGGTCTACTACCCCTGGCAACGTATCGACGACTCCGGGGACCGGATTCCTTCCGGGCCACGGGTTCCCCAGCTTTCTTGACAGATGATTGGGTGAGTGGTTCATTGGGTGATTCGGGAGGTGTGGTCCCCTACCAGTCAACCAATGAACTATTCGACTGCGATTTCGCTACCTTACATAGAGCACGGAAGGTAGAATAGAGCTATGACTACTCTTCACATTCAGACCGAAGTCCCATTCAGCGTTCTTCTGGACAGCCTGCCCCAGTTGGGTTTGGACGAATTGGACTTACTGGCAGATCAGGTGATCTGATTGCGATCACAACGGAAAATCGCCCAGAATCCAGAGGCTGAAAGTGTGCTGCTTGCCAAAATCAGTGCGGGTGTCATTCCCCTTGCCCTGCGCCGTCGCTGCGCCGAATTGTCACGCAAACAGAGCGCTGGCCTTCTGGACGAAAATGAAGAGGAAGAGCTATCCACGATTGTCGACGAAATCGAGATCAAAAACGCTCAAAGAGTGAGTTATCTGGTCGATCTCGCGGAACTGCGTCAGACAACGCTGGATGAATTGATGGACGTTCTCGAAGTTGCCCCCTTCTCCTATGAGGAGCAGCACACCAACTGTCGCGCAACGAAGGACGATCGAGGAAAGATCCGCTGGGGTGTGTGAGTATTGCCGTACCCCGGCAAAATACAGCCTGCAATCGTTTGAGTGCGACCACATACTCCCTCTGGCCCGCGGCGGTGAACCTTCATTGTCAAACCTGGCCCACGCCTACGGCGGATGTAATCGTAAGAAAGGCATTCGCACAACGGGAGTCGATCCGGACAGTGGGCAGGAGATAGCACTCTTTCACCCCCGCCTTCACGCGTGGCAGAGACATTTTACCTGGAGCAGTGACTTTACGCAGATGATTGGCTTGACGGCCATCGGACGGGCAACGATTCAAGCCTTGCAGCTAAATCGTCCCGGCCTTGTCAATCTGCGTGCCGTGTTGGTACGGGCAGGCGTTCACCCACTCCTGGCCTAGTTCGCCCACCCACTACAATGATTCTACGCCTATGCCCGAACTCGACCACATCCACATCCGCCTCCTCGGCCCCATTCAGATCGAACGCAACGGCCAGCCTATTGGCAATTTAGAGTCGCGCAAAGCCCTGGGGCTGCTCTGCTATCTGTGCAGCCAGGCCAAACCTGTGGCCCGCCAGGAATTGGCCGCGCTCTTTTGGGGGGACAAGCCGGAAAGCCGGGGCCGGGGCAATCTGAGCCGGGTGCTGCACAACATCGGCCAACAGCTACCCAACAGCCTGGAAGCGGACCGGCGCACAGTCCGCTTTCGGGGTGACGAACGGCTGTGGATAGATACTGTGCAGATGGAGCGACTGGCCCGCTCGGACCAACTCCACTCCCTGGCCGCGGCCACTGAACTCTTTCGCGGCGACTTTCTGGAGGATTTGGGGCTGGACGACTGCCCGGAATTCGATGTCTGGCTGACCACCGAGCGGGAAGAATGGCGGCGGCGGGTCGGCCAAATCTACCACACCCTCATCGAACACCACACAGTCCGGGGCGAATACGAGACATCCCTGCGCCACATCAACCGGCTGTTGGCCCTGGAACCCTGGCAGGAAGAGGCCCACCGCCAGAAGATGCTCCTGCTCCATTTGAGCGGCCAACGCAGCGCAGCCCTGGCCCACTACGAGCGCAGCCGCCGGGTGCTGGCCGAACAGTTGGGCGTGGACCCCAGCCCAGAGACCGAGGCCCTGCGCCAGCAGATCGAAGAACTCAACGACGCGCTGACCAGCAGTGTGCGGCCTGTCCAGTCCCGTCTGCCCCTGCTGGAACGGGGCGAGGAACACACCTGGCTAGTACAGCAATGGGAAGCAGCCCGCCGGGGTGTGGGCAAGTTGACCCTTCTGGAAGGACCAGCGGGGGTGGGCAAGAGCGCGCTGTTGGAGGATGTCTTGGCCTACACCAACGGTCTGGGCGCACGAACTCTGCGCAGCCATTGCTACCACTACCGCACCGGATTGGTCTACGAGCCACTGGTTGAAGCGCTGCGCCCGCTCTTCCACCCCAAAGAAGGGGTAATGGGAGAAGTAGCCGGACGGGGAGCCGGGCGGGGGGGCGGGCGAATTGCCTTGACCGAAAGCTGGCTTGTGGAGCTTTCCCGGCTGTGGCCAGAGGTGCAGGGCCAGGGCAAAGCGGTCTTGCCTGCGCTGGACGAAGACACTACGGCTCGCCACCGGCTCTTTGAAGCGATAGCCCACTTTCTGGAGGTGGCCATCGCCCAGGAACGGCAGATGGTTCTATTTCTGGACGATCTCCACGACGCGGATCAGGCCACCCTGGACCTGCTCCGCTACCTCTTCCACCGGCTGCAATTCAAGCCCATCTGGTTTGTCTGCGCCTATCGCCGGGAGGAGACAACGCCCAACCATCCGCTGGTCATCTGGCGCAATGTGCTGATCCGGGAGGGCCATCTGGCCGCTCGCCATCTGGAACCGCTGAGCAACGAGAGTCTGTTGCATATCCTGCGCCGCTATCAGGGCCTGACCGGTCCCCAGTTGGGGCAACTGGGCCGCTATGCCATCGACCGCTGCGAGGGCAACCCGTATGTGCTGGAAGAACTGGTGCTGGACCTGCGCAACCGGCAAATTTTGAATGAAGAGCAGGGGCAGTGGCACCTGGAGAGTGGGCGACTGAGCGAACTGATGGAAAGCGGCGTGCCTGTGCCCACGGGCGTAGCCGCGGTGATGGAGAACCGGCTGGCCCGGCTCAATCCCCGTGCCCGGCGGCTTTTGCAGGTGGCGGCAGTCCTGGGCCGGGAATTCGAGTTGTCCCTGCTTTCCCGGGTCTCTGCCGAGCCGGACGAGTGGGTGGAAATCTGCCTGAGCAATTGGATGAACCGGGGGCTGGTGGTTGAGTTGCCGATGCAGAATGGGGCAAATAATGGGGCAGGCACTGGAGCGGCCCGTCATCTCTATCGCTTCAGCCACGGCTTTCTCTGGCAGGTGGTGCTGGAAGAGCTGGCCCAGTTGCAGCGAGAACGGCTGATCGAACGGGTGGAGGCAGTCAAGACAACCCCACCGGGCCAGGAAACTATCACTCCCCTGGCCGGTCTGCGCCCCATTGAGGAGAGCGGGGCGTGGAGTTAGTATCACCTATGGCTTGAGCAATTCCCACCAGCAAAAGCAGAACGCCAAAAAGCCCAAATCCCGTAGCAATCGGCCCCAGAGGAGAAGGCAGATAGGCAGCCCAGAAGTGATTGAGCCGGGAGAGGCCAAACAGCCCATACCCCACAACTGCCATATGACGGTAGCGCCCCCCGCGCTCCCACAGCCACGCTATCGCAGGCAAAGCCAAAATGTGATTGTAGCGATCCATATGGGGGAAAGGCAACAGGCTAAACAGAGCCAGTGCGTAAACAATGGACCCTTGGTCTTCGCCATTGCTCCGTATCCAGGCAAAGGTGAGCCATACGCCAAGTAGAAGCAACAAAACCAGCGAAAATGCCTGAATGCCTGGAACGGAAAACTCCCACGGAAAACTCCAAGAAACCTCAAGTCTATCTGAAACACTCAAGCCCGGAAATACATACTGATCGCCGCGCCCCACCCTACTTAAGAATCCGCCCAGGGATTGGTCCTCAATGCTGACTTGCGTCGAGTGACTCCTGGTTTGGTTAGGCAGAAAATCCAGCCAATACTCCGCAGATGCCTGGGGCGCAAGCAATATGCTACCCCCAAACATTAGCACACCGACCAATCCCGCCCCGACGAGCATACGCCATCGCCCTAGCAAGAGCAAAGCCCCCATCCATAGGATTGGGTAAATCTTTGCACTGAATGCAACTGCCCACATTACAACTACAAGCAGATCAAAATGGAGTGAGGGCTTCGCACGCTTCACTGACTCTCCTAAAAGCAATACACCCAGCAAAAGAAAAACCCCGTTTTGCCCCAGTGTAAGATTTAGGAAGAGCGGGCCAAATGTAAGTGTAAATGGCAATGTTACGGCATAAATCTTCCAGCCTGTATACCCAGCCATTCGTACCATGAGGAGGTGGCAATATAGGACAATTAGAAGCAAAATCAACAGCCAGAGGATAGCAGATGTAGGGAACGAAAAGAGGGTTAAGGGTTGTAGTAAAAGAGGCCAAAGTGGTGGACTAAGTTGGATCTGTAGTCTCGGCAGGCCCTGTGTTTCCGCCAGAAACTCGAACAACTCCTTCGACCAGGTATACGGAGATTGATGCAGACGTAATGCCCAAGCCGCCGCATAGTAGGTCGAAAAATCGAGCGCTTGGATGGATGGGAAAAAGCTATTCAGCCGCAAAATAGCTGTACCAAAGTGCAGAATCACCACCCCGCACAATCCACCAAACCACAACCAGCTATTGCTGCTAAACCAGCCATCTATCTGCGCAAAAAACCGTTTCAATGCGACACTTCCTTCTTCCTCTACAGAGCCCCTTACGGATCGCTGCAATCCCGCACAAAGCCGCACTGCTCGCAGACGATCTTACAGTGGCGCTTGACCACCGGGCCATTGCACAGCCAACAATAGGTGTCGTCGGCGGGGGTATAGATGGGCTGAAAGCCCTGGGGATCAGACCTGCCGGGTTTCGGAAAACCCGGCAGGTCTTTTTCGTGCGTGGCTGACTCATAGGAGATATCCCCATCTGCGCCGTAGAAGGTGACTTCGTGGTGGATGAATTCCCCTTTTTCGTAGACGAACTTGGCCGAAAATAACCGGTCCTGGAAGACCCAGGGCACAAAGACCCGATCCCCCGGCCACAGGTTCAGTTCCAGCAGCCGCTCGTTTTCGATCCAGGCCAGATTGCCCTCGGGCGAGTCGATCAGTTCCCCCTCAAAATCATCAAACGTAAAGAGAAATGTGTACCAGTCGTCGATGTCGTCAAAGGCGGGGAAGGTGATAAATCCACGCAGCCGGGGATTGCGACAGGCTAGACCGCTCTCTTCCCACACCTCCCGGATGGCGCACTCCTCAGGCGATTCCCCGGCCTCTACTTTACCGCCCAGCCCGTTCCATTTGCCCTGGTGCATATCGTTTTCTTTTTTCACCCGATGCAACATCAGTGTGTGGCCGGGCTTTTGGACGTAGCAGAGAGTGGCGAGTTTCATTGGACGAGTTGCGGGTTGCGAATTGCGAATTGCGAGTTGCGAGTGAGGCGACACTTTTGCCTTCCCCTTTTGCCTTTTGCCTTTAAAACGCGGCCAGCGCACGCGCACGCTCTACAATCTTCGCTGCGCTGGGCCGGTAGGCGTCTTCCAGAAGTGGGCTGAAGGGCACAGGAATGTCCAGCCCGGTCAGGCGCTGGATGGGCGCGTCCAGCCACTCGAAGGCTTCCTGGCTGATCTGCGCAGCGATCTCTCCGCCCAGGCCGGTGTTGCCGGTGGCCGAGTGGACGATCAGCACTTTGCCGGTCTTACGAGCCGTTTCCAGAATGGCGTCCGTGTCCAGGGGTTTGAGGGTGCGCAGGTCGAGGACTTCGGCGTCGATGCCTTCGGCGGCCAGGATTTCGGCGGCTTGCAGTGCTTCCTGCACCTGTGCGCCGTAGGTGATGATCGACAAATCCTTGCCCGTGCGGGCCAGGTTGGCTTTGCCGATGGGCACCACATATTCGCCGGGGGGCACAGGCCCTTTGAGCGAACGGTAGAGGGGTTTGCTCTCGAAAAAGATGACCGGATTGTTGTCCCGGATGGCGGCGATGAGCAGCCCTTTGGCGTCGGCAGGGGTGGCCGGGGCCACGACTTTCAGACCGGGGGTGTGGGTGAACCAGGCCTCCGGGTTCTGGCTGTGGAAGGGACCGGAGCGGATGCCGCCATCGCTGGGCGCACGGATGACCCAGTGTACGGCCGCGTTCCAGCGGTAGTGGTTGGTGGCCGCATACTGGACAATACTGTCGAAGGCCGAAGTGATAAAATCGGCGAACTGGACTTCGATGACCGGGCGCAGACCCATCAGGGCCATGCCGGTGGCCATGCCCACAAAGCCGTTCTCGGCCATTGGGGTGTTCATCACCCGCAGACGACCGAACTCCTCCTCGAAGCCTTTGGTCACTTTGAAGGCGCCGCCAAAGCTTCCACCCACATCCTCGCCCATAATCAGGACGTTGGGGTCCCGGCGCATCTCCACTTGCAGGGCGTCGCTGATGGCCGCTATGTATGTCATTTCGGAATAATTGTCGGTGCGGTCTGCTTCGTTGAAGCCAAAATTGATGGATGTTTCGCTCATCGTTCTGTCCGTGTGGGGATTAGGTGTAGCCGCTGGCAAAGATTATATCACAGGTCTGGTTTGAGTGAGGCGTCGACGCTTTTGGGTTGGAGGCGCGAACCCATTAGCCGCCATCGATCCCTGGTCTCCAAGTTATTTGCGTCCCGGTTAGCCGGACTGTATACTACCTGTCGCACAAGATCTACTCTGTAGTAGGCGGCTTTACGATAAAGACATAATAGAAAGATTCCGACTGCGATAATGTAGCTGTAAACTTCCAGCTATCAGTCAACTACCACCACCAAAGGTGGTGGCTTGAATAAGCGGCGGCCCTAAAAGGTGCCCGTTACGTTCGGTGTTAGCCGAGGAGCTTGCCCTGTTGCTGCTCTATTTCGCGTTCCTTCTTCTCCTGCCACTGCACGTACTTACGAATCTTCTCTTCATCGATTCCGACTGTACTTACACAGTAGCCGCGAGACCACAGATGCCGGCCCCAGTATTTCCGTCCCAACCGTTCGTACCGCTCGAACAGTCGGATTGCCAGCTTGCCTTTCAAATATCCCATGATCGATGAGATGGCATACTTCGGCGCTATCGACACCACTAAATGGATATGGTCTGGCCGCACCTTCAACTCCAGCACTTCTACATCTTCCTTCTGATGAAGTAACTGGTAGATTTGCTGGCTCGTGTATGTTCCTATCTCAGAGCCAGTAATATTTAAACAGGCTCTTCTCTTGCTATACGAAAACTCCTTCATGGAATAAAATGGTATGAAAGCCATAACAATCCAAGGAGAAGAGAATGGAAGAGCAAACAAAGGGCTATCCGAGCGATTTGACCGACGAGCGATGGAAGGTCTTAGAATCGCTTCTCGGTGAGAAGACAGGAGCAGGGCGGCCACTCAAGTACGATTTACGCCAGATCGTGAATGCGATCATGTATATGGTACGCACAGGTTGTCAATGGCGTGCTTTACCACACGACTTTCCGAAGTGGAGCACAATTTATTATCACTTCCGTAAGTGGTGTCCGGACGGGACTTGGTAAAAGCTCAACACTGCCGTGAGGCAACGGGAACGAATCGAACAGGGCCGCACACCTGAACCGAGCGGTGGGATCATCGATAGCCAGACTGTCAAAACCACTGAAGCGGGCGGCGAATCTGGCTATGACGGCGGCAAGAACATCAAAGGACGCAAACGTCATGACTTGGTTGACACGTGTGGTAACCTACTCGATGTGGTCGTCAACGCTGCCAATGGTCAAGATCGCGATGGTGCTAAACTGGTTTTCGCTAAACTTCCATCAGAAACTCGGGCTTCGCTCAAAAAAATCTGGGCTGATGGTAGTTACCGCGGTCCTGATTTCCAGGAATGGTTAGAGAAAACTGTGGGAGCTTCCCTTGAAATCACCAATCGTCCACCCAATGCCAAAGGCTTCGTCGTCGTTCCTGTCCGCTGGATCGTCGAACGTACCTTGGCTTGGCTTGGTCGCTTTCGCCGTCTCAGTAAAGACTTTGAGCGCTGCACCAGAAGTAGCGAAGGTGTCATTTATGTCGCTTCCATCGCCACTATGCTCAAACGCATCAAACCTACTACTTAATTTCTAAACACGCTCTCATCCGTGAATATCCGGTAGCGGTATTTTGGACAAAACACGATGTGGTACTTACACTCATAGATTGAGTGGGAGAGTTTCCTAAATCTCTCGCTCATGATGTATCTCCTTAGCTGGTGGGCACCTTCTAGGGAGATACATCATAACCCACTCAACCGGTAGAACCGGCTTCCTGCACCACTACCAGAGGTAGTGGTTTCGAGGTGAATGAAAGAAATTTCCTGTGAGACGACTCCACATAATCGCCCTTCCCCTGCTCTTCGTCTCGATCCTCTGTGCTGGCCTCTTCTTCCCCTTTGAACGTCTGCAAGCCCAAGCTCCCTTGCCTACATTTTTTGATTTTACAGGTTTCACCGGAGTTGGCTTCGCGCCCAATCCGGCATCAGGCCAGCTTGATTCCGACGAATGGCGAGTTACGGGCTTGAGCGATGAGGACGGCAGATTCAACGGCACCCATACACTCAATGATTTTACACGGGGTACCTCTTACGGTGGTGCTACAAACGGAGGCATATACGCGTTTGATACGGGGGGTGACAATACAATTCTAGGGGTTCAGCCGAGTGGTGCTGACTTTACGCCCGGCACAATCACCCTACGAGTGCAGAATAACACCGGCGCCCCGGTCATCGATCCCACAGTTTCCTATAAGATATGGTCTTACAACGACCAGGGACGGTCCAGCTTTCTAAACTTTTTTTACTCTGGCGACGATATCACTTATACGCCTGTAGTGAATCTGGACTTTACTACCACTCAGACAGCTACCGTATCCCCTGCCTGGCAGATGGTAGAGCGACAGGTCATCCTTTCTGGCGTGACGATCCAGGATGGTAATTACCTTTACTTACAGTGGCAGAGCAATGATGTCGGCGGCAGCGGATCCCGTGATGAGTTTGGCATTGATGACGTGCTCGTTAATTTCACAGATCTGAAGATAGCAAAAAGTGTCTCTCCGTCCACGGCTATACCCGGCAGCGCAGTAACCTACACGCTTAGCTTTACAAACGGTGGTCTCTACTCAGCCCATGGCGTCATCATCAGTGACAGCGTACCAGTCAGCATCACTTTTCGCGGTGTCACCAACAGCACAATCGGCGGCGCATCCATTTCCCAAACATCTGGAACCCCCGACTTCGCCTGGGATGTGAGCGATCTAGCCGTCGGCGCGGGGGGGTACATTACCCTCACCGGCATACTGACTGATACCTTCCTCACCGCCACAACGATAGAGAATACGGTCACGATCACCGCCAGCAACGACATCACTGCCACCAACAACAGCAGCAATGCCGCCCTATCGGTAGTGGCTGGGCCATTCAACTACGAAGAAATGAACGGAGAGAACATCACAGTGACGCGCAACGGAGACCTGCTGGAACTGCGGGTCAACGGGGTGATCGTTGCGCGGCGGGGCATTGCGCTCATCAGTTCCGTCAGCCTCAGCACCACCGGCACAATTGACATCGCCGGTCACCTGGACGCGGGCAGCAATTCCGTCAGCCTAACCGGGACGGTCAAGAACAGCCAGTCCAACAACCCGGATGTTACGGGCAATGTCTCGATTGACGGCACGCTCGTGCCGGGCGCGTCGCCGGGTATAGTGACGGTCAACGGCAATGTCACATTGACGGCGGCAGATACCTTTGAAGTAGAGATCGACGGCACATCTGCGGGCAGCGGCTACGACCAGCTACAGGTGACGGGGGCAGGACGCACGATTACGCTGGGCGGAGCCACGCTTTCGCTCGCACCCACCATCACGCCCAGTGTGGGCGATCAGTTTGTGATCATTGATGCAGTGGCGTCGGATAGTGCAGTCACGGGCATGTTCAACGGCCTGCCCCAGAACAGCCTCTTTACAATCAGCGGGCGGACAACGTACATCGACTATTTCGGCGGCAGCGATTTCAACGATGTAGTGCTGACGGCCTGCAGCGACGCCATCACCGTCACCGACGGAGGAGACAGTGGGGGAGGCAGCGGACCTGATACTTTACGCGAAGCCATTGACTTTATTTGCCCTGGCGGGACGATTACGATTGACCCGACGGTCAGCACAGTCTCGCTGACCAGTATTGGCTTCCCCTACGATGGGGATTCAGCCCTGGCTATCCTGAAACCCATCACAATTATCGGCAACGACGCGGTGATCCAGCGCGACACGGCTACGGAGTTCCGTATGTTTTTTGTGGCCCCCAGCGCGGCGTTGACCCTGACCCACGCCACTGTCAGCAATGGGGTGGCTGCCTCAATCGGTGGCAACAATGGCGGTGGCATTTATAGCTATGGGAATCTCACAATTATCAATGCTTCGGTCTACAACAACAGTGCCAACTATAACGGCGGCGCTATTTTTATGGCAGCCTTTGACGAAAATATTAACCTGACCCTGCAAAACAGCCAGGTGATCAGCAACAGCGTCGATGATAGCGGTGGAGGTATTTACTTAGCAGCAGAGGGTGGTAATATCCTATTTACGCTGCAAAACAGCCAGGTGATCAGCAATAGCGCGGGCGGCAATGATTTCGGCGGTGGCGGCATTTTCGCCGACGCAAGCAGCAGCAGCCAGATCACAATGACTATCGAAAGCGCCGCAATCAGCCGCAATATCAGCTTTGATGGGGGTGGTGGCGGAATGCAACTGGTGGCCGGATCGGATGGGGTCATCTCGTTTGCTATCGTAGATACCCAAATCATCAGCAATACGGATGCCAGTCTGGCTGACGATACCGGCGGCGGTATGAACAGCCACGCCAGTGGTTCTGGCACGATTTACGGCTCGCTGAATCGCTCTCTCGTGGCGGAAAACTTTAACCGGGTCGCGGGCGGTGGGGTCAGTCTGAGCGGCGATGGAACCCAGACGCTCATCTTTACCAACACAACTTTTAGCGGCAATCGCACCAATGGCGACGGCGGCGGACTCTATGCTGAATCGGGCACGGTTGACCTCTACAATGTGACCGTCACCGACAACACTGCGGACGCCGACGCCAACAACACCGGCGACGGCGGCGGTCTGGCCCGCAGCGGCGGCAGTACAAACCTTTACAATACACTGGTGGCGGGGAACCAGGATGGTTCCTCTGGACCTGGCAGCACCACGCATCCCGATATATCGGGAGCTTTCAGCAGCGGCAACTACAATCTGATTGGCGACGCCACTGGAGGTTCCGGCCTCAGCGACGGCTACGACGGCAATCAGGTGGGTAGCAATGTCTCACCCATCGATCCCCTGCTCGGCCCCCTGCAGGACAACGGCGATTCTACCCAAACCCACGGGCTTTTGCCTGGCTCACCCGCCATCGACACCGGCAAAGATGGCGGTGACAGCGGCACCACCACCAGCGAGGATCAGCGCGGCTATGCCCGCCCGGTAGACCTTCTGGGTATCGCCAATATCAACGACGCCAGCGACATCGGCGCGTTTGAAGTGCAGGTTGCGCAGATCGCCATCAGCAAAGCCGTGACCCCGACAGTGGCCGCGCCGGGCGACACAGTGACGTATACCCTTCTCTTCTCCAACACCAGCCCCACGACCACAGCCGAAGGGATCGTCATCACCGACGCCATACCAATCAGCATCAGTGTATCATCAGTAATCAGCAGCGGAATCCCTATCACCCAGACCAGCCCTTCCTCCTTACCCTACGTCTGGCAGGTAGCGGATATGGCAGCCAACAGCAGCGGCTATCTGACGATTACCGGCGTGCTGAGCAACAGCGTTGATTTGCTGGGGACAACCATCGACAACACAGCCCTCATCACCACCAGCAGTCTGGTGAGTACGACCGCAAACCATTCCGCGTCGGTCAGCCATTCGGTCGGCCTCTGCTTTGCCACACCGGACAGCGGAACGACGGTCTACAGCAGTCTGGACGCGCACGCTGTGCAGCAGGCGGTAAACGCGTCTTCCAGTGGCGGTGAGGTGCGGGTGGCCGGCTACTGCGCTGGGGTAGAGAGCTACGGCGGCGGCGTCCAGTCCACAGCCATCGACAAAAGCCTGACCCTGCGCGGCGGTTATACCGTCACAGATCGGCTGACGGGCAGCCCGGACGCCAACGCCAATCCAACAACAATTGACGCGCTGGCCCTGGGCCGGGTGATATCCATCGCATTAGGCGTAGATGTGCTGATCGAGAATCTGCGCATCACCGACGGGGAAACATCAGACAGCGGCGCCGGCATTCGCAACGAGGGCACGCTGATCATCAGCAACACCCACGTCTACTCCAATTATGCGGAGGGAAATGGCAGTGGTATCCGCAGCTATGGCCCACTGGAAGTGATCGACAGCGATGTGTCTGACAACTACGCAGAAGGGGACGGCGGCGGCATCGCCAGCACAAGTTGGCTGACCATCACAAACTCTCTGTTGGAATACAACTACAGCGAAGAAGACGGCGGCGGTATCGACAGCAACGGCAACAGTATACGGATCTTCGATAGTACAATCCGCTACAACGAGGCTGACGAAGACGGGGGGGGCATCGACTCCGACGGCCCGCTGACTGTTCGCATCAGTCGCATCGAATCTAACAGCGCCTATGCGCTCGGCGGATCTTCTCTGGGCGGCGGTGGTATCCACCAGGACGCTGGCGATGCCACCATCGAAGATTCTTTGATGATACTGAATTACTCGGACTTTGTGGGCGGTGGTATTTTCATCGCACCCGACTTCCAAGTCACCATCACCAATACACAGATTCTGACCAATGAAGCCGTCTTTGGCGGTGGGATGGCTGTGGCGGGAGGCACAGTAACGATTTGGGGTAGCCGCGTGATCAGCAACACAGCCCTCGACACCGGCGGTGGTATAGACATCGCTGATGGCAACGTGACGATTTCAGCGACTCAGATATTCAGCAACACTGCGGAGGAAGATGGCGGTGGCATCAACCATTCCGACGGTACGCTTGTGCTCCAGAGCGCCGAAATCCATTGGAATGGGGCTAACGACGACGGCGGCGGCCTTGCGCTGGCAGGTGGCACAACCACTATCACAGCCACACGCATCATCAGCAACACCGCGCACGACGACGGCGGCGGTCTCACAGCCAGCGACGGTCTGCTAACAATTGTCAACAGCGCCATCGACTACAATCTGGCTGACGGTGACGGCGGCGGGTTGGACAGCGACAGCGGCAGCATCACCCGAATAATCAGCAGTACACTGAACTACAATCGTGCGGGCGAAGATGGGGGCGGTATCGACGCGGACGATTTCCTGACGATTGAACGCAGCCAGGTGTGGGGCAACAGCAGCGGGAGCGGTTACAGCGGCGGCGGCATCCACGCCGAAGCGCCGATGACGATTACCCATTCACTGATTGCCGACAATAGCACTGGTCTTCACGGTGGCGGCGTCTTTGTCACATCCACAGCCCCCATTACACTGGTCAACACTACTATCAGCGGCAACCAATCGACCACCGGCAACGGCGGCGGCATCGGTGTTGACGACGGAGGATCAGTCGCCCTCTTCAATGTGACAGTGGCCGACAACAGCACTGGGGGGGACGGCGGCGGTCTCTATGCCGGAGCCAGCACCGCCTTTGCCCTACGCAACAGCCTGAGCGCCGACAACAGCGCGGGGGGCAGTGGGCCGGACGCCTTCGGCACATTCACATCCGCAGGCTACAATCTGCTCGAAGAGAGCGCGGGCAGCAGCGGCTTCATGGCCACCGGCGATCAGGTGGACGTTTCCCTGCTGCTTGACGTTCTGGACGACAACGACGCGCTGGTCGGCTATCAGCTCCACACCCACGCACTCCTGGCCGGTTCGCCCGCCATCGACGGGGGCAACCCGGCGGGCTGTGTCGATGGGGTGGGCACGCCACTCAGCGACGACTAGCGGGGCTTTGCCCGCCCGCAAAATGTGGTCTGTGACAGCGGCGCGTATGAGTCAAGCTTTGCCGCCGCCCTGACGCTGACCAAAACGGTGACACCGACGGCAGCAATCGACAAGGGCGGCGTCGTCACCTATACACTGGTACTCTCGAATACAGGGGCCAATGCCTATGGGGTTGTTCTGACCGACACCCTGCCCGTCAGCGTCACCTTCGCCGGTTGGGATATCCCGCCCACAGGCGCGCTGGAAAGCAACAGCGAAATCGCCTGGACGGCAACCCTCACCGCCAGCACAGCCATCACATTTACCTTCGCCATCACCCACACAGGCGACCACAGCGAAAGCATCACCAATACAGCGCTCTACAGCCATACCAGCGGGGACGGCTCGGCCAGCGCCAACTTCAGCGTACTCGATCCGCCATCCGTGACGATTGGCGTCGCGCCTGTCTCTGTGGTGGAAGACGGAGGCATTGGCCTGACCTACACCTTCACCCGCAGCCATTCGACAACCAGCCCGTTGATTGTCAATTTCGATGTGGGCGGCACAGCCACCAGCGGCAGCGACTACAGCGCGCTGGGCGGGGACGTGACAATTCCGGCGGGTCAGGCCACCGTCACTGTGACTGTAGAGCCGACTCCCGACAATCTAGCGGAGCTGGACGAGACAGTCATTCTGACACTTACCGCGGGCAGCGGCTACGCAGTGGGCAGCCCCCCCAGCGCCACGGGTGTCATCACCGACAACGACAGCGTAGGCGTCACTATCAGCGATGCGACCGCTTACGAGGGGCAGAGCGGCGCGACCGATTTTGTCTTTACTGTAACACTGACCAACGCGGTGGACAGCGAAGTCTTTGTGCCCTACGAAACCGCAAATAGCACAGCGCTAGTCAGCGACAACGACTACGTGGAAATCCTCAGCGGTCCTGGCGTGGAGTTCCCAGCGAATGTGGCCGGTTCTCAGACGGTGACAGTCACCGTCAACGGCGATCTCTTCGTCGAGGCGGATGAAATTTTCTATCTCAACCTGACTGGAATCTCTGCCAGCGGAGAGAACGTCTTTCTTACAGACGGTCAGGGCATCGGCACAATCCGCAACGACGACTGGGCCGATGTGACAGTCAGCAAAGCGGTCTGGCCCGGTATGCTGGAGTTAGGCAGTCCCCTGACCTATACCCTTCGCTTCACCAACACCGGTAGCGGCATTGCCACAGGCGTCTTCCTGACCGATGCTCTGCCCAGCGGCGTCAACGCAACCGGCGTCATCAGCCGGGGCGTCGTCATCACCCAGACCAGCACGGCTCCGTATACCTGGCAGACAGCCGACCTGCTCCCCGGCGCAGGCGGGACAATTACCGTCACGGCCAGCCTGGGCACGGACAACAGTCTGTTTGGGACGACCATTACCAACACGGCATATATCAGCGCCAGCAACGAATACACGACAACGAACAACAGTGCGGACGCAGTTTTTGATGTGGTGGGCGCGCCAGTGCTCGCCATCCACAAGCGCGTGGACAATTCGTCTCCGGACGAAAGCGGCACAATCACCTATACAGTCGTCGTCTTTAACACCGGCGGCTCGACGGCTACGGGTGTAGATGTGCACGACACAATCGCGGGCGCGCTGGCGTCGGCCTCCTCCCTGGCCGCGGGCCAAGCGATGACCTTCACCTATCCCATCAGCCAGGATGACGGGCCGCGGACGGTCATCAACACAGCGACCGTCACCAGCAGCCAGACCAGCCCGGTTTCTGACAGCACAACTGTCCAGTGGCAGAATGTCTCGCCCACGGCCAGCCTGGGCAACGACGGTCCGGCCAACGACGGCGGTACGGCTGTCGTCTCCTTCAGCGGCCAGAGCGACCCGTCCACCAGCGATACAATCGGTGGCTTCCTCTACAGCTACGACTTCGATTTGGACGGAACCTTCGAGATTACGGGTACGACCGCGGCCACGGCCACCGTCCCCGCCAGCTATCTGACTGGCGTGACCAGCCGCACAGTGGGGGCGCGCATTGCGGACAAAGACGGCGGCTTCAACGACTACACAACTGTGATTGCCGTCAACGCGCCTCTTCTGAACATCAGCAAGACGGCCAGCGCCACTGCCGTGGACGAAGGCGGGACCGTCGTCTTCACCGTAACGGTGCGCAACACAGGCACGGGCTTTGCTAGTGACGTAAGGGTTGCCGACAGCCTCACCGGCACGCTGGGCAGCGGCTTCTCCCTGAGCGCAGGCGAGAGCGTCACCTACACCTATAGCCTGCTCCAGGACGACGGCCCGTTGACGGTTGTCAACACGGCCACTGTCACCAGCAGCCAGACCAGTCTGGTCTCCAGCAGCGTCAGCGTAGGTGTGAACAATGTGGCGCCAACGGCCAGCCTGGGCAATGACGGCCCGGCCAACGACGGCGGTACAGCTGTCGTCTCCTTCAGCGGCCAGAGCGATCCGTCCACCAGCGATACCAGCGCGGGCTTCCTCTACAGCTACGACTTCGATTTGGACGGAACCTTCGAGATTACGGGTACGACCGCGGCCACGGCCACAGTTCCCGCCAGCTATCTGACCGGCGTGACCAGCCGCACAGTGGGGGCGCGCATTGCGGACAAAGACGGCGGCTTCAACGACTATACAACGACGATTCTGGTCAATGCCCCCACCGCCACGCCGACAGCGACCGGCACAGCTACCGCCACGGCGACCGGCACAGCCACGCCGACAGCGACTGGAACAGCCACGCCAACAGCGACCGGCACAGCCACGCCGACAGCGACTGGAACAGCCACGCCAACAGCGACCGGCACAGCTACGCCGACAGCGACTGGAACAGCTACACCAACAGCGACGGGCACAGCCACTGCCACGGCGACCGGCACAGCCACGCCAACAGCGACCGGAACAGCCACGCCGACAGCGACTGGAACAGCTACACCAACAGCGACGGGCACTGCTACAGCCACGCCGACCGGCACAGCCACGCCGACAGCGACCGGCACAGCCACGCCGACAGCGACTGGAACAGCTACACCAACAGCGACTGGAACAGCTACACCAACAGCGACCGGCACAGCTACACCAACAGCGACGGGCACAGCTACACCAACAGCGACCGGCACAGCTACCGCCACAGCGACCGGCACAGCTACCGCCACAGCTACCGCCACAGCGACCGGCACAGCTACCGCCACAGCGACCGGCACAGCTACGCCGACGGGCACAGCCACGCCAACAGCGACGGGCACAGCCACTCCCACGCCGACCGGCACAGCTACCGCCACAGCGACCGGCACAGCTACCGCCACAGCGACCGGCACTGCTACCGCCACAGCGACCGGCACAACCACGCCAACAGCGACGGGCACAGCCACTCCCACGCCGACCGGCACTGCTACCGCCACGGCAACGGGCACAGCCACGCCGACAGCGACCGGCACTGCTACGCCAACAGCGACCGGCACTGCTACGCCAACAGCGACCGGCACTGCCACGCCAACAGCGACCGGCACTGCCACGCCGACAGCCACGGGCACAGCTACCGCCACGGCCACGGGCACAGCCACGCCAACAGCGACCGGCACTGCTACGCCAACAGCGACCGGCACTGCTACCGCCACGGCGACGGGCACTGCTACGCCAACAGCGACGGGCACAGCCACTGCCACGGCGACCGGCACAGCTACACCGACAGCAACCAGCACAGCCACGCCGACAGCGACCGGCACAGCTACACCAACAGCGACCGGAACAGCCACGCCGACAGCGACCGGCACAGCTACGCCGACAGCGACCGCCAGCCACACCCCGACGCCGACCAGCAGCACAACTGCCACTGCTACTGCTACTGCTACAGCTACTGCTACTGCTACAGCTACAAGTCCCTCCCCCGCGCTGGCCCTGGGGCTGGAACTTGTACGGAACAGTATGGCCCAGGACGGGATTGTCACTGTCGGCCAGGAAGTCACTTTTACAGTTCGCATCACCAACACAGGTGATTCTGTGCTGGCGACCCTTCCCCTGACTGAGACCTTCGACGCTGGCTATCTCACCTTCCTGGATGCACAGCCTGCGCCGACCAGCAGCAACGGCGGTCAGCTTGTCTGGACGAATCTGGCCCAGGACACTCCGCTGGCTGTGGGCGGGATTCTCCAAGTGTCGATCCGCTACCGGGCACTGGCGAGCACTGACCTGCTGGCGAACAAGGCCACTGTCCAGAATGCCCGGGTGGCTGGTGCCACCGACAGCGGCGGTCATCCGGCCCAAGAAACGCAGGCCAGCGCGGCTGTGCGAATCACCGCCCCTTCTCTGGCCGTGAGCAAATCCCTGGCAGGCAGCAACCCCTTTGCCGTGCAGAATGTGCCCATCACCTTCACCCTGCGCATCGCCAATACAGGCGACACCCGGCTGGACCTGATACGAGCGGCAGATGTCTACAGTGACAACGAACTGGCTTTCCGCAACGCCCAAATCACGCCCGACCAGAACAGCCCCGGGCGCGCAGAATGGGCCGATGTGACGGATGCGCTGGGCGATCTGTTGCCCGGCAATACGCTGGAATACACAATCGGCTTTACAGTGACAACCGCTCAATCACCGGTGATGAATACGCTGCAACTCCTGTTTGCACTGGACGAAAACGGCGATCCAGCAGCGCTGGTGACTGGGCAGGCCCAGGTGGAAATAGCGGTAGCCGCGGTGGACTTGACCATCGAAAGCGTCCCGCAGCCCTCCTCGAATGTGCGTCCAGGCGACTGCATTGTCTACGATCTGATCACGACCAACACAGGCGGGATGGACCTGACCCGCACGACTTTAACAGCGGAGCCATCGGACGGTACCACAGTTGTGGAGAGCTGTCCGGACAACTCCCAGGCCCGACTGCCCGGCCCCCAGGCCCAAACACCGCCGGTTCAATGGGCGTTGGGCACACTGCCCCGGGGCGGCGTCGATACCCGCCAGTTGCGGGTGGTGGTGAATGGGGACCTGCAAGTACCGGTGATTATCCTGCGCGGTGTTGTGCGTAGCGACCAGACCGGTGACAATGCCAACACCAGTCAGACGGCCAACCCCCTGGACCCGACCGCGGTGACGCTGCTGCGCTTCACGGCCCGCAGCCAGCCAGCCGGGGTGCAGTTGCAGTGGCTCACAGGCGCGGAGGTCAACGCCTGGGGCTTCCACCTCTGGCGTACACCCAACAATCTTTGGAGCGACGGCGTACGGGTGACACCGGGGGTAATCCCCGCCGCGGGGCGCAATGGCAACGGGGCATCGTACAGCTTCTTTGACCCGGATGGCCAGAAGGGTGACTGGTACTGGCTGCAAGAGATCGAGAGCGACGGCAATCTCAATCTCTATGGACCGGTGGAGGTGGATTCGGTGACAGCGGGTCTGCCGGAGCGAAACCTCTTCCTGCCGATGGTGGGGCGGTAGGGGAGAGTGTAGTGAACGCTGTGTGCTGAGTGCCACGTATTGCGTAGGCAGTGATAATTGGAACGGATAAAATGAAAGGTGAGATCGAAATTCGATCTCACCTTTCACGTCTCAGCTTATGTGGGAATCGGTGGCAAACGCGGCTTCGATGCTACTGGCTGTCAATCATCTGGGCCAACTGGGCGAAGGAGGGCGGCGCGGGCAGCACCTGGCCGTTGAAGGTGAAACCCGGCGTACCCCGCATCCCTAAACGCCGGGCCGCGTTGTCGTTGGCCTGCACCTTCCCGGCCATCTGGCCCGAATCCAGACAGGTGTCGAAGGCAGACTGGTCCAATCCAAGGCTGGCCGCGGCGGCTTTCAGCCCGTCGTCGCGCAGGTTTGTGGTGGATTCGAAGAGATAGTTGTGATACTCCCAGAACTTGCCCTGCTGTGCCGCGCAATGGCCCGCCTCGGCAGCTTTGGGCGAATAGGGGGTGACCACAGGGAAATCCTTCCAGACGAAACGTATTTTGTCCCCGTAGGTTTCCTGCAATTGGGCTGCAATCCCCGCGCTGTGCCAGCCCTTGCAGGCTGGACAACCAAAATCACTGTATTCGACAATCTCAATCGGCGCGTTTGCTGGCCCTAACGCGGGATCGGGCACATCCTCGGCAGAGAGGGTGGGGCCACCGGTTGTCTGCTGCCAGAGGAGAAAGACGAAGCCAGCGAAGAGTGCCACGCCCACCAGAACACCGACTAGACGCCTGCTGCGTTTCCCCTGGGGTTGGCTGGCTGCACGCTGGGTTTGGCTCATTTTCTTACGTTGCGCCATTGGAGATTCCTTTGGGATGGGTGTTGACATTGCACAGCCTAGAATAGGCGTAGATGGTCCCAGATGCTGTAGAATAGCCTACACGTCTACCAATAGATATGCGAGGTGATTGGATGAACCCAAGACAGATGGCAGTTATACAGCGGGCACAGGCAATTCTGGCCGACCGCCCCCTCTATCTGGACACGGAGACCACCGGTCTGGACAAGCGGGCCGAAATTGTGGAAGTTGCCCTCATCGATCACGACGGCGCAGTGCTGCTGGACAGTCTGGTCAAACCCACCCGGCGCATCCCCTGGGACGCCACACGGGTCCACCACATCAGCGACGCAATGGTGGCCGACGCGCCCACCTGGGCCGAACTCTGGCCCCAGATTCAGGTGCTATTGAATGGGCGGCGGGTGGGCATCTACAACGCTGAGTTCGATCTGCGGATGATTGCCCAGTCCCACGCCGCACACAAAGTGGCCAACGGAGCGGCGGGTTCCAACGCCTTTTGCATTATGAAATTGTACGCGGAGTTCTTCGGGGAGCAGGGCAGCTATGGGGATTTCAGGTGGCAGAGCCTGGAAAAAGCAGCACGCCAATGCCGGATACAGCTACCCAACAGCCACCGGGCCGGGGCCGACGCTCTGTTGGCACGGGCTGTCCTGGAGGCAATGGCCGGGGCTTCGTAACCACAAAGGCACGAAGACACAAAGAAATAAATCTTTTGTGTCTTCGTGCCTTTATGGTCGTTCCACTTACATCTGCGCTTGCAGCGCGGCGTAGGGCTGGTAGCCCTGGGCCATCACAGGCCGGGGTGTGCCCTCGTACCAGCGGCGCAGGAAGTCAGAGACGCCCAGGCGCACCAACTCGGCCTGCTGCTCATCGGTCAACTCCCAGAAGCCGACGGAGCGGCCCTGGCATTTGGCCGATCCACAGCAGCAGGCGGCCACCGCCACCGACTCGGCCTCGCTCATCCCGTAGTGGAAAGAAAGCTCCTCCCCTTCTACCACCGGGCGCACAGTTACAAAATCGAATGCGCCATACTCGTTGTCCCGCACGGTCAGGTTCGGATCACAACTGTGGGAGAAAATCTGGCCCGGCTCATCGATGTAGAGATGGACATCCTCCTCTTTTTGCAGGCTGTACATATCCCGCTCCGGGGCCAGTCCCCGAATCTTCGACGAACAGACGGCTACCCCAGACGGAATGTACTCCGTCGCCAACACCACGCGACCCTTCAGGTCATGATACCCAATTCCAATCACTTTCGGTCTCCAGTTGTCTTGTGCAAAGAAATGGACGAACGGCTCGCCCACATTTGCTTCTCCCGCGCCATCTTTGCAGTAGCCGTCGGTATCATCTTCGTTTGCAATCAAACGTCAATGATCTGGAGGGTACGTCCCGTTGGTGGTATGGGACGATTCTCGACGACCCTAAAACGTAACGCTATCGGATTCTACTCGGTACTATCTGGTACGGATGGAGAGAAGCCAATTCATTGTAGAATAGCTGTCCCACAAGTCAAATATGGAGAGGGATTTGTGAAGGGATTGGGGATTGGGGATCGGGGATCGGGGATTGGGAATTGCCCACGGGGGCTGGGATGCTGAGGATTGGCGATCAAATAAGTGGTCGATTTCGACCTTCCGGGAAGCGGCCAAATCTTCTTCCGCACTCCTTGATTTTGTGGCCGCTTCCCGGAAGGCTGTCCCATTTATTTAATCGTCACCCCTGAGATGGTGGGGCGTTGCGTTCCCCATCATCTCAGCATCCTATTATCATTTTTGGTTCGCGAGTCTGTCCAAGAGCAACACCAGCGCGAAGCCCACAACCGCCAGCCCCAGAGCGATGAGCACTTCGCTGCCAAAAGTGGCGGGCAGTACATTGGCCTCGACTGTGGGGATGAGAGCGCCGTGACGGTCGGTGATGGTGGCGAGCACCTCTTTCCAGGGCCAGATTTTGCGCAGGCTGCCCACCATCAGCCCGGTGAGCAGAGCCACGGCCAGGTCGTGATAGCGTTTGAAGAGCCAGCCCAGCACCTGGGCAAAACTGACCAGCCCAATCACCGCTCCTGCACCGACAATCGCGATCGTTACAAAATCTCGCTGGTTGACCGCGCCCAGCACAAACTGGTATTTGCCCAGCAGGACGAGGATAAACGAGCCGGAGATGCCGGGCAGAATCATCGCACAGATGGCCAGTGCGCCGGAGAGGAAGAGATACCAGGCGCTTTCCGGCGTCTGCAGCGGGACGAGACCGACGACGATATACGCGCCCACTGCGCCCACCAGTAACGCACTTGCCAGGAGCGGCGACCAGCGGGGAATGCGTTTGCTGACTGTCCAGACGGAAGCCAACACCAGCCCGAAGAAGAAACTCCACAGATAGACAGGCTGGTTTTCCAGCAGCCATTCCAGCCCTTTTGCCAAGGAAAGAATGGCCAGGAGAATCCCGGCAAAGAGGGCGATGAGAAAGCCAGCGTTGACCGCCTTCAGGGCCTCACCGATGCGCAGTCCGATCAGCGCCTTCCAGAAGGGCGGGCGTGCCGCGGCCCGGATGCTGTTGATCAGTTCTTCGTAGATACCCAGAATAAAGGCCATTGTGCCGCCGGAGACGCCGGGGACCACATCCGCCGAACCCATTACAAAGCCCCGGGCCACCAGCCCTGCATATTCAACGGGCGTGCGGGATCGGCCCAAAATCACTTCCTCATTTTTGCTGCTGCTCTTTGCCATTTTCCTTGCCTATTCTGAGAAGTCTTTTGTATACACGGATGAAAAGAAACACGGATATCGTTTTTCAGATAAAGATTTGCACTGTAGGGGCGCTGCTTGCTGCGCCCCCCTCTGGTGTGCCGGGCGCAGCAAGCAGCGCCCCTACAAATGATTATCTGAAAAACTATAGAATGCAAAGCGTTCCGTGTTTCTTTTCATCCGTGTTTACAAATCTCTCTTTGGTTCTGGCTGCGCCAGGTTGAGTATCAGCAGAAAAGTATAGCAGAAAGTGGCTCCGTCTGCCGATTTTCCCTTCCCCCACGAATCGAGTACAATCCAAAAACCAAATCCGTGAAAATCTCTCCTATCCGTGTCCATCCGCGCCCTTTATTTGGAGAATCCTATGCACGTAGCCGCCCGCACCAGCCGCTTTCAGGAATCGATGATCCGGGAGATGACCCGTCTGGCCATGAAGCACGACGCCATCAATCTCAGCCAGGGCTTCCCCGACTTCAACCCGCCGGAGGAGGTGATCGAAGCCGCGGTCAAGGCCATCCGGGATGGGGTGAACCAGTACACCGTCACCTGGGGCTACCCACCCTTACGCAAAGCCCTAGCCGAGAAATATACCCGGCAACTGGGCTGGGAGGTGGACCCGGACATTCACGTGGCAGTGGTCTGCGGTGTGACCGAAGCGATTACAGCCACCCTCCTGGCCCTGCTCGACCCCGGCGAGGAGATAATTATCATCGAGCCTGCCCACGAAAATTTCCGCCCCGCGGCTGTGCTGGCCGAGGCCGTGCCCGTCTCTGTGCCCCTGGAAAAGCCCGACTATCGCATCGATCCGGCGCGTATCGAGCGGGCCATTACACCCAAGACCCGGGCCATCCTTTTCAATACCCCTCACAATCCCACGGGCCGGGTCTTTGATGCGGAAGAGGTGCAGGGGATTATCGATCTGGTCCTGCGCCACGATCTGGTGCTGATCACCGACGAAATCTACGACCAGATTCTCTACGACGGGCGGGTGCACGTTTCGCCGGGGAGCTACGAGGCTGTGCGAGATCGGACTGTGACCTGCGGCGGGATGGGCAAGACTTATGCCATGACCGGCTGGCGGCTGGGCCACATCATCGCGCCGGAGCCGCTGATCAACGCCATCCGCCCCATCCACGACTATATGACCATCTGCGCGCCCACGCCCCTGCAGGCCGCGGCGGTGGCAGCTCTGGCCCTGCCCCCGTCTTTTTACACAAAGCATCTGGCCGACTATCACGAGCGGCGGGATGTGATGATGGATGTGCTATACACCCTAGGCTTTCAGGCTGTGCGGCCCGAAGGCGCCTACTACACCCTGGCTGACTACACGAGTATCGACGCACCCCAGTCCGACTGGCCCGCAGATCGTTTCGCCCACTGGCTGACGACGGAAATCCGGGTGGCTGCGGTGGCTGGCACGAACTTCTACACAGTGCCCGGCTACGGCGACGGCTCGGTGCGCTTCGCCTTCCCCAAACGGATCGAGACCCTGCGCGAGGCCCACGCCCGACTATCGCGGATGCTGGATCAATAGACGGCGGACCGCGGACCGCGGACGGCTGGCAATTTTCCGCGGCCCGTAACTGTTCAACGAAATGACAAAAAGTAGGTGCGGTTTCTAACCGCACATTTTGGGACATCCCTCAATTGTGCGGTTAGAAACCGCACCTACAGATTCCACATAATTCTTGACCGAAGCACCGTTTTCCGCGGTCGGCGGTCTGTCGTCCGCTGTCTCCCCTACACCAGCCAGGCAATGTAATAGCTCGCCAGCCCCAGAAAGAAGCCAAAGCCGAGTACATCCGTGGCGGTGGTCACAAATACGCCGGAGGCCAGGGCCGGGTCCACATTCAACCGGCGCAGAATCATTGGGATGAGCACACCGGCAAAGGAAGCCACCAGCAGATTGCCCAGCATCGCCACCCCAATCACCATCCCCAGCATCGCATTGCCCTTCCAGAACCAAGCAATCAGACCTACCAGCAGGCCAATCACCAGCCCGTGGACCAGCCCCACCGCGACTTCGTGAAGGAGCGCGCGCCAGGTGTCGCGCAGTTCAATTTCGCCCAGGGCCAGGGAGCGAATCATAATTGTCATCGTCTGGGTTCCTGCGTTGCCCCCCTGCCCGGCCACAATCGGCATAAAGGCGGCCAGGAGCGCGGCCTGGGCAATCGTTCCTTCAAAAAAGGCCACCACACTGGAAGCCAGAAAGGCCGTGCCCATATTCACCACCAGCCAGGGCAACCGGTTGCCCACAGCCCGGTGGATGGGGCTGAAAATCTCGGCGTCGCCGCTCACCTGGGCCAGGCGATAGATGTCCTCGGTGGCTTCCTCTTCCAGCACATCCACCACATCGTCCACCGAAACCAGACCGAGCAGGTGATCTTCCTCGTCCACCACCGGCAGGGCCAGGAGATTGTAGCGGGCCAGCAGCCGGGCCACTTCCTCCTGATCCGCCTCGACCCGCACGGTCAGCACATCCCGATCCATAATTTCGTCCAGGGTCTGATCGGGCAGGGCCAGGACCAAAGCACGCAGACTGACGATACCCACCAGCCGTCGGTGACGGTCCAGGACATAGAGATAGTAGAGGTCGTGCTCGTCGGCGTAGTGTTCGCGCAGAAAGGTCATGGCCTGGGCCGCGGTCATCTGGCGGCGCAGCATATGGCGGGGGGTGTTCATGATGCCGCCGGCGGTATCCTCCGGGTAGGCCAGCAGGGGCGCGACGTCGTCGGATTCCTCCATCTCTTCCAGCAGGGCCGCGGTCTGCTCGTCGCTGAACTCGCCGAGCAGGTCGGCGGCCATGTCCGGTTCCATCTCGTCCAGAATATCGGCCAACTCGCCGACGGAGAGGTTCTGGACCACCTCGGCCATCTCCTCCTCGTCCATCTCCTCCAACATATCCGCGGCCTGTTCGTCCTCCATCTGGCGCAGGACAATGGCCTGGTATTCGGGGGAGAGTTCGTAGAGAATCTCGGAACTGTCCGCGGGGTGCAACTCTTCCAAAATGTGGATGGCCTGGGTGGTTTCCCCTGCATCCAACAGGTTGCCCACCTGCGTAAGAATGTCCTGGACTTCGATGGGATCGACCATTTGGCTTTCTCCTTCCCTAGCGGGCGGCGTATGGTGGGGAGCGGCGGCGATCAGACCTGGCAGGCTTCGGAAAACCTGCCATATCTTTTCCACAGGGCAACAAAAAACCGACCATTTCTGGTCGGCATTGTGACACACAGCGTAACCGCGCACAGGCGGGCAAGAAAAGCCCCGAGACCCCCTACTCCGGTGTCAGTGCTCCTTCCCGTCTGCGTTGCGCAAGCCAGCGCCGGTTTGCCACTCCGCTCGACATTTCTTCTTCAATTGATGGGTTGCCAAACAGACCCCTCCCACTGCGCGCCAGGGAATCGACACCGGGCACGTCCTGCTCGAATTGAGCAGGGGGAGGCTTTGTACTGTCAGGCTCCGGCTGAGAATCCGCCGGAAAAGTTTGGTACACATTCACGATACAGTCATACCCTTGCGGGCCTCTTTTGCCATCCGAATCAACAAAGATTCAGCAGGCGATCAGTCCATTTGTCAGACAAGACGGAGTATACCACAAATAGAGAGAAAACACAGGCTGAGACGGAATCAATAACCACAAAGACACAAAGGCACGAAGAAGATTTCTTTGCCTTTCTTTGTGTCTTCGTGCCTTTGTGGTTTACTCCGCGTAGACACCCTCTTCCACAGTGGCCGGGTCGGGGAAGGGGCTGGACTCGGCGAAGTCGATGGCGTCTTCGATATCGGCCGCGGCCCGGTGATCGATCTCGTCCAGCTCCTCCCGGTCGGTGATGCCGCTCTCCACCAGTTTTTGGGCGTAACGCATGACCGGGTCTTTGGCTTCCCACTCGGCCAGCAGTTCCCGGGGCACATATTCCGCGCCGTCGTGGATGGCGTGGCCCAGCATCCGCATAGTCTTGGCTTCGATAATCGAGGGGCCGCCGCCCGTGCGCGCCCGATCCAGGGCGATCTTCACTTCGGCATAGACCGCTTCCACGTCGTTGCCATCCACAATCACCGCGGGAATGCCGTAACCTGTGGCCCGTTCGGCCAGGTCTGTCACACGGGTCTGCTCGGATACGGGCGTGGAGTAGGCGTACTGGTTATTCTCCAAAATCAGCACATAAGGAGCCTGATAGAGTGCGGCCATATTCAGGGTTTCGTGGAAGAGACCGGCACTGGCCGAGCCGTCCCCGCAAAAGGTGAGGGCAGCCCGCGCTTCGCCCCGGTAGCGGAAGCTCATAGCCGCGCCCAGGGCCACAGGCAGAGAGAGGGGCAGATGGCTGATAAAGCCGATGATGCCCAGGCTCATATCCCCCGCTCCGTGGAGGTTGGCATCCCGGCCACGGGTGATACCCGTCTCCCGGCCCAGCAGATTGGAGAAGACCCGGCGGGGGGCCATCCCTCGCAGCATATATGTGCCCAAGTCCCGGTGCATCGGGGCTACAATATCCTCTGGTTGCAGGGCATAGCCCACAGCCACCGAAATGGCTTCGTGGCCCCGTTGGCTGAATGCGCCGCCCAGCCCCCGGCCCTGCCGGTAGAGGTTGACCATTCGCTCGTCAAAGGTGCGGGTCAGGGTCATCCAATAGTAGATTTCCAGTTTTTGTTCGGTAGAGAGAGTTTCGTTCATGAGGTTGCTGGTTTATTGGTTGAATGGTTGATTCGTCGCCAGCGCAACGATCCGCGCCACAATCTCCTGGACGCCCAGACCGGCGGTGCTGATAATCAGGGCGTCGTCCGCGGCGCGCAGGGGTGCGATGGCCCGCTGGCTGTCGATGCGATCCCGGGCCTGCATATCGGCCAAGACTTGCTCAAAAGTAGTGCTTTTGCCCCGCTTCTGCAACTCCAGAAAACGGCGCTGGGCGCGTTCAGTAACCGGTGCGTCCAGATAGATTTTGAGGGGTGCGTCGGGCAGAACGACTGTGCCGATATCCCGCCCGACCATCACAATGCCGTCCATGCCCGCGTGGCCGTGGGCGTACTGGCTGCCGATCAGCCGCTGGTGTTGGGAGAGAGCGGCCCGGACACGGGGCATCGCTGCCACCGTCGAAACGTTCTGGTCCACCTCCGGGCTGCGCACGGCCCAGGTCACGTCCCGGCCATCGACCAGCACCGTCAGGTGGCGTCCGTCCTGGGCATCGCCGACGGGCAGAATCGAGATTTCGATGGTTTCGGCCAACTGGCCTACCGCGTCGGCGTCTCCCAAATCTGCGGACTGATCCAGCGCGGCCCAGGTGACCACCCGATACATCGCGCCGGTGTCAAAAAAGAGATAGTTGAGCAGACCGGCCACGGCGAAACCTACCGTACTTTTGCCGGAGGCAGCCGGGCCATCGATGGCGATGACACCCGGCCCGATAGACAATTTGGGTATTGGCGCAGTGGTTGTTGCAGGGTTCAAAGCAGCTCCCAATGGGTGGCGTGAGTTGGGATTTACAGAGTATACCACAGTTTTCAGCCGCGGCGAGGTGACGAGGGGCGGCGGCTGGATGATGGACGGGGCGGGCGATCTGCACCAGGTCGGCGGCGCTTGCTCTCGGCCATATCGCGCAGGGCGGCCACTTCCCCTTTGGCCAGATGGGCCGATTCTCGGGGCGGCAGTTGGGCGATGGTGAGCGGGCCGATCGACCAGCGCACCAGCCGGTGCAGAAAGAGATCGACGGCAGAAATCATATGGCGGATCTGGCGCTTTTTGCCCTCGCGCAGGACAATACGCAGCCAGGTTCCCCGCCGGTAGCCCTCGTCCAGAATCAGTCCGGCGGGCGGACTATCCACAATATCGACTTTGGCCGGCGCGGTGAGTCCGTCTTCCAGTTCAATGCCGTTGCGCAGGCGGTTGAGGGCCTCTTCGCCGGGGAAGGTGTCGATAAGGACGTAATAGGTCTTGGGATGTTCGTAGCGGGGATGGGTGAGGCGATGGGCCAACTCGCCGTCGTCGGTGAGCAACACCAACCCTTCGCTGTTCAGGTCCAATCGCCCCACAGGAAAGACCCGGCCCACACCCGGTGGCAGCAGATCGGCCACAGTCGGTCGGCCATCGGTCTGGCCGCCGATGTCGCTGAGCATCCCTTTGGGTTTGTAGACTTTTATGTAAACGTTGCGCTTGCTGGTGCGCAGGGGTTTGCCGTCTACCGTCACTTTATCTTTGGACAAGTCTACCTTCACGCCCATTTCGGTGACGATGCGTCCGTTGACAGATACCCGGCCCGCTTCGATCAGTTTTTCGCTGGCGCGTCGGCTGGCAATTCCAGCCGCAGCCATTACTTTTTGTAACCGTTCTTCGCTCATTCTGCTTCTCTATTCAGTGATTCCCGCATCTATTTCGACATACGGTCAGGAGTTGTCCTGTATCATACCACAGAGAGGCGGGGGAGAGTAGAGGCGTGGGGTTGAGGATCAGATGTGCGATCTGGTGGCGCGTGACCGGCAATTTGCCATATCATTATTTGTGCGGATGATGAATAGAGCAGATTCGGTTATAGTATATAGGCCAAGCCGATGTCCCAATGGAAGGATCGACGATGACATCTCTTCGAAATCGGAAGAAGTGGAGTGCTTTGTATAGAATTATGGATTTTCTGCTGAAAGTCCCCGGCTCACTGCCAGAACCGGATCGGCGTCGGGCGCGCTTGCTTTCCATTTTGCTGCTTACCCTGCTCCTTTTGATCACCTCCGCTTTTCTTATTGCCGCTATTACCAACCCCGTTGCAAGCCCCTTCGCCAACCCAGCCACACCAATTGCCATAGCCGCGGTGGCTTTCATTGCAATCGCCTACAGCTTGAACTTATCAGGTCGTTATGTATTGGCTGCCCGGTTCCTGGTGCTGATTGCGACGGTTGGGGCCTGGGGAGCCACACTGGTCAATCAGTCCCCAACGACAGACCCATTTATCCTGGCATTTGTTTTGGAATCCGTACTGCTCAGCAGTATCCTTTTGCGCGTGCGCGACACAGCGGTTGTGGCAGCCTTTCACTTCATTGCCCTGGCGATTCTTTTGCCCCATCTGACCAATCCGATTATTTTTATCGTTATGACATCGGGGCTGCTTGTGGTGGCGGCCTTTGTGACACAGTTTGATCTGGCCCAGATCAACCGGCAGGCACAGGAGTTGGTTCAGAGTGGACGACGTTTTCGCGCGCTGGTCGAGAACAGCTCGGATGCGATTGCGCTGATCGATGCCAGAGGTGGACTCCGCTATCAAAGTCCTCCCGCGACCCGCATTTTGGGCTACCCATTCACAGAGGCAGCCCAGGAAGATATATTTTCCAGAATTCATAGCCAGGACCAGCAGCACGCCAAAGAGTCATTCGCGGCGATTCTGCGCGATCCCGCCCTGAATATGACAGTTCAATACCGGGTGCAACACAAGGACGGTTCCTGGCGCTGGATTGAGACAATCGGGAAAAATATGTTGTCCGACCCGACTGTAGCGGCTATCGTTGCCAACTATCGGGACATCACCGAACGCAAACAGGCCGAGGAGCAGATAAAACGCCAGATTCAACATTTGAACGCCCTGCATGAAATTGACCTGGCCATCGCCAACAGTCTGGACTTAAACACCACTGCCGGGGTCCTGCTGGAAAAAACGACTGCTGAATTGGGTGTGGATGCAGCCGGGATATACCTGTTGAATGAATCGACCCAAACGTTACAGTTTCTGGAGGGACGGGGCTTTCGCGGCCAAAATACAAGTGAGCAGATGCATCTGACAGAAGGATTTGCCGGACGCGTAGCCGCCGCCCAGAAAAGTCTGTATGTGACCGATATCAGAAATAGTGCGCTTAAGTTTGTGCGCACTGCACTGCTCGACGAAGATGAATTCGTCTCGTATGTGGGGGTTCCGCTGATCGCCAAAGGCAACGTCAAAGGTGTGCTGGAGGTCTTTCATCGGACGGTGCTCGAACCAGCACCGGGCTGGTTTGAGTTTTTAGAACTGCTGGCAGGTCAGGCGGCCCTGGCCCTGGAAAACGCAGGGCTACATCACCAGTTGCAGGCATATGCTACCACTCTGGAAGGCAGTGTGGAGAAGCGGACAGCCGAGCTGCAAACCGCCAACGAACAGTTGCGCCAAGCCCACGGAAAAGTGAGCCAGGCATTGGAAAAAGAGCGAGAACTGAGCGAGCTGAAAAGCCGCTTTCTCGCCACAGCCTCCCACGAATTTCGCACCCCATTGACCACAATCTATTCCTCTGCCGAGCTTTTGCAACATTACGGAGATGGCTGGGCAGCCGAGAAGCGCTTGACCCATTTTGAACGAATCCAGGCAACCGTGCGGCGAATGATGTCCCTGCTGGATGACGTTTTATTGGTGAGTCGGGCAGATGCTGGCAGGCTCAAGTTTAAGTCCCAACCCGTAGCCATCGCGTCCTTCTTTGAGGAGATCGTCGAAGAATTTCAATTGGGGCAGGGCATGCAACACCAGATCGTTCTGGAACTGATGAATGGGGAAAACAGAGCGGTGGATCGGATCAATGCGGACGAGCGTCTGCTGCGTATTATCGTTACCAATCTGCTCTCGAACGCAATCAAATATTCGGCGGAAGGCGGCCAAGTGAAACTGGCCGCGTGCCTGACCGGCGAGCAAATCCACTTTTCTGTGACAGATAAGGGCATCGGCATCCCACCCCAAGACCAGGCCCTGATTTTTGACGCCTTCCACCGGGCTACTAATGTGGGCGCAACCCCTGGCACGGGCCTGGGTTTGAATATCGTGCGCCATTCGGTTGATCTGCACGGCGGGACAATCAGCTTTGAGAGCACTCCAGGCGAGGGCACAACATTTCACGTGACAATTCCCACAAGTCCGGCAACCCCATAAAAACGGCCAATGCTCTTACCCCAGGAGGAACTATGGCGACAATTCTTGTAATCGAAGACGCAGACGACGTACGGGCCAATCTGATAGATATGCTGGAGGCGGAGGAGCACCAGGTATTCTTTGGGCGCAATGGGCGAGAAGGCATCCAGCAGGCCCACACACATCTCCCCGACCTGATTCTGTGCGACATCCTTATGCCCGAACTGGACGGCCACGGGGTCTTGCAGGAACTGCGACAGAAGCCAGAGACGGCCACCATTCCATTCATTTTTTTGACAGCCCGTGCCGAAATGAGTGACATCCGGGGAGGTATGGCCCTGGGTGCGGATGACTATCTGATCAAGCCCTTCACCCGGGCCGATCTCCTACAGTCCATTGCCACCCGGCTGGAAAAACGGGCCGTCACTGCCGAACTGTTCGAAGGCAAGATGGAAAGTCTCCGCCACAATATGGCCCATATGTTGCCCCACGAACTGCGTACGCCCCTGACCTCGATTGTGGGTTATTCTTCCCTGCTCCTCGAATGTTTTGACACATTGGACCCGGATGAAGTGCGCGGGATGCTTAGCAATATCCAGAGCGGCGCAGAACGGCTCCAGCGGCTGATTCAAAAATTTCTCTGGTATTTGGATGTGGAACTGACGAGCCGGGACCCGGCGCGGGTTGCCGCGCTCTGCAATGTGGAAATATGGAATCCCAGCCAGGCTCTCGCCAGAATAGCCCAGCATAAAGCAGCGTCTATGCAACGGCTGGCTGATCTCCATTTGGAGATTGAAGAGATACCTGTCCGCATCGGCGAGGAATATCTTACCTATATGCTCGACGAAATACTGGAGAATGCCTTCAAGTTTTCAAGCCCTGGCCAATCTGTCGTTGTGGATGCCCGGCTGGTCGGCAACAGTTATGCCCATATCACTATTACGGATTTTGGCAGGGGGATGACGCCGGAGCAGATCCGCCAGGTGGGGGCCTATCGCCAATTCGAGAGAAGCAAATACGAGCAGCAGGGGCAGGGGATGGGGCTGGCGATCGTTCGCCGCATCGCCGAAATTCATGGCGGTCATCTGACAATTGAGAGCGTGCCCGAAGAGCACACACAGGTAGCGGTCTCCCTCCCCATACCCTCAGCGGGCCTCGAAGCGGATCACCTGTAGGCCGGTGAAATGTCTGCGGCTGGTTTCCCCCAGAAAGCGCCCAATCTCCCGGGGGATGATCTGCGTGGGATCAGTGTACCAATCGTGAGAATAGACCAGCCACACCCGCTGTCTCCCGTCCACCAGTGCGTTGAGATGGGGGATATCGCTCGGCTCCATCGGTGGCTCCAGCACTCCCCGGTCGAAGAGGTCCACGGGCAGACCCCGCACTTCTGTATCCAAATTGTAGTGGCGGTAGTAATATTCGAAGGGGATCTGCACCCAGGACGCGTGGAAGACGATCAGATCGTCCGGCTGGACGTTCTCGGCCACATAGGCCGCGGCCTCATCCCAGCCTTCCTTCTCAAACCAGCAATAGTAGCCGTTCAGCGACAATCCGCTTAGAAATAAAATGGTTGCCAGCAGGCCGGTTTGGACAGCCCGGCCAGGCGACACACCCGACGCTGAGAGATTGGAGAGTCGAGAGTACAGCGTATATCCCCAATCCCCAATCTCCAATCTCCAATCCCCAATCGACCGAATCCCCGCGGCGATGAGCGCATAATAGGGCAGCGTAATCCAAATCAGTGTGCTGTCACGGAAGATAGGGCGGCGCAGACTGACGAGGAGTGCGATGGCGATGGGCACAATCAGCAGACTCCCCAACAGCCAGGCCGCGGACGAGCGGCGCAGCCGCCAGCCCCCAAACAGTGCCAGCCCTATATAAAGAACCATCCACCCAACCTGAACTGGCAGATCCTCGGGCAGAAACGCGAAATTGAAATTGCGAAAAGCGTCCCACACCATTCCCGCGGTCGGCGGCAACAGCCAGAACTGACGATCCACGCCCAGCGATTGCACGACAAAAGGCCAGGCCCAGGGCGACCAGAGCAGCACAGCCACCCCCTGAAAGATCAGCCAGCGACGCGCAAATTCTGAGCGGAGAGTAGAACGCGGATGACGCGGCGGTGTACTGAGCCTGTCGAAGGGATTGGGCAGATCAATGCGGATAAAACCGGTGGTCTCTGCGTCTCTCCGTCTCTGCATCTCTGCGTTGAAAAAGATCACCGCCACCGCCAAATTCAGCGCCACAGGAAAATAGACAGCAGCGGTGTTGTGGGTCAGCATTACCGCTGCCTGGCTGACGGCCAGCCCCCACCAGTAGCGCATCGCAACACCCTCTGCGTCTCTGCTTCTTTGCATCTCTGCGTTGAGAATGACCACCACAAAATAGAGCACAACCGCCACGGCCAAAGTCAGCAGACCATACATCCGCGCTTCCTGGGCATAGCGGATGTGGAAGGGGGAGATCGCCAGAATGAAGGCGGCGATCAGCCCGGTCGGTTTGTCGATCAGACGGCGAATGCCAGCGTAGAAGAGCGGAACAGCCAGCGTACTACACAGGGCAGAGAGTATACGTACCGCCCCCTGCAAATCCCCAAAAATGCGAATCCAAAAGTGGAGCAGTGTATAATAGAGGGGCGGGTGCTGGTCGATGCGTACCAGCCAGCCCCACATCTCCCACAGGTCGTGGCGAGCAATCCAAATACTAAAGGCTTCGTCCAGCCAGACGCTCTTTGCGCCGATGAGGGCCAGGCGCAGAAAAGCAGCCAGAAGGGTCAGCGCGCCGGCGGCTACTTCAAAACGATTGCTTCTCAGCCATTCCCTTCGATTGCTCATCGCTCCATTATCGCAGCTACTCAGATGTACAGCCAAGACCGCCCATCGAATCAATCGTTAGCGCCAAGAAATCCTGAGTAACAGGTAGGAATCAGTGCTGCTTTGTGTCTTTGGGTCTTTGTGGTTCAATTGGTTTCAATAGAAGCCACACCCCACCCGAAAGGAATCCCAATTCCACTCACCCTCACCACCCGTCAAGTCGACCCCTGAGAAGAAACGGGCGGCCATCGAATCATTCATCCAAAAAGATCACGGCGCCTTCCACGGCGACGCCACCTGGGAGATGTAAAAATGACACAGACAGAAATCATCTACGACGAAACTCTCGTCCCTGCCTACACCCTGCCCGACCCGCTGGTGGGGCTGAATGGCAGGCCCGTTACCGACGCGGCCGACTGGTGGGCACGCCGTCGCCCGGAAATTCTGCGCCTCTTTGAAGAAGAAGTCTATGGACGCACGCCCCGGCAGACCGTCTCTGTGCGCTACGAGGAGACCGAACACGCCGACAGCGCGCTGGACGGGCGGGCCGTGCGCAAGCAGGTGACACTCCACTTCGGCGACGCCGCGGATGGCCCGGCGATGCATCTGCTGCTCTATCTGCCCGCCAACGCAACCGGACCAGTGCCCTGCTTTCTGGGCCTGAACTTCTCCGGCAACCATACGATTCACCCGGACCCAGCCATTCCCATCTCCACTGAGTGGATGCGCCCCAACCCGCAGGCTGGCATTGTGGACAACCGGGCCACAGAAGCGTCCAGAGGCAGCAGCGCCAGCCGCTGGTCCGTGGAGCGTATTCTGGAACGGGGCTACGGCCTGGCCACCGCCTACTGCGGTGATCTGGACCCGGACTTCGACGACGGCTTCCAGAACGGCGTGCATCCGCTCTTTTACGCGACGGGGCAGAGCAGACCGGCCGCGGACGAATGGGGGGCACTGGGCGCGTGGGCCTGGGGACTGAGCCGGGCGCTGGACTATTTGGAGATGGATAACGCTGTGGACGCGGGGCGGGTGGCGGTGCTGGGCCACTCCCGGCTGGGCAAGGCCGCGCTCTGGGCTGGCGCGCAGGACGAGCGGTTTGGGCTGGTCATCTCCAACGACTCGGGCTGTGGCGGCGCGGCCCTGGCCCGGCGGCGCTTCGGCGAGACAGTCGAGCGCATCAATACCACCTTTCCCCACTGGTTCTGCGCAAACCACCAGCGCTACAACGGCAACGAAGACGCCCTGCCCGTGGACCAGCATATGCTTCTGGCTCTGGTTGCGCCCCGCCCGTTGTACGTGGCCAGCGCGGCGGAAGACCTGTGGGCCGATCCCCTGGGCGAGTTTCTGGGCGCGGCGGGAGCCAGCCCGGTCTATCGCCTTCTGGGGACGGACGGGCTGGCCACGGACGAAATGCCAGCGGACGTTTCGTCCGCCATCCACCAGCCCATCACCAGCCGCATCGGCCATCACATCCGGGCCGGCGGCCACGACGTAAAAGCTTATGACTGGGAACGCTTTATGGACTTCGCTGACAAGCATTTGACTGGCGAATAGCCACTGATGAACACTGATAAACGCGGATGGGCACCGATTCATCGGATAAAATCTGCGAAAATCTGCGTCCTCGGCGAAATCTGCTTTCCCATCCCAATTTGAGAAATTTCACTGCTACGGCCGAATGATCACCTTCAGTGTCTCGCCAGGCTGATTCTCCAGCCGGTGCAGCCCTTCGCTGACCAGCGCGTCCAGAGGCAGACGGGCGGAGATGAGCGGCTCGGCCAGCACCCGCCCGTCCCCCAGCCAGCGCACTGCAGCCGCGTAGTCCTCGTCGTAGATGTGGCTGAGGGAGCCGATGACTTCCTTTTCAGTGGAGACCAGATCGAAGAAGTTGAAGGAAGTGGCCTTGACCGGCAGCCCCACCAGCACAATCCGCCCACCTTTGCGCGCGGCGTGGATGGCCGGGGCCACAGCTTTGCCCGACGCCTCCAGCACCAAATCCGGGCCGATACCACCGGTGAGGCGGCGCAGAGATTCGGTCACATCTTCGGTCATCGGGTCGATGGTAGCCGACGCGCCGAAGTCCAGCGCCAGTTGACGGCGGGCCGCCAGCGGCTCCACCAGAAAGACCTCCCCCGCGCCCGCGGCCAGGGCCGACTGGACACAAAACTGGCCGATTGTGCCGCCCCCAAAGACCGCCACCCGCTCACCCACCCGCAGCCGCCCTTTGCGGATGGCGCGCACGGCCACGGAAAGGGGTTCCGCCAGGGCCGCGTGATCGTCGGAGAGTCCGTTGGGGAGGGCAATCGCCATCGATTCTGGCAGTGTGCAATACTCGGCCAGCCCGCCGTCGCCCATCAGTCCCAGCGCGGCCAGGCTGTCGCACAGGCTAACTTCGTGGCGCTGACACCAGTAGCACTCGCCACAATAGATGAGCACATCCGGGGCCAGCCTGTCCCCCACCCGGAACTTTTTCACCCCTTTGCCCACAGCCATCACCTCCCCGGCGAACTCGTGGCCGAGAATCAGCGGGGCCTTGCGCCCGGTCAGCGGGTTGGGTTCATCCACTGGAATAAAGAGCGGGCCGTCCCGATACTCCTCCAAATCCGTGCCGCAGATGCCGCACGCGCCCACCCGGATCACCACTTGGCCGGGGCCGGGCGGGCCAGGATCGGGGACAGTTTCGACGCGGATGTCGTTGCGGGCGTGCCAGACGGCTGCTTTCATTGGGGCCTCCGGATTGGTTGATTGGTTGATTGGGTGATTCTCTGTTGTCCCGCTGGGAAAATTCAATCTCCGGTTGACCCCCACTCTGCCCAGCGCACCACAGCCAGCGACAGAGCGGCCAGAATGCCCAGGCCGAGGATGAGGGGTATGACAGTGCCATTGTAATTCTGGCCGATGAGTGCGCCCAGAAAAGCGGAGAGAAAAGTCGAAAGCGAGCCAACCACTGCCGCGCCCGTGCCAGCGATGTGTCCCAGCGGCTCCATGGCCAGGGAGTTCAGGTTGCCAAAGAGAATGCCCACGCAGAAGAAGGAAGTCATCAGATAGGCCATGAAAAGCGGGAGAGAGGGCTGCACACCGCTCAACTGAACCAGCCCCAGGGCCACCACCGCCGTGGAGACAATCACCAGCAGCGCTGTGCGCACGAGAAAGCGCATCCCGAAGCGCATGACCAGCCGGGAGTTCAAGAAGGAGGCCAGCCCCAAAGAAAAGGCAATCACCGCGAAGATCAGGGGGAAGAGTTCACCCAGCGCGTACTGCTCCTGGAAAATCTGTTGTGCGGAGTTCAGATAGCCGATGAACGCACCGCTGACCAGCCCAGCCGTGACAGTATAGCCCAGGGCGATCCGGTTGCGGACGATTTCCAAAACGGTAGTTGTAATGCGCCGTAGAGAGAAGGGCGCCCGCCGCTCCACGGGCAGGGTTTCCGGCTGGCGCAGGCCCAGCCAGACCGACAGAATCAGTGTAAGGAGGATGAAGACGCCAAAAATCGCCCGCCATCCGGTGAAGAGCAGCACCGCCTGCCCCATCACCGGGGCAAGCATCGGCACAAAGATAAAGACGGTCATCACAAAAGACATCACCCGGGCCATAGCCCGGCCCGAAAATTGATCCCGCACCAGGGCCAGGGTGACGGCCCGGGGCGCCGAGACGCCGATCCCCTGCAACACCCGTCCGGCCAACAGCACAGGAAAAGCGGTTGCCGTCATCGCCAGGAGGGAACCGGCAATGTAGAGGGCGAATCCCCCGTAGATGGCCGGTTTGCGTCCGACGCTGTCCGAGAGGGGGCCGAAGAAGAGCTGGCCCGCGGCCAATCCCAGAAAGATCACAGAAATGACCAACTGGCGATCGTTGGCCGATTGCACCTGCAAATCAGTTGCGATCTGTGACAGGGCGGGCAGCATCGCGTCGATGGAGAGGGCGGTCAGGGCCATCATCATCGAGACGAGGGTGACGAATTCGGCGAAGGAGGGCTTTGTATCGGTTTTTGTGGTGAGCATCAGTCCAATCCGTCTGCTGGGGCATGGGTAAAGTGGATACGTTCGTGTCCGTATCCCATTGTAGACGAAAGCTCTTAGCCCATCCAATCTCAACTTTCCCGTTGGCGCTATCTGCGCTACAATCGAACATATGAACTACACCCATTTGCACGTCCATTCCCAATACTCGCTGATGGCCGCGACGCCGACGATTGACGGGCTGATCGAACGGGCCGGGGCGGATGGGTTAACGTCCCTGGCGTTGACCGATACGAACGCGCTCTACGGCGCGGTGCGTTTCGCCAAAAGCTGTGGGGACGCGGGGATTCAACCGCTGATTGGGATGGCGCTGACGGTACAGTTGCCCGCGGATAGAACCGAGCCTCCCCCGCCGGAGCCGCTACTGCTCCTGGCCCAGAACCCGGCGGGCTATCGCTCCCTCTGCCGTCTCTCTTCGGCCATCCAGAACCACCCAGAACGGGAAGAACGGGCACGGCGGGGGCTGGCCTGGGACGATCTGCGGGAAAACCGGGAGGGGCTGCTGGCGATTGGGGGCGGGCGGCGCAGTTGGCTGGAAAGCTGTCTGCGGGCGGGCGACGAGGGGGCTGCGGGCCGTTTTGTGGGCAAGTTGGCCGGGCTTTTCGATGAACGGGCCTTTCTGGCCCTGGAAATCCACCGGGCGGAGGACGCAGAGATTGCCCGGCAGGTGGCCGGATTGGGGGCGCGTTTTGGGTTGGCGTCGCTGGCCGTGCAGCCGGTCTACACACTGGAAGCCGAGGAGCGGGAATTGCTGACGCTCCTGGCCGCGATGGAACACAATTGCCGGTTGGCGGATGTTTCGCCCGGTCACCTGCCCCACGGCGGCGACGGGCAGGTGACAACCCATTGGCTGTCTGGTGCTGCGATGGAGGCCAGATTCGCCGATTTTCCCAGTGGGCTGGCCGCCACCGCGAAGATCGCCGCCCGCTGCCAGCCCTGCCTGCCCGACGGACGACCGATTTGGCCTGTCATCCACAAACCTGCCGGGTCTTCTGAGTCCCGGCAGGTTTTGGACGAGCAAACTCACGACGAAGTGCTGGCAGAACTGGCGGGAGCGGGATTGACGCGGATTTACGGCGAGGCCGCAGACCCGGCCATCCCGGCCCGGCTGGAACGGGAGTTGGCCGCGATTGCCCGTCACGGCTTTGCGCCCCTCTTTCTGCTGGTGGCGGATTTGGTGGATTTTGCCCGTGCGAAGCAGATTCCGGTGAGCACCCGGGGCAGTGTGGCCAACTGTCTGGTGGCCTATTGCGTGGGGATTACGGATGTGGACCCGGTAGCGCATAAACTGCTCTTTGAGCGTTTTTTGAACCCGGCCCGCACGGAATTGCCCGACATCGACCTGGACTTCTGCTCTCGCCGCCGAGATGAGGTGCTGGAATACGCGCGGGAACGTTTTGGCGCGGACCGGGTGGCGCTGGTAGCAACGGTCAGCACTTTTCGGGCCAAGTCCGCGGTGCGAGAGACGGGCAAGGCCTATGGGCTGGACGAGGCGGAGATCAAACGGCTCTCGAAGCTGCTGCCCCGGGAGTGGCACCCGGATCCCCGGCGACGGGAGCGCAAGACTGTAGACGATCTGCTGGCCGAACTGGACGATCCCCGGCTGCAAACGGTTGTGCGCCAGGCCTGGCGGCTGATCGGTCAGCCCAGCCACCTGTCGGTCCATCCCGGCGGGCTGGTGGCGACGCCCGGCCCCACCACTGATTTTGCGCCCTTGCAGTGGACACCGAAGGGCTTTGCCATCACCCAATTCGACCACAAAGACGCGGAGGCTATCGGGCTGGTGAAGGTGGATGCGCTGGGCATCCGCGCCCTGACTGTGCTGGCCGACGCCGCGGAATTGGTGCGGGCGCGCTTCGCTCCGGAACTGCGTCTGGAGACGATCCCGGACGGGGACCCGGCGACCGCGGAGATTCTGCGCACGGGCGATACAATCGGCGTCTTCCAGTGCGAGTCCACCGGCGCGCAGCGGACTCTGCGCCAGTTGAAGGCGGGCAATCAGCGGGATTTGGCGGTGGCCAACGCCTTCTTCAAACCGGGACCGGCCACGGGCGGGATGGCTGCGGCCTTTGTGCGCCGCTATCGGGGCGAAGAGCCAGTGCGCTTTCTGCACCCGGCGTTGGAGTCGATTCTTGGCGACACCCAGGGGGTGCTGCTCTTTCAGGAGCAGATTTTGCGGCTGGCTACGGAGATTGCGGGGCTGAGTTGGGAAGAGGCAGAGCATCTGCGCCGGGGGATGAGCAAATTCCGGGCGGATGAGATGGCGCACATCCGGGCGCGCTTTGTGGCGGGCTGTCAGCGGGAGGGCGGGCCGGGGCTGTCGGATCAGCAGGCGCGCACGCTCTGGGAGCAGGTGGAACCCTTTGCAGGTTACGGCTTCAACCAGGGCCATGCCACGGCCTACGCCGCGGTCTCCTACCGCTCGGCCTATGTGAAGGCCCACTGGCCCGCGGAGTTTCTCTGCGCGCGACTGGCGGATTGGGGCGGCTTCCACCACCCCGCGGTCTATATCGCCGAAGCCCAGCGGCTGGGGATTGCCGTGCGCCCGCCGCATGTGAATTTCAGCGGCGGCCATTTTTCGCTGGTGTATGAGGAAAAAAGGACACGGATTGACACGGAGAAAAGCGGATTTTCACGGATTGAAGAAGAAAATAGGACGCAGATAAACGCAGATGAACGCAGATTTTCGCAGAGTAAAATCCGTGAAAATCCGTCTGATCCTCTAAATCCGTGTCCTTCTTTTCCTGTCTTGTATATGGGATTGGAGCAGGTGCGGGAGTTGACGGGCAATTGTGCCCAGCGGATTGTGGCGGAGCGGGCTGCTGCGCCCTTTGCCGATCTGCGGGATTTTCTGCTGCGGGTGGAACCCCAGCCGAAGGAGTTGAATCATCTGATCCGCTGCGGCGGGCTGGACGGGCTGGGCGCGAGTCGGGCCGGGCTGTTGCAGGAAGCCGAGGATTTGCGGCGCTCCGGCCACGCGGGGCAGATGGGCTTTGGCTTTCTGGGCGGCGATGTGGCGGCAGAGAGTGGGGCAGAGCGGCTGGCCTGGGAGACGGAACTACTTGGCCAGCCGATCAGCGTACACCCGGTTTCGCTGGTCCCCCGCCCGCCCGGTTGCGTCGCCCTGGCCGATCTGCCGTCTCAGCCGGGCAAGCTGGTGACAGTCGTCGGCGTCCGTCTGCCGGGCTGGACCGGCGGCAAAGGCTTCTTTCTGGACGACGGCACGGGCTTTGTGGTTGTGCAGGGGGAGGGGGACCGCGGGGCGGGCGCTCCGAAGCCCTGGCAGGTGGTTACGCTGCGGGGCCGTTGGCAGATGGATCCGTGGGGTGGGGGTGTGTTGTCAGCGGAAGTGATGTAAAATGACGCATGTTTTTTGAGCAGACACACAGGAAATAGTAGAGGCAACAATGACCCAACACAGCGAAGAAACTTTCACAGGCGTAGCCGACCTCCCCATCTTCTACCAGAAGTGGCTGCCCGACGGCCCGGTGCGCGGCGCGGTGATGATTGTCCACGGACTGGGGGAGCACAGCGGGCGCTACGGCCATCTGGTGGATCGGCTGCTGCCGGAGAGCTATGCGGTCTATGCCGGCGACCACCAGGGCTTTGGCCGCTCCGGCGGGCAGCGGGGCCACGTCAACCATTTCCACGACTACGCCAAAGACGTCCACCGGCTGAATGGGCTTGTGCACAGCGAACAGCCGGAAAAGCCGATTGCCGTCTTTGGGCACTCGATGGGCGGCCTGATTACGCTTGACTACGCGCAAACGTATCCACAGGATGCAGAGTGCTGGATTGTCCAGGCACCTGCTCTGGCTGCCGACACCTCCGGGCCGCTGGTCTTGGCTGCGCGTCTAATCAATCTGGTCCACCCCACCTATTCGATGGAACGTCCCGGCGGGGGCGATGTCTCCCGTGACCCGGAAGAAGCACTCCGTTTTATGCAAGACCCGCTCCACGTGCCTGTCAGCACAGTGCGCTGGGTTGTGGAAATCCTGGCCGCCCAGAAACGGGTGAAGGCCGCGGTTCAGTCTACCCCTGGCCCGCTGCTGATGCTGCAAGGCACAGCGGACAATATGGTCATCCCCGCGGCCACCCAGGAATTTTTCGAGCGGGTGACGACTGCCGACAAAACACTTCGGCTATACGACGGCTATTTCCACGAACTCCACAACGACCTGGACAAAGAAAAGCCACTCGGCGATATCGTCGAGTGGCTGAATGGGCATATGGTAAAATAGGAGTATCGTCTCCACTCTATTTTCTGTCATCCTCTATGCCACAGTTCGGCTCCGACAACACACTTCCCTCACCTCTTACCAGTCTGATCGGGCGCGAGCAGGACGTAGCCACACTGCGCCATCTGTTGACCCAAGATAACAACCCCATCCGTCTTCTCACCCTGACCGGCGCGGCTGGCAGCGGCAAGACCCGCCTGGCCATCCGTCTGGGCGCTGTCCTGTCAAGGACATATCCTGACGCGGTGGGATGGGTCGATCTGTCCCTGGTTGTGGATGAGCGGCTGATTGGGCAAGCTGTGGCAAATGCACTACAGATAGCAACCAATCCAAAAGAAGAAGTGACGACTACACTGGTCAAATACCTCGAATCAAGACATCTGCTTCTGATGATTGACAACTGCGAACACTTAATCGATGGCTGTGCAGATCTGGTGCAGAGACTGCTCAGTGGTTGTCCACACCTGCAAATACTGGCCACAAGTCGGGAATCGCTCAAAATCCCCGGCGAGACAATCTGGCTGACGCCCCTGCTCTCCGTGCCCCGGCGAGGAACAGAGCCGCCCTTCGCAGAGTTGCTCGACTACCCCGGAATTCGCCTGTGGATCGAACGGGCCACCGCCGCCTTTCCCCAATTTCGACTGACACCTGAAAACGCGCCAGCGGTCGTTCGGGTCTGCCAACGGCTGGACGGGATGCCCCTGGCGATTGAGTTGGCCGCGGCCCGGGTCAAAGTACTGTCGGTGGAGCAGATTGCCGCACGCCTGGACGATCGTTTCCGGCTGCTCAAGGCAGATATGCGCACGGTTCTGCCCCGCAACCAGACCCTGCGCGCGACTATCGACTGGAGCTATGCCCTCCTTTCCGCGGCGGAGCGGGAATTGTTGCAATGTCTCTCTGTGTTTGTGGGTGGATGCACACTGGATGCGGTTGAATATCTCGTGGCGGACGAGTCCGCTTTTGTGGACGATACGGCCCTGGATGTGCTGACCCGGCTGGTGGAAAAGTCGCTGGTGGTGGTCGAGCAGCGAGATGGGCAGGGCGCGCGCTATACGCTGCTTGAAACCATCCGTCAATATGGCCTGGAAAAGCTGCAAAGCCCGGGCCACAAGGCCAGTGTGCGCCGTCGCCACCGGGACTGGCTTTTGCAGCGCGCCGAGTCGATCTTTCCAAGGATCGGCAACGAGCAACAGAATAGCTGGCTGGCCGAGATGGATGCCGAATACGAGAATTTCCAGGCAGCCATTGAATGGAGCGCACAAGAAGCGGGCGAGGCTGGGCACGGGCTACGCCTGGCCTGTCTGATGCGCCACTATTGGGATCGCAAAGGCTACGTACACGAAGCCCGTTTCTATCTACCCAAACTGCTGGCCCACCCGGAAAACAGTGCCCCCTCCGCCACCCGGGCTGAAGCGCTCAACTATCTGGGCTTTTTCACACTTTTGCACGGCGACGCGGCCACAGCCACCACATTTTATGCGGATGCTCTGGCGATTGGCGAGGCATTGAAGGACCTTTCTGCGATTGCCCTGGCCTGTAGCGGTCTGGTTTTTGTGCTGGCTGGCAGCGGGGATCCACACGAAGCCGAGCCATACATCCGACGGGGGCTGGATGCCGCACGCCAGATCAACGACCCGGTGCGTATCTACAATTTGCTCTTTTATGCCTCCTGGCTGGCATTGGCCCAGGGCGACTATCCGCGCTCCCACAGCCTGCTGGAAGAGAGCTTGCGACTTATGCAGGCGGGGAAAGACCTGAATCTGATGGCGGCCGCGCTCTGGCGTCTGGGCCATCTCTGCTGGCTGGAAGGCCGCTATTCTCACTCTCTGGCCGCCTTCCAAGAGAGTCTGGTTGTGCGCCGATCGCTCAACAATCTGCGCGGGGTGGCCTATGCCATCGATGGCGTGGCCTGGGTTGCGGCGGCTGCTGGGGATCACCACCCGGCAGCACGGCTCTTTGGGGCAGCCGATCGCCAATTTTCTACTATGCAGACTCACTTTCACCCGTTGGAACAGCCCGCCCACAATGCAGCAGTGGAGCTTGTGCGTACCGGGCTGGGTGCAACAGCCTTTGCCGCGGACTGGGAAGAGGGAAAGCATTGGGGCCTAGAGGATGCAGCGGAGATCGCGCTCAGCTTGACCGTTGGGCCAGAGCCAACTGTTTCAAGTGTTATGCCTGCGGCTGCCTCTGTCCCGCTCAAACTCTATGCCTTGGGGCCGGTTCGTGTTGTGCTGGATGGGCGAGCCATCACCACTTCGGATTGGACCTATTCCAAGGCGCGGGAACTGCTCTTCTATTTGGCGACAGTAGGGACAGCCAGTCGGGAAGAGATCGGGCTGGTCTTTTGGCCTGATGCCTCACCAGAGCAGCTACGCCGCAACCTGGGCGTGACACTCCACCACTTGCGCAGGGCGTTGGGCCGCAACGAGTGGGTAATCTTTGACAAAGAGAAATACCATTTCAATCGTTCCCTCGGCTATTGGTACGACGCAGAAGAATTTACGGCCATACAGCATAACACCGACTCCATACCCCACATCCAGCAGGCTCTGGCCCTCTACCAGGGCGACTTCCTGGCAGACGCCAACCCGGGGGAATGGTATCTGCCTCTGCGCGAGAGACTGGCGCAGCAATTTGTGGAACTGCTCTTTGCCCTGGCTCAACGCCATTGGGACGGGAAGGATTACCAGGCGGCCGCGGCTCTCTACCGCCGGGCTATCAGCCACAACCCCTATCTGGAAGCCGCCTATCGGGAATTGATGGGCTGTCTGGCCCAGATGGGCGAACGGGCACAGGCCCTGCGCGTCTACACAGAGCTTGCCCGGACGATCAAAAAGGAGTTTGCCGCCCTGCCCTCCCCAGAGACACAGGCACTTTACGAACGTCTGCGCGCCGGATAAGCTCCGTAACGCAAGCTGTTCGCTTGCGGCAGCCCGCATTGACAGTGCGACGGGCACAGCACCCCAAAATGAAAACAATCCGTCGAGGTGGCCCAGCATATATACGCTGGGCCACCTCTTTTTTGTTTGTAGTCATTATTTAAGCGCGCTTATAAACGCGGCCCGTTACACTTGCATCAGCACCCGCTGTCACAACGAACAAACGCCTGGCAAAGGAAGCCCAATCGCTTGCTACCGATTGGGAGGGAGGGCAAAATCAACACTTTTCTGGCGGAATCCATTGTCGCGGGCGCAAGCAGGGAAGCGCTGGAAACGCTGCAAAGAGCCGTGCTGGCCAGCCGCACACATTCCACAGCCCACGGCCAGCCAGTTCGCTATCTCCTCTCTTTTGTCGTGCCAGGGGATGGGCTGGTCCTCTGGCTTTTTGAAGCGATGGACGCGATCGATATTCGCGACATCTACGAGGCCAATGAACTGCCATTCACACGCATTGTGGAGGTGACTGAACTGCTTGCAACGTCTGAATAATGCCCCAAAATCCCCGTTGCCCTATGGACACAGAAGTTCGTTTCACGCCGTTTTCGTTCTTTTCTCAAAGAAAGGTTGGTCCCAATGCACACACGACAGCGCAGTCAAAGGAGAGCGTTTTTCTCCTTCAGGTCCGGGCGGAGAATTCTCTCCCTTCTCCTTACCCTCGCTATTTTGCTGGGAATGCTGCCAATCGGCGCGGCCCAGGCCCACGAGCCTGTCATCTACGGGCCAGATGGACAGCCGCTGATGGCGGGCGGCCAAAGCCAGGGCGCAAACCCAATGGAAACGGAAATTCCGACGATTGTCGGAGAGGTGATTGCAGCCGACCGCGCTGGACGAGCGGCAAGTGACGATCCCTGCTTCGATGTCTCTGGCAAGGTACTGCGGATAGAGCGTACTCCAATCTCTGATGGCACGTATACAGAAGACGAATATGTGCCTGTGCGCTTTGCCCTGCTGGAACTGCGGGAGGAGGACCCCATTGAAGATGACTTGTATGCAAGCGCCTATATCGCCGAGGATGGAAGCTATAGCTTCCATATCTGCGAAAACGATGGCCCCTTGGGCGGCGCGCTGGAACTTTATCTACGTCTATATGCGGAACTCATTGATCCTGTTCACGGGCACGAGGTTGTCAATGTAACCAACATTAGCGGCATCGACAGGCTTTATCACTTCGACTCCAAGATTTTTGGCAACGAGAGCGGTGGCAGCTTTCCCATCGATCTGAGGTTGACCGCGGATCAGAGCGGGGCGTTCAACATTGCGGATGCAATCCTTGACGCTTGGTTATTCTTCAACTTAAACGGTGGCATCGCAGGCGAGGATGGGTTTCTCGATTTGACCGCGGATGTTCAGTGGGAATTGGGATACGACGAAAGACCGCTTACCAGCTATTACTACGGCGCTTGGGACGAGATCACAATCGATGGATTTGGTAATGGGGATGCCTGGGATGAATCACCAATCATCCACGAATATGGCCACTTTATTGAAGACAAGTATTCGTGCGATGAAAATCCGGGCGGGCCTCACAACTTCAACGAGATATTGGATGACCTGGAGTTTGCCTGGAGCGAGGGATACAACGACTATTTCCAGAGCGCAGTTCGGGCGGAGATGGGTTATCCACAAGCGAATCTCTATATCGATGGCGGTGCTATCAACCTAGAAACCTGGCACCGCGCATTTATAACATCTACGGTGGGGTCGCCGCCGGGAACTGTGGTGACAACCACGCTTTCCTCGCAATATAACGAGATGGCTATTGCAGCGATGTTCTGGGATCTGTTCGACGGGGCTGATGACGTACAGGACCGGATCCAGTTCGATCACTCCCAGATTCAGGAGGTCTTCACCCACGACGAATTTGCCGATCAATGGGGTGACGAGGAATGCACCATTCCCGAATACTTCCGGGCATGGCAGGCGTTGAAGAAGCAATCCGACGCAGATGTAGCCGCGGTGATTGTCCAGAATACGGGCGTCGCCAACCCCTTCACCACCAGTGCAGTCAGCGCGGCCAGCGGGGACAGCGGGGACAGCAAAACCTCGGCCTTCAACTTCACCAATTTGGCCGCCGATGCCAAATCCAGCGCCTACCAGTGGTGGAAGCATCTGGTGCTGATCAGCGATGTGAGCAAGAGTATGGCCGGGACGAAGCTGAATGCGGTCAAGACCGTCCTGAACGAACAGGTCAGCGACATTGCCCAGACCAGCACGAAGGGCACAGAGTTCAGCCTCTACACCTTCGACAACACAAAGACCACCAACACCGAAGTACTGGCGGGCAAATTCTATCCCGATCTGGTGACGCCCGGTATCAACAGCCTGACGGCCAACGCTGCCCTTGACCCCAACTGCCAGGTGGAGTCTTTGCGGGCGATGTCCCAGGCCATCGGGCCGAAGATGAAAGGGGATGTCTGGCTCTTTACCGACGGCGACGCCCTGCAAAGCGTCAGTGTGGAGTCTCTGGTCAAGTCACTGAACAACCGCCAGATGCGGGGATCCTTTGCGGTGATGGGTGGCTGCAACTCGGCCACGCCTGATCCCCAGGAGGTGAGCGGCGCGGCCAAGAACCTTTTGGGCCTGGGAGCCAACGCCACCCAGCCCGGCGGCATTGTCCCCTATCTGCTCACCTCTCTGGGCAGTGGCGGCCAGTTCCTCTTTGTGGACCCGAACCAGACCCAGGCTGCCGCCGACATCCTGCGCGCCCAGCTCACCCACAGCGCGGGCGCGGGCCGCTGGAGCGATTACGTCAGCAACAATCCTACCTACCTCTACGACAAACTCAACTCCTGGGAGTATAGCTGGATCGACACGACGCCGGCCGCCGGGGGGACCAACCGGGGCACGCCCAATCCGGTGGTCACCGTAGACCTGCCCAGCGCCTTTTCCTATTATGGAAACGTACAGAACAGGGCACACATCTATCGCCACGGCTATCTGACCTTTGGAACCCTGGCCCCGGCAGCCCAAGCCAACAATACCGCCATTCCCAATGCCAACCAGCCCAACAACGCTCTCTACCCCCTGTGGGACGATCTCTACTGGCACAATCCGCCCAATGTGGCGGCGGCGGGCACTGCACCCTCCGCGTCCGATGCCCTGCAAGTGGACGTATCCACAAGGAGCACAAGCGACTGGTTCGCCATCAGCACCATCGGCGATGGCTCTGCCTCCGGTGACAAGCGAGCTTATCAGGTACTGCTCAACAACAGCACAGGGGAGATCCGCTTTCAGTACAAGTCCTTTATCGACTCGTCCACAGCGACAATTGGCATTGAGAATGGATCGGGCACAGTTGGGACGCAGGTAAGCCTGAACGATAGCAATGGCGCGAAGAACAATATGGGCTACAAGTTCATTCCTGCCCCTGTCCAGCCTACCAAAACTTACACCGTCGCCGTGGACGGGCTGACCAGCAGCGTGGGCTTCCTGCTCACCGGCTACAGCGGCAACTTTGCGCCCCTGGCTGTGCGCACACCGGACAACGCGCTGGTGAGCTGCGCCGACACGGCCAATGTGCTCTGCATCACCTCCGGCCTGGTCCAGTATGTACAGGTAAAAGTCAACGGGCGCAAGGGCAACTGGAAGGCGACAGTTGCGCCGGGCAATAGTGGCGCAGGCACCTTCACCTTCTCTTCCATCGGTGCCAGCACCGTCAACGCCACCGGCGGCAACGACCGAACCCTTGCGGTCGGCTCTCAACTCATCAGCGTGAATCTGGAGAACGACGGCCAGCCCCTGACCCGCTCTCTGGGGGCCAGCCAACTGACCGGGCGCTTCACCACACCGGACGGCCAGCCCTTTGGCAGCCCCTTCACCCTCTACGACGACGGAACCCACAACGACTTCGCACCGAACGACGGTCGCTTCGGCTCGGACGCCTTCGCGCCGCCCGGTCCGGGTGTTGTCTACCTGTGGATCGAGGGAACCCTCAACGGCGAATCCTTCAGCCGCTCCGACTCCACACCCTTCAGCTTCCAGCCCCTGGAAGTCACATCCCTGGGTGACGGCACCAACTATGGGGACATCACACCCCTGAGTTTCTCTATCAAGAACGCCGACTCGGTCGCCCACTGCTACGACCGTTCTACGGAAGTACCCAGCGGGTGGAGCTATGACTGGAAGATATCCAATCAGGAAGCGCTCTTTGGTTTCTGTATCGTAGCCGGGGGCACATTGACCCGCACAGTAGAGATCAAAATGGCGGCCACATCCCCCAACAGCTTGCCCAGCGGCGCGACAGGTGATGTAATCGTCACCTTCACGGAGAAGGAAGCTGGCACAATCAGCGACAGCACCACGGCTTCCGTCACCCGTCGCCGCCTGCCCGCCTACATCTCTCTGGACAACCGCAACTCCGCGGGCAATCTGCGTCCCAACGGAAGCGACACCGCGGCGATGAAGATTCAGGCTTTCGACGACCAGATGGTCAGCGTCGCCGAGGGGACGCCAGTCACGATTACTACGTCGTTGGGCGTCATCTCTCCCACCCACGCTTCCATTCAGCAGGGCAAAGTGGACGCGATCTTCACTGCGCCCCTCACCCCCGGCACGGCGCTGATTTCGATTGCGGTAGCTCATCTCTCGATGACCACAACTCTTGAAATCGCCGCGCCGCTCCCAGATCAACTGACACTGCTCAGCGCAATGAGCGTCCTGTCGCCCACGGACCAGACGACGCCTCTGACCGTCACCGTCAGCGACAAATGGGGCGATCCAGCGGTGGGCCTGGCTGTGCGCCTGAGCGTCTCCGGCGACGGGGAGCAGGGCACAATCGACGGGGCGGAGGTCATCACCAGCACGACGAACAGCGCCGGACAGGTGCTTGCCACCTTCAACCGGGGGAGTGCTGTGGGCGAAGCGCTGGTCACTGCCACGCTGATGATCGACCAGAACGGCCAGATGCAGCAGTCCCTCTCCGAGACACAAAAGATAACAATGTTGGCGGAAATCCGCAGTCTCTTCCTGCCGCAGATTAATCGGTAAGGACGCGATAGCCAGCAGGTAAGTTTTGTCTGTGAAACGAGAAACGTGAGATCGCTGTCCGATCTCACGTTTCTCGTTTCACGAATCTGGCTGAAAGCTCTTCTGTCGATTACCGACTCACCCCTTCAGCGCCGCCGCCAACGCTTGGGCAATATGCACCGGCTCCCGTTCGGTGAAATGCTCGATCTGATCCCGACAGGAGGTGCCACTGGCGACGATCAGATCGTCTTTGCCCGCGGCCCGCACAGCCGGGAAGAGTCGCTCTTCCCCGATCGTGCGGCTGACTTCGTAGTGATCCTTCTCATAGCCAAAGTCGCCAGCCATACCGCAGCAGCCGCTGGGGATGACCTGCACGCCGTAGCCCGCACGCTTGAGCGCGGCCACCGACGCTTCGTTGCCCACCAGCGCTTTGGCGTGGCAGTGGCCGTGGAGATGCACCCTCCCCGGCGTCTCCCGCCAGATGTCGCCAAAGCCGCCGCCCTCCGCCTCACGCACGACAAACTCCTCGAAGGTCAGTGCGTGCTGGGCCAGAATCTGCGCCCGGTTTTTGTCTGCGGCCAGGGCCGGGTATTCGTCCCGCAGTGTCAAAATGCAGCTCGGCTCGATACCTACAATCGGGATGCCCTGGGCCGCGTAGGGCGCAAGCAGAGCCACGTTCTGGTCCACCCAGGGCTTGGCTTTGTCCGCCTGGCCGCCGGTGATGAGCGGACGCCCACAGCAGGCCCGACCCTCGGCCAGATAGACGGTATACCCCCCGGCTTCCAACACCCGCACCGCGGCCTCGGCCACTTCCGGGTGGTTGTATTCGGCCCAGGTGTCGTGGAAGAGAATCACCGAATGCGGAGTGGGGAATGCGGAATGCGGAATTGGGGATGTCGCCCCTCGCGCCTCGCCCCTGGCGTGGAACCAATTCGAGAATGTGTCGGGCGCGTATTTGGGCAATGTGCGGGCCGGGTGAACGCCGATTTTCTCGAATAGAGCTTTGGCCGGGGCCGAGGCCAGGCTGGCGTTGACCAGCGGAACCAGCGGGCGGGCCACCCGATAGAGCAGGCGGTTGAGCGTCGGCAGCAGCCCCATCATCCGGTTGAAGAGGGGCAGGCCATTTTCGGCGTAGTAGTGGACCAGATATTCGGATTTGATGCGGGCCATATCCACCGCCGACGGACACTCACTTTTGCAGGCTTTGCAGCCCAGGCAAAGGTCCATCACCCCGTACATCTCCGGACTGAAGAGTTCCTCCTGGGGGATGCGCCCAGCCAGCGCGTTGCGCAGACCGTTGGCCCGGCCCCGGGTCGTGTCCCGTTCGTCCTTTGTGGCGTGGAAGCTGGGACACATTGTGCCAATCCCCACTTTGCGGCAGACGCCCGCGCCGTTGCACATCTCCACCGCAGGGGCAAAGCCGCCGTCGCTGCCCCAATCGTAGACAGTCTTCAGTTCGATTGTGCCGTAGTCCGTGCCGTAGCGCAGGTTCTCCCGGATGGGTGGGGCATCGACAATTTTGCCCGGATTCATTCGGTTCTCCGGGTCGAAGATGGCTTTGGTACCGCGCAGGGCCTCATAAAGTTCCGGGCCAAAGAGCCGGGGATTGAGCGCGCTGCGCACCAGACCGTCGCCGTGCTCACCGCTCATTGTGCCGCCGTACTCCACAGCCAGATCGCAGGCAAATTCGCCCAACGCCTCCAGCGCGGCGATGCCGTCCTCACTCTTGACATTCAGCAGCGGGCGCACATGCAGACAGCCCGCGGAGGCGTGTGCATAGACGGCTACTCCTTTGCTGGCGGTCTGGGTTCCGGCAAAGGCGAGGATACGCTCCAGATAGGCGGCCAGCATCTCCGGCGGCACAGAGACATCCTCAATGCCAGAGATCGGCTTATACTCGCCCCGCTTGCCCATCAAAATGTTCAGACCGGCCTTGCGCACAGACCAGACATCGGCCTGGGCCTGGGGCTGGACGTAGCGGCGGATGACACCCTTCACCCCCCGGCGGCGCAGGTGATCCTCCAGATGGGCCAGCTTCTTCTCCACCTCTTCGGCGCTGTCGCCGTAATATTCGGTGAGCAGCACCCCTTCCGGGTCGCCCTCCACAAAGAACATCTTTTTGGCCCATTCGGGCTGGGCGCGGGCCAGGTCCATCAACTGTTTGTCCAACAGTTCGGATGCGCTGGGATCGGTCTCCAGAATGGCAGGAATCGAGGCGCAGGCGTCGATCACCCGGTCGAAGTGGACGACAGCCAGGCCGGTGAATTTGGGTTTGACAACCAGGCGCAGGGTGGCTTCGGTGATGGCGGCCAGAGTGCCTTCGCTGCCGGTGAGAAGCTGGGAGATGTTGAAGCGGTCGATGCGGGCCGGGTCCACAATATCCGGGCGGAAGGGGCTGCTGGGGTTGAGCCGGGCGCGCTGATCCGCGGGGAGAAGGGCCGCGGCCAACCGGTCCAGATTGTAGCCGGAGGCCCGCCGCCAGTGTTTGGGCCAGCGGGCCACAATCTGCTCGGTGACGCCGCTGATCAGCCCCGGCAATTCCCGGTAGATGCGGGCTTCCAGGCTATCGCCCCGGCCCAGTGCGGCCAGATCGCCGGGCGCAACCGGGCCAAAACGGGCTGTGCTGCCGTCGGCCAGAACCACCGCTGTCTCCTGCACATTGTCCGCCATCATCCCGTAGAGAATGCTGTGGCTGCCTGTGGCGTTGTTGCCGATGGAGCCGCCGACGGTGGCCCTCTCCGCGCTGGCGGGGTCCGGGCCGAGCATCAGCCCCAGACCGCCCAGAGCTTTGTTGAGCAGGCCGACGGTCATCCCCGGCTGGACCCGCACAGTTTTGGCCTCCTCGTCGATGCCCAGCACCCGGTCCATATATTTGGAGGTGTCGATGACCAGGGCCGCGCCCACCGCCTGACCGGCCAGGGAACTGCCGCCGCCCCGGGGCAACACAGGAATGTGATGGCGGGCTGCAATCTGCATCGCGGCCTGCATATCTTCGGCGTGCTTGGGCAGCACAACGCCGACGGGCTGAATCTGATAGAGGCTGGCGTCGGTGCTATAGAGCATCCGGCTATAGGCGTCGAAGCGCACTTCGCCCTGAATGTCACGTTTGAGTTCGGCCAGGAGGTCGGCGGTCTCGGCCACAGGGCCACGCATCTCTGCCGCAGAAAGGGCAGAGCGGGAAGGGATGGTTAGGGTCATCGGGGGTGTCCTCGTCGGTGGTTGGAAGGAAACGACGTATGAGAAAAGTATACCACAAATGGCCTCACCCCCGCCCCCTCTCCCAGCCGCGGCGTTGACGGGGCGGGGGGTGTTATCTGGGCCAGGAGAGGGGAGTCTGTCGATGGCGTGGACGGCAAATCGGGATGTTGTAATGTCGATGTAACATCCGACGACGATGCCCTTCAATTGTCGTCTTCCCCCCACCTCTCCCAGCGCAGCCAACAGTCCCCACACACCAATTCCACCGCTGGGAGAGGAGGGGGCAACACTCAATCAACCGGCTTCCCTCCAATGCGTAGGGGGTGGTGAGGGCACAACCCAGGCAGCGGGACGTAATGTCCTCACTCCTACAGTCGGTTTTTGCTTTCCGGGCTAGACTACGCTATGATTTTCGTAGCGAGAAAGTAACAAATGAAAAGTTGTAAGTGGCAGGTATGCCGATGTCGTCACCTGCCACTTACAACTTTCTGCTTGCCGCCTGCAACCTTCCACATTTCCAGGAGCCGCGTAATGTCCCAATCGATCACAATGTACACCACCGACTGGTGCCCGGATTGCTGGCGGGCCAAGAAGGTGATGGATTCCCTTCAGGTCGCCTACACCGAAGTCAACATCAGCCACGACGAAGAGGCGATTGAGAAAGTCATTCGGCTCAACAACGGCAATCGTTCTGTGCCGACGATTGTCTTCCCTGACGGCAGTGTGATGACCGAGCCATCCACCAGCGCGCTGGTGCAGAAGTTGCAGGCCGCCTGAGTCTGCCTGTTCGTTATAAAAAATAGCCGCCGATCTGCACAGATCGGCGGCTATTTTTTGTTACACACCGACGTTACCGGCCCGCTGGTGTGGGTGTGGGTGTGGGAAGAGGGGAGGCGGGCGTCGGCGTCGGCGTCGGCAGTGGCTCGAAAGGCGGTGGCTCATACACGCCCCCAACAACCGGCAGATAGATCGGTGGAATCCTGCCGTCGATCATCAGCGGCAAGAACTGATGGAAAGCCACAAACATTTCCCCAACCAGTGGCTGGGTCTGTCCCCAGGTGTTGTCGCTGATCTCCCCGGAGAGGCGGATGCGGTGGCCCGGCGGCAATCCGTCCGCTAATTGCACATCCATCTGTACAGCCACCAGCCCCCGGGGCGGCAGTGTCCCGCTCCACAGAATGCGGTCGGCGGCTGCCCCCCCGGAGCTTGCGCGGGCCTCTTCTATTCGGCAAGTGCCGATGCCACAGCGCAACGTGCCTGGAATGTAGCTCAACTCGTCGGGCAGAGACATAGAGAAATCCGCAACACTGCTCCGGATGCCAGTGTTGCGCAAGAATGCGCTCAGGGTGAAGCGGTCTCCCGGCTCATTGGGTTTGCCCCCAAAATCGAAGACCGATGCGCTCAGATTGGAGCTACGGGCATAGACGACGGCAGAACGCGCCAGGTCAGCAATACCGGTGCTGCGAATTTGTACTGTATTGGTCAGGGCTGTCTTATCCGGCAATATACTGTCGAGGGTGGCGCTGTAGGTGAGCGACACAGAACCGTTGGCCGACAGGTCACCCTGCCAGGTGACCAGCCCGCCGCTTTCGTTGCACACACCACTGCTGCACACAAGCGATCCGGGCGCAATGCTCAGTGCGCCAGGCAGGGCATCGGAGAGTGTGATCTGCTGGCTGGCGGCCAGCCCCTGGTTATGCAGGGTGATCGTATAGGCCACGCTCTCCCCCGGCAACAGATCGGTCCGGCTGGCGGTCTTGACTGAGCCGGAGAGATCGACCGAACGGATCAACAGGCTGGCTGTCCGGGTATAGACATCCTGACCGCTCTGGATCGAGACTGTATTGGGTATCAGGCTGTTGATCGGTGTATCCGCCTTCGCCATCACCTGGAAGTGGATCGTTTCTCCCTGGCTGGGGAGGGTGCCGCCGGGTGGCAGAAACTCGACGGTCATCTGGTCGCGCAGCTTGCTATTGCCGCCGTTGCATTGATAGGTCAGGCTCTTGCCCGCGACCGGGGCAATCAGCCCGGTGCTCGAACTCTGTTGGGCCGCGACACCCAAACGCAGGATATGGACCTGAACCCGGCCATTTTCGTGGAGGACGATCTGAAAGTCCGTGTCCGGGGGGCGTTGCAGGCCGAAGAAATCGTCATAATAGTCCCAGGGACGGGCGTCGGTCCACTGGAAGATTGTGTAGCGGTGAGGAGCCGTGCCGAAAGTCTGCACATAGACTCCGTCGTTGACGGCAAACTGCCCCCAGAGACCGGCGATCCCCGGCAAGTCATAAAAGCTACCGGAGAGAGGGCAACCGTTGTACACGTCCGGGTAGTTGCTATCCCCGAAAGTGATGATACCGCTCACATCCACACAAGCGGTCGTATATTCATCCCCAAAATAGGGGAAGGGAAAGCCCAGAGCGATATCGCAGGAAATCGCATAGACGCCGGAGACTACCGATGTGCCGGTGCTGCGGATGTCCTGCCAGACAAACTCAGTGGGGGCTGTTTCGCCGACGCCCAGTGTATCCACCCAGGCATAGTCCGTGCCCAGATTGACATAGCCGGGCCGGGCCACCCCAGCCGGGCCTTGCCATTGGATCGAATGGGTATCCGGATTGTAGCTGCCCGCACCAGCACTGAAGTCGAGGGTTCCCGCCACGTATGCCAGGGCCGACGGCAGGGGATCGACAACGGTAACTTCGCCACCCGCTGGTGTGCGGCTGTCCAGCGCAATTGTATAGGTAAAAGGCGTCCCCGTTGCGCTGGCTGGCTGGCTGACACCTTTGGTGCTGGCGGAGAAATCCGGGGCAAAAAGCTGGGTGGTCGTGCTGCGTGTCAGGGAGCGATTCCCGCCGCTGTCCAGAGAGATCGTATGGGTAATGCGCTCGCCGACCTGCCAAACGCCGTCGCTCAGGCGCACAGCATAGGAGAGACGCAGCGGTGCGCCATCGGCAGGGAGCGAACCCTTCCACTCCACCGCGTGGGTGGCTGGGTTGTAGGTGGCCCCGATGGCGTTCTCGCCAAACTTTGCAAAGGTCTGGCTGGGATGCAAAGGCGCGGACAGTTGTGCTGCGGGATAGGCCTGGTCGCCGGGTCGTATGTCCAGTGTATAGACGATTTCGCCATTTGTGGCTGCGGCTGTCTGTGGGTTGATAAGCGCAGATTCGCAGAAGTCTCCGTACAGCCGCAGGGACTCGTGGCTGAGTGTCGCATAGGAACCGCCAACCAGATAGAGCTTCCCGCCCACATAGGCAGCCCCAGAGAAGAAGCGGCCAAAGTCCAAGGACGAATTCACCGACGACCATACATCCGTCGCCACATCATAACGCTCAACCAGACTCCCCTTATCATAGAAGAATGTACTGCCCAGCAGGTAGAGATAGCCGTCAGGTGCAGCCACCAGCGCACGGCCCAAACTCCCAACACGGGGGGAAGCCATCTGCTCCCAGCGATCTGTGGCTGGCTCATAGCGGTAGAAGCTCTCCCAATCGGCATCGCTGCCCTGTAGATAGATAGCGCCGTTGGCGGCAGCGATGGGGAAGCCACTACTCGTACCAGTGGGCATTGTGCCCATATCCTGCCACTGATCCGTCGCTGGATCGTAGACGTAAAAGTTGACTGAACTTTCCATACTGTCATAGCCGCCAAAGACATAGAATTTGCCATCCACAGCCGCGCCGCTCGCCTGGGCCAGAGGTCGCGGCATAGGAGCGCCGGTTGTCCAGGTGTCTGTTGTGTTGTCGTAGATAAAGAGAGAATCTGTGATTACAAATACATCTTCGGTGTCCTTTACCCCCCCCGCCACAAAGAAACGTTCACCGGTGGCCGCCGAGGCCGCAGACTGGCGGGGTTCGGGCAGGGGAGCGCGGCTTTCCCAGGCCGCAGTGCAGGGGTCGAAGCGCCAGTGTTCGGCCACAGTGGTTCCATAGACAGGCGTGCCCGCCTCGTCGTAGTGGAAGGGAACCCACCCACCTATCAGGTCATAGCTGGTGTCGAGAGCGAAGGTACTCATCCCTTCCAACTCCGTAGGCAGTGGCTCAGCGGCTGTCCACTGGGCCATTTGCAGGGTCTCAAACCCCTGTTCATACACAGGCAGGCTCGGATGGCCGATGGCCCCAACCGTCACCGTAACCACATCCTGTTCGCCCATTTGCGCCGCATGGGGCACACTGACCCGCAGATCGAAGGTGCTGCGCGTGCAGGCAGGCAACGCCACAGGGGATAGCAGCGGTGCGCCCCGGAGCTGCAACGACGTGGGCCAACGATTCCCCGCCAGATCGACGGTGAAGTCCATCGGCTCGTCACCCAGATTCGCGACAGAAAAGGTGTAGTAGACATCATCCCCCGCTGCCCCGTTTTTGAACTGATCGCCCGCCGCGAAGGAATAGCGGCTGTCTGCGCCGTCCCCTGTCAGCCAGGTGATGCTGACATCCAACAGGCGTGACCATTCGGGCTGATTCCACTTGCCGCGGGGAGCCAGATTCTCGTAGCCCGCGGCCAGATAGAAGGCCCGATAAGAAGCGTCGCAGGGGGCCACAGCCAGGGCAGCCGCGGCTTCGAGATAGTCATATGCGAGCACAGGGAAAGCCACCCCATCGGGCTGGGGGACAACCGCGTCCGGGCTGCTATACAGATAGCTATTGGCATAGCCATAGAGGGAGCCGTTGGTCAATGTCATCTGGAAACCGCTGAGAATGTCAACGCCGGTCAGACTGTCGCCCGTATAGCCGCCATCGGAATAATAGAGATCGGCCTGCAAATATTCGTCAAAAAGTACGCTCTGCCCGTCGCTCCAGCCCATATCCTGGCCAGAGATGAAGAGCCGGCCGCCGCTATCCAAAAATTCGGTCAACGCGGGGTCTGCCCCAATATCAGCGGTTGAGCTTGCATAACAATTGGCGTCGGCACAGCTACTCTGCGCCCAGATCACCAAATCGTATCCCTTGAGGGTGGCAGCCGAGGGCAGGCCATAGAGCGTCGAACCGTCCGGCCCCACACGGGTGTCGGAAAAATTGCTGTATTGGATACGCCACAGGTCGTATTGATAGCGCTGTTCGTCCAAAGCGCTGGTGAAGAAGCGGTAGACGGGCCAGCCCAGAAACCACCCGCCCAGGGAACTGGTATCCACCAGCAGAATCGACGGTGCGCTCTTCAGCGTGAAATCGACCTGTCCGCCCACATCCGGTGTCGTCACTGGCTGGCGTAGAATGCGGTGTTTGGATGCAGTGACGACCAACTCCTCCGCGCCCAGGGGCAGCAGAATCTGATAGCGTCCATCCTCGACACTGCGGACCTGATAGGCCGGGTTGCCCGCGGGATAGATCAGCGCGTCGGCTACCGGTCCGCTCTCATCACGCACGGTTCCCGACAGAGTGGCCTTTGGTTTGGAAAGCAGGGAGAAATTGTGCAGGGCGAGAGCGCCCGCTACCACTTTGTGAGTTCCCACAGGGGTTGTCTCGTAGCCCCAGGCCGAGAGGCTGACCTGATAATCCCCCGCGGGCAGGGTGAGGGAATAGCTGCCGCTGGCGTCGGCCTGGGCGGTGAAGGGCCGGGTGCTACCCGCCTGCACCGCCTTGATCCAGACAGCGGGAATCGGTGTCCCCCGCTCCGCGTCGAAGAATTGACCCCGCAGATCGCCCGCTGTCTGCGCCAATTGGACAGCGGCGTAGGCATCGATCCGCCCATAGCCAAAGAGAGTGTCCGGGCCGGGATCGCCCAGGTCTACAGCGGAGAGTTCCATCAACCGCTCCAATTCGGCCACATCAAAATCCCGAAAGCCGTCCTGCAGATCCGCCGAGACCAGCAGCGCGATCAGACCAGCCACGTGGGGCGCGGACATAGATGTACCGCTATAGTTGTCATAGGTCGATGTGTCCACAGAGGAGAGCACATAATCGCCGGGCGCGCTCAGTTCAGGCTTCTGCTCGCCTGGATAGAAGGAGGGTCCCTGGGCGCTGAAATAGGCCAGGCTGTCATATTCGTTGGTGGCCCCAACCGCAATCGCTTCGGGAATATTGGCCGGTGTGCCGATGGAACCCGCCCCTGCGGATGGGTTGCCCGCGGCAAAAACCGGGGCCACCCCCGCGGCCCGCAACACCTGCAAAATCGGGCGGAAGGTATCGTCCACCGGATTGGCCGATCCCCAGGAGCTATTGACCACATCCGGCGCTTTGGAGCAGTCCGCGCTGGCGAGATCGCCGGTCAGGTCGGTAGGGCAGAGGAACCACTGAAAGGCTTTGATACCGCCGATGTCGTCCTGAATGCCGCCGGGCATTGTGTCGCCACAGATACCGGGAACCGCAATCCAGCGGGCGTCCGGGGCCATTCCGATGGTGGGCGCGGTCGTGGTGCTGCCCTCGCCCACCATTGTCCCCATTGTGTGGGTTCCGTGGGTGCTATAGGCGCAATCGCTCGGCTCATCGCTGATACTCCGCCCCAAATTGCCGTTGGGATAGAGTTCGCCGTCGGGGACAAACCAGTTGTAGTTGTGGTCGATGACCCCACTCTGGTTGCCCCGGTATTGACGCAGGAGGGCCGGGTGGCGATAGTTGACGCCGGTGTCGAAGCCGCCCACCACCGCGCCTGCGCCCCGAATGCCCAACTCCGTATGCACCCGGTCGGCCCCGACCTTTTGCAGGTTCCAATAATACGTACCGCCCGCATCGGTCTGCGCAGGCTCAATGGCCCCGCCAGCTTCGATCTCAGGCGCGGCGGCTGGTGGGGCTGCTTCCCGCAGCACTGGATAGAGCGGATAGTTGGCCACAATCCGGGTCACATCGGGCCGCTGGGCCAATTCAATAATTGTGGCGAGGTCTGCTTCGGCGGCCACCGCGTTGATGACAAAAAAGGGCTGGAAAGTGGCGACCGACGCGGAGCCGCCCGCCCTGTCTCCGCTGCGTGCGTTCAAAATTCCTAACACACCGGCCTGGCTGCTGGTCGCGGTCGAGCGCAGGGCGCTGACCAGTGCCGAGCGGCGGTCGGCCTGGCTGGCATAGACGCGCTGATCCACAACTGACAGGTCCGCACTGGCCTGCAAATGGACGATAAAGCGGGTGTGTTGGAGAGGAGGAAGCGAAGATCCGCCGGGCTGTGTGATGGAAAGTGTCTGCCCGCCCAGATGCGCAGGCAGGGATTTCCCCTGCAATTCGCTCAGAATGCGGCCATCCACTTTGGCCTTCACATCCGGTGAGAGCGTCTCCCACGCGGCCCAGGCTGCATCCTGGCCGGTTGCGCCCGCGGCCTGGGCTGGCGCCGCTGGGCTGGGAGTGGCCTTGGGTGGCGCGGGCTGGGCAGCCATTGCTTCCCCCTCCGCCCAAATGGAGCTTCTGTGGAACCCGGATAGCAGACCCCAAACGAGTACCAGAGCCAACACACGCAAAACCCATAGATGAGGCAGACGGTTTGTCATTTCAGAATTCTCCAATTGAACGCGCAGCAAAGACCCGTGGGGCTGGGTCTGAAACAGAGAACGAGAAAACGAAGTGTACGGCAGACAAAGAATTCACGGGCCAGAGAGTGAGGGTTCGATGAGAGATTGGCCCGAAGATGCAGTTCACAAATGATGCCAGACAGGATTACCAGGGCAGCCGCTCGTACTGGTCCAGCAGCCGCTCGATCTGGGCGACTTTGGCCTGAAATACACCGTCAACCGGGACAAAGCGGATGGCGGCGTAGGCCATCACTGCGGCCAGACCGACGAGCAGCCCGCTCCAGGCCACACCGCTGTTTTCGCCAAAGAGCAGAATCAGGCCAGCAAGAATTGCGACCAGTCCGACACCGAGCAACGCCTGGTGCAGGCGCAGGGAGCGCCGTTGATCGGCCAGCAGCCCCGCCAGTTGACGACGCAGTGCCACCCGCTCCTCTTCGCTGGCCGAACGCGGACGATACAATTCGTCGCTCGGCGCAGGGAGAGCCGGGGCCACTGGTCCGATGTCCCGGCTGCCGGGGACGGACTGAGCCAGCAGGCTGTCGAAGAGATCGGCCCGCTCCTGGATAATCGCGGCATAGACGGTTGCCTGGCCCGGCCCGTTATAGATGCCGGCAAAAGTGGCGTAGTCCCGGCTGCGCAGGGGAGAGATGCCCCCTTTGCTGCGCACAAAGTCGAAGAAGCCGAAAATCTGCCGGGCTTCGCTGCTGGCAAAGGCATCGAACATCGCGTCGGCCTGGGGATAGCCCACAGCGATGGCATTGAATCCCATAATCTGGGGCAGCCCCATACTGATCGATTCCCGCGCGGTCCGGCGCTCCAGCCCGGAGGCGAAGGCGAGAACCTCCCACTCCTTCTGCTGGTTGCCGTGGAATTCCTGCCAGGGCGCGTCGGGATCAGGCCGCCACTTGTGACCCGTCCACGATTGGCCCTGGGCAAAGGCAAAATGGCGGTCAAAGCGCGCCTGGTTGGCGCGCCCCCAGCGCTCATAGAAGATGTGATTCTCAAAACGGATAATCATACGCGGGCCGTCGGGGCCGGGTGCAAAGCCCTGGCCGCCAGATTCAGCCATCAGCACCGCAACCGCTACGCCGGGGTCGATCTCCAGCTCGTTGCAGAGGACGACCAGCAGCCCGCCGTAGCGGTTCCAAAGATCGGCCAGGGCAAAGAGCAGAGTGCCCTGGGCAAGCCGGGCGGTGTCGATTGTGTGGTTGGGTTTGGGGGGCAGGGGAATGCGCAGGAGTTCGGGCTGGGTCGCCAGCAGCCGACTCTTGAGTGGCTGGTTGGGCAGTTTGACAAAATCCCGATGGACAAAGCCCTGATGCCCATTCACCTGCACACGAATCCAATCGCCTCCATCTTCCAGCACCTGCATATTCGTGTCCGGGGGCAGGGTCTGGGTCACCCCATATTGGGTCCCTGGCCCGGTGCGCAAGTTCAGATGGCCCAGGGTAATCGCAACAAAATTTTGACGTCGGGCCAGTGACTCGATCAGCTTGCGCTGGATATTCCGCTTTTCGTCGTCGGCCAACCCCGGCAGCGAGCCGACCGGTGGGCCGCTGTAGGGAGTGGACCGGTTGTAGAAAAGCTCCCACAGATCAGCCCGCCCGATTACGTCGAAACGATTGATCTCGGAATCCTGAGCCATCAGGAAAATAGCATCCAGCAAAACCTGATTCGTGATTTTGTCTGTCACAATCCTGGCCCTTTCTGCGCGATATTCAGCAACGCCCCATTTACTTGCAAACAAGTTTACAACAGAAGGACGAGAAAAACCACACACATTTTTCGAAGGCTGCATCCCGGATATGGGGAAACCTGCCAAGTCTGATCTGCCGAATTTAGGATACATCCTCTCCGAGCCTACAGCGCCACCAGCGCGCCTTTGTAGAGCGCATCCAATTCGTCCTGGGCCGAGACACAGAAGCCCAGGTCCTGCAACAGCCCGTCCTGGATGTCGTAGATCCAACCGTGGACGGAAAGGGACTGCCCCCGATCCCAGGCGTCCTGGACAATTGTTGTCTCGCAAACGTTGTGGACCTGCTCGACGATATTCAGCTCACACAACTTGGCAATCCGCTGGTCTTCGCCAGGGATAGCAGCAAGCCGATCCGCGTGCTTCTGGGCCACATCCTGAATGTGTCGCAGCCAATTGTCGATCAGTCCCAGACGGCTTTGCAGCAGAGCCGCCCGCACGCCGCCGCAGCCATAATGCCCACAGACGATAATGTGCTTCACCTTCAGCACATCCACGGCAAACTGCATCACCGACAGACAGTTCAGGTCGGTGTGGACCACCAGATTGGCCACATTGCGGTGGACAAAAAGCTCGCCGGGCAACATTCCCGCAATCTGATTGGCGGGAACCCGGCTGTCAGCGCAGCCGATCCAAAGATATTCCGGGTGCTGTTGGCGGGCAAGGGTCTGAAAAAAGCCCGGTTGGGTGGCTTCCATTTCTTCGGCCCAGGCCCGGTTGTTGGCAAAAATTTGAGGAAGAATACGCATAGCCGGTTTGCATTGCTCCAGAAAAGAGGGTTAAATAGGGGAAGTAGAGATTGGAGACTGGGGATTGGGGACTAGGAAGTCGCTTCCCAATCCCCAGTCTCCGATCCCCAGTCCCCAACTCCACAGGAAACTACTCAATGTATATCGGACTCGACATTGGCACCACCACCCTGAGCGCGGTGGTGCTGGACACAGATTCAGGCGCGCTGCTGGCACAGCGGACGACGCCCAACAATGCGGGTGCGTTCCCCGCCCCTGGCCGGGCAGAACTGGACATAGCACAGTTGCAGCGCAGCACCATCGACTGTCTGGCCTCTATTGTAGCAGATGCCCCCATCGATCCGGCCAAAATACGGGGCATCGGCGTGACAGGCCAGCAGCACGGGGTCGCCTTTCTGGACCCCGCGGGTGCACCCGTGCGCCCGGCCATCACCTGGCAGGACCTGCGCGCCCAGGAGAAAATCCCCGGCAGCAGCCAGAGCTATCTGCAACGGATGATTGCCCAGGCAGGCGGTGTCGAAGCCTTTCGACGTATGGGCTGCCTGCCCGCGGCAGGCTTTCTCGGTACAACCCTATTCTGGCTACACGAAAACAACCAGTTGCCCGCCCCTTCTACTGTCGCCTGCTTTGTACCGGATGCGGTGGTGACTTTTCTGACCGGCGCGGGGCCAGCCAGCGATCCGACTCTGGCGGGCAGTGCCGGGGTTTTTGATATTGTGGCGAACGATTGGGATTGGGCGCTGCTGGAACGGCTGGGCCTGCCCGCTTCCCTCTTCCCGCCGGTTGGGGTGGCGGGCGCAGCAGCCGGTGGACTACGGGCCGAGTTGGCCGGGCAGATCGGCCTGCCTGCGGGTCTGCCCGTGGGCGTGGCTCTGGGCGACAACCAGGCCAGCTTCATCGGCAGCGTCCGGGAACCGGCCACCAGCCTGGGCATCAATGTGGGGACCGGCGGCCAGATTTCGGCCCGCACCGACGAATTCCACTTCATCCCTGGCCTGGAAAATCGCCCCTTCCCCGGCGGCCACTACCTGCTCATCGGCGGTGGTCTCTTTGGCGGACGCTCCTACGCCTATCTGCTCAATTTCTTCCGGCAGACTGGTCAGCAGCTTTTCAGCGGAGCCACAGACGACGACCTCTACGAACGGATGACCGAACTGGCCGGGGCAGTTGCGCCCGGCAGCGACGGTCTGGTCTGCGCCCCCTTCTTTACAGGCAGCCGGGTGGACCCAAGCCTGCGCGCCAGTTTCACGGGGCTTTCGCCGGACAACTTTACACCGGGCCATTTTGCCCGCGCCCTGCTGGAAGGGATGGCCGAGGGTTTCTATCGCTTTGGGGAGCAGATGGCCCCGGTGATTGGGGAACGCTCGCCTCTGGTGGGTGCAGGAAACGGCGTGCGGCGCAACCGGCTGCTGGCCGGGATTCTGGCCGAGCGTTTCGGTGCGCCCCTGCACATCCCCGCCCTGGCCGAGGAGGCTGCGGTGGGCGCGGCCATTATAGCCGCTGTGGGCCAGGGGGAATTCGCCAGCCTGGACGCGGCCACGTCCCATCTGCTGCGCTACGCAGAGGTGGTGGGCTGATCTGTTTCCAGCAGGTGGGCCACGAGCAGACGAGCGTCTGGAGAGTGACTGATCAGACGCAAAGATGCCCCCGCAGATTCGGCAGGCGGATAGACAAGCGTATCACCCGCGGGGAGCAGAAAGTGGCCCTGGCTGCTTTCCACACAGCTTTCACCCCGCACCCCGTAGAGAATCTGTGTAAGATGCGTACCGGCTGTCGGCACAGGCAGGACGACAGGCATCTCCGCGGCATCGACAAAACGTGCGCCGCTGTTCGCGCTGCGCTGTGGCTCCCTACGATAAATCAGATTGAACGCAAAGACCGGGCCAGCAACCGGCGTGGCGTGGACAGGACGATCCCCGGCAAAGGCGTACCAGCGACTGGTCGCCAGGGGGACCGTCTCCGCTGGCTCGTCAAAGCGCAGAGTCAACCCGTCGCCGTCCAACAGAATGTGCAGCCGTTCGGCGCGGGGAAAATAGCTGTAGTCGGCGGCGCGTTCGATGGTCGCCGTGCCGACCCACAGCCGGTAGTCGCCGTTGGGATAGTCGGCGCCTGGCGGGTCGCGGTAGATTTCATTGACCTGGCCACCGCGCCAGGAGCCGGGCAGTTGTTGAGAAAAGGGGATGTGCAATGGCATAGCTTTTGCCTTCGGGGGTGAAGGAATTTCTATAACGGGCTGCCCCATTATGCCACAGCCATCCGCCCTTTGGAACTTGCCCACGCCGTACAACGTTTTCTCCGCATGAAAAATTCACTGCTTTCTCGCCGCCGCTTTCTCCAACTGAGCGGTGGATTGGCGCTTGCTGGCGCGTCTGGACTTGGCTACTCCCGTCTATTGGAACCCAATTGGGTGGAGGTGGTAGAGCAGTCCCTGGCGATCCCCGGCCTGCCCGAACACCTGAGCGGCACGCGTATCGCCCAACTTTCCGACATCCATCTGGGCCAGTACACCGGGCCGGAAAAATTGCTGGATGCGGTTTTGCAGATTAACCAACTGGCGCCCGATCTGGTCTTCTTGACCGGGGATTATGTGACCCGAAACGCGGGCCAGGCCAGCGGGTTGGTCGAGCCGCTGCGCGCGTTGACCGCGCCCACCTACGCCATCCTGGGCAACCACGATCTGTGGACAGATCGGACCGATGTCACCAATTATCTGTCCCAGACACCCGTGCACCTGCTGGTCAATCAGGGCACAGAAGCCCTGCCAGGTCTCTTTGTGGCAGGGGTGGATGATCTGTGGAGCGGCGGGCCGGACATCCGCGCCAGCCTGGACGGTGTGCCTGCGGGTGCGGTCTCTCTGCTGCTGGCCCACGAACCCGACTACTTTGACCAGGTGGTGCAGATGGATGCGCCGGTAGCGGTCCAGTTCAGCGGCCACAGCCACGGCGGGCAAGTGCGCATTCCCTCGGCCACGCCGGATGGCGCGGGGCTGTGGACCCGTGCGCCGGTCCTGCCCCGCTACGGCCAGCGCTATCCAATTGGCCTGTATCGGGTCGGTTCGCGCCAGGTCTACACCAACCGGGGATTGGGCGTCTGGCCCCTGCCCTATCGCTTCAATTGCCGACCAGAGATTACCCTATTTCGGCTGGCAAGTGCGGGGGAGAGTGAGCAGTAATCAGTGACATTGGCACGTCAACTGAATAGTTGCTCACCGGTAACTTCCTCCGCCTGGAAGCCATCCTACTGCGCTCACGCACGCCAACCGTTAGACTGACAGAATCAAAATCACAGAGCAGTAAATTTGGCTTTTGTTTGACGTACCTACGGCCCTGTGCTACACTGCTAACGAGCGCATCTATTCGCCAAATTTTCTGCGCGCGATCTCTCGCATAATTGAGACAAGAGTAACCACATGGATTCAAAACGATTTCGCAATGGGCTGATCTACTTTCTATTGATTGTGGCCTTGGGCGCGTTCTTGTACACAGTCTTTGGCAACCGAAGCGCCACTGTATCCCAGCAGATTTCCATTGCTGAAGTGGCCGAAATGGTGCGTAGCGGTCAGGTGGCATCGATTGAGGTAGACAACGACGATGTTCTGGTCACACAGAAATCTGCCAACCAGTTCCAGTCCCGCAAAGAGACTGGGGTCAGCCTGGTGGAGATGCTCCACAATCTGGATGTGACCAATGAGCAGATCGCTGGGATCAATCTGAGCGTGAAGGCCCCCAGCGGGTGGGAAGCCTACAGCGGCATCATCTTCGCGTTCTTGCCTATCATTCTCATCGCCGTCTTTTTCATCTTTATATTGCGTCAGGCCCAGGGCGCGGGCAACCAGGCATTCAGCTTTGGCAAGAGCAAAGCGCGGATGTTCACCGGCGACAAACCGACGGTCACTTTTGCCGATGTGGCGGGCAGCGATGAAGCCAAGCAGGAGTTGCAAGAGGTCGTCGAATTCCTCAAAGAACCCCAGAAGTTCGCCACGCTGGGCGCACGCATCCCCAAGGGTGTGCTGCTGGTGGGGCCTCCCGGCACAGGCAAAACATTGATGGCCAAGGCCGTCTCTGGCGAGGCGGGCGTCCCCTTCTTCAGCATCTCCGGCTCGGAATTTGTGGAGATGTTTGTGGGTGTGGGGGCCAGCCGGGTGCGGGACCTCTTCGAGCAGGCCAAGAAGAACTCGCCCTGTATTATCTTTATCGACGAAATCGACGCGGTGGGCCGACACCGGGGCGCGGGTCTGGGCGGTTCCCACGACGAGCGGGAGCAGACTCTCAACCAGATTCTGGTGGAGATGGACGGCTTTGACACGGATGTAAATATTATTCTGATCGCTGCCACCAACCGGCCCGACATTCTGGACCCGGCCCTGCTGCGCCCAGGCCGTTTTGACCGGCGGGTGACAATGGATGCGCCGGATGTCAAGGGGCGACGGGCGATTCTGGATGTGCACATCAAAGGCAAGCCCCTGGCAACCGATGTGAATTTGGATGTGGTTGCCAAGCAGACCCCCGGTTTTGTGGGTGCAGACATCGAAAATCTGGTCAACGAGGCGGCGATTCTGGCGGCCCGGCGCAATCGGCGCTCCATCGGTATGGCCGAATTTCAGGAGGCCATCGAACGGGTGATGGCTGGTCCAGAGCGGCGCAGCCGGTTGATCACACCCAAAGAAAAAGAGATCGTCGCCTATCACGAAGCGGGCCACGCGGTGGTGATGTACATACTGCCCCATCACGACCCGGTTCACAAAGTGACGATTGTGCCCCGGGGCATGGCGGGTGGCTATACAATGCCCATCCCCGAAGAAGAGACAAGCCTGACCAGCCGGGACAAATTCAAGTCCCAGTTGGCCGCGCTGCTGGGAGGACGGGTGGCCGAGGAGGTGCGCTTTGGCGACATCACCACCGGGGCCAGCAACGATCTGGAGCGGGTGTCGGATATGGCCCGGTCGATGGTCACCCAGTGGGGAATGAGCGAAAAGCTGGGGCCGATCCAATACGGCGAACGGGACGAAATGATCTTCCTCGGACGTAGCCTGGGCGAAAGCCGCAACTACAGCGACAAAGTGGCCCAGCAGATCGACGAAGAGGTGCGGGAGCTGGTGGACGAAGCCTACCAGACCACCCATCGAATTTTGGAAGAACACCGGGACAAGCTGGACGCGGTCTCTCTGCGTCTGCTGGAAGTGGAGACACTGCACAGACCCGAATTTGAGGCGATTATGCGGGGCGAACAGATTGTAGAAAGGCCTGTGAACGATCCCCCTGCCAAGAATCGCACTGAACGCAGCCAGACCGGCGCAAGCGACGACGAACGCAAGCGGGAAGGCGAGGGTCGGGATAAGGGCATCGACCTGGGCGGAACCCTGCCTGCCCCAGCCTGAATAGATATTGGATAGTAGTTATTTGGCAGACAGCGTACAGCAGACCTTTGTGTCACAAGGCTGAATCGTTGCGGTGATGCGAGAATAGGACCGAACGGGAAATATCCAATACCCAATACCTTATATCCAAAGAGCCTTGCCGGACCCGGTGAGGCTCTTTTTGCTAGAAATTTCTGAGTCCAGTAAAAACCGAGTTTTTGAGACCGGATCAGCCCTGGTAATTCCAGTGATCCGCACGAAAAACTCGGTTTTTGACTTTTTTGCAGTGGAGTTATTTCTGTGGAGAGAGAACGTGGGTAGACTCTTCTATCAATTGGCCCGCCACAAATTCGCCGGTCAACATTTTCTGCGCTGGCTACAGATCGCTCTAATTCTGATCGGCGGGGTTGCGTTGTTGGGCTGGCTGCCCGGTGGCTGGCTGATCGCGGGCGCAATGCTGTTGCTGCTTGCCGGGCTGGTGGCAGGCCATCGCACCTGGCAGGCCAGAGATTTCGTGGCGTTCCAGCCCGCAGAGATGCCGCTGATCACACCGGCTACGCTGTCGTCCTCGGCCAAACTGCCCATCTGGGCCAGCGGCTATTTTGGGGTGGAGAACAGACAACACCAGTTCACCTGGTTGCAGGGCTTCTTTCGCACCTTCCCCAGCCGGGAACACGCGGTCATCAGCCTGAACCAGCCCACCTCTTTTCTCTGGTTGGGCCGATCACCGGAGCACCTGACCGGGATGTGGTACATTTTCTTCAAACCGGAAGCCGTGCGGGATATTCGCTGGGGCGAAATCGGCTACGGCCCGGAGGCCCTGCCTGGCCTGGCCGTGACCCACACCGTACACATTCCCCGCCGCAATTGGTTTCAGCCGGAAAAGGATGTGTCCAAAACGACATATCTGGCCTTTCCTGAACGGGATGATGCGCTCGCTGTCCTGGCCGATCTGCTCTATGACCGTTTCGCGGCAGAAGCGGCCAGCCAACGTTCGCTCAATGGCCACGCAAAAAAGCACCCCCAGGATACGTGGCAGAAGTTGGCGGGGTAGCTGGGTACTGCGTGCTACGTACTGCGTGATGAGCCTGTATCTTACACTTAGCACGCAGCACTTCTCACGCAGCAAACTGCCAATCACAAGGAATATCACAAATGACGCAACCTGCTCGCCCCTCCTGGGACGATTATTTTATTAAAATTGCCTTTGACGTAGCCGAACGCAGCACCTGTGACCGGGCGCATGTGGGCGCGGTGGTTGTGCGGGATCGGCGTATGCTTACCACCGGCTACAACGGCGCGCCCGCGGGCCTGCCCCATTGCGACGAAGTGGGCCATCTGCTCATCGACGGCCACTGTGTGCGCACCCTCCACGCCGAGCAGAACGCCATCATCCAGGCCGCGCTGCACGGGGTCAACACCGCAGACTCAACAATTTACGTCACCCATCAGCCCTGTCTGACCTGCGCCAAAATGATTATCAATGCGGGCATCCGCCGGGTGGTCTACGCGGGCAACTACCCCGACGAAAACAGCCGTCGCTTCCTGACCGAAGCGGGCATCCAACTGGAACACCTGCCCCGCCAGCGGCCCGCGGATACGGTCTATCATCCATAAAACAGATATTGGGTATTGGAGATTTGGTCGGGACGTCGGCACGTCTTCACAACGAAATCTCCAATACCCAATATTTGCTACCCAAATAGCAGCCAATGACCACAAAACTTCACACATTCCCCCCCGGCTTCCTCTGGGGCACGGCTTCTGCTTCCCATCAGGTGGAGGGCGACAACCGCAACAACCAATGGTGGGCCTTCGAGCAGCAGCCGGGTACGATCTGGCACGGGGACAAGAGCGGGCTGGCCTGCGACTGGTGGGCCAATGCCGAGGCAGACTTCGACCGGATGGCCGGGCTGGGACTCAACGCCCATCGGCTCAGCCTGGAGTGGAGCCGGATCGAGCCGGAGCCGGGCCGCTTTGATCCCGCGGCCATTGACCGCTACCGGGAGATGCTGGGCGGTCTGCGCCAACGGGGGATGACGCCGCTGGTGACGCTCCATCACTTCAGCGAACCCCTCTGGTTTACCCGGATGGGCGGCTGGGAAAACGGGGCCAGCGTCGCCCTCTTCCGCCGCTACGCGGATTTCGCCACCCGCGCTTTGGCCGATCTGTGCGACTTCTGGGCGACGATCAACGAGCCGCTGGTGCTGATTGCCCAGGGCTGGTTTCTGGGCAACTGGCCGCCGCGCAAGCAGAATTTTCCTCTGGCAATGGGGGTGATGCGCCATCTGCTCTTTGCCCACGCCGAAGCATATCACGCCATCCACGCCCACCAGCCGAACGCAAGAGTCGGCTACGCCAAGCACGTACGCCTGACCGCTGGTATCAGGCTCAACAATAGGCTCGATCGCTATGCGGCCGGTCTGCGCCGCTGGCTCTTCGAGCACATTTGGGTGGCGGCCACAGACGACGGCTGGCTGCGTCCACCCCTCTCCCTCAATCGACGGGATGGACGCCTGGCGAAAACGATGGACTATATCGGGCTGAACTATTACACCCGGGATTTTGTCCGCTTCAGCCTCAACCCGGGCCAACTTTTTGGCAACCCGGAGTATCTGCCCAATGCGGAACATTCGGATTCCGGACGGCAAGGGCCGTTCAGCCAGTTCGACCCGGAAGGTCTCTATCAGGTCTGCCAGGAGGTGCACCGCTTCCGCCCGGACCTGCCGATTTACATCACCGAAAATGGCCTGCCGGATCGGGACGACGAGCAGCGCCCTCGCTGGCTGGTAGCCCATCTGGCCGCGTTGCAGCGGGCGATTGTCAGCGGCTGTGATGTGCGGGGCTATTTCCACTGGACCCTGACAGACAACTTCGAGTGGGCCGAGGGCTGGGGTCTGCGCTTTGGCCTTTTCGAGTTGGACCCGGAGACCCAAGAGCGCACAGCCCGTCCCAGCGCGGCGGTCTATGCCGCGATTGCCCAAGCCAACGGGATTCCCGATTCTCTTCTCAACCAATATTTAGCTCAGGAGCCTCTATGAGTCAGCCACTTCACCGCTTTGTCTACCGCGCCCAGTGCCGTCCCGGACAGCAAGAGGCAACCATTGCCGCGTGGCGCGCCCGGGAAGAATCCTTGCGCACCCGACAAGCGGGCAGACACATTCTGACAGCCAGCGTCTTTGCCTGGCAGGATCAATTCTTCCTCTACTACGAAACAGTGAACCCATCCCTGCTCCCGGACACCCTGGCCGGAGAGATGGACGATCTGCTGGAAAGCTGGCCGGGCCATGCCCAGCCCCGGCGTTTTGTGCCGATGATGGATATCTTCCACTGCGGCGAGCCGACCAGCGAGGAGTATTGGCGGCGCAAAACCCCGCCGGAACAGGTGAGCGCCCGCATCACCCGCTTGCAGCCGGAGATGGTGAGCAGCTACATTTTCTATCACTATCAGATGCAGGAGGAGAAGCCGGGCAGCTTCGACAAATATTGCCTGATATCCATCCACGAGAATCTGCTCTTTTTCTACCGGGAATCGCCCAATGTGGTGGAGTCGCCACCCCGGACTGGAAAGCTGTCCACCCAAAACACGCCTGCGGACTGGCACGGAACGATGTTCCCCCACTTCCGGCTCTGGGACGACGCACCCATGGGGGAGGAAATCTGGCGGGGGGTTGAGTTGGTGTTGCATATCGGGGCAGGATCGGAGGCGTCCTGATGGAGCAAATCGGCCTGGGAACCCACGTAGAAATCGACCTGATCGACGAGCAGGGCAACGCCGAGCGCATGGCCTTCCATCTGGTTCCAGCCCAACAGGCGGATGTGAGCCAGGGGTTGATCAGCGCGGATGCGCCTTTGGGCCAAGCGATCCGGGGCAAATTTGTCGATACCACAATTCCCTACCAGATGGGCGACATCCGGCAGATACGCATTGTCAGCGTTCGGCCCGGCCAGTTGTCATCAGCGAAGGATGCCGATGCCCGTCGGGCTGCGGTGCTGAAGAAAGCGCTGGACGACGCGGAACGCACCAACGCGCAGATGTTTGCTTCCTCCTTCAGCGGCAAGTGGGGCGACTACGACCCGGACGGAATTGACGAGTGGGAGGAATAAGCCCCAAGGATTGGGGCGAGTGATTGAGGAGGCTACGATGGCATACTATCTTGTCAAAGCTCAATTTCGAGAGGATCGACTGGTGGAACTGCGCGCCCGGCTGGACAGCGGAGAGATTGAGCGGATGGGTCCCTTTGGCACAGCGCTACACACAGGGCTGGACAACGCCCGTATCCAAGCGCCGGGCTGGGCTGTTTGGGAAGAGGAGGACTATTGTCGCCCGCCCCTGGCAATGGAACGGGCCGCTGTCCTGGACACCTATTTTGTCGAATTGGGTGTGGAAAAGGTAGCCCCCAGCGAGGGCTGGGCGCAGATCGACAAACTGCCCCGGCTGTGGGATAAAAACCAAAACGATTAATGCGAATGGACAACGAATGACGACCAGTACACACGGACGTCGGGCCAGGTCCCTGGAAGAATTCCGGGCGCGCCCAAGCACCAGCACGGAAGAAGGGCGCACAGCCTGGAAAAGTTTTCAGCCCCGGCCCACCGATGTTTTTATCACCCCCTACGGCAAGTCCGGCACCACCTGGCTGCAACAGATCGTCCACACTCTGCGCACGAGGGGCGATCTGGCGTTCGACGACATCTCACGGGTTGTCCCCTGGCTGGAGACTTCCTACGATCTGGGTCTGGATATCCACGCCGAGCAGAAGGCGAATCCCAGGGCATTCAAAAGCCATCTGAACTGGCACGACATCCCCAAAGGCGCGCGTTATATCGTCTCCATCCGCAACCCGAAGGATGTGCTGGTCTCTGGCTTCCGTTTTATGGAAGGCTGGTTTTTTGAGCGGGGTGCGATCGACATCGACGAATGGGCGCGGGAAACCTTTATGAAACCCGAGGAGGGCAAGGGCTATTGGAACCACCTCATCTCCTGGTGCGAGCAGCGGGAGCGGGAAGATGTGCTGCTACTGGCCTATGAGCAGATGAAACGGGACCTGACCGGGACAATTTGTCGGGTGGCTGATTTCACCGGTGTGGACCTGGACGACGAACTGCTGCAAATCACGCAACATCACGCATCTTTTCCCTTTATGCTGATGCACAAAGACAAATTCGACGACAAAATGATGCGGGAGCGCAGTGAAAAGGTGGGGGGCCTGCCGCCCGGCAGCGACTCGGCCAAAGTGCGCAAGGGCGAGGTGGGCGAACACCGCAATGAACTTTCGCCGGAGATTATCGCCGGGCTGGACACGATCTGGCAGCGGGAGATTACGCCCCGCCTCGGTTTTCCCCACTACGAGGATTTGGCCGCGGCGCTCTCCTGGGACGGGGAAAGGTGACAATCTCCCGGCTGGATCGGCGGCTGGCGATTGTGATCTTCGCCCTCTTTCTGGGCCTCTACAGCCGCACCCTGGCGCCGGGTCTGCTCTTTGGCGATCCGGGTGAATTCCAGTTTGCGGCCTGGCGTTTTGGATTGGCGCATCCCACGGGCTACCCGCTCTATCTGCTGCTGGGGGGAAGCTGGCAACACCTGGCCGGGCTTTTCGGCGCAGACCCGGCGGCCAGCCTCAATGCGTTCAGCGCATTTCTGGCCGCGGCTGCTGTCGCGCTCTTCTATCTGGCCGTGCTGGGCTGGCTGCCCAGGCGCACGCCCTCTCCCCCCATTGCCGTCCGTGTGTCGGCCTTTTTCGCCGCCCTGCTCATCGGCATCAACCCTACCCTGTGGAGCCAGGCCCTCATCGCCGAGGTCTACACCCTCCACGCGCTTTTCATAGCGGGCTTTCTCTTCCTAACCGCCCGTCACAGCCAATCTCCCAATCTCCCTATCGCCCTATCATCCAATCGCTTTTTCACCCTGTCCCTCCTCCTCGGCCTCGCCCTCACCCACCACCGCACCGCTCTCTTTCTCCTGCCGGGCTTCCTGCTCTGGCTCTTTTGGCAGGAACGCAGTTGGTGGCAGAAGGGGCGATTGTGGGCCGCTCTGATCGGCGGGCTGGCTTTGCCCCAATTGCTCTATCTCTACATTCCCCTGCGCAGCGGTGTGAATGCTTCGCCCTGGCTCTATCCCCGGCTGGGCGCAGAGACGCTGGCGCTCTACACGCCCACATTCCAGGGCTTTGTGGACTTTATCACCGGTTCGGTCTTTGCGGTGAGTTTTCTTAGCCCGGCCCAGGCATTGGCCCGCTTGCCCGAAATGGGGAGTCTCTGGCTGGTTCACTTTACCTGGCCGGGGCTGGCCCTGGCCCTATTGGGGCTGGTCGTTCTTTTCAGGCAAAGACACTGGCCACTCCTGCTTCTGACACTGCCTGCTTTCCTGCTGCTGCAAATCTTCAATCTTTTCTACGGCATCGGCGATATTTATGTCTTTTATATTCCCCTCTACCTCTTCGCCGCACTGTGGGCCGGCTGTGGGGTGGAATGGCTGATTGGGATGACCCAAAGACGGCAGACCGCGGACGGCGGACGGCAGACGCAACCCGCAATCCGCAACTCGCAACTGGCACTCTGGTTCGCCATCCTGCTGCTCCTGCCTGCATCGCTTTTTCTGACCCATTTCCCGTCTCTCGACCGGTCGAATGACAATTCCGCCCGACAGATGTGGGACGGGATTCTGGCCGCCCAGCCACCCGCCGACGCCATTCTGGTCAGCAATGACCGCAACGAAATTGTGCCCCTCTACTATTTGCAGGCGGTGGAGGACAGGGCCACCGGGCTGACCGGTCTCTTTCCCCTGCTCACGCCGGAAGAGCGTTTCGCCGATGTGGGCGCTGTGACGGCGACAGCCCTGGACGGGGGAGAGCGCCCGGTCTTTCTCATCAAAGCAATGGCGGGGCTGGAAGCAAAGTTCGATTTGGCAGCGTCCACGCCACCACTGGTCCGGGTGATGGGAACTGTCGATGAGGGGCTGGCCGATCAGCGGCTCGATCTGGCCTATAGACCGTTGACGCTGCTGGGATATTCTGTCAGCCAAAGCGGGGATACTGCGCAGGTCTCCCTCTTCTGGCAGGTGGAGGAGAGGCTGCGGGGCGATTACACCACATCCGTGCAGCTTTTTGACGGCGCGGGGCAGCGGCTGGGCCAGGACGATCGTCCGCCCGGCGGCGACTTCTACCCGACTTCCCTGTGGAAAGTGGGTGAGATCACGCGGGACACCCATCTGTTCCCGGTGGGTGTGCCCGGCGCTGCGGCCAAAATGCAGGTGCTTCTCTATACCCGCGCTCCCGGCTCCGATGAAAATTCCCAGCCGGAGTTGATTCAGTTGGCTCCGGCGCTGGAGGTTGCGCTGCGGTAGGATCTGTGTGGCTCTCACCCCAACGCCCTCACCCCCGGCCCCTCTCCCTGCCGTGGCGATGGTTTGTGGGGGCTGCTGGCTGGACCGGGAGAGGGGAGTCTGTCGATGGTGATTCGCGGCGGCTGGAAGATACCGGGTCGATGACGAAACGATTGAATTGTCGCCCTCACCCCCGGCCCCTCTCCCAGCCGTGGCGATGGTTTGTGGGGGCTGCTGGTTTGGCTGGGGAGAGGGGAGTCTGTCGATGGCGTCTGGATGAGTTTCGGCGTGATAGGGTCGATGACGAAGCCCACCAATCGTGGCCCTCACCCCCGGCCCCTCTCCCAGCCGTGGCGATGTTTGGTAGGTTGCGTTGGTTGGGCAGGGAGAGGGGAGTCTGTCGATGGCGTTTGACGGGCTGATGAAAGATGCGGTTTCGATGACAAAACGCACCAATCTTCGTCCTTCCCCCACCTCTCCCAGCGCAGATGGCAACACCGACAAACCAATGGCATAGCTGGGAGAGGCGGGGGCGTCCCTCCAACAGTCGACCTTCCCTTCAATAAGTAGGGGGCGGTGAGGGCTTCTGCTATTGGCTGGGCCGGGAGAGGGGAGTCTGTCGATGGTGATTCGCGCTGGGAGAGGTGTGGTGGCGTCGATGACGAAGCCTACCAATCTTCGTCCTTCCCCCGCCTCTCCCAGCGCGGACGACAACACCGACGAACCAATGGCATAGCTGGGAGAGGCGGGGGCGTCCCTTCAACAGCCGACCTTCCCTTCAATAAGTAGGGGGCGGTGAGGGCTTCTGCTATTGGCTGGGCCGGGAGAGGGGAGTCTGTCAATGGCGTTTGGGTGGGTTTCGGTGTGGTGGGGTCGATGACAAAACGCACCAATCGTTGTCCTTCCCCCACCTCTCCCAGCGCGGACGACAACACCGACAAACCAATGGCATAGCTGGGAGAGGTGGGGGCGTCCCTTCAACAGCCGACCTTCCCTTCAATAAGTAGGGGGCGGTGAGGGCTTCTGCTATTGGCTGGGCCGGGAGAGGGGAGTCTGTCAATGGCGTTTGGGTGGGTTTCGGTGTGGTGGGGCCGATGACAAAACGCACCAATCGTTGTCCTTCCCCCACCTCTCCCAGCGCGGACGACAACACCGACAAACCAATGGCATAGCTGGGAGAGGTGGGGGCGTCCCTCCAACAACCGACCTTCCCGTCAATAGGTAGGGGGCGGTGAGGGGCGGCCAGTCGATTTTCACTCGCGCCTCATTGCATCCGTTGTCACCCACGCCCCCGGTGTATTGCCCTTTGCGCCCCTTTTTGGGATAATCAACTGTACCGGTTAATCGAACCCACGCCTTGCCATTTGTGCGTTTTGCAGGAGTAGTCCCGTGCTGAAAAGTGAATTTGTCGTTGCAAATCCCATCCGCACCAACCAGAGCGGCCCCGTGCGCTGGCTGATCTCCCATCTCCAGCACAACATCTGGCTGGTGATCATCTCGATTCTGGGCGCGTTTGGCAATGCGGCCCTGGCTTCAGCCATCCCCATCTACGCCGGTCAGGCCTTCAACGCGGCCCGGGGCGATGTGGTGAACTTGCAGACGATTCTCTGGGTCTCTGTGCTGATGGTGGGGACGCAACTGGTGCGCAGCCTGCTCCAATTAGCCCGCAACGCGGCCAGCGAAGTCCAGGGCCAACGGCTGGAGCGGGACAGCCGCCAGGAGTTGTACGCCTCACTGCTGGGCAAGTCCATGCGTTTTCACGATGGCTATCCCACCGGCGAAATGATGGCCCGGGCCACCAACGACGTGCGAGAGTTGGCCCTGCTGGTTGCGCCGGGTCTCAATCTGGTGGTCGGCTCGGCCAACTTTCTGATCGTACCCATTCTGGTGGCCCCCAGCATCCACCCCCAACTGATCTGGACACCGCTGATCTTTGCCGTCCTCTACACCTTCGCCCTGGCCCAATACCTGCGGGACCTCTCCCCGGCCACCACCCAGGTGCGGACCAGCTTCGGGCGAATGAATGCGGGGCTGACCGCGGCCATCGAAGGCATCGAGACCGTCAAAGCCGCGGCCCAGGAGCACGTGGAGATCGAGCGCTTTGAGAAGAATGCCCGCCAGGTGCGGGAAGCCTTCGTGGGCCAGGGCCGGGTGGAAGCCAAATATCTGCCCCTGCTCCTGTTGGGCATTGCCCAGGCCACGGGTCTGTGGCACGCGCTGGTCCTCTTCCGGGCCGAGGCTATCCCCCTGGGCGATGTGGTGGCCTACACGGGCATTATCTCCCTCTTCAGCTTTCCGGTCTTCGTCTCTCTTTTTGCCTATTCCCAGGTTTCCTCCGGTGTTTCCAGCGCCCGACGTATTCTGGAGCTTCTGCGGTCAGAGACAGAACTGGACCGCAACGAAGGCGGCTACAGTGAAAAGATGCGGGGGGAGATTCGCTTTGAAAACGTGACCTTTGGCTATGAATCGACGCTGAACGACAGCGGCAAGACGAGCGGGTATGTCAACGGCAGCGGCCAAAGCAGCAGCGACAGCCAGGCCAGTCGACCCGCGCTGGAAGGCGTCAGCTTTACTATCGACGCGGGGCAAACCCTGGCGCTGGTGGGGCAGACCGGCTCTGGCAAGAGCACAGTCGCCAAGCTGATCAACCGCATCTACGACATCTCCGACGGTCGGGTGACGGTGGACGGGGTGGATGTCCGGGGCTGGAATATCGCAGACCTGCGCCGACAGATTTCTATCATCGAGCAGGACATCTTCCTCTTCAGCCGCACGATTGGGGAGAATATTGCCTTTGGCCGTCCCGATGCCAGCCAGGCGGAGATTGTGGAAGCGGCCAAATCCGCCCAGGCCCACGACTTCATCAGCACATTTCCCCAGGGCTACGATACGGTTGTGGGTGAGCGGGGGGTGATGCTCTCCGGCGGGCAACGCCAGCGCATCGCCCTGGCCCGGGCCTTTCTGACAGACCCGGCTGTGCTGATTCTGGACGATTCGACCAGCGCCATCGACAGCGCCACCGAGGACCAGATTCAGCGGGCCATCGAAGCCGCTACTCGTGGGCGCACGACGATTCTGATCACCCATCGCCTCTCCCAGATTCGCTGGGCCGACAAAATTGTGGTCCTGCGCAAAGGGCGGGTGGCCGCAGTGGGCAGCCACGAAGAGTTGTTAGAGAGTTCCCAGGCATACCGGGACATCTTCGCCCGGTATTCGTAGGCGCGTCGCGGAACACAGAAAACAGGCTAAAAAGAGAGAAGCACCTTCGGAGCGAAGGTGCTTCTCTCTTTTTATGGCTGTCGGAGTACAGGCGGGCCATTACGGAATAGCTTGAAGTCTCGCTTGTTGTCGTCGCTGTAGCCAGTGCTCAAAAGAAGACGGGATTTCCATAGATTGCCTGCCCAACAGCAGCCCTTCCACACCCAAATCTTCGTCGAGCTCAGGCCAGTATATGCCGTAGCCAGCACCGCTGATACGCCAGTTGGCCCGTTCTCCCGGTTCTCCGTAAGCCAGTCGCGGATACCAGCCGATAGGCACAGAAATCGTGCGACCATCCTCTAAATCGACGGAAAGTGTGTCATCAGTCACTTGCACATCGACGATGCGCGACAACTTAAGCTCTACTGCCGCAAAAGGCGTCCCATTCATTTCGTAATACCTCCAAATTTTCGTGCAAGATGCGTTCGATATCCCGCACTTCTTTGCGCCGATAGCCGTGGTTATGGACCAGCGTCACATCGGGATCGATCCAGAATTTTGCACTGCGGTTCTCGCGATCCACATGCATATGACGTGGCTCGCCGCAGTCGTAGGAATAGAAGTAGATGCGGTAGGGACCGATTTGCAGTGCTGTAGGCAAGACCGAATCCTCCAAGAAGTGTCCGATACTCTTGTACCGATTGTACTTCCCAACCACCCACCTGTCAACGAGCAACCAGCGACGCAGCAGAACGGAAGCAAAAACGCCAGAAACAAACGAAGAAACCCGGCTGGGTGTGATGAAGCGATTGCACTGCCCGCCCAGACACCCGCCAACGAGCGGACGGGCGGACGGGCGACGCAGCTGGAAGGACGCAAAAACGCCAGGGGTAAGCGGGAAACCCGGCTGTCTCTGTGATGGAGCGCGAAGGAAACAGATCAGCTACTGGTGGATCGTCAGGTGTTGCCGATCCAATTCGATGTAGGAATGGATCTCAAACGCAGCGACAATACGAGTAAGATTTTGGGCGAAGAGGTTGAGGAGATCGTTGTTGCTGATATTGCCGGTGGAAACCAACAAAAGTTTATGCGGCTCGCCATTGACCAAATGTGAATCGCGGAAGTCGGCATCTTTGGTCACAACAATCCGTTCCTCGGCAAGCGAAATTTCGTTAATGACCGCATCGGGCGTGCGATTGCCCAGAGGCAGATCGAGGGTGTGAATGGTGTCGTGCCCGGCGACTCTCAGTTGGAGTGCCAAACGTTTAGGCAGGTGGGCATCGACGAGAAATCTCATGCCAATACAGCCTCCATTCGCTGCACCTGGCTAATCCGGGCAGCAAAGGCAAGGGAAGCCAGAATGTCGGCGTATTCCAAATCTTCGTAATCGGCCAAAATCTCGTCGTTGCTCATCCCAGCGCTGAGCAGTTCCAGAATCACTTCCACCGGATAGCGCAGGTCGCGAATGCAGGGCTTGCCGTGGCAGATAGCCGGGTTGACGGTAATCCGTTTGAGAAGTTCGGATGTCTCCATTTGCTACCTTTCGTCGCCGGTTGTGACGGACGTTCTGTCGAATCGCTCAGGCTTTCTGAATGGATTGTACTTGCCACAGGCTCGCCTGTCAACGGGCGGACAGTCGGTGCAGAAAGTATCGATGCAAAAACGCCAGAAACAAACGGAGAAACCCGGCTGGAAGTGGAGAAGCGATTGCACTGCCAGCGTAGCCACCCGTCAACAAGCGGACGGGCGACGCAGTCGGCATTTGCTCCCAACCGGTCCGTGACCGGCGGTTGAACGCATTTATTCGGCGTGTTAAGGGAAACAGGACGGGTCACGGACCCACCAGAAACATAACTATCGTTGCGAAACGCCTGATTTACGGAACTGTGAACAGAGCCTAATCTGTCTCAATGTCGTAGTCATCTTTGCGTTCGTTGTAGGTGTGCAAAACAAACGAAGGATAGTCGTTACCAACGAGTACAAATATCTCGCGAATGACTGAAACAGGGACTTTGTAAATCATTTTGGCACGTTCAAAATCGGAGCACAGATATACACCACCCCAATTCCGATCTGCCTCACGATATGTATACATTGCACCGCTATGAATAAACTGATTCGCCACAAATCGAATGTCCTTTAGTACCTGTTTCTCACTTTTGAGGTCATAAATTTCGTCGAGGAGGACATAATTACGATTAGTGACCTTCGCCACCTTCAAAGGACACCCGTAAACCGTTACGCGGCAGTCCCTGCTTTTACTGGAAACTTTGTGCTCCTCAAATAATTTACGAACGATAAGAAAAGACAGGACAAGTTCCTTCTCAAAATTGACGACAGCGCGTTCAGTCCATCTCGGCGGCTTAGCAACCGGTTTCAACCGTTTTGCATGTGTAAGCAAATCCTCCTTCCAGTATCGAGACTCTATCATTTTGGCACTCGCCTCCCCAACCCCCGCCACACCCGCTCCGGGGTAAAGGGAATCTCCCTGATGCGCGCGCCCGTCGCATCAAAAATCGCGCTGGCGATGGCCGGGGCCATCCCGTCCATGGGAATCTCGGCCACGGCCTTGGCCCCGTAGGGACCCGACGGCTCATACGTCTGCACCAGAATCACCCCCAACTCCGGCACCTCATCCGCCGAGTAGATTCGGTAATCTCCGAATCTCCCAATCTCCAATCGCCCCTCCCCGTCGTACGGCATCTCCTCGCTCAGGGCGTAGCCCAGCGCCTGCACCATTCCGCCCTCCACCTGGCCGCTGGCGGTGACCGGGTTGATGGCGACGCCGCAGTCCACGGCCATCACCACCTGCTGGGCGGTGACCTGGCCGGTCTGAATGTCCACCTCTACCACGGCGTACTGGGCCGCGAAGGGGGGCGGGCTGACGTAGCTCATATGGCTGGCGGTCGCCATAATCTGATGCTGCTCCGCCTGGTGTGTGCTGTGCAGGGCGACGGTTTCCAGGGGGACAGATTTCCCCTGTGGGCCGACAACTCCACCCCTTTCCAAATGCAGGCGCTCTGGATCGATGCCGTCGAAAAAGTGCCGGGCTGCGTGGCGACAGATCTGCGCCGCCACATCCTCAGCGGCTTTCATCACCGCGCCGCCGGAAATGTAGGTGGTGCTGCTGGCATAGGCCCCGGTGTCGAAGGGGGTGAAGTCGGTATCGCTGCTGTAGACGACGATTTTGTCCAGCTCCACGCCCAGGGTCTCGGCGGCGATCTGGGCCAGGACCGTATCCGAGCCAGTGCCCAAATCGGTCGCGCCCATGAGCAGATTGAAGCTGCCGTCGTCGTTGAGTTTGATGCTGGCCGCACCCATATCCAGCCCGGCGATGCCTGTGCCGTGCATACAGACGGCCATCCCGATGCCCCGGCGGATGTGGGGGCGGTCGGCGGGGGATTTCCAGGCCGGGTCATTGCGCCGTTCCCAGCCGATGGCCTCTGCGCCGAGGGTGACGCACTCCTCCAGCCCGCTGCTCTGGACAATCTGGGCGAAGCCTTCCCGCCCCTCGCCCATCGCCTCGGCCATAGGCAAATCCTGCCCTACTTTGATCCAATTTTTGCGTTTAAACTCCACCGGGTCCCAACCCATGGCCAGGGCGATCTCCTCCATATGCTGCTCCAGGCCAAAGAGGGCCTGGGGCGCGCCGTAGCCCCGGAAGGCGCCGGGGACCGGTTTGTTGGTGTAGACCACATCGCAGTCGAAGCGGGCCGCGGGCAGCCAATAGGTGCTCAGGGCGCGGAAGCCGGTCACCATCTGCACGGTCAGGCCGTGGGTTCCGTAGGCCCCGGCCTCGGCCAGGACGTGGAGGTCCATGCCCAGCAGCTTGCCCTGCGCATCCACGCCGGAGCGGAAGCGCAAGCGCTGGGGGTGGCGGGTGCGGGCGCTGCTGAACTCCTGCTGGCGGGTGTACTCGAACTTGACCGGTCGGCCTGTGGCGATGGTCAGGTGGGCGCAGAGGTCTTCGATGAGCATTTCCTGTTTGCCGCCAAAGCCGCCGCCGATGCGGGGTTTCACGACGCGGATGCGGCGCACGGGCAGGCCGAGCAGCGGGGCAATCATCCGGCGCACGTGGAAGGGCACTTGGGTGCTGGTGCGGATGACCAGCCGGTCGTCCTCGTCCCAGTGGGTGATGACAATGTGGGGTTCGATGCTGGCCTGCTGCACCTGATGGACGCTGTATTCGCTCTCATAGACGAAATGGGCGTCGGCCAGGGCGGCGTCCACGTCACTGTGTTCCACGTGCAGTTTGACCGCGATGTTGCGGGCCGGGTCGTGGATGTCCACTGCGTCGGCCTCGTCGTGGATGACCGGCGCGCCGTCCGCCATTGCCTCCTCTGGGGAGAAGACCGCAGGCAGAATCTCGTACTCCACCCGGATCAGTTCCAACGCCTGCTGCACCAATTCGGGTGTCTCTGCGGCGACGACGGCCACCCGGTCGCCCACGTGGCGCACTTTGCTGTCCAGGCTGACCTGATCGTAGGGGGGCGGCTGGGGATAGCTCTGGCCGCCGCTGGCGTAGATGACGCGAGCCACGTCCGTATGGGTGAGGACCGCGTGGACGCCGGGCAACTTCTCCGCCGTGCTTTTGTCGATGGAGACGATGCGGGCGTGGGCGTGGGGGCTGGTGAGCAGACCAGCGTGGAGCATCCCCGGCATCTCCACGTCGTCGGCAAAGACGGCCCGCCCTTTGACCAGCTTCACCCCGTCCACTTTCGGCTCCGGTTTGTTGACCACTTGGGTCTGGGGCTGGGCGACGGTGACGGGAAGCGTGCGGGTGCGGGTCTGGGTTTCTACGCTGTCGTCGTCACCGCCGGAGCGGTCATCAGGCGGGTAGCCGCCGTCGGAGGCGGGCCACTCGAAGCCGCCGGGCGCGTCCCGCACGTCAATTTTCAGGGGGTCGAGGGATTCCCCGCGCATCTGCGCGGCCGCGCGCAGGACCGCCTGCACGGGTTTTGTGTAGCCGGTGCAGCGGCAGAGAACACCCGCAATCGCTTCCCGCACCTGGCCTTCCGAGGGGTTCGGGTTCTCGTCCAGCAGCTTCTGCGCGGCCAACAGTTGGGCCGGGGTGCAGTAGCCGCATTGGATGGCCCCGCAGGAGACGAACTCAGACTGAAGGGGTGACAGGGTGACCGGGTGGCCGGGTGATTGGTTGACTGGTTGATTGGGGGAGAGTCCCTCGGCGGTCACAATTGATGCGCCATTCGCTTGCGCGGCCAGGAGCACGCCGCTGTTGAGCAGCCGGTAGCTAGTGGGCGCGTCCGGTGTGTGGGTGAGAAGGACCGCGTCCGCGCCGGATTCGCCGGTCTCATCGCCGTGCTTGACGCTGAAGTAGCGCAGGCGGCGCAGGGCTGTGCGCAACAGTTCGCCGGGATGGACAGTCAGGTCGTGCTGGGTTCCGTTGACGGTGAGGGTGATTTGCATAAGTAGCCCCAATTTAGCTATTGGATTGAATCGTTTGGATGGCAGCGGAGACGGCGGCCAGAACGTCGTTGACATCCGGCTCGTCGCAGGGGATGTGATCGTTGGGTGTGCCAAAAGGATGGAAATGCCAGAAACGATAGTTGTCGTAGCCTATTACGCGCTGGCTGCGATAGATGAGGGCGTAGATAGTTTTGGAGGTCAACGCGTTGAAGTAGACGTGCAGAAAGAGGTCGTCATCAACGGCCACCCGTCCCTGCAGGACAATCGCCCGTTGCACCTCCAAATGGACTTGCGCGTTGGGCAGATGGCTGGCAATGGCTGAACGGAGACGATTCTCGAATGCCTCAACGCTCATAGGACGGTCGATCCTGCATTTTGGAAACGGAGCGGAGTTGAGAAAGCCAGTGGCGCTTCTCCGTCATCAGATCGCTCCACTGGATAGCATCGGATTCGAGTTGAAACTGGAATTCATCTCCCAACTCGCCGGTTTCCAGTCCGTGCTGAAATTCTGTGTAGTCCATTCCATAGCGTATTTCCAACGCCAGCATACCCTCTTCGCATTCCAGCAAATAGCGCTGGATTTCCCGGCTCAAAACACCCGCGATCTTCTCTGTGTAGGTGCTTCCGGAGAACAGATTCAGTACGGGCGCAAGAGGTGCTTCAATTTCGATGGTGGTCATATATAAACTCCTATTTGGCAAATAGATAGGCGCACAACGGGATGGACCGCGGATAACTCCGATTAGGCGGATGGGCGCGGATCGGAATTATGGCAGGGAGCGGATGAGTGGGCGTATGACTTCAAGGAAAACGGCGCACTGCTCAATTTCCAGTTTTACGTCGTCTGGTGAAAAGGTGAAGAAGGGCCAGTAGTCGCCCTGCTGCCGATTTTCAAAGGCCCGGTCAAAGAACGCACCCTGCGCTATTGGCAACTTGCCTTCGTGGATCAGGTCTTTATGCAGCGAGGAACGGACCGCAGCGTGCTTTGTGAAGTGCCGCCCGTCTTGCATCAGAGCAGCGTTGACTGCGTAAAATGCTGCGTAGTAGATGCGGTTGAACGCAAAAACAAAAGATTCGTGCTCAAACTCTCGACGGGCAGAAGCCAAACTTTCTTCGGCCAATTCCCAAAAGCGCTGCACGGCTACCGCTCGTTTCTCTTCATCGGTCATACAAGAACTCCATCTCGCTCGATTTCACGCTTGATGGGAAGAACCGTAATCAGCCCTTCTTCCCACTCGGCGCGATCGATCACAAATGAACTGAAATTCGTCTCATAAAAATCGTTAATGGCAGTGAGCAAACCCGTGATCTGATGGCGCTGCTCATAAGGAAGGGCATACGCGGTGAGCACCAGCAGATCGATATCCGATTCCGCGTCGGCTGTGCCCCGGGCCGCGGAGCCGAAGAGGATGACATCTTCGACATACGGCAATTCATTCGACAGGCGGGCGCGCAGGTCAGCCAGCGCCTCTCGCTCAATCTGATTCAGATTTGTATCGTTCAGTGTTCGCTGCCTGTCCATTTGGCCCTCCATTCTGTCCACACTCACCGCCTACTGTAGGGCAATTGTACCACCCTTTTGCCCGGTTGACGAAGCGAATTCGGTGTTTTCATTGCCCCATTCCGGGGGCACATCAACCACCCGCTTACGTTTCCCTCCTCCCGATACTCTGTGATATGCTTCCTGTAGGGTTCAATCCCGAACCCAATCTATCCGCTCCACCCACGGCGAATGCCCGGTTGTCGATCCTGTGGTCCCCCAGACAATGCCGTCCCGTCACCCACCCCAGCCCATTCACCCGTTCGCCAGTTGGTGGAGAATCGGTTACAAGACCAAACAATGTCAAAACAAACCGCTGTTTCACCGACCCAATGGAAAGAACTGATCAAACAGGCGCTGGACGTGTGGACTGCGGGTGCCGATGATACAAACCCGCTGGCAGCCCTCTCGGTTGTGCGGGAGCGAATGTCGGGCAAAAGTCTGAACGCAGCCATCAGCCAACTGATGGAGGATGCCCTTCTCCGCCTGGAAGAACACGCCCCTCAATCTGCCGAGATTGTGCGTCTTCGCTTCCGCGACCAAAACGCGGTGCGTCTGGTCGCCAACAAACTCAGTCTGGCCGAAAGTTCCATCTATCGCCTTCAGCGCGAGGCTTTGCACGAGTTGACGGCAATTGTGGTGGGCATGGAGTCTGCGGCACAGGCCCAGATGATCGCAGAGTTTGAGGAGCGGCTGGATGACCCGACCTATTTTGATCTGATCGGTGTCGACGCCCATCTCTCCCAATTGGGCGAAGCGCTGACATCTGCCGATTCCCCCCTGCTTCTGGCGATTGAAGGAATCGGCGGGGCCGGCAAGACAGCCCTGGCCGATGCCCTCATACGCCGGTTGATTCGTGACACAACCGCCTACGCCTTTGCCTGGGTAACGGCCCGGCAGGACGGTGGCCTGGGGAGTGGCTTCCAGCCGGCCAGCGCGACTGAACTCTCCACCGATGACATCATCCTCAGCCTTGTGGACCAACTGTGGGGCAACAGACCGGGCAAGCCATCTTCCCCCGGCGAGAGCCTACACGCCCTGGAATATCGACTGAAGACGCCCCACATCGTTGTGATCGACAATCTGGAGACTATCGCGGATGTGGAGAAACTGCTGCCAACCCTGCGCAGACTGGCCAATCCCAGCAAATTTCTCCTGACATCCCGCCGTTCCCTTTACGCCGAAACCGACGTCTACCACTACCCTCTGCCGCCGCTGAGCCTGGAAGACGCGATCCGTCTGGTGCGCCGGGAGGCCGAGAAGGAGAATTTGGCGGAGATTGCCCAATTGCCCACGGCAGAGCTGGCACCGATCTTTGAAGTGGTCGGCGGCAACCCTCTGGCCCTGCTTCTGATTGTGGGCCAGTGTCATTTCCGCCCCCTGGCTACTGTTCTGGAAGATTTCCGGGAAGCCCGAGGCTATCGCACAGAGCAGCTCTACGCCTACGTCTACCGCAAGATATGGGAGAATCTGGACGATCTGGGCCAAAAGGTGCTGATGGCCATGCAACTTGTGCCCCCCAAAGGCGAGGACCAGCCGTTTGTGCTGGCCGTCACCGGCTTGAATGAAGAAGAAGTGATGAATGCCCTCGACCGACTGATGATCCTCAATCTGGTGAACTGTCAGCGGGATAAGCCGACCTATCGCTATTCCATCCATAGCCTGACCCGATCCTTCCTCCACCAACAGGCGCTGAAATGGCTGAGCGAACCCCAACAATAGAGAGACCGCCCGCTGACAGCGAACAATCGACGGGGGCAATGTTCCGGCAATACATTCGCAACGGGGCAGGGGTGGTGCTGGCCCGCATCAACGCAGACCGGGTGGAAGATATTCAGTCGGTCTGCGATCTCTCCCTGCACATTCTGGGCTACAGCCTGCTGGGGCGGGAAGGATGGCCTCTGTCCCGGCAGATCATCACTGCCGTCGCTCCCGGAATGGAGCAGTTTGGCTACCGGGAGGAGTGGATTCGCTGTTTGGAGTCCTATTTCACCTGGGCGCAATCCGAGGAGGACACAGAGGCAGAGGCCGAGATTGGGCGCATCCTGGGCCAATTGAATCGACTGATGGATCGCGATTCCGCGGCCAGGACGTGGCTGGAGCAGTCGGTGGCTGCATTCCGGCTTTGTGGGAAAGGGGCAGAGGTGGCCGCGGCGCTGAACCAACTGGGCAGAGTATATCATCTCCAATATCGCTATGGGGATGCCCTGGCCTGTGCCAACGAAGCCTTGGCCTATCTGGAGGCAGGCGATGTGGAGCGCGCCGAATCCCATTATGTGTTGGGGATGGTCGCTCTCAGCCAGCGCCGCTGGGCCGATGCGGAGCAGCAGCACAAATTGGCCCTGGATTTTCGTCTGCGCGGCGAGGATCAGCGCACCATCGCCTGGGCCTACCAGAATTTGGGGCTGGTCCACCTGAGGCAAAGTGAATATGGAAATCAGAATCGTTTGCAGGAAGCAGAAGAATGGCTATATCAGGCCGTTGAGATGTTGGAATCTTCATCTGATCCCTATCATCTGGCTGTAACGCTGAACAATCTGGGAACGGTTCAGATGAGGATCGGGAACTATCAAGAGGCACTCCGACTCTACCAACAGGCCAATAGCGCCATGCGGCCATTGGGGGGACAGCGGGCACTGGCCTGGATTTACAACAACTTGGGGCTGCTCTATCTGCAACTGGCAGAGCCAGAGAGAGCGGAAGATGCTTTTCGCGACGGGGTTGCAGTGTATGTCGGCTTGGGTGACCACCAGGCGCGGCTGAACACCCAGCACGGCGTCGTTCTGGCCCTGCTGCAGCAAAAGCGCTTTGCCGAGGCCGCGGACCTGTGCGAACAAAGCCTGGCCGAGATTGAGAGTCTACAAAGCTTTCCCGAAGAATATGCGGAAAAGCGCGGGTGGTACACCGCTTCTCTACAAAAAGCCCGGCAAGGGGCCGAGTGACCCCTTGCCGAGCACTACACAGTGCGGCTGTCAGCAGCCGCCGCCCTGACTACCGCAGGCGTGGGCTGTGTGGGTTGTAGAAACCAGATTCCCACCCACAACCTGCTCAACCGCCACAGGTCCAAAGAGACCACCCACCGCCAGCAGCAGTGCCAGCACGGCGAAGGTCAAAACACGACGAGTCTGCTTCTTCCAATCTGTACCCATTTCAACGCTCTCCTTTTGCAAAGGAGCCAGATTGGGTTTGGAGATCTCCCGCCCACAGGACGGCACGCGTGCTCCCCAAACAGGCATCTCGATTTTGAACGCACAGAACAGATGGCCGGTCTATTCTGTGTACTACTACTATTAAAGAGCCAGCAAAGCCCTTATATCTTTCACTCTAGCCAAACTTTGTTGCAGATACGGCAACAACCTTAAAGAAAGCAGGCGCGACAGTGTCCACACCCATCGATTACACCTTCCAGAGCGCGGTGACACCGCCGGCCACGCCACACGACCCGGCCCACTGGTTTGTCTTTCAGGATAACAATCTGCTGGTGCGCCAGAACGGCACGGGCGCGGAAGTGCTGCGGGCTGCGGTGCTGGAGGAGTTGGGTCTGCCGATTGTGCGCCGTCAATATCTGGGCCATCTGCATCGGGACGGCCAGCCACCGGTCTACTGCTATTCGGCGGAAACAGACCCGGCCACGCCCCTGCCGGAGGGCGTTTCTGCCGAGGGGCTGCGCCAGCTCTACGCCCGGCTGCCCGATCCAATTTTCCAGATTGCCGGACGGGCCGTGCAGGTTGTAGACTGGGATCGCACCCATCAGTTCTGCGGACGCTGCGGCTCGCAAATGGAGAGTCTGCCCACGGAGCGGGCCAAGAAGTGTCCGGCCTGCGGGCTAACCAACTTTCCCCGGCTCTCTCCGGCGATTATCATTGCGGTCGTCCGTCATACGGAGGAGGGGCCAAAGCTGCTGCTGGCGCGCAATCACCGCTTCCCCGCGGGACGCTATAGTGTCATTGCCGGTTTTGTCGAGCCGGGGGAATCGCTGGAGGAGTGCGCGCAGCGGGAGGTGATGGAAGAGGTGGGGATTACGATTCAGAACGTGCGTTACGTCGCCAGCCAGCCCTGGCCCTTCCCCAATTCGTTGATGCTGGGATTCACCGCAGAGTATGCGGGCGGGGAGTTTGTGCTGGAGGAGGCGGAGATCGCGGAGGCAGGCTGGTTTGCAGCCGATGCCCTGCCCCAATTGCCTCCGCCGCCCAGCATCGCCCGACGGCTGATCGACGGCTTTGTGGCAGAGTTCGGCGGCGGCTGATCTGTAAAGAGAGGGATTGTATACACGGATAGGAAGGAACACGGATAAGGCTATTTCAAAGAATAAAACACCCAGGCAAAGTCCCCGGCACTTTCTCTTCAAGCGAGTCGATACGTCACAGTCACGCCGTTGTTGTGCGTGAAGTGCCGGGGACTTATGGGTACTTATCTTCGTGAAGTCGCCTAAGTCTGAAAATCCGTGTTCCTTCCTATCCGTGTATACAAAATCGGACGTGGTTTATTTGGATGGATCGGCATCTTACCAATTCGGTGGGAGGAGTGAGCACGCCCACGTGCGGGGTGGACTCGGCTGTGACCGGCACGAGGGCGTGCCTACTCCTCTCTATTTGTAAAGATCATTTGACGGTGAAATGAACCATGCCCAAAATCGTAAAATAAAAGACGCTGATTCAGAGGAAGAAAGCTCTGTGAATCAGCGTCTTTTCGCACCCAAAAGTATTGATAGTACCCGTTGACGACGAGTAACGGCGGTCTGCGGTCTGTCGTCCGTCGCCTACTTGTCCGCACTCCAGCGGGCATAGTTACCGCTGGGCAGCATCCGGCCCGATTGTTCGGCGATGAGCATCTCGCCCTCTTCCACGCGCCCGCCCCAGCGTTCCACCACTTCCAGCACTTCGTTGCGTAGGGTCGTGGGGGTGAAACCCGGTGTGTGGCAACTCAACAGAAAGAAGAGCGCATCCGGGGCCAGAATCTCCTGGCAGGCTTCCAGCAGAGGCATCAGATCGTTCTCAATTTTGAAGACTTCGCCCTTCGGTCCCCGGCCAAAGCTGGGCGGGTCCAGAATAATGCCCTGATAGCGGTTCTCCCGGCGGGCCTCCCGTTTGACGAATTTGAGCGCGTCGTCCACCAGCCAGCGGATGGGACGCTCCTCCAGGCGGCTGAGACGGGCGTTCTCTTTGGCCCAGTCCACCACACCCCTGGCAGCGTCCACATGCACCAGATGCGCACCAGCCTGACTACACGCAAGGGTACTGCCACCGGTATAGGCAAAAAGATTGAGCACATTCAGATTGCGTCCATTCGTCCGTTGCAGTCGGGCACGGATCAGTTGGCGCATCCATTCCCAATTCTCAGCCTGCTCCGGGAAAAGCCCCAGATGGCCGAAGTCGGTCAGTTTGATCTGAAAGTGAATGTTGGCGTAGAGGATTTCCAGTTTGCGGCCCATCTTCTGGCGAAACTGCCAGTCGCCGCCGCCGGTGCTGTCCCGCTCGTAGACCGCGTCAGCGGCCTTCCATTCGGCTTCGGCCATGCGTCGGCTCCACACGGCCTGGGGAGCCTGGCGCAGCAGCCGGTAGTCGCCGATCTGTTCCAGTTTGCGCTCGCCGCCAGAGTCAAGGAGGGTGTAGTCGCCGGAGGGGGTGTAGGGTGTCGTCATTGGATTCGTCTCAGAAATGGGTAATGTAATGGGTGATGTGTCGATATTCTCTGATCTGAGTGTATCACAGGTGTGAGGGAGGGGCGAAGATTTTGGGCTACAGACAGAAATTTGTATACACGGATCAAAGGGAACACGGATAGGATGCAAAGCTATCCGTGTTCCCTTTGATCCGTGTATACAACAAACGCCCGCTTTTTTTACAAACATCCAGGACTTCACCTGGCGGACCTACCGCTGCACTCCGGGCAGATAGACCCGGTGATTCAGTTCGCTGCCGACAACAGTCGGTGTCGGCGTGGGCGTCACTGGGCTGTAGACAGGCGTCAGATCGCTGCCCTGGACGATCCCCAGAGGATCGTAGCCCGTGTAGCCGGGGAAGATCGTGCCCAGATTCGGGTTGCCCAGCTTGCGAATAAGAATTTCGCTCAATACCCGGCGGTAGTCGGTGGTAATCGCCAGGTCCCGCCGGTCGTACAACTGCTCGGTTGCCAGCCCCGGCCACTGGCCGTAGACCTGCCCCCCGTTCACATTGCCCCCCACCACCAGCATCACATTGCCGTGGCCGTGATCCGTGCCCCTGCTGGCGTTCTCCTTGAAACTGCGGCCAAACTCGCTCATCACCACAACCGTCAGCCGCTGGCTGTGGTCGGTCCCCGCCGAGTTGCTCAGGTCGGTCATCAACGCATTCAGCCCCTGGGTCAGGCTGGTAATCTGGGTGGCAAAATAGCCCGTGCCCCCGTCGCCCTGGTATTCGTGGGTATCCCAGCCGCCCAAATCGATAGTGGCGATACGCATCCCCAACTGAAGTTTGACCATCTGGGCCACAGATTGCAGGCTGGTCCCAAAGCTGTTGTTGGGATAGACCGCGCCGTTTTCCGCCGAATAGTTGGACGGATCCGCGTATTCGATAACGTCGATGGCGTCTAGGGTTTGGGTTCCCGCGCTGTGGAGCCAGGTGCTGCCGTTGTACATATTGCGCAGGGCCATGCGCTGCCAGTTGCGGTAGTTCCAGTGGCCGTTGAAGTTGAAGTCCTGGGGCCGGGACATTGCAATGGCTTCCCGGCTGCCCGCCAGGGAGGTAGGTGTGGAACCGCTGGTTGAGACAGCGGGGGCGATGATCTGTGGGGGCAGATTGCCCGCGGTGGAGAGGTGACGGGTGAGCCAGCCGGTGGAGTCGCTTTTGCTGCCCGGAGTGCCCAGTTCGATGTATTGCATAGCGTCGAAGTGGGAGCGGGTGTCGCTGGTCAGCCCCGCGGCGTGGACGACAGCCGCCTTGCCCGCCTGGTAGAGTTCGTGGAAAGGGGCCGCGGCTACGTGCAAACCCAGCAGCCCGTTCAGGTCAAAGGCTTTGTTGTCGCCGGTGGTGGGCAGGGCCAGCCGTTCCCGGGCTGCCTCGTAGTAGCCCCGGTCGTCCCCGGCAATGGGTGCGACGAGGGAAAGACCGTCCATCCCGCCCCGCAGAAAGATGACGACCAGCACCTCCTGGTTGGGTTCGGCCTCCGGACTGCCAAAGGCCACGTGGGTCAGCTTTGCGCCCGCCATACCGGCAATCGCCGCGGAGCAGCCCACCAGAAAGCCCCGTCGAGTATATCCGTTACTTGCCATTTTGCTTCTCGCTTTCTAGCGCCACTGGAAAGAGGGCGACATCAGAATCAGGGCTATCATATAGCGCAACCGTTCGGCGATCTGGTCCGGGGGCAGGTCGCTGTCCGTGCCCCGGCCAAAGGCCATAAATTCCACAATCTCCGTGCGTTCCGCGGTGGGGAGCAGATAGCCCAGCAGCCGGCGGCTCCAGAAATCGACGATCGCTTCTGGTGTTGCCACATCCTCCGGCATCACACCATCCACCACAATCCGCTTGTCGTTCTTGTCCTCGCCGTCGCCGCCGATCTTCCATTCCAGAATGTCGTTGACAAAACGCCAACGCTGGAGGATGGGCATTGTGCTGCTCCAATCAGCGGCCGTATCCGGATAGCCGTTGGGTGGATGCCAACTGAAAAGACTCTGCCCCATTGCCCCATACCACCAGAAGAAGTTGTCGAGAGTTGGGTCGTAGTTGCACTGGGTGGCCCGCAGCAGCGCACCGGCAAATTCAAAAGGCCGCCGGATTTTGTCGCCCCAGGTGGTGTGGAACTCCTCGGAAAGCAGAATCATCCGCACCACTTGGGCAAGCTGGTCGGGGGCCTCCCGGTTGGCGTGAAAGAGATCGGCCGTGGCCTGCACCAGACTCTCTGGCGGATTGTCGCTGACCAACCGGCGGCAGAGCTTGCGGCATATGTAGCGGGCTGTGCCCGGATGATTGGCGAGCAGGTCCAGGACGATATTGCCGTCATCTTCGCCCAGGAAATCTTCGATAATCTGGCCCATCACTACTTTTGTGTAGGGGAAGTGGCTGGCCGCGTCAAAGTGAAAGAGGCCCGTATCGCCGTCGATGCGCCAGCCTGTAAAGCAGGTGGTTGCGCCGTAGACATCGCTGTCGATGTAGCCCTTGCGGTCGCCGTTCTCATCCACAATCTCCGGGTCGGTGGTCTTACGCACGCCGAAATAGTTCTCCGCGCCCAGGCCGTGAAGCTCGAACAACTCCCGTGCGTAGTTCTCGTTGGGGTTGCCGCCGGAGTTGGACTGGTTGTCCAGATAGTAGAGCATGGCCGGGCTGCGGGCCACATCGCCCAGCATTTTGCGGAAGTTGCCCAGCAGATTGCCCCGAATCACATCCCGGTCGTAGTGGACGAAAGTGGACTGAATCCACGAGTCCCAGCCGTAGACGTTGAAGTGATTGTGCCAGAAATCGGCCAGGACTTCCACCAATTGGCGCTTGCTGTGGAGCAGCCGCACAAAGGCCACCCGTTCGGTCTCCCACACGGGCAGGCGGCGATAGCGCCAATCTTTGGCCTCGTCGCTTTTGATGTGGTCTGCCCACAACTGAGCCTGGGATTTGTCCAGCGTCTGGAAGTTGTAGCTGGCGATAATGGCGTCACAGGCGCTGTCGTCGATGCTGGCCGGGTCCAACTGCTGGTCCACATAGGCGGTCAGCCGCTCGCTGTCTGTGCTGCCCAGCGCTTTGAAGGCGTCGATATCGCCGGGTCGGGGGCCAAAACCCATCCGGTTGAGTGCGATGACCGCCAGACTGGGCAGGGCAGGTTTACCCGCGGCCGCGTCAGAGCGGGCCTGGGGCCGGAAGCGGATGGTACGCATGGCGGGGACGGCATCCCCTGCTTGCCGTTGGGGTGACGCGCCTGCGCGGCCCGGTGACAGGGCCACCGTCGCCGCGGCTGAGGCAGCCAGGACGCCAACACCCTGCAAAAGCAGCCGCCGACTCTGGCGTCTCTCTTGCCTGGCGCGTTCAGCCGCCTGGACAGGCAGCCGGCCCGGCTCTTGCGCATTGTCGCTCTGGCCAATAGGCACGAGCGTATTCGTTGTGTCCATACTCGACTCTCCTGATTTTTTCTCGAAACACTGTTTTTATCTGGCCGATGACCAGTATACCACCTCTTTACCGGAAAGAAAGGGGGATTGGGTAAGTCATTTGGGGGATACAGATGGAAAACGCGTATGTCAGTGTGGGCTACGAGCGAGGTTGCCGGTGTGATTGGAAACACAGAGGGGTGTGAGGTGGATCACGAACGACAAGCGTGGATGAAGATGTTGAACTTTAACGCAGAGCGGCAAAGGAGCAGAGACGCAAAGCTGTTCTCTGCGTCTCTGCTCCTTTGCCGCTTTGCAGTAAAAATAGCCTTTTCACCCTCATTCTGATCTGTACAAAATCTGCAAAAATCCGTGGTTTGTGCACAATTTGCGTACTGTTCTGTTACGGCGTCGCTGGATTCTCCTCGCCAGGAATCGGTGTGCCCGGCCCCACCAGATAGACCGCGCTCCAGGGCTGATAGACAGAGACAATTTTGTCCGTCCGGCTTTCGCCATTTTCCACAATCGTGCGCTCGACGGTCACAGTCAGCCCGTCCTTGGCCCACTCCACCTGTTTGACCTGCCCGGTTGTCAGGCTGTCGTCTTCCTGATAGACCGGTTCGCCCGCTTCCACTACATCGCTGATAATCGGTTCAGAGATAGTCACCTGTCGGTCGGGCTTTGTGCCGTAGTAGAGGAAGCTGATGACGCCATTCACACTGTCCACCACCGGCTGGACGAGGAGATAGGCGCTGGTGTCGTTGCGGAATTTGAAATCGACCGACGGGGTGTAAATCGTGGCATCCATCCCCGGCTCGCCATACCAACTGACCACATAGCCGTGGTTGTAGCGTTCTACAATCGGAAAACCGGCCAGAAAAGCCGAGCGGAAGGCAGTGGTGCTCACTTGACAGACGCCGCCGCCCACACCCACCGCGGTGCGGTCGCCCCAGATAATCAGAGAATCGGCAAAGCCGTTGGCCGCGCTCACATCCTGCACAATCGAATTGAAGCTGAAGATGCCGTTGGGCGGGATGACAACGCCCTCGAACTTCTCCGCGGCCACTTCGATATTGTGGATGCGGTCCCGACTGCTCCCCGCGTAATAGGTAGTGCCGTTGGCGACCAGTTCCCGGATACCCATTTCGTCGATGCGATTGGAATCGACTTTGGGCGCGACGACTTCCACAGGCAGTTGGCCCTGGCTCTGGCCGCTGACCAGCGCATTCTGGAGAGCCGCGATTGTGGCGTCCACATTCAACTGGCGTCCGGCGATACTGGGCTGGAGCACCACCGGCCCGCCCGCGTTCACATCAAAACGCAGCCGGGCGTCCTGGGCAGGGATATAGACATCTTCGGCCCAGCGGTCCACTATCTCGACCAGAGCCGCAGCGTTGACCTGTCCACCCACGCCGTTGGGCAACAGCCGCCGCTGGGTGGTCGGGTCCAGAGCAAAGACAAGGCCAGAGGTCGGGTCGCTGAGCACAAGGGGAAGGGCGGGAGCGCTGGTCGTCGGGTCTGCTGTCGAATTGCTTTGGGCATCCGGTGGGGCGACGGTGTAAGTTTGCAACTCCACAGTGCGCACCTCTCCCGCCTGCAAACGGGCCAGGACCAGCCGGGTGCTGGCGTCTACATCCACATCCACGCCGGGGGCAGAAGGCAGGTGCAGATCGCCAATCGTCATCTCAGAACGGCCAGGTCGCCGCACCTCCGCTGCGACCTGGCTGATGGCATAGCGGAGTGCGCCCTCGTCGTAGGCCAACTGGGGTTCGGCTGTGCGCTGGCCCAGCAGAGCCGTCCACTGGTCAGCCAGATTTTGGCGCATCGTGCCCTGGCGTCCGATCAGATAGGCGGCGTTGACCGCGCCCAACAGATCGGGCTGGGCCTGTAGCTGAGCGCTGCTCAGGGTCCACGCGCGGTCTTCGAAAGAGATGGAAAGGGGCGGGCTGGGGTAGACCCGCAGTTCCCGGCTCAGGTGCAGGAGCGCGGCAGAGCGGGTCATCCCGCCCACAGACACGCCCGCCACCTGCACGCCAGTGAAGATACGATCCGTGTGCCAGAATTGCCAGCCCGCCACTGCTGCCAGCAGAGAGAGCGCGGCCACCACAAACCAGATGGCGACGAAATCCCCGGCGGAGCGGTGGAATGTAGGACGGGCGCGGTAGGCGGGCAGAGTGTTTTGCATAGGGTTCAGGCTGTCGCTAAATCAAAAACATCCAGAGTCACAGAGCGAGTCGGCGTGGCTGATTCGTGCAGAAGCAAACGTACCCGTTCTGTTGTTTCTGAGTCAAAAGTGAGTTCGCCACACTGGCGACATCGACGGGCGGGGATGTGTTCCACAAGCACATGTCGTCCATCGACATTGAATACTTCATCCACATACGCTTCTTCCAGGCGACTTGAACCACAGACAAGACATTGAACTGTATTATCGTCGAATTTCGTCATCGATCCACTCCGATAGGTCAGGCTCATAGAGCGTAATAATCTTTAACAATGGGACATCGAGAAGAGAAACCTGAATGTGCAGGGCACGCTTCTGCCGGGTATAGCCAAGCACCAAACAACTGGGAGAGTATTTGTCATCCGGGTAACGCTCTATCACCTGCATCGTCTCGCCTGTCTCCCGGATTTCTTGTATCGAAATATTGCGTTCGGCAGCTCGGTGAAACGCATGGCGACTGAATTCAAAGCGACCGTCACACAGATCATTCTGCACATCGGCATCTGATTTCATGTGAAAAATCCCTCATTTCATCGTCCCAACTGAGGAATAGTATACAGGAAGGGAATGGCTGCGTCCAGTAGGATCAACAACACAAAAGGCGCAGCGAAAAGGATGGGTCGCAGCCGCGTGCCGCTGGGTATCCGTTCCAACAGCCCGTTGACCAGCAACACGCCCATCCCCCCGGCGAGAAAAAGCAGCGTCCACTTGTCCAACGCACCCGCAGCCAACCCGGTTCCTGCCAAAACAACGGCCCATAGGAATAGCAATCCGGCGATTACAAAACTCACCCGTGGGCGCAGTGCTTCCCTCCAGCCCAGCGCAAAGAGCAACCCGAAGGAAAAGAGCGCGGGGAAGAGGTAGCGGCCCTGGTGCTGGACAAAGCCCAGGTTGTACCAGACGTAGGAGGCAGCCACACCGGCCAACAGGAGGAGCGCGACAAAGACCCCCCAGCGCTCGGAAGCCGAACCGTCTGACCCGCTGGGTTTCGACACGCTGCGCTGCTCAACCGGCGCTAGTCTCCGGTCGCTGGTCGCAGCACGAAGGAGACCAGCTACTACACCCGCAGTCACAATTCCACTGAAAATGAGCAGCAGCGTGTATACCCGCCCGTCCATAAAGACGCCCAGCCAGCCGAAGACGCCCCAGAAACTATTGAAAGTGAAATCCCAGGCCCGTTCCCAGTAGGCGGACCAGCCATTGACGGCGATCCAATCGACGGTTGTTGGCTGGCCGGTCACCACCCGGTCGTGCCAGCCCAGGCCCAGAAAGTCCAGCCCGCCGTAGGTGGCGATGTTGCGCAACCAGAGGGGCAGGCCGAGGAGAAGGGACGGCAGAAGGACAAGAAAAAGGGGTGAGAAAAAATTGCGAATTGCGAATTGCGAATTGCGAACAGCAATGACGAGTGTGACTGTGATGAGAGCGACCGGGAGAAGGATGTAGGAGGTGGCTTTGGTGAGGAAGCCGAGACCGATAAAAAGGCCAAGCTGAAGCAAATGCGGAATGCGGAATGCGGAATGCGGAGTGCTGTCCGCCGTCGGCTGTCTGCGATCTGCCGTCCATCTCAACAGCACCAGCAGCCCACCCGCAATCATCAACTCGGCCAGACTGTCGTTGTTCAGACTGGAGAGAATCGCCAGGTGCATTGGCAGAAAGGCGACAAAGGCGGTGGCGGCCAGGACAACGCCGGGCCTATCAGGCAAAACCGTCTGGAAGCAAAGGGAGAGCAGCCAGATGCCCCCCGCGCCCAGCAGAGCGCTGAAGAGACGCAGGGCCAGCAGACTCCCCCCACTCAGCCAGTAGACGGGCGCAGCCAGAATGTAGTAGAGCGGCGGCTGATGGAATTCGTAGCGGACGGGCGCAATCGACAATTCCGCCGGAAATTTTTCGTCCTTCAGCCGCTGCAAATAGGCTTCGTTGTAATCGCCCATTTGCAGCACAGGTAAGCGGCCTTCTGTCGCCACGAAAGCCACATAATTGTAATGGGCTGGTTCGTCCGGGTTCTGCCAGGCTGGGGTTGTGCTGGCGAAGAGGACAGCGAGGGCGAGGTAGACGAGGAGGATAAGAGAGCGGATAGTGGATATTGGGTATTGGGTAGTCACATTGTCGCCCTATCGGAAGTGAAGCGTAAAACGCAAGAGTATCAGGCTTTCTCGCGTTTCACGCTTCGAGGCAAGAAGTTCGACTTTTTCCAAAAAGTCGAACTTCTCTAAACACCAGAGCACCACTACGAAATATCCAATACCCAATACCTCATTCCCCCAACACCTCCACCGGATCGAGCTTCGTGAAGAGCGGCGCGGGTTGGCGTAACGTCTGGCCGGGCTGGAGAGTTCCCGCCTGCCAGACGCCGGTGGCGGGGGTGTGGTCGTAGCGTAGGGCCTGGTGGACGCCCCGGTTGTCGGTCACTTCTTCGGTGTACTGGGTGCCGAAGAGGGGCTGGTCATAGCCCAGGTAGCTGTGGAGCGCTTCGCTGCTGTGGGGCAGAATGGGCGCCCAAAGGGTTTTCAGCCAGTCGATGGCCTGCAGCGCGACGTAGACAGAAGTGGCCGCGGCCTGAGGATCGACTTTAATCGTCTTCCACGGCTCTCTTTCCGCTATGTACTGGTTCACCCGCTGGCTCAGTTTGCGGCATTCGATCAGAGCGGCCTTCAATTTTACAGTCTCGTAGAGTCCGCCCACACTCTGGAAACCGGAGCGGATTTCATCCAGCAGAGCCGTGTCTGTGGCATCCAGCGGGCCGGGTTGGGGCACTGCGCCGTCGTAGCGTTTATAGGCGAAACCGAGCACCCGGTTGGCCAGATTGCCCCAGTTGGCGACCAGCTCGCTGTTGACCCGCTCCACAAAATCGTCCCAGCTGAACTCCACATCCGCGTTTTCCGGCGCGGCTGCGGTCAGCACATAGCGCCAGGCGTCGGCCTGGTATTGGCCGAGGACTGTATTCCAACCAATGACATTGCCCCGGCTGGTACTGAATTGCTGCCCCCGCCAGTTGAGGTATTCGTTGGCGGGCACGTCGTAGGGCATATGTAACTGCACGGGATCGTCGGTGGCCGCGGGTTCGTCGTTCCAGGCCAGAATCATCCCCGGCCAGATTTGGGTGTGGAAGGGGATATTGTCCTTGCCGATGAAATAGTAGTGGCGGGCATCCGGCGCGGTGACCGCATCCCACCACTCCAGCCAGCGATCCGGCTCGCCTATCAGCTTGGCCCACTCCACCGCCGCGCTCAGATAGCCCTGCACTGCGTCGTACCAGACGTAAATGCGCTTGCCGTCATAGCCGGGCAGGGGAATCTCTACCCCCCAGTCGATGTCCCGGGTGATAGAGCGGCCGCGCAATTCCTTCATATCCAACTGGCTGCGGGTAAAGTTGAGGACATTCGAGCGCCAGTGTTCTTTGCCGGTGTTGATCCATTCCAGCAGGGGTTCATTGAGTCGCCCCAAATCCAGAAAAAAGTGCTCGGTCTCCCGCACTTCCAGTTGGGTATTGCCCGTCACTTTGGAGCGGGTATCCTTCAATTCCAGGGCGTCGTAGAGCCGTCCGCAGTTGTCGCACTGATCGCCCCGGGCTTCGGGGAAGCCGCAGAAAGGGCAGGTTCCCTCCACATAGCGGTCGGCCAGAAAGCGATTGGCCTGGGGATCGTACCACTGCTTCGTGACCTCTTTGTAGATGTATTCGTTTTGCAGATGGCGCCGAAAGACCCGTTGGGTGACTTCCCAGTGGTTTTGGGTGTCCGTGTGGGTATACAAATCAAAGTTCAGACCCATCTCCAGACAGCCCGCCACAAAGAGCCGGTGATATTTGTCCACCACCTGCTCCGGGCCGATGCCCTCTTTCTCCGCCTGCAAAGTGATGGGTGTGCCGTGGGTGTCGGAGCCGCTCACCATCAACACGTCGTTGCCAGCCATACGCTGATAGCGGGCGAAGATGTCCGGCGGCAGATAGGCCCCGGCAATCTGCCCAATGTGCTTTTCACCGTTGACATACGGCCAGGCGACACAGACGAGAATTTTGCGAGCGGTCATAGGAAGGTCCTGGTTAGTTGAGTAGATGTTTACTCCCCCACCCATTTTTGCGCCAGCCAGAGCAGGCCATAGAGGGCAAGGAAAAAGAGAAGCGCGCCAATCAAGCAAAGGACGGCTACGATACCAGCGCCAGTGCCGAAAAAGTAGGCGATCAGCCCGCCGCCCAACACAAACAGAATGACAAAGAAAAAGACAAAGAGTTGGAGTTCAGTTCGTTCCCGATGACCACGCAATTGTCACTCCTGATTTTCTTTCGACAAACCGAGTTTCTGGCAGAAACGCTGCTTGTCTTCATGGGGCCATTATAGCGCGCCGCAAAGCGAAAAAGCAAAAGTGGACGCCGCAGCACTGGTTAGAACGCTGGGCTGCGCACTGGTCAGCAAATCGGTCTGATGCTATACTATCTCCATCCAGAATAAAACTCCTCCTGGGACGGCAGCAGGTATGGACTTTCTACACGACTGGGTGATTGGCGGACAGGGCTTTCTGGAGAATCTGGCCCAGTGGCGCACGCCCCTACTCAACTATTACTTTCTCGCTATCGCCTTTCTGGGCCAAGAGGAGTTTTTTCTCATCGCGCCACCTGCCATCTATTGGCTCTACAACAAACAGATCGGGCGTCGGCTGGCCTATCTGCTGATGCTGGGCACGTGGACAAACGAGGCGCTCAAAAATATCTTCCGTGTGCCCCGCCCGCCGTTAGAAATCGCGCTGGTAGAAGAGGTGGGCTACGGACTGCCCAGCGGTCACGCCCAATTGAGTGTGATGCTGTGGGGCTACGCCGGGTGGAGCCTGCGTCGAGCCATACGCTGGCTGCCTGCATTGGCCCTCTGGCTGATCGCATCGATTTCGTTCAGCCGCCTCTATTTGGCCGTCCACTACCCAGCGGATGTGCTGGCCGGGCTGCTGATTGGTCTGATTTTTTTGTGGGCGTCCCTTTGGGTTGAACCCCGCCTGGCCGGTTGGTATAGCCGTCTCTCTTCCCGACAGGTCACTGCCCTGGCTGTGATACTGTCCGTGTTGGCCCTGGTGGTGATGCCCAGCGGCGGCAGGGCCTGGCCCGTGGAGAACGCATCCACCGAAGCCGGCCTGATTCTCGGCGCGCTGATCGGGTTCGACCGGGAGAAACGGCAGGTCGGTTTTGCCGTCGCGGGCAGCCCAGCCCAGAAGATCGGGCGCTATCTGATCGGCCTGTTTTTGCTCGTTCTGGTCTGGGCCGGGCTGCGGGCTCTCTTTGGCGCCATCGACGGCGGCCATCTGATCGAAAGCAGTCTGCGCGTCGTCCGCTACGCGCTGATCGGCCTGACCATTAGCTGGTGGCTCCCGGCGCTCTTTGTGCGGCTGGGGCTGGCCTCCACGGAATAATCTTTTCTCATCATCTTTTCATCTCAGAATCGGACTTCCCATGAAAGCATTCCCGTCCATGTGGCGTACCATCAAAGTATTGTACGACGAACTCTTCCTCTGGGTCTGGCTCAGCGTGCTCTGGTGGGCAGGCACACTGCTGATCCTGCCCGCCGCGCCGGTGGCCGCGGGGCTGAACGCAGCCGCCAATCGCTCGGCCAACTACAAACGGGTCGATTCCGGTTTCTTCTGGGATGCAGCCAAAGGCCAGATCAAGCGCAGTTGGCTGCTGGTGGGGACAAGCCTGCTGCTGCACGTGGCGGTAATTCTGAATATTGTCTTCTATGCCAACAGCGCTGCCACCTGGTCCCGTCTTGTAACAATTCTATGGCTGTGGGTGATTGTCCTGTTGATGATGGGCAGCCAATATTTTCTGCCCCTCTTCTGGCAGCAAGAAGACCCCAGCCTGCGTCTGCTCATGCGCAACGCTTTTATTTTGGCGCTGCAACACCCGCTCTACACATTTCTGATGCTGATCTTCCAAATCGCATTGATTATCATCAGCTTTGCCACTGTCCTGCCCATCTTCCTGCTCATGCCCGCGTCCGTGGCTGTGGCGGCCAATGTGGGGCTGGTGAAGTTGCTGGAAGATAAGGGTCTGGCTCCGCCACCGCCACCGGGAGTTTGAATGGGATTCTGCCAACCGCTTTCACTTTTGCAGAGAGGAAACCCAACCGCGTGAACCTCCTCATCCTCGGCGGGACCGTCTTTCTAGGCCGCCATACAGTCGAAGCTGCGCTGGCCCGGGGCCACGAAGTCACCCTCTTCAACCGGGGCCAGCACGGCCCAGAACTCTTCCCGGACGTGGAAAAACTCCGGGGGAACCGGGACGGCGATCTCTCTGCGCTGGAAGGACGGCGCTGGGATGCGGTCATCGATCCCAGCGGCTATGTGCCCCGGCTGGTGACAGACTCGGCCCGGCTCCTGGCCGGCGCTGTGGAACATTACACATTTGTCTCCTCCCTCTCGGCCTACGCCAGCTTTGCCAAGCCGAACCAGAACGAAGACGCACCCCTGGCCACAATGGATGACCCGACAATCGAGGAGATCACCGGCGACACCTACGGCCCGCTCAAAGTGCTGAGCGAACAGGCCGCCCAAGCCGCCATGCCTGGACGGGTAGCGGTTATCCGCCCAGGGTTGATTGTCGGCCCCCACGATCCCACGGACCGCTTCACCTATTGGCCCGTGCGGGTGGCAAAGGGGGGCGATCTGCTTGCGCCTGCGCCCGCCGACTATCCGGTGGAATTTACGGATGTGCGGGATTTGGCCGAATGGATGGTGCGGGTGGCGGAGCAGCGCATTCCCGGCGTCTTCAACGCCAGCGGACCGGGCACACCGGCAACCCTCGGCGGTCTGCTGGAGACCTGCCAGGAGATCAGCCACAGCAACGCCAGTTTCGTCTGGGCGGGGGAAGAGTTTCTGCGCGAAAACGAAGTCCAGCCCTGGAGCCAGCTTCCCCTTTGGATCGGCAATGGGCCAGAATACGACGGCTTCTCCCGCTACGATTGCAGCCGGGCCATCGGGGCCGGGTTGACCTTTCGGCCCGTGGCCGAGACAGTGGCGGCTACCCTCGGATGGGCGCAGAGCCGACCCGCGGATCACACCTGGCGGGCGGGGTTGTCGGCGGAGCGGGAAGCGGAGTTATTGGTAAAATTGACAGGTGATGGCTGACGGCGGACGATAGACGGAAGACGAACGGTGGGACAGTACGTTCGTCTTCCGTCTGCCGTCTTTTGTTCCAAAACGGGAGCGAATGAAGAGAAATGGCACTTCTGAACGAATATCACAAACCCGATTCATTGGCGGAGGCAGTCGCGTTGTTGCGGCGCACAGATGTGCGGCTGCGTCCCCTGGCTGGCGGATCTCAACTGGTGGGCGATATGGAAACCCGGACCGTCACCGATGTGGACGGCGTTGTGGATTTGGCGGCCCTGGGGCTGCATCAGATTGTCGAGACCGGTGATCGCCTGCACATCGGCGCGACCGCCACACTCAGCGACGTGGGCAGCCATCCCCTGGCTGGGGAGTTGGCCGGTGGCATCCTGCGCCGCGCGGCCCAATACGAGGGGCCGGTCAATCTGCGCAACGCGGCCACAGTCGGTGGCGTCGTTGCTTCCGCCGAAACCGACAGCGAATTTTACGCCGCGCTCCTGGCCCTGGACGCGTCGGTGATCGCCAGCGACGGCGAAGGGGAAACAGTCACGGCCCTGGCTGATTTCGTCATCCCCTCAGCCCACCACCTCATCACCGCCGTCACCCTCCCCGTTCGCGCTCTGCGCGCCGGCCACGCCCGCATCGCCCGCACCCCGTCGGACCGCTGCATTGTGGCCGCGGTGGCAGTCGTTGGCGATGGCGTCGAGAGGGTTGCGCTCTGCGGTCTGGGGAATCGCCCACTGCTGGCTGGCAGCCCCCTCAATCCCCCGGACAACTGGAAGGGCAGCGCCGAATATCGGCTGGCAATGGCGGAGATTGTACGCGAGCGGGCGCTGGCAGAAGCAGCTAGAGAGTGACTCAAGGGACAGGAATTATACGGATTAGCCGTCGCCGGTTGAGTAGCCGCCGCCGACACTTTTATATTTTGCACTCAGATTCAGGTGGCGTATCGAAACCCAGACGGCGACTCGACGGTGCAAGTTTCTTGTCTCTACCTCACCCGCTTGGTTTCGATACGGCTGGAAAAAGCACCAGCCTACTCAACCGGCGCTGATCACTTTTCGTTCATGTAATGTAACAGTATCGAACAATGCACATCACCAGCCCCAGCAATCCCCGCATCAAAAATGTGGTGCGCCTGACCACCAACCGCCGCCACCGAGACCGGGAGCGGCTGACCGTCGTGGAGGGCAGCCGGGAGGTACGCCGTTGCCTGGATGCAGGCGTCATCCCCAGCGAAGCCTACCTCTGCCCGGAACTGATTGCCCCGGACGATCAGGACATCGCTGATCGCCTTTCGCAACTCTTTACCGTCCCCCCGGAAATCTTCGCCAAAATCGCCGTGCGCGGGGACAGCGGCGGACTGCTCCTCGTCATCCCCTACACCGAGACGGCCCTGGACGATCTGCCCCTTTCCACCGCACCCTTTCTGGTGGTGGTAGAGGGCGCGGAGAAGCCGGGCAATGTGGGCGCGATTCTGCGCAGCGCGGACGCGGCGGGCGTGGATGGATTGATTTTATGCGCGGGGGGCACAGACCTTCACAACCCGAATGTGATCCGGGCCAGCCTGGGAACCCGCTTCACAGTACCCTGCGCCGAGGCTCCCACCGCCGAAGTGCTGGTGTGGCTGCACCAACGGGGAATCGCCGCGGTCGCAGCCACACCGGATGGGGCAAAGCTCTACACAGAGACGGATCTGACCGGTCCCGTGGCAATTGTGACCGGCAGCGAGGCCGAAGGGCTGAGCGAGGAATGGCTGGACGGGGCCGATGCCAGGGTGACGATTCCCATGCACGGAGTGGCCGACAGTCTGAACCTGGCGACTTCCACCACCATTTTACTATACGAAGTCGTGCGCCAGCGGGGTTAGTATAGAAGGCCCCTTCAGACTGCCAAAAATCCGTGTTCCGTCCGATCCGTGTATACAAAATTCTTTCAGGCAGACCCAAGAAAAAAGCCCCGCTGGTTTCAGACCAGCGGGGCTTTTTGATCCAGATTGAACTACCGCTGCACAGCAGGCAGATAGACCGTCTGCAACCCCAGCAGCACATTCGCAGCGGGGAAGGTATCGGCAACCGACTGCTCGGCCTGGACCGGGAGCAGACCGGGCCGAGAGGCCTGCAATGCCAGACTGTCGTCGGTGGAGAAGTTGAAGGCGGTTCCGTCGCTCTGGCGGCTGTTGCCCAGATTGGCATACCAGTAGCCGTTAGCGTCAGTCAGGGCAGACAAGGCCAGGGAAGAACCGGCTGTACCCCGATCGTCACCATCCACCAAGTGCATTTCCACCAGCGCATTGGCAACCGGTGTCACACCGTTCAGGGCCATCACCTGGCCATAGGCGCTGTGGGAACGGGGCACAGAGCCAGGGGTGGTTGATGTCTCAAAACTGCCCTGGCCGCTGCTTATGCTGGCATCCTGGCCAACCGATTGGACAGTAAAGTCGTAGGGGGTGCCGGGGGTCAGATTAGAGATCACCACATAATGCAGCCGGTCGATTGTCCCGGCGCCCCGCACATCCTCAGCCAGACCAACCGAAGCGCCATCCTGCAGAATCTCCACCAGACCGTTGGCTGGCTGGCTGGTCTGCCAGATGATAGTCACGCTCGTATCCCGCAGATTTGTGACCCGAATATCCTGCACATCGAGGCTTGCGCCCGCCCGCTGAGCCAACACAGGCAGCGCCCGCACCCCAACCGACGGCCCGCTCCCAGCCTTCACAAAGTAGCCGCTGCTGCTCTGGGTGGCGAAGTCATTGAAGGTGCGCCCGCAGATGTGGCCATCCCAGCCACCCGCAAACCAGCGGTTCACTTCCTGGCCCAGCCAGGGCGATGCGATCCCGGCGCAGAGCGCAGAGGCGGAGGCGCTACCTCGGCTGCTGATGGCATTCCAGCCATCGGCAACTGTCGGGGCTGCATCGGGGATGGGATCACCGGCCAGCGCCCAACTGTTGGAGGCCTGGTTGCGCACGAAGTATCCTCCTGCCGCGTTCAGGGCAAAGTCGTTGGCATCCACACCGCAGACATAGCCATCCCAGCCGCCGTTCGCCCAGCGCAAAACTTCCTGGGGCGCACCCGCATTGGAGCGCACCAAATCGTCGCACAGGCGGCTGGCCGGATAGGCTGTCAACGGCTGATAGGGCAGGGCCACAAAGTTCCAGCCTGCGCCCAGAGACAGGAGCGAACGGGAGAGGCTGCGCACCCCAATTGGAGCCGCAGGACTGTCGTCAGCCGTGAGAATTTCGCTGTAGCCCTGACGAAGAGAAGAACACTGGACTTCCACGCCTAATGTGGCCTGGGTGGACGAGTAGCGGTAATAGGCGTCGAAATCGACGGTGCGGGCATTGCCCAGATTCACCTGCCATTGTCCGCTGCTGTCGGTCTGGGTGGAAAGCAGGGCAGATTCGCCCTCGCTTCCCCCTGCGCCGGCCAGCAGAAGCCGCACATAAACCAGACAGGCGTCCACGCCGCTGCGGGCTGGCTCGGCAATATCCCCGTAGATATTGTCCGAATCGGGCAGTACCAGCAATGGCCCGGTCGTCACAGAGTAGAAAGCGCCCCGGTTGTTATCTATCAATTCACCAGTCTGAACGTAGAAATAGTAGGTCGTCTCAGCCGCCAGATCAGTCAGCGTGACGTGATGGGCCGTGCCTGTGGCCGTCAGCCGCTGGCCCTGGCCTGCCCGCAGGCGTGCCGGAGTCGGTGCCAACACCACTTCGCCGGTTGTCTCGGTCTCGGTGAGCCAGGAGACGCTGAAACCGGTATCAGTCACATTGCTGACACGCACATCCGTGATGGCAGGCGCAGTCGGGGTCGTAGGCGTAGCTGTGGCTGTGGATGTAGCTGTGGGTGTAGCAGTAGTTGTGGCGGTCGCAGTGCCGGTCGGGGTTGGCGTATTGGTCGTTGTGGCCGTGGGTGTGGCGGTAGCGGTGCGTGTCGCTATCGGCGTCGCGGTCGCTGTGGATGTAGCAGCCCCGCCCGTCTGGCTGTAAATCCAATCGGTGAAATTCGAGAGCCGGGCATAGACGCCGTAGTAATTGGGCGAGGCACAGTCGATGCCCCAGCTAACCACACCCGCCTGCAACCAGCCATCGCCTGTGCCATTTGGCACAACCATCGGGCCGCCGCTATCGCCCTGGCAGGAATCCTTGCCGCCCTGAGCGTAGCCGGCGCACATCATATTGGCCGAAACCTGTCCGCCGTAGGAGCTGGGCGCGTTACAGGTGGCATTGCTGACAATCGGCACAGAGACCTGCATCAATGCGTCGGCGTAGGTTCCCTGCTGGCCATTGGTGCGCATATCACCCCAACCGGTGATGGTTGCCTGCACCCCGACTGCGGACAAAGTCGTATCGCCCTGGGGAACCAGCCCAACAGGCTGCTGGATACTGGCTGTCTCCAGACGCAGCAGGGCCACATCCGAATCCAGTGTGTTTGTGTTGAAATTGGGGTGTCTGATAATTTCAATAACATTGATGCGCTCCCCCCCCGAATCGGAAAGTTTGTGCTTGCCGAGGGTCACATCAATACTGGATGGTGTCTCGCCCTCCACACAATGGACAGCGGTCAACACCCACTGGGGGGCAATCAGCGCGCCGCCGCAGAATTGGCCGTAATAATCGTTGGGTTGGCTAGCCGAGACAATCGCCGCCATCCAGGGCCATGCGCCGGGCACAGCTTCCTGGCCGCCCACAATCTCTGGTGTGTCGACCTGGGGTGTATCGGCCTGGGGTGTCTGCTCCGGGGCTGAATCTGCCGCGGGTAAGGCCGCCAGTGCGGGTGGTCTGCCGCTGCCGAAAAAGCCGAGGGAAAGCAGAACCGCGCAGAGCAGCAGCAGAATGGGTCGTGTCCGAGCTGTCATTGTTTTAGACTCCAATCAAGAATACTGGCGCATCATCTCCCCACAGTTTATCACAAATACGCCATCGCAGACGGGCAATTTTGCCGATTTGCAGGGAAGGTATACCACAAAAGTACGAAGACACAACGAAATCAGACCTCATTTTTCTGATTTTACTGGCACCCTCATGTCTTTGTAATCTTCGGTAATCCAGCCTATCACGGGACCAGCCGGGGCCAATAGCTGGCAGCGAAGACCCGGTCCAGCAGACTCTCCCGCTCGGCATCGCTGGTCCAGCGGGGCTGGCCGTAGTCGTAGAGCAGAGTCGTCAGGACCTGTGTGCTGATATGACGCCCGGCGTAGAAGGTGTGTTTCACAATCAGCCCTTCCCGGGTATCCTGCCGCCACATCTGATCGAAGAAGAGATTGCCCAGTCCATAGAGAATCAGCCGCCCACCCTCAAACTCCATTGCCTGGGGCACGTGGCTCTGCACACCGGTGACAATATCCGCGCCTGTCTGGCTGAGCAGGCGGAAATTCTGGCGCTGATCCCAGAGCGGGTCCACGCCGTAGCTCTCCTGATATTGCAGTTCCACCAGCACAATTTCCGCTTTGTCCTGCTCCTTTACAGCCCGGATAGTAGCGGAGAGAATGTTGATGTCAAATTCGGCGCTGCCCGGCCCGTCGTCCGTGGCCCAGGCAAAATCCGGGCCATAGCTATTGGCCCCCAGAAAGGCCAGCCGGTTGCCGTTGTGCTCGATGTAGAGCGGAGCAAACGCGTCAGCTTTGGTGCGCCCACCGCCGTAGACGGGCAGGCCGGCTTCGGCATAGATGTCCAGAGAAGTCAGGGCATCCGTGCGTCCGTAGTCGTTCTGGTGGTTGCCCGTCAGCCCGATAATGTCTGCGCCCACGGCTTCCAGAGCAGCCATATAGTCGGGCGAACTACAAAAGGTCAGGTTGTCGGCGGAGGTGTTGGTCACACAGCCGGGCACAAAAGGCACTTCGTTGCTGACCGCTGTGATGTCTGCCGCGGCCAGTTCCGGCCCCACCACTTCGGCCACCCATTCCGGGCCAAACTGGTCCATCTGATAGGCTGTCTCGCGCACCATTGCGGTCACGCCCGTCATGGCCAGCACAGTCAGCCGGTCCGGGTACCGATTGGTGCCTCCGCTCGCGGATACCAGTTCTGCCAGCACACTCCCCGCGCTTGCCGGCGCTGATGAATAGGCGTAGACCGTCGCCACCAGAGGGTAGGCTTCCGCATCAAAACGATTGTCCACCGGATTCTGCCCATCCACCGCAAAGATGACCAACTCTGGCGTCAATGTGTCGAATGGCAACAGGACAAGCGTCGACTCGTCGGCCCAGGCCGCGTCGATCAGTTCATCCACTTCTGCCACAGCCTGCACAGCGGGACCCGCATTCCCCAGCACAGAGACCAGCGCCGACAGGGTGTCGCTCAACACAACCATCCGATTGTAGACAGCGTCTTCGTTGGCCGCGTCCCTCCACAGATCAACTATCAGACTACTCTCGGTCTGGGGGAAAGTTGTGTCGAAGCGCGCAGCCAACGCGTATACCTGGCTATAGACGGCCACACCACCCGGCTGCTCTGCACCCGGCGGCTGCCAGTTCAGACTCAGCCCAGCGGTCGCCCCATCCCCAGGGGCCAGCAGCACACGCTCGTTGTCCTCGGCCAGCTGGTTCATTGCCTGGGCCAATGCAGCGGGCAGGCCGTCGCCCAGCGCGACGACAGTCGGCGGTTGTGGGGTGGGTGTCTCTGTAGGCCCGGCTGGAGAAGAGGACGCATCCTGGGCCAGGGCAACCACCGCGGCAGGGGTCGCCGTGAAGAGAACCTGGACTTGTGGTTCATCGCCTTCTGACATTTGTGACGAAGTGGTCGACTGCCCCGACAGGGGCGAGCGATTGAGCAGCCAGACAAGCAGGATAATGCCAGCCAACACCATAGCAAAACCGAGAGGTGCGACCAATCGGCGGGGAATTCTTTCAAGCATTTGGCAATAGACTTTCACAGGGAGACGTTCGACTTTTGTGAAAAAGTCGAACATCTGCGGTTCGGCGCAATTGACCCATTATAGCCCAGGCAGAGAAGGAGGAGCAATTGCGGCAGGGACAATGGGTTGGGCGTGAATGTTCCCTATGCGCCCCGTCGTGACCTGTGCCATAGCCCTGCTTTGCCAACGATTCCGAAGCCGTGTAGGATAGATTGTCGCCAATTCTCGGAACGTCCTGACTGGTTGCTTGTCCCATAGGAGAGGTCAATGTCCGTCTACACAATTCTCGTCACAGACTACGCCTGGCCCAATCTGGAGATAGAAGGCCAACTGCTGGCCGGGGTCGGTGGAGAATTGCTGGTGGCTGAGACAGGCAGCGCCGAAGAGATCACCCGTCTTGCACCCCAGGCCGATGCCATTCTCACCTGCTGGGCGCAGGTTCCCCCGGCCGCGCTGGAAGCTGCGCCCCGCTGTCGTCTGGTCAGCCGCTACGGCATCGGCCTGGACAATATCCCCATTCAGCGGGCCACGGAACTGGGCATTTTGGTCACAAATGTGCCCGACTTCTGTTCCGAGGAAGTGTCGGACCACGCGATGGCCCTGCTCCTGACGCTGGCCCGGCAGATTGTACCCCAGGCCGCAGCCAGTCGAGCCGGACACTGGCAACGGGAGACCGGCCAGACGATTCCCCGGCTGCGGGGCCAGACACTGGGGCTGATTGGCTACGGCAACAGCGCGCGGGCGCTGGTCCCCAAAGCCCAGGGATTCGGCCTGAAAGTGCTGGCCTACACGCCCCGACTAGTGCCTGGCCTACTGGCGAATGGGGTGGAAGCGGTGGAGAGCCTGGGCGATCTGTTGCAACAGTCCGATTACATTTCCATCCACACACCGCTGACCGACGCGACCCGTGGACTGTTCGACGAATCTACCCTGCGCAAAATGAAACCGAACGCCGTACTGATCAACACCAGCCGGGGCGCAATCGTCGACGAGACCGCGCTGGTGCGGGCGCTGGCAGAAGGCTGGATCGCCGGGGCCGGGCTGGATGTGCTGGTGCAGGAGCCACCCCCCGCGGATCACCCCCTGCTGGCCCTGCCCAATGTAATTGTTACACCCCACGCCGCGTTCTATTCGGAAGCGTCCATCGCTGAATTACAGCAGAAGGCCGCGCAAAATGTAGTGGATGTGTTGCTAGGAAAGCTGCCAACGCATATTGTCAACCGGGAAGTTCTGGCGCGGGACAATTGCCGGATTCAATTCGTGACTGGGAACTAAACCACTAAGACACGAAGACACAAAGGGAAACGAAAATGTCGATGATTCACAGCTTGGATGCTTTAGAAATTCTGGACAGCCGGGGACGGCCCACTGTGCGGACCACCTGCGCCCTGACGAGCGGCGCAGTGGGGATTGCCTCCGTGCCATCCGGCGCGTCCACCGGCGCGGCCGAAGCCCTGGAACTGCGGGATGGCGACCCTTCCCGCTACCGGGGGCTGGGCTGCCGCAAAGCCGTCGGCCACATCCGGGGGGAGATTGCCCACGCGCTGGTCGGCGTGGAGATGAACAACCAGTCCACACTGGACCGGGCACTGATCGCGCTGGACGGCACACCCAACAAATCCCGGCTGGGGGCCAACGCACTGTTGGCTGTCTCGGTGGCCTTTGCCCGCGCCCAGGCTGCGGAACAGGGCATTCCCCTCTACCAGCACTTTGCAGCCATCCACACACCGGGCAGGAAAGCAGACAGCCTGCCCCGGCCCACCATCAATCTCTTCAGCGGGGGCAAGCACGCAGGCGGGCAGGTTCCTATTCAGGATGTGCTGGTGGTTCCTGTGGCAGCGCAGACCGCGGATGAAGCGATGGCGACCACCTACGCGGTCTATCAGGCCGCGGCGGACCTCACGCTGGAAAAGTATGGGATGCGCGCGCTGACCGCGGACGAGGGCGGGCTGGCTCCCCCTTTCGCCGACGCGGAGGCGATGCTGGGCGATGCAGTGGCGGCGATTGAGCGGGCGGGCTATGTGCCGGGCCAGGAAGTGGCCCTGGCGCTGGACGTGGCCTCCAGCCATTTTTACGCAGACGGGCGCTATCATCTGGGCGGCGAACCGCTCGACAGTGCGGGGATGATTCGCCACCTGCTCGGCTGGCTGGAACGTTACCCAATTGTTAGTCTGGAAGATGGGCTGGCCGAGGAGGATTGGGCCAACTGGCCGAAGTTGCGCCAAGCCATCGACGGACACGCGCTGGTGCTGGGGGACGACTTCCTTTGCACCAATCCGGCCCGCATCCGCCGGGCCATCGATGCCGGCGCGGCCGACGCACTCCTGCTCAAAGTCAATCAGATCGGCACGCTGTCCGAAGCTGCCGAGTCCAGCCGGATGGCCCAGGCCGCGGGCTGGCACGTGACTGTCAGCGCGCGCAGCGGCGAAACTGAGGACGACTGGCTGGCCGATCTGGCCGTGGGCTGGTCGGGTGGCCATCTGAAAGTCGGCTCCATCACCCAATCAGAACGGCTGGCCAAGTACAACCGGCTGTTGGCAATCGAAGCGGAGACGGGATGGAAAATGGCAGGCTGATCTGTCACCCCGCGACCCCCACCCCATCCCCCACCCGGATCAGCCCGCCTTCGATTACCCGCGCGGTGATGCCCCCGTGGCCCCGCATCGCGTTGTAGCCGCCGGGACCCAGCGCTTCTTCCATCCGGGAGCAGGGGTGACACTGGCCCGTATATTCCAGCACAGCGTCGCCGATGCGGAAGCGCTTGTCCTTCAGGGCGAGCAGATTCAGCCCGGAGACGACGATATTGCGGCGCAGGAGTGCCGGGTCGATGGGTCCGCTGCCCAGGAAGGAGCCGACCGCGGCCAGATGCTCGGCCTGGATCAGCGTCACCTGCCGTTTGCTCTCCGCGTCCCGGCCCCGAAAACGATCTCCCACCAGCCCGTCGCCGGGCACAGCTTCTGCGCCTTCCACAGATTCGACGGATTGCCGGTGGCCGGGCCGCAGCCCAATCCAGAGGACTTCGCCGGTCTGGGGCAGGCTGTTCAACAGAGCCTGCATCGGTGTATCTTCGCTCATTTCTCCCCCTGTGTAACGCAAGCTGTTAGCCTGCGCTACAATAGACAAACTGACAGTTTGCGTTACTCCCGCGTCCCCAGCCCATCGGGAAAGTGCAGCACCCGTTGGGGGAAGGGAATTTCGATGCCGTTCTGGTCAAAGGCGATTTTGAACTGGGCGCGCAGGTCCCGGCTGATCTGAAGATGACGGCCCGGTTTGACACGGGTAGTCGTGCGCACCACCAGTTCCGACGCGCCAAAGTCGTCCAGGCCAGCCACTTGGGTAGGAGCCAGCACATCCGGGTTTCCCGCCGCAAAGGCCCGTCCCACCTGACGCAGGACATCGTAGACCTTCTCCAAATCCGAATCATAGGCCACACCCACTGTGACCACCGCATAGGTGTAGCCCTTGGAAAAGTTGATCACTTCGCCCATCTGGCCGTTGCGCAAAATGTGCTGCTGGCCGTCCGGGTCCCGGATGCGGGTAGTGCGGATGTCGATGGCCTCGACAACACCCCTGGCTGTGCCAATTTCGATATAATCCCCCACCAGAAAAAGGTTTTCGAAGAGGATAAAAAAGCCGGAGACGACGTCGTTGATGATCGGCTGCGCGCCCAGACCGACGATCAGTGTGAGCAGGCCAGCCCCGGCCAGAATCGGCGTCACATCCAGTTCAATAATCTGCAAAACCAGTACAAACGCGCCAGAGAAGACCAGATATTTGAGCAGGCTTTTGATCAGCGGGCTGAGAGTCAGTCGACGCTGATTCTCTTCCGGCGGGGCATCCGGGGCGGGCTGGCCCAGCGCCCGATCGACGAGAAGATTGACCACCTCAATGGCAACCCGGGCGAGGAAGAAGATACCGACGATCTGAACCAGCCGGGGTCCCCACTCGGCAAACTGGGCCACAGAATCCACCTGTAGCAGCACAAGCGTCGCCACAAAAATGTAGACGATATATTCCAACGAACGACGCAGAAGAGGAATCAATCCCTTCAATTCATTGTAATAGTGCAGTAGCGTGTCCGTGCGGTAGTAACGCTGGCTGAGAGTGTCGAGGGTCGTCACAATCACAGCCACCGCGCTGACCACCAGCATTCCCAGGCTGACAATCAGATAGATGCGTAGGGCGACAAAAATCAGATCCCCGACCACCTCTGGCAGGCTGAGGAAACCGGCAATCAGCCCGGCGACAGCCAGCCAGAGTCCATTGCGTTGGATGCGATTCAGCCCGGCAAAGAAGACTTCGAGGCTCTCGTCATTGGTCTGAACCTGCTCATAGGCTTTGGCCCGGCTTTCCAACACGCCAAGCAGCCGGAAAATGAGACGGATGAGCCAGCGAGCAGCAACCACCGCTACGACCGAATAGAGGACACCTAATCCCAGGCCCGTCCAGAAGTCCGGGCCAATCTGGGAAAGCTGCACCCGGTAGAAAGCCAACAGGTCCTCGCCCTGGACGATCAAATAGCCATTCCCACCCAGAATCAGCAGAAAGAGCGCGCCGCCGACCAACCGCAGCAGATTGCGGGTCAGACGCCGGGCAGTAGACAATCCTTTGGCCGCGCTGGCGTTCTCCGTGCGCGACTCAATAGTCTTGAACAGAATGCGCAGCAGCCAACTCAGCAGCCCTGTCACCACCAGCAGAGCCACAATTTGCCCGGCCACAATCCCTACTGTGCGCCACACTTCAGGTGTCAAAATCATCCGGTTTCCTTTTCCAATGCGGCCAACAGTTTGCGCCCTCTGGCACGAATGGCCGGACTGCCAACCTCCATCTGAGCGCGGATAAGCACTGCCGCTTCCTCCCGCCGCCAACCGCTTTGCAGAGAGATGTCAGCCAGCCCTTGCAGACAGTTGACCACCAGAATGCGGCTTTTGCTCCCGCTGTGGAGAATGTCCACTGTCTGCGCCCAGGCCCGCTCCAGTTCCGCGTCAGTCAGCGGCACGCGGGTCAACATCAGCGGAATGTGCCAGTACACCTCCTGGCGCAGACCGGGCGGCAACTCGCCCAGCAGCGCGGCTTTGTGGGGCCGCAGCAGATGGGGGTGCTGCTGGCTGATCTTCTCCGCCGCGTCCGCGGCCCGCATCTTCACCAGCGGCTCGTCGCTGAACATCGCGGCAAAGAGCGCGTCAAAGGCCGCCGGGTCGTCGCCAACCAGTGCAACGACTTCGGCCACCCGCCCGATCGAGCGCAGGTCACCCCCGCGGAGTCTGTTGATCAGTTCAGAATGGCTATCCAAAAAATCGCTCGCGTATTCGATTCAGAACTGTCTCGAAGGCGACAAAGTCAATGTCGGTCGGCCAGGCCCGGTCTCGCTCACCAGCAGCGGGGATCGGTCCTTTGTGCATATGATGAGGATGAGTGGAGATTTCGGGGTGATGACGACGGTTGTCGTATTGGAAAATTCGCCTGCCCCCTGCATCGTAGTAGATATAGGCATAACGATCTTCGACAGCCTCGCCTTCGTCTGTCAATGAAACTTCGACGTATAGACGGGAGCCATCCAGAAAAGGCAGAACCGCGTGAATTGCCTGGGCGATACGGGCTGTGTCTGGGTCTGAAAGCGAAAAAGTTGAATCTTCAAGATCCAAAATATCTGCGCTCTCGAAAATGAGGGCGTAGACTTCCCAATAGTAATTTTCTAACAGATCGGTTGCCATCGGGCTATGTCTCGCGGGTGAATCCGTACTCGCTTTCGAGACGCCTTAACCCATGCGCCAAAGTTCGCCAACGATAAAGAGCGTTCCAATCGTCGCTGTCTTCATCTAGCAGACCCGTCTCAAAATCGTTCAAGAATTGCTCGCTGGAAAAGCCGTATTTGGATTCAAAAGCCACAACGCCTTCCAACAAATTCTGATAGACCTGGCGGGGGGAAAGAGGGGTGTGGGTGGCCGCGTACTCCTGGCGCATCTGGCGCGCGCGTATCTGCCGAACTTGCCTGCGCGCGGCATCAATAAAAAATGCTTCCAGTCCGTCCGCGTGCGCGACAGATTTCACCTGATCGACCAATTCATCGGGGACAGCAATGAGTGTGGACATATGAAAACCTACCTTTTGGTTCTATCAGCTACGAATCACCTGCGCCCATTATACTACAACCACAAGCCGCTTGTTTACCCCCTTCACGACCAACCAGAACTACCATCCACAGCAATCGTCTCCCCACCTGCACCGCAAACTGTTTGTAACTTAAAAAATAGATCGGGTAACGTCGAACCTTCCGGGAAGCGGCCACGAGATGTTGTGGCCGCTTCCCGGAAGGCCATTACCGGATTAATTTCTTAATGTCCAATTAGTTTGCGCCCTCTAAGCGGTCAGCTTGTGTTACTGTGCCAGCGCGCCCATCCACAGTAATCGTCTCCCCATCCACAATGCGCCGGGTTGCGCCGGCCACATTGACCACCGCAGGCAGGCCATACTCCCGGGCGACAATCGCGCCGTGGGAGAGTTGCCCGCCGATCTCCAGCACCACACCGCTGATCAGGGCAAAGACGGGCGTCCAGCCAGGGTCGGTGGAACGGGTGACCAGAATGTCCCCCGGTTGCAGGCTCCTGGCTTCCTGGGGCGAAAGGATGACCCGCGCCCGACCCGTCACCCGTCCGCCGCTGGCCGCGATGCCGGTCAGCGCGTTTTCATCCACAATCGCGGATACAACCGGTTTGCCCGCGGCGTCCAGCGCGTCCGGGAAGGTGGGTTGGGCCGTCCAGTGCGCCCAGGCCGCGCGGCGGGCCTCGGCCTTTTCCGCCAGCCCAGCCGAATCGCCCCCGGCAATGACCGCCGCTATCTCCTCCTTCACCAGAAAGAAGAAATCGTCCGCGCACGCCAGCCAGCCCCGCTCTGCCCAGCGCCCGGCCAGCAGCCCGTAGCAGTGGCGCACCGGCAGCAGCAGTTTGACCAGATAGTGCTGGCCGTTGTCCCGCATCCGCACCAACCAGTGCAGCCGCTTCAGCCCCCTCTGGAAGAAGGCCCGCTGCACAAAGTTGAGCTGAGCCTCCACCTCGCGGATGGCTTCGGCGTGCTGCGCCCGTTGCCGTTCCTCAGCCCCACTGGGATCAAAGCCCTCGCCCGCGGCCAGATAGCCTGTGATCTGTTCGATGACCAGCCAGGGCGCTTCGATCCAGCGGGGATTCAGATACTCGGCTTCGGTGGTGCAGCGGTGGCCGTGACGATTGAGAAAGCGCTGCAATTGGGCCAGCACCGGAGCCGCGGCTGGTTCTGCCTGCAACTGCGCCAAGGCTGTCCGGGGGTCGTTCTCCGTCAACAGATCAGCCAGCCCCGCGGCCCGGATAGTCTGCGCGATCTCCCACAGCGCGGGGACCAGTTCAGCCTGAATTACCCCATCAATCCCCGTCACCAGGGCCTGAATCGCCGAGCCGTCGCCCAGAAAGCGTTGCAGCGTCCCCTCCATCTGGGAATAGGAATTCATCGACTGGGAGGTGCTGGCCGAATGCGCGTCGATTGTGCGGATGACCCGGCTCAGCCAGACATTCTGGGCCTCGTGCCAGAGTTCAGCGTCGCTCAGTCCGCTTAAATCCCGGGCCATCCAGCCGTCCACATCCCGATCAATCTGGGCAAATTCTTTCTCATAGCCCTCCATCAACTGCCCCCAGCGGCGCATCATCCCCAGCATCAGCGGGGCGCGGCGCAGGGCCGTGGGAATGTGCCACTTGGGGTAGAGTGCGGTCAGATCAGCCGCGCTGCCCATCCCATCGGCAAAGGAGCTGGCGGGCATCCCATAGCCCCGGTGCAGGGCATAGGCCATCGCACCCTCGTTCAAATAGGCGTGGCCCTGCTCCCGGCGCACCCACTCGATTTGGTCCAGCCACGGCTCATTGATACCGCCAAAACTGTCCCGCATATTGGCTTCGGTGATGGGCTTCCACTCGCTCCACGTCAGGGGCGTCACCGGGTCGGGCCAGCGCTCGCCCAGGTCCGACTGGCTCCACAGGTCAAATTCCCGCGCTTTTTTGGAAAGAAGGGGGGGCCAGGCATCGTCGCCGGGGACCCGATTGGGCTGGGCTGCGGTCGTCACCGGGCGGGACTGAAGGACGTAAAGCTTGTCCTCGGCGTAGGCCCACTCCACATCCTGGGGAGCGCTGAAATGCTGCTCAATTCTGCGCCCGATCTCCGCCAGGTCCCCCACCTGCCTGTCGGTCAAAGCCCGCTGGCCCTGGCGGGTCGCCTCCACCGCCACTTCCGCGGTCCCAGCGGCCTGGACTGCGGTCATCACCGCTTTGTCCCCAATCGTCACTTCCAGCAGACCGCCGCTCTCTTTGGCCGCCAGGTATGTGTCCGGGTTGACCTGGCCGGAAACCAGCGCCTCGCCCAGCCCCCAAGTGGCGTTGATCATCACCTGATCGTCGTCGCCTGTCACCGGATTGACCGTAAACATCACCCCGGCCACCTCCGCCGGGACCATCCGCTGCACGACGACGGCCAGACTCACATCATCCGGTGCAATCGACTGGCGCTGGCGATAGGCGATGGCCCGCCCGGTCCACAGGCTGGACCAGCACTTCACCATCGCGTCCAGCAGCCCATCCGGGCCGATTACATTCAGATACGTGTCCTGCTGACCGGCAAAGGAGGCTTCGGGCAGGTCTTCGGCGGTGGCGGAGGAACGCACGGCCACCGGGCTGGCGTCGGGGACGGCATCCCCGTAGGCAGCCAACACCGCTGCTCGCAGGTCATCGGGCAGAGTCGCCTGGGCAAAGAGACCGCGGAGTTCATCGGATGCCCGGTCATAGGCCGTGGGGTCAGTCGGGTCGATAGCCTCTACCCGCGCGGTGATGGGTGCGGCCAATCCATTGGCTTCCACAAAAGAGTCGTAGCCAGCGGTTGTCACTACAAAACCAGCAGGCACAGCAAAACCACCCCGAATCAGGGCGGAGAGGTTGGCCCCTTTGCCGCCAGCGTTGGCCAGGGTCAGATCGGGGCTGGAAAGGGGGAGTGTGAATTGCATAGGGGTTCTCCTACGTTGCCAAGCAAGGGCGCATCAACTATACTACAGAAGGACGCCCCACAGTTTTGGTGAACATACAATGAGAACTGAATGGTAGCAGCAATCCCAGCGCTTACACAAACCGGGACCAGAAGCGCTTGCGCCGTGGGCGGGCAAGCGGTTAGCCGCGGGAAACCACCAACGCGCTGATTTTCCAATCCGATCGGAGAAGAGATGGCAACTGACTCGCTCGTATCCACTGATATTGACTACACGCAAGACGGCAAGCAGATCGGCGTCCTGCGGGTCCCCCAATCCTTCAATACAGCGGGCTGGGCCAACTATTTTATCCCGATTGCGGTCATCCAAAATGGCAGCGGGCCGACTGTACTCCTCTCCGGCGGCAATCACGGCGACGAGTACGAGGGCCAGGTGACGCTCCTCAATCTGGTGCGGGACATCCAGCCGGAGCAGGTGCAGGGGCGGCTGATTGTGCTGCCGATGCTCAACCGACCGGCCTGTGTGGCGGGCACACGCCTCTCCCCGCTGGATGGGCGCAATATGAACCGGGCCTTTCCCGGCCAGCACAACGACACCATCACCGGAATGATCGCCCACTACGTCAGCTACACACTGCTGCCCCAGGCCGATATTGTGGTGGACATCCACTCCGGCGGGCGCACGCTGCAATTTCTGCCGTCGGTCAATATGCACGAACTGGCGAACCAGACGCAGATGAGTGAGATGGTGCGGGCGGCTACGGCCTGGGGCGCGCCCTACGTCTTTATCTATGCGGATGTGGCAGGCGGGGGATTGCTCCCTTCCTACGCGGAGAGCCTGGGCAAAATCACCCTGGGCACGGAACTGGGCAGCGCGCCCCAGTTCGGCGTGGATATGCTCGGCATCGCGGACCGGGGGCTGAAAAATATGCTGCGGATGTACGGCGTTCTCACAGATACGCCCTACGCCCCGCCGTCACCCGCGCCCCAACTGGTCGCGGCACCGGAGAGCGCCGATTATGTGATGGCCCCGGTCAGCGGCATCTTTGAACCCTTTCTGGAAATGGGCGATCCGGTGGAAGCCGGCCAGAAGCTGGGCCAGATCCATTCGACCGAACTGCCCTTTGCGGACCCCGTGCCTGTACACGCCCAGACCGGCGGCATTCTTTTTGGACGCTGCGGTTTTCCTCTCACCCAGCAGGGCGCGTGTGTGGCAACGATTGTGCGACCGTATACTTTGACCTGACAGAAGTTCGACTTTTGACAAAAGTCGAACTTCTCCAACGCTGAAAGGAACTTCCTATGCCACGCAAGACCAGTGGAAGCAAACCCTTCGCCTTTTCTCTATGCGAAGACCTCTACACCCTGCCGGAGAAAGTGCTGCCGTCTGAGGTGCGTCTGCACGGCGGTTTTGCTGTGGACGAGCGGCCCGGCTGCGGCCAGATTTATTACGGAATGCCCGGCAGTGGCATCCTGCGCATCGCCGCGGACCTGACCAGCCAGGAACTGATTGAGTTGCCGCCCCATTTGCAGGAAGTCAACTTCCACAGCACGAAACTCGGCGGCACGGATGCAGCGCCCCTCCTCTTTCTGCCCGCCAACAACGACGGCTTTGTGGCGGTGATGACCCTGGACGGCGATGTGGAGTACACTCTTTCCCGGCCCGAATTCGCCGAATATGCGGACGCAGAAGTGCCCTACAAACCGACGGATACGGTCCCCCTGGGCGAAAGCTTGCTGGTGGCGGACGGCTACGGCTCCAATTACATTTCCACCGCGGACCAGCCCAGCCGCAGTTGGCAGCACATCTTCGGCGGCAAGACGACAGACCCCACAGAAAACGGCAAATTCGGCACGGCCCACGGCTTCAATCTGACACCGGACGGCCAGCGGCTGGCGATTGCAGACCGGCTCAACTCCCGCATCCAAATTCACAGCCACGACGGCCACTTTCACGCCAGCCACCCGTTGCCAGCGGCGTCCCGGCCCTGTGGCATCAATTTTGTGGAGTGGCAGGGCCAGTCCTACGCGGTCGTCGGCAGCCTGGACGACCCGGAGAAGGAGAAGCGCCCCGCGCCCATCTACATTCTGGACGGCGAGAGCTACGAAGTGATTTCGACGATCCGCCCCAAAGAGGAATTGGGCGTCGAACTGGCGGATCACCTGCACAACGTTATCTTCCATATCCACAACGGGCGGCTCTTTCTCGTCTGCCAGGCGTGGAATCCGGGACATTATTTTGTGTTGGAGATGGCGACTTAAAGCAAGGGAGGACGCAGATTTTCATGATTTGAATTGATCTGCGCTGATCTTTGTTTCATTCTTTTAATCTGCTTCCGCTTTTGATCAGTCTCTCGGAGAACTGAATGCGTACTACCCAAATCCCTCGCACCGATCTGGCGCCCTCGGCCATTTGCATGGGATCGTCCAACTTTGGGAACGGAATCGCCCCGGCAGACGCTTACGCGTTGCTGGATGCGTATGTGACCTGCGGCGGCAATTTTATCGACACTGCCGCTGTCTATGCGAATTGGCTACCCGGCGAGAAGAACAGCAGCGAAAAGACAATCGGGCGCTGGCTGGCAAAGAGCGGACAACGCTCCCGAATCGTCCTGGCAACCAAAGGCGCTCATCCTGAACTGGCAACGATGCACATCTCACGGATGTCCCCGGCGGAGATTGTGGACGATCTCAACACCAGTCTGCGCAATTTGCAGACCGAGTGGATCGACCTCTACTGGCTGCACCGGGACGACACAGCGCGGCCCGTGGCAGAGATCATCGACACCCTGCACAGCCAAGTGGTGGCGGGGAAAATCCGCTATTTCGGCTGTTCCAACTGGCGAGTGGATCGCATTGCGGCCGCGCAAGCCTACGCGGCAGAGCGGGGTATCACCGGCTTCGTCGGCAATCAGATGCGCTGGTCTCTGGCCGAGATCGACCCGGCTGCGGTGGGCGACCCGACAACAGTAGCGATGGACGACGAAACCCTCGCCTATCACCAGGGCACGGGGCTGGCCGCGATCCCCTACTCATCCCAGGCTGGCGGCTACTTTCAAAAGCTGGCCGAGGGCAGCGAGATTCGTCCCGGCCAGCAGAAGACGTATGGCACAGCCGCAAACCGCAGTCGGGCCGCGCGACTGCAAACGTTGGCCGGGGAGACAGGCTACTCGGTGAGCGAAATTGTGCTGGCTTATTTGACAAATCAGCCCTTTGCGACGATTCCAATTGTCGGTTGCCGCACAGTGGCCCAAGTGGAGGATAGTATGCGGGCGGGAGATGTACGACTGACAAGCGAGCAAATGGCCTGGTTGGCCAAGGGAGACGGGCAGAGCGAATGAGCAGTCAAGCCGAACGATTGCAGGCGGAGCTTCACGAAGAATTGCTCCCGCTGGTGGAGCCAAAATACGCCGAGAAAATCCACCAGTTGGTCCCCAGCACGTGGACTGCCCTGGGTGTGCGTGTGCCAAAACTGCGGGCATTGGCCGCCGATCTAAAGAAGCGCCATCCCCGGGTGTTGACAGAAGATTTGATTTTTCTGGTCGATCTCGCGTTTGCGGGCAAGTGCCGGGAAGAGGTGCTGTGTGCACTTTTTTGGTTGACCGCTTCCATCAAGAAAGCGCCTGCCGCGCCCCTATGGGCGGCCATCGACGGCTGGGTCAAACTGATTGCCGATTGGGAGGTCTGTGACCAGTTGGCAACGGGTGTGGCCGCGCCGCTGGTGATGGAAAATCCCCAACGGGTGGCTGATCTGATCGACTGGACCGGTTCTCCCAATCCCTGGCGGCGACGGTTTACGGTTGCCACTGCCGCCGCGCTCAACCAGAAGGGGCGCTCGAATGTGGCAGAAACGCTGCAAATCTGCTCCCACCTGCTTCAGGAGGAGACGCCGATTGTGCGCAAAGCAGTGGGCTGGGCGCTGCGCGAGGCCAGCCAGAAAGAGCCGCGGGCCGTATTTGGCTTTCTCTACGAGAAGCGGGCCGAGGCAGAACGCTCCATCCTGCGCGAAGGTTCGGAGAAGCTGCCGGATGATCAGCGAGCGCTGATCCTGAACGAGGAGTCGTGACATACGTAGCATGCCCTGCTTTTGCATCCTCACGCCCAATGTGATACGGTTTCTCTATAGATGTTCCCCGCGGCGAAAGATGACACCGGTTGACGGTTGTCACATCGATTCACCCTAACAAACAAAGAAATGGAAGACTCAATGACGGTAGAAACGCAGACGCCTGAGACACCCTATGCCAACTGGCGGAAATTGGTGGCCCACTATCACCAGCCCGATGTAAAAAAAGCGGTCTGGCAGATTATCAACTCCTTCGGAGGATTGCTGCTGATGTGGGTGTTGATGTACCTGAGCCTGTCGGTTGGCTACTGGCTCACACTCCTCCTGTCCCTGCCCGCGGCGGGCTTTACTGTGCGCATCTTTATTATCCAGCACGACTGCGGCCACGGCTCCTTCTTCAAGTCCAAGAAGTCCAACCACAGCGTGGGCACAGTGTGCAGCCTCTTCACCTTTACCCCCTATCTCTACTGGCGCAAGAGCCACGCCATCCACCACGCCCACCACGCGGAGCTGGAAGAACGGGGCATCGGCGATATCTGGACGCTGACTGTGGACGAATATCGCGCGGCCAGCCGGATGAAACGGATCGTCTATCGGGTCTTTCGCAACCCATTCTTTCTCTTTGCCATTGCGCCCGCGGTCAACTTCATCATTCTGCAACGTTTTGTCCTGCCAGGGCAGGAGAACAAGTGGAAACGCCACGAACGGGCTTCGGTCTGGTGGACGAATGTTGCGCTGCTGGTGCTGTACGGCGGGTTGAGCTGGCTGCTTGGCTGGCAGGCTGTGCTGCTGATTCAGTTGCCGATCACAATCATCTCTTCCAGCGCCGGGACATTTATGTTCTATGTCCAGCACCAGTTCGAGCGCACCTATTGGGAACACACAGGCGAGTGGGACTATACCCTGGCCGCCATGCACGGCAGTTCCTACTATAAATTGCCCAAGGTTCTCCAGTGGTTCACCGGCAACATCGGCTTCCACCACATCCACCACCTCAGCCCCCGCATCCCCAACTACCGGTTGCAAGCCTGCCACGACGAGAATCCGGCTCTGCAGCAGGTGACACACCTGACGCTGGCCCAGAGCCTGAGGACCATTTTTCTGGTATTGTGGGAGGAGAAGCAGCGGCGTCTGGTCACATTTGCGGAAGCTCGGCGATGACCCATCTGCGCGTCAGCGTAGCGTCCTACACCTTCACTGCCCGGCTGGAAGAGGCCGCCGCGCCCCAAACGTGCGCGGCCTTTCGCCAGCTTTTGCCCTACCGCCAAAAGCTGATCCACGCCCGCTGGAGCGGTGAGTCCTGCTGGATTCCTCTGGGGGAGTTTCGGCTGGATGTGGGTTTCGAGAACCACACCAGTCACCCCGCGCCGGGGCAGATTCTCTTCTATCCCGGCGGCTACAGCGAGACAGAAATTCTCTTTGCCTACGGCGCGACGCTCTTTGCCAGCAAAATGGGGCAACTGGCGGGCAATCACTTTCTGACGATTGTGGAAGGGAATGAGAAGCTGCAGGCCGTGGGGGAGTTGGTGCTGTGGCAGGGCGCGCAGGAAATTGTCTTTGAGACTGCGTAGGTTGGGTAAAATGAAAAGAGGGCGGTGGGCATTCAGCCCACCGCCCTCTTTTCATTTTACCCAACCTACAAAAAAGCTACGCCCGCTCCACCGTCACTTCGCTGCGGTGGATGCGGTAGCTGGACGGGCCTTCGAGCACCTGGGAAACCAGATGTTCCGGCACATCCACAAGGGTGTGCTCCTGGCGGATGTGGATGGCCCCAATCGCCCGGCCCGGAATCTGGGCGTGGCGGGCAATGGCGCTGACTACATCGTTGGGGCGCAGGCCCTGGACACGCCCGGCGCTCAGGCTCAGGCGCACCATTCCCTTCTCGTGGGAATCGGTGGAAAAATGTTGTGACCGCCCCCGGCTCACCGGTTTGCGATCCCGGCTGCGGCCCTGGGACCGGCCTTCCCGCACTTCCTGGATAGGCGCAATCGGTTTCCCATTCTCGCTGGCGTTTGCCAGCTTCAGCGCAGCCGCGGCCACATCCAGTGGATCGTGACCGGCAGCCACCAGACTCTCCACCAGTTCCCGCTCCCGGCGGGCACGGTCCCGGTTGAGCCAGACCCCCACCTTTTCCAGCAGGAGAGCTTCCCGTCGGGTTTCGATCTCCGCCACTGTGGGCAGCGCATCTTTGCGGATCGATTGTTTGGTGTATCCTTCGATGCGGCGCAGACGCCAGATTTCGGCTGGGGCGAGCAGAGTAACAGCCACACCGGTCTTGCCGGCCCGGCCCGTGCGCCCGACCCGATGGACGTAGATTTCCGGGTTTGGCGGCAGGTCAAAGTTGAAGACGTGGGAGATGTCGTCGATGTCCAGACCCCGCGCGGCCACATCCGTTGCCACCAGCACATTCACCCGCTGGCCCCGAAAACGGGCCAGGACCTGCTCCCGCTCGTCCTGCCCCATGTCCCCGTGCAGGGGTTCGGCAGGATAGCCCAAAGTGCTCAGTTCGCTGGCCAGTTGGCTGGTTCCCACACGGGTGCGGGCAAAGATCAGGGCGCGGGTAATATCCTCGACCTCCAGCAGCCGGGTCAACGCGGCCACCTTGTCCGATTCGTTGACCAGATAGTGGCGCTGATCCACCGCGGCCACAGTCATCTGGGAACGCTCGATGCTCACCGACTGGGGCTTCTGCATATAGCCATCGGCCAAGCGACGAATCTCCGGCGGCACAGTGGCCGAGAAGAGAGCGGTCTGGCGGTCCGCCGGGGTTTCGGCCAGAATCGTCTCAATGTCTTCGATGAAACCCATACTGAGCATCTCGTCGGCCTCGTCCAACACCAGCATCCGCACCTGGCTCAGGTCCAGGGACTTGCGCTGGATCAGGTCGAGCAGACGGCCCGGTGTGCCAACCACAATATCCACACCTTTGCGCAGGCGGGAAATCTGACGGGCGTAGGGCTGGCCGCCGTAGACAGCCAGGACACGCACGCCCAAGTGTTTGCCATAGGTGTAGATGGCCTCGGAGACCTGCATGGCAAGTTCCCGCGTCGGGGCCAGAATCAGTCCCTGCACCGGGCCGAGACCCATTTCAATTGTCTGGAGCATAGGGAGGCTGAAGGCGGCGGTCTTGCCAGTGCCGGTCTGGGCCTGGCCGATCACATCCTTACCAGAGAGGAGGACGGGGATGACTGCGCTCTGGATCGGTGTCGGTTCGGTGTAGCCTTCGCCGGTTACCGCCTGCACCAATTCGGCGCGCAAATTCAATCGATCAAAATCGTTGGACATAGAATATCTCCTGCTTGTGTCTTGAAGGTTCCGCTGTGTCGCCTGGCCTTTTCAGGCCATCCCTTTGTTGCGCCACAGCCAGCCCTCCCTAACTCCACAAGAGCCATTCTGTTGCAACAAAAAGCCCGACCGATTTATGGTCGGGCAACCATCTGGAAAACGCAAAACAATGAAAACCCAATCGAAGTCCGACTGGGGACGAGATAGTATAGCCTGTGTCGGCTGAATATACAAATCACGACGGAGCTGCTACGTAATGCATAGGGTGGCGTAGCCACAAAGTTGCGCGCAGATCGGACCAGTGAGCGCCGGTTGAGTAGCCGAGTCTTCGAGGCGTATCGAAACCAACGAACGGGTAATGAGTCGATTCTTCGTCCACCCGCTTGGTTTCGATACGGCGGGAAAAAGCACCCGCCTACTCAACCGGCGCTGGTCTTGCGTCGTCCACCAACAACTAACGCTTGTCCGTTAGATCTTGCGCCCGTACGGAGTAATGCGTGGTACGTGTACCAGTAGACGCACCATCCACTACGCAGTTCTTCTGTTCACCCCACAACCGGCTCCTCCACGCGGGCGCGTGAGACAGACCGGTTTCCCTCTCTCGGTAACAGATCGTAGGGCAGATTGGGGCGGATGTCGCCCTCCTCGGCCACACTCCAGTCGATTTCGGCGTCGGCCAGAGCAACCACTTCAGCCCCCTGGCGCAAGATGCCTCCCTGAGTAGCCGCTTCGATCAGCTCCCGGCGGTGGATGAGGAAGAGGGCGATGGGTCGGTCGCCGGGAATGAAGCGCTCGCCGATGTCCAGCCCGGCGATTTTGGGCCGCTGGGTCTCCACCACCCGCTGGTCTTCCCGCAGCACCAGCCGGTTGGACTGGGCCAGGGCTTGGGCCATCCACCAGCGCAGACGGGTCGGGCGCTTGACCCGCTGGTAGGTGCGCGCATAGACCATCGAATTTTCGTCGTCGATGGGGGCAAAGGCGGCCACAATGCGGAAGTCGTCGCCCAGCCGGTTCTGCCAGATGTTGGGAAATTTGAAGATGAGCAGGGGTGGGCGCATAGGCATAGGCATCTTCGTCGGTTTGGTGGGCGGCGTGCCGTCGTCCACCCGGTTGTCCACCCAGACCGACATTGTGTCATTTTCCAGGGTCACATAAGGCCCGTTGACCAGTGTGCGGTTGCCCCGTCCGATTGTCTTCTTGTGGACAAAAGGCAGGTGGGAGACGTCCAGTTGGTTTTCGATGGAGCGGGTATAGTGGGAACGCCAGTGGACAGCGACGGAGCCATAGACGAAAGAGTCGTCCAGATCGTCGAAAAAGGGTACGGGCGGATAGCTCTCCCGCTTCTCGCCATACCAGAGCCAGACAAAGCCGTGTTCCTCGCGCACAGTGTAGGTCTGGACCCGAAAGACTTGGGGAACCGGTGCGTTGATACCGTTGGCCGGGATAAACTTGCCCTGGCCCTCCCGGTCGTACTGGAAGCCGTGAAAGGGGCATTCGATGCAGCCGTCCACAATTTTGCCGCCGCTCAAAGCCGCGCCCCGGTGGGGGCAGAGGTCGAGCATACACGAAAGTTTGCCCGCATCGTCCCGCCACAACACCAGATTTTCGCCAACCCGACGCAGGGGTGTCAGCTTGCCCGGTTTGATCTCTTTTGCCTCTGCAATCGCATACCACTGATTGGGAATCATCGCTTGTTCCTGTACTATTCTCACCGAAACACATTCTATGGAAAAAGAATAACAGAAATCATCACAATTGTCAATATATTGAAAATATTTTGAAATGAATGTGCAAAATATTGCACAGGTTTTTATCTGCTTTCGTTGGATCAAAAAGAGCCGGTCACCTCAGAGGCGACCGGCTCTTTTGTGAATATAAAAACACTTGATTAGGCGGGCTGGGGTGCCAGGGGATCGGGCAGATCGTCCACGTCCAGCTTGCCCTCGAAGATGGCGATGAACTCCTCCGATACCAGGGTTTCCCGCTCCAGCAGGGCCTGGGCCACGGCATTGAGACGGCTGCGATGGGTGCGCAACATCTCCCGCACCCGCTGGTAGGCTTCGTCCACAATGTGGCGCACCTCTGCGTCCACCTGCTCGGCCACCTCCTCGCTGTAATCCCGCTGCTCGGAAATTTCCCGGCCCAGAAAGACGTTCTCGCTCTGGCGGCCAAATTGCAACGGCCCCATATTCTCACTCATCCCATAACGGGTTACCATTGCACGGACAGTCTGGGTCACGTTGCGGATGTCGGCCCCGGCTCCATTGGTGATGTCGCCAAAGACCAGTTCCTCGGCCACCCGTCCGCCCAACGCAATCGCGATGCGGTCGATGAAATAGGAGCGGGCGTGCAGCATCCGGTCCGCTTCGGGCACATAGACAGTCAGTCCCAGCGAATCGCCCCGGGGCACAATTGTCACTTTGCGCAGCGGGTCCGCATTCTTGACCAGATGGCCGACAATGGCGTGGCCCGCTTCGTGATAGGCGACGATCTCCCGCTCTTTGGCGGTGATCAGTCGGCTGCGCCGCTCTGGACCGCCCATCGCGATCCGCTCCATAGATTCCTGCATATCGGCCATTGTGATGGAGCGCCGGTTGCGCCGGGCCGCCAGAATCGCGGCCTCGTTGACCAGATTTTCGATGTCCGCGCCCACAAAACCAGGAATCTGGCGGGCAATCAGGTCCAGGTCCACATCCGGAGACAGAGGTTTGCCTTTGACGTGCACATCCAGGATGGCCCGTCGGCCTGAGAGATCGGGCCGGTCCATTGTCACCCGGCGGTCGAAACGGCCAGGACGCAGCAGGGCCGGGTCGAGGATGTCGGGCCGGTTGGTGGCGGCGATGAGAATCACATTTGTGTCCGTGCCAAAGCCGTCCATCTCCACCAGAATCTGGTTGAGGGTCTGCTCCCGTTCGTCGTGGGAGCCGCCCAGGCCCGTGCCCCGATAGCGGCCCACCGCGTCGATCTCGTCCACAAAGATAATGCAGGGGCTGTTGCGCCGGGCCTGCTCGAAGAGGTCTCGCACCCGGCTGGCGCCAACGCCCACAAACATCTCGACAAATTCCGAGCCGGAGATGCTGAAGAAGGGGACGCCCGCCTCGCCGGAAACAGCCTTGGCCATCAGGGTTTTGCCTGTGCCGGGAGGCCCCACCAGCAGCACACCTTTGGGAATGCGTGCGCCCAGGGCCACAAATTTCTGGGGTTCTTTGAGGAATTCCACCACTTCCTGGAGTTCCTCTTTGGCCTCGTCGCTGCCCGCCACATCGTCAAAGGTGATGGTGGGCCTATCGCCGGTGAACATCCGGGCTTTGCTCTTGCCAAAGGAGAGGGCCTGATTGTTGCCCGACTGGCTCTGACGGAAGAGAAAGAGGAAGAGGCCCGCGATCAGCAGCAGGGGCAGCATATTGAAGATCAACGCGAGCCAGTTGCCCGAAGAGGAGGGGGGCAGCACACTGATCTTTACATCGGCCATTTTGGTCGGGTCTACGCCCAGCCCTTGCAGGGTGCGGGTGAGGGGGATGCCCTCCTCTTTGCGGCCCACAAAGGGCTGCTCGATGCCACGCACAGAGACCCGCAGTTCTTCTTCCTGCACGTCGATGCGGTCCACATCGCCCCGGTTGATCAGCGCGGCAATCTCACTCAGACTTTTGGTCTGGGGTGTTTCGCCTGGCCCATAGATATTCAAAAAGAGGGCAGCCGCGGCTACCAAAATGAGCAGATAGACAAAGGCGTTCCGGCTCCAACTTCCGTTCACAAAAACCTCCCCTACTGGACACGCATCTCGTTTGGGAACAGAAGTTCGACTTTTTGGAAAAGTCGAACTTCTCGAAATAGCGTGCCGGGTATAAAGGCCAAAGGCCAACGTCACCGCAGTATAGCAGAAAACGTTGGCCTTTGCCTAGTGACGAGCAATACTTTCGGGCGATTGGTTGATTGGTTCATTAGTTGATTGGATGATCGGGTAGTTGCCCCCAATGAATCAACCAGTCAACTAATAAACCAATCAACTATTCCGCATAAACCGCCTGGCGCAGCCCTTTGATGTAGCCGATGGCGAAGAGCCGACCGATGGAGGAGTATCCAGCGTGGTCGTTGCTGTCGCCTTCCATTGTGGGCACGTGATCCGGGCGCAGGACGCCCTCGAAGCCGATGTCCTTGTAGGCTTTCATACAGGCCAGCATATCGGTCTTGCCGTCGTCGTGGAAGGTCTCGTGGAAGTTGTCCGGCGTGCCCGCCACATCCCGGAAGTGGACGAAGAAGATCTTCTCCTGCTCGCCGAAGTGGCGAATGACACCGGGCAGGTCGTCGGTCATCATCGTAAAGTTGCCCTGGCAGAGGCAGATGCCGTTGGCCGGGCTGGGGATCAGATCGATCAGCCGCTGGTAGTTTTCCACACTGCGCATAATCCGGCCCAGGCCGCGGATGGGCGAAAGGGGCGGATCGTCCGGGTGCATAGCCAGCTTGACGTTGTATTCCTCGGCCACAGGCACGACCCGCTCCAGGAAATACTTCAGATTGTCCCACAACTGCTCTTCGGTGACGACGCCGTATTCGGTCAGGGGTGCGTCCGCCATCACCAGATTGTCATAGCCCGTGACTAGCGCGCCGCCCCTGGTGGGGATCGTCGTGGAGGTGCGCATCCAGTTGAAGACGGGCATCCACTCGTAGCACCAGACGGGAATCCCCAGCCGGCCCATATTGCGCACCAGTTCGCAGGCGTGTTCGATCTCCTCGTCCCGGCCCGGCAAGCCCAGTTTGGCTTTGGTCAGGTTGGGACGATTCTCAATCGTGTCCAGGGTGAAGCCCGCATTTTCGTAGTTGCTCTTGACCCGGGCCAGGGACATAAAGCCCCAGGGACGCAGGTCCGGGTCGGGGTTGTCGATGCCACCGGTCCAGTCCATACCACCGACGACGTAATCCACGCCACACTGTTTGACCATCCGCCACAGGGGGGAGGGCTTGGGAGGAAGCACTTCTGCAATTTTAATCATAGCTCTTTCCATTTTGGGGTGAAGGGGGATGAAAAGCGATGGGAGTATTATAGGCAAGGAGGGGATGATTGGGCAAGTAGAGAACAGATGATGCGATACTGGGATGCTGGGATCGGGTGATCTGTCATCCCAGCATCGCATCATCAATCCGTTTACCCGCCAATGCCGCGTATTCTTCCGACACTTCGTATCCCACATAGCGCCGCCCGGTCTTCAGCGCGGCAATCGCTGTCTGTCCGCTGCCCATAAAGGGGTCCAACACCACTTCCCCGCCAAAGGTGTAGAGTTCGATCAGGCGGCGGGGCAGTTCCACCGGGAAGGGTGCGGGGTGGCCGACGCGGCGGGCCGGTTCGGGCGGAAAGGTCCAGACGCTTTTCGTGTGTTCCAGAAAATCATCCCGGCTGATAGTGGCTTCCCGATCCGGCTGATCGTCGGGGCGTTTTTTGCTGCGGCCAAAGCGCTGTTTGGAAAAAACGAGAATATACTCGTGGACATCGCGCAGGGTCGGGTTGGAGGGCGACTTCCAACTGCCCCAGGCAGTGGATGGGCTGGCGTGGCCCGCTTTGTTCCAGATGATCTCCCCGCGCATGAGAAAGCCGATCTCGAACATCTGGCGGGCGATGAAGGCGTTGAGAGGCAGATAGGGTTTGCGGCCCAGGTTGGCGATGTTGATACAGGCCCGCCCGCCAGGCACCAGTACCCGCCAGACCTCCCGCCAGACCCGTTCCAGAAAGGCCAGGTATTCGTCCAGAGTGAAGTCCTCGTCGTACTCTTTGCCCACATTGTAGGGCGGCGACGTGACCATCAGATGCACAGAATTGTCGGGCAGATCGGTCATCGCCTCGGCAGAGCGCAGGAAGATGCGATCCAGATTCTCCGGGGGCAGGGGCGTTTCATCCAGGGGGACTTTCTCCTCCTGGGGCAGCCCCGCGTAGAGACGGCTGGCATAGAAAGCGCTGGCATCGTGGCTTTCTCGGCCCGGCGAGCCGAAGGCGCTGGTGCTGGTTCCGGTGGGTTTGGGGGATTGGGTCATTGATCTGCTAACTCCTGAACGAACAGCACCGCTGGGACCGGTGATGTGGATTTCACTCAATCCAACATCGCCTCCAGGCCGGACTGGCTGGCCCGAAATTGGGTGCGGTAGAGGTCGGCGTACAGCCCATTCAGCGCGAAGAGTTCGGCGTGGCTGCCCTGCTCCACCAGACGCCCCTCGTCCATGACCAGAATTTTGTCCGCGGCCAGAATCGTCGAGAGCCGATGCGCGATCACAAAGCTGGTACGCCCGGCAAAAAGGGGTTCCAGCGCGGCCTGGATCAGCGCCTCGCTCTGGGAGTCCAGATGCGCGGTGGCTTCGTCCAGAATCAGAATGCGGGGGTCCTTGAGAATCACACGGGCAATCGCCAGCCGCTGCTTCTCCCCGCCGCTGAGCCGATAGCCCCGCTCCCCCACCAGCGTACTGTAGCCGTCGGGCAGCCCCGCGATAAAGTCGTGGATGTTGGCGGCCCGGCAGGCAGCTTCCATCTCGGCCTCGGTGGCGTCCTGTCTGGCGTAGCGCAGATTGGCGGCAAAGGTGTCGTGGAGCAGGTACGTCTCCTGGGTCACCATCCCAATCTGCCGGGCCAGGGACTCCAGCGTCACATCCCGCAGGTCGTGGCCGTCCAGTAGCACCCGGCCTTCCGTCGGGTCATAGAGCCGGGGGAGCAGATAAGTGATCGTCGTCTTGCCCGCGCCGCTGGGACCGACCAGCGCCACCAGTTCGCCCGACGCGATGTGGAAGTTGAGGGACTCCAGGGCCTGGGCGCGAGATGAGCGATATTGGATGTTGGGAACAGACGGTTCAGACGCATCGTCTTCGAGCATCGGCGCGGCGTAGCGGAAGGAGACATCTTCAAAACGGATGTCGCCCTGCACTTCGTCCAGTTCGATGGCATCGGCTTTGTCGGCAATCTCCACAGGCATATCCAGATATTCAAAGACCCGCTCGAAGCTGACCAGCGCACGGGCAAACTCCACCGGCACATTGGCCAGGGAAGAGATCGGCCCATAGAGTCGGCCCAGATAGGCGGCAAAGGCCACGATTGTGCCGACCGAAATCACATCCTGCAACACAAATCGGCCACCCACCCAATAGATCAGCGCTGTGCCTATCGCGCCAGAGATGCTCAGCCCCAGAAAGAACCAGCGCCCCACCATCGCCTGACGGATGCCAATATCCCGCACCTCCCGATTGGTTTCGCCGAAATGTTCCACCTCGTAATTGCCCCGGCCAAAGGTTTTGACCAGCAGCGCGCCGTTCACGCTCAGTGTCTCGCTGATAGCGCTGGACATATCCGCGTTCAACTCCATAGACCGGCGTCGGATATCCCGCAAAATCCGCCCCACCCGGCGGGCAGGCAGCACAAAGAGAGGCAGCACCGCAATCGCCAGCAGCGTCAGCCGCCATTCGATTGTCAGCATCACGGCCAGGGTGGAGGTAAGGGTGAAGATATTTGTGAGCAGATTGGGGATTGTATTGGCAATTGCGCCCTGGGCGCCCACCACATCGTTGTTCAGCCGGGAGATAATATCGCCGGATTTGGTGTGGGTGAAGAAGCGCAGAGACATCCGCTGCAAGTGGGTATACAACTCCTGTCGCAGATCGTAGATGATCCCTTCGCCCACCTGCGAGTTGAAATAGCGCTGGGCCACCCCCAACAGACCGCTGACAATAGGGATGGAGATCATCCCCAGGGCCAGCAGATTGAGCCGTCCCCACTCCTGATTGGGCAGCACATTGTCGATTAGTTCCCGGTAGAGCAGAGGCGGGATCAGCTCAATCAGCGAGATGATAGCGATAATCAGCAGACCGATTGTTACAGCCCGCCAATAGGATCGGGCATAGCCAAAAACCCGGCCCAACAGTTTTCGGGTGACGCGGGGACGATCTTTTTCGGGGTCGTGGGCGATATAGCCCCACCAATTGCCGCGATGCGCCATAGCAATTCCTTTAGAAGATTGGGAAGTAGGGATCGGTGATTGGGGACTGGAAATTTCCCCACCAGGCCAGTTTCACCCGGTGATAGTTTGCCATCGGTCCGTATACACCGTACAATTAGCAATCCGTAGTCCTGTGCGGGGCCGGGCAAAGCTACACTATCAACACCTGTGCAAATCCGTGCCCCTCTTTTTATCATAGCGGAATCCAGCCAAAATGAGCAATCCCAAGCCTTCTGCCTCTTTCATACAGCGCCTGCAAAACCGCTTCTTCGCCATTCCCGCGGTGGCGGAGTGGTGGGCTGGCCGTTTTGTACGCCGCGTCCGCAGCAGCGCCGACGGCCCCACCCCCTTTGCCCATCTGACCAAACCCCTGGCCGAATGTACAGTTGCGCTGATCACCACCGGCGGCGTCCACTTGACCAGCCAGCCAGCCTTCGATATGGCCGACCCGGACGGCGACGCCACCCTGCGCGAGATTCCCGGCGATGTGGCCCTGGCCGACTTAACTATCACCCACGACTACTACAATCACAGCAGCGCGGACCGGGACTTGAATGTGATCTTCCCCCTGGAACAGTTCCGGGAATTGGCCCAACGGGGAGTCATTGGCGGCGTAGCCCGCCGCCATTTCGGGCTGATGGGCCACATCGAAGGGGAGCATTTGCGCCGTCTGCAAGAGAAGACAGCCCCGGAGATTGCGGCCAAACTGCGGGCCGACGGTGTGGACTTCGCCTTCCTCACCCCTGCCTGAGGACTCTGCAACCGGTCCGTGGGGCTGGTCACACGGGAGATTGAGGCGGCGGGTATTCCCACAGTCGCCATTTCGCTGGCGCTGGAAATTACCCAGAATGTGGGCGTGCCCCGCGCCCTTTTTGTCAAATGGCCCCTGGGCCACCCCCTGGGCGAAGCAAATGCCCCGGCCCAACAGCGCACAATCCTATTCGAAAGCCTGCGTCTGCTCCTGACCGCCACAGAGCCGGGTGTCATCGCCGAGCCGGGCTACCGCTGGCGGCGGCAGGAATATTCAGAGCCGGTGTGGGGGGAATTAGAAATAGTGAACGGTGAATAGCGAATAGTGAATTTTTAATGAGACGCTCGGCGTACCACCTGCAACTTTCCCAACCGGAGATGACGGAACAATCCGATTCTGTCCCTACCTCCGCATTCCGCATTCCGTATTCCAACTTCCGCACTGGAGTCTCACATGCCCGCTCGTCCACCCCTGCGCCCTGCCGGAATCATCTTCGCCTTAGCCGCCAATCTGCTGCTGGTGACCTTGGGCCTGCTCATTGCCAGCGGGCTAGCCGCGGGGAACGAGCTGCTGGCCGGGCTGCCCCTGGTCGGGAGTCTCCTGGCCGGGCTGGCCACGGCATTCTATGTGGGCCAGCGTGCCGCGATCCACGCCATGCTGGGCGGGCTGCTCAGTATGCCCGTCATGGCGCTCTTTGTCCTACCCGGCAACAATTGGAGCTATGCCATTCTGGCCGCGGCCTTTTGTGCCCTGGGCGGCATAGTGGGCGAGTTTCGCCAGCGGCGCAGTAAGTAATGCGGCGTAGTAAATAACGCGGGGCAGTAAATAATCCGACAGGCCAAACAGCAGCAGTGGGCCAAATAGAAACTTCCTCCTGGCCTGTGATACAATTTCCAGTTGTGACAATTCTCAACGCTTTTCTCGATCTCCTCACATCGCCCGTCGGCCCGCCATTGGTCCTGGCCTTTGGCGCGTTTCTCGTATGGCAAATCGGCCAACGCACGGCCAATATTGACCTGACCGGGACCGCGGCCTTCGTATTCTGGCTGATTGCGGTGATCCAGACAATCGGACTGCGTATGCAGCCGGTCGTCCCCATCTACAGCCGTCCCTGGCAGCCTGTCATCCTCCCCGGCTTCAATCTGCTCTGGGTGGGCGACGGCTGGAACTGGTACGTCTCTGTGCTGATTCTGCTGCTGGGCGGTGTGGCGATTCTCCTCAGTGTCTTTGTCGGGGGGAGACCAGAGGCCGCAAGCACAGCCGATACTGTCCATCAGATCACATCTACCCTGACTGCCAATCTGGCCGTACTGGCCACGGCGCTGCTCTTTGTGGGCAGCGGCAATCTGCTCACAGTCATTATGACGTGGGTGGTGATGGACCTGCTGATTCTGGCGCGCAACGCGCTGGCCCCCCCTTCTCTGGAACTCACCGACAACAACGACAGCCCAGGCCGCTTTCTCTTTGTCAACCAGGCCCAGGGCTTCAGTCTCTTTGGCGCGCTGCTCCTGCTGATTGGCCTGCTGCCTGCCGGCACATCCGGGCCAGGCCAGCCCCTGCTGGGCGGCTCCCTGCCCACAGAAACAGTCGCTATGCTGCTGGTAGCCGCGGCCATTCGGGCCGGTTCCTATCCTTTCCACCTCTGGCTGCTCCCGGCCAACAGTCTGCGCCTGCGTCTCCCCGACCGTTTTCTGGACCATCTGGTCCCTGGCCTGTGTGGTCTCTGGCTGCTGGGCTGGGCCATTGGGCTGGGCGGCAAAGAGCTACTGTTGCAGCCGGTCTTTGTGGGCGTCGTCCTGCTGACACTCCTCAGCAGCGCGTTCGCCGCCTATACAGTCAGCGAAAAACCGGGCCATACGACTTTTGTGCTCATCACATCCGTCGGCATCGCTGGCCTGACCAGCATTCTGTCCGGCGCGCGGGGACCGGCTGCGCTGATCTGGCCCACCACCACCTTTGCCCTGGGCGGCGGTCTTTGGCTGGTGGGTGAGCGCATCTGGCGGGAGTGGGGTTGGCAGATTCCGGTCAGTGTGGGGGCGCTGGCACTGGTCGGCGTGCCCTTTACCCCCGGTTTTCTGACCCAATCAGCGATTGCCCGGCTGCTCTCCGGCGAATTCTCCGGCAATCTGGTCATGCCCTTTTTTGTCGCCTATATCCTGGCCCAAACAATCTACGTTTCGGCCATGTTGCGCAGTTGGGGCGCGCAGCCCCAGGACCCGACGGGCCGTTCCTCGCCCCTGGCCTGGCGGCTGCTGCTCTCTTCGGTTATCCTTTCGATTCCGCTGGTGGTGGCGGGCATCTTCCCGGAATTTGTAGCTGCGCTGGCGGGCATCACCAATACGATTCCGGCCAATGTAGGCAACCCGCCCAGCGCGGTGGCGGATGTGCCGGTCTGGCTGACCCTTGGATTGCCCCTCTTTCTGGGTATGGGGCTGGCAGTTGTGCGCCCCTTCTTCTGGAAAATTCTGGGAGCCTGGCCTGACCGCCTGGCCTATGTGGCCGGACTGGAATGGTTCGCCCAGCTTACGAATTGGGGGGGAGAACGCAGTGCATCGATCTGGGATGCGGCAATGGGCGTTATGGAAGGGCGGGGTGCGGTCGGCTGGCTCATCGCCTTTGCCCTGATCAGTATCTTTATGCTGAGTTAATCGTATGATCTCTTTTCTCTTTGGGACGGATTTCTGGTCGTCGTCCACACCGTTGCTTCTAATCGGCCTTTTGGCCGGTCTGGCCGTGCTGGTCTGGGACTGGCGCATCAGTCTGCCCGCCACCCTTTTTGTCCAATTGTTGATAGGCCAGGTCGCAGTCCAGCGGGGTCTGATCCCCGATGAATGGGGCCGGGTCTTTGCCTGGGTGGTGGTCGGCTGCTTGCTGATCCTCTTCCTCTCTGCCCAACAGTCAGCCCCGGTCACCACAAATGGACGGGTGGGAACCATTATGTTCCGTGGCCTCCTCCTCGGCCTTGGCGGCTTTCTCCTCAATTCTGTGGATCTCACCAACCTGCTGCCATTGCTGGACTCACAGATGACCCGGACGGTTCTCTGGCTGGCCCTCTGTGCCATTTTTGGAATTTCCACAGGCGAAGGCGCGCTGCAAAACGGTCTGGCGCTCCTCCTCTGGTTGATTGGCGCGGAGATCGCGCTGTTGGCGGTGACACCTGCCGCGGTTGTCGTTGTTGTGCTCGGCGCTGTCTTCCTGCTGGTGGCCCTGGCCTGCGCCTATCTCCTGCTGGCCGAAAATCTCGCCCTGGCCGAAAACAGCCCGCCCATCACCGATGTTGTCTTCCCAGCCGACACACCGCCCCAGCCGCCACTAAACGAAAAACTGGTAGAGTGGCGCCTTCGGTTGACGGATCTGGTGCTGCGCGCCCAGCAAGGCGATAATCCCCGATGATACTCCCTTTCCCGCTCGTTCTGCCCTTTGGCCTGCTGCTGCTGGCGCTGATCGCCTACCTTTTCCGGCGTATGGAACGCATCGTATCCGGGCTGGCCGGGCTGATCACAGGTGTGCTTGCCCTTTGGCTGCTGGGCGACGCATCGACAGAGGGTGTAGTCCAAATCCTGGGCAGGCTGGTGCAGGTGGATATGCAGGCAACGATTGTGCGCTTCGATCTGACCTTCCATCTGACGCCAACCGCGGTGCCTTTTCTGGGCCTGACCCTGCTTTTGACTGCCGCGGCCCTTCTGCTCAATGGCTTGGCAGGCCAGGGACGCAGCTTCCCGCCCTTTGCCCTGGCCCTGGCCTGCGGCTATTGCCTGCTCCTGCTGCTGACCGACGCGCCCATCAATCCGCTGCTGTTGACGCCCGCGCTTCTGGCTGTGCTGACCGCATTGGGCGTCTATGCACTTCAGGCCGGACGGCTGGGCGGCACGCTCGGCCCCCTGCGTTCCCTTTTGCCACCGCTGATCGCATTTCCGCTCTTTATTCTCGCTTCCTGGCATATCGACTCCCTCTCCATCAATCCCCAGGATACACTGGCTGGGGTCGCCGCGGCCCGCTTTCTGGGCGTAGGGTTGCTACTGTTGCTTGCGCCCGTGCCTCTGCACAGCGCAGGGCCAGCCCTGGCAGAAAACAGTCCACCCATTGCCGTGGCATTCCTTCTGCTCCTCTACCAATTGGCCTGCTTGACCCTTTTGCTGCGGTTGACAGCACTCTTCCCATTTATTGGGGAAAACTTCGCTTTGAGTCTCTGGCTAACCGGGGCCGGTCTGCTGACCGCGGTGTGGGGCGGGGTGGCCGCGGCGGGGTCCAGCCATCCGGGACGGCTGTGGGGCTATGCGCTGCTCCACGATTGGGGGCTGATTCTGCTGATGCTGGCCGCGCCGGGCAACAGCGGTGCAGCCCTGGTCATTTTCTTGTTTGGCCTGCGAATTCTGAGCACACTGGCCAGTGCGGTGGGTTTGGCGAACTTGCGCCAGGCGGCTGGCTCGCTGGAGCCATCACCCATGCGGGGAATTGGCCGCGCCCTGCCCTGGAGCACCTCGGCCTACCTGCTGGGCGGTCTGGGATTGGCTGGCTTTCCGCTGAGCGCGGGTTTTACAGGCCATTGGGCCGCGCTCCAGACAGTTGCCCAGACCGACTGGCGGGTGGCAGCCATTGTGCTGATCGCTTCTGGCGGCATCGTTGTCGGCTTTGTGCGCCTGATCCGCATTCTGTATGACCCCCGCAGCCTGCCCACCTACAATCCAGAACCGCTCCCCAACACACTGGTTGCCCTGGCCGCGATTCTGGTCGTCAGCGGTGCGGCCCTCTCGCCCCAGACATTCAGCGGCTTCGTCTCCTGGATGATGATGGCCTTTGGATGAGAATGGCTTTTCACGGCTGATGAACAAGCCGATCGCCGACCCCCAACAACGAACCGAAAATTCTCTCCGTGCCGGGTCGGCATCTGTCAAAATCTATCAGCCTGGGCTATAGACAGAGACGATAGCTATTGATAGCCCAGGTCTGGTATAAATCAGAAGTTCGACTTTTTCCGAAAAGTCGAACTTCTGACCTTTCATCGAATGGACTTTGGCAATGGCTGAAACCCGCCCCTCCTCCCGGTTGAGCGGCTTCTATCAAAAGAGTGTGACCGAACGGGTGGCCCTGCTCTCCGACTGGGCCGGGCTGGACGCGGGCGAGACCGCCGCGTTGGATCAGGCACTCTCGCTGGCCCAAGCCGATAAACTCATCGAAAATGTGGTGGGGCGCTATGGGTTGCCTTTGGGCATCGGCACAAACTTCCTCATCAACGGCAAGGACTATCTGATCCCGCTGGTGGTGGAAGAGCCGTCGATTGTGGCAGCGCTCAGCTATGCGGCCCGGCTGGCCCGATCTGGCGGCGGCTTTGTCACAGGCAGCACAGAGCCGGTGATGATCGGCCAGGTCCAACTGCTGGATGTGGCCGATCCGGAACGGGCGGAAGACGCGATTCTGGCCGCCCAGGACGAGCTGCTGGCCGCGGCCAATACCAGCCCGACGATTGCCCGGCTGGGCGGCGGCCCCCTGGAAATCCGGGTGCGCCACCTGCCCGACACCCCCACCGGCCCGATGCTAATTGTGCATCTGCTCTTTGACTGCCGGGACGCGATGGGGGCCAACGCCATCAACACTGCCGTGGAAACGATTGCGCCCCGGCTGGAAGCCCTCAGTGGTGGGCGGGCGCTCCTGCGCATCCTCAGCAATCTGAGCGACGAGCGCCGGGCCTGGGCCGAAGTCGCCATCCCAGCCGAAGCCTTCGCCACAGCCGATTTCAGCGGCGAAGAGGTGATCCACGCCATCGCCGAAGCCAACGCCTTCGCTGTGGCCGACCCCTACCGGGCCGCCACCCACAACAAAGGCATCTTCAACGGCATCGACCCTTTACTCATCGCCACAGGCAACGACTGGCGCGCGGTAGAAGCGGGCGGTCACGCCTACGCGGCCCGGGATGGGCAATATCGGGCGTTGACAGAGTGGGAAGCGGGGACTGGGGATCAGAGATTAGGGATTGGGAATGTCCAGTCTCCAGTCCCCAGTCCCCAATCCCCCGTTCTTGTCGGACGTTTGGAACTTCCCTTGTCCGTCGGCGTTGTGGGAGGAGCTACCCGTTCCCATCCGACCGCGCAGGTGGCGTTGAAGATTCTGGGGATTGCCGGTGCGCGGGAACTGAGCGAAGTGGCCGCGGCGGTGGGGCTGGCCCAGAATCTGGCCGCGCTGCGGGCGCTGGTGACAGATGGCATCCAGCGGGGCCACATGCGTCTCCACGCCCGGCAGATTGCAGTGGCCGCGGGCACACCCACCGAACGGGTGGATGAAATAGCCCAGCAGTTGATCGAATTGGGAGAGATTCGCGTCGAGCGGGCGCGACAGTTATTGGGTATTGGGTATTAGATATTTCGTAGGGGCGATCACCCCTACGAAATATCCAATACCTAATACCTCATTGCCAGTTTTTTTATTCTGGGGAGAGAGTATGCTAAACCAACCAATCAAACCCGTCGGTATCGTCGGCTATGGCGCGTATGTGCCCCGCTATCGGCTGCCGGGAACAGAAATCAGCCGCATTTGGAGCGAAGGCAACGACGAAAGTCCGGTGAAGGAGAAGTCTGTGCCGGGGCTGGACGAGGACACGGCCACAATGAGCATCGAGGCGGCGCGCAACGCGCTGGCCCGCGCCCAAATCAATCCCCAAGAGATTCGCGCCGTGTGGGTCGGGAGCGAAAGCCACCCCTACGCGGTCAAGCCGACCGGCACAATTGTGGCCGAGGCCATCGGCGCCACGCCGGCCACCCAGGCCGCGGATTGGCAGTTCGCCTGCAAAGCGGGTACCGAAGCGATGCAGGCTGGCATTGGTTTTGTGGGCAGTGGAATGGCCCAATACGCGCTGGCGATTGGGATGGACACGGCCCAGGGCCGCCCCGGCGATGCCCTGGAATTTACCGCGGGCGCGGGCGGTGCGGCCTTTCTGCTCGGCCCTGCGGACGAAGCGTTGGCCGTCTTCGAGCGCACGTCCAGCTACGTCACCGACACCAACGACTTCTGGCGGCGGCCCGGCAGCCACTTCCCCCGCCACGCCGAGCGCTTCAGCGGCGACCCCGGCTACTTTGGCCACGTCATCCCCGCGGCCGAAGAGATGCTGGAGGCCATGGGCACGACGCCGGAATGTTACGACCACGTGGTTTTCCACCAGCCCAACATCAAATTTCCCGTGCGGGCGATGGCCTCTGTGGGCTTCAAAAAGGAGCAGTGGCAGGCGGGGCTGCTGGTGGGGGAGATCGGCAACACCTACGCGGGTTCGTCGATTGTGGGCTTGACCGCGATTCTGGACATCGCCAAACCGGGCGAAAGTGTGCTGGTGGTCAGCTATGGCAGCGGCGCAGGCTCCGACGCCTTTCACCTGCGCATCACCGACCGCATTGTAGAGGCCCAGCGCCGCGCGCCCCAGACTTGGGACTACATCCGTCGCCGGGTTCCCGTTGACTACGCGCAGTATGTGCGAATGCGTGGGAAATTGGCGACCGACTGAGTTTATCCCACACATATCCCACAAATATCCCACAATATCCCACAGAAGGTGTTGGGTATTAGATATTTGGTGGTGACCAACCGCGTCATCACTGCCCAATATCTGATACCCAATATCCACCACCTATTTTCCACAAATGGACACAAATAATCCCGTCGTTGCGTTGTGTATGGCTGGCAGTCGAGCCGAGTTTGAAGGGCGGAAGGCCGATGCCTACGCGCTCTATGCCCAGGCCTGGGACGCGGCCAGCGACGATTACGAAGCCTGTATCGCCGCGCACTACGTGGCCCGGGGCTTCACTGATCCGGCAGAAATCTTCCGCTGGAATCGGATTGCCCTGGACCGGGCCGAGGCTGTAGACGACGAGCGGGTGCAGCCCTTCTACCCATCGCTCTATCTGAATATGGGCCGCTCCCACGAACTGCTGGGCGAGCTGGCCGAGGCCGAACACTTCTATGCCCTGGCCGCGGAACTGGGCGCGGTGCATCAGCCGGACGCGGAGCGATAAGAGGCAGTCAAAATCAGCCCGTTCCAGTAAGACCAATGAAGTTTTTATCCACAGATTTTCAGGATTCAATCTGTGAAATCTGTGTCATCTGTGGACAAAGACTTTCCGAAAATCACGCCATATCCAACGCCACGTCAAAACTCCGCATCGAGAACTTCTAGAGTGTTCGTGTAGCTTCCCCAGTAATTCTCCCTCTACAAAATAGGCTCCCGCGCTGTTGCATCTGGGGAACGTTTGTGCTATTATTTCAGCATCCAACACAACGCGAAACAGAAAAATATGGGAGTATTTCAGCTATATGAACTCTGACCACAACTACTACGAAACCTTCATCCAAGTCGCACCGGATTGCCCGGTCAGCGCTGCGGTTGTGCCTGCCCAAAGAGGGGCCAACAAAACTGTGCCTGTGCTGGAGTACGAACTTCTGACCAGCAATCCCTATGGCTATACCCAGGAAGAAGTGCTGTTTACTGTCTACGCAGAACGGCTGGGGTTGTCCGCGGACGAGTTGGCCTCACGCCGGGGCGAACTGTGGGCGGAGTTTTTCTCCAAATCCCGCGCCTGTTTGCGCGCTTCCTCCCTGCCCAAGCGATACGGCTGGGGCGTCCATTTTGACAGCGAAGGGAAGATTGCGCTCTACCCGATGGAGAGCGACGAATACCAGCGATTGGCGGGCGATGGCGCGCTTACCCAGCTTTTGGCTATGCGCAGCAAACGGGCATAATCACAGATTCGAATGACAGGAGGATGTCGCAGATGCAGACTAAACCGACTACAATCGATGGTTATATCGCCGACTACCCCGAACCGGTGCAGGCCATTTTGCAGGAAATCCGCCGCGTGATTGCGGAGGAAGTCCCCGCGGCTACCGAAGCCATCGCCTACGCCATCCCCACCTTCAAACTGCGCGGCAAAAATCTGGTCCATTTTGGCGCTTTCAAAAGCCACATCGGCTTCTACCCGACTCCCGCTGGGCTGGATGCCTTTGCGGAACAACTCTCCGTCTACGCCAGCGGCAAAGGATCCGCCCAGTTCCCCCTGGACAAGCCAATGCCCTTCGATCTGATCCGGGAGATTGTGCGCTTTCGGGTGACACAGATTCCAGAAAAGGCCCCAAGGAAGAAAAAGAATGCAAGCGCCCCAGACGCATAATCTTCCTGGCGAAAACCCATTTCCCATCCCCCGCACCCTGGCCGAATGCGCGGCCGAACCGGACAACGACAAATGGCGGGGATGGATCACCCGGCTGCCCGCCTTCGTAGCGGAATTGACTGAGCGCTGGTCACTGACACTGGGCGCACCCTACGAACCGGGCGGGATGTGTTCGTGGGTGGCCCCTGCCCGCGACAACAGCGGGAACGAACTGGTGCTGAAGATGGGCATCCGTCACTACGAAGCCGAGCACGAAATCGACGGTCTGCGCTTCTGGGACGGGGATGGCGCGGTGCGTCTGCACAATTCGTATACCACCGACGACACCTGCGTTCTGCTGTTGGAGCGCTGCGTGCCTGGGAATTCACTGAAGCAGGGCCTGCCCGAAGAAGCCCAGGACGAAGTGATCGCCGGGCTGCTTCGTCGCCTGCACAGAGAGCCACCGCCGGGCCACCCCTTTCGCCCCCTCCAGTCCATGTGCGACGAATGGGGCGCTGAGTTTGCGAAAAACGCCGAGCGCTATCCTGACAAAGTAGACGCCGGGCTGGTGCGGGCCGGGCTGGAAATTTTCCGCTCCTACGCGGGAACAGCCAACCGCTACGTTCTGCTCTGCACCGACCTGCACGGGGAAAATGTGCTGGCCGCGCAGCGGGAACCCTGGCTGGTTATCGACCCCAAGCCTTATGTGGGCGACCCGGCCTACGACGCGGTCCAGCATATGCTCAATTGCCCGGAGCGGTTGGAGGCTGCCCCCCACGCACTCTGCCAGCGCATGGCCGACCTGATGGGACTGGAAAAAGAACGGGTACAGACGTGGCTTTTTGCCCGCTGTGTGCAGGAGTCCTTTGGTGGCAGCCAATGGAGCCAAAGTTTGGCTTCTGTCGCCACACGAATTGCGCCCTGACCAACCAGAATGGAGGAATTCTGTGAAAACAGCGACCACAACCAACGCCCTCAACACAGATATTTACAGTCAGGTCGAAAACCGTCTCCGGCAAGAACGGGAGCGCATCTACGCCGAAATCCACGCCTATCCGCCGCCCATCCCGGCCTGCGATGCCCAGTTCAATTACCTCATCGAAAAGCGCGCCCTCGTCACCCAGGAACTGAGCCAAGTACGGGCTATCGGCACACTGCCCGACAGCCCAGAACGCAATGCCGCGGCCCTGCGCCAACTCGTCAAAACATCAGAGATTTTGAGCAAATCTGTCAAAGTCCACCTATTGGAGGCGCTGGCCCAATGAATTTCTTCCCACCAGAAATGACCGCTCCCACAGGCACGCGCACCGAACGGCTGCGGCTACGCCCGCTGACCGTCGATCACCTGGCCCTGGACTACGACGCGGTGATGGCCAGCCGGGAACAGTTGAACCGTTGGAGCCAAACCTCCTGGCCCACCCCCGACTTCACCCTGGCCGAGAACTGGACGGATTTGGACCGTCACCAGCGGGAGCATCTGGAAGGCGCGGCCTTCACTTATACGGTTCTGGACCCAACAGAGAGCCGCTGTCTGGGCTGCGTCTATATCACACCCATCCCGGAAAGTGCCGCCCATCTCTACCCAAACGACAGATACAGCGCCAAAGTCACTTTTTGGATTCGCAGCGATGAGCTGGCCAGCGGCCTGGAAAGTCATCTGCTCGCCACTCTGCGCGGCTGGTTCGCCGCAGAATGGCCCTTGGACCGGGTGATCTTTGCGATCAGCCAGCAGAATCCAGCCCAGGCTGAATTGTTACGCGGCGCTGGCCTCGTCGAACAGGCATCCATTGCCCTGGCCGACGGGCGTCTCCTTTGGGTCTATGACGAACCCGCGCAGGCGTCCCGATGACCTCCCTGCTTTCCCGATTCGACGAAAACGTGGCCCGGCAGCCGGACAAAGCCGCGCTTGTTTTTGCCGACGCGGGGGGCCATTGGCAGACCGTCACCTACCATCAGCTTTGGGAACGCAGCCAGCAGTTGACCCGCGGACTGGCGTCCTACCAACTTCCACCGGGCAGCCGGGCCGTGCTGATGATTCCCCCCAGCGTAGACTTTTTCGCCCTTGCCTTTGCCCTCCTGCGGCTGGGAATTGTGGCGGTGCTGGTCGATCCGGCCATCGGCCTGCGCAATGTGACCCGCTGTCTCGCCCAGGCCCAGCCGGAGATTTTCCTCGGCTCGTTCCTCACCCACGGGCTGCGCATCCTTTTCGGCTGGGGAAAACCCACTCTGCGCCTGAAACTCAGCCTCTCCGACATCCAGCGGGCCAGCCAGCAGCAGCCGTCCGATTTCCAGTCGCCTGCCCTGACACCCGACGGGGAGATGGCAGTCATCTTCACCAGTGGCAGCACAGGGCTGCCCAAAGGGGCGATCTACACCCGGGCCAACTTCGCCGGGCAAGTGGCAATGCTGGAAAAGACCCTCCGCCTGTCCGGCAACGAAGTGGACCTGCCCGCCTTTCCGATTTTTGCCCTCATCGACTGTCTGCTGGGCGTCACCGCGGTCATCCCCGACATACGCTTCCCCCGCCCGGCCAAAGTGGACCCCAGCCGGATTGTCCGGGCCATCCAGAGCCAGCGGGTGGATACGATGTTTGCGTCGCCAGCGATGCTGGCCCGGCTTGCCCGCTACGGCGCAGAGCAGCGGGAAAAACTGCCTAGCCTGCGCCGTATCATCACCGCGGGCGCACCCGCGCCGGTCCCTGTGCTGGAACAGTTCAGCCAAATGCTCAGCGATGGGGCCAATCTGTGGGGGGTCTACGGCTCGACGGAAACCCTGCCTGTCACACTTGTCAACAGCAAGGAAATTCTGGCCGAGACCCGCTTTCTCTCTGAGCAGGGCGCGGGGGTCTGCATTGGCCGCCCAGTGGAGGGGGCAGAGGTCCGCATCGTCCAGATCAGCGACGAGCCAATCCCGGCCTGGGACGAATCCCTGCGCCTGCCCGACGGCCAGATCGGGGAGATTGCCGTCAAAGGCGAGGCGGTGACGAGCGAATATGTGGGCAAAGCCGACTACACCCGTCTGTCCAAAATCCGGGATACGGATGGGCAGATCATCCATCGCATGGGCGACGTAGGCTACTTCGACGCGCAGGGGCGGCTCTGGTACTGCGGGCGCAAATCCCATCGGGTCATCCTCGCCGATGGGCAGACGCTCTTTACCGAACAGATGGAAGGCATCTTCAACACCCATCCGCTCGTCTACCGCAGCGCGCTGGTCGGCGTCAAACAGAGCGGGGCGATACAGCCAGCGCTGTGGGTGGAATTGGAGCCATCGGCCAAAACCGCGGACAAATCCCGTCTGCGGGCAGAACTGTTGCAGTTGGCCGCAGACAAACCGGCTGCCCAGCCCATCCGAACCGTCCTTTTTCACCCCGACTTTCCCACAGATGTTCGGCACAACTCAAAAATCATCCGGGAAAAATTGGCCCGCCAGGCCCAGAGAAAATTGACGTGAAAGCGCTTGTGACCGGCGCGACCGGTTTTCTGGGGCAGGCCCTGGCCCGGCGGTTGCTCAGCCAGCGGGCCGACGTATCCGCGCTGGGACGCAACCCGGCCATTCTCGCCCAGTTGGAGCGGGAAGGGATGCGCGCCATCCGGGCTGATCTGGCCGATGGGGAAGCCATACGCGCCGCCTGTCAGGGGCAGGCGTTTGTCTTCCACGTGGGCGCGCTGGCCGCGCCCTGGGGACGGGCCGAGGATTTTTACAGAGCGAATGTACTGGGCACACAGAATGTCATCGCTGGCTGCGCAACCCACAGCGTGCAACGGCTGGTCCACGTCTCCACGCCCAGCATCTATTTTGGACTGGATTCGCTGGAAAATGTGGCGGAGGATGCGCCCTTGCCTGCCCGACCGGTCAACGAATATGCCCGCACAAAGCGGCTGGCCGAAGGGGAAGTGGACAAAGCCTTTGGCCGCGGACTGCCGGTGATTACTATCCGCCCCCGGGCCATCTTTGGGCCTGGGGATACGACGATTCTACCCCGGCTGATCGACCGGCTGAAGACAGGCCGCCTGCCGGTCATCGGCGACGGGCGCAATGTGACCGACCTGACGTATGTGGAAAATGTGGTGGATGCGCTGCTGCTCTGCGCCACATCGCCCGACGCTACTCTGGGCCAGAAGTACAACATCACCAATGGCGAGCCGACGGCACTCTGGCCGCTGATCGAAAAGCTGTGTGCGGCCCTGGGCTATCCGTATCCCAGTCGCCGCGTCCCCTATCGAGTGGCGGACGGGGCCGCGGCTCTGATGGAACTTGTCTACCGTCTGCTGCCCAGCCAACCGGAGCCGCCCCTCACCCGCTATTCTGTGGCGCTGCTGGCGAAAAATACGACCCTCGACATTTCCGCGGCGCGCCGGGAGTTGGGCTATCAGCCGCGAATTTCAGTAGAAGAGGGCTTCCAGCGCTTTGTGGAGTGGTGGCTGTCTAGTCAGCACTGAAGACAAAAACCGGAACGCAGATTTCGCAGAGGACGCAGATTTCGCAGATTTATCCCTTCGACAGGCTCAGGACACCGCCGTGTGAATCCATTCCATCCGTGTTTACCAGTGTTCATCAGTGGCTCAATTTTGGGCAGAAAGCACCCCATCCAATGAGCAGCGTGCGTGTCACAATTTTGAAGGCAGGCCATTGCACCTGCCCGGAACACATCGCCATCCAGGGCGGGCGCTGGCGCAACATCCGCTTCCCTGCGATGTTTGCGCTGATCGAACACCCCCGCTTTGGGCCGATGCTCTTCGACACGGGCTATTCCGAGCGCTTTTTCCGCGAAACCGAACGCTTCCCCAACCGGCTCTATCGGCTGGCAACGCCGGTGACGCTGGGCGAGAGCCAGACGGCCCAGGCCCAACTGGCCGCGCGGGGCGTGCGGCCAGGGGACATCGAACGGGTCTTCATCTCCCACTTCCACGCGGATCACATCGCCGCACTGGGCGACTTTCCCCGCGCCCGCTACGTCCATCTGCCCCAGGGCTACGCTGCTGTGCGTTCATTGGCCGGCTGGCGCGCACTGGCCCGGGCCCACCTGCCCGGGTTGCTGCCGCCCGATTTCGCCGAGCGGGGCGACCCGGTAGATGTGGCGGCTGCCCGCGCCCTGCCACCGGAATACGCGCCCTTTACCAGCGGCTTCGATCTGCTGGGGGACGAGAGTCTGCTGGCGGTGGAGCTGCCCGGACACTGCACGGGACAGATGGGTCTGCTGGCGCGCACGGAAAGCGGAACCACTTTTTTCTTTGTGGCCGACGCGGCCTGGCTCATGCGCAGTATCGCTAGCAACCGGCTGCCCCACGCCCTGGCCAATCTGATATTCTCCAATCCCCGGCTCTACCGTCTGACGATTGAAAAACTGCACCGCTTCCACGTCCAGCGCCCAGAAGTACGTATCATTCCCTCCCACTGTGAAGAGACGTTGGCCCAGTATGCGGGTTGACCGTTGCCCTTTTTTTGTAAACACAGATGGGAAGAAACACGGATAGCTTGGTGACGCCTATGCCCGATGTACAGTTCTACTCTCGCGAAACCGTAGCTCAAATCGTCTGGCCGGAAACGGCGGACGGCGATTACGCCCGGTGCTATCTGCTGCCCTTTTTGACCGATGGGCCGCAGACGTATATCCGCAATGTGCACAACACCGAACTGATGGTGGCCCAGGTGGGCGAGACGATCCTCCCATTGACCGTTAGCACATTTCACCCCGACAATAGCTACACCTGCTCACCCTACAGCCATTACATCTCCTACGGCGGCTACGAGGAAGTTCACCGGCTGAAGAATCCACCCGTAGAAGCGCTGATCCGGGCAGTGCTGCATCCGGTGGCCTGGTATCTGCGCCGGGCGGGGCTGGACCGGGTGGTCTACGTCAACAATTGGCTGCTCTCCACAAACCTCTACCCACGGCTGGACGAAGCCACTGTCCACGCCCTGGCCCAGGCCTTGCCCGAACAGTTCCCGGACCGAACGATCGTTTTCCGCTCGGTGGATGAGCGGGCCAACCCGCTGCTGCTGGAAACCCTGCGCGACGAGGGCTACCGGATGGTCCTCAGCCGCCAGGTCTGGTATATGCAGCCGGCGGAGGCCAGGCACACCCGTCAGGTCAAGGAAGACAAGCGGGTGCTGCGCCATCACCCCTATGAGATAGTGGACGGCAGAGCGCTGACCGACGACGAACTCGCCCGCTGTCTGGAACTCTACAATCGGCTCTATCTGGAAAAGTATTCTTACTACAACCCCCAATTCACCCCGGCCTTTCTGCGTTTGGCTAGAGATGGGGAGATTCTGCATCTGCGTGCCCTGCGCCGGGACGGGCAGATCAACGGGGTGATGGGCTTCTTTGTGCGCAACGGGCTGATGACCCAGCCGTTTTTTGGCTACGACACCCGGCTGCCGATGGACGAGGGATTGTATCGCCTGCTCACACTCATCACTTTGCAGGAGGGCGAGGCACGCAATCTGCTGGTCCACGCCAGCGGCGGTGTGGGCAAGTTCAAAAAAGTGCGTGGCGGAAAGTCGGTAATCGAGTACAATGCAGTATACGACAGCCATTTGCCTATACATCGCCGCATGCCCTGGCGCATCCTGCAACAGATTTCCGCGGCCGCGATTCCGATCTTTCAGAAGAACGATTTCTGAATGCAGTGACGCGGATTGCGCAGAAACCGCAGATTTTCGCAGATTCTGTATTGGCCAGGAGGATGTTGAAAAGAAAATGGGACGCTGATCCAGAGAAAAAATCTGCGTTTTCAGCGTTTATCTGCGTCCAACCATTTTTCCATTCTCCTGACCAGCACAGATTTTCGCAGATTCTTTTATCCGTGAAAATCCGTTCTATCCGTGTTTATCCGTGTCCTTTGTAAGCTTGGAAGTGCGTATGAAACTGAATGTCCCTCTCAAAATTGCCGGTTTGGGCCGCTATCTGCCAGAGCGCATCGTCCGAAACCCCGAATTGGAGACGCTCTATGGCCTGCGTCCTGGTTGGATCGAACACCACAACGGGGTGCGGGAACGGCGGCGGGCGACGACCGAAACCAATTCCAGTATGGGAGCGGCCGCAGCAGCCGAAGCCCTGGACGAAGCGGGTCTAGAAATCAGAGACATCGACCTGATTTTGAACGCATCGGGCACAGCCGAGCAGGCCATCCCTGACACCGGCGCGCTGATCCAGCGCGCCCTGGGCGTGGGCGATTCTGGCATCCCCTGTATGAGTGTCCACACTACCTGTCTCAGCTTTCTGGCCGCGTTGGATGTCTGCGCCAGCTTCTTGACAGCAGGCCGCTACCGCCACATTCTGGTGGTGAGTTCGGAAATTTCATCGGTCGGTCTCAACCCCAACGAGCCGGAATCGGCCACGCTGATCGGCGACGCGGCCGCGGCCGCGGTGATTACACCCGCGGGTCCAAGAGAAACCTCCCGGCTGCACAGCGCACTTTTTCGCACCTATAGCGAGGGGGCAGATCACACGGCAGTGCGTGGCGGTGGGACGCGTCGCCACCCCAATTCGTCCATCACCAGCGCCGAAGACAACTACTTCCATATGAACGGGGCGTCTGTGCTGCGCCTGGTGCGCGCCCACGTGGACGACTTTCTGGAAGAGCTGTATCCGGGCCTCTCCACAGGTCTGGCTGACATCGACGCGGTGGTTCCCCACCAGGCCAGCAAAGTCGGCCTGCGGATGCTCGACCGCTTTGGATGGGCCGATGACAAAGTCATACGCACCCTCGACTGGCTGGGCAACTGTGTGGCAGCGTCCGTCCCCGCCACGCTCTACGAGGGCGTGCGCAGCGGGCGTATCCACCGGGGGGACAAAGTGCTGCTGGTGGGGACCGGGGCTGGGCTGTCTATGGGCGGGCTGGTGCTGACCTACTGAGATGGCGAATATCCTGCTCACCGGCGGACGCGCCCCCGCAACCCTGGACCTGGCCCGCAGCTTTCACGCCCAGGGCCATCGGGTCACTGTGGCCGAAAGCCTGCCCAACAGTTTGACCGCAGCCTCGAACGCGACCCACGCCAGTTTTGTGCTTCCCCCTCCTCGCCAGCAGCCAGCCGCTTTTGTGGAAGCACTGGCCGACATCATTCGGCAGCAACAGATTGACCTGCTCATTCCGACTTGCGAGGAAATTTTTTACGTGGCGATGGGGCGGGAAAAGCTGGCTGGACTGTGTACGGTTTTCGCAGAACCCATCGAACGGCTGCGCACGCTGCACAACAAATGCAGATTCATCCAGACGGCGGAGGCGATGGGATTGCCTGTGCCGGGGACAGTGCCCATCGAGACAGAAGCCGATCTGCGTGCTGCCTTTGAACACTGGCCCCGGCTGGTGCTGAAGCCAGTCTACTCCCGCTTTGCCAGTCGCACGCTGATTCTGCCTCCGGCTTCCACAACTTTTGCCAGTCTGTGCGCCAGCTCGGCTTCGCCTTGGGTGGCCCAGGAATATCTGACCGGACAGCCGCTTTGTACTTACAGCATCGCCCACGCCGGGCGACTGACCGCACACACGACCTATCGTTCGATTTTCACCGCGGGGCAGGGCGCAACCATCCATTTCCAGCACGTGGATCATCGGGCCAGCCTGGCCTGGGTTCGACGCTTTGTGGAAACATTTGGCTTCACCGGCCAGATCGCCTTTGACTTTGTCGAAACAGACGGGACAGTCCGCGCCATCGAATGCAACCCCCGGGCCACCAGCGGCATCCATCTATTGGCCGCCGCGGCCCACTTTCCCGATACCTTTTTCGATGGGGAGATGGAGTGTCTCTTTCCGCCCGCCCAGCCAGCGCCGATGCTCTCGGCGGCGATGCTGCTCTATGGCTTGCCCGCCGCGCTGAAAAATAATTTGTATACACGGATCGAAAAGAACACAGATTTTCAGACGAATCCGTCTTCTTTTCGATCCGTGTATACAAAATCTTCATCCACCTTGGCGCACGAGAGGGCGGGGGGAACTGGCCTGAAGAAACCAACATTGGGCCACTGGTGGCAGGCATTTCATTCGGGCCGGGATGTGATCTTTCGTTGGAATGATATGCGGCCAACCTTTGCCCAGTGGCAGAGCATTCTGCATTTTATCAGCCTGGGCTGGCGGCGCGGCATAACGGCTTTGGAAGCCTCGACTCTGGACATTGAGTGGAACGGCGAGATGTAAGCCGATCACAAATTTGCACATCTTCTCAGGGTGAAGTATCGTACCAGAAGTTCCCCGCACATCTTTTTTCCCCGATTACAGGAGAGTATTGTATGAAACGTTTACTACCGATTTTTCTACTGTTCGCACTGCTCGTTAGTGGCTGCGTTGCCCCTGCACCGCCCCAGGCTGGTTCCAGCGGCGAAAGTGCTGCCCCTGCGGCCGCCGAAGACCTGCTGGCAGCAATTGTCAACAACGGCACCATCCGGGTTTCCACCGACGCCAACTACGAACCCCAATCCTTCCTCAATCCCCAGGGCGAGTTCATCGGCTTTGATGTGGATGTGGCCAAAGAGATCGCCAAGCGGCTGGGCGTGGAAATCGAGTTCGTCACCCCGGACTGGGACCTGATCACCGCCGGTAACTGGGGCGGCCAGTGGGATATGAGCGTCGGCTCTATGACCGTCACAACCGCCCGGTCAGAGGCACTACGCTTTGCCGAGCCTGCCTACTACTATACCCCGGCCCAATTTGCGGCCGCGGCCGATTCGGGGGTGACATCCCTGGCCGATCTCAACGGCAAGTCCATCTGCGTGGGCGTCGCCACCACCTACGAAACCTGGCTTTCCGGTGATTTGGAGGCTCTGGGCCTGCCCGAAGCCAGCTACTATGCAGACCCGCCCACGGATGTGACGATTATCCCTTTGCAGACAGACAACGAATGCGCCCAGCAGATTCAGGCGGGCCGCAACGAATTCCAGGCTTTCCTGACCAGCAATACAGTTGTAGAAGCGGCCATCCGCGAAGGTGTGGCTGTGGTGAAAGTTGGCTCGCCGGTCTTTTCCGAGAATTTGAGCGTGGCCTTTGATCGGGCCAGCGAGAAAGACCCGACCAGTCTGGTTGCCAAAGTGGGCGAAATCATCGCGGAAATGCACGCGGATGGAACCCTCTCCGGCTTCTCGAACGAATGGTTTGGCACAGACCTGACCCAAGACCCAACGAAATAATGCGGTACGAGAACAAAAACTGAGTTTCTGAAGTTCGAAAATGCGTACTTACCGTACGACAGAAACTCGGCTTTTTGTCTTCCCCAGCGAAACGTGAAGCGTGAAACGTGAGCGTACCGACGTTTTCACGCTTCACGTTTCACATTTCCAGCCCAAAATCAGACGGAAATGACACCAAACCTCTCTCTATCCCCCGAATCCATTGCCCGCGCTGTGGACGATCTGCGCCCGGAATTGACAGCCTTTTTGCAGGAATTGGTCCGTTCACCCAGCCTGCCCAATCGGGAAGGGCCGGTGCAGGCACGGATCGCTGAAAAACTGGGCAGTTTGGGGCTGGAGGTGGAGACAATCACCACCCGCTTTGATGAACTGGCAGATCATCCGGCCTTTGACGACGACGGCTTCTCGCCCGACAGCCGGGTGAATGTGGTGGGGCGCTGGCCGGGCACAGGAGCAGAAAACGGGCGGGGATCGCTGCTCCTCAACGGCCATGTGGATGTGGTCTCCCCCGGCGATCCGGCCCTGTGGGACGACGACCCGTGGAGCGGGCTGCTGAAGGACGGGCGGGTCTTTGGCCGGGGTTCCTGCGATATGAAGGCGGGAATCACCGCGGGCATCTTTGCTATCCAGGCGCTGCAACGGCTGGGCTACCGTCCCGCCCGCGATCTGCTCCTCTCCAGCGTGATCGGCGAAGAGTCGGGCGGCGTGGGCGCACTGACGACGATTGTCCACGGCGTGCGGGCCGATGGAGTGGTGGTGCTGGAGCCGACGAACGGGGCCATCTGTCCTGTGCAGGCGGGCGCGCTGACCTTCCGTCTGACAGTACAGGGCCGAGCCGCCCACGGCGCAATGAAGTCGGAAGGGGTGAGCGCCATCGCCGCATTCCTGCCCCTCTTCCAGGCCATCGAAGAATTGGATTTGCGCCGCCATCGTGACTACACGAATGCCATCTATCCCGATCCGGCCAACATTGCGCCTATCAGCATCGGCACTGTGCGGGGCGGCGAATGGCATTCGACTGTGCCCGAAGCGGTTGTCGTGGAGGGACGCTGCGGCGTCTTCCCCGGCGAGACGCCTGCGGAAGTGCGGGCGTTGCTGGCCGCCACAATCGCAGAGGCAGCCGGGGCCGACCCCTGGCTGGCCGAACATCCGCCCCGGCTGGAATGGTTCGAGGGGCAGTTCGAGTCCTGCGCCACGCCGGTGGATCATCCGCTGGTTACGGCCCTGGCCTCGGCCCATCGCCAGGTCCACGGCGTCGAACCGGCCATCGAAGGCGTCCCCTACGGCGCGGACCTGCGCCTTTTCGTCAACCACGCGGGGATGCCCGGCGTTCTCTACGGCCCCGGCGATGTGCGTCTGGCCCACGCGGCCAACGAATCGGTGGGGGTTGAGGAAGTGGTGGACGCGGTGAAGACGATTGCGGGGATGATTGTCGGGTGGGTGGGATCAGTGAGCGCTGATTGAGTAGCCGAGTCTTCGAGGCGTATCGAAATCAAGCGAACGGATTATCCATTGATTTCGTGACTACCCGCTAGGTTTCGATACGACGGGAAAAAGCACCCGCCTACTCAACCGGCGCTAGTCTTCTGGAGGAATGATGCGCTCTGTCGGCTCCCAGTCGATGATCGACGAATTGAAATTTATGGTAATGAAACGTCCCCAGGATTCCCACGGGGATCAGGCAACAATTGACGGCCAGTGGCAGGGGTTGGCCTATCTGCACCGCCAGGACTTTGCGCAGGTCTGCCGGGAGTTCGACGCTTTTCTAGCCCTGGTAGAAGATTCGGGCGCGGAGATCGGCTTTCTGCCCGCCCATTCCGCCACCGGGCTGGATTCTATCTACACCCACGACCCGCTGGTGGTGAGCAACCGGGGCGCGATTCTGTGTACGATGGGCAAGGCGGCGCGCACAGGCGAGCCGGAGGCTTTCGCCGATTATTTGCAGGCCGTGGGCGTGCCGATTGTCGGGCGTATCGAACCGCCGGGGACAGTCGAGGGCGGCGATGTCTGCTGGCTGGACGAACGAACCGTGGCCGTCGGCCAGGGCTACCGGACAAATGCCGAGGGTATCCGCCAGTTGACAGCACTCCTGGGCGACGACGTGGACGAGGTGATTCCCGTCCCTCTGCCCCACTGGACCGGCCCGGTGGATTGTCTGCATCTGCTCTCATTTATCAGCCCGGTGGATGAAAAGATGGCGGTCGTCTATTCGCGGATGATGCCAGTGCCCTTTCGTCAGTTGTTGCTGGAACGGGGCTGGCGGCTGATCGAAGTGCCGGATGAGGAGTACGACTCCTTCGCCTGCAATGTGCTGGCTTTGTCGCCGGGGGATTGTGTGATGATTGAGGGGAATCCCGTGACTCAGCGTCGTCTGGAAGAGGCGGGGGTGCGGGTGCGCACCTTCCCCGGCCAGCATCTCTGCATCGCGGGGGGTGGCGGGCCGACCTGCTTGACCCGACCAATTTTGAGAGGTATTGGGTAGTCGATATTGGCCAACTGGAAAGGAAGCGCAGCCGATGACACAAACCACAACCGAACTTCAATCCCAGGCGGACCAGATACAGTCGCTGAAACGGAGGAAGCAACAGCGCTTCAGGCTGGGCGTAAACCTCTCCTATGCGGTGCTCTTTCTTCTGCTCATCTACGCCTTCAGCGGGATTAAGTTCAATCTCTTTGGGCTGCAATTTTCCACCATCAGCCTGGACACAGCTTTCATCGCCGAGAACTGGTATTTCATTTTCAACGGCGTCTGGCTGACGATTCTGCTCTCTGTGCTGTCGATCGCGCTGGCCACAGTTCTCTCACTGCTCGGCGGGCTGGGACGGCTCTCCAAATATCCCCCGGCCTATGCGCTGGCAACCTTCTACATTTCCCTGATCCGGGGCACGCCGTTGCTCCTGCAGATTATCTTCTTCTTCCTGGCCTTGCCCCAACTGGGCATCCGCTTGACCGGGCTGTGGGCGGGTGTGCTGGCGCTGGGGCTGAACTACGGCGCATATATGACCGAAATCATGCGCGCCGGTATTCAGGCTGTGGACATTGGCCAAAGGGAGGCTGCCCTGGCCATCGGTATGAACCAGGGCCAGATTATGCGCCGGGTGGTGCTCCCCCAGGCCCTGCGGCTGGTTATCCCCCCCATCGGCAACCAGTTTATTGCGATGCTCAAGGATACTTCCTTGATTTCGGTGACCGGCTTTGTCTGGGAACTGCTCTGGCGTTCGCAGAAGGTGGGGCGGGCCAACTTCCGCAGCCTGGAAGCCCTGCTGATTGCCGCGGTTTTTTATTGGATCATTACGATACTATTTTCGATTGTGCAGGCCAATATCGAAGAACGTCTCGCCCGGGGGGTGCGCACCACATGACAGCTATCGTAGAAGTCAACGGACTCAACAAATACTTCGACAGCCTCCACGTGCTCAAAGACATCTCCTTCGAAGTCGCCCCGGCAGAGGTGATCTGCGTCATCGGCCCCAGCGGTTCGGGCAAGAGTACGCTCCTGCGCTGCATCAACTTCTTGGAACAGCCCGACTTTGGCTCGATTGCGGTCAACGGTGTCAAAGTGGAGGCAGGCGGTTCTGGACGGGAGTACAAGCAGAAGATTCACGACTTGCGCCTGCAAACCGGGATGGTCTTTCAATCCTTCAATCTCTTCCCCCACATGACCGCCCTGGGCAATGTCATCGAAGGGCCGGTGACTGTGAAGGGGATGCCCATTCAAGAAGCCACAGAGATTGGCGCCCACTTTCTGGAGAAGGTGGGGCTGGGCCACAAGCAGGACAGCTACCCCTCCCGGTTATCCGGTGGGCAGCAGCAGCGGGTGGCCATCGCCCGTGCCCTGGCTATGCAGCCAAAGGTAATGCTCTTCGACGAGCCGACGTCGGCCCTGGACCCGGAGCTGATCGGTGAGGTGTTGGGGGTGATGCAGCAGTTGGTGGAGGAGGGGATGACGATGCTCACCGTCACCCACGAGATGGGCTTTACCCGACGCTTTGCCCACCGCATCCTCTTTATGAACGAGGGGCGCATCATTGAAAACGGCCCGCCGGACCAGTTGTTCGACAACCCCGAGGACGAACGGACAAAGATTTTCCTCGGCGCAATCAGCCGGCTGGGGGAGTGAAACAAAAACGTTGAAGCGTTCAAACGTTTGAACGCTTCAACGTTCTACGGTCCCTATTCTTCCACCATCACCCCGTCCGCTACCATCGCCACCATCGGGTGATCCGTAATCGACATCGGCAGGTCAACCCGTCCCCGGCGGCGGCTGGACTCGTAGCTGGCAAAGATAACTTCCGTGGCTTGCAGGGCGCGGCGACCGGCCAATTCCGGCTCGCGGCCGGTTTTGAGCGCGTCGATCAGGTCCAGCACGCCCCGCTTCACATTCTGGTCGCCGTGGATGCCTTCGCCGCCCGTCTCAATCGTCGTCCAGCCGCTCTGCCCTCTGCCCCACATACGCAGGGGAACCTCCTGACTGTAGCCCACTTCAATCATCCCGTCGCTGCCCAGCAGCCGGTTGACCATCTGCTTGCCCGCGCCCTGGCCGGTGATGAGCATTCCCTGCACGCCGTTGGCAAAGTGGATGTGGCTGAGGCCGTGGCCCTCGATCAGCGCGCCAAAGACCCGGTGGCTGCCCCGGATGTCGAACTGACCGATGACCCATTCGGCGGGCGTCTCGTCGTTGTAGAAAAACATCATATCGAACCAGTGGGTTCCCCAGTCGTAGAGGTTGGGGCAGTAGCTCTGTATCTGCTGCAACTCGCCGACGGCCCCTTCCCGCAGCAACTGGCGGGCCTTCTGGAAAGGCGTGCCGAAGCGCCGCTGGTGGTTGAATGTGAGTTGCACGCCGTTTTCCCGGCAGACCCGCACCATCTCCACGCACTCGCCATAGGCAACGCCCATCGGCTTCTCGCAATGGATCGCCTTCACCCCGGCTCTGGCGCAGTCCAGCACCATCGGCGCGTGGAGGTGGGGCCAGGTGCTGATGCTCACAATGTCCAGGTTGGCTTCTGCCAGCATTTCGTGATAGTCGGTGTAGATTTCGTCGCCGCCATTGCGCTCCTGAAAGGCCCGTGTGTTCTCCTCCACAATGTCGGCCAGGGCCACGATTTTGGCGTCCGGCGACGCATTGTAACCGTCGGCGTGGGCGTTGGACATACCGAAACCCGACGCGCCCTCGCTCTTCCAAGGGCGGCCACAGCCAATAAATCCGACGCGATAAGGTGTCACACTATTTCTCCTTGTGGTTGGTTTGCAGATATGATAGACTCGATTAGAGAATCAGCCACGATGGGTTCAAACCGAGGAGCAGGAAATGCTGAAGACAGTTATCGAAAAGCAGCCCCAAATGATTCGCCAGACTTCACCCGAAGATGCCAAAGCTGCTGCTACCGAATTCTTATTGGATTTCGTTGGCAGTCAGTTGGTAGTTGGCAATCCGGTCTCGATGGCTTCCGCGCTTCGTTCGGTTTGGATTGTGCCAGTGTCGCTCAGTTACATTCACACCGGCGTTTTGGGCGAAATTGGTGTCATTGCCGTGGATGAAGAGACAGGCGAGGTGGTCGCTTGGACACCCATCGAGCAGATGAAAACGGCCAGTCAGAAATTACGTACAAAACGTGAACCCCAGATATCCGAACAGTTCCAGACAATGATATCTGCCACAAACTCAAGCACAGGGGCATGAATCCGCTCTCTTTCTTTCCCCAGGAACGTCCAGAATCATGCGTTCCGGCATGCCTGCGGATGGTACTCGCAAGTTTTGGTCTATTTCGGACAGAATCAGAACTCTACGAGTGTTGTCAGACGGACATTGACGGCACTCTCCCCAGCATTGCTGTTCAGTGCGCCGGGAGTTTTGGTTTTACAGCCTCAGCAGCCAGATTAGCGGGAATTCCATTACTATTGCGGCAGATGGATGAAGGTCATTCCCATCCAATCGTCTTCATCCATCTCGCGCCATTGCTGGGAATTAATGTTCTCCACGCCGTTGTCATTGAAGCGATTGACACGCCCGGTGGAACAATTCAGGTGATGGACCCGGCATTCCCACCAGCAGGACAGCGCATTTGGCCCAGCGCATTGTTTGAACAGGGCTGGCTTATGGCACGCGGTCAGACTATTCTTGTCAGACCCTAAAGCCCCAAACCTCGCAGATAGGCCCGACTCACCTGCGCGCTTTCGAGCGGCGATGCCAGTTGGGTCACATCTGTCTCCACGATAATCCAGCCATCAAAGCCTGCGTCGGCCAGAATCTGGAAGATCGCGGGGAAGTCGATGACGCCGTGGCCGACTTCGGCCCAGATGCCGTGCTCCGAGAAGGTGCGGTAGTCCCAACCCTTCGCCACCCCCTCTTTGCGCACAGCCTCGTCAATATCCTTGACGTGCGCGGTTTTGATGCGGTCGGCGTAGCGGCGGAAGAAGTCCACCACATCCGCACCTGCCCAGGCCAGATGGCCCGTGTCCGGTCCCAGGAAGACCACATCCGGGTCGGTGGCGGCCAGCAACCGGTCCATCTCCTCACCCATTTCAATGACGCTACCCACGTGATTGTGGAAGCAGCTCTTCACTCCCTCCTCCAGCGTACTCTGCCCTACCCGATTCAGCACAGCGCAGAACTGGCCGAAGTCGGCTTTGCTCAGGCCGTCTTCCGGTTTGACGTGGCCGGACGCCGCAGCCCGGGTGCGCCCGGAGGCCATCACATCCCGGTCAAAGCCACCGGTAGCCACATACATTTCGGTCAACCCCAATTCAGCGCTGGTTGCGGCAAAGACCCGCGCCCGTTCCAGAATCTCGGCTTCCTGCTCGGCTTTCCAGAAGTCAGCGGCAAAGTAGCCGGGCGCGGGGCGCAGGCCATAGCTTTGGTAGAGGGTGAGGGTCTGCTGGGCCGTGCGCTCCCGGCTGGGACCGGCTGGCGCGCCCGCATAGCCAGCCCCGGCGATGTCGGCCAAGACGGTCTTTTCGTCTATGCCGCGCCAGGTGATCTGGCCACAGCCAATGGGTACATTCTTGAGCATTTTGGTTCTCCTGTGTGGAGGGTTGGACAAACAGATATGCGGGGAAGTTACCTCTTCACAACGTCAGCAAATTTCTGCACAGCGGCCAGATGTGGCTTGGCGCCTTCCAGACCACAATCCATTGTGTTGATGCTGAGGTGAGTGACACCCAGGGCTGCCAGCCGCTCGATCATACGCGGCCATTCCGGGGCGGGGTCTCTGCGCAGACTGATGCGATATTCCAAACCGAATGTGGACGGGTCGCGGCCTGCGTCGCGGATATAGCCGCGCAGGGTGACAAGCTCATCGGTGAGCTGGTCCAGGTTGGCGGTGTTGGTCATCCAGCCATCGCCCAGGCGTGCCATCCGTTTCAGCACTGCATCTGATCCGCCGCCAAACCAGATGGGAATCGGCTGCTGCACGGGCATTGGATAAAGACCCGCGTCCGGGATGGTGTGGTATTTGCCCTCGAAGGTGACAAGCCGCTGGGTCCACAGAGCGCGCAAGACCTCCACCTGCTCGGCCTGACGTCGCCCCCGGGTGCGAAAATTCTCATTGAGCGCGATGTACTCTACTTCATTCCAGCCCACGCCGACTCCCAGCGTCAACCGTCCGCCAGAGAGCACATCCACGGCTGCGGCCTGTTTTGCCAGCAGCACCGTCTGCCGCTGGGGTAGAATGACAATCCCGGTCATAAAACGGATGCGCTCGGTCAGCCCGGCCAGATAGCCGAAGAGGACGAAAGGTTCGTGAAATGTCGAATTGAAATCGTAGGGGCGATTTGCCCAGCCACCCGGACGGTCGGGATTAGCCCCAACCACGTGCTCGAAAGCCAACAAATAGTCGAAACCCAAGCCTTCGACTGTCTGGGCGTAGTCGCGGATGTCCGTAGGATTGTCACCAATTTCTGTCTGGGGGAAAACAACGCCGAATTGCATAAACATCTCCTCATCTGATCGATCTGGAACGAAAAATGCTTGTAAACACGGATAGAAAAGAAGAGAGATGAAGATATGGCATCCACTCTGTTCTTTTGCATCGGTCTCTACAAAAAACCTTGCGTGATTGTGTCAACAACCACGCACCATACTACCTGCCAACCGGGAAGGATGCAAAACAACTTCGCTTGATGTACACTAGGGACGATTGTAGCTGTGCCAAGAAGACGATTCCAAATAGGAGCAGCGTATGACCACCCCAGAAGAACTGATCCAGACCGATCTGTCGGATCGGGTTCTGACCATCCGCATCAACCGGCCCGCCAAGAAGAACGCGCTGACCCTGGCGATGTACGAGGGTTTGACCGCAGCCCTGAACCGGGCCGGCGCCGACGACGAAGTGCGGGCCGTGTTGATCACCGGCGGCCCGGCCTGCTTTACCGCAGGCAACGATCTGATGGATTTTCTCAACGCGCCACCCACCAGCGCTGACAGCCCAGTAGTGCAATTTTTGCCTACACTGCGCGCCTTTACCAAGCCGTTGGTGGCCGCGGTCTGTGGGGTTGCCATCGGCATTGGCACAACCCTCCTGCTCCACTGCGACCTGGCCTATGCCGGGACGAATGCCCGTTTTCATCTACCCTTTGTGGATTTGGGGCTGGTTCCCGAGGCGGGGTCGAGTCTGCTGCTGCCCCAAATGCTGGGTCAGCGTCGGGCCGCGGAGCTACTGATGCTGGCCGAACCCTTCGGCCCAGAGCAGGCGCTGGCGATGGGTTTTGTCAATGGCGTCTTCGAGCCGGAGGAAGTGGAGGAGGTGGCGCGCAGCAAAGCGCTGTTGCTGGCAGCCAAAGCGCCCACAGCCCTGCGCGAGACAAAGCGGCTGATGAAAGCGGCCCAGGCCGAATTGATGGCGAAGACGATGGACGCTGAGTTGGCAGTCTTTGGGGCACAGTTGCAAGGGCCAGAGGCAGCAGAGGCGTTACAGGCATTCTTTGAGAAGCGGAAGCCGGATTTTTCGAAGATGGGCTGATCTATCTGCATCAAAAAACCACGAAGGCACAAAGAGACAAAGAGAAAGGCTGTTCTTCGTGTCTTTGTGCCTTCGTGGTTGTGGCCCCCGTCAATGGGCCAGATGAATCTGCTGGCGCAACTCCTCGTGGGCGATCTGGAGATTCTCTTTCACCTGGAAAAAGGCAGCTTCGCTGAACCCCATCTCCTGGGATAGCAGAATCTTTTCCAGCGTCTCCACCACCCGCAGCATCTTCCCCTCCAGCAATTCCACCGTCGTGCCGTAGAGCCGTTCGGGCACAAAATAGATCAGAATCAGCAGACCAGCCAGAGCGAAGCTGAGAACCCGCTGGCCTGTAGTTGGTATCTGACTTCCAAAGATAAAGACAAAAAGCAGCCAGAGCAGAAAAGTGGCCCCCATCACATGCCAACGGGTGATGGGCCTTGCCCTCTCCAGTTTCCCCAGGCTCAGAACCAGCCGCTCATAGCGCATCAGTTCGGCCAGCCAACTGTTGAAAAGAGCGCATTGAGCCGGGACTACCCGGTGCTGGTCGTGGCGCGCCAAATCCAGCGCCCGTTCCCGGCACTCAATCGCCAACTGATAGAATTCTTTGCGGGTCAATTCGGACATAAGGGATTAGGAACTGGGGATTGGGAATCGGGGACTGGGAAGAGGCAATTCCGATCCCCGATCCCCAGTCCCCAATCCCCTCTTATCCATTCCACAGAGCCAGCATCCAGAGCAGTCCCGCCAAAATCGCAGCCTGGGTGGAACGGTCGATGACATACGTAGCGTCGGCGTGGGTCAGGGGTTTTTGGTTGATGTGCGTAAAGGCGCGCAGAAATATGGGCAGGCTACCCAGCACCAACAGGGAGGAAAGGGGCAGCGCATCCAGAGCCATCAACAGCAGCACTGATGTAAAGGAGGCCACACCCATCACCGCCGCGCCGTCCAGGGCGCGCTCCGGCCCAAAGACAGTAATGGCCGTGCCCCGGCGCAGACGCCAATCCCGCCGCCAACTGAGCAGATTGTAGGCCATAAAAGTAAGCCAGGCCAGCACGGCAGGAGCAGCAGACGCCAGCAGCACCCAGCGGTCGATGACTTCCCGGTGGGCGTAATAGGCGCTGAGGCCGGGCAACAGACCCACTGCCACCAGAATCGCCGCATCGCCTAACAGCCACTGCCAGCGGGAATAGCGGATGACAGGCAGCAGGGAAACCACAGCCAGCAGCACACTCAGGACCCCAAAGAAGAGCAGAGGCCAGCCCACCAATAGGCTGAGCCAAACATAAGCCAGCATAGCGATCCAGAGGCAGAGAAAGATCAGGCTGCGCACAGCCCCAGGCCGCACCCGTTGGCTATGCAACAACTGAAAAACATCCTGCAAGGGCGGATGGGATTGCCTCTCGGCCCCGACAGAATGTTCGCTGCCCAGGGCGGCCTGGTCGTTTTTGATGGAGCGCCGGAAATCTACGTACTGGCCCGCCAGGCTCAGTCCCACACAAAAGGCACTGTTGGCGATCAGCAGCAGGGCAATCGACCAGCCGTTCAACTCCGCGCCGTGCCAGTGGGCCAGGGCCAGCCCCCACAGAATGGGCAGGGCCATGGCCGCGGTGAGAGCCGGGCGCAGGAGTCGGGCAAAGATAGCAAAGAGGCCATAGGCCTTCAGCGCAGGGCCGGTTTCCGCCTGGCTTGTGGCCGCGGCGACAGTCTGCTCTGCGCTGCCTTTGGGGACACTCTCGCCGAGAAGTTTCGGTGTGGTTACTTCCTGTTTTTCACTCATCTTGCCTTCATTCTAGCACCTGCCCGCCAGAGCGTCAATAGCCTAACGCAACCGCCACAATTCGACCAGCGCCTGCCCGTCGCGCTGGGCAAAGGTGGCCTCCAGCGTTGCCTCCCGCCCGCGCTGTCGCGCCTGGGCAAAGAAAGCCTCTCGCCGCCCCGCGAAGATTTCCTGGCCGGGCGCGTGGAGCAGGTAGACGTTGTCCGGGTTGTCGAGAAAAGGGGCGAGACGTTCGGCAAAGTCGCTGTCCGGCGCAACCAGGGAATCGTAGCCAAAGAGTTCGATGGGCGTGACAGTGCCCTCGCTCAGATAACGGATCGGCGCATCCAGCCCCCAATCCAGGGCGATGGGTGCGCCCAGCCCGTTGTAGCGCAGGTGATAGGCCAGGTGATAGGTGGCGTCCGAGTGGTCGGCCAGGCCGCCGCTACGGGTGAGGTCCTGGTGATAGGCCAGAGACGCGCTCAGATCGCCGCCCAGCCAGAGCACGAGAAGGGCGACAGGCAGAAGCAGAACCGGGCCGCGCCAGCTACGCGTCTGCTCGTAGAGATGGGCCAGAGCAATTCCGACGAGGCCGACTAGCAACGGCTGGAGCAGGGCGTAGTGGGTGACGAAAAGATCGCTGACGGTAAAGAGGCTGGCGCTGACGGCCAGGGCAACCAGCAGCAGTGGCGGCAGCAGTTCTCGTCGCCCGGCCCGGCTGAGCAGACCAACCAACAGTGCCACCCCAGCCAGCCAGGGAGCCAGGCCATTGGCGTGCAGCCCGCCCAGATACCAGAACTGATCCCCGCGCAGGACTGTGCCGATCTGCCCCAGGCGCACGGGCAGGTTGGCGAGGATGGCGCTGTTGTCCACGCCGTAGTAGCTTTGGCCCAGGTTGCCGCCGACGCTGGCGAGTGTACCGCCAGTTTGCAGGTTAAAGAGCAGGAAGGGAAGCAGAGGGATCGTCCCCGCCACCGCTGCGCCCAGCAGGAGAGGCAGCGTGACTTGGGGATGGGGGATGACGGTGGGGCTGATCGTCACCCCTTTTCCCCAGCGCCGCCACAGCCACCAGCCCGCCACCAGCAGGGCCAAAGGGCCGATGACCCAGACCGCCAGCAGTTTGGCATAGAGGGCGAGACCCGCGGCAAAGGCTGCTGCCCAAAGGGCGCGGGGCGAGCCTGTGCGCAGCCAGCGCAGGGTCAGCCAGAGCGCGGCAAAGGTGGCGGGCAGGGTGGCGTTGGTGACGAAGATGCCCTGGCGCTGCCAGAAGACAAAGCTGGGCGAGGCAGCCAAAAGGGTGGCGGCAAAGAGTCCGGCCAGGGAAATGGGCACGGGGCCGGTCTGGTTTCGTGCCAGGGCCAGCCATTCGGAGATGGAACGTTCCAGGGCGAGAAGTGCGAGCAAGCCGAGCGCGAGGGCGAGAAAGCGCAGGTTGGGGACGCCGATGCCAGTGACGGCCAGAAAGGGCAGGGCCAGATAGACGTTGAGTGCGCCGATGTAGTCCTGCACCATCAACGGCAGGTCTGTGCCAAAGAGGGTGACTGTGGCCCCGCGAAAGGCGGTGACCGGCGCGCCGGTCAGCAATTCCATCGCGTTGACGCCGGCCTCTTTGGCCTCGTCGTAGTGGAGACCGGGCAAGCCCAACTGGTAGCCGGCCAGAAGCAGAAAGAGAAGCAATGCCAGCCCCAACCATCCGACACGCCAGTAGCGAAAAGATCGTTTCATTTGTGCTTTTCCATTTGAACCACAAAGGCACGAAGACACAAAGAAAAACAGCTTTGTGTCTTCGTGCCTTTGTGATTGAGTTCATTCCACAAAGAGGCCGATTTCGCTGATCATCGCTTCGTAGTTCCAGCCGCTGGCGTAGACCCGCACGCTGTTGATACGGGCGGGGCGGGTGTCCCGCAGCAGTTCCATCAGGTTGGGGGATTCGTAGGTATACCAGGTAAAGGGGGCGATCTTCTCGCCGCCGTTGACAGGCCATTCGGTGGGCGGGTCCCGGTAGTAGAAGCCGTGCCCCCAGGTCAGGTCCTTGCCATAGATGTCCGTATAGGCCACTTCGACCCGCAGAGGAAACTCGGAACTTTTCTCGCCCGCGCCGCGCAGAGTCTGACGCAGCAGGCGCACATCGACCCGGAAGAGCAGCAGATCGTAGCCGTTGACGTCCTGGTCGATGGGCTGGCGCATCCCCACTTCCGTGTGGATGCCATCTTCGCCCAGACGCACAAAATGGGCCACCCGCCGCCCGTCCTGATCCCCCACCTCTACTGTGCCAGCGGCCACGTAGGGCGCTTCGGCGTAGACCTCCCAGTTTTCCAGCAGGGGCTGGCTGAAGTCCCCGGACTGAATCAGATTGCGCTCGGCAGAGACCGGTTCGCTGGGCGGTTCAATGCCATCCATCCACGTGCGCAGGGCCGGGCCGAGGGTCAACGCTGTGCCGCTCTCGTGGAAAAGCTGGGCCGTGCCCTGACTCACCGAGAGTTCGGTACGTTCATCCTTCACACTGAAGTTATAGCTGCCCTCGCTCAGGACCACATAGCCGTGGGGCAGGTCTACCCGAACCACCAGCGCCCGTTCGTCCCGACTGTTGGTGAAGATGCGTAAACGGCCTTCGCTCAGGCCCAGGCGCACGGAATAGGGTTCTTTGCTGGTGCGGAAGCGGGGCTGCTGGATGCGCTCCACAGTGAGTGTCGTGCCGGGGTAGAGATGCACTGTGCCGATGGATTCTGTGCTGTTGGAACCGGTGGTCAGCCCCAGCACGCCCTGGGTGGCATCGCCGGTTGTGACCAGTTGGCTGCCCTGGGGGATGTCGTCCCGGGCGCTGGTGACGGCGATGGGTTCGGCCCCGCTGGATGTGTAGAGCAGCACAGTGCCGACGGTCGGCTCCAACTGGGCCACAAGCGGGGTGGTGGCGTGGTTCAAAATGTAGTTGGTCGCCCAGGGGATGCTGACCGCCAGAAAAACAAAAGCCCCAAAAGCGGCAAGCAAAAGCATCCAGGCCATTCGCTCTGGATTGCTCTGCCACAAACTTTGGGGGGAGGCGATTTGTATGCGCAAACCGGGTTACTCGGATTCATCCGCAGAAGGCGGCGCATCAGGTGTACGCTCCTGGGCCGCGGCTACAATCAGTTCACTCAGACGGTCCAGCCAGCGCCGGGCGTCTTTGTCTTTGGGGTTGACCTCCAGCGCCCGTTGAAAGAGAGCGGAAGCCTGAGTCAAGTTGCCCTGCTCTTTGTAGATCAGTCCCAGATGGTAATGGACATTGGGCGCTTTGGGGTCGGCGCGCAACGCCTGTTCATAGGCGGTGATGGCCTGCTGCTGCTGCTTGGGACCAGCCGTTTCCAGGCTGCCCAAATAGGCCGCGGCCAGATTGGTCCAGAGCATCGCGTTTTTCATGTGCTGCCTGGCCGCGGGCAGCAACACCCGTACAGCCCTATCCCATTTGCGCTGCATAATCAGCGCGCCGCCCAAATTGATGGCGATGTCCGGGTCGTGGGGATGCTGGGTGTGCAGGGGTTCCAACACCTCCACGGCTTCGCCGGGACGGTTGGCGCGCAGGAGACGGGCGCTGGCATTAAGCGCCTGTCGATAGTCGTCGTTTTCAACTTCGTTTCGTTCGGCCATCATTTCCGCTCTTCTTTGTGTCTTCGTGCCTTAGTGGTTTTTAAGAAAGCATCCACAGCACGCCCGACACCGTAACCAGACTGAGGACGGTTGTGGCTGCCACAATCGTCGCCACCAGACTGGGAGCGGCGTCGTATTCTGTGGCCAGCACCGTCGCCGTGACCGCGGTGGGCATGGCCGACTGCAAAATCACAATCGTGCGCTCCAAGCCCTGCAAGCCGAAAAGTGTGCAGAGCAGAACGGCCAAAATCGGCCCGCCCACCAGACGAATGAGGGCGGTGCGGGCCAGCACGGCCTGGCGCCCCTGGATGGGTGCGTGGCTGAGTTGTGCGCCCAACAGCACGAGCAGGGTAGGCACAGCCGCGCTGGCCAGGGTATCCACCGAACGCATCAGGCCCACGGGCAGTTCCACCTGAAAATAGCCCAGCAACAGCCCCAGAATTGCGCCATAGAGCATCGGGACCTGGGCTGTGCGGCGCAGAGCTTGCAGGGGTTCGGCCTTACCCGACGAAGCCACAAAAACCCCGACAGTATTGCCCAGAAAGGCGGTGGTGACGAAGTAGATCATCGCCAGGGCCATCCCGGCCTCGCCAAAGGCAAAGAGCGAGACCGACAGCCCCATATTGCCGTTGTTGGAGAGGGCACTGGTCAGGGAAATCGCGGCCCGCCGCCGTCGATCCTCTTTGACGCTGTTGAGCCAGCCGAGCAGACCACTGGCGAGAAAGAGCAACGCGGCCAGCAGTGCCGTCCGCCCGACTGTACTGTAGTCCAGATCGGTCTGGTAGAGTCCCCGAAAGATCAGCGCTGGCGAAAAGAGATAGAAAGTCACCCGCCCGATAGTCTGGGTGTTCAGGGACATATGCCGGGCCAGCACAAAGCCGACAAAGACGACCAGAGAAATGGGCAGAATCGTCTGGCCCAGAATCAGGGCGAGGGTATCCAGAATCGCCATAGGGGATGCGATGGTTATCCTTCGGCTGGTCCTGGGCCGGATGGCATTGGGGCGTCTGTGCCCTCGCCCCCCTCATCGTCCAGGTTGTGATAGACCTCGTATTCGTCCAGATGGGGCGCAAAAAACTCGACCACATATTCGTTGGGCACGCCCATTGGCAACACCAGTTCCCGCAGCAGAGACTGAATGAAAGCCCGGCGCTGGGCTGCTTTGAGCTTACGCGAGGCGCTATCCCAGAGCAGAATCGTGCCGTATGTGCCTTCGCCGGTGTAGTGCAGGTCCAGTTTGCCGATAGTGATGGGCTGGCGGTTGCCGTCGGTCTGGTCCAGATCGAAGAGGGCATACTGCTCTGAGTTTTGGGTACGCACCAGACGCTTCAGTTTCAGATTCACCGGATAACTCCGCTACAAAAAACGGCTCAACAGGAATTCAGAGGGGACCCGCTTGGTTTCGACACGGCTGGAAAACAGCCCCAGCCTGCTCAACCGGCGCTGCTCCGAAGGTTTCATGCCCCCCGAATTCCAAGGAACCAAAAACTCGGTTTTTTCTACCAGTCGTCGTCGCTCTCTTCATCCCATTCGTTGTCCGACTCGTCCAGGAGGGGGATTTCGCTGCTGGCAAAAAGGGTATCTTCCAGGGCTTCCTCTGCCGCGGCGGCCTCGTCTTCGTCCTCGCTGGTGGCGGCCGCGGTCAGAATCTCCACCGCATCCTTGCCGCCGATGCGCCCCAGGGCAAAGAGCGCGGCCAGCCGCACCTCTTTCTCCTCGTCCGACAGAAGCTCGAAAATATCGGGCAAAGCATCTTTGTGTTCCAGCTCGCCACAGGCCCGGGCCGCGGCCACACGCATAGGCACATCCGGGCTGACCAGTTCGGCCTGTGCAGCGTCCCGCCAGCGGATGTCAGCGCTGCGGGCCATTGCGTTGAGCGCGGCCACCCGCATCTCTTCGTAGGCCGAATAGTAGCCATCTTCGATCAGTTGGCGCACGCCAGTCTCACCCGAATAGGCGATGCTTTCCAGCGCCCGGCTTTGGACAGTCAGGGGTTCCACATCGCTGTGCAGAATCGACAACAGAGCCTCTTCCACACGCATGGCCTGGGCCGGGTCGATCTCGTCCAGTTCCCCCGCCAGCACATACGCGCCCAGGGCCTCGGCAGCCGCGGCCCGCACATCCTCGCTGAGGTCGTTGTAGAGCATATCTACCAGCGGGCCGATGAGCGCCTCGTCGATCTCTTCCCACAGGCCAGCCACGGCCAATGCCCGGTTGCGGCTGCTTTCGTCCTCCAACACCACACGCAAAAAGCGTCCCAGATGCAGGGAGAGTTCTGTTTCGCTGGCTATTGTCAATTCTTGCACGGCCAGATTGCGCCGCTCTTCCGGGATGGTCATCCATTCCCGTCGCACTTGCGCCTGCTCAGCGAGAGTCAGGTCCGAGAGAGCGGAAAGTTCGGGCATGGCTGGAAAATTGGGATCCGTTGCCAATCTTTCCAACAACTGGCCAACAGTCAAAGTCGTTTTGGTAGTCACAATCAATTCCTCAAAAAGCAAAGATAACTATACGCCGTTGCACGCGTCACCCATTGTAGCATACCACAAAAGTACGCGGCCAGGAGATTCAAATCGCGTCCACGCCGTTGCGAAGACAATCAGCAAAGAAGGCGGGACACAGACTCACGCAGAAACAAATGATTTGCACAGATTCTATCCGCGGCAATCACTTCTTTCAGCTTTCAGCGTCATCAGCGTCCTAGCGCCAGGTGAATTCCCAGGTTGCGCTGGGCGGGCTGACCGGCGTGTCGCCAGCAAATACCTGCACATACCAGCGCCAGCGGCGGCCAAATGCCTGAGGTGCTACACCGCAGTAGCCGTTGTCCATCTGCCAGTTGGTGCGCTGCCCTGTGCGCTGTTCCAGCAGGGGCACCACCTGCACATTGCCTGCCGCATCCGGGGCAGAGTTGACATAGCCCAGAAAGAGCACATACTCGTCGTCTGGGGCCAGGCCATTGACCGGATTCCAGCGCACAAATTGCTCGCCACTGCACGACACATTGATGCCCTGGGCCGGGTCGATCTGACTGGGCGCGTCCAGGCGAATCGAAGCGGTGGGTGTGGGCGTAGGCGTAGGGGTGGCTGTGGGGCGGGCCGTAGGCCGGGGGGTAGCAGTAGGCGGCACATAGCCGGGGGGAGGAATGATCAACTCATCCCCTGGACGAATGGAGAGCGCCTGGGCCGCGGTCATCCCGTTGGCTGCCAATAGCTGATTAGCCGAAATGCCGTTGCGGGCCGCAATCTCCACAATTGTATCTCCCGCCTGCACTGTGTACTTGCGCAGGCCAGCGGTTGGGGTGGCTGTCGCTGTTGAGGAGGCTGGCTGGCCCGTGGCAGGAATAATCAACTGCTGGCCCAATTGCAGCTCCCTGGCATCGGCGATTGTTAGCCCATTGGCGGCCATCAGCGCGTCTGTGCTGACGTTGTAGCGCAGGGCAATGGCCACAAAAGTATCGCCACCGGCAACTGTGTAAAGCTGCTGGCCGGGCAGCAGGGCCTGGGCAGTGGGCGTGAGGGTAGCCGTCCCGGTCAGGCTGGACGTATTGGCAATCTGGAGCGAGGACGTAACGGTCGCAGACGCTTCAATCTCCAACGGTCCTGTGCCGGGGATTTCCAGACTCGTGCCCGGTTCCAGTTGCAGGGCCTGCACGGGGGCAAGCTGATTGATTTGCAATAACGCCGCGACGGTAACCTGAAAACGGTTGGCGATCGAAAAGGCGGTGTCGCCTTCCTGCACAGTATAGACGCGGCTGGCCACTGTGGAGGTGAGTCTGGCTGTCGGGGTCATCGACGGCGTAGACGTGCCCGTAGGCTGGGGAGTGGCCGTGGGCGTCCCGGTCGATTCGGCTGTCTCTGTGGGCTGGGATGTGGATGTGGACGTCGGAGTCTCTGTGGCAGCATCCACCCCCAGGACCAAATTGGCCTCGGCCCCGGTCGCGCTGACGCCTTCTGGTGGGGGCGGCGATCCCACATCCGCCAACCCAATCTCCAGAGAGTTCGCCGTATCGGCTTCGCTCCGCACAGGGGTCAACACAGGATTCTCGACGGCTATCTCGCCAGCGCTCGCGCCCTGGCCCAGCCACCCGAGAGGGCCACTCTCCATCCGGCTGACCAGCACCAGCACAAAGAGCAAGACCAGCGCGCCAGGCAGTCCCCAACTGAGCCATATCGGCGGAGCCGCCGCCAGTGTCCGTCCACAGTGGGGGCAAAGGGCATAGGCCGAGGAACCCTTCTTTCCACAGTGTCGGCAACGAATCTCTTTTGATTCCGAGTGCAGCACCGTGCCACAGCGAACACAGACCGCCTGGCCGGGCTGCACAGGGCCGCGGCAAGCCGGGCATTCATCAGAATGGCGGCGGCTGGTAGTTGGGGGATGGGCGGGGGAAGATGTGAATTGTTGGGCAGGCGGCAAAGATGTGGGTTGTCCGCCGGAACGGTCCTGTGACTGAATGGACATCAGACCAGACTTTCCTCATTGAAATTTCGTTGTCGAAAAACTTCGGGGAATTCTTTTTGTAAACGCAGATAGGAAAGAACACGGATAGCTGTGTATCCGTGTTTCTTCTCATCCGTGTTTACAAAAAGAATTCTCTGGTTTTGGCTACGCCACATCAGGGCCTTATTGGCCCAGAATGCGCAGCCAATCAATCGACTGGGGGCCGGAACGAATATCGCTGACGGTAATCACGACCATCAGGCCGAGCAGCAGAGCAAAGCCGACCAGATGGATCACCCCCTCTTTTTCCGGGTCCATCCGCCGTCCGCGCAATTTTTCAAAGGCGATAAAGAGCAGCCGCCCCCCATCCAGAGCGGGGATGGGAAAGAGATTGGCCACAGCCAGGCCCGCGCTGATGATAGCGGCCAACTGCCAGATGGGAAACCAGAATCCGGTGTCAACCGTAGCGTCGACCGCACCGCCCACCAACTGGGCGATACCCACCGGCCCGGAGAAGCCCGCATCGCTGGGGGCCAACTGGCCGGCGATCAGCATCACCGGCAGGGAGAGAACCATCCCCACGTAGCCGACGATATTGCGCACCCCTTCCACCACAGCCTGGCCAAAGGGCATGGAAACCATCCGCTGCACGCCGTCAATCCCAATCCCCATCGACCCCTGGCCCGGAGGCGGGTCCTGGCGGGCCAGCACAGGAATCTCCAGCCAGCTTGCGCCCCGCACAACGGCCAGTGTGACTTCGTTGCCTGCCAGCGCGTTGACCTGTTGGCTCAACGAATTGCCGGGCGTGACCGGTGTGCCATCCACAGAGAAGATAATATCGCCCGGAGCCAAGGCGGCCTGGGCCGCGGGGCTATCTTCCACCACAGCAGTGATCTGTGTGCTCAGCACTGGGGCGTACTCCGCACCGGCCAACAATTCAGCGGAGGAATCGGGGGTCCCAACCAGGCTCATCCGCACGCCGTCGCGCAGGACAAACAGCCCCTCTGCCGGGGCTGTCGTGCCGTCAGCCAGAGTCATTGACCGATCCACCGCCAACAGTTCGCCGGTGGTGGCAGCCACAAGCAGGGGTTCGCCGTTCTGGCTGAGCAGAATATCGCCGCTTTCCAGCCCGGCCGCGGCGGCCGCACTGGCCGCGGGGACATCATTCAGCAATGGGTGGGCCACACTGGCCGGAAAACCGGAGAGTACACTGGCCACAGAAAAGATGATCGCGATGAGAAAATTCATGGCCGGTCCGGCCACCAGCGTCACCGCCCTGGCCCCTGCGCTGGCCGCATTGAACGAGCCTGGGGACATATCCGCGGCGTCCTCCCCTTTCATGCGCACAAACGCGCCCAGAGGGATGGCATTGAGCGAGAAGACAGTGCCGTCGTAGGTGAAGAGTTTGACAATACGCGGGGGGAAGCCGAAAACACCAAACTCTTCCACTTCAATCCCGTTGCGCCGCGCGGCCAGATAGTGGCCCAACTCGTGAAAGAACATCAACGCGCCCAGCAGGAGCAGAAACGAAACAATTGTAAGTAACATTATTTTTCCTTTGTCGCCTGCCTGCCACCCGTCAACAGCAATTGACCGGGCGTATCAGCAGTCCAAAACCGCAGTGCATTATACAGTTGGCCTTTCCCCGTAGGCAAATGGGGTCAGTTTACAAGCCTGAAGTGTAGCACAGTTGGGCCGGGCAATCTGTAATGTTTCCAGCCTATAGGGAGTCAACAGTCACCAGTGAAAAGTGAACAATAGCGCCGTCGCTATCCCACTGCCAACTGTTTGCTGGCAACTGATTACCGCTGACTGCTCACACGCGTCCCCGGCCAATCCGCCCCCGGCCAATCCGCCGCCCCCAGCAAGGAGCGGGCCACATTCCCGGCTTGCAGCCCGCCGCAGATAATCACTTCCAGCCCTGGCGCACGACCAGCCATCGCCATTGCCTGGTCAATTTTGGCAGCCATCCCGCCGGTTACATCTGTGCCGTGACTGCCACCCAGACCCGCTTTCAGGCTGGCCAGGCTGGCCGGTGTAATTTTCCGGATAGGCTTGGCATCGGGAAAGCGCAGGGGATCCGCGCTGAAAACCCCATCCACCTCCCCGGCTAAAACGATACGCTGGGGCGAAAGGGTCCGGGCCAACCAGTCGAAGATCTCTTCGGTGCTGGCAATTGTGCCACCCCGCACACTGTCCAGGGCCACATCCCCGTGGACCAGCGGAATCAGCCCCCGCGCCAATGCCAGACCCACTGTTTCCTCCGGGCCAGCCACCACCCGGCCATCTTCGCAACGCAATGTAGCGCCGGGCTGGATTGACCAGACAGGCAGGTCAGCGCTCAATAAACTGGCGGTCACAATCCGGTTGAGTCGGGCCGCGGCGTCAGCGGTGATGGCAAAGCCCTGCCATTCCTCCGACGAGTGTACGCCGTCCCGGGTTCCGTAACGGCGGGCGGTTATGTGGCCGAAGCTGCCGGAGCCGTGGCCGATGACCAATTGCAGAGACGGGTTATGGCGGCGGGCATCCGCAATCTCCTGGGCCAGCCGCGCCAGCACATCCAGCCGGGGCGACTCGGCCTGGCGTTTGTCGGTGATGAGCGAGCCGCCCAGTTTGAGGAAGATGAGGGATGCTTCAGGAGTGATAGTCATGGCTGACCCACTGCGGCGATCAACGCGGACAACAGCGCCTCCTCCTGCTCTGGCAAAACTGTACGCGGATCAAAGAGCAGCCGCTCCTGCTGAATGCGCCCTACCACCGGCGGGTTGGCCTGGCGCAGGCGGGCCGCAGTCGCGTCGGGATGGGGTGGGGTCAGGGCCAGGAGAAAGGTGGGCAGGGTCTCGCCGGGCAGACTGCCCCCGCCGACGGTGCTCTGGCCGGAGAGCACCTCCGCAGACAGGCCGGCCCCGGCCAATCGCTCTCGCCAGTTTTCGGCCCGCGCCCGCAGACTCTCCGGGCTGGCGGCGATCATCTGCCAGACGGGAATCTCTTCCACAGCCTTGCCTCGGCGATAGGCTTGCAGTGTCGCTTCCAGCCCGGCCAATATCAGCTTGTCCACACGCAGGGCACGAGTGAGCGGATGGCGGCGGATGCTGTCGATCAGTTCTGCCTTGCCCACAATCAGCCCGGCCTGGGGAGCGCCCAGTAGTTTGTCACCGCTGAAGGTCACAATATCCGCGCCGGCGGCGATGCTCTGCTGCACCGTCGGTTCGGGCGAGAGGCCAAAGGGCGCAGTGTCGAGCAGTGTGCCGCTGCCCAAATCGTCGATGACCGGTGGCGGGCCAGGCCACTCCACAGACTGGGCGATCTGCACCAGTTCGGCCAGGGACGGTTTTGTGACAAAGCCGATCTGCTGAAAATTGCTGGCGTGGACCCGCATCAGCGCGCCGGTCTCCTCGCCAATCGCCTGGGCAAAGTCCCGGGGATGGGTTCGGTTAGTCGTGCCCACCTCTACCAGTTTCGCCCCGCTCTGGCGCAGCACATCGGGGATGCGAAAGCCGCCGCCGATCTCCACTAACTCGCCCCGGCTGATGATGACTTCCTTGCCAACGCAGAGAGCGGAGAGGACAAGAAAGACCGCACCCGCGTTGTTGTTGACAACCAGCGCGTCTTCCGCGCCGGTCAATTGGCGCAGGAGTTCCCGGGCGTGGGTGTGGCGGCTGCCCCGCTCCCCCCCGTCGATGTCGTATTCCAGATTGTTGTAGCCCGTGGCCGCGCTTTGGATGGCCTGGCGCGCCGCCGTGCTCAGCGGGGCACGCCCCAAATTTGTGTGGATGATGACGCCGGTGGCATTGATGACCCCGCGCAGAGATGGCTGGCTGCGCTGTTGCAGATATTCGACCAATCGGGCAATCAGCGCGGCTTCGTCGGGTGCGTCCCCGCCTTTTTGAATGGCGGCCCGGCTTTCGTCCAGCAGAGCGCGCAGCGCGTCCGCCACCTGTTCCGGGCCGAAATCGGCGAGGAGTGCCGCCACTTCCGCCCGGCGCAAAAGGGCATCCACACTGGGCAATTTACGGTATTCGGCTTGGGTATCGGCCACTGGCTGTCTCCCGCTCACTGTATTACGTCTCAAAATCCTGTTCAAATCGTGTGAAGAATTCTAACATTACTACACCGCAACAGAAATCTGCCAATGAAATTGGAGATGCGTGGTAAAATTGACCCCCATCCGACCACAGCATCTGATCTCAACTGAGGAGCATTCCAATGATCACCCACACCGTTGCCTTCAAACTGAAACACCCCGCGGGGTCTGCTGCCGAGCGGGAATTTCTAGCCAAAGGCTGCCGCCTGGCCGAGATCGACGGCGTGGAGAACTTCCGCTGCCTGCGCCAGATCAGCCAGAAGAATCCCTACGACTTCAATTTTTCTATGCAATTTGCGGATCAGTCCGCCTATGACCACTACAATCAGCACCCCGACCACCAGAATTTTGTGCAAAACGTCTGGCTTCCAGAGGTGGCGGATTTTCTGGAGGCCGATTTCGTGGAGATGGAAAATGGCTTGCCATCACCAGCCCAGGAAAACTGAATGGGACACGAGACCTTTACCTACCAAAGCCACAAAGACGGTGTGCTGCGCATCTTCTGGGAAGGGCGCTGTGTGATGACTCTGGGAGGAAGTCGGGGCCAGAAGTTGATCGATCAACTGGACGCCGCCGAGTTGGAGGAGGAAGTCCAGGCATTGTTGCAGCGGGCCACGGGCAACTTCAAACGGGGCAACGAACGCCGCAATCAGCGGCAAAAGTGACCTGCCACAGCACCAATACTTCGCAAACATTTTCCCTCTTGACACCCATGACGCACTGTGTTATGATTTATCCATAACGCGATGCGTCATTTATTTATGAGACCGAACACCGGTACAGGCCGGATAGTCAATAGGAGAAACAGAATGGAAGTCAAGCTGGATGTACGCAACATCGACCTGCGCAATGCCCAGGAAGCCGTGGAAGACAATGTGAAGTTCGTGCAGAAGACAGGCCGCAAGGTAGCCCGGGCCTATGCCGGTCTGCTAGGAATCGCCTATGACGAAGCCCGTGCCATCCTGAAGCGGGGCCGCAAGCTGGTGGACGATGCGGAAAACCGGGGCGAGAAGATGGAAGCCGCCACCCTAAAGCAGGTGAAGAACGTTCGCAAAGATGTGGAAAAGCAGGTCAAGAAGCAGGTGAAGATGGCCGAGAAGGAAGTGGAGAAGGTGCAGAAGCGGGTTGTCAAGCAGGTGCGCCGCTCCGAGACCCAAGCTGAGAATAGCATCGACGCCCAGGTGGAGCGGGTGCTGGAACGGATGGGCATCCCCAGCCGGGATCGCATCGTCAAGCTCAGCGCCGAAATTGAAGCCCTGAGCCGCAAGATCGACCAGGAAGTTGTGCAGGTAGTCGAAGTTCCCGCAGCAGTGGTAGAGACACAGGTCGCCCCCCTGCCCGCCTACGACTCTATGACCGCCCGGGAGATTGTCGCCCTGCTGGACGAGATGACGCCTGAACAAATGGCCGAAGTGAAAGCCTACGAAATGGCCCACGACAACCGAGTGACAGTCACACGGGAGATCGACCGGCGGCTGGAAGTTCCGGTCGAAGAGGCCGAAGTCGCCATCGCATAGACTTTTGGACAGAACGCAAACCAGAAGTTCAACTTTTTGGAAAAAGTCGAGCTTCTAATCCCCTAAAGAGCGGATCAGCCAGGTGGCTGATCCGCTCTTTTTAGTCTCCCCACCCACACTGACCTTCCCCACACCTGAATTCCCAAATGAATTTCATTGTATCCCAAAATTAACCCAAATCAGGGGTTGCAATTTCGAGTAAGTTATGGGACAATGTGGGAGAAAGTGGGGCACGCTCCCTATTATTGCCCAGTTTGACACCCAAAAGTGGGAGAAAAGAACGTTTGTTCTATTCCTTTGGGCACAATTGTCAAAAAATAGGTGAATACTTCCCGCCATTTCCCTGCCAGCATCCAAACCACATCCACCCATCCGAGGCTCTCCGTGTTTCTTGGAGAATATAGCCACAATCTGGACAGCAAAGGGCGACTGACCATCCCCGCCAAATACCGGGAGCAGTTGGAGCCGGGTATGGTGGTGACGCGCAATCCCACGGGCAGTTGCCTGCTGTTGATGCCTCTGGACGAATGGGAGCGGGTCTCGGCTCGGGTCAGTGCGCTGCCTCTGACGGACAGCAGATCGGCTCTGCTGCGTCGGGCACTTTTCAGCGCCGCCGAAGACTTGACCCAGGACAAGCAGGGGCGCATTCTCATCAGCCAGCGGCTGCGGGATTTTGCCCACATCGAAGGCGAAGTGGTGGTGGCCGGGATGAACACCCACATCGAACTGTGGACACCGGCCCTGTGGGAAGAGCAGGTCTTGGCTCCCTTGGCCGGTGACGAACTGGACGGGGCTATTTTCGAGGCATTGGGGGTCTGATGACCGTCCCTCCCACGCCGACACCCGCCGACCCGGCAGGCGCGTCCCACGTACCCGTGCTGCTGGCCGAGTGCCTGGAAGGGCTGGCCGTGGGTCCCGGCGGACGCTACATCGACGGCACATTGGGTGGCGGCGGACACACCGAGACGATTTTGCAGAAGAGTGCCCCGGACGGACAGGTGTTGGGGCTAGATGCGGACCCGGCAGCTCTGCGCCGAGTGGGGGAACGATTGGCCGAGCCGATTGCCCAGGGCCGACTGCTGCTGGCACATACGGCCTTTGAACGGATGGCCGAGGTGGCAGCCCAGCACAATTTTGCCCCGGTGGACGGCATTTTGCTCGATCTGGGCCTGAGCAGCTTTCAGTTGGAGACACCGGAACGGGGCTTTGCCTTCACCCACGACGGCCCGCTGGATATGCGCTTCGACCCCACCAGCGGGGAGAGTGCCAGCGAACTGCTCAACTGGATGGACGAAGTTGCCATCGCCGACATTATCTACCGCTATGGCGAGGAACGGATGAGCCGCCGCATTGCCAAAGCGATTGTGGAGCAGCGGCCCATCGCCACCACCGGCCAACTGGCCGCACTGGTCGAGCGGGCCGTGGGCGGACGCAAAGGCCAGCGCATCCATCCGGCCACCCGCACTTTTCAGGCTCTGCGCATTGCAGTCAACGACGAATTGGGCCAATTGGAGCGGGTGCTGGTCCAGGCCCTGGCCCTGCTGAAACCGGGCGGGCGATTGGCTGTCATCAGTTTCCACAGCCTGGAAGACCGCATTGTCAAAGTGTGGATGCGAGAGGAGAGCCGGGATTACGTGCCTGATCCCACCAGCATCTACGGCGGGCACGACCGGGAACCGACTCTGGCGCTTCTCACCAAAGGTCCGCTGGTGGCCAGCCCGGAAGAAGCGGCCCGCAATCCCCGCAGTCGTTCGGCCAAACTGCGCATCGCCGAGAAGAAGTAAGAGCGGACGCAAACAGCGGACGCAGATTACGCAGAAACAAATGATTGACGCCGATTTTTATCAGCGCAGATCAACTCTTTCAGTTTTTATCAGTCTCCCATTTCTTCAGCAGAGGAAAGCGTAGATGTTCCAGAACAGCGCACTCCCGTCCGTCTCCGTCGATATCACCCAGACCATCACCGGTTCTCTGCCCCGGCTGCGCGCCTGGGAGGGACTGGCCCGGTTGGATCAGATGCTGCCCCTGCCCCGCACCTTTCGGGAATACTTCGTGTGGCTGCTGATGATGGCGGGCGTCACGGCTCTGGCTTTGCTCCAGATTTCAGTCACCCTGCAAATCAGCCAAACCCAGGCCGAAGCCAATCTGTTGCAGCGGCAGTATAGGCTGCTGGAGCAGGAGAACGCCCAGCTTCTGTGGGAGATCAGTCACTTTACCACCCTGGAGCGCGTGCAGTCAGAAGCTGTGGCGGCTGGCTTTGTGCCTACCCTCAACCGCCGCTATGTACCCGCCGATTCGTCCACAGCTTTCGTTCCGGCGGTCGGCCCAGACACAGCCCTGGCAACCAGCAACCAGCCAGAGAGCCAGGCTTTGCCAGTGGCTGATGGGCCAGAGATGGGCGCGCTGAATGCCAGTTTTCTCCCCGACCTGTGGGATGATTTGGCCCTGGTATGGGCGGAGAAAACCCAGGCCTTGCGCAACCAGACCCAGCAACTTCGCGACAGCCTGAGCCAGCAGTGGCTCAAGATCGATCTTTCCCGTTATCTCTGGATTGGCAACCCACCGCAATAGGACAGCAGCCATGACTCCTTCGCCAATGATGAATCAATCCAGCGCGGCCGGTGGGAAACCTCCGGCTGCGTCGTCTATTGGAACGCCAGCCACGGATCCCAAGACGGAGCAGAGCGGACCGGGCTTTTCCCTGGCTCGCTCCATACGGCTGCAAGTAGTGATCGCTGTCATCGTGCTGCTGGGGGGACTGCTGGTGCTGCGCCTGCTCGATATGCAGTTGCGCACCTGGAGCGAATATGACCCAAACGCCAACAGTATTGACGCCCGTTACACAGTGGACGATTCGACTCCCTGGGGTGTGATTGTGGACCGGGACGGGGTGCTGCTGGCCGGAGACCGCTTCACCTATCGGGTGACGGCTACGCCCAAACACATCGAGCGGGAAAATTGGGCGGCCCTGTCGGAGCAACTGGCCCGGCTGGCGGGCATCCCCGCGGAGCAGGTGTGGAACCGGCTGGCCGCCAATCCAGACGCGGCCTATGTGGTGCTGGCCTCGAATGTCTCTTTCCCGATGGGCCGGGCGCTGATCGACGCCAAACAGGAGGAGATCGACAACGCGGACAGCAGCCAGGATTTGAGCCTGCTGCCCCTGGGCAATGTATTTGTCCACGCCCAGCCCCGCCGCTTCTACCCCCAGGCCAGCCTGGCCAGCCAGGTATTGGGCTTTCTCAACGCGGAAAGGAAACCCGTACTGGGTTTGGAACGTTACTACACCAGCTTCTTGCCCAGCAACGGCGTCGGGCTGCCCAGAGGAAACATCTCGCCCCGCACAGTGCTCAGCCCACAGCAGCGCAAGTTTCTGCCTTCCGGCAGCGAAAAGGGGCTGGTGCTCACCATCGACCGCACCATCCAGTGGATTATCGAAGAGGAGTTGGCGGATGGCGTACAGTTCTATGGGGCCGAGTCCGGCTCGGTGATTGTGATGGAGCCGACGACCGGAGCCATTCTGGGCATGGCGAATTATCCAACTTTCGACGCCAACCAATACGAGGACGCGGATCCCGCGTCCTTTACCAATTCGACGGTCAGTGCCCAGTACGAGCCAGGCTCGATCTTCAAAGTGATTACAGTGGCCGGGGCGGTGGATGCGGGTGCAGTGGAATCCACCACAATCTTTACGGATACGGGTACGATTGTGATCGGCCAGCGTACGATTCAGAACAGCGGGCGCAACGCGATGGGCCAATTGATGGTGGCCGACGCCCTGGCCCAATCCAACAATGTGGTCACAGTACAGGTGGCCGAGGCGCTGGGGTCTGAGAAATTCTACGAATATGTGGCCCGTTTTGGCTTCGGCGCAGACACGAACATCGATCTGGCCGGTGAAGTTTCCGGTCTGGTCAATGTGCCCGGCAGCCTGGCCTGGAGTCTCTCCGATTTGGGCACAAACAGCTTCGGTCAGGGCATCGCTGTGACGCCAATCCAAATGGTGAGTGCGGTGGGTGCAATTGCCAACCAGGGCAAGCTGATGCGCCCCTATGTGGTCCAGGCCCGTGTGCACGGGGACTCGGTGCTGCTCACCCAGCCGACACTGGCCCAGCAGGTGATCAGCCCGGCCAGTGCCGAGGAGATGGTGGAAATGATGGTGCATGTGGTGGAGACGGGCAACCGGGCCGCCAAAGTCTCCGGCTATTCGGTGGGCGGCAAGAGCGGCACAGCCGACATTGCCACTGCCGAGGGTTATGTGTTGGATCGGACGATTGCCAGCTTTGTGGGCTTTGCGCCTGCCGATGCGCCCCGTTTTGTGATGCTTGTCAAGCTGGACAAACCAGACCCGGAGATCAGCCGTTGGGCCTCCAATTCTGCCGGGCCGATCTTCAGCCGCATCAGCAAGCGGCTGCTGGACCATTTGAATGTGCCGCCGGATGATGTGCGTCTGGCGAGTGGCAAATAAAGAGCGGGACGCAGAGGTCGCAAGCGGCGCAGAAACCACAGATTACGCAGATTTTATCAGCGGCAATCATCTTTTTCAGCGTCATCTGCGTCCTCTATTCGCAGCGAAATCGGATGAATTATGGCCGAACGCCCAGTAGTTGAGACAGTCATCACCCATCACACCATCTGGCAGGCACTGGTGGGCAATGTGCCCCCCCTGGCCCTGGACCCCGACCCGGTCTCGCCCGCGGTGCTGGACAGCCGAGATGCCCGGCCCGGCAGCCTTTTTGTCGCTTTCCCCGGTGAACAGACCGACGGCCACCGCTTTATCGGCCAGGCTCTGGGCAACGGCGCGGCGGTTATCATCTGCGAAGAGCGGGGGCTGGAACATCTGGACGACCAGAGCGTGCAGGTGATCCGCTGCGGTCCAGGCGGCTCGGTTGACCTGGCCCCCGGCAGCGCGGAGAATCCTTTGCCGCTGGTCTATGTGGTGGAGAGCGCGCTGGAATCGATCCAGCGGCTGGGCGCGTTTCAGCGGCTGCATCGCACCCAGACAGACCTGCGGGTGATTGGCATCACTGGCAGCGTGGGCAAGACCAGCACCAAAGAATTGGCCGCGTCTGTACTGGCCCAGCACTACGCCACCTACAAAAACCCCGGCAATCTAAACAGCGAACAGGGCCTGCCCCTGGCCCTGCTTGGGTTGGGTGCGGACAGCGAACGGTCGGTGCTGGAAATGGGGATGTATGACATCGGCGAAATCCGTCGCCTCTGCCAACTGGCCCGGCCCAGCGTAGGGGTTGTGACGAATGTGGGGCAAAGCCATCTGGAACGGCTGGGGACGATCGAACGCATCGCCCAGGCCAAATCCGAGCTGGTTCAATCCCTGCCCAGTGCAGAAGAGGGAGGCGTCGCCATTCTGAATTGGGATGACGAACGGGTGCGCCCGATGGCAGAGATGACCGATGCACGCATCTTCCGTTATGGATTGACCCCCGAAGCCGACCTCTGGGCCGACGAAATTGAGAGCGCAGGGATGGAAGGCATCCGCTTTCGCTTTCATCACAAGACCCAACAGGGCAAGACGGAAAACCTCTACGTCAGAGTCCCCCTGCTGGGGCGCCACAGCGTACACACAGCCCTGCGCGCGGCCGCGGTCGGCCTGGTGGAGGGACTAACCTGGCAGGAGATTGCCACGGGTTTGCAGCGCAGCACAGGTCAACTGCGGCTGGTGCTGGTCAGCGGCATCAACGGCAGCACACTCATCGACGACACCTACAACGCCAGCCCGGCCAGCACAATGGCCGCGCTCAACCTGCTGGAAGACCTGCGCAACGGCAGCGGGCGGCGGCGGGTGGCCGTGCTGGGGGATATGCGGGAGTTGGGTGACTTTACAGAAGAAGGCCACCAACAGGTGGGCATCCGGGCAGCGGCCACCACCGAAGTTCTGGTCACAGTGGGCGATCTCGGCGGCATTATCGGCAAAGATGCCCTGGCCGCAGGCTACCCGGCCCACAATCTCTATATGTTCGAGACTGCCACCGAAGCGATTGAACGCTTGCGGGTCCTGATCCAAACCGATGATCTCGTGCTGATCAAAGGCAGCCGGGCCGTAGGCATGGATCGAATCGTCACCGAAATCAGTAACCCGACGCAGACAGGACAGGAATAATTCATGGATTTTGCACTGACGTTGGGCACAATCAGCTTCTTCATTTCGGTGGTGTGGGGGCGGCCACTGATCAGCCTGCTCAAGCGCTGGAAGATCGGCAAGCAGATTCGCATCGAGGGGCCAAGCAGCCACCAGGTAAAGACAGGCACGCCCACAATGGGGGGGATTCTCTTTGTGCTGCCTGTACTGCTGATTACCGGTGTGCTCAATCTGGCCGAGCTGGCCGGCTTCAGCTTCATCGGCCAGAGTACACTGTTACTTTTCTTTTGTGTAGCAACCCACGCGCTGCTCGGCGCGGTGGACGATTGGCAGGGAATCAAAGGCATTCGGGGAAAGGGCGAGGGGATGAGCGCCCGGGCAAAGAGCGCTTTCCAGTTTGCCTTTGCTGCCATACTCACGGCTGTGCTCTATTTTGGGCCACCGGACTTGGACTATGTGGGCATCCCAGGTCAGCCAGAGTTTTTCTCTCTGGGCATCTTTTTCATTCCCATCGCCATTCTGCTGATTGTCGGCTTTAGCAATGCGGTCAACCTGACCGACGGCGTGGACAGTCTGGCAGGCAGCACCGCGGCTGTGGCCTTCGCCTCCTACGGCGTCATCGCTTTTCTACAGAAGCAGAGCTATCTGGCCGCCTTCTGCTTTACGATTGTGGGCGCACTGCTGGCCTTTCTCTGGTTCAACGCCCATCCCGCCGAATTGTTTATGGGGGATGCGGGCAGTCTGCCGCTGGGTGCAACCCTGGCATTGGTAGCGCTGATGACCGGCCAATGGCTGCTGCTGCCCGTAGTGGGATTTGTCTTTGTGGCCGAAACAGCCTCGGTGATGTTGCAGGTGGCCTCAGCCAAACTCAGCCGCCGCTATCTGGGCCGGGATATTCGCATCTTCAAATTGACGCCACTTCACCACCATTTCGAGCTGATCGGCTGGAGCGAGACGCAGGTCAAAGAGCGCTTCTGGCTTGTCAGTGTGCTGTGTGGGATGCTGGGTGTGGCGCTGGCGTTGTTGTAGGATTGGTTGGCTGGTTGATTAGTTCATTGGTTTGTTGGTCGAGACAAGTGAGTGAGCGCTGGTTGAGTGCCGAGTCTTCGAGGCGTATCGAAACCAAGCGAACGGGTCGATACGAAATTGCTTGTAGACTCGCTTGGTTTCGATACGGCGGGGAAAAGCACCCGCCTACTCAACCGGCGCTGGTCAATATCGCAGGATGAGGCAGATATGTTCAACTTCCAAAACCGCAATGTACTGATTCTGGGGCTGGCCCGACAGGGGTTGGCCCTCTGCCGCTATTTCGTGGCAGAGGGGGCCAACGTCACAGTCAGCGACGCCGCGCCTGCGGAAAAGCTGGGCGCAGAGTTGGCCGCGCTCAATGGCCTGACCGTCAACCTGGCCCTGGGCGGCCACCCGGAATCCCTGCTGGATGGCTGCGATCTGCTCTGCCTGAGCGGAGGCGTGCCAGCCCAATTGCCGATTGTGCAGGAGGCTATCCGCCGGGGTATCCGCCTGAGCAACGACAGCCTGCTCACCCTGCAACTGGCCCCCTGCCCGGTCGTCGCCATCACCGGCAGCAGTGGCAAAACAACGACGACGACGCTGGTAGGCGAGATGCTGCGCCGCACCTTTGCGGGGACAGACTGCACAGTTCACGTGGGCGGCAACATCGGCACGCCCCTGCTGGACCGGCTGGCTGGCGTAGGCGAAGACGATCTGATTGTGCTGGAACTGAGCAGTTTCCAATTGGAGATTTTCGATCCGACGATTGCCTACGGCTCGCTAGAAGGAATCGGGCCGGATGTGGCGGCTGTGCTGAATATCACGCCCAACCACCTGGACCGCCACCCGTCCATGCGGGCCTATGCCGACGCCAAGCTGAATCTGCTGCGCCACCTGAAACCGTCCAGCCAGGTGGTGGTGAGCGGCGACGACCCGGTGACCCAGCGGCTGGGCACAGACACAGGCCGCTGGGAGAAGTTACCCGCCGAATGGGCGCTGGACGATCTGCTGGCAGATGAACGATCCCGGCTGACGGCTGCACCCAATCCGCCCCACTTCTTCAGCCGCCAACAGACATCCGGCGAGGGCGCGTGGCTGGAAGGCGATTCGCTGGTCTATGCGGGTCAGCCCTTCTGCAACCGGCAAGATGTGCGTCTGCGCGGGGAACACAACATCAGCAATCTGCTGGCAGCCGCGGCTATCAGCGGTGCGGCTGGGGCTACGCTGACCGCAATGGGCGAGGTCGCCACCAGCTTTACCGGCGTGCCCCACCGGCTGGAAGAGGTCTCCCGGGCTGGGGGTGTCACGTGGATCAACGACAGCATCGCCACCGCACCGGAGCGGGCCATCGCCGGACTGCGGGTCTTTGCGCCGGGGGAACAGACCCTCATTCTGCTGGCCGGGGGCAAAGACAAGAATTTGCCCTGGGAAGCCTTTGCAGACGAGGCCCTGCGTCGGGTAAACTTTCTGATTGGCTTTGGCCAGGCCGGGCCAATGATTGTGCAAAAAGTGCGGGAATGGGCCGCCTTTCGTCGGGTGTCTGGCCCGGAGTCGGCTATCGTCACCCGATTGGACGAGGCCGTGCAACTGGCCAGCCAGATTGTGCGGCCGGGGACAGTCGTGCTGCTCTCTCCCGGCGGCACCAGCTACGACGCCTATCGCAATTTTGAAGAACGGGGCGAGCATTTCCGCCGTCTGGTCGCCCAAATGCAGATGGAAGTGATGCGATGACCACCAAAAACCAGACCCTTTCCAGCCGCCCCGGAGCCAGCCACTACGACTGGGGGCTGATCACAGTCATCACAGCGCTGCTGCTCTTTGGCGGGGTGATGGTTTTCAGCGCCAGCTACCCCTGGGCAATGACCTACCAGACTACGCCCTTTTTCTACATTCTGCGCCACCTGCAATGGATGGCCGTGGGATTGGTGGCGCTGTTCGCCGCCGCATCCATCCCCTACACCTTCTGGGAGCGGTGGAGCGTACCGATGCTGGCGGTTGGGCTGCTGACACTGATGGCGGTTATCTTTCTGGGCGACGACCGCTTTGGGGCCAAGCGCACACTCCTGGGCGGCAGCGTACAGCCCAGCGAGCCGTTCAAAATTGTTGTGCTCATCTACATCAGCACCTGGCTGGCCAGCAAAGGGAGCCGCATCCGGGATATGAACTACGGGCTGATCCCCTTTGGAATTCTGATGGGGATTGTGGCCGGTTTGATTGTGGCCCAGCCCGACATCAGCACGACGATTCTGATTGTGACGACCGCCTCTATCATCTTTTTTCTGGCTGGTGCAGAGACCCGGCAGATTCTCTTTGGGGGTGTGATTGCGGTTGCCACTTTCTGGCTGGTGATCACCCGCAGCGGCTATGCCCAAAACCGGGTGGACGCGCTGATGCAGGGCATTCAAAATCCATTGGCCAGCACAGAACATCAGATCGCCCAGGCATCCGAGGCGCTGGTGACGGGCGGTCCTTTAGGGACCGGGCTGGGCAACAGTCTGGAGAAGTTCCCCGGCAATTTGCCGCTTAGCTGGTCCGACAACATTTTTGCGATTGTGGGCGAGGAACTGGGACTGATCGGCACGCTGCTGGTTATTCTGCTCTTTGCTCTCTTTGCCTACCGGGGACTGCGCATCGCCAGCCGCACGCCGGATATGTTCGGTTCCCTACTGGCCGTGGGCATCACCTGTCTGATCACACTCCAGGCCCTGCTGCACATTGCGGTGGTGGTGGCGGTGGCCCCGCCTACGGGCATCACCCTGCCCTTTATCAGCTTTGGCGGCAGTTCGATGATTACAGTGCTGGGGGCCACGGGCATTTTGCTAAGCATCAGCCGTTTTCAGGGCTGGCAAACATCCAGCGGGCCAAGCAGAAAGATTACCAACAATGCGACTTTTGATCTCCGGTGGGGGAACCGGCGGACACGTCTACCCGGCGCTGGCAGTTCTGCCCCATCTCGCAAAGCCACTGCCACAAAGAGTAAACGGCCAGCCCGATCCAAAAGCGGCACTCGCAGCAGCACACGGGGCGGCGTCCGAAAATGAGATCGCGCTGTTGTGGGCGGGCAGCCCGAATGGGGTAGAGCGCTCGCTGGTAGAGGCCGAGGGCGTCCCCTTTGCGTCCATCCAGACCGGGCAACTGCGGGGGATGAACCCTTTGACGGCGCTGGCAAATGCAGGCAAAATGGTGGTGGGCATACGGCAATCGCTGGCGCTGCTGGCCGATTTTCGCCCGGATGTCTGCTTTGTCACCGGCGGCTATGTCTGCACACCTGTCGCCATCGCCTGTCGCCTGCGCCGGATTCCTGTGCTGGTCTATCTGCCCGACCTGACACCGGGACTGGCGATTCGGATGCTCAGCACTATCGCCCAGCAGGTGGCGGTCAGCTTTCCCGAAACCGCCGCGTACTTTGGCGCAAAGGCCGTCGTCACCGGCTATCCCGTGCGCCAGGCTCTGCTGGATGCGGTCAACAATCGGGAGGAAGCCCGGCAAAAGCTGGCGGCAGCATTGCAGTTTGATTGGGAAGAAGGGGAAGATCGGTTGCCCCTGCTGCTCGTTTTTGGGGGAAGCCAGGGGTCTCGCAGCATCAACCAGGCCATCTGGTCGGCCCTGCCCCACCTTTTGCCCCAGGCCCACATTGTGCATGTGGTGGGCGTGCGGGATTGGCCTTTGCTGGCTGAGCACATGCCCGTCTTGCCAGAGAGCCTGTCCAGGCGGTATCATCCAGTGGACTATCTGCACGACGAGATGGCCCTGGCCCTGGCCGCGGCGGATTTGGCCGTGGCCCGTGCGGGAGCCAGCACACTGGCAGAATTCCCGATTGCCCGGCTGCCGTCCGTACTGGTCCCCCTGCCCATCTCCGGCGGCCACCAGTTTCCCAATGCCCAGAAACTGGCCGATTGCGGGGGCGCGGTGATTATTCGGGACGAAGCGTTGTCGGAAAAGTTGCTGCCCACTCTGAACGAGTTGCTGGCCGACGAAAACCGTCGCCTGCAAATGGGCGCGGACGCAGCGACACTTGCGGTCCCCCAGGCGGGGTTGAATATCGCCCAAGCCATTGTCCGCCTGGGCAGTCCGGCATAGATTATTGGTTCCAAAGGCACAGCCTATGCTTAGCCAACCAGAAAGTTTCATTGCACTCCTAATCTATTTCGTCTTCTTCGGGCTGATCGGTGCGCGCCGGGGCTGGAAGAAAGAAGCACTGGTCTTTGTGTTGGGGTTTGCCACCTATCTGGGCCTGCTGCAATCTCAGGGACGGCTGGCCTTTCTGATCAACACCGGTGGTAACTACGCGCTGACCGGTTTCCCGTCGGATCAGGAAGGGCTGCTCTCTGTTTTTGAAGCGCCCCCCATCATCAGCGGGGACAACCAGGAGACTTTCATCTTTCTGCTGTGGGCGCTGATACTGGTCGGCCTCTATTTCCTGGGCGATCGGATTTTCAAGAAGGATGCGGGGAAATCCCAGTCTCTGGGCTTTCTGGTCGGGGTCGCCAATGGGATTCTCTACTTAAGCCTGATTGCAACCCGGCTGTTCCCGATTTTCACATCCGAAGAAAATCTGGCCGAGGCGCCCCCTGGCACGCAGCTACAGCAGGTCGTCAATCGCTTGCAGGACTTTCTGGATGTTCAGCTACGGGCCTTTTTTGGGGGCATCTCGTTGAGTGAGCAGCGCACATTGCTGATTATTACAATCATTCTGATCATCGGGATCGCAGCCTACACACTATTTGGCGGGCGTAAATCTCAGGCCCAGAAAAAGTAGAGACGCCATGGGATCGATTGAAAGCTATTTCACCACCATTGCGCTCGTCTTTGTATTTATCAGCATAGCCAGAGGCTATGCCAAAGAATTAAGTACAACGGTAATCATTCTTGTCGCCATCTTTTTGTTGGATGTAATCGATGGCAGACTCAACCCGCTGCTACTTACGCTGGTCCAGACGGTCTTTCCCGATTTCAGCACAGCCACAGAAGCTTCCAATCTGCTCCTCTGTTCCGTTTATAGCGTTCTGTTTATCGGCGCAGTCTTTGCCAATTATTCGGGCAACACGCTCAACCTGGGGGGTAAACAGGCCGGGCCGCCGGTTGGCACATACATCAGCATTGCCGTCGGCCTGATGAATGGATACTTTTTCGCGGGCACACTCTGGTTCTATCAGGCATTGTACGACTACCCCTTCCGATTCTTTGGACAGGGAATCGAGCAGCCCCTGTCGGCCACCGCGCAGGTGATGGTGGAACTATTACCCCAGAAGCTCGCCACAAACACCGGCTATTTAATGATTCCCATCGCGCTGATTCTGCTGTTGCGGGCCAAGGGATAGAAGGAAAATAGAGAACCCAATGACTTCTTTATCAGTCGGGAATACGACGAGCTGGCAGGAACGGCTGAGCAAAGCCGACCCAACCCTGCGGGTTCACCTGCTGGGCATTGGCGGGGCCGGGCTTACCCCCATCGCCACTGTCCTCCACGAGAGTGGCGTAATTGTCAGCGGCAGCGATGCCCAATCCAGCGCCCGCACCGAAAGTTTGCAGCAGCGGGGAATTCAGGTCTATCCCTCGCAGATCGCAGAGAATCTCACCAGCCTGCCGGCTGATCAGCGGCCTGATGTGGTGTTGATCAGCAGCGCGGTGAATGCGGAAAACCCGGAACGTCAGGCCGCGGAGGCGTTGGGAATTCCCGTGGTCAAACGGCGGGAATTCCTGGCTGTGCTGTTGGCAGAGAGGTCTGTGATTGCCGTGGCGGGAACCCACGGCAAAAGCACAACGACCGCAATGATCGTCCATACGCTACACGAAAATGGCATCGACGCCGGCTATATTATCGGCTCCGACCTGCCCGGCTATGGCAACGCCCACAACGGCAGCGCAGAGTGGTTTGTGATCGAGGCCGACGAGTACGACCGGATGTTTCTGGGGCTGTCACCCCAGGTGTCGGTCCTCACCAATGTGGAGTGGGACCACCCGGATTGCTATCCGACCCCGGCCAGTTTTCAGCGGGCCTTTGCCCAATTTGTGGACCAGACCCGGCACGACGGGCTGGTGATCGCCTGCGGGGATGACGATGGCGCAGAGGAGCTACGGGCCTTCTCCCCTTCCCGGGGCTGGTGGATCAGCTATGGCCTGGACGAAGATGCCGAGCTTCGGGCAGTGGCACCGATCGTTGCCCCCAATGGCTGCTACACCACCGAAATTCTGTGGTGGGGTGCACCGCTTGTCACTCTTTCGCTCTCTGTGCCGGGGATCCACAATGTGTGGAATGGGATGGCAGCCCTGGCGGTGGCCCGCTACTGCGGGCTTGCGGTGACAGATGCCGCGGCTGCCCTGGGCCGCTACGCAGGCATTTCCCGGCGTTTTGAGTGGAAAGGCGAGGCAAAGGGCGTCACTGTCATCGATGACTACGCGCATCACCCCACGGAAGTGATGGCGACCCTCGCCGCAGCCCGCGCCCGTTTTGGCACACGACGCATCTGGGCCATCTTTCAGCCCCACACATTCAGCCGCACCCGCCAAATGCTACACGAAATGGCGGCCAGTTTCGCCCACGCCGACCGAGTGATCGTCACCGACATCTACGCTGCACGGGAGAACGACGACGGAAGCCTCAAGGCCAGCGAACTGGTCGCGGCCAGCGACCATCCGGCCATCCAGCACATCGGCGGGTTGGAAGCAATTGCCGATTATCTGGCAGAAAATGTGACCGCGGGCGATGTAGTGATTACTCTGGGCGCGGGGACGAGCTACCAAATCGGGGAGATGCTGCTGGCGCGTCTGACAGAATGAGGGCGCTTCCCTTTGCACTTATCATCGCCGGCACGCCATCAACCCGGCCCGGCGTCTTCGGCTGTGGGAACGGCTGTAACGTTTTCTGTAATATTTCTCGGCTACGCTATTTGGCGGATATATGATTATTGCACCACCTGCTCTACAAATACCTGCCAGTGTCGGCGTGTCACTGGAAACCGACAAAAGCCTGGCCGGATTGACCTCCATCAAAATCGGTGGACCCGCCGACTATTTCGCCACTGTCAGCCATCCACACCAGCTATTGCGTCTGGTGCGCTGGGCGCGGACAGTCGATCTGCCCTATCTGATTCTGGGCGGCGGCAGCAATGTGCTGATTAGCGACGCGGGCGTGCGGGGGCTAGTCATCCACAACCGCTGTCGGGCCATTCGCATCGACCCGGCCCCCTGCTGCGTCTTCCCCTTGGACGAGCGTCCATTTCTCTTTGCCGAGAGCGGTGCGCTGCTGGCCGGGGCCGCCCGCACCAGCATCAACGAAGGGCTAACCGGGCTGGAATGGGCGGTCAGTGTGCCGGGGACAGTGGGCGGCGCGGTCATCAACAACGCGGGTGCGCACGGCGGCGAAGTCAAGGACAACCTGTGGGATGTGATGCTTCTGGACGAGGCGGATGAGGTTCAGATTGTGGGGGCCGAGGCGCTGGACTATCGCTACCGTCACAGCAATCTGAAACGGGGCGAGAGCATCCAGGGCGGTTTTGGACCGGTGGTGTTGAGCGCCAATTTCCGCCTTTCGCCCGGCGACAACGAACAGGCCCGCTCCACAGCTCAGGGCTTCCTGGAACACCGGCGGCGTACCCAGCCCGTCGAGCCAAGTTTGGGCAGCACATTTACCAACCCGCCCGGCGATTACGCAGGGCGGATGATCGAGGCCGCGGGGTTGCGAGGCCAGCGAATCGGCGGCATTGAAGTTAGTCAGACCCACGCCAATTTTCTGGTCAACGCCGGGGGTGTGGGCGGAGCAACTGCCGCAGATGTGTTGGCGATGATGGCGCTCATTCAAGAGACGGTACACCAGCACTTCGGCGTTACTTTGGAGCCGGAGATTCAGCGGGTAGGGGAGTGGGCGCAATGAGTGGTACAAGGAACAGCACAAGAAACGGAACGCGGGTCGGCGTGCTTTTTGGCGGCAGGAGCGGCGAGCACGAAGTCTCTCTGGCCAGCGCCCGCACGGTGATGGATGCCCTGGCCGAGGCGGGCTATGCAACAGTGCCCATCGGCATTTCGCCCGAAGGACGCTGGCTCACCAGCGGCGATCCCCACGCCCGATTGACCGGCGGGGAAGCCAATGTCAACGGCGCAGAAAATGCTAGTGCGGGATACAGCGTCACCGCCTTTATTCCAGCGGAGGAACGGCTGCCCGCCGTAGATGTGATCTTCCCTGTGCTCCACGGACCCTTTGGCGAGGACGGCACTGTGCAGGGCCTGCTGGAGATGGCCGGGTTGCCCTATGTGGGCGATGGCGTGCTGGCCAGCGCGACGGGTATGGACAAAATCACCAGCAAACTGCTCTTTGGCGCGGCGGGGATCCCCCAGGTGGCCTACCGGGCGCTGACCCGCGGGGAGTGGCAGAATCGCCGGGAGGTCCTGCTGGATGAGATCGAATCCACACTGGCCTATCCGCTCTTCGCCAAACCGGCCAATCTGGGCAGCAGTGTGGGCATCAGCAAAGTGCGCAATCGGAGCCAATTGGCCGACGCACTGGAACTGGCCTGTGCCTATGATCGGCGGGTGCTGGTGGAAGCCGGTGTGGCCCAGGCCCGGGAGATTGAAGTCAGTGTACTGGGCAACGACGAACCCCGGGCTAGTATCCCCGGCGAGATTGTGTCGGGCAATGAATTTTACGATTACGAGGCCAAATATACGGATGGCCGCAGCCAACTGCTCATCCCGGCGGACCTGAGCCAGGAGCAGATCGAGCAGGTACGCAGCCTGGCGATCCGGGCCTTTCGGGTGCTGGACTGCGCTGGGTTGGCGCGCGTCGACTTTCTGCTGGCCGGAGATGGTTCGCTCTATTTGAACGAATTGAACACAATGCCCGGCTTCACCCGCCACAGTATGTATCCCAAATTGTGGGAGGCCAGCGGTCTTCCTCTGGCAGAATTGGTCCACCGGTTGGTCGAACTGGCCCTGGAACGCCACGCTGACAAACAGCGCAACCGCATCAGCCGTGCCCTGCCGTCGTAAAAAAATGAGGGACGCAGATTCTCCTGATTTGAATTGATCTGCACTGATCTTTGTTTCAGTTTTTATTTGCGTCCCCTTTCTTCTCAGCAGAATGGAACGAGCATGAAACTCGGCTCCTCTGGTCGCCGCACATACGAAACCCGTTCGGCTGCTGCGGGCCGGGCTGTATCCCAGCCCCAGGCCCGCAAACGTCGCCGCGCCCAGCGCACCCAACGCTTTGCCCAGCAGTGGGACGCGATGGCGGGCGCGGTGACGGGTGCGGTTGAGGGATGGGTTCGCTGGCCGCGCGTCCAGTGGCCGGGATGGAAATTGCGTCTGGAGTTGCCCGGTTTCAGCGGCTTTCGCCTGGCCAAAATCATCAGCCTGGCCCTGCTGATTGGGGTAGTCACCCTCTTCGCCTGGTTTTTCGACGACGACAGCTTTTTTGTCTACCGGGAAAATGTAGATTTTGGCGGCACAACTTTTCTGGATGCCCAGGAACTCTACCCCCTGACCGATGTGGAGGCGTGGAGTATTCTCTGGCTGGAGCCGAGCCTGATCCGCCAGCAAGTGCTTAAGCACCCTTACGTGGCCGACGCCAGCGTATCGATCCACTGGCCGGCCCAGGTGCGTGTGGCAATCGCAGAAATCACGCCCATTGCTATCTGGTCTACCGAAGGCGCGGAGTATTGGGTGCTGGCAGACGGGCGGGCACTGCCCGTGCGCGCTGGGGGTGTAACGCCTACTCTGCGTCTGGTGGACCCGCAACGGGAGGCCCGTGTGCCGGGCCGCAGCGATCGGATTTCCCCGGAACTGTTGGCCGCAGCGTTCCATTTGCAGGAGAAACTGGGCCTGGACGAATTCTGGTTCAACAGCAGTACCGGACTGAATTTTTCCCTGCCCGCCACCAACACGTGGGTCTATTGGGGCGATGGCTCGGAGTTTGAAGCCAAGCAGCTTGCCCTGAACGCGGCCAAGTCGGAGATTGAGCGCAACCCGGACGAAGCACGCACGCTCAGTTTGATCGCACCCAACCGGCCCTATTTCCGAGAATATCCGGCCCAGAGGTAAATTGGTTGATTGGTTGATCGGATAATTGGTTGACTGGCATCGACGGCCAACCAATCACCTACTCAATCAATCAACGAATCAACCAGCAAACCACCCCAGGAATACAACCAGTGTCCAAAGAAATTATCGCCGCCATTGATGTGGGAACCACCAAAATCTGCTGTCTGGTCGGGGCCGTTGTCCACGACAGCCTGGGCGAATTGGGCATTCGGATGCTGGGCAGCAGCGTCACCCCCAGCCGGGGCATCCGCCGGGGTGTGGTGATGGATGTGCCCGAAGTCACGACCGCTATCGGCCAGGTGTTGGAGGGAGCGGAGAAAGCCGCGGGCCTGCGCATCACCAGCGCCTATGTGGGCATAGCGGGCAGCCACATTTCCACCACCAACAGCACAGGCATCAGCCCTATCGACAGCCGCCACGGCGTAACCGGCGCGGATATGCAGCGGGCGCTGGAAGCGGCCCAGGCTGTCCCCCTGCCCGCCAGCCGGGAGGTGATCCACGTCATCGCCCGGCGCTGGAAAGTGGACGACCACGAAGACATCCGCCAGCCCCTGGGCATGAGCGGCCACCGGCTGGAAGTGGACGCCCACATCGTTTCCGGGACGACTACAGCCATCAACAATCTGGCCCAGTGTGTGCTGGAACACGGCATCGACATCGACGAACTGGTGCTGGAACCCCTGGCCAGCGGCGAAGCTGTGCTGACGCCGGAGGAGCGCCATATGGGGGTGGCGATGGCCGATTGGGGCGGTGGAACCACCGACCTGGCCCTCTTCCGGGGCAACGGGCTGTGGCATACGGAAGTGCTGGATGTGGGTGGGAACCATCTGACCAACGACGTGGCCCTGGGGCTGCGTGCTCCCTTTGAAGTGGCCGAAGAGATGAAACTGCGCTACGGCCATTTACAGCCGGAACGGGTGGCCGAGGACGAGCAGGTCTGGGCGACGGTCTTTGGCGATCGCCCAGAGCGCACCTTTGGCCGACGCTTCATCAGCCAGATTCTGGAAGCCAGGGCCGAAGAGATCTGCGAGATGATCCAGGAACGGATCGAAGAGAGCGGATACGGCCAGATGGTTCCAGCCGGTCTGGTGCTGACTGGTGGATCGAGCCAGCTTCCCGGCGCGGTGGAGTTGAGCCGCCGCCTGTTGGGGATGCCCGTGCGGGTGGGTCGCCCCGGTGAACACGTGCCTATCCAGCAACTTAGCCGGGAACTGCAATCTCCGGCCTTTGCCACCAGCGTGGGTCTGCTCCTATGGGGGCTACACGAAGACGCCAGAGCGATCCATTTCCCCATCAACACGGCAGACCGGGAAGAAAGCCCAATGCTGGGCCGTTTACAGGGTTGGCTGCGCAGTCTGCTGCCAGGATAACAACGAAGCGGCCCAAGACAAACAGAAGGTTTGCAATCCAGCCTACTTTATAGTACGATTTCGGTTATCGGATAGCCAGTCTAGCCGATGGACCGTCGCCAATCAAAGGGCTGGTTGTCCTGACCCACAATACACATTTAACTATCCGAAAACGATTCGGAGTATCGAAAGCGGCATTCCACTTGCAGCCACCCATGCCGTCGCCCAAGCTTTCCCCAGCTGGCTGGTAGTCTCTATACAGGAGTTTCTTGATGACACGAAGAACCGGACATTCCCAGTTTGTGGATAGTTTTGCCCAGATCAAAGTGATCGGTGTGGGCGGTGCGGGCCAGAATGCGGTCAACCGGATGATCGAATCGGGCATCCAGGGCGTCGAGTTCATCTCGGTGAACACAGATGCCCAGGCGCTGATGCTGGCCAATGCGCCCCAGCGCTTGCGGATCGGTGACAAGCTGACCAAAGGACTCGGCTCCGGCGGCAACCCGGAAGTGGGACTACGCGCAGCTGAGGAGAGCCGGGAAGAGATCGAAGCAATGCTGGAAGGCGCGGATATGGTCTTTGTCACCGCGGGTATGGGCGGCGGCACAGGTTCGGGTGCTTCGTCCGTCATCGCCGGGGTCGCCAAAGAGATGGGCGCGCTGACGATTGGGGTTGTCACCCGTCCCTTTGGGTTTGAGGGCAACCAGCGCCGCCGTGTGGCCGAGGCCGCCATGACCCGTCTACGCGAAAATGTGGACACACTGATTGCTATCCCCAACGACCGGCTCCTGCACATTCTGGACAAAAAGACCGGAATCAGCGAAGCCTTTTCCGTGGCCGACGATGTATTGCGCCAGGGTATTCAGGGCATCAGCGAATTGATTACTGTGCCTGGGCTGATCAATCTGGACTTCGCGGACGTGCGCTCAATTATGCAGGACGGCGGCGCGGCGTTGATGGCGATTGGCAGCGCCAACGGCGAGAACCGGGCGCAGGAAGCCGCGCAAAAAGCCATTCACAGCGCGCTGCTGGATGTCTCGATTGAGGGCGCGCAGGGCATTCTCTTCAACGTGAAGGGTGGCCGGGACCTGAGCCTATTTGAGGTGAACGAAGCCGCCGAACTGATTCGGGCCAATGCCCACCCCGAAGCCAACATTATTTTTGGCGCAGTGGTGGACGACGAAATGAAAGACGAATTGCACATTACTGTCATTGCCACTGGCTTTGACAAAAATCCTCCGCAGGAAGCCCCGGTCGGCTATTCCCGCCCGGCAGCACGCGAGGCATCCAATACGCCTTCGAACACACCCGCTCCCGCTCCCCAATCGCAGCCCACCCCGCCGCGGGCTGAAGAGCCGGTAGATTTCCCGGTGCGCACCTTCAACCGGGACGACCTGGACATTCCCGCCTTTTTGCGCCGCCCCCGGGCCAATAACGGACAATAGAAGATAGTAATCAGTGAACAGTCATCAGTGGGAGATACGCCGACTGATGACTGTTCACTGATTACTGTTTGATTTTCTGTTCGTCCGAAAAGTGGCCGCCTACACCCCACTCCTGTACGGCATTGCTTGGATCACGAAATAATCGAGAGCCACATTAAATTTTCACAGATCAGGCAAATTTGGCTGTAGTCATGGCCTTTTGGACTTGCCAGACCCGCTGACCTGTGATATACTCCTTGCCTTGCTACACACTACATATCGTACAAGCACTAACGTTCGACGCAATATACGGTATACCCATCGCTTTCATGCAATCCTTCTGAATGCGCAGTCTGACCTATGAACTGTCCTCATTGTGGACACGAAAATCATAAAGTGATCGACACCCGTGACACGGGAGAAGCCATCCGTCGCCGCCGGGAATGTCAGAAGTGTAAGCAGCGCTTCACGTCGTATGAAAACGTCGCGCCCAGCCTGCTGGTCATCAAACGGGACGGGCGGCGGGAATCTTTTGATCGACAAAAGCTGATGGCAGGGATCCGTATCGCCACAGTCAAGCGACCCATCAGCAGCACAGTCATCGAACAGATTGTTCACAATGTGGAAGATACGGTTTCGGGCATGGGCAAAGCCGAAGTAAAAAGCGAAGTCGTCGGCAATCTTGTGCTGGACCAGCTTGCCCAGATAGACCAGGTTTCCTATGTCCGTTTTGCCAGTGTCTATCTGGAGTTGAATGACGCCATCGAAATACGCTCCGAAATTGATCGGTTGATTGGAAGACAGTCCGGAGGAGTTTGAAGCGTACGCCTCCAATCTGGAAATTGACTCTGTTCAACCAGGATTTTCCTCTTAAAACGTTCGGTTCGTTCGTCCATCGCTTCGCTTAAAGTCTGCGATCTATAACTGACGATTGATACTACGTGGCGCGCCCCAGCAAGGCGCTTGGACGCCAGCCTCGTACGCCGTCACGCGTCTTGTACCCATTTTCACCTTCTTTTGCGAGAGGAGCACGCTACGATGTCACCTTTGGCTGATTCCCCCACCACCCTGGCCTCTACCCCGTCCAAAACGTTCACGACCCGAGAGATCGTCAAGGGTGAAAAGGAGCATATCGTTCCACCGAGTTATGTAGACGATGAAATTATTAACCTGAGCGAAAACAGTCTGAAAGTGCTGGAACGCCGTTACCTGCGCCGGGACATTGACGGCACCCTGCTGGAAACGTCGGCGGGGATGTTCTATCGTGTGGCAAACCACATTGCCAGCGCAGAGGCAGCCCACGGCGGGGATGTGGAGGCCACGACCCAGACATTCTACGATCTGCTCACCGAACTGCGCTTCTTCCCCAACAGCCCCACCTTCACCGGCGCGGGTACGCCACTGGGCCAGTTGGCAGCCTGCTTTGTCCTGCCCATCGCCGACGATATGGGGCGGGACTCGGACGGTATCTTCAGCACCCTACGCGTGGCCGCGCTGATTCAACAGACCGGCGGCGGCAACGGCTTCAGCTTCAGCCGTCTGCGCCCCAAAGGCGATGTGGTGCATACTTCCTCCGGGCGGGCGACCGGGCCAGTGGGCTTTCTGCGGGTCTACGATCAGGCCTTTGGGGAGATTGCCCAGGGCGGAACCAGGCGTGGGGCCAATATGGGCGTGCTGCGGGTGGACCACCCGGACATCGAGCAGTTCATCACCTGCAAAGCGGAAGAGGGGACAGTCACGAACTTCAACATTTCCGTCGCCATCACCGATGAGTTCATGCAGGCGGTGAAGAACGACGCCGACTTTGACCTGCGCAGCCCACGAGATGGCAAAGTCTGGAAGAGCGTGCGGGCGCGGGAACTCTTCGACAAAATCATTCACTACGCGCACCGCAACGGCGAGCCGGGCGCGCTCTTCATCGACGCGGCCAACCGCTCGAATCCCGTACCCCATCTGTATGATCTGGAAGCGACAAACCCATGCGTGACAGGCGAAACGTTAATTTACACCGCTGATGGTCTGCAAAGGGCAGATGTTCTGGCCCGTTCAGGACAAAGGCAAGATATAGTTGTTGATGGGCGTTTTGGTGTGGAGTCCATCCAGCCAGCCAGCGAGGTTTTCGAGACCGGTGTCAAAGATGTCTATCGGTTGGAAACAAAAGAAGGTTATTCTCTGCGACTGACTGGAAATCATCGGGTAATGACAGCCCGGGGGTGGGTGGAAGCCCAACATCTTCAGCCGGGCGAACGGGTACATATCCTCAACCAGCCTGGCGCATTTGGGACAGCTGGAACGCGGGATTTGGGGCTGGTTCTCGGCTGGCTGGTGGGCGATGGTACTGTCAATCAGATTCGTGCTGTTCTCTCCTTCTTTGGCGAAGAAAAGACAGAATTGGCGCCGCTCTTTGCCGAGGCAGTAACGGCTGTGGTGGATACAGATCGCCGATACAGCGCCGAGCACAGCCGCAGTTATCCAGTAGGTATTACGGAGATCCTCGAACGGGATGAAGTACGGGTCCAATCGGATCGGCTGCGTTTGCTGGCAGAAGAGTACGGTCTGGATTTGGAGAAGTTGCAGGTGCCCGATGTAATCCTGCGCGGCACGCAGCAAACCCAGCAGGCGTTCCTCCAGGCGCTATTTACCGCGGATGGCACAGTCAACGATGGCGGCAACAAAGGCTGTACAGTACGCCTGACATCTGTAAGTGAAGGTCTACTGCAAGACGTTCAGCGGGTTTTGCTCAATTTTGGCATCTTTAGTCGCATTTATCAGGAGCGGCGTCCAGCCGGTATGCGGCGACTACCAGACGGCAAAGGCGGGTATCAGGAGTATTTCTGCCAGGCTTATCACGAATTGGCTGTTTCCAAAAACAATCTCATTCGCTTTGCAGAGCAGATTGGTTTTCTGAGCCAGGCCAAGCAGAGTGCTTTGCTGGCCTATCTGGAACGAATGCAGCGGGGACCCTATCAGGAAAGCTTTACGGCCCGGGTGACGCGGCTGGTCCACGAAGGCAAGGAGATGGTCTACGACCTGACCCAGCCGACGACACACTCATTTATTGCCAACGGCATTGTTGTCCACAACTGCGGTGAACAGTGGCTTGGTCCCTACGAGAACTGCTGCCTGGGGTCGATCAATCTGGGCGTGCATGTAGCGGAAGACGCGGAGGGCGAAACGATTGTGGATTGGCCCGCGCTGGAACGTACGGTGCGGGAGAGCACCCACTTTCTGGACGATGTGGTGAGCGCCAACGCCTATGTGCCTGCTATCCCGGAAGTGGCGGAAGCGGCTTTCCGTGCCCGGCGCATCGGCCTGGGCATTATGGGCCTGGGCGATCTGATGTACAAATTGGGCATCCGCTACGGCAGCGAAGAGGGCCAGGAGTTTGCCGGACAGGTGATGGAGTTTGTGCGCTATCACTGCATGGCAAAGAGCATCGAACTCTCTGAGGAGCGGGGGCCGTTCCTGGCTTTCCAGGGCAGCATCTACGACCCGGAGAAGGCGGGCGGGATGGCCTGGCAGCCCCCCACACCCATTGCCCCCTACAGCCGGGATTGGAAACGCCCGTCGGTCGATTGGGCTGAAATCGTCGGGGGCATCCAGCGCCACGGCATCCGCAACGCGGCCCAGACGACGGTTGCACCCACGGGCACAATTGCCACCGTCAGCGGCTGTGAGGGCTACGGCTGTGAGCCGGTCTTTGCCCTGGGCTACATCCGTCACTTCAAAGACGGCGACAAAGATGTGGAACTGGCCTATACCAGCCCCCTCTTTGACGAAGCCCTGGAACGGACCGATCTGCCCGAGGCCCAGAAGCAGCGCATCAAACAGCACGTGGCGACCTACGGTTCGTGCCAGGACTTGGACAGTCTGCCCGAAGAGTTACGCCACGCCTTTGTGGTCAGCAGCGACATCAGCGCGGATGAGCACGTGCGCATGCAGGCCGCGATTCAGGCGTTTGTGGACAACAGCATTTCCAAGACCTGCAACTTCTCTGAAGGGGCGACCGAAGAAGATGTGGCGAAGGCCTATCTGCTGGCCTGGGAGTTGGGCTGCAAAGGCTTGACAGTCTATGTGACGGGCAGCCGCCAGGAAGTGGTGCTGGAAACAAAAGCGACCAAAGAGAAGAAGAGCGACGGGGAGGCCGCGGTCGAAAGCAGCCCGAATGGGTATGTCAACGGCAGCAATGGAACCAACGGCTATCACCCCAGCGAAGCACCGGCGGTCTTTACCAAACGCCCCCGGCCCAAACTGTTGCAGGGCAGCACCTATCGCAAGGATACGCCTCTGGGCACGGCCTACATCACAGTCAACAACGACGAGGAGGGCGAGCCTTTCGAGGTCTTCCTGAACATTGGCAAGGCAGGCAGCGATGTGAGCGCAGTCAGCGAGGCAATGGGTCGGCTGATCAGCCTGTCCCTGCGGATGCCCGCTTCCCTGCCCCCGTCCGAGCGGCTGCGCTGGGTGATGGACGAGATGGCCGGTATCGGCGGCGGGCGAGCCCTGGGCTTTGGGGCCAACCGGGTGCGCAGCTTGCCCGATGGCGTGGCCCAGGTCATCGCCGAGCATCTAAGCACCCAACCGGCCCACCCGGAGCCGGTGAGCGGTGAACAGATGGCCCTGCCCCTGGCCGATCGTCCCATCGGCGACCTCTGCCCGGACTGCGGCGAGGCAGCCTTTTTGAATGTGGAAGGCTGCAAGAAGTGTTACATCTGCGGCTATAGCGAATGCTGATTTGAATGGGGAAGTTGGAATGCGGAATGCGGAACGAGCGATACCGCATTCCGCATTCTAACTTCCGCAATTCCGCTACCCATTTTCAGCGAAATGGTGTACCATACCCATCAATCGTCGCCAGACGACGTAGAAAGTTCCGCATTCGAACTTCTGCATTCCTCATTTCACCTTCCCCATTGGAGAACAAAATGGTAACGACACCTGACATTCAACGCCCGCCGAAAGACCTCATCGAAGCCCTGCGCAACATCGGCAGCGCCACAGCCAGCGGCGAGCTGGCCCGTCTGGGCATCCGGGACGCCAACATCCGCGGCCCGCTCCCTCGCACCCCCGGCGCAACGGTTGTCGGCCCCGCGCTGACCCTGCAAATGATGCCCAAGCGGGAAGACCTCTACAAAGTGGACGAATATTCCGACCCGGACACGCAGCTTCACCGCCACGTCCTCTACCACACCCAGCCCGGCGACATTGTGGTTGTGGATGCCCGGGGCGAACTGAGCGCGGGCATCTTTGGCGAAATGATGCTGACCTATTTCAAAGGCAAGGGCGGCATCGGTGTGGTCATTGACGGCTGCATCCGAGACTTCCCCCACGCCAAAGATTTGGGGCTGGGGCTGTGGCTGAAGGGAACGACCCCCAACTTCCACACCCAGACCAATATCGTGCCTTTCGCCGTGAATGGGCCTATCGCCTGTAACAATGTGCTGGTCATGCCCGGCGACATTATTGTGGCCGACGACGACGGCATTGTCTGCGTGCCGATTGCACTGGCCCCGGAACTGATCAAAAAGGCCACCGAGCACGTGGAATGGGAAGAATTTTCCAAGATGCGGCTGGAACAGGGCGGCGAACTGCGCAAGTATTATCCGCTCTCGGAAGAAGCCCGTGCCGAATACGAAGAGTGGCGCAAGGCCCAGGGATAGAATTGCAAAGAGTGTAGACAAAAAGAGGGCGGGGATTCGTTTTGGAATCCCCGCCCTCTTTTTTGTTCGCTTTTGGAACGCAGATTTCACAGATTGCGCCGATTTTCGCAGAAGCAATCCGGAGTCCACTGCAAAAAGGTCAATTTCACCGCGGAGGCGCAGAGAACGCGGAGGAAACGCGGAGTGATTCAAGAGAAAAGCTCCGCGAGACTCCGCGCCGCCGCGTCTCGGTGCCCCCGCGTCTCAGCGGTGAGTTTGGAGGCTTTTTGCAGTTGAGTCAATCCGTGTTTCTTTTGATCCGTGTATACAAAGCTATCTACCCACCAGCCAGAGCACCTGATAGGCGTCCAGCGTCAATCCATCCCCAGGCGAAACGGGCGCGCTGGTGATGCTGTCCCGCCAGCTTCGACCGCTGAGTTCGCTCAATTCGTCGGCGTCTATGCCCTGGGAAAATTCGCTGAAGTTGGCGAAGACGACCAGGCGCTTGTCCTCTACACTGCGCTGAAAGCCGAAGATGTGCTCGTTGCGCACAGGTGTAATGCGGGTTTGGCCGGGGCCAAAGAGAGGCTGCTGCTGGCGCAGAGCGATCAGATGGCGCAGGCCGTGGAAGATGCGGCCAGGGACGGTTGACCGATCCAGCCGCTGCTCCACCCGATCCCAGTCTGTGGCCGGGCGATGGACCCAGCGGCTGTCCCCGGCTTTGCCCGCCACCTCCCGGTAGCTGTAGTCGTTGAGCATTCCCACTTCGTCGCCCAGATAGAGCAGAGGCACGCCGCCGATGCTGAAAATGAGGGCGTGGAGCAGCAGAATGCGCCGGATCGACAGTTCTACCTGCCATTCGTCCCCGCTCGCCAGGGCCGCTTCCAGCCCGGCCAGCGAAGCCAGTGTGCCGGAAATGCGGGCATCGCCGGTCTTGGGATTCTCCTGAAAGGGCAGGCCAGTGGCAAAGCTGCCCGCAAAACGCCCCATATAAAATGCGTTGAGAAAGCGGCGGTGGTCGAAGCCGTTGATCCCCACTGCGCCCGCGTCCCCATCGTCGAAGGTCCAGCCGATGTCGTCGTGGCAGCGCACGTAATTGATCCAGGCGGTTCCGTCGGGGATGGCAAAACGGCGGGCCATCGAACGGTTGAGCAGCTTCACCTGGCGGGTCGCCAGACTCTCCCAGAGCAGGGCCATCAGCAGAGGGTTGTAGGAAAGTTGGCATTCGTCCAGCCGGATGTAGCGGTTCACTTCGTCCGGGTGGACAATCGCCTCGGATTTGAAGAGCAGGGACGGGGCCGCGATGCGGCAGACGGAATTGAAGGCCCGAATCAGCGTGTGGGCTTCGGGCAGATTCTCACAGTTCGTGCCCAACCGTTTCCAGACAAAGGCCAACGCGTCCAGACGCAGAATCTCTGCGCCCAGATTGGCGAGGAAGAGCATCTCCCCGGCCATAGCCCGAAAGACCGCGGGGTTGGCGTAGTTCAAATCCCACTGGAAGCTGTTGAAGGTTGTCCAGGCCCAGCGCTCGATGGCTGGCTGCCAGGTGAAGTTGCCGGGGCGCTGGTCAGGGAAAATCTCCCGCAGGTTTTGCTCAAAGGCATCGGGCAACTGGCGGTCCGGGAAGAGAAAGTAGAAATTCTGATGCTCCGCATCGCCAGCCAGCGCGGCTTTGGCCCAGGCGTGCTCGTTGGATGTGTGGTTGAAGACAAAATCCAGACAGAGGCTGATGCCCACCGCGCGCAGGTCGTCGGCCAACGCCCGCAGTTCGTCCACAGTGCCCAGAGTCGGGTCCACCTGACGGTAGTCGCTGACCGCATAGCCGCCGTCGCTGTTCTCCGCTGGTGCGGCGAAGAGGGGCATCAGGTGCAGATAAGTGATCCCCATCTCCTGGAAGTAGGGAATCCGACCGCGCAACCCCTGCAAATCCCCGGCCAGCAGGTCCACATAGCAGACTGCGCCCACCATTTTTTCGGATTGAAACCAGCCGGGTGTGGCCAGCCGCGTCTGATCCAACGCTTTCAGGCCAGGGGAACGGGACAGCCAGCTTTGGCCGCTCTCCACCAGCAACTCTTCCAGATGGTATAGAAAGTCGTAGTGGGAGCCGTAGAGTTCCAACAGCCCAGCAAAGAGGGGCAGAAAATTGTCCTGCACTCTTCCCAGAAATTCGTCACGCAGCGTCCCATCAAAGCCAGTCAAACGGGTCTGCACACGGGGCCAGAGGCGCGCCAATGTACGTTGCGCCTCGCGCTCCACATCGATAGGAAGAGAAGAAATGTACTCTCTCACGAATGACTATCCTTTGCGGTCTGCGGTCTGCCGTCCGCGGTCTCTTAAGAATCTTTGCGGGCCAGAAAAATCAGTTGCTCACTCTCGGACGAATAGGGGTTGCCGTCACAGTCGCCCCAGATTTCCTCCACCCGGAACCCGGCCTTTTCCAGCAACAATTCGCCTTCGCTGGGCCAGAGAAAACGCAGGGTAAAGGGCAGCACAGCTTTCTCCACCCGTCCGTCGGTGAAGACCGATTCGTAGATGAAAGTCGTCTCCTGCAACTGCTGGGCCACATCCACCCGGCGCACCACCCATTTGAGAACGGTTGCGCCCCGCTCCTCGTCCTCCCAGCGGTCGGCCAATTCCTGAACGCCGGAAATGGCGGTCAGGTGGGGAATGTCCGGATTGAAGAGATCGATCAGCAGCCGTCCATCGGGGCGCAGATGGGTGTGGGCGACGCGCAGCGCCGCCAGTTGATCGGCCTGGGTGTTCAGATGCATAAGGGTATTGCTGACGCAATAGGCAAAGTCGAAGCCCTTTTCTGGCAGAACAAAGGAGCGCAGATCGCCTTCGATCAATTCCAGCCGGGCTGTGATGCCCGCCTGCTCGGCCTTGCCCTGGGCCAGGGCCAGCAGCGCCGGGCTGTTGTCCACGCCGGTCACACGGCAGCCGGTGGCGGCCAGAGGGATCAGCACCCGCCCGGTTCCACAGCCCAGTTCCAGGGCCGTCTCCCCTGCGTCCTGGCCCAGATCGACCACCAGTTGGATGTCATCGCTGTAGTTGCGATAGTCGTTGTCGTAAAAAGGGGCGAAACGGTCAAAGTTTGTGAGGGGCATAAAAAACTGGTATTGGATAGTGGATATTGACGTAAGTTATCAGTTACCAGTGAATAGTAATCAGTGGGTGACCCGGATGACGACTGGTAAATGATGGCTGTTGACTCGATTCTCCCTCCACTCTACCAGAGAGAGGGAAATTCGCCCAATGCGATGCGCATTTTGCCGTGCTTTACAAAATCAGGAAGATTGGCTATAATAGAGAGCAGGAAGAGGGCCGACCTGCACGTTTGGGTCGGCACTTCGTTTGGTTAGGCTGCCTCACCCCGCCGGGCGCAGGTTGGAACCGGTCATTTGGGGGTGAGGTTCTGTTTTCCCCCGTATTGGCTTGGGCCGCTTGCCCCATTCTAAAAGCTAAAGACAGCCTCCGTTTATTTGCATTTGAACTGTAAGAAGGAAACTATGAGCAACAGTCCAGTCTATCTGACACAAGAGGGCTTCAACAAACTGCGGGAAGAGTTGGATCACCTGCTAAATGTCCGCCGCCGAGAGATTGCCGAACAGATCGCCGAAGCCAAGGCAGAAGGCGATCTGCGCGAGAACGCGGGCTATGACGAGGCCAAGAATGCCCAGGCTTTTGTCGAGGGCCGCATCCGGGAGTTAGAAGTCAAAATACGCAACGCCCAGATCATCGACGACACCAACTCTCCCACCAACCTGGTGGCCCTGGGCCGCAAAGTGGTGGTGCAGGAAGAAGGTACAAACGACGAGGAGAGCTACGTCATCGTTGGCTCCACCGAAGCTGACCCCCGCAACGGGCGCATCAGCAACGAAAGCCCGATCGGCAAAGCACTGATGGGCAAACGCAAGGGTGCAAAAGTGACGGTCACTACCCCAGGCGGCGATATCAATTTCAAAATTATACGCATCGAATAGTCGTAAAGCGAGAATGTTGTGACCGAAAGCTATGACCTCTTCAACCCAGAGCAGTTGACCGATCAGGAGCAGAGCAGGCTGGCCAAACTGGCTGGCCTGCGCGCGGCTGGCATCGACCCCTACCCGGCCCAGACCACACGCACCCACGCCATCGACGCGGCCCGTGCCCTCTACAGCGAAGGCGCAGACGAGCAGGCGACGGTCTCGGTGGCTGGGCGGCTCAAGCGCATCCGGGTGATGGGCAAGGCCAGCTTTGCCGACATCGACGACGGAACCGGCCAGATTCAACTGCTGGTGCGCCGGGATTTTCTGCCCGACGGCTGGTACAACGAAGTCTGGAAGAAGCTCATCGACTTGGGCGACTTCATCAGCGTCACCGGCCCCCTGGCTGTGACCAAAACCGGCGAACTGAGTATCGAAGTCCACGCCATCCAATTCCTGAGCAAGACGCTCAAACCTATGCCCGACAAGTGGCACGGGGTGCGGGACGAAGAGGTGCGTTACCGGCGTCGATACATAGACCTGCTGGCCAACGAAGAAGTGCGGGAACTCTTCCGCACCCGGGCCGCCATCACCCGCGCCCTGCGCGAATATCTGGACAATGAAGGCTTTCTGGAAGTGGAGACGCCGATTCTCCAGCCCATCTATGGCGGTGCAGCGGCCAAACCCTTTGTCACCCATCACAACCAACTGCACCAGGACCTCTACCTGCGCATCAGCTTTGAGTTGTACCTGAAGCGGCTGATTGTGGGCGGCTTCCCCGCGGTCTACGAGATCGGGCGGGATTTCCGCAACGAAGGGGTCAGCTTCAAGCACAACCCAGAGTTTACCCAACTGGAATTCTACGAAGCCTACGCCGACTACGCGGATGTGATGCGTCGGACCGAGCAGATGGTGGCCTACGCAGCCGAGAAGGTCACCGGCAGCACGACCGTTACCTGGCAGGGCAAGACCATCGACTTCACACCGCCCTGGCAACGCATTCCCCTGCGCCAGGCCATTCTGGATGCGTCGGACATCGACTACGCCGAGTTCCCCGACGACGAAAGTCTCTACAACGAGATGAAGCGGCTGGGCATCGACGCCAAGCCGGGCACGCCCTGGGGCAAACTGGTGGATGTATTGCTCTCAAAATTTGTGGAGCCAAATCTGCTCCAGCCCACTTTCCTGACCGACTATCCGAAGGACGTGAGTCCCCTGGCAAAGTCCGCCCCCCACGACCCGCTGCAAGTGGAGCGCTTCGAGGGCTTCGCGGCGGGGATGGAACTTTGCAACGCCTTTTCAGAACTCAACGATCCCCAGGACCAGTTGCAGCGCTTTGTGGATGAGAACTACCGGGCCGCGCACGGCGATGACGAAGCCCATCCGGTGGATGTGGACTACATCGAAGCGCTCAGCTATGGGATGCCCCCCACCGGCGGTTTTGGTATGGGCATCGATCGCCTGACAATGCTCTTCACCGACCGGGACACCATCCGGGAAGTGATTCTTTTCCCCCATCTGCGCTCAGTCAAAGAGGATGACGGGGAAACAGCCGCTTAAGAGATGGATATTTGGCAGTGATGTGTCGATATATCACTGCCAAATATCCAACGCCCCTCCACCCACAATTTGACCCCCCGCGTCACATTTGCCATAATGTACCCACAACTGAATAGAAGAACCTTCGGGGCAGGGTGAGGGGGCGACCCCAATTCCCGATCGACGGTAATCCAGCGCTGCTGGAAAGCCCGTGAGCCGCAAGGCAGGAGTTCGGTGCAAGTCCGACGCCGACGGTATAGTCCGGATGAGAGAAGGTGCAATCCAGTGCAGGGTGAACACGCGCTTTTGGCGTCCGCCCGGCACGGCTATTTTTGCACGCCACACCCCGGAGAACCGAGCGTTCTGTGGGGTTCTTTTTGTGGTGGCAGGTGGCAGCAATAGCTGATGGGTTGTCCGCGCAGGCGCGCCACGCGCTCTGTGCAGTTTGCCAATGCCCGCTACGCCCCGAAGCAGTTCGCTGTTTCGGGGTTTTTGTTTAGAATAGTGTACTGGTCAACGGGATGGTGGAATGGCTAATTCTTAACGCAAAGATGCAAAGAGGCAAAGGCACAGAGAGAAAAGCGATTTCTTTGCGTCTCTGCTCCTTTGCGTCATTGCGTTGAAAATTCCACCATCTTCTTGACTACTACATTTTGTTTAGAATAGAGGGAGAGCCGCATGGCGGAGGGTACGATTCTGGCAACAATACAAAAGGAGAGGGACGAGAGAGGTTCAAACAGGCGTTCGGCGTCCGGTCTGCTGCGCGGGGTTGCCAGCTACCCCGCGCCTGTCACCTTTCCCTTCGTCGTCGCCAGTATTCTGCTCCTGTGGGAAGGGCTGGTGCGCTGGCAGGACTATCCGGCCTTTATCCTCCCCGGCCCGCTGGCAGTCGCCGGCAAGACGCTCACACTGGCGTCCAACGGAATCCTCTGGAAACACGCGCAGGTGACACTGCTGGAAATTGTGCTGGGCCTGCTGCTGGGCGTTTCCCTGGCACTGATTCTGGGCTATCTGCTGGGCAAGAGCCAGACGCTGGACCGGCTGCTCTCGCCCTATATCGTCGCCAGCCAGACTGTGCCGGTGGTGGCGATTGCGCCCCTGCTGATCATCTGGTTTGGCAACGGCCTGCTGAGCAAAGTGCTGATCACCGGGATAATCGTCTTCTTCCCCACACTGGTCAGCACAATCGTCGGCATCCGCGGCGTGGACCCGGACCTGCACGACCTGATGCGCTCCCTGCGCGCCAGCCGCAGCCAACTCTTTTTCAAACTGGAATTGCCCGCAGCCCTGCCGGTTCTCTTTGGCGGGTTGAAGCTGAGTGTGATTCTGGCGATTGTGGGCGCGGTAGTGGGCGAGTTTGTGGGCGCTGATGTGGGGCTGGGCTTTCTCATCAATCTGGGCCGGGGTGTGCTGGACACACCGATGATCTTTGTGGCCGTCCTTGCCCTTGTCGTTATCGCCCAAACGCTCTATCTCGGCATATCCGCGCTGGAAAACTATTATCTGCGTTGGCGGAAATGAGGTATTGGGTATTGGATATTTGCAGAGCCGCGTTGGTTGCTACGAAGTAGCACTTGGGCTTGACTACAAATCCAATATTCCAATCCCCCCGAACTTCACTACCCAATATCCACTATCTATTATCCAATCCCAAAGGAACCCTATGCACCGCTTTTCACTCGTCCTCATCCTCTCCCTTCTCCTGGCAGCCTGCACGCCTGTCGCGCCGGGGATTGTGCCTGGGGCTGCCACAGAAAGCCAGCCGAGCCTACGTGCAGTCAAACTGGGCGTGGGATTTGTGCCCAATGTCCAGTTTGCCCCCTTTTATGTGGGCATTGACAAAGGTTTTTACGCCGAGGAGGGCATCGACTTGAGCCTGGACTACGGCTTTGAGAATGACTATCTGAAGCTGGTGGGGACCAATTCCCTGCAATTTATGATCGGCAGCAGCGACCAACTGGTGCTGGGTCAGGCCCAGGGATTGCCCGTCAAATATGTGATGAACTGGTACACCCAATACCCGGTGACGATCTTCGCCAAAGCCGAGGCGGGAATCGTCGAACCCGCAGACCTGGCAGGCAAGCAGATCGGTGTGCCCGGTCCTTTCGGGGCCACGTATATCGCCCTGCGTGCCCTGCTCGACATCGCCGGTCTGAGCGAGAGCGACATTCAGATGGAGAGCATCGGCTTTACCCAGGCCGCGGCGGTGAGCCAGGGACTAGTAGACGCAGCCGCGGACTACGCGGTCAACGGGCCGGTGGTGCTGGCTGCCGAGGGGATCGAGACGACCCAAATTGCCCTGGACAAATACATCCGCATCCCCGCCAACGGGCTTGTGACGAATGAAGAGACCCTGGCGAACGATCCGGAACTGGTGCGGGCAATGGTTCGGGCTACCCTGAAATCGATCGCCTACACTGTGGAAAACCCGGACGCTGGCTTCGAAAGCTCGCTCAAAGCCGTGCCGGAAGCGGGTGGGGAGAATCGAGCAGCCAACCGGGCTGTCTACGACGCTTCCCTGGCCTATTGGACACCCCTACCCGACCAGACGCCCGGTGCAACCGATCCCGCAGACTGGCAGGCCGCCGCCGAACTCCTGGCCCGCATCGGCCTGGTGGACCGGGTGGTGGATAGCAGCGCCCTTTTCAGTAACGACTATTTGCCCTAAACAATAGGACGCAGATGGCGCAGAAACAGCGGATTTACGCAGATTTTATCCCTTCGACAAGCTCAGGACACCGCAGCGTCAATCAATCTTTTCAGCGCCATCTGCGTCCTACTTTCTTTCAGTTTGGAATCAACCGAATGTCGCTACAATCAGCCAACCCTCTGCTGCGGGTGGAACAGGTCAGCCACGACTATACACCCGCCACGCCCGCCCTGGCCCCGGTCACTTTCGCGGTGGCCGAGGGGGAGTTTGTCTGCATTGTGGGCACAAGCGGCAGCGGCAAGAGTACCCTCCTGCGCATTATCGGCGGGCTGGTGCGGCCCAGCGCTGGCGAAGTCTGGCTGGACGGCGCGCGTTCGACAGAGCCGCACCCGCAGATCGGCTTTGTCTTTCAAAAGACGAATCTGATGCCCTGGCGCACGGCTCTGGACAATGTGCTGCTGCCCCTGGAATTGATCGGAGCTGTCGGACCAGCCCAACGCAGCCAGGCGCGCTCCCTGCTGGAACTGGTGGGGCTGGCCGACTTTGCCGATGTCTACCCAGCCGAGCTCTCCGGCGGGATGGCCCAGCGGCTGGTGCTGGCCCGGGCGCTGGTTCGCCATCCCCGTCTGCTGCTGCTGGACGAACCCTTCGGTGCGCTGGACGCACTGACACGGGAGCGGCTGAATCTGGAACTGTTGCGCATCCAGACCGGCCAGCACCAGACGGTTGTGATGGTGACCCACAGCATCAACGAGGCGGTCTTTCTGGCGGATCGGGTGCTGGTGCTGGGCGAGCAGCCGGGGCGGATTCTGGCTGAAGTTGGCGTGGACCTGCCCCGTCCCCGCTCCCTGGCCCTGATGGGGAGCGAGCGATTCGGCGCACTCGCCACGGAAATTCGGCGGCACATTGGGCTGGTGGATACATAGCCGACAAACAAAAAAGGGGGAGAAGACACCGATGTGTCTTCTCCCCCTTTTTGTTTATCGGCTGGTTATACTACTGGCCCAACCCCGGCGGCAGCTTCGACACCAGGTCATCCGGGCGCTCGATATTCGTCGCCAGCACCTGCTCTTGCAGCCAGGTTTCGAAAGCCTGGGATTTCTCCTGGGCGATGGTATTCTCGTCTTTGGGCCGGTTCTCGTCCCGTTCGATCACCTGAATGATGTGATAGCCAAACTGGGTTTTGATCGGCTCACTGGTTTCGCCGATGGGCAGACTGAAGACAGCCTCGTCAAATTCGACGACATACGCGCCCGGGCTGGCCCAGCCCAGGTCACCGCCGTTGGCCCCGCTGCCGGTATCGTCGCTGTATTCAGCCGCCAGTTCCGCAAAATCTTCCCCGGCCAGAATGCGCTGGCGGATGTCCGTTGCCAGGGCCAGAGCCTCGGCTTCGGTCATAATTCCGTCGTCAACCAGCACTGTAGTGTCACTCAACACAGCGGTATCGGTCAAGCCTTCGCTTGCCGCTACTTCCGGTGCAGCGTTGACAAGCGTTTCGCTCAGTGTCCCCGTCCCGGTGATCGATGAGGTCTCGTCAATCGCTGGCGGGTCGATGCTGATCAGAATGTGGCGGGCGTGGGCCTGCTCTTCGGTGGATGTTACCTGTTCATCACCGATCACATCCACCATTTTCTCCCGCAGCAGTTGTGCCCGTATCACTTCCCGATATTCATCCACGCTCATACCAGCCTCTTTCAACTGGTCAGCGCGGGTGGCCAATCCCTCTTGATAGAGTGTGTCGTCCAGAATGGTGGGTGGTTCAGGTGTGGGGGCCTCCACAGTCGGGATCGCCTCGGCGCTGGCTGTATCTGTCACGCCTTCACTGGCGGCCACAGTCGGCTCGGCAGTGGCTGTGGGCGTCGGGGTAAAGGAGGCAGCCGTGGCTGTGGCTTCGACGCCTGCTTCTGCAGTGGCAGTGGCCTGGGGCACAGTGACCGCGCCCTGACGGGCCGCGATCTCTTCACGCAGGGCCTCGTCCACTTCCTCATCGCTCACGCTCACACCCATCTCCGCCGCACGCAGCGCGATGACATCCTCTTCGATCATCCCGTTGATGACCTGTGTGCCCAGGGAGATGGGGCTGGCCAGGGTGGCCTGGAGTTGAGAAATCTGGCTTGCGAAGAAATCCTGCCCGCCAAATTGCTGGGAGAACAACTGGTATTGAAAAAGCTGTTCTTGCAGATTGATCTCTTGCAAACGCGCCCGTTTCCAGAAATCCCGGGTGATGATGGTTTCGTCCTCTACCCGTGCCAGCACAGTGCCCGGTTTGATGAGCAGTTCGTTGACTGCGCCACCGATGACCAGAAGCAGGGCCAGCGCCACCGCAGGGATGACGTACATCAATATTTGCTTGTTGCGCTCCCAATCCCGGGCGCGCAGACGGACCTCTTTGGGCGTTTCGGTCTTCGGTTCTTGCGGTATGTTCTTCCTGCGTTTCGCCATAGAAACCAGAACCCTTCTTCACGTGCAGGCAGCCAACGGGCCACCAGAATAGTTGGGAGAGTTGGGGCAAGCGGGGCAAAAATGGAAAATAGGGGCCTGGACCAAGTCCGTGCCCCTATTCTATCCATCGTCTAGTTGCGCCGAACCATCTGCCTAGCCGCCGTGCTTGCGTGTAATACGCACGTGCTCGCCGGTGTAGGGCATCAGGGCCAGGTGGCGGGCACGCTTGATGGCCGTAGTCACCTTGCGCTGCATCTTGGCGCTGACCCGAGTCTTGCGCCGGGAATAGATGCGGCCCCGGTTGTCTACAAAGCGGCTCAGAATCGTCACCTTTTTGTAGTCGATGTCTTCCAGCTTGACTTCGTTGCCCACGTGCCGGGGATTGCGCCGTCGGCCATCTTTGGTGCGGGCGAAGACTGCGGGGCCATCGGTATAGCCATCATCGTCATCGGAATCATCCGCGCCAGGCGCATCATCCATATCGTCGTCATCGTCGTCGATTTGGGGGCGGCCAGCCGGTCGACCGGGACGCTGGGGTCCACGGTTCAGAGGGCGGTCTTCTTCTTCTTCTTCTCGAATTCGGTCAGCCATTGGTTATTCCTCCCCGCCTTCTTCTGTTTCTGTCTGTACTTCGTCTTCCTTGCGTATCATCAGGAATCGAATAATATCCTCGTGAAGACGCATAACCCGCTCAACTTCCGTTACACCGTTGGGCGGCATCTCCACATTGTGAAGAATGTAGTTGCCCATAAAGTGATTCTGGATGGGATAGGCCAACTTGCGCTGCCCCCATTTTTCTGTGCTGACCACCTGGCCTTCTTGCCCGGCAATCGCTTGCGTCACCCGTTCGTTGACGCTATTGATCCCATCTTCGTCCAGTTTCGGCTGGATGATGTAAATCAGTTCGTAGGAATTCATTGCCTGTTCACTCATAACCCGCTCAATTTCTCCTTTCGCGGCTTTCCCTGGGATTGCCCACAACTCGTTTGCTGTGAACAGAAAGAGCGAGAGACCACTTTCTACAGTGCTCTCTCGCTGCAGGCCGGATCGATTTTAGCACAGAGCAGGCAACAGGGCAAAAACGAAGGTATAGAAAAACGTTAGAAACTTCTCGCGTTTGAGCTTCTGCAGGTGTAGTGTACACTGTTGCCAGCACTGTGGACAACCATTCCTGACGCATAGGCCCATCCGATGACCTCCACCACAAAGCTGTTTTCCTGGCAGATATTGACGATTGCAGCCATCTATCTGCTCCTCCATCTCCTATTCAATGGGCTGCTCGGCGGCTACGGCATCTTCCGGGATGAATTCTACTACCTGGCGAACGCAGCGCGCCTGGACTGGGGATATGTGGACCACCCGCCCCTGGCTCCGCTGATTCTGGCCGGGTGGACCGCGCTCTTTGGCAACGCAGCGCTGAGCCTGCGCGTTCTGCCCGCCCTGGCCGGTGCGAGCACAATTGTGGTGGCCGGTTTGACCGCGCGGCGATTGGGAGGCGGGACGGCAGCCCAGGCTATTGCGGGGCTGTCGGTGGCCGCGGTGGGCGTGCTGATGGTTCTCTTCGGTTTCTATTCGATGAACGCCTTCGAGGTACTGCTCTGGGCACTGGCCGCTTATGTGGCCACAGGCATTTTCACCGCAGATCGACCCCAGGGCTGGATTCTCTTTGGCCTGCTGATGGGCATCGGTCTGCAGAACAAACATACGATTCTGCTATTCGGCGGCGGGCTGGTGGTTGGGCTGCTGATCCACCGGCGAAGCACTTTCGCCCGCCGGGAACTGTGGCTGGGCGGCCTGCTGGCATTGCTGATCTTCCTGCCTAATCTGCTCTGGGAAATCCGCCACGGCTGGCCGACGGTGGATTTCTACGCCAATGCTACCCTCGCCAAGAATATCGCCCGCGCGCCCGCTGACTTTCTGCTCCAGCAGATTCTCAGTGTGAATCCCGTCCTCTTCCCCCTCTGGCTGATTGGACTCATCTACCTCCTGCGCCGCCGTGAACTGCGCCCCCTGGCCTGGAGCTATCTCTTCCCCTTTCTGCTGCTGCTGATCGCGGGTTCCAGCCGCCCGGATCGATTGGCCCCGGCCTATATTCCGTTGCTGGCCGCGGGCGCGGTGGCGGTGGAAGGCTATGCCCTGCGCGCCAACCGTCGTTGGATCACAGGCGCTGTGGCCGGGCTGGTGGTGATCGGCGGGCTGATTGTCGCGCCGGTGGGCTTTCCGATTCTGCCGCCAGCCACCACCTCTGCCTACGCCGCCAACTTTGGCCTGGCCGAGTACGAGGCCGGGATCAGCGCCGAGTTGCCCCAGTTTTTCGCCGACCGCTTCGGCTGGGAGGAGATCAGCGGCCAGGTGGCGGAGGTCTATCGGACGCTGACGCCGGAGGAGCAGGCCCAGGCAGTTATCTTCACCGCCAACTACGGGCAAGCAGGCGCGTTGGAATATTACGCGGCGGCGTTGGGCTTGCCGCCGGTCATCAGCGGTCACAACAACTATTGGCTGTGGGGACCGGGCGAGGCCAGCGGCGCAGTGGTCATTTTCGTGGGCGTGCCCGCCGAGGATATTGCCGCACTCTTTGCATCAGCCGAGGAAGTGGGCCGCACGGCCTGTGACTGGTGTCTGGAAGGCAACCGCCCACTGGTAGTAGCGAAGGGATCGAAGAGACCACTGGGGGAGATTTGGCCGAGCACGCGCTTTTATCAGTGAAGCGGGAAATGTGTGCTCATAGGACGATCTCCCGTTTCTCGTTCCACCCCCTCTGCCACACAACCCTCACCAGTAGCTCAATCGCCACTGCCCACGCAATGCGCAATACCTCCCCTACCGAATGTTCGTCGGCAGGAACAACTCCACAAGCCCGGTGGTGAATGCCCAGCGGTGGGCATGCCCACTCCTCAGTCCAACCCATCTTGAACACACCCGAATCAATTGCGCTGAAACCAAATTGCTCCCGCTGGCGTTGGCTCTGTTGTCTGGCAGGTGAAATATACGTATACTTGTAACTATCCAGCCATCCCACCCTACCCCTCCCCAGTTTGGGGAGGAATCCGTGGCCCGCACGCCGGTCACGCACCGGTTGTGAGCATCTGTTGCGGTCTGCTGATGCTTTTCCAAAGGTGAGATAGCAAATGTGTGATTCTGTTGGACGCGGGCCTAAAATGGGCTTTCCGTTCGGACTGAGTGGAATGACTCCTGTGTAAAAACCAAGTTTGTGGCGAACGAGACTTGGAATCCCAGGAGTGAGTCGGTCTTGAAAACTCGGTTTTTGCGCTTTTTGCACTGGACTCTGGAATATGACAAAGAAAATTCATGTGGTTATCAACCCAGCGGCTGGCAATGACACACCTATCCTGAATGTGCTTAACACCGTTTTTCTGGAGAACGAAGTAGAGTGGCACGCTTCCATTACGCACAAAGCTGGCGACGCCCGGCAAGCGGCTCGACAAGCAGTCCAGGAGGGAGCAGATGTGGTGGCTGCCTATGGCGGTGATGGCACAGTAACCGAAGTCGCCAGCGGCCTGTTTGGAAGCGAAGTGCCACTTGCCATTCTGCCCGGTGGCACGGCCAATGTGCTTGCCCGGGAGTTGGCCATCCCGCTCCGCCTGATGGATGCGGCACGGCTAGCCTGTGGCGTGGAGAGCAAAATCGATCGGATCGATCTGGGCAAGATGGGCGAGCACATCTTTCTCCTGCGGGTGGGGATTGGTTTTGAGGCGGCGATGGTGGAACAGGCGGATCGTACGCTGAAAGAAAACTTTGGGGTGCTTGCCTATTTGTGGTCAGCTTTGCAGAACCTGCGCGATCCGGCCATTGCCCACTACCGGCTTCTCCTGGACGGTGAGGTGGTGGAATGCAGCGGCTTTGCCTGTACCATTGCCAATTCCGGCAATCTAGGGTTGCCCGGCCTGCAACTGAGCACTGCCATTTCGGTGCGGGACAGCCTTTTGGATGTGATTGTTGTGGAGGAAGCCAGTATCCGATCCCTGACTGAAGTGCTGGGGCAGATTTTCAACAAGCAGGCGATTGCAGCCCAACCTGAGGAAACAAGCGACCAGAACTATTCGGAGCAAATTCAGAGTTCCCTGCGCCATTGGCAGGCAAAGAAGATTTCTCTGTGGATGGAACCATCTCAGGTCATCCAGCACGACGGTGAAATTATGAAATCGGTGAAGATGCCCCTTGAAATTTCGGTGATTCCGCAAGCGTTGGGTGTGGTTGTGCCGGTATAGTTGTCCCGGTATAGTTGTGCCAGTCTAGCATCGGGGCTACCGCTTCACTGCGAGTCCAGCAAATCCGTCATAACCATTTCCTCTTGCAAAGGAGCGTCGTCATCAACTTTTTTCTTTCACGCCTGTCTGCTCTGAACAGAATTGATACTCGTCTGTTTGAAATGATCAATACCCTGCCCCATCCCCCAGCACTGAATCAATCGATGGAATGGCTGGCGCTTGTGATGAACCGGGGCGATGCCTGGCTGGTGGGGGTGCTGCTGGCTGAGATAGTCCACCGCAAACCGGGTGAGAACTCTTCCTTCCGCTTTCTACGGCGGATGGCGCTGATTGTCTGGCTGGTTACTTTTACGGTGGAATACCCCCTGAAGCTGCTCTTTCGCCGTCCCCGGCCCTTTGCCCAGTTGGCCCACGCCCAACTGGTGGGCGCACAGCCTCGCCATTTCTCCTTTCCATCCGGCCACACGGCCTCCTCTTTTGCCAGTGCCTGGCTGCTGCAACGGCGCTTTCCCCGCTGGCGCTGGCTGCACTGGACAGTGGCGCTGCTGGTGGCCTGCAACCGGCTCTACCTGGGCGCGCACTTCCCCGGCGACACCCTGGCTGGCGCTATCAGTGGGGTGGGGCTGGCAATGCTCTACAGCCGTTTGCCCTGGCTGACCCCATCCAAAAAGCAGGACGATCCCGCTTGAATCGGAGATATTTTTATGAGTGAACTGCGCACACCCGAAGAATATACAGACCGGCTGATCCAAAGCTACCAGCGCTTCATCGACAGCCTGGCCCTGCTGGAACCCGAAGAGTACACATCGCCCTGCTTGCCCGACGGCTGGACACCGGTTGCCACTGTGGCCCACGTCGCCTTCTGGGACGACTACCAGCGGCGGCGGATGGAGGCAGCGCTCACCGGCGCGTGGGCCGAGCAGATGCCCCGCCCCGCCGAGGACAACGACACCCGGGCCGCGGTGGACGGCTCGCGGACGTGGGAAGATGTGCTGGCCGAGGCCGACGCCAACCGGCAGAAATTGGTGGACTTTTCCCGCGGCCTGACCCGGGAGCAGATCGCAACCGTCTATCGGGAGGGCGGCCAGGAGCGGCCTGTGCTGCAAATTCTGCTGGAGCAGATGTCCCGGCACGCGCGGGAACACAGCCAGACCATCGCCAGCTATTGCGGATCCTGGCAGCGCTGGGGACGCGCAGGCTTCCGGCAGTTCTACGCCCGCCAAAGCTGGAACTTTCTGGATACAATCTCCGCCCTGTCCGAGCAGACCTGCCTGACTGTGCCGGTGGTGGGCGAATGGAGTGTGCGTGACACCCTTACCCACGTGCTGGTGTGGGATGAGTATTGCTATGCGTTGGCAAAGCAATGGCCCACTGTAGAGTTGGCGACGCTTGCCCCGTGGGTGGAGGGCAACCTCGACGATCTGAACGAGCGGCTGATGGCGGAGAAGGCAGGGATGGGGATGATCGACCTGCTCGACGGGTTGGTGACTGTCCATCGGCGCATTTTGCGCTGCTATGACAAATTGCCCGACGAGGCGATTCAGACTGTGGCAGAGTATGGCTGGGGACAGAAGGATACGCTGATGGGTGTGCTGTACACCTTTGCCAGCCACACCGCCGAACACGCGGCCCATCTCTACGAAGCGCGGCGGGATGGGGTGCTGCAAGGCTGAACAGCCCGGTTATTTGCGGGGATAAAGAGACCGCCGTCCTTGCAGCAGGTTGCGATGTAGTAGAACGATGCACTGCAAGGACGACGGTTGAATTTCATTATAACAGACGCGACGTAAGGAAACAAAAGAAGGGGGGCAGGGGATCGGAGAATGGGCAATTTCCCTGCCCCAAACGCCTACCCCGAATGGGCATAGCGCAGACTGGTGGCGCTGTCGCTCAGGTGGGAAACGCTGCCCCCGTCGCCCACCAGATGCCAGCCGCTGCCGTTGCGTTGCAGAGTAAAGATGACGCAGAGGGGCACGCTGATGCGCTCTTGAATGCCGGTCAGATGGCGCACAATGCCGATGACCGGGGAGGCGTGGGTGACAAAGAGCAGGTTCTCTTGGGGATGGGCGTCGGCCAATTGCTGCACAATTGTCCCGGAACGCCGGTGGCCGTCGGCTTCGTTTTCTGGATAGGCGAGGGTGCCCGCGGGCCGATAGCTCTGATCGATACGCGCAAAGAGCCGGGTGCGTTCTTCTTCAGCCAACAGTGCGGGCATTTCCTGCACAGCAGGCAGAATCTCCCCAATGCCCGGCTCCAAGGCAACCGACAGCCGCACAGCGCTGGCAATGTGATGGGCGGTCTGGATGGTGCGCAAAAAGGGCGAGGCAAAGATACGGTGGACGCTCTGGCCGATCAGACTGAGACCGGCTTCCTGGGCCTGGCGCTCCCCGTCGGCAGAGAGGGCCGGATCGTAGGGGCGCTCGGCAGTTTTGGCCCAACTGGGGTTGCCAAAGTCTTCCCGGTTGCCGTGGCGGACGATCCAAAGAGTCTGGGGCCAAAGGGTTTGGGGCCAAAGAGTTTGGGGTGGGGTCATCGAATGCCTTCCTGTCAGGTGGTGGGTGGTAATCAGCGTATTTGTAACAAAAGTGGCCGAAGTTGTCCAGTTTGCGGATAGTGGAATCCATTAGAGTTCTTGTGAATGCAGGGGCACGCCACTGGCTGCGCCCGTCAATTGTGGAAGCAGAGGCGTTTTGTGGCACAGACTATCCAACAACGGATGTTGGCGCATGACCGCTTCCAGGTGGAGATGAGGCATTTCTATCGTTTGCAACCATCTGGCAAGAGTCAATACCGGATCACAACCTATATTTTTCTGCCCCAAAGTCTGGGAGTCCACAGCGGGGTCTATTCCCAACGGGAATTCTACCGCCGGGCACAAAACTATGTGCGTTTGCGCACGCCCGACTTTTCCCTGCAAGCATTGCGCACCCAGCCCCGCTCACCGCTGGTGCAGTTGCAGAATATCCTGAGTGTGGACGGATGGGAGCGGGATGCCCAGAAATGCAAACGGGTGCTCACCAGTCTGAAGTTTCTGCGCGCGATTTTGAACAGTCGATTGGACCGTCGCCTGCGCCGTATGAATCCCCGTTCCCGGCGCGCCTTGCCCGATCCCGCCGCCCACGTCAATACCGAGGCGGACCGCTACATTGAGGACGTCTCGGCTTTCGCCAGTTACTTTCGGGGGGTAGTCGGGTTGATACAGCGGGTCAATGCGTCGCCTGGGCTGATCCAGGACTATCGCCTGACCGAAGAGTCGATCAGTCTGGTGCTGGAAGAGAGCTATCTGTCCGCCTACCAGCTAGTGGAGCAGTACAGCGCGGGTGACGAGAAGCGCCGCTTGCAGGCCAGGTTGGAGGCGCTGATCGAACAGGAAACCGCCTATCGCAGTGCGCTGGGTTGTTCGATCCAATTGCAGCCCGATTCGGACAACGAGGAGTATCTCTTTCGTTCGTCGGCGTTGAAAAAATTCACATCCAATGTCCTCTACCTCTCGGCATCAGTAGAAGCAGAGGGACGCACGCTGGAACAACTGCTTTTTGCCGTGGCAGCCGGGGTTTCGATGATCTTTGCCACTGTCGTTGCCTTCTATTTTCAGGCCCGCTTTGGCACATTCACTTTCCCCGTCTTTATCGCGCTGGTGGTGGGCTATATGTTCAAAGACCGCATCAAAGAGGTGGGCCGGTTGCTCTCTGTGCGTCTGCTGCGCAATTTTCTGTTCGACAGACGTACCACCCTGGAAACCTACGACCGCAGCAACGAATTGGGCTATCTACGCGAAAAGTTCAATTTTGTGCCGATGGCAGATGTCCCCCTGGCCGCTCAGGAACTGCGCCGCCAGGGGCAGGCCACCGGGCTGGACGGCAACGGCCAGGAGGAATCGATTATCTGTTACACCAAATCCGTCACCCTTTTCTCCCAGCGCTTTGAGAGCATCTTTCCGGGGGGCCCGGCGCTGACCGGTGTCAGCGATATTTTGCGTTTGGATGTGCGCCCTTTCTTGCACAAAATGGCTGATCCTGTGCAGCGCAAGCCCCTGCTCCGGGAGGGTCGTATCCAGTGGGTGCGGGCCAAAAAAGTCTATCACGTCCATCTGGTCTCGGTGATGGAGGGTGGCAAAGATGCCAAACCCCGCTACACATCTTCGCTGCTCACCCTCAACCGCAAAGGCATTGTCCGGGTGGAGAGTCTGCCTACGGGCAAGTGAGTCGCCCGCTTGTTTGACCTTCTCTACCCAATCTGGCATTCTTGAATCCAGTGTAAAAAGCCTTTTGCGCCACTGATAAACGCGGATGAACTCTGATAAAAGCGGGTTTCTCTCCTGACTTTCTTTGCGCCCCCGCGCCTCTGCGGGAGACTTTGGCCTTTTGCAATTTTTTTTCGACAGAACTTTTTCCTCCTATGAAAGGCTTTGCATCTATGGCTGCCCACGAACCAGCCCTGCCAGAACTGATGGACTTTGCCCGCCAACTCGCCGAGGAGAGCGGGGAGTTGATCCGTCGCTATTTTCGCACGGGCTATGCGGTGGACCTGAAAGCCGACGAATCGCCGGTGACGATTGCAGACCGGGGCGCGGAGGAGTTGATGCGCCAGCGTATCCAGGCCGCCTTTCCTAGCCACGGCATTCTGGGCGAGGAATTCGGCGAGCATCAGCCCGACGCCGACTATCGCTGGGTGTTGGACCCCATCGACGGCACGAAGAACTTCATCAGCCACAGCTATCTTTTTGGCACACTAATCGCGCTGCTCAAAAATGGACGCCCGATTCTGGGGGTCATCCACCAGCCGATTGTGCGGGATATGCTCATCGGCAACGGATCGGGTGCGTGGCTCAACGGCCAGGCCGTGCGGGTCAGTCCCTGCCAGCGGGTGGAGGATGCGGTGCTGCTCACCTCCGACCACTGGAATGTCTTCGAATATCAGAACGGCCCGGCCTTTGAGAGTCTGAGCAAGCGGGTGCTGCGCTACCGCACCTGGGGTGACTGTCACGGCTATATGCTGGTTGCCAACGGCGGCGCGCATCTGATGACCGACCCGGTGATGAACGAGTGGGACTATATGGCACTGATTCCGGTGATCGAAGGCGCGGGCGGGCGCATCACCAACTGGCAGGGGGAGGATCCGCTGGCAGGCAGCGGGATTATCGCCAGTTGCGGGACGATCCACGACCAAGTGATTGGGCTGCTGAATCCCTGAAGCGGCGCAGCCAGAACCAAGGAATTATTGTATACACGGATTAAAAGGAACACGGATAGCTTTGTACCCTATCCGTGTATACAAAAAATTTCACGTTTTCACGCACAACAACGGAGTGATTGTGGCGTATCGACCCGCTTGGACAGAAAGTGCCGGGGACTTTGCCTGGGTGTTTTATTCTTTGAAATAGCCCTATAGGTAATGTGCGCTAGCGCACAATTGCAAAGGAGTCTGTCACGCTTGACGCCCTATGCAACTCTGATATACTCCAAGTGTAGAGAAGAATGCGCATCTACACTTGTCCCTTTTTACCCACATCGAGGTGTATCTATGCAGACAGACCCAAGTACCAAACAACTGAATATGCGAAGATGGCTTTCCGCGCTGATGCTGATGGCACTCGTCTTTTCCTCTCTTCCAGGCACGATTCAGGCCAGAGAGATGGAGACGGTTACAGCGCAGGAGGAGGCTACCCCACTTACATTGGGCGAATATGTCCAGCAGGAGGCAGCCGAAGGCGATCTCTTTGCCTATGTCGTCTATCTGTCCGAAGATGGCGACTATATGATCAGCCCGGACGATGTGGAGGCCGCGACGAGCTTCAGCGCGGCTATCTTCGATGAGCAGGGCGAATCCGTCTACGAAGGCCCCCTGGCAATGGACCCAATTGCCCTGGACGCTGGCGAATATACAATTGAAGTGACCGCACTGGCCGACGAGGATCTCAGCTTCTTTCTCCTGGGGACGATCGGCACAATGAGCGACGACGATCGTTCGCCGGGCCGACTCTATGCCGGTAGCGTCTACTTCGAGACGGATGTCAGCGACACCCGCTACGCCACCCTCAACATCCCGGATGTAGGCTATCCCCAGGAGGTGCTGCTCTTCTTCCAGGCCCGGGAGGGTGACAGCTTCTCCATATCGGTCGACGGCGACAGCGTCTCTGAATATGTCAGCAGCGATGACGCGGATATGGTTCGCTTCTACAGCGAAGGGGGCGTCTATGGCCTGACTGTAGATGCCTGGGAACGCCGATCCGAGTTTACATTGATCGTCTTCCTGGCGGGCGCGCCTGTGCAGTTGGAACTGGGCGGAACTATCGAGGCAACCCTGGCCTCCGACGCCAAGAACCAACTCTTCCGCCTGCATCTGGACGATGTATACGACGATGTGACGGTCACCCTTACCCCGGCAGAGGGCACGGAAGCCGATCTTTCGATGGTGATTTCCGACCGGTATGAGGATGGAAATTACACCACCTATGCTGATAGCCAGGATGACGGCTCACTCTCTGCCACGACCGACGCGTTGCTGCCTGGGGACTATTATGTGATCGTCACCAGCTACGACGGCCTGGACGCAGACTACACACTGAGCGCCGAAGGTGTGGCTGGCGCACCCATCCTTTCCCTGGAATGGGGCGAGCCAACCGAAGGAGCGGTGGAAGATGGGGGCGTGCAGTACTACCGGCTGGAGGATGTGGCAGCAGGCCAGTTCGTGCGTGTCACCCTCACATCCGATGCGGAAGATACGGACATCGATCTGCATGTGGGCGTCGCCCAGCCCCTGGACCAGTGGTCCAGCACGGCAACCGGCCCCAACGAGGAAGTGATTCTGGTGGCCCCTGGCGACGGTGACTATTACATTCAGGTGCTCAGCTATACCGGCGCGGCTGATTACACGATTCTGGCCGACGAAATTGCCGGTGTTGGGCTAATGGAAGTCAATCGGATGTTCGCCCAAACGATTGACGATGACGGTTTTATCGTCTATGGATTCGCGGTGGACGATCCAGGCCAGCTTATCTCTGTGCTGATTGTCAGCGAAGACGCGGCCGATCTGGACCTGTCCGTCGTTCAATTCGCGGACAACGGTACACGGGTTCACGACCTCACCAGCGCATCACTGGGATCCTCCGAAATCGTCAGCCAGGCCGGGGCCGAGGCGGGTATCTTCGAAGTGCGGGTGAAAGCCTACGGCGAGGGAGGCGATTTCGGCCTGCTGGTGCGGGTGGAAGATCCGGCTACACTCCTGGGTGAACCCAATGCGGGCAAGACGGACCAGGGAAGCATCGCCAGCGGAGGAACGGTGGTACTAAGGGCGCGAATCTTTGATGGTTTCTCTGACCCTGCCAGCGGCTGGGACACAGACGAGGAGAATGGCACCTACGGCTACGTCGACGGCACTTATCAGATTACGGTGGACCCCGGCATCTATCGCTCGGTGCTGCAAGAAGACAATGCCTACGCCGATATCCGCCTGGACGCAGACATCGCGTTTACGCCTGAAGACCCGACTGCCTATGCCGGCCTGGTATGCCGCTCCACCGAAGACGGCTACTTCTACGCCGACATCAGCCCTGCAGGCGATTTTGTCATCGGTCAGGTAAGCGGTGGGGATGTAACCGTGCTTTCCGACTGGACAGTGAACGAAGCAATCGACACCACGAAAGGAGCGGTCAATGCGCTGACGCTGGGCTGCGTCGGCGATACAATCTCTGCCCATGCCAATGGTACGTTGTTGGGCAGTGTGACAGTGGAAGCGGTGGCGGGCGGTTACGGTTTTGAGGCAGGAAGCTCGAAATCTACAACCGATACTGTCACGGCAATCTTCGATAACCTGATGGTGGGTCTGCCGTAGTCTGGCAGCGGAAAATCATCCGTAAACACATGTGGGTTGTTCAGGCAGAGGGGAAACGACTGGCCGTTTCCCCTCTGCTATTGAGAGCGCACAAGCGCTCCTGGGTACATCCGCATAACGGGAGACGTGGCAGGTTTTCTGAAACCTGCCACGTCTGATCTCCCGAATTTGGGATATGCGAAACGTCCCCGATCCAATTGACATCACCGACCAGACGTAGTACTATACTTGTTGTAGTGGCTGGGGAATCGCCCAGGCCACAGGCAGACGAACGAGAAATGGCGGGGTTGCTGCCTCCCCGCCGGGCAAGACAGGAAGACAGGCGATGAACCACGACACACTAGCGCTCCCCGAACTGAAGGTCTGCCCCGTTGAATCCGCGGCCCGGATTGTGGGGCAGAAATGGACGCTGCAAATCGTCCACCACCTGCTCGATTCCCGCTGCAAACGCTTCTGCGAATTGCAGGAGGAGTTGGGCGGCGTCAACCCCAGCACACTCAGCAGCCGTCTGAAGATGCTGGAGGATGAGGGCGTCGTCAGCCGGGTGCAGATCAGTTCGATCCCCCCCCACGTGGAGTATAGCCTGACCGAAATGGGGCGGGAGTTGACACCGATCATCCGGGAAGTCTCCAACTGGGGCAACCGCTGGCTTTGTCAGGACGAATGTCTGGACTGTGACTGACAAGTAGCAGAAGTTCGACTTTTCTGAAAAGTCGAACTTCTTTCATTTTGCAAAGGAGCGCACCCGATGGGATTGACAGTGGCTGGCCTGACTGTGGGTCTATTGGAAGAGAATTGCTATATTCTTGGCTGTGACGTGACCGGCCAGGGCGTGGTCATCGATCCCGGCGACAACCCCCGTGCCATACTCCAGCAGGTCGAGAAGATGGGGTTGACCGTCGAAAAGATCATCAACACCCACGCCCACTTCGATCACATTATGGCCGTCGATCCAATTCGCCACGCCACCGGGGCCACCTTTCACCTGCACCGGGACGATCTGCCCATCCTGCGCGACGCGCCGGAACGGGTCAGCCTCTGGTTGAGCAGCCACATCGACCCCATCGACGATCCCGACGAGTTTCTGGAGCACGGCCAAATCGTCACCTTTGGCGAGGAAGAAGTGGAAGTTCGCTTCACGCCCGGCCACGCGCCCGGCCACGTAATTTTCATCCACCACGCCGAGCGGATGGTCTTCGGGGGCGACACCCTCTTTCAGGGCAGCATTGGCCGTTTTGACCTGCCTCTGGCCGATGGCCCTACCCTGCTGCAGAGCATCCACAGCCAAATCCTCACCCTGCCCGACGACTACGCGGTCTATCCCGGCCACGGGTCTGCCACTACTATCGGTGACGAACGAATTCACAATCCATTTGTGGGGGCGGCAGCAGCAGCCAAATGATCTATCACATTCTTCCCCAGGCCGTCTATGCAGCCCAGGACAGAAGCCAGCCATTTCGGGCCGACACCCTGGAAAGCGAAGGCTTTATGCACTGCACCGGCGCGCCCGACCTGCTGGTCTGGGTGGCCAATCGCTTCTATCGCCAGGCGAGCGGCCCGTTTGTCGTCCTCTGCATCGACGAGCCGCTGGTGACAGCCGAAGTGCGCTGGGAAGAATCCGACGGACATCTCTTTCCCCACATCTACGGCCCGCTCAATTGGAACGCGGTGGCAGAGGTAATCGACTTCCCCCGGGATGACGAAAGCACATTTCTTTTGCCCGCCAGCCTGTCATAAAGCGCGGCAGGGCAAGCAGCACGCCTGCGATTTTCCTCCACACGTTTCCCGAAACATCCCTCCATACAGTATAATCTTGCAGAAGGATGCACGCAGGCTTTGTCCTTGCACATCTGTGACATCCCCATTTATCCGTGTTCTTATCAAAGTCAGGTTGTGTCGATGGCGTCTGGGAATGGTTCGACAGGCGAACCGATTGTACGGGTGGAGAAGGTGGCCCAGCGCTATGGACGCAAAGTAGTGCTGCGTTCTGTCTCACTGGAGGTGAAAGCCGGGGAAGTGGCCGCCTTGCTGGGAGCCAATGGCGCGGGCAAAACAACTTTGTTACGCATTCTCTCCGGGCTGGACGCACCGGAACGGGGTCAGGTATGGCTGGGCAATGTGCCGCTGACCAACGCAGGCCACGAAATCCGCCGCTATGTGGGGCTGGTCAGCCACCGGCCACTGGTCTACGAGAGCCTCAACGGACTGGAAAATCTCCACTTCTTTGCCCAGATGTACGATCTGGTGGAGCCGGAAGCGCGCATCGAAGCTGTGCTGACCGCAATGGACCTCTGGCATCGGCGCTACGATCCTGTGCGCACCTACAGCCGGGGGATGATCCAGCGGCTGGCGATTGGCCGGGCCATTCTCCACGACCCGCCGGTGTTGCTGCTGGACGAGCCGGACACAGGGCTGGATCAGGAGAGTGTGGCGGTCTTGACCGATCTGATCGCGCAACTACGCGAAGGCGGACGGGCCGTACTGGTCACCACCCACAATTGGGATCGGGCCGAACGCTGGGCAGACAAAATTTTCTATCTGGCGGACGGCTCGATTGAAGACGGCGCAGAAGCATTGAGGCAGCGATGAGCAGTGATTCCCTGAGCGGGCTGTTGGGCCGACCGGTCCAGATGCGGACGGGCGGCGGAGCCAAAGCCTTTTTGCGCAAAGTGTGGGCTGTGGCGGCCAAAGATATTCGGGCGGAATTGCGGGCCAAAGAAGTGGCATCCACAATGATTGTCTTTGGCCTGCTGGCGGTGATTATCTTCGGGCTGGCCTTCGATCTGCGGGTTCCCAAATCCGCGATGGTTGTGCCGGGCATTCTCTGGGTCATCGTCCTCTTTGCCGGGATATTGGGGTTGCATCGCTCCTTTGGGGCCGAGATCGATCGGGAAACATTGCCGGGGCTGCTCCTGGCCCCTGTGGAACCCAGCGCCATCTACTTTGGCAAACTGGCATCCAATCTCCTCTATCTCTTTCTGCTGGAGTTTTGTATGCTGCCCCTGCTGCTGGTGATGTTCGACACGAATCTCTATCACCCGGTGATTCTGCTTGGCCTCTTTCTCGGAACGCTTGGCTACGCCGAAGTCGGGACCTTTTTTGCGGCGCTGACCGCCAACACCCGGGCCAGGGAGTCGATGTTGCCTGTGCTGCTCCTGCCGGTGATGGTTCCCGTCTTTATGGCCGGGGTCAGCCTGACCGCGGGGATACTGGACGGCAGGCCAGTGAGCGGTCTGACCTCCTGGTTGGTGATTCTGGCTGTTTTTGATGTAATCTTCTTTGTGGCTGCCTATTGGATTGTCGACTTAATCTGGGACGGAATCTGAGCAACCGTCAAAAACCTGCTGCCTCTATTTCTTAGCGTTTACCAAAGGAGAAATGATGACAACAACTTCGCTGCGACGCAAGGCTGACCCCTGGTATATGCCTCTGCTGACACTGGATGTGCTGGCCGGGCTGGCGATGATTGTGGCTGTGTGGGCCGGATTGCTCTATGCCAAAGAGGCTGCTAATCTGGCCGGTGATGAACAGATCGCCCAACGGATTTTTTATTTCCACATGGGCTGTAACATCACCGCCACCATCGGTTTTCTGATCTCTGTGATTGGCAGCATTGGCTATCTGGTGCGCCGCTCTCTGGTCTGGGATCGCATTGCCCAGGCCGGTGTGGAGGTGGGCACAATCTTCGGTTTTGGCATTATGACCACAGGTGCCATCTGGGCCAAACCGACCTGGAACACCTATTGGACCTGGGACCCCCGCCTGACCACAGCCACCATCACAATTCTGATCTACCTGGCCTATATGCTCTTCCGCAACGGGATGGACAACCGCCACACCCGTGCCCGTTTTGCCTCCATCTACGCCCTCTTTGCCTTTATCAGCGTGCCCTTCACCTATTACAGCGCCCGCATTTTCCGTTCCATCCATCCGGTCGTCTTTGATGGAGCCAACGCAGAAGCCCAAGGCGGGGACATAGTCGGCGGCGTCGGCGCGACGATGGGCCAGACACTCGGCATCACAATCACCTGCTTTATCATTCTCTTCCTGGCTCTCTTCTTCCACCGCTGGCGGCAACTGAACCTGGAATCCCGTATCGAAGACCTGCGAGAGGAACTCTACCAATGACCTATTTGGCGGCGGCGCTCATCATTTTATGGCTGACTGTGGGGGCATTTGTGGTCTATATGCTGGTGCGCCAGCGTGCCCTGGAGAAAGATGTGGAGATGCTGGAAGAACAGCTTCAGGCTGCAAAACGCAAAAAATAAAAGCAGTGAGCAATGGGCAGTAATCAGTTACCAGTGACGCACCCTCTTTTACTGAGTATTGGTTACTGCTCACTTTTTTGGTAGGGGTGTTTACTTCTCGCCAGCCCAGTTGGCTGTAAACTGTCTGTGAAATTGATGGACGAGAAGCAGCACCGACTATAAAACAGAGCGCCCCGCAAGGGCCAAAAGGATCGTTCAATGACACAGACAGCCATCCCCAATCCAGCCACCACCAAACCCAAAAGTGTAGCCCGTTCGACGACCTTTCTGCACGCAGTCTCGTTTGTGCTGGGTTTCGGCATCGTCTTCACCCTTCTCGGCTCGGCTGCCGGTCTGTTGGGACAGAGCCTGAACGCCTATCTGGGCACTGTGCAAAAAGTCGGCGCTGTGATGTTGCTCGTCTTCGGGCTGGTGACGCTGGGTTTGGTTCAGCGACTTATCAACGCAATCCGCGCCACCCCGAATCTGGCGGGCAACCCGGCGATGATCGCGCTGGTCGACATCCTCAGCTTTCTCAACGGGCTGATGTACACAGAGCGGCGGGTGGCTGAGATGCATTCGGTCAAACGGGGCTGGGGTTATCTGAGCAGCGCGCTGATGGGCGTCAGCTTCAGCGCTGGCTGGGTTCCCTGTGTGGGGCCGATTCTGGCCAGCATCCTCTTCCTGGCCAGCGACAGCGCCACCGTCGGCCAGGGGGCAGCCCTCCTCGCCATCTACAGCCTGGGGCTGGGGATTCCCTTTTTGATCACCGGCGCGGCCTTCAGCCAAGCCACTGCCTTCCTGCGGCGGCTGAATCGTCACGCCAATATCGTCAGTATCGTCAGCGGCATCTTTCTGCTCTACGTGGCCTGGCTCCTGTGGAGCGACCAGCTGGCTGCCCTGACCACCCAATTCGGCTTTCTGAACGAATTGGTCTTCGACATCGAAGATTGGATTGCCGCCACCTTTGGCGTCAGTGCAGCTTTCTCATCCGGCGTGCTGGGTGCTGCGCCTCTGGCCTTTCTGGCCGGGGTGATCAGCTTTATCAGCCCCTGTGTGCTGCCCCTGATTCCCGCCTATATCGGCTATCTCAGCGGCGCTTCGCTTGCCGACAGTCGTGCCTAGCAGCAGTCAAAAGAGGGTGCTGATTCACGCGGAAAGTACAGATTTACACCGACCTTTTCAGCGCCATCAGCGTCCTCTTTTCAGGATGGAGTGATGAAACGCCTGGGGATTTTTCTTCCTTTGCTCGTCGCATTTCTGGTCTTGGCCGCCTGCACTGGCAGCCAGGCAGACTCGCCAGCCCCATTCGCTGCGATTGCCCAGGCCGATTTTCCAGTTGGCCTGGGCGCTGGTTTCCCTGTGGCACAGGTGGCGAAGAACACCACCGACCCGGCGGAAATCGGACAGCCAGCCCCTAACTTCGCCTTTGTCTGGGCCGATGGCCGGGGCGCAGACCTGGCGAGTCTGCGGGGCAAGCCGGTCGTCCTCAATTTTTGGGCCACCTGGTGCGGTCCCTGCCGGGCGGAGATGCCCGAATTTGTGGCCCTGCACAGCAGCGATCCGGGTGTAGTGGTGCTGGAAGTCAACACCCAGGAGACGCTGGAGGCCATCCGCCCCTTTGCCGAAGAATTTGGGATGGGGATGCCCGTGCTGGTGGACGAATCCGGCGCAGTGCGTACACTCTACGGGGTGCGCTCGATGCCCACCACCCTTTTCATCGACGCCGAAGGGGTCATCCGTGCCCGCTGGGCTGGCCTGCTCACCGGGGACCAGTTGGGCCAATTTGTGTCACAGATTCAGGCGAATTAGAAGGTTTTCTATGCGCGTTTTCCTCTACTCCAAAGACGATTGTGGCCTATGCGACGCTTTTCACTTTGAACTGCTCGACCTGCAAAGTGAGCTGGGCTTTTCCTATGAGAAACGTCACCTGCACGCGGGCGATCCCCTGCGGAGCGAACTAGCGGGCCAGTTTCCAGTCGTCGATATCGAAACCGCCGACAGTGACGAGCCGTTCCGGCTGACCTCCCCCACCAGCCAACGCCAACTGCGCGCCCGGATTCGAGAAGTGGCAGCGGGCGCGGGCGCGGTTGCTCTATCCGCTCTGAGTTCCTGACCGATGACCACCCAGACCTCTTCCGCGGTTGCTCGCGTGGCCGATGGCATTGTGATGGGCATTGCCCGCCACTGGCTGCTGCTGATCAATCTGGCCGTGGGTGTCTATCTCTTTTTGCCCCTGACCGCACCGGTGCTGGTCAACGCGGGCTACGAGCGCCCAGCCCGTGTCGTCTACTCTCTCTACTCCTTCGCCTGCCACCAACTGCCCGAACGCAGCTACTTTCTCTTCGGCGAGGAACCCCTCTACAGCCTGCGTACGCTGGAAGCCAACGGCGTGCAACCGGGCGGCAACCTCTTTGAGCGGCGGGTCTTTACCGGCAATCCGACTGTCGGCTATAAAACGGCCCTCTGCCAGCGTGACATCGCCATCTATGGGACTGTGCTGCTGGGTGGTCTGTTCTTCGGGCTGGTGCGCCGACGGGCACGCGCCCCCAGCGTCAAAGTCTACCTGCTCTTTCTCATCCCCATTGCGCTGGACGGCTTCACCCAACTCTTTGGGCTGCGCATGAGCACCTGGTGGCTGCGCACTGCCACCGGCGCGCTCTTTGGCGGTGCGTCGGTCTGGCTGGCCTATCCCTATCTGGAAGAGGCGATGAACGAGGTGATTCAGACCGAACTGCGCCGTAAACGCCATTGATAATATTTTCGCCCGCTCCGCATTGGACAATATACGTCCACTTTGCTATACTATTCACTTGTGACTAGCATAAGCCAACCTGCCGTTTTGTGGCGTCTTTACTCGACCAGCCCGGCGGCATCGACAGGAACAGAAGGACAGAACAGCAATGCCGAATATTAAATCTGCCGAAAAGCGTGTCCGCCAGAGCGAAAAGCGCCGGGTTCAAAATCGTGTTTACCGGACTGCGGCCCGCACGGCTGTCAAGAAGGCCCGCACCGCCATCGATACCGCCAATCCCGAATCCGAGGAGTCTGTGCTCAAAGCGATTCAGGCATTGGACAAGGCTGCGGCCAAAGGCACCATTCATGCCAACAACGCCGCTCGCCGCAAGAGCCGCCTGATGGCCCAGCTTCACAAAATGGCCGCGGCGGAATAGAGCCGTTGCCGTCTGGATTTGTATAAAAGGCTGCTGCACAATGTGTAGCAGCCTTTTTGCGTTGGCCGTGAATCTGGCCAGCCTTGATTTGTATACACGGATGGGAAGGAACACGGATCGGTTAAAAATCCGTGTTCCTTCCCATCCGTGTATACAAGTTCATTCTTGAGATTGTGGATATTCGCACAGGGACCGCAACACGCACTCGTCGCAGCGGGGCGAGCGGGCATCGCAGACCTCCCGCCCGTGACGGATGAGATTCAGATGCAGGCTGTAGAAGTCTGCATCGGGCAACAGACTCTCCCAGTCCTTTTTGACTTCCAACGGCGCTGCTTTGGCCCGGCTGATCCCCAAGCGCTGGCTCTGACGCTGGACGTGGGTATCCACAGGGAAAGTGGCCTTGCGAAAGCAGAAGAGCAGAACGATACTGGCCGTCTTGTGGCCCACACCCGGAAAACTTTGCAGATAGTCCAGAGCCGCGTCCACCGGCATCTCCGCCAGGTGGTCCAGGCTGTATGCGCCCACCTCCCGGTGCAGCTTTTCCAGACTCTCCACAATGCGTGGGGCCTTCTGGTTGTACATCCCCGCCACCCGAATCGCCTCTTTGATCTCCTCCAGCGGCGCGCTGCGTACCGCGTCCCAATCCCCGCCAAAGCGCGCTTTGAGGGTCTCGAAAGCCCGCAGGCTGTTGCGGTCATTGGTGTTGGCGCTGAGGATCGTCAGGATCAGCTCGTCCACCGGCTCGAATTGGGGCCGCCAATCGGGAATGCCGTAGGCCCCGTTCAAGCGGGTGTAGACGGCTTCGGCCTTTTCTGCTCGACTATCCATTCTACCTCCGACTGTTGTCGTAGGGGCGCTGCTTGCTGCGCCCGGCGCATAACGGGTGCAGCAAGCAGCGCCCCTACGATGATACGACGATTCTGGGCAGCCGAGCCATCAGTCGGCTGGTCACTTCGTAGTTGATCGTCTCTGTGCGTCGGGCCACTTCTTCCGCGGAGATCGCCGCGGCGCCCTGGCGACCAATCAGCACGACCTCATCCCCTGCCCGGACAATTTCCCCCGCTTCGCAGATGGCTGTTACATCCACAACGGTCATATCCATACAGACCCTACCCACAATCGGCGCGGACTGGCCGTTGATCAGCACACTCTGCCAGGTACGGGGGGCACGGGGAAAACCATCCGCATAGCCCACAGGCAGAATCGCCACAGTCGAAAGCCGAGGGGAGCGCCAAGTATTGCCGTAGGAAACCGGCTCGCCCCGCTCCAGCATTTTGACCTGGGCAATTCGTGCCTTCCAACTCAACACAGGCCGAAATGCGTCGGGCAACGGAACCTCCGGGCTGGGATGCAACCCGTAGAGGGAGATACCAGAGCGCACAGCGTCCAGATGACTTTCGGGCAGGCTGAGGATGGCCGCGGAGTTGGCCGCGTGGGCCAAAGGCGGGCGTTGTCCCTGCAACGAAAGGACTGCCAGCAGATCCGTAAAAGTTTTCAACTGGCGCTGGGCATAGCGCTGGTCGGCTTCGTCGGCGGTGCTGAAATGGGTATAGATGCCTTCGACAAACAGGCCGGGCAATTCGGCCAACTGGAAGAAAAAGCCCGGCACATTCGTAGACGCCAGACCGAGCCGGTGCATCCCCGTGTCCACCTTCACGTGGACCGGAATCCGTTTGCCCGCCGCAACAGCCACCGCCGACCACTGGCGGGCAGTCTCGATGTCGCAGAGAGTAGCGGCCAGTTGCCAGCCCAACAGTTCCTCACCCAGATAGCCCGGCGTGTATCCCAGGAGCAGAATTGGCGCGGTGACACCCACCTGGCGCAGAACGGCCGCTTCGCCCAGAGTCGCCACGGCCAGCCGATCCGCGCCCGCGGCCAGGGCTGCCGGGCCGACAATCTCCGCGCCGTGGCCGTAGGCGTTGGCTTTGACCACCGCGAAAAGTTGGCGATCCGAGCCAACAATCGCCCGCAGCGCCCGCACGTTGCCCGCCAGCGCGTCAGTATCGATTTCCAGCCAGGTGGAGCGGGGGGGGTGAGGATTGGATATTGGGGATTGGGGATTGGGCGTTGGCGGCTCAATTTCCGTCAATTTTAATATCTCCAGTAACCACACAAGTCTAGCGCCGGTTGAGTAGGCTGGGGCTGTTTCCAGCCGTATCGAAACCAAGCGGGTAGCAAAGTTTACCAGCCGCAGCGGGCGCAGAGGGTCTGCCATTCGTCTGCGGTCATCCCAGATTCGCCCAGACGGTTGGGTTTGCGTGCGCCGTGATAATCACTGCCACCTGTGACGAGCAGGTTGTAGCGTTCAGCCGCCGCGGCAAAATGGGAGGTCACGGCTGCCGCATCTGTTTGGGGAAGGCTGCGCCGCTTCTCTCTGGCGTAGGGATAGCGCACTTCCAGCCCGTCCAGCCCCACATCCACCATCCGGGCCAGCAGACTGTCGATGTCCCGCACCCGCTGGTAGATGCCCGGATGGGCCAGGATAGCCACGCCTCCCACCTGATGGGTCAGTTCGATGGACTCTTCCAGCGAGAGGCTGAATGTGCGCCCCACATAGACCGAATTGGGCGCGTCCCCGGCCAGAAATTGGTGGAAGACGTCGCTGATGCTCTGAAAACGGTCCGGGTTGTGCTTCAGGGCAATCTGCGCGATGTGGGGGCGACCTGGCACGCCGTCGGCCAGGGCCAGCACCTCGTCCACAGGCACGACGACGCCGTAACTTTGCAGCCGCTCCACCTGGCGCACCTTCTGCTCCACCCGGCTGTCGATAACCCGTTGCAGAATCCGCTGGAATTCCGGGTCGTTGTGGCGGATGCCGTAGCCCAGAATGTTGATGTCCAGCAGGTCCCGCTTGCGCTCGCCGGTGATGCTGTATTCAATGGCCGGGATCACCCGCACGCCCAGCCGTTGCCCCGCTGCCAGGGCCTCGTCCACGCCGAGCACGCTGTCGTGATCGGTCAGGGAAAGCACCCGAATCCCCAGCCGGGCCGCGTGTTCCACCAGTTCAGTGGGCGTCTCCGTCCCGTCCGAGCGGGTGCTGTGGACCTGAAGATCGATAGGGAATGGGGCAATGCCGTTATCAGAGTTCATCAGTGTTTATCAGTGGCTCAAGTCTTGGGTCCGGTGCATACCGATTCAGCAATTCTCGCAGATGTTCGCTCTTTTCCACAATCTCGCTGCTCTGCAAATCCTGAATTTGGAAGAGTTCGAGCAACTGAGTGTAGAGTTCCGGCAGGCCCAAAATCTCCACCACCTGTTCGTGGATCCATTTGTCGTAGGCGATGGGGTAGACCCGGCGGCTGATGAAGAGCGCCTGCAAAAACTCTCGATGGGCGTTGTAGAGTCTGTCCAGGCATTGGAAGGGGAGTCCCCGGGGACTGTACAGGGGGATGTGGTCCAGATTGTTCAGGCAGAATTTGCGCACCATCGCCAGCCGCTCGGCCCGCATCTCTTCGCTGTAGTATGGCAGCCATTGGGTACGCAGTTCATCCCAATAGCCGCCAGACTGGACAAGCGGATGGGCGTAGAGCAGGTGGTTGCCAATCTCCAACTCGAAAGCATCGGGTCCGCTGGTCCAGCCGTGCTCCGTCGGGGCATAGACGCCGCTAATCACGTCCAGGTGAACTTCGGCGAAGTGGCCCGCGGCTTCCAATCCTCGGAAGACGGGCGCGGATCCGTACCACTCCTCCCAGACGTTTTCGAGACTGGCTCCCCTGGCCGCGTACTGCTCCGGACGCAGAAGCAGGGCCATATCCAGGCAACTGTCCGGGCTGGCTTTGCCCCGGGCGCAGGAGTTGAGCAGCAGCACTGCCTCGGTTTCATCGGCAAAATGCTCGGCAATGGCCTGGGCCGCGGCCGCGTGGGCAGGGGTTGGATAGGCAGGTTTGGAGGTGTACATCAGTTCTTACTCCTGTAAAAAATAATGGCGTCCGTCGTCTACCGCAACCCGTCGGCGATCTTCTCCGCCGCCATCAGCACAGTGGCATTGATATTGGCCCGCACGGTTTCGGGGAGGATGGAGGCATCTACCACCCACAGCCCCTCTGTACCGTATACTTTCCCCTGCTGATCGACCACAGACAGCGGGTCGCTCTCCGGCCCCATCCGGCAGGTGCTGGAGGAATGATGGCCCGTATCCGCGTGGGCCAGAATCCAACGGTCCAGGGCCTCGTCGTCGTCCAGCGCGTCGCCGGGGTGTTGCAGGCTCTCCCGGATGATCGGCGCAAAGTCGGGGTGTTGCATCAGTTCCAGACAGAGACGCAGGGCCTCCCGCTGGCGCTGGCGGTCGAAGGGGTGGGAATAGTAGTCGTAATTGAGCGCAGGCTGGACGTTCACATCCGTCGAAGTCAAGCGCAACTGCCCGGTGCTCAGGGCAAAGTTGATGGTCGGGCGCACAAAGAGCGTCTGCGCATCTGGGCGCACCCCAAAATAGACAATCATATCGTTGAAGAAGTCGGAGCCAGCTGCGCTGTAACGCAGCCCCACCTGATGGAAATGCGCGCTGCCATTGTAGGGGAAATCGGGCCGCACCCGCCAGAGCAGGCCGGTGGTCGGATGGTCGCGCAGGCCGTCGCCCACACCGGGCCGATCCAGCGCCACAGGAATGTCCAGACGCTTCAGGTGATCCGCGGGGCCGATTCCGGAGAGCATCAGTAGCTGAGGCGAGGCAATCGCGCCCCCACAGAGGATCACCCTCGTCGCTGAAATTTTCTCCGCAGAACCATCGATCAGCGCCTCCACGCCGGTCGCCCGTGTCCCATTGAAACAGATGCGCTGCACCACCGCCTTGCCGCGAATATTCAGGTTGGGCCGTCCACGCACGGGCATCAGATAGGCCAGGGCCGTGCTATAACGCACCCGGCTGCGGGAGTTGAGCGGGTATGGCCCTACGCCGGTCGTGTGGGGCCGGTTCATATCCGGGGATTCGGCAAAGCCCGCGGCCAGACAGGCTGCGTACCAGGCCCGCTGATCTTCCGGCCAATCTTCGGCCCAATAGCGGCCCACGGCAATCGGCCCGTCGCTGCCGTGGAATTCGTCCTGGAAGTCCTGGTCACTTTCAATTTTGCAATAGTAGGGCAGCACCGCATCCCAGGACCAGCCGTCGTTGCCCAGAGCAACCCAATGGGCGAAATCCTCTGGAATGCCCCGCAGAAAAATCGTAGCGTTGACCGAACTGCTGCCGCCGATCACCCGGCCCCGGGGAATCGGGATGGGTGGTGCTGTTGGTGTAGCCGTGGCAGTGTAGCCCCAGTCGTGGGTCAGGCTGAGGATGCCGGAGGGCGTGCCAAAGCCGTAGCGAAGATCGTCGGGCAATTCCTCGGCGCTGGTGTAGTCGGGTCCGGCTTCCAGCAGCAGCACCCGGTGGGTGGGGTCCTCCGAGAGGCGGGCGGCCAGGACACCGCCAGCGGAGCCAGAGCCGATAATCAGTGTGTCGAAGTGGGACATGCGCGCTTCCATTTCTGTGGCGGGAAGGAGACGGTCTGTGGCTCTATTATGGCCCAGAGCAAAAGGGGACGCAAGCTGCTATCCCAGACGAATATGCCCTTTCCTTTTCGCCCTCAGTATCGCTCCACTGTATAATGCTTCGGCAAAAACGAAAGTACCCCGACAGAGCGCCAGGGTGCCTGTTTCTGGAAGTAGCCGGTTTTCCTTATCACCGATCTTATTTTACCGAGGCTGATGTGCGTATTGTAACTTTCCTCGTTCTATGCTTATTTCTGCTCGCCGCCTGTAGCCAACACGCCGAACCGACCCCTACCCCACTGACCCCGGCCCAGGCCGAGGGCAAGCGGCTCTTTGGCGCGTCACCTGGCAACTGCGCCACCTGCCACTCCCTGGAACCCGACGTGCGCATCATCGGCCCCAGCCTGGCCGGGATCGCCAGTCTCGCGGCCAGCCGCATGGAGGGCGTTTCGGCCCAGGAGTATTTGGAGATGAGCATTCTGCGCCCCGGCCTCTACGTCGTAGAGGACTACCCGGACGCCATGCCCGTCAATATCGCCAAGCAGTTAACTTCCCCCCAATTGACGAGTCTGGTAGAATTTCTGCTGACGTTGAAGTGAGGGGATTGGGGATTGGGTATTTCATGAGGTGGCGAAGCCACAAGGTTGTATGCAGATCGGACCAGTGAGCGCTGGTTGAGTAGCTGACAGAATCCTTCGGATTCTGCGTCTTCGAGGCGTATCGAAACCAAGCGAACGGGTAAGTAGCTGATTTCGTCTCTACCCGCTTGGTTTCGATACGCCGGGAAACAGCCCCCGGCTACTCAACCGGCGCTGGTCTTTCTTCGTTAATCAACAGCTAATGTACGAGACATCGATCTTTGCTGCGTACGGCGTAGCGGCAGTGGTTCTTCATCTGTGACTTACTCGCAGTGGAGAATTGCGGTACGCCTTTTCCGCCCGACACTATTTCGCCCATTCGTCCTTCAATCGTCCCTGCCCAATACCTACTATCCGATATCCAATAACCCTACCCCGGAGTCTCTCCTATGGCCTGGCTGAAACGCATTGCGATTTTTTTGTTGATTCTGCTGCTGCTGGTGGTGGGCGGTCTGGCTGTGCTGGGGGCGATGCCCGCTGCCGAGGACCCGCTGGTGGACCCGCGCACGGGCGGCGCTGGAGCCAGCAGCGTGGATCCCAGTTGGAGCGGGCTGGAACGCACCTTCCCCCCGCTGGTGCAACCGGACGACACGCCGACCAGCGCCGAGGCTGTGGAACTGGGCCGCCAACTCTTTTTCGATCCGATTCTTTCCGGGGCCAATGACATCAGTTGCGCCTCCTGTCATCAGCCAGACCTGGGCTTTGCCGACGGCAAAATTCATCCGGTAGGCGTGGACGGCGCAGAGCTGCCCCGCCACACCCCCGGCCTGTGGAATGTGGGCTGGGCCACGTCGCTCTTTTGGGATGGCCGGGCTGCCACACTGGAAGATCAGGCGGCCACACCCCTGACCCACCCGGCAGAGATGGCTGGTGAGCCGGATGGGACTGTCGCTGAGCTGGCCGCTATCCCGGCCTATGGCGAGCTTTTCACCGCAGCCTTCCCCGGCCAGAGCGAAGCCGTCAACTTTGACAATCTACGCCGTGCCCTGGCCGCCTTCCAGCGCACCCTCGTCTCCGACAACAGCGCCTTCGACCGCTTCGCCACGGGCGATGTCAACGCGCTGACGGCCAGCCAGAAGCGGGGGCTGGACCTCTTCCGCAGCGCAGCCACCCGCTGCTTTGAATGCCACACCGCACCCCTCTTTGCCAACAACACCTTCCGGGCCATCGGTGTCCCCGAAGCCGAGGGCGTCAACGATCCGGGGCGGCCCGGCGTGCAGGCCGATGCGCCGGTCGGCTCCTTCCGGGTGCCCAGCCTGCGCAATGTGGCCCTCTCTGCGCCCTATATGCACAACGGCAGTCTGGCCACTCTGGAAGATGTGGTGCAGTTCTATGCCGACGGCGGTGGGCGCAACTTTGGCAACGAGGCGGTGGACAGCTTTGTGCGGGGCTTCGACCTGAGCGAACAGGAGAAGGCCGATCTGGTCGCCTTTCTCCACGCACTGACCGACGAAAGCCAGATGCCAGAGATTCCCGCCAGCGTGCCCTCCGGTCTGCCTGTAATCCAGCGGGTGGAGAACCCGGCCCGCACAGCCGTGGAGCAGAGCAACGCGCCGGCAGCCGTCGCTGAACCCGGCCCGCCCCGCACCCTGCGCGTGGCCCCAGGCGAGAGTATCCAGGCCGCGGTGGATCAGGCCCGGCCCGGTGACACAGTGGAGATTGAATATGGCGTCTACAACCAGCACGTAGTGGTAGACATCAGCGACTTCACCCTGCGGGGCATCCCCAACCCGGCTGGGGAGTGGCCTGTGCTGGATGGAGAGAACAATTTTGCCGACGGCGTTGTCTCCAGCGGCAACAATTTTACGATTGAGCAGTTGGCCGTGAAGAACTACAAAGCCAACGGCATTCTGGTCGAAGGTGTGCGCAATGTGGTGATCCGGGATGTCTATGTGGAGAAGACGGGCGTCTACGGCATCTATCCCGTGCATAGCACCGGCGTCCTCATCGAACGGGTCGAGGCCACCGGCGTCAACGACGCAGGGATTTATGTGGGCCAGAGCGAGGATATTGTGGTACGGGATTCGGTGGCCTACGGCAGCGTTATCGGCATAGAGATCGAAAACAGCGTCAACGCCGAAGTCTACAACAACCACACCTACGGCAACAGCGCGGGCATTTTCTTCGACCTGCTACCCAATTTGACCAGCAAAGTCTCTGTGGGCGGGAAGGTCTACAACAACCGGGTGGAGGAGAACAATCTGGCGAACTTTGCCGAAGCGGGCATGGCCGCCGCGCTGATCCCGCCGGGCACAGGTGTGGTGCTGCTGGCAACGGACGAAGTGGAAGTCTACGACAATATCATCACCGGCAACGACTCAGCCGGGGTCGCCATCTTCCGCTTGACAGTGGGCTACGACCCATCGGTCATCGACGTGGCCGACCTGCCCGAGCGCAACTGGATTCACGACAACCAACTGGCGAACAACGGAAACAACCCCGCGCCCTTCCTGGCCGAGCTGGGCGTCCCCGGCGCGGACATTCTGTGGGATGCCAGTGCCTGGAGCAACCGCTTCGACCAGCCCGGCGCATCGGTCTTCCCGCCGCTTCTGCCTTCCAGCGGCTGGCCGGAATGGGTAGCCAAAGGTTACTGGCAGGTGTTGAACTTTGCTATGGAGCGGCTCTTTTAGATCAGTTCCCAGATGCGGTTGCACGCCACGGGGATGCAATTTTGTAAACACGGATAGAAAGGAACACAGAAAGTTTGGTTGCTCCGTGTTCCTTTCTATCCGTGTTCACAAATCCTATTTCAGGGCAAATGTACAACTCTTGCCGCTCCCCTCGCCAGATTTGTCAAAGCAGCCCCCAACGGGTATACTGTGGTGACACCGGGGAGTAGCGCAGCTCGGCAGCGCGCTTCGTTCGGGACGAAGAGGTCGGAGGTTCAAATCCTCTCTCCCCGACACAAAAAAGAAAGAGGCAGTGGACAAATGTCCACTGCCTCTTTCTTTTGTCTATGCCAGAAGTTCGACGACCTGCCCCCCCATCCTCGGAGCGGATGCTGGCCCCCAATTGTGCGGCCCGCCGCTTGAAAGTTTCAGCGCCGTTATTTTCTCACTACACCGGTTTTGATCCCCACTTGAAATTTTCCCCAAAAGCGGTTACACTATATTTATCGTAGCGGCCACACATCTGCCGCTGCCAATCGGGAAGTAAACTTCACCCCAACACTTCTCACCCATTCACCTTCTATAGGAGGCCCCCAATGGAACTTCGCAATCTCGGACGCACGGGCGTCAAAGTCAGTGTACTCTGCCTGGGCTGTATGATGTTTGGCCGCAGCACCACTCCGGACGATTCCTACGCGATTATTGACCGAGCGCTGGACGCGGGCATCAACTTTCTCGACACGGCCAACGTATACACCCGTGGCCGCAGCGAGGAGATCACCGGCGAGGCGCTGAAACGCAACGGCAAGCGGGACAAAATTGTGCTGGCCACGAAAGTCCACGGGCGCATGGACGACGACGATCCCAACGCCGCAGGCACCAGCCGCCGCCACATCATCGAGCAGTGCGAGGCCAGCCTGCGCCGCCTCCAGACCGACTATATCGACCTCTACCAGATGCACCGCCCCCGGCCCGAAATCGCCATCGACGAAACCCTGCGCGCCCTGGACGATCTGGTGCGGGCGGGCAAAGTGCGCTACATCGGCACCAGCACCTTCGCGGCCTGGCAGGTGGTGGAAAGCCTGTGGGCGTCCAAAGAGTTGGGGCTGAATCGCTTCATCTGCGAGCAGCCGCCCTACAACATTCTGGACCGGCGCATCGAGCGGGAGCTGCTGCCAATGGCCCAGACCTTCGGCATTGGCACCATTCCGTGGAGTCCCCTGGCCGGCGGGCTGCTGACCGGCAAATACACGCGCGAAAATCCATCGCCCGAAGGCGCACGCTACGCAGATACGTCTGGCAACAGCCGTTTCTCTGCCCGCAAGACCGTCGAACTCTACGATGTGGTGGAAGGCTTGCAGCCCCTGGTGGAAGCCAAAGGCTGCACAATGGCCCAGTTCGCCCTGGCCTGGGTAGCGGATCGAGCGGGCGTCACCAGCCCGATCATTGGCCCCCGCACAATGGAGCAGTTGGTGGACAATCTGGACGCGCTGGATGTGACTATCACCGACGAAGACCGGGCACTGGTGGATTCCCTGGTTCCCCCCGGACGGATGGTCAGCGCCTTCTACGAGGCCGATTTCGGCCCCAATCAGTATCGGTGGTAGGGGAATTGGATGGTGAGATGATAAGATGCTGGGTAACGTACTCCATCACCCCATCATCTCACCATCATTTTTTATGGACGAATCTCGACTTTCCATCCTACTGCAAAATGTGTCCGACGGCTCACTCTCCGTCGATGCCGCTCTGTCCCAGCTGCGGGGTCTGCCCTACGAAGCTGTGGGCGATTTCGCCACGCTGGACCATCACCGGGCGCTGCGCAGCGGCTTCCCGGAGACGATCTACTGCGAGAGTAAGACACCGGAACAGGTGGCCGCCATCGCCGAACGGCTGGCGGCCCGCTCTTCCCGGCTGTTGGGAACCCGGGCCAGCCGCGCCCACTTCGACGCCGCACAGGAACGGGTAGCCGATCTGCGTTGGCACGAACTGGCCCGCTGCCTGTGGATGGACCGGGAGCCGGATGCAGCCCGCAGCGAAGGCGTTGTCCTCATCTGCGCGGGGACCAGCGACCTCCCTGTGCTGGAAGAGGCGGCCCTGACTCTCGACCTGATGGGCCACCGCCCCCACCGCATCAGCGATGTGGGCGTGGCCGGGCTGCACCGCATCTTCCCCCACATTCCCGCCATTCAGTCCGCCAATGTGGTTATCGTCGTGGCCGGGATGGAGGGCGCACTGGCGTCGGTGGTGGGTGGATTGACGAATGCGCCGGTCATCGCCGTGCCCACATCCGTCGGCTACGGGGCCAGTTTCGGCGGTGTCTCCGCCCTGCTGACAATGCTCAATAGCTGCGCATCGGGCGTCTCTGTGGTGAATATCGACAACGGCTTCGGCGCAGGGCATTTGGCAGCGTTGATTAATCGGAAAATTGTTGATTAGTTGACTGGTTCATTGGCTGATTGTCGGGCCGACAGAATTCCGCCAACCAATGAACGAATCAACCAATAAACCAATGGAAATAGGCAATGACAGACACGAATATACTCGCATCAGAAACCGCTGGAAAACTCGAAACACTGCGCGCCATCCTGCGGGAATGTGGCTCTGTTCTCGTCGCCTATTCCGGCGGGGTGGATAGTGCGCTGGTGATGGCCGTGGCCCACGAGCAATTGGACGAAGACGCGCTGGCCTGCATCGGCGTCTCGCCCAGCTACCCGGCCCGGGAGATGCGGGATGCGGTGAAACTGGCCGAAACAATCGGCGTCCCCTACCGGCTGGTCAACACCGAAGAGTATTTGGACCCCAACTACGCGGCCAATCCCAACAACCGCTGCTATTTCTGCAAGTCGGAGCTGCACAACCGGCTGAAGGAGCTGCTGCTGGCCGATGAGTGGGGTGTGGTGATGGACGGGGCCAATACCTCAGATTTGGGCGATCACCGGCCCGGAATGATGGCGGCCAGGGAACGGGACGTGCGCTCCCCACTGATCGAAGCGGGCATCAGCAAGCCGGAAGTGCGGGCCATCGCCCAGCATTTGGGTCTGCCTGTGTGGGACAAGCCCGCAATGGCCTGTCTCTCCAGCCGGGTCCCCCACGGCACAGCCATCACCCCGGAGCTTCTACGCCAGATCGAAGCCGCCGAGGATGTGCTGGTCGATCTGGGCTTTCCCCAATTCCGGGTGCGCCATCACAACGAAATCGCCCGCATCGAAGTCCCTGCCGAGGAATTCCCCAAAGCCTTCCAGCACCACAGCGAAATTGTGTCCGGTGTCAAAGCCGCGGGCTACCGATTCGTCACACTGGATTTGGCCGGGTTCAAGAGTGGGGGATTGAACGGCGCAACGAACGGGTCCACAAGTGGGACGCTGATTCCACTGGTGGAATTGGCATAGATACGACGGCGGACGACGGACGAGAGACGAACCAACAGACCATTCGTTCGTCTTTCGTCTCTGGTCGGTCGTCGCAGCAGAAAAGTGATTCTCTCTGTGGAAAAAACATCCGGCACCCTCGCCTATCTCGACACCCCCTCCGGCATCTCCGGTGATATTTTTCTCGGCTGCCTGCTGGACGCTGGCTGGCCGTTGGAACGGTTGTACAGCGTTGTGGAAGCGCTGCATCTGCCTGCCGGAAGCTGGCGGGTGGACAGCCAGCCAGTGATGAAAGGCCCCCTGCGGGCGACGCTGGCCGCGGTGGAAGTGACCGAAGGCGATGTCCACCGCCATCTGAGCGATGTGACGGCGATTATCCGGGCGGGCGATCTGCCGTCGGCTGTGCAGGAGCGGGCCATCGCTGTCTTCACCCGGCTGGCCGAGGCCGAAGCCCGGGTCCACAATACGACGCCAGAAGCCATCCACTTCCACGAAGTGGGCGCGCTGGATGCGATTGTGGATATTGTGGGCGTCTGCGCTGGGCTGCACGAATTGGGGATCGAGCGACTGTACGCCTCGCCCCTGCCCCTGGGCCACGGCTGGGCGCAGACAATGCACGGGCGCATCCCCCTGCCCGCGCCGGCGACGCTGGAATTATTGGCCGCAGCCGGTGTGCCGACGGTCCCCGCGCCGGGACCGGGGGAATTGGTGACACCCACAGGCGCGGCGCTTCTGGCCGAACTGGCCGACTTTTCCCAGCCGCGTATGACATTGCAGCGCATCGGCTACGGCGCAGGGCGCAAGGATTTCGCCTGGCCGAATGTAGCCCGGCTGTGGGTTGGGGAAGCAGGTGGAGCGCGAAGAAGCGCGAAAAAGCACGAAGGACACGAAGAGCATCCGCGTGAATCCGCGTTCCATTCCGGTCTGGTCGTTATCGAGACGAATATCGACGATATGAACCCGGAGTTGTACGAGCCAGTGCGGGAGCGGCTCTTTGGGGCAGGTGCGCTGGATGTGTGGACGACGGCGATTGGGATGAAAAAGGGGCGACCGGGTACGCTGCTTTCTGTGCTGGGCGCGGCGGAGAAGGAAGAAGAATTGGCCGTCCTGATTCTGCGGGAGACGACGACGCTAGGCGTGCGGGTCTATCCGGTAACACGGCACATTGCCGAACGGGAATTTCAGACAATTGAGACGGTCTACGGCCCAGTGCCCGTAAAGGTGAAGTTGCTGGACGGGGAGCGGCTGGGGGCCAAACCGGAGTTCGACGAATGCAAGCGGATTGCCGAGGCCAAGGGCGTGCCTGTGCGGGTGGTCTACGAAGCAGCGTTGGCTGCGGCACAAACGGCATCCAGTGGAGAGAGGACGCCCGTTGAAATTCACTGACAAAGCCTGCCCTGTTCTTCTGCGCAAACGGGAAGGCCGCCTGCAAATCCTCGCCTTCCGCCATCCAAAGGCCGGTTGCCAGATCGTCAAAGGGACAGTGGAAGAAGACGAAGAACCCCGGCAAACGGTGCTGCGCGAACTGTGGGAAGAATCGGGGATAGAAGGTGCCAGAGTGATTGAACCCCTGGGACAACTCCTGTTTCACAAGGACGAACAGCGCTGGCATCTCTTTTTGTGTGAAGTGAAGCGCGACTTACCCGACGCGTGGGTCCACTACACCACCGACGGGGGTGGCCACAATTTCGCCTTTTTCTGGCACGACCTGCACGAAGTTCCCGGCGACGAGTGGTATCCGATGTTCCGCTCGGCACTGGCCTTCCTGCGCGAACGTTTTGGAGGAGAGGAGAATCGTCACGCCTACTGAGTGGCTGACGGGTTTCATTCGTTTCATCCGTGTTCGTTTTTCAATTTCAAAAGGAGCATTCTCATGCCTACGATTTTACGCAGACCCTTTGGCAGTACAGGCCACAACAGCAGTGTCACACTCTTTGGCGCGGCCGCGCTGGGGCGGGTGACCCAGGCAGAAGCCGACAAAACGATGGAGTTGATTCAGGAATATGGCATCAATCACATCGACACCGCGGCCAGCTACGGCGAGGCCGAAGACCGGCTCGGCCCGTGGATGGCAAAGCAGCGCAAGGACTTTTTCCTGGCCACAAAGACCGGCGAGCGCACCTACGCCGCTGCGAAGGAAGAGATTCATCGCTCGCTGGAACGGATGCAGATCGACAACTTCGATCTGATTCAGCTGCACAATCTCTCCCACCCGGACGACTGGGACATTGCAATGGGTCCCGGCGGCGCGCTGGAAGCGGCGGTTGAGGCGCGGGAGCAGGGGCTGGTGCGCTTCATCGGCGTCACCGGTCACGGGCTGAATGTGGCGGCCATGCACTATCGCAGCCTGCAAGCATTTGACTTCGACTCAATTCTGCTGCCCTGGAATTATGTGATGAAGCGCAACGAACGCTACGCCGCTGACTTCGAGCGAACCGTTGCCCTGGCAAAAGAGAAGGGTGTCGCCATCCAGACCATCAAATCGATTACCCGCGGTCCCTGGGGCACGACCGAACGCAACCGTTCCACCTGGTACGAGCCGCTGGAAAACCAGGCAGACATCGAACGGGCTGTGCATTTTGTCCTGGCCCGGGGCGATGTCTTCCTGAACACAGTGGGCGACATCAATGTTCTGCCGAAGGTGTTGGAATCGGCCAGCCGCTTCGAGGGCTACGGTCCCAGCGACGAGGAAATGTCCGAGATGCTAGGCGAACGGAAGATGACTTCGCTGTTTGCGTAGAGCAATAGCACGCGGATTTCGTAGTTAGTTTGGACGCAGATTCACGCGGATAGACGCTGATGAAGAAAAGATAGATCAGCGTTTGTCCTCGTAAATCTGCGTCCTTATTTTTGTCGTTGACGCCACCGATCCGGGCTGGTACAATGCAGGTGTGTACGATTGACTGTTCGATGTTCAGCAGGAGTTTGCACAATGCCCTCACCTTTTCCCGGAATGGATCCCTATTTGGAACATCCGTCCCTCTGGCCGGATATCCACAACAGTCTGATAACCGCCATTCGGGATGAACTCAGCCCGCAGGTCGCGCCCAACTATTATGTGGGACTGGAACGTCGCGCATATCTGTTCAAGCCCGACGATATCGTCTTTGTAGGGCGGCCCGATGTGTCGATTGTGCAGCAGCGTCGCCAATCGACTGTGCCTGCGATGGCTGATTTTGCTGTGGCGGAGCCACCTGCAATTTACGAGGTGGATATGCCGATGGCTGAAGAGGTGAGCGAGAGCTTTCTGGAAATTCGCGAGGTCAAAACCGGACGACTGATTACGCTGATGGAGTTGCTCTCTCCCGTCAATAAAATCTCTGACGAAGGCAGGGAACAGTATATTCGCAAACGGGCGGATGTGCTGCGTACCTGGACGAATCTGGTTGAGATCGATCTGCTGCGTGCGGGCAAGCCAATGCCAGTCGTTGGGCAGGATATAGAAAGCGATTACCGGATTCTCGTCTCTCCTGGCTGGCGGCGACCCCACGCCCGGCTGCACGTCTTCAGCCTGCGCCAACCCATCCCAGAGATTTCCATTCCCCTGCAAAAAGGCGAGGACGAGCCGACCCTCGCCCTCAATGACGTTCTCCACAGCCTCTACAACCGGGCGCGCTTCGATCTGCGCCTGGACTACAGCGAGCCGCCGATTCCGCCTCTGGCAGATGAAGACGCTGCCTGGGCACAGGGATTGGTAGCCGCCTGGCCGTCACCGGTCTGATGATACTTCGCCACCCCATCAGCACACTCTACACATTCCTCTACCGCCAACTCTACACCCGCTTTGCCTGGGCCTACGACGGCGTGAGTTGGCTGGTGAGTTTGGGCCATTGGGACGACTGGCGACGGGTGGCGTTGGATTTTGTGACGGGCGCGGATGTGCTGGAAGTGGGCTTCGGCACGGGCGAACTCCTCTCCGAAATGGCAGCCAAAGGTATGTCTGTCACCGGCTTGGAGGCGTCGGCGGCGATGCACACTATCACCACACGCAAACTCATAGTGGGGAGAGTATCAGCGCCCCGGGTGCAGGGATTTGCCCAGCAATTGCCGTTTACTGACGCTGCCTTCGACACAATCCTTGCCACCTTTCCCGCTGGGTTTGTCACCGATCCCGCAGCACACAAAGAATTTTCCCGTGTGTTACGTCCCGGTGGACGTCTGCTTTTTGTCGATGTGGCCCTCTCCACCGACAATCCGCTCTTTCGATTCTTCTACCGTCTGGCCTTCCCCCCCAGCCCGCAGGCCGCAGCCCGCTTTGCCGAAGCGCTGGACGAGTCCAGTCTACGAATATCCCGGCGTGTCGTCGGCAATGGGCCGGTGCGGGTGGTGGTGACACTGGGCGAGAAAGCCGCTGCCGATGTCGCCACTGTTTGATAACTTCCCGGCAGGAATCGGCCCCGGCTGGCAGCAGCAGATGACCAGTGCGGGCGGTTGGGAATGCACTGCGGACGGTCTGCGGCTGGTCAATGACGGCGCAGCACCAGATGGCTATACGAATGCCCAGATCGACGACTACCAGCACCTCTCCCGCCGCGACTTCTCCTGGCGGCCACCCTTGCGCCTGATCCTGCGCGCCCGCTTCTCTCACCCCAGCATCGACGAAACCGCTGATCCGGCAACAGCCCTCAGTGGGACTGCGGGCTTTGGCTTCTGGAACGATCCCTTCGGAATGGCCGGACCGCGGCCCGCCGCGCTGCCCCAGGCCGTCTGGTTCTTCTACGCCGGGCCGCCTTCCAATCTAAAACTGGACATCGACACGCCGGGCTGGGGCTGGAAGGCGGCTACTGTCGACGCCCGGCGCTGGCAGTTTGCGGCACTGGCCCCGACAATTCCCCTGGCCGTGCCGCTGATGAAAGTGCCATCGCTCTACAGACGGCTCTGGCCCATCGGTCAGCGGGCGATTGGTGTGGCCGAGCGCAGTGTTCCCGTTTCGATGACCGACTGGCATATCTATTCCATCGACTGGCGAAGGGATAGTGTCACCTTTGGCGTGGACGGGCGAACGCTGTTAGAAACGGCCAGCGCGCCAGCCAGCCCGCTGGGATTGGTCATCTGGCTGGACAACCAGTATATGCAGGTGACGCCCTGGGGTCATTTCGCCTGGGGAACGGTGGCGAAGGCACAACGCCAGTGGTTGGAAGTCGATTGGGTTGCCGTATCGATGATCTCGCCGTAAAAAATGGAGCAATCACAAATGAACAACAATTCTCTCACCGCCATCCCCACCCTCTCCGTTGGCCACTGGACGAACACCGACGCGGCCACAGGCTGTACAGTCATACTCTGTCCCGGCGGCGCGACGGCGGGGGTGGATGTGCGGGGCAGCGGGCCGGGAACCCGGGAGATCGCGCTGCTGGACCCGGTCTGTTCCGTGCAGAAAGTCCACGCAATTGTGCTCAGCGGGGGCAGCGCCTTTGGCCTGGCCGCGGCAGATGGGGTGATGCGTTGGCTGGAGGAGCGGGGCCACGGCTTTGATGTGGGCGTGGCGAAGGTGCCGATTGTGCCCGCCGCGATCCTCTTCGATCTGGGCATCGGGCGGGCAGATGTACGGCCCGACGGAGCCGCTGGCTATCTGGCCTGTCAGGCTGCCTCCACCGATCCGGTGGCCCAGGGCAATGTGGGCGCGGGGACCGGTGCAACTGTGGGCAAAATGCTCGGCTTTGGGCAGGCCACCAAAGGCGGGCTGGGCAGCGCGTCCAAACAGATCGGCAAAGGGATTGTCGTTTCTGCGCTGGTGGCGGTCAACGCGGTGGGCGATGTGATCGACCCGGCCACCAACAAAATTATCGCGGGGGCACGGCGACCGGTGGTGGGGGGCTTTGCCGATTCGATGGCCTTTGCCGAAAGCCGCCTGGGGCAGACGATCAGCGAGATGGCGAACCGCAACACTACACTGGCCGTCGTCGCTACGAATGTGGCCCTCTCCAAAGTGGAATGCACAAAAGTGGCGCAGATGGCCCACGACGGCCTGGCCCGCACCATCCGCCCGGTACACACGGCCTTCGACGGGGACACAATTTTCGCCCTCTCCGCCGGGGACAAGCAGGGCGACGCCAGTCTGATCGGCGCGGTGGCTGCGGATGTACTGGCCCAGGCGGTGCTCAATGCGATGTCGGCGGCGGAGAAATTGCACGGCATTCCCGCGGCGCGGGATTTGAAGGGATGACAATTCTCCTCATTCCTTCTTCCATTCCTCCCTTCCGCATTAACACATCGAGACCGGTGGAGGCGGATCGTCGGTATAGTGCGTGCATTGGGTTTTCTTTGACATTGCTCCTTGGCGTGTGCTACGATAGCTTGGTTTGAGGTGCTTTTGGCCGATCTGGTAAGAGTCCAAGAGACACGGGGTCTTCCTCCGTGTCTTTTTCGTTGTGTGGTACAATATCTTTGTCCGTGAACTGTGCAGATGTTCAGGCGGATTTCATTGGGGGCGGCAAGCAATGACCAAATATATTTTTGTGACCGGCGGCGTTGTCTCCGGGCTGGGCAAAGGGGTGACAGTCGCCTCCATCGGGCGCATTTTGAAGGCCCGGGGCATTCGGGTGGCGGCGATGAAGCTGGACCCCTATCTGAATGTGGACCCCGGCACAATGTCCCCCTATCAGCACGGGGAGGTCTTTGTCACCGAAGACGGGGCCGAGACCGATCTGGACCTGGGCCACTACGAGCGGTTCATCGACGAGAATTTGAACAAACTGAGCAACGTCACCAGCGGCCAAATCTACAACGAAGTCATCACCAAAGAGCGACGGGGTGACTATCTGGGCGGAACGATTCAGGTCATCCCCCACGTGACCAACGAAATCAAACGACACATCGGACAGATGGGACGCACGAGCAAAGCCGATGTGGTGTTGGTGGAGATCGGCGGCACAGTGGGCGACATCGAAGGGCTGCCCTTTTTGGAAGCCATCCGACAGATGCGCAAAGATGTGGGCTACGATAATTCGGTCTACGTCCACGTCACTTGGCTGCCCTATCTGGCCGCCAGCAAAGAGATGAAGACCAAACCCACCCAGCACAGCGTGCGGGAGTTGCGGGGCATCGGCATCCAGCCCGACGCGATTATTGTGCGTTCGGACCACCCGGTGGAGAGCGAAGTACAGGAGAAGATCGCCCTCTTCTGCGATGTGGATCGCCAGGCGGTGACCCCGATCGAAACGGCTGATAGCATCTACCGGGTCCCCATCAAAATGGAAGAGGCCGGAATGGGGGACTATCTGGTCAAGCGCCTGAATCTCGTCCCGTCTATGGCCCACGCGCCGGGAATGCACGACTGGGAAGCCTTCGTCAATGAGATCAGCCGGGCCAAAGAGAGCCTGAACATCGGCATTGTGGGCAAATATGTGGAGTTGGAGGACGCCTACCTGAGCGTCAAAGAGGCGTTGATCCACGCGGCCCTGAGTGCAGGCTGGGATGTGAATATTGAGTGGATCAGTTCCGAATCCCTGGAAAAGGGCCGGGAGTTGGATCGGCTGCACGAATTGGATGGCATCGTCGTGCCCGGTGGCTTTGGCTATCGGGGCATCGAAGGCAAAATTGTCGCGGCCCGCTATGCCCGGGAGCAAAAGGTTCCCTATCTGGGCCTCTGTTTGGGGATGCAGGTATTGACGATTGAGTTTGCCCGCAATCTGTTGGGCAGCGATGAACCCAACAGCACGGAATTCGACGTCAACAGCGAGCATCCGGTCATCGATCTGATGCCCGATCAGCGGGACCTGGCCGATATGGGCGGCACAATGCGCCTGGGCATTTATCCCTGCGATCTGAAAGCAGGCAGCCGGGCCGAGCAAGCCTATGCTGATTGCGATTTTGTCAGCCCAGTCAATGAACGCCACCGCCACCGTTTTGAGTTCAACAACACCTATCGGGAGCAATTGCAGGCGGCAGGGCTGGTGATCAGCGGTCATTCGCCGGATGGACGGCTGGTGGAGATTGTGGAGTTGGCTGATCACCCCTTTATGCTGGGAAGCCAGTTCCATCCCGAATTCAAGAGCCGCCCGACCAAGCCCCATCCACTTTTTTGGGGTTTTGTGCAGGCAGCCGTGCGAGAACACGAAAAGAGCCAGAGCGAGAACGAATTCCAGGCTGTACGCAACGGCGTGCGGGCTTAAAAAGCCGGTTTTTGGCCTTCTTGCAGTAGACTTATTGTTGCATCGTCAAGAAAAGTAGGAGTAATCAGGTATGTCAGGTCATTCAAAATGGGCTACAATCAAACGGCGCAAAGGTGCCAACGACGTAGCCCGCGGCAAAGTATTTACACGGGTTGCCCGAGAAATTCAGGTGGCGGCCAAAGAGGGTGGGCCGGATATCAACGCCAACCTGCGCCTGCGCCTGGCTGTGGACAAAGCCCGGGCCGAGAATATGCCCAAAGACAATATCGACCGGGCGATTCGTCGGGGCGCGGGGCTGGAAAAAGACGCGGCAGAGATCGAGGAGATTGTCTACGAAGGCTATGGACCCAACGGCGTGGCGATGCTGGTGGAGTGCCTGACCGACAACCGCAACCGCACAATTTCTGAGGTGCGCCGCTGCTTCTCCCGGGCAGGCGGAAGTCTGGGTGAACCGGGTTCTGTGGCGTGGCAGTTCACAAACAAAGGCTACATTGCCATCAACCGCCAGGACGAGGACGGCAGCGACCGGGGCATTGACCCGGAAGAGGTCTTTATGGCCGCACTGGAAGCCGGTGCAGAAGATGTGATCGTCGCGGATGAAACGATAGAAGTCTATACCGAGCGCACAGCCCTGGCCCAGGTTGCTCAAGGGCTGGAAGAGGCTGGTTTTCCCGCGGATGAGTCTGAGTTGACGATGGAAGCCAACACACCCCTGGCCCTGGAAACAGATGCGGGCATGACGGTTCTGACGCTGATCGAGAATCTGGAAGAGTTGGACGACGTAAACAAAGTCTATCACAACCTGGAACTAACCGACGAGATGATGGCCCAGGTTGCATAGATGGGTATTGGATAGTAGATATTTCGTCGATGGCCTGATGGCGGCTCAATACCCAATATCGATTACCCAATACCCAGAAGCCGGGAACTGAGCAGGGATGGGGAGCGATCTGGAGCAGCGCAAACAGACAGGTGAGTGGACTGCGCTGGGGATCGATCCCGGCACGGCCACCACTGGCTATGGAATCGTCGGCCAGCGGGTGGACGGTGGATTTTACCTGGTCTCCTGTGGTGTGATCCGCACCGAGCCAGACCAGTTAATGCATCTGCGTCTGCGCGAAATCTTTGAAGACCTGCAAAGTCTGATTCGGCAGTTCAAGCCGGACGAAGTAGCTGTGGAAGAATTGTTCTTTGGCCGCAACGTCACCACAGCCATTTCAGTGGGGCAGGCAAGGGGAGCCGCGCTGCTGGCCGCGGCACTCAATGACCTGCCCGTGGCCGAATATACGCCAGCTACTGTTAAGCAAGCCTTGACCGGCTATGGGAGTGCAGATAAAATCCAGATGCAAATGATGGTGCAAAGTCTGCTGGACCTGGAAGAAGTACCCCGTCCTGATGACGCAGCCGATGGCGTGGCTGTGGCCCTCTGTCATTTGCAGACAGCCCGGTATCAATCACTTGTCAATGGCTAGTTTTTTACACTGGTGGCCGAAAGCGGAAAGTGGCTGCCGGTGGAAGACTCTCCTATAAACCCAACCCACCAAATGGAATCGTATGGCGAAGCCAAACTCTTTGGACAAACCACATATTCTTGTCGCGGAGGATGAGGAATTTCTGCGCAACCTCCTGCTTGTCTCGTTGGAGCGGGAGGGATTTGCCGTTGTGGTGGCGCGGGATGGGATCGATGCATTGGAGTACTTTGGCAGCCAGCACTTTGATCTGGTCTTGCTCGATGTGCTGATGCCCCGGATGGATGGGTTTGAAGTCTGCGCCGAGATACGCAAGCGCTCCGATGTCCCGGTGGTGCTGCTGACCGCGCTGAACAGCCCGGACGATGTGGTACAGGGTTTCGAATTGGGCGCGGACGATTTCATCAGTAAACCCTTCACCTTCCGCGAGGTCAATGCCCGCATTCAGGCGATTTTACGGCGAATTGGCTGGTCAAGGGAGCGCCCCTCTTTCCTGATTATGAAATTTGGCGATGTGGTTCTGAACGACGAAGAGCATACGGTTGTGGTGCGGGGCGAAGCAGTTCACCTGACGCCTATCGAATACCAACTGCTCCACTATCTGATGAGCAATGTCAATCGCCCGGTCTCCAAAGACCAGCTCTTCCACGAAGTTTGGGGCTACGACTTCACCGGCGGCACAAATCTGGTGGAAGTGGCTATGCGGCGTCTGCGCGAAAAGATTGAGTTGCAGCCCTCCTCGCCGGAATATCTGGTTACAGTGCGGGGCGCTGGCTACAAATTTTCTTCCCCAGAGAAAGAGCCTTCCTGAACCCTATGATCCGACAAGTACGTGGCACAGTGGCAGCGGTGGGCAAAAGCTTTTTTGTGATCGATGTCGGCAGCAGCGGCGGCGGTATCGGTCTGCGCGTCTTTGTGCCAGAGCCAACCCTGGCCCGCTTCCGGGCCGAAAGCCAAATCACACTCCACACCTATCTCCAGGTGCGGGAGAGCGATCTGAGCCTGTATGGATTTGAGAACGACGAAGAGTTGGCTGTCTTTGAGTTGCTGCTGGGGGTGAGTGGCGTAGGGCCGAAAGTCGCCCTGGCCACCCTCAGCACACTGACGCCCGATGCCCTGCGTTTGGCTGTGGCAAACAAAGAGCCGGGGATGGTGGCCCGTGTGCCGGGGATCGGTAAGCGCACTGCGGAAAAAATCGTGTTGGAATTGCAGGGCAAACTATCGACGGTCAGCGACGATCTGGTCGGGCTGGCCTCGGCCATAGACGCAGACAGCGAAGTGATCGATGCGCTCACCGGGCTGGGCTACAGCGTTGTCCAGGCCCAGCGGGCTGTGCAGCAGATACCCGCGGATGTGGTGGGGGTAGAAGAACGGCTGCGGGTGGCCCTCAGCAGCTTTGGCGAATGATGCCTCTGGGAGCGCCGCCATCCTTGACGGCGTTCAGCCTCCTCTCGCTTTGACACGCCCCGCGGCCATCCTCTATAATTGTTCGGTACTATTTTTGATTTGAGTCCCAGAACTGACTCCACACGCTTTGCTGTGCGCCTGTTCTCTGCTGGCACAGGAAGCCTCTGTGGGGTCTTTTGCAGAAAGAAGACATCCGATGGCAGAAGTACAACAACTACGCAAAGGCAATATCTTCCAGGATGAAGGCCAGCTCTGGCGGGTGCTGGAATATCAACACATCAAAGTGGCCCGGGGCGGCGCAACCATTCGCCTGAAACTGCGCAATCTGCGCTCCGGCTCGACTGTGGAAAAGACCTTCAACAACGGCTCTCGTGTGGACGACGTTCGTCTGGACAGCCGCACGGTCCAGTTCCTCTACAACGACGGTCACCTCTCCCACTTTATGGACACGGAGACCTACGAGCAGATCGCGCTCTCGCCCGATACGCTGGAAGGCGTCTCCGACTTCATCAAAGACAATACAATGGTGGAGATCGAATCCTTTGAGGGCGAACCGCTGAACGTCAGTCTGCCCACAACCGTCGATCTGGAAGTGATCTGGGCCGAGATGGCTGTGGCTGGTGACACAGCCAACAGCCCCACCAAACAGATCGAGCTGGAGACCGGCTACAAAATGTCGGTTCCGATGTTCGTCAAAGAGGGCGATACCATTCGTGTGGACACCCGCACGGGCGCGTATGTAACCCGCGTACAGTAGCAGAGAAGACAAGTATTGGGTTTTAGATATTTGGTGGTGATGACTCAGTGCGTCACCGCCAACTGTCTAATACCCAATATCTAATCACCTTTCAGGATAAACCCCCGCCATCAGCAGCCCCAACTCCTCGGCGCTGGTCTCTTCCCGCTTTACAATATCCATTACCCGACCTTCGTACATCACAGCGATGCGGTCGGACAACGCCAGCACTTCGTCCAGGTCTTCCGAAATGAGAAGGGTGGCTGTGCCCGTCTCCCGCTGATCCAGCAGGCGCTGGTGAATGTACTCCATCGCGCCGATGTCCACGCCCCGGGTAGGCTGGGCCGCCACCAGCACTTTGGGCAAGCGGGCCAATTCCCGGGCCAGAATCAGTTTTTGGATGTTGCCGCCAGAGAGGCTTTTGGTCGGGGTTTCAATGCCTGGTGTTTTGACCCGAAAGTTGCGCACCAGTTCCTGGCTGTGTTGGGCAATGTGGGCAAAGTCGAGGAAGATGCCCTTTGAATATGGCGGGCGCGTATGATCCTGTAGGATCAGATTCTCCGACACAGAAAATTCCCGGACTACTCCGTCGTGCATCCGTTCTTCAGGAATATAGGCAAAACCGGTTTGCGTGCGTTCGCCCGCCGCCTGCCCGGTCACATCCAGCCCATCCATCTCCACCCATCCACTGGTCACAGCCCGCAGCCCAGCGATCACCTCGGCCAGTTCCCGCTGCCCGTTGCCGCTCACCCCAGCTACACCGAGAATCTCCCCGGCGTGGATCTGTAAGGAGACGCCGCGCAGACTCTCGTGGCCGGTGACACCCAGCGCCGATACATTCTCCAGCACCAGTCGGGCCGATCCCTGGGCCACCGGGCTGCGGTTCCGCTCCAACAGCACATCCCGCCCCACCATCATTCGGGCCAGGTCAGCCCGGCTCATCCCCTGCGCGGGGACAGTACCCATCAGCTTGCCCTCCCGCAGCACAGTTATCCGGTCGCTGATATTCAGCACCTCGTGCAGCTTGTGGGAGATGAAAATCAGACTGTGGCCGTCCTGGGTCATCCGGCGCAAGATATGGAAGAGATCGTCCACCTCCTGGGGCGTCAACACTGCGGTCGGCTCGTCCAGAATCAGCAGGGCCGCGCCCCGGTAGAGGGCTTTGATAATCTCCACCCGCTGGCGTTCGCCCACGGCCAGGGTCCAGACCAGCGCGTCCGGGTTGACGTCCAGCCGGTAGGTCTCGCTCAGTTCCCGGATGCGGGCGGCCACTCTGTCCAGATCGAGCAGGGGTCCTCGGCTGGAAGGCAGCCCCAGCGCCACATTTTCGGTGACGGTCAGGGTGTCCACCAGCATAAAGTGCTGGTGGATCATTCCAATACCCAGTTCGATGGCGTCGGTGGGCGTGCGGATAGAGACTGGCTCGCCATTGAGAAGAATCGTGCCCTCCTCATGGCTGTACAGACCGTAGAGAATCTTCATCAGCGTGGATTTGCCCGCGCCATTTTCGCCCAGCAGCGCGTGGACCTCGCCGCGGCGGATGTCGAAGTCTACCGCGTCGCAGGCCAGCACACCGGGAAAGCGCTTGACGATCCCACGCATTTCCAGACTTTCGATGGCCGGTCGGCCCGTGGGGAGGAGAGGAGGTGAGGAAGAAGTCACGAAAAAGTGTATCCCTTCTGGAAAAGGAGAAGGGATGACAAAATGAAGGGGTGACCCATTGCTTCACCCTTTCATCTTGTCATCCCTTCCTCCCTTCATCTTCCCTATTCCATCGTTGTGATCGAGCCGTCTTCGATGCCCGCAATCGCGGCATCGGCTGCGGCTTTCACGTCGTCAGGCACGGCCACAGCGCTGTTGTAAGCGATGACCAGCCCGCCGTTGGCAAGGGTCAGGTTATAGGCAGTGCCGCCCAGTTCCCCGGCTTGGATTTTGGCGATCATATCCTTGACAGTGCCGGTCCATTCGTAGACCTGATTGGCAACCACCACATCCGGGCCAAGGGAGGTCTGGTCGCTCTGGGTTCCCAGCCACTTGACGCCGTTCTCTTTGGCAACACCCACCGCGCCCACCACCTGCTGGGCCGATCCGGTGAGAATATCGGCACCGGCCTGGATGTGGACATTGGCAGCCTCGGCAGCCAGGGCTGTGTCGCCAAAATTGCCAGTGAAGCTGACATTGACGACGGCATCGGGTTTGGTATCCATCACACCCTTTTTGAAGCCGTCGATGTAGAGCTTGGCGTCGCCCGCTTCCACAGGGCCAACCACACCGATGACATTGGCTTCGGAGAGCAGGGCAGCGATCACGCCGTTGACGTAGCCACCCTCATCCGCAGCAGCTTCGTAGGCAAAGATGTTCTCCAGCCCCTGCTCTGTGCCCGTGTCCACCGCTGTACCCCAGGCAAAGCTGGTCTCCGGGAAGTCGGTGGCGACCTCAAACATGGAATTGCCGTACTGGGTTCCGTGGGCAATCACCAGATCGAAGCCCTCGGCTGCGTAGTCTCGGATGGCCGCGGCTGCGTCAGTCACCTGGAACATATTTTCCGAATAGGCGATCTCCAGACTGGCTTCGCCGCCCATCTCGGCCTGTACACTTTTCAGTGCGTCGTACATTGCCTGGCTCCAGGCCAGGTCGGTCGTGCTGCTGGGCATGACAATGGCGATACGGAAGGGGTCACTGGTTTCCGCGGGAGCCTCTGCAGCGGGAGCGTCCGCAGCCGGGGCCGCGGCCGGGGCTGCGGGCGCGGCACAGGCGGCCAGGGCCAGAGCCAACACAAAAGTTGCCATAAGAATCAAACGTCTGTACATGAATATCCTCCTGGGATGCAAAAAGAGTAAACACTTATCAGTCAGCAGTGAACAGTTACCGGTATCGTCGGGCGAGCCACTGATTACTGATTGCCGACAACTGCCCACTGTTTACTACACGCAATTTATTGCCGTCAAACCCCTCATTCCCCCCGTTCATAGGGTTTGGTCAGGGCCGCGGGTTGTTGAATCTGGCGCACAGTGAGGGTGAGAACAACGATTGTCAGAACGTAGGGCAGCATCACTGCAATATCCGAGGGGATGGGAATACCCAAGACCTGCACCCACAGTTGCAACGCGTTGACCAGACTGAAGAGCAGCGCGCCGCCCAGCACACCCACGGCCCGCCAGCTTCCAAAATAGACCAGCGCCACAGCGATAAAGCCCAGCCCATTCGTCATATTTTCCTGAAAGACATTGAGCAGGCCGATGCTGAGGGATGCTCCGGCCACCCCCGCCAGTCCACCGCCGATGATCAGTGTGACGTAGCGCACCCGGTTCACACTCACGCCCAGAGAGTCAGCGGCTTCCGGGTTGTGGCCCACAGCCCGAATGCTGAGGCCGAAAGTGGTACGATTCAGCACAAACGCCGTGACGGGAACCATCAGATAGGCCAGATAGACCAGCACATTGTGGTCGAAGAAGATATAGCCGATGATGGGCAGGTCGCTGAGCAATGGCAGGGCCAGCTTTGGAAAACCGCTCACGCTCTCCACCGAGCCGATGAGGGTTTTGAAGAGAAGGCTGCTCAATCCCAGCCCGAAGAGATAGAGGCCGATGCCGCTGATGCCCTGCTCGGCCTGCATCGTCACGCTGACCACACCCATCAGCAGACCCATCAGGCAGCCTACGCCGATTGCCGCAGCCACCGCCAGCCAGAGATTGCCGCCGTTGAAGGCCACGTAAAAGGCGGTGAACGCGCCCATCAGCATCATCCCGTCCACGCCCAGATTGAGGACGCCGGAACGCTGGGCAAAGGTTTCGCCCAGCGCGGCAAAGAGATAGGGCGTGGCCAGACGCACGCCGCTGTGCAGAATGCCGATGAGGGTTGCGAGGGTGAAAAGTTCGTTGAGCATACGGTTAGGAGATTGGATATTGGGGATTGGATATTTGGTAGTGATGTGCTTCCGACGTCACTGCCAAATATCCAATCCCCAATATCTATTCCCTCTCCTCCATCCTGCGCCGCGAGCGACGGCGCACGTAGAGATCGCTGGCGACGACAAAGAGAACGATCAGCCCCTGCAGGGCCACGACCAGCGAGCTGGGAACCTGCACACTGCGCTGCATTTTATCCGCACCCACCAGCAGGCTGCCAAAGATGGCCGAAGCGGGGATTGCGCCCAGGGGGTGCAATTTGCCAAAGAGAGCGGCCACAATGCCGCTAAAGCCGTAACCGCCGGACATCCCTTCGATCATCCGGTGATGGACACCCATCACCTCCACCGCGCCAGCCAGCCCACAAAAAGCCCCGCTCAGCGCCATCGAAAGCACAACGTAGCGGGAGACGGGAATGCCCGCATAGCGGGAGGCCGCGGCATTCAGACCGACGGCCCGGATGCGGTAGCCAATCGTTGTGCGCCAGAGCAGAAAGTAGACGGCCACAGCCAGAATCACGGCCAGAATTGCGCCGCTGTGGAAGAGAGTGCGAGGGACCAGCCGGGTCAGCCAGACCGCTTCGGGCAGGGCCGCGCTCTGGGGAATGTTTGTGCCCGCGGCAATCTGGGCCGGGTCCAGCATCGGTCCACGCAGGAGGAAGTTCATCACCTGCAGCGCGATCTGGTTCATCATCACAGTGCTGAGAATTTCGTTGACACCCATCCGGGCCTTCAGCCAGCCGGGAATGCCGCCCCAGACCAGCCCGGCTAATGTACCGGCCAGCATTGTCAGGGGGAGGAGCAGCCAGCCGGGCCAGTGGCTGAAGCCGATGGCGAAGGCCGACGCGCTGACCGCGCCCAGGATAATCTGCCCCTCGCCGCCGATGTTGATGACGCCGCCCCGGAAGGCGATACAGATACCCAGCCCCACCAGCAGGAGGGGTGTGGCTTTGGTCAGGGTTTGGGTGATGCCACTGACATTGCCCAGCGCGCCGTTGAAGAGCGCGGCGTAGGCAGTGAAGGGATTTACCCCCAACATCAGCAGCAGAAGCGCGCCGACAACCAGCGCTCCGGCTACGGCGAGTACCGGCAATGCAGCACCGGTGATGCGGTCCAGCGTGAATTGTGTGCGTTCGTGAGCGGCCATTGGCCAGTCCTGGCGGCGGATTGGTGTTGGAAGATACGGCGGGGCGGCGCTGCCCGAAGAGGCATTCTGCCCGATGCCGGGGAAGTAGGCGGAGCAGACAAAGAAGTTGGAAGGAGTATAGCGCACTGGGCACGAGTCGTCAAAACCGACCGGGGTGTGGAAAACGCCAGACGCATCCCCCTTTTGGGGAGAGCTGGCAGATATCAGAAAGCTGCCGGGTCTGGCTTGCCGGATGTGGATACACCCGAAAACCCCGGATAATTTGACCTTTGCCGTCGGTCTCAGGTATAATTTTGTCGTTCGCCGTTGTAGCTCAGCTGGTAGAGCAGCTCACTCGTAATGAGCAGGTCGTCGGTTCGAGTCCGACCAACGGCTCAATCAAACAGCCCCCGTCCAGACCGGACGGGGGCTGTTTTGCTGAGTAGCTCACTCGCCAAGCAGTTCCCCCACCCGTTTGCCATTCAAAGCTAACCAGCGATTGAACTCCTGCAAATCCCCCATATCCAACACCTGTTTCTCCGTGGTGCCGTCGACCAGAGACTTGCCCAGCCAGAAGATTTTCGAGACGGCGTTGCGCAGACGCATCAGCCAGGGCAGGGCGGTCCGTTCCACTTCAGTCAGCCGCATACCGTTTGCATAGCCGCGACAGAAAGCCTCCGCCCGCGCCCAGGCATCGCCTTCGATCCACAGTCGTAGAGAAAAGTAGATGCCGGAAGCCACGTCCATTGCCCGCACGTCTGGGCAAGCAAACTCAAAATCGACGATTCCAGTCAAGCGACCGTACGCGTGGAGGGTGTTGGACGGGGTGTAGTCCCCGTGGATCACCTGCCGGGGCAGGCCCGCATAGGCTCCGCCGCTGAAGTGCTGCAACTCAGCGACCTCTTCCCGCCACCAGGCGAGCAGGGATGTGAAAGGTTCCCGTTCCGGCAGGCCCAGGTCCACGGGATGCAGGGCATAGGGATTGAGGATCGCCGAATGGACAGTCGCCAGATTGCCGTAGGGGTTGATGCCCGGACGGGGATCGGTCGGGTATTCTGCCAAGACCCGGTGCAATTCGGCCAGGCCAGCTCCGGTATTTTCCAACTGGCGTGGTTCTGTGTAGAGCGGCCATACGCCGGGGATGAAGGAAAAGAGGGCATAGACTGAGCCACCAATGCGACAGAGGATGTCACCGTCCGCTGTGGGCACAGGTGTGGGCACTGCAAAGGAAAGACCGCGCCCGGCCAGCCACGTCAGCAACCCACATTCGTATCGCAGAGAGGCTTCCGAATGGACAGGCTGATACGCCTTCCACAGAAAATCCCCGTCGCCCGTATGCACGCCAATAGTGCGGCTGTTGCTGCCCTGGCTGATGGGGAAGGATTCGATGGGTGGGCGCAGGGCAAATATTTGAAGAATGTCCGCGGGGAGAGATAGTTCAACCAATCAGCCAATCCACCCGTTCATAAATGCGCTGTAGTGGAATGGAAATGCCGATGGATTCAAAGAGCAGCGAAGTCTGCAAATCTTTGTATTCGGTGAGCAGCCAGCGCCGTTGCTCGTCGCGGCGGTGATGTTCGACGAGTACTTTGTCCTGATGAACCAGCACATACTCGCCAAAACTGGGGATGTCCCGGTACAACTCAAACTTCCCGCCCCGGTCGTAGTTGGCGGTGGAGGGTGACAGCACTTCGACAATCAGGACAGGATTGGTCAGTGAGTCCCTGTCCCGGTTGTCAAATTCAATGCGTCCGCAGACGGCCATCACATCCGGGTAAGTGTAAAGGCCATTTTTGCTGACATACAGGCGCTGATCGCTGCCAAAAACTTCGCACGACTCTCCTCGCAGCCCGCTATTGAGTTCGGTGAGTACATTGCGAGCAATGCGATTGTGATTGGGCGACGCGCCCGCCATCAGAAAAACTTCGCCCGCGTAATACTCGCTCTTTTGGACGGCTACGCGCTCCATCTCCAGATATTCTTCGGGTGTGATTGTTTTTGGAAGTTTGACTGCAACAGTCATTTGATTCTCCGTTCCTGACTGCGTCCTGTATCAACGGCGAACAGACAACCACAGAGTACACAGAAAATACGGAATTTTTCAGTGTATTTCGTGTCTTCCGTGGTTTGTCCAGTGTAGTCGATTGTTGGTCGTTGTCAAAGAGCAAACAATTGTGGGTTGGGTTCTCGCTGTCCAGGATCAGCGAATAGCCGTTCACGTGTGCGGCGAGAACCCAACACGACCGCACGGCTGTTGGGTGAATGCCTGTGTGGCTGGTCGGGTAGGGTCTGTTGTGTGCGGGGCATTCACCCAACCTACGATACCCGATAGGTCCACCTCCCCTTCTGGTATACCGCAACGAATAGCCGTAGGTTGGGTTCTCGCTGCCCAGAATCGGTGAATGCCTGTGCTGGCTGGTCGGGTAGAGCCTGTTGTGTGCGGGGCATTCACCCAACCTACGATACCCGATAGGTCCACTTCCCCTTTTGGCTGGGATTCGTCGCGGTCAGCACCACCCGGTAGAGTTCACTGCCCCACGTGCCGCCCATCCGCTCGTCGGTCAGTGTGACGGTTTCGACGGCGGCAGTAAAGAGTGTTGCGTCGTATTCGACCTCTCCCGATGCGGAGACCCGTCTGTCCAGAATCGCCCGCTCGCCCAGTTTTACGATCCCCGGCTGGCTGATGTCCACCGCGCAGGGAGTGACGAGGGAGACCGTCACTTCGGCCGCGTCTGCGATCAGCGCGTATTCGTCGCTGATCGTCACGCCCACCCCCCGTTCCAGGCGGGCCGTCCTTCTCCAGGCGGAAATTTTGGCTGCGGGTGGATAGCTCCCCGCCATTTCCAAAGAGAGCTGGGCAGTCGTGTCGTCAGAGGAATAGGAGACATCCGACGCGGCAAAGTCGCTGCCCGGCGACTGCATCACCCCGTCCACTGTGGGCAGCAGGCTGTGATAGGCCGACTGCATTGTCCAGATGTCGTAGCGGTTGGGACCGAAAGTGGCTGCGGTGTAGGTCTCCACGCCCGCGTCCACCAGCAGGGGCTTGCCGTCCCGATAGACGACGAAGTTGCCGATGTCGTTGTGGTTGTGGCTCTCCGCGTTGTGGCCGCCTTTGGCCGCCAGGGTGAAACCGTCGGTCCGGCCCCCTTTGTCCCGGGCCAGCATCACTTCAATGACCGGCAGCCAGACATCCCGTGACTGGGGCGGGCTGACGGGGGTGGCGGGCAGGTCGGCCAGGCTGAAGAGTCCCCGCAGCAGGCGCTGGAAATTGTTCTGGCGGATGTCGCCGTTGGCCCCGTAGCCCTGCTCGGCCAGGTGCTGGCGCTGGGCCAGCCAGAGGCCGTGCTGCATCATTTGCGGGTCGCGGATGCGCTCGCCGTAGCGGTAGACCAGTACCCCGTCCGGGTAGACAAGCGCGGGCGCGTCGGCGAAGTTGACGTAATAGTCCCCGTCGATGTGTGCCCGGTAGACAAAGCGGCCGATGTCCTGCACCAGCGGCTCGGCGTAGAGATCGATCTGGCCGTCGCTGGCGCTGTGGAAGAGTTCCAGATTGTCGAAGAGGGAGGCGCCGGCCTTGCCCCAGTAGCTCGGCCCCTCGTCGCAGCCGCCGTCCGCGGGGTAGGGATCGATAAAATTGTCCAGGGCGCGCATGATTTTGTGGACGGTGGCGGTGCGCCGGTTCTCGTCTGTCTCCATCAGCAGCACCGCCGACAGCCAGTTGGAGCAGATCCACGGATTCCAGTTGTTCACCCGCTGCTGACCGGCGCGCAGAGAGAAACCCATCCAGTGGAAGTCGTCCCGCACGGCCAGGGGGGTGAGGATACGCCGATCCAACTCCAGGGCCATCCGCTCGCGGATGACGGGGGAAATCCCGTCCAGCCGGTCGCCCAGCAGGTAGTGGGTCCAGGCGATGAGATTGCCCGTCTCGGCGGCGAAGAGATCGACGGTGGGTTCGGCCGCGTCGGGCAGGGTGTTGCCCGCACTCTGAACGCGGATGTGGGCGGGCACGCCCCAGTAGCTCTCCTCGCAGATGGCCCAGATACCGTTGGCGATGTCGTCCATAAAGCGCCCTTCACCTTCGATGCACTCGGCGGTGACGAGCATTTCCAGCGCGCCCCGCCGCTCGAAGTGGAGGCGTTCGTAGTTGCGCCGGTTGCCCATCCGGCTGTATTGGAGAAAGAGGGTGGCGGGCAGGCTGGGGTAGTCGAAGCCCAGATAGGCTTCGGCCCGTTGCACCTGCGCGGCACGCACGGGCGCGGGCAGGGCCGCCCAAGCGTTGCGGTCTTCAATCATCGGGTGGGGATGATACTCGGCGCGGGGAATCAGCAGGCCGGCCAGGTCTTGGAGGGAGTAGCGCTGTTGGAGCATTGGTAGTCTCCTTTGCTTGTGGATGAAAGTTTGGGACGCAGATAAACGCTGAAAACGCAGATTTTTTCCTCTGGTTCAGCGTCCATCCGCGTTTATCTGCGTCCCAAACTTTCTGTTCAGCACAACATTTATCCGCGGTTATCAGCCCAATCCGCGTCGTCCGCGTTCTATTCTTCCGCTAGAATTTCTTGCTCTTCACCAGTTCCAGATGCTCCGGCAGATAGTCCACATCTTTGCGATCCCAGGAAGCCCGGCCTTCCACCGCGTGGATGCCCATCAACTGCCGCTTGTGGGGTGTGTCGGCCCAGTCGATGATGGACTGGTGGGGGCGTTCGCTGCCATATTTTTTGACCCAAAAGGGCATATAACCGTAGATGGCGATGCGCCGATCCCGCTGGCTGGTGTTGGCAAGCCCCGTGTGCCAGCAGAGGACGTTCCAGACAATCGCACTGCCCGCTTTGCCCACAATCTTCTTCAGGCCGGGCATATCCTCCAAAGTTTCGTGGACGTACTGATCGCGGGGTGGGCCGTCGTCCAGTTTGTGGGTTCCGGGGACCAGTGTGAAGCAGCCCATATCCGGGTCCTGGTCGTCCAGAAAGTAGAAGACTTTGGCCTTCAGCGTATACTGGGGATGGGTCCAGGCGGGCCAGTCCCGGTGCCAGCCCGTGTGGGCTTCTGTGCCCGCGTGGTGGCAGTGGGCGACCATTTCCATTGTCTGCACGTCGATCCCGACGATCTCTTTGAGCAGTGGCAGGATGCGGGGATTGGCCGCGATGTCCAGCCAGAGATTGTCGTACTGGTAGATGCTGTCCATTGTGTGGGCGTCCGGGCCGTTGCCATAGCCGCCTTTGTAGTTGCCCTCGACCAGCGACTGTCGCCAGGCCGGTTCGGTCAGACTTTGGATGTGCTTATAGGCAGCCTGGACACGCCCCAGGCCGAAGTCGTCCAGGGCGTTTTCGATCATCACATAGCCGTGCTCTTTGTAGTGGTCGAGTTCGGATTGGTTGAACACAGGTGTCTCCTTTGATGTTTTGAGTGTCGTGTAGCATTTTGCTTCCGTAGGTCGGACTGGCAGTCCGACCTACCCGATGACTGCCAGCGGCTTCTCTCCGTTCGCCACCCGCTGCAAATTCTCAAAGATGAACGCGCCCCGACGCTGCCAGGTGTCGTAGGTGACGCCCGCGCTGTGGGGGGAAAAGAGCACATTTTCCAATTGTAGAATCGGGTTGTTTACGGTGGGCGGCTCTTTGTAGAGTACATCCAGCCCCGCGGCCCGGATGCGCCCCTCTTGCAGGGCCGCGGTCAGGGCCGGTTCGTCGATGACCGGCCCCCGGCAGGTGTTGATGACGACTGCCGTCGGCTTCATCAGTGACAGAGCACGGGCGTCGATGATGTGGCGGGTCTGATCGTTCAGTGGCACGTGGAGTGTCACAATATCCGCCCGGCCCAGGAGATCATCCAGCGTGCAGCGTTCCACACCCAGCGCCTGCTCTACTTCTGGCTTGGCAGGGAAGGGGTCGTAGTAGATCAGCTCCGGGCCGAAGGGGGCCAGCCGCTGGGCCACCTGCCGCCCGATGTGGCCCAAGCCGATAATACCGACGGTTTTGCCGTGGATGGTGAAGGTGTGCAGGCCGCTGTCGATGGCTTTCCAGTCGTCGCTGCGCACGTTGCGGTCCATCTGTGGCATCAGCCGGTAGACACCCAGCATCAGGGCCAGGGTGTGCTCGGCCACGTCGATGCTGTTGGTTCCGCCGTTGTTGGCCACGGGAATGCCCCGGGCTGCGATGGCGTCGATAGGCATCTGATCGAAACCCGCGCTCACCAGTTGGATCAGCTTTAGATTCTGCGCGGCTTCCAGTACTTCCACTTCCAGCACCGGCGGGAAGAGAATCAGAAAGTCGGCGTCGGCGGCCACCGCGGCCTTCTCAGCCACAGGCAGTTTGGCCGAATGGACCTGTACATCCCAGCCAGCCGGCGCGGGCGCGACGATCTGTCCAGCCAGTTCCGGGACGAGATTTGTGAAGAAAATTGCTTTGGGCATTGAACTTTCCTTTGTAACGCAAGCTATTGGCTTGCGCAGATGGCCGCAAGCCAATAGCTTGCGTTACAGTTGATGTTTTGTGTAACTCCACGGCCAGTCTTGCCAGTCTGCAACCAGACCCGCTTTGACTGGATTGTTCAAAACGTATTTGACGATCCGTTCGTGTTCCTCGGTATCTCGCACCACGTGATCGTAACTTTCATGATGCCAGAACGCCCCTTCCCGACCGAGAATTGTGTTTGCTTTGTGGGCTGTATACCCCTTCAATGATTGCATAATTGATGATAGCGAATGTGGTTTGCCGTCACCGCCCGCCAAAGGACTAAATACGACATGCGCGTGCGTCGGCATTATGCAAAAAGTATCCAAATCGTACACACGCCGGTGACGGTAGTGCAAACTGTCTGCTACCAATTGGGCAATCGCCGGTTCTTTCAGCCAGCGTGGCCCGTACTCAGCAGCGTCAAGAAAAGCATCCATCCGGCCGAAGAAGCGACGCTGTGCCGCATATTCCATCTCGCTGCGTTCAGGCATACTCAGTGAACTGTCAACCTCTGCGACAACGCGTTCGTATTCCTCGCGAAGCCGTTGGAGAATTTCCACAGGCAGGGAACCCGCCAAGCGGAAGGTGATAAAGAGTGTAGCGTTGGCCGGTTGGTAATGGGGCAGGTTACGTCGATAGGAGAGACGGTAGTCGAGATTACTCATACTCCTCCTGTGTTAACGCAAGCTGTTAGCTTGTGGCAACGAGCGCAAGCTAACAGCTTGCATTACAGGGCCTACGCCGATATGGACGGAATCCCCGTCACATCTTCCAGACTCTGCACACCCAGCCAGGAGAGGCAGCGCTGAATCTGCGCATCCCAGTAGGTCCAGTCGTGTGCGCCGGGGCCTTCTTCGTAGGTCAAATCGAAGCCCAGGCTCTGCAAATGATCCCGAAAGCCTAGATTATTCTCATAGAGAAAGTCCTCCGTGCCACAGGAGAGAAAGAGCCGAGGTTTGGGTCTGTCGGATGGGGCCAACTGACTCGCCACGTGAACCAGATCGTTGTCGCTGCCAGGGAACTTTTCGAAATCGCCAAAGGTACGGCGCATCTCCGCCGCCCGCTCAGGCAGCGCTTCCCGGATACGTTCGCCCATATCCACCGCGCCGGAGAAGCTGGCCGCGGCCGCGTAGTGTTCGGGATGGCGCAGCCCCATCTTCATTGCGCCGTAGCCACCCATGGACAGGCCCGCCACAAACGTGCGCTCCCGCTCAGTGGCAAGCGGAAAGAAGAAACGGGCCTGGGCAGGCACTTCCTCACTGATGAACGTCCAGTAGGGGTAGCCATCGGCCTGGTCTGTGTAGAAGCTGCGGTGGACCGCGGGCATCACCACCGCCAGATTCATAAAACGGGTGTAGCGCTCGATGGAAGTAAAACGCTGCCAGCCCGTGTGGTCGGCGGACATCCCGTGGAGCAAAAAGAGGGTCGGAAAACGATAGCCCGGGCCAAGCACATCCCGCTGGGCCTGGGTGGTACGGGGCAGCAGCACATCCATCGAGACGGCAAGCTGCAAGGTTTCCGAGTAAAAATCACACTGGATGAGGGACATTCGGGTTGGCTCCTTTGCTGTAACGCAAGCGGTTAGCTTGCGCCAATTTTCGCAAGCTAACCGCTTGCGTTACAGACCGGGCTTCTGCCAGCCGCCAAAGACCTTTTCGGCGAAGGCAGCCCCGGCCAGGGCCACATCTTCCCGCCAGGGCTGGGCGGTGAATTGTACGCCAATCGGCAGCCCATCCGGTGATGTGCCCACCCGCACCACAGAGCTGGGCCAGCCGGTCAGGTTGTGGGTCATTGTATAGGTGAACTTGGCAATCTGTTCTTCGATTTCGCCCACAGGCAGAGCAGGCCCCGCATTGACCGGCGCGATGAGCAGATCGTAGGGCTGGAACCAGGCTAGGGCCTCCGAGCGGAAGCGATCCGCTCGTTCCAAAAAGAATTCCAACTCTTGCGGTCCCAGCGCTTTGGCCCCGTGTACAAAGCTCATATTTGTCTCATCCAGACCCGTCCCGGCCCGTTCCAGTGCTATCTTCAATCCCGCCCGCCCGGTGATGCCCAGGAAGCCCCGCAGCAGGTCAAAGCTCTGCTCCATCCCCGGCGGGCGGGACTCCTCCACCCGGCAGCCAGCGCCCGCCAGCGCGCCCGCCACCCGTTCCACACAAGCGGCAGTCTCCGGCGTGGGCGCGGCGACGCCGTTGTCGGTGAAGTAGGCAACCCGCAAACCGGACAGTTCCACAGCCCGATAGTCGCCCAGTGGCATTGGGGTGATGTACGGGTCGATACCGTCGGGACCGGTGATAATCGACAGGGCCAGGGCCACGTCCTCCACCTGGCGGGCCAGGGGACCAACCTGCGTGAGCAGATCAGCCGGACCACCGAAGGGAATGGCGTGGCCCGTGCGGGGGACCCGTCCGCTGGTGGGGCGGATGCCAGCGATGCCGCAATAGTGGGCGGGCAGACGCACACTGCCGCCGGTGTCTGTGCCCAGGTCGATGGGCGAGCCGCCCGCGGCCACAATCGACGCCGCGCCGCCACTGCTGCCGCCACTCATCCGTTCGGTATTATAGGGGTTGCGGGTCGCGCCGAAGAGGCGATTGTTGGTGTAGAAGGACATTGTAAATTCGGAGGTGTTTGTCTTTCCCAACAGAATCGCACCCGCAGCTTTCATCCGGGCCACGGCGGTGGCGTCAGCGTCGGGGACAAATTCCCGGCGGCCTACTGTGCCCCAAGTGCTGACGACGCCCGCGGTGTCGAAGGAGTCTTTAATTGTCATCGGCACGCCGTGGAGGGGTCCCCACAATTCCCCCGCGTGGAGCGCGGCGTCGGCTTCCCGTGCCCGCTCGTGGGCATCTTCAGTCAGTGTGACCACTGCATTGAGGGCGGAATTCACGCCCGCGATGCGGCGCAGATGGGCCTCCACCACTTCGGCGGAAGAGACTTCCCGCGCTCGGATGCGCCGGGCGATTTCCGTGGCGGAGGAAAAGGTGAGGTCGGTCATCGGGTCTGTTCCTTCGATTCTATGGGTTTGTTCTCAAAAAGTGGTCAGTATAGGGACGGGGTATTTGCCGATTTGCTCGTCCAGGGTTGCCAGCGTCATTCCTTTGGCGATCGTCTGGGAAATCAGTAGTCTATCGAAGGGGTCTCGATGCAAAGAGGGCAAAGAAACCAACGGCAGCAGACTATCCTCATCGACATCTAAATTGAGAATCTGATGCCGCTGTCGTTGGGTCGGCAGATACAAATGGGGTGGCTGGGGCAAGGGGAGCTTTCCCAACTGGTATTTGATGATCACCTCCCACAAGGAGACAACGCTCAAATAGACAGTGTTCCCTGGGCTGCGCAACTGCGCGACATAGCTGGCAGGCAGTTGCCTGTCGGCATTGATATACCAGAGGAATGTATGGGTGTCCAGAAGGATTTTCATTTTCCTTCAAACGCGTCCAATAGATAGTCTGGAAGCGGATCGTCGAAGTCGTCGGGGACGATAAATTCTCCCGCGCACAGGCCATAGGGGCGTAGTTCATCTTTCGGCGCAACATCCAGAACCGTCACGATTGCCAGATGGGAATCGGTCAGATGGACTGGTTCCAACAACCGGACAGAGCCGTCTTTGTCAATGACCGCTTGAATCGTCTGCATTTATTGCCTCCTCTGGTGCAACTTCTGCGCCTCTCCCACCGCACGCCACTCAGTATACCACAGCCAATTCCCATACCTTTTGCGCGGTCTTTCCAAATATCCACCCCCGCTCGTTTGGGCTGAGATCGGCGAAGTAATCCATCGGGAAGGAGAGAGAACTGTCGTATCCCTCCCGGCTGCTGACCGGAGGCCAGTCGCTGCCCCACATCACCCGCCGGGGGCCAAACGCTTCCAGCACCCGATCTGCAAAGTCGGGCACATCCCGGAAGGGGTGGGGCAGGTGGCAGAATTCGCCGAAGCCGGGCAGTTTGATGGTCAGATTGGCGTGGGCGGCCAGAACCAGCACCGGCTCAAATTCCTCCGGCGCCATCCCCGGCTTGGCCCCGCCCAGATGCTCGATGACTATTGATAAATCGGGGAAGAGGCCCAGCACTTCGGCAAATTCCGCGCTGGCCAGGCTGGCCGGGCTGCTGGGCGCGCTGACGACCAGTCCCAGTTCGTTGGCTGTACGCCAGTGGGCCAGGGAATCACTGCCTGTCCCGCGGAAGTTGGCGGCCAGACGAATGCCGCCGACGCCCTGCTCGGCCCAGGCGCGGATGGCGCTGCCATCATCGTCCGGGGGTACAAGCATCGCCGCAGCAAATTTGCCCGGATAGGCGGCGATTGTCTCGGCCAGATAGGCGTTGTCTGTGTTGCCCATATATTGAATGAAAACGGCCTGGTCCACCCCGGCCCGCTGCATGTGAAAGAGCAGGGTTTCCACGGGTTCATATTTGTGCAGGCCGATGTGGCAGTGGGTGTCGATGATGTGCATAGGATTGCTCCCGGTGGCAGGTCTGGGTTATGTAGATTCTTTGTTTCGTACTGGAGGCGTGAAACGTAAAACGTAAGAACAGGCGACGATCTTTACGTTCCACACCTTTCGAAAAAAAATTCATCCGTACAGGTCTGTTTCACCTACTCAAACCAACACCCCGGCAACGCCTCTCGCTCCACTTCCAACAATTCCCGAATGATCGCGTCCGCGTCGGCAATCGAATTGACCAGCGGGTCGGTGAGCATTGCCCGACGCAGGAGGGTGCGGTCGCACTTGGCCACGGCTTCGGCGGTCAGTTCGTGGGTGTCCAGCACCTGCTGCTGCAAGCCGAGCAGACCCCGGGGCATCTCGCCCACAGGCCGGGGCCGGGGACCATCCATATCCACATCGCAGAGCAGTTCCAGAAAGGCGTCGTCGGCCATATTTGTGACCGCGCCCCGGTTGGTCGTATTGATGTAGAAGGGTTTGTCCAGATTGCCTACCATCGCTTCGATGACGTCCGTGGCGTGATCCGGGCCGAGGGTCGTCATATATTGGCCGATGGGGGTGTTGCCGCCGACAAAGCCCTCCACCTGATCCCACATGGCGGCGTGGCGTTCGTAGCGGTCTTCGGTCTCCCAGATGGCCAGGGGCGGGATGCGATCCTTCAGCACGCCTCGTCCCTGATAGTAGGGGACGTACTCTTTGGTGTGGGAGACACAGACGGGGACGTAGCCGAAGATTTCGTACAACTGGTGGGCGATGCTGTTGTTGAGCCAGGCCTTTGCACCCGTGTCGCCGCCGGTGTCTTCGGTGGCGGCCTGCTGGCGGATGGAGTCGGCGATGGCGGGCAGCACATCCCGCCCGTCGAACTCAGCCCGCAGCATCCACGTGAAATGGTTGACGCCTGCGATGCGCATGTCGAAGCGGCTGTCGAGGTCGTCGTTGTAGTCATCAGGGAATTCGATTATCCCGGCCCGGCCCGCGTAGCGCTTTTTGATGTGGGGCATGTGCAGGCTGTCGCAGAGGGCAAAGCTTTTCAGATTAGGCGCAAAACGCATCAGCCCGATGCCGTGGACAGTGGATGGGTTGATGTAATTGATCACCCAGGCGTTCGGGCAGAGACGCTCGATGTCCGCCGCGCATTGGAGAATCAGCGGGAACTCGCGCATGGCCCGGAAGATGCCGCCGGGGCCGATTGTGTCGCCGGAGCACATGCGCACGCCGTACTTTTCGGAGATGGCGCAGTCCATCCCCCGGTATTTGACCGTCTGACGAGCGAAGCTAAGCACAACGAAATCCGCGCCGGACAGCACATCCCGCCAGTCGTTGGCCGCCTCAATGCGCAGATTGACGCCGTTGTCCCGGGCCACCATCTCGCCCAGAGTCGCCATCTGTTCCAGCCGCTTGGGGTCCGTGTCCACCAGGGCCAGGGTTCCGTTGTTCAAATGGGGCGAATGGACCATCTGCCAGATGGCCTGCCGCCCGAAAAAGAGGCTCCCCGCGCCGATGACGACGACTTTGGGAGAGGGAGAAGTAGTCATTGTGACCTCGCAGGTGTGGAGGGGATTGGGAATTGGGGACAGGAGACTGGGGATTGGGCGTTCGCGTACCAGTCTCCAATCCCCGATCCCCAGCCCCCAATTTACTGATTCCGCCAACTGTACTGGGCTTCCCAGCCGAAGAAGCGCTTGATTTTGCTGCAATCGAAGGCGGACTGGAAGTCGCCGTGGCCGGGCGCGATATTCGGTTTCTGGCCGTAGCGGGTTTCGATGGCCTGGGCCAGGGGGACTTCGATGCAAGTGTCCGCGGCTGCGATCAGAAAGACTTCGTGGCCGCGGCTCTGCCCTTCCAACGCGGCCCGGAAAGCCCCGGCCACATCCCGCGCGTCGATGTAACTCCAGAAATTGCCGCTGCCCTCGTCGGGGAAGTTGTCCCGGCGACGCTGGAGCCGGTCGTACTCATCCGGCGGGATGACGTTGTTGATGCGCAGGGAGCAGATCCCCATTGCGGGATAGCGCACGGCCAGGGACGCGCCGATGACTTCGCCCATATATTTGGCCAGGGCGTAGGCGTTGGGAGACTCCACCCGGTCCGCCTCGTTGAAGGGGATGTGGGGCGGCAGGGCCTCCGTCGTCAGCCAGCCCGTCGCCATCTCACTGCTGGCGTAGATAAAGCGGCCCGCGCCCAAATCCCCCGCGGCCTGCATCACGTGATAGGTACTCAGCACATTGTTTTCAAAGGTGCCGTTGCGGGAGAAACCGCTGGGCGACGGGTTGGCGGCCAGATGGCAGACCCCCTCCGGGCGCACTTGGGCAAAAACGTCGTAGACTTCCCCCGCGTCGGTCAGGTCGATTTGGATGAAGGAACCGGGCAGTGGCTCCGACGGACGCGCCCGATCCACATTGACGACTTCGTGGCCAGCCTCGGCCAGTTCACGGACGGTCCAGCGTCCGGCCCGGCCTGTGCCACCAGTGACGATTACACGCATAGGAAATTCCTTTCACGCGCTATTGACGAAAAAAAAGGAGACGAATTTTAGGGATGGAACAGATTTACACGGATTTTCATATGTGAGGTGGCAGACGATATTGGGCTGGCGGCTGGACTGATTCGTAGGGGAAGAATCGGCTCAAAACGACCTCCTAATTATAGCACAGATGTCAGGAAAACACGCCGCTCGCTCTCTTTTCGAGGGTGCAATTCAGATTTGGGGCGAAGTAGAATCGTCTGTGCCGCCCGGTGCTAAAGACACCGGGCTACTTTCGAGTAGCCCGGCTACCGAGCCACGCCGGATAAATCCGGCTTATCCGTCCTCTGCTCGGCTCTCTTGCAGCCCCGTTTAGGGGGCGTCGCTCAATAGCTGGGGTCTTTGACCCATGGTCTTTAGCCCGGAGCGATCGTCGCAACCACAACCTGCCCCGAACTTGAATTACACCCTCTTTTCGAGCTATCCCACAACAGAGGCGAAAGCAGGAAAAGTACAGGGGACTTATGAAAGTGCGGTGGCGATCTCACTCCCGGCCATCAAACTACCGGCGTGAAGTCCCCGGCATTTGCTGTCAGCCGCCCGCCGTCCGCTGTCACTCCTCGCCAATGGGGTGTCTTCCCCACGCGCCGCAAAGATACACCCGCTTCCTGCCGCCAAAGATGGGGTGTGGGATGGGGCGCGCACCGGATGGAATCGATCTGCGCGCCGTGCTATTGTCAAGGCAAGTTCTTTGAGCCACTCGATTCCAAAGGAGTCAGCCATGACAATCCAAGACCTCTTCTACACAATTTTGATTCTATTGACCTTCACAACCCTGCGTTTCGGCATTCCTCTACTCCTGATGTGGGTGGGCAAGACAGTCAACAGCCGGTTGCTGCATCTGCAATCCTGACCGGAATACGGATACTCTCCCAGCCAGATAATAAGAGGTGAGGACAAAATGTTACCCCTATCCACACAACGAATTTCCACACAGAGACAGCGCTGGGGTCTCCTGAGCATCGCTCTTCTGTTCAGCATCGCAGCGCTGCTGCTGTTGAGCAACGGCACTACTGCGTATGCAGATGAGGAGAACCCAACCGGTGCAGACCCCTGCGCCTCTTGCCACTCCGCCGAAACCGACGCCTGGCTCAATTCCGCCCACGCGGTGGAGATGGGCGATACAGCGGGGACAACCGGAGCCACCTGTGCCGCCTGTCACGGCGAGTACAGCAAAGGCCACCCGGAAGACGGGGCGATGGAACTCCTGACTGTCGATTCCGCGATCTGCCAGGAGTGCCACGAAGCCACCTACGACCAGTGGGAACATTCCATCCACGCCAGCCAGAATGTGCAGTGCATCGGCTGCCATCAGGTCCACTCCCAGGACCTGCGGCTGACCGACGATCAACTGTGCAGCGCCTGTCACACGGAATCTCTCTCCGACAGCTTCCACTCGGCCCATTGGTATGTGGATGCAGCCTGCACCGATTGCCATATGTCTCCGACGACAATTTCCGGCGAGATGGTGATGGTGGGCAACCAGGCCAACATTACCGCCCCCATCCACGACTTCACGACCGTCTCATCGGCCAAATGTTTGGACTGCCATCGGGAAAGCGTGACAAATCCCGCCGAACGGCTGGACGTGCAACAGTTGGCCCTGACGCAACTGCACGACGAACAGCAGCGGGCCAACGAACTCGACGCCCGTCTCGCATCTGCCCAGCAAACGACCAAATCTTTGCAGGTATTGACTCCCCTCAATCTGGGCTTTGGCATCGGCATCGGCGGCATTCTGGGGATCATCTTTATGCTCTTTGTGGCCCGCTATGGCCGCAAAGGAGGAGAATAATGACTACCACACAGAGCGAACTTTCCCGGCGTGACCTGATCAAAGGAATGGGCTGTGGCGTCGCTGCGCTGATGCTCTCCAGCGCAATGGTCGCTCACCCCGAATTGGCCCACGCCAGCGATGGCGAGGAGAGCGACAGTGCCTGGGGCATTCTCATCGACCTGACCCGCTGCACCGGTTGTCAATCCTGCGCCCTGGCCTGCAAGGAGACCAACGATCGGCCAAACCCCAATCAGACGCCCATCGGGCTGGACACGGATGCGTACAGCTTTGTAGAGGAAAAACAGATCGAGAACAGTGTGGGCCAAACCGAGAGTGTATACGTCAAACACCAGTGCATGAACTGTCTGCATCCGGCCTGTGTGTCGGCCTGCACAGTCGGTGCCCTGCGCAAGACCCCCGAAGGGCCAGTGGTCTACGACGCCGACAAATGTATCGGCTGCCGCTACTGTCAGTACGCCTGTCCCTTTGGCGTGCCCGCCTACGAATGGGAGAACCCCCTGGGGTTGATCCACAAATGTCAGATGTGTGCCGACCGCCTGGCCGAGGGCGAGTCTCCCGCCTGTGTGGCGGCCTGCCCGAATGGGGCGCTGCGTTTTGGCAACCGCAAGCAATTGCTGGCCCAGGCCCACGCCCAAATCACCTCCAATCCGGGCCGCTATGTGGATAAGGTCTATGGCGAATACGAAGTGGGCGGCACGTCGGTGCTCTATCTCTCGCCCGTGCCCTTCTCCTTCTTGGGCTTCCCAGAATTGGGCGACGAACCCAATCCCCGCTACGCCGAAGCGGTGATGAAGCAGACGCCCGCCATCGCGCTGACTGTGGCGTCGGTGGTCACCGCCCTCCATCTCTTTATGCAACGACGGCAGCAGGTCAACGGCGAGGCCACTGTCCACATTACCAGCCAGAAACCGGGAGATGAATTATGACCGTACACGCCCCTTCTCTTCGCCAGGAATGGCAGATCGGTCCCTTTCGCAAGGGCGATATCATCGCCGGGCTGCTGGGCTTTCTGGTACTCATCGGTCTGGCTGCGGGTGTGGGACGGCTCTTCGCGGGGATGGGAGCCACCACATCCCTGACCGACGCCTATCCCTGGGGCATTTGGATCGGCTTCGATTTTGCCCTGATTGCATTTTCGGGTGTCGGTTTTACGATAGCAGCGGTGGTGCATATCCTCCATCTGCACCAGTTCCAACCGCTGTTGCGGCCCTCCATTCTGGCTGGCCTGTTCGGCTATGTGGCTGTGCTGATGTTACTGCTCCTGGACCTGGGCCGACCTGACCGCTTCTACAACTTTCTACTTTTCTACAATATGCACTCGCCTCTCTTTGAAATCTGCTGGTGTGTGCTGCTCTACACAACTGTGCTGGTGCTGGAAGTAAGCCCGGACCTGCTCGCCAATCTGCCCTGGAAGTGGCCCCTGCGCCTGGTCTACCGCCTGATGACACCGGTGACAATCATCGGCATCACCCTTTCCACCCTGCACCAGTCCACCCTGGGGACGCTCTATCTCAATATGCCCCACCGGCTGCACCCCCTCTGGTACACCCCAATTCTGCCGGTGCTCTTCTACATATCCTCCATTCTGGCCGGGTTGAGCCTGGGCATCATTGCCTACAAAATCGCAATGGCTGTGCGCGGCCAAAAGGAAAATCCGGCCATTGCCATCGGTCTGGGCAAAGGGATCGTCGCCGTCGCACTGCTCTATTTGCTCATCCGGGTGGGCGAGGTGATCTACGCAGGCGAGCTGCCCCTGCTCCTGACGTGGACGCCCCTCAACCGCCTCTGGCTGGGTGAGATTCTCTTCTGCTCACTGATTCCGATTGTACTGTGGGCCACGCCTTCACTGCGTCGCCAGCCCTGGGTGCATTGGGTCGCCCCGCTGTCCGCTCTTCTCGGCGTGGGGATGAATCGCTTCAATGCGACCCTGGCCGCCCAATCGGCCCCCACCAGCGCGTTCTACTCGCCCAGCCTGCTGGAGTGGTTCTCCACCCTGGGCATCGTCGCCGCCGGGATGCTCCTCTGGTATCTGGCCGTGCGTTTTGTGATGGGGAGTGCTGTGAAGTTGGGGTATGAGCAGCACTGAATCGCAGAGGTGAAGAGTAAAAGTGAGTACTGAAAGATGAAAGGTGAGATCGCCCGGGCGATCTCACCTTTCATCTTTCACTGTATAAAAAAGTCCCCAGCACTTTCTTTACCAGCCAGCAGGTGCGTAACCATTACACCCCTGTTGGACGTGAAGTACCGGGGACTTTGGCTGTCTGCCTGTACAGTTGCTTTCTCGTTTCACGTTTCGGTTGGAAGAGCGGGCTGCCACACTACTGGTCCAGATGACACATAGTGCAATTTCCACCGGTAGCAGCGAAGGAGTGGCCGGTGGCTTTCTCGCCGTTGATGGGGATTGTCCGATGAGAGCGGTCCAGATGGCAGTCGATACAATGAATTTCTGCGTCTGCGTGCTGCTGGTGGACCTCGTTCTGGGTGTCGGCCTGGTGACAGCGAGCGCAGAGCACTTGCTCCACAGTCTCGGTGTAGGTGGTCTGGGTGTGGACTTCGTGGCAGTCGATACAGAGGACGCCGACCTGGCCGTGGCGACTGCTCTCCCATTCGCTGTGGGTGGATGGGTGGCAACTGCCACAAAAATCCGGGGACGTGGCAATCGCCATACTTTCGTCCGGGTGTTCCGAGCGATAGGGGCCGTGGCAGGCTTCGCAGGTGACACCAGCCAGAATAAACTGCCCGCTGTTGGTATTGTAGCCGGTGGTGTGACAGGCGAAACACTCCCCCGGCTCCTCAATCGTCTGCATATACGTGCGCACGATTGGATCAAAGAGGGCGTTGGCGTGGCTGGTGTGGGTCCACGCCTGATAGATTTCTTCGTGACATTCCCGGCAGCGTTGAGGACTCTCGTAGCCTTCCGCACTGGCAGCCACAGAGAGGGATTCGGGCGCGGCCAAAGAGGGCGCGGACGCAGGCCAGAGCAGCGTCAGCCCCAGAGAAAATGCCACAAGGCAGCCCGATAGAGCCAGTGCAATCCACTGGCTCTTGGCCTGCCATCCTGTGCCTGTTGTCTGTTGGATGTCAGTGAATTCCTTTTCAGCCCCTTCTGGCCCCGCTATTGACAACTGCTACCTCCTGCCGGTTTCCATTCATCGCTTCTGCCTCTGCCTGCCAGCGTGCATCCAATCGGCGCAATCCATAACAGACGGTTGCGGTGATCAGAATAGGCACACCGAGACGCAGAACGAAGAAGCCCAGAACTACCATTGCTGTGTAGAAGCCGCCCATTGATCCTCTCCTTTGCGTAGGGTCCAGAAGTTCGACTTTGCTAAAAAGTCCGAACTTCTGTCTACGACAGTACCACTTTCTGGAGAAAGAATCTATTGGGACTTCACCACATTTCGCGTATGGGGGATTCGCCCCACAAAGATGACGGTGGATGAAAGACGAACCTACAGTGTCTGATTTTGCCATCAGGTCATCTTTCGTCGGTCGTCTGCCGTCCATTACTCCACCCGAATCAACCCTCTGGAAATCGCATACTTCACCAGTTCCACCCGGCTGTGCAGATTGAGCTTCTGCATAATATTCTCCCGGTGGCGGTCCACAGTTTTGGGGCTGATGATCAGCACATCCGCAATCTCCCGGTTGGTTTTGCCCTCGGCAATGTGGGTGAGCACCTCCCGTTCCCTGGGCGTCAACTCCTCTGTGAGGGAATCTCCGGCCTTGGCATCGTGGGTGGGCAGCACTTCGTTGAGCAGAAAGCGGGCCAGGGATGCATAGAGAAAGACATTGCCCTGGCTCACCACCCGGATGGCCGAGACCAGATCGTCCGGTGCGGCCCTTTTGGGAATGTAGCCCGACGCGCCGGCATTGAGCATCTCGAAAAAGTATTGCTCGTCCTCGTACATCGTCAGGGCCAGAATCGCCGTCTCCGGGTTGGCCTCTTTGATGCGCCGGGTGGCTTCAATGCCATTCATACCGGGCATGGCCACATCCATCAGCACCACATCCGGGTGCAGGTCCGCCACCGCGCGGATGGCATCTGCGCCGCCACCCGCCTCCCCCACAATCTCCATATCCGGCTCGGCCAGGAAGAGCATCCGCAGCCCGGCCCGCACAATTTCGTGATCGTCAACCAGCAGAAGCCGGATTTTGGACATTTTTGCCTCTCTTTGCCTGAAAGTAGCCACTGATAAACACTGAGAAACGCGGATGGAATGGATTTGCACGGATTCAATCTGCGGAATCTGCGTCCTCAGTGGAATCTGCGTTCCGATTCTTATTTTCGTCAGTTTCGCCAGACGCGCCATCTGACAGCGGAATCCAGACCCGCACCTGCGTGCCCTGGCCCGGCGACGATTCGATGGCGCAGCGCCCGCCCAACAGCCGCGCCCGCTCCCGAATGCCCAGCAGCCCCCAACCGCTGCGGGTCTGCTGGCGGTGGCCCAACGCGGCGGTGTCGAAGCCCTGGCCGTCATCCTTGACCATCACCACCACCCCGTCGGGCTGGTTCTCCAGGCAGACCGTCGTGCGCTGGGCCTGGGCATGGCGGGCCACATTCGTCAATGCCTCCTGGACGATGCGGAAGATGACCGTTTCTGTCTCCGGCGGCAGACGGACCGCCTCGCCCACCAGTTGAAATTCGCAGGCAATTCCCCGGCGGGCCTGGAAGCTTTGGGTATACCAGCGCAGGGCCGGAATCAGCCCCAGATCGTCCAATTGATGGGGACGCAAATCCGCGATAATCCGACGTAATTCGCCCAGCGCGCCAGTGCTGAAGGATTCCAACTCGCGCAACTGGCCTACGGTCGTGGCATCCCTGTCTTCCAAAACCCGCTGCACACCCCGCAGCCCCAGAGAGATAGCCGTAAGCGATTGGCCGGTGGCGTCGTGGAGTTCCCGGGCGATGCGCTGGCGTTCCACTTCCTGGGTATCCACCAGCCGGTCCAGCAGTTCGGCCAGCACTTTTTGCTCGTGCTGTAACTCCGCATTGAGCCGTTCCCGCTCCTGGCCCGTGCGACGTTCGGCCAGGAGTGCCTCCTCCAGCCGCCGCTGGCTTTCCACCTCAAACGCGCGCAGGGCACGGGCCATATAAAAGGCCAACACCCCAGCCATTGCCGCCCGAAAAAGTTGTACGGGAATGCCAAACCACTGGAGAAAATTGGTGCTGCTGAGAAGCTGGCTGGAGACCAGCAGTGTGGGACGCACAAAGATTTGACCGACGACGCCGTAGAGCAACAGAGCCGCCGCACACCAGACCAAATCCTGGCCAAACTGTGGCAGATTGTGGGCGCGAAAGGTGCGCTGTTGGGTCATCAGCGCCCAGGCACCCAGGGCCGCGCCGGGAATGCCCAGGCTGTAGCGGGCCAACGCATCCCCCACGGCAAGAAGCTCTTCTGCCGGTGGGGCAAAGCGAATATTGACCGCGGCCAGGCTCACCGCCCACAACCCCAGCATCCCGCCGATGGCTGGATAGACCCGCCAGCCATTCCCCTTGCCCGGGTTCAGCAGTGTAATGCCAAAGACGAGCAGGCAGACAAAAGATGCGACGAGAACCGACAGGCGCAGGCTCTCCTCGCCGGGGGTGGGCGAGTAACCGCCAGTCAGGGCCGCGTATTTCTGGTACATTTCATACCATTCGTGCAGAGCGTGGAGAAAGCCAAAGGCGGCCAGGGGGCGGATGGCGCTGGCAAAATGATATTCAGATTGGCGGCGGGCAGCCAACAACAACGCCAGGCCCAGTACGAAGAAGGCAAGACCGTAGAAGAAAAAGACGACAATAATATTGCGAACAAAAAAGGCCGAGACTGGATTCACAGAGGAACCCTCTCAAGTCAGGGCAATCGCGAGTTGGGAAGTAAGGGAGTGAATCCGCCGATTGAGTAGGCGATAAGGCTATTTTCCCTGAGAACTCAGGTCCCATCGCCGTATCGAAATCCAGGATTTGCGACCGTTCGGCCCGACTGGGCTTCGATACACCGCCTGAAGGCGGCACTCAGCCGGCGTCGGTCCTCACTACCACCTACTCGCGATTGCCCTGCCTCTCAAGTCCCCGACACTTCACAAACTTCGTAGAGTGAGCACACGCATTCGGCTCGCTGGGATAGAAAGTGCCGGGGGGGTTTCTCTATCCGATTCAAAGGCTACTGGCCTATTCAAACCCTACTGGCCTGTCGCGACGGGCGCAGTCTGCCATTTCTCCTGCCGTTCCCGCAGCCAATCCCAACCGATCAGAAGCAGGGAGAGAATCATAAATCCAGCACACAGCCAGAAAGCATGGCGGGTTCCGATGACCTGGGCGGGAATCGGCGCGGTCGGGGCGTCCAAAAAGCCTGCGCCCGCATAGACCAGCACCTGGTTCACCCAGAAAGCGCCGATGATGGCAATACCTGTGCTGCGGCCCACAGTGCGCACCACCGACACAAAACTGGAGGTCATCCCCAGGCGGTCCCGGGGCGTCACCCCCATAATCACACTGCTGTTGGGCGACTGGAAGATACCCATCCCCGCGCCCAATGGAATCATACGCAGAATGAGTCCCAGCGTAGTTGTCTCTGCGTTGAGGGTGCTCAGGGCATAGCAGCCAAAGACCAGCAGGAAGAGGCCGAACACAGAGAGCGGCCGCGTGCCGAAGCGGTCGGCCAGAGTCCCGGCAAAGGGCGCTGTGATCCCAAAAGCGAGAGGCATGACCGTCAGCAGCAGCCCCATCTCGCCGGGTGTGTAGTGGAGCACATTTTGCAGGTAGAAGGGCAGGAGCAGGCCCGCGCCCACAAAGACGATAAAACTGATGAAACGTAGCACCACATTGACACTGAAGGCCCGGATCCGAAAGAGGCTCAGGTCCACCACCGGGTGGGAATGGCGACGCTCCACCAGCAGAAAGGCGGCCAGGAGGACGCCGGTCACGCCCAGCAGACCCAGCACCAGGGGCTCGCCGTAGCCGTCTCGCTGGCCGTAAGTCGTGGCCAGGAGCAGGGCAAAGAGGGCCACAAAAAAGAGCGACGCGCCTACGTAGTCAAAGGCTTGCCGACCGCCGGGACGCACATCGGGCAGGTAGCGCAGGGCAATGGGAATCCCCACCAGAACGATAGGAATGTTGACGAAAAAGAGCCAGCGCCAGGAGAGCGATTCCAGAATATAGCCGCCCAACAACGGGCCGAGGACCACACCCAGGGAGACGATACCGCCGATTGTGCCCAGGGCTTTGCCCCGCTCGTTGGGGGGGAAGGCTTCGGTGGCTATGCCGAACATCAGCGCCATCGACATTGCCAGCCCGACCGCCTGCACCACCCGGAAGGCGATGAGCCAGCCGATATTGGGCGACAACCCCGCGCAGACCGCGCCGATCCCGGCCACGACAAACCCGGCCACAAAAATGCGCTTCTTGCCCAGTGTATCCCCCAGACGCCCCGCCACCAGCATCAGCGCGGATTGGGTGAGGACCGAAGCCAGCACCACCCATTGCACCACCGCAAATTCGATGCGGAAGCTCTCCACCAGTGTGGGCAGGGCCATATTGATGCTGCTGGAATCGATGGTCTCCAGAAAAGTGCCCACACCGACCGCGGCCATCACAAACCATTTGCGACTGTAATCGATTGGGGGCGTTTGCATTGGATGTCACCAGAAGAGATGGAACGCGGATGACGCTGATTGGGCGGATAAATGCGGATAAAGCAAGTGAAAAATCCGCGCACATCCGCTCGATCCGCGTTATCCGCGTTCTATTTTTGAATCACATACTCGAACAGTTCTTCCCGGGGTTCTACGCCCAGACCGGGGCCGCTGGGGAGGGTGAAGTAGCCCGCGGCGCAGGCCATATCCGTGTGCAGGAAGCTCAGGTTGCGGTCAAAGATGGAATGCTGGTACTCCTGCATAGCCAGATTGCCGAGCGTGGCGGCCACGTGTAGACTGGCCGCTTGGACAATCCCCACATTAATCGTGGCGTGGGGCATGACAGTGCAGTGAAAGGCCTGGGCCAGTTCGCAGATGCGCCGCATTCCGGTAATACCCGTATGCGCGATCTCCGGCTGGATGACACTCATACAGCGCTTGGCGAAGCGGGGCAGATATTCGTGGACGGTACGCAGCTCCTCGCCGATGCCGACGAGGGTTTTGACCGACGCCGCGACTTGGGCCTGGCCGTCCATATCCTCCGGCGCGACGGGCGCTTCGGCCAGGTAGAGGTCGTGGGCACAGAGCTGGTCGATGAGACGGATGGCTTCCAGCGCGGTGTAGTGCCAGTGCAGATCGACGAGAATCTTTGGCCCCGGCCCGATGGCCTCCCGGATGGCCTGCATCTCGGCCAGTTCGCCCGCATCCGCCACCGCGCCGGCAAATTTGAAGGCAGAGTATCCCCGATCCAGCCACGTCTTGGCGACCCCCGCCCGATCGGCCACTGTCTTCCCCGGCAGCCCAGAGACATAGGCGGGGATACGTTCGTGGCGTCTCCCCCCCAACAGTTGCCAAACCGGCTGGCCCAACAATTTGCCCCTCAAATCCCACAGGGCCATATCCAGCCCGGCGATGGCGTCCAGCGCGAAGCCGCCGAAGTAGCCCCGCACCCGCTGGCTGTCGTAGAGGTCTTCGTAGATGCGCTCGGCGTCGTGGGGGTTGCGTCCGATGACAAAAGGCACGAAAATTTCTTCCAGAATCGTCTGGACCACCTGCGGCGCGACGACGCCGAAGCATTCCCCCCAGCCCACCACACCGCTGTCGGTCGTCACCTTCACCAGCAATGTCTGGTCGTGGATGCTGTAGATGGTGCGGTTGCCGGGGCGGATGATATACCCCTTTTCGTTGGGCCGGTTGCCCTCTTCCAGGGGCCCCAGATAGGGCACATCCCGGGGAATGCGTAGAGGGTAGAGATCGATAGATGTGATTGTGTCGGTCATAAAATATTACCTGTGAGGTGGCAGTGAGTTGTGAAGGAAGTACGGGCACGATATATCGTGCCCGTACAGTATCGTGCTGTGCAGGTGGCTAGACGGTAAAGAGCGGCTCCACATCGGCCAGAATCGCGTCCAACTCCCGCATATCCGCCTCGTCGAGAAACTTGCCCGGCGCACGGCTGACTGTCGTAGCGAAGATACCCCGCCGTTTCAGCACCGCTTTGTAGGTGGCGACGCCGTGCATCCGCTCGAAGTTGATCAGCGGCAACAGTTGGTTATAGAGTTTGCGCGCCCCGGCCTGGTCTCCCGCTTCCAGCTTCTCCCAGATCGCCACGTGAACATCTGTAGACTGGCAACCGGGCATATTGCCGTGGCTGCCCCGATTGAATTCGTCGATTAGATAGACCCCGCCCTGGCCGCCAAAGACCCCTTTACAGGCATCCCCGGCCGCGGCCAACGTGCTGCTGATGGCCCGTGGCTCCGGCAGAGTCTCCTCCTTCAGATACTGCACCCACTCCAATTCTTTGCACATCCGGGCCAGCAGTTCGGACGACATCGGCGTGCCCGCCACGCCCGCATAGTTCTGGATGAAAATGGGGATGGACAGATTGTCCGAGAGCGCACTGTAGAAGGCGTAGCAGCCGTCCGGGCCGGGGGAGAGGATAGAGGGGGGCATAGCCATCACCCCGTCCGCGCCCACTTCCTGGGACCAGCGGCTGAGAGCGACAGCGGGCAGCGCGTGGCCGTGATTCGTCGTTGCGATGACGGGAATCCGACCCGCGGCCTCCTCCACTACAATCTCAATCCAGCGTTTGCGCTCGTCGTCGGAGAGGGTGGGAAATTCGCTGGCGTTGGCCGGGCCGACCAGACCCGTTGCGCCCGCGTCGATGCAGAAGTTGACCTCCCGGCGCAGGGAAGCCTCGTCCAGTTCGTAGTTTTCCAGAAAGGGGGTGACGACAATCACAAAGATGCCGCGCCAGGGCTGGGGCATAGCAGACCTCCGGGTGTAGGGTTAATTTTTTTGTGTGTTGTGCGTGGTGTGTGAACCGGTGGACGGGCTGAGAACCGCGATCCCCACGCTTTTGTCAGTGTAGCCGCGGGCTGGGGAGATGTCAAAAGCGTTTTAGTGAATCGTGGAGAAGGGAGCGGTCTTTGCCTTCCGGGAAGGGGTCAGGACAAGAGTGGACGTGGACCCACTTTATGACCCCTTCCTGAAAGGCCGCAGGCCGGGCAGGAGTTACACCACCCGCTCGCTGAAGGTACCTGTGGCCGGGTCTTTGAGGATCATCTTCACTTTGCCGTCGGGCATCGTCTCTTCTTTGATGACGACCTGGCCCTCGTGCTGGCGCACAGCTTTACTGATGCGGGGGGTGGAGCCGCCCCGCCATTCCATCTCCACCGGCTCCCACTGTCGGGAGGCCGCGGAACGGTAGCAGGCGTCCATCACCGCATTGACCACATAGCCGTCGTAGAAGGTCTCCACCGGCGCGCGGCCCTCGTCCATGGCGTTGAACATATCCGTAAACATATCCACGTAACCCAGCTCGCTCAGTTCGTCGCCCACAGGGAAGAGCCATCCGCTGGCGCTCTCCGCCTTCTCGGCCACATATCCCTGGCCCGCACCGGAAGTGAACATCTCGAAGCCCGTGCGCAGGAAGTGGTTGAGCCAAATTGTCCCTTCGGTCCCGCTCACCTCATCCCGCAGGTCCATCCCGCCCCGGAAGGTCCAGGAGACCTCAAACTGGCCCACAGCCCCACTCTCAAATTTGACCAGAGCGATGGCGCTATCTTCGGCCTCGATGGGATGGACGAGGGTATCGGCCCAGCACATCACTTCCACGGGTCGGTTGTTCTTGCCCATATAGCTGCGCATAATTTCGATGCAGTGGCAGCCCAGGTCGATAATCGCGCCGCCGCCGGCCTGCTTGGCATCCCAGAACCAGCTACTGTGGGGGCCGGGGTGGGTCTCCCGGGAGCGTGCCCACAGCACATCGCCCACAGCCCCGGCCTGCACTGCAGCGATTGATTTGAGGGCTTTGGGTGTGTAGACCAGATCCTCCAGATAGCCAGCAAAGACACCCGCCTTCTCCACAATCTCCAGAATGCGCTTGGCTTCGGCACTGTTGCGGGCCAGAGGTTTTGTGCAGAGGATGGCCTTGCCCGCTTCCGCGGCCAGGCGCACAGCCTCCTCGTGCAGGTGGTTGGGCAGGCCGATGACGACCGTATCCGTGTCGGGGTGCTGGATAGCCGCGGCCATATCGTCGGTGGAATGGGGGATGCCCCAGGCCGCGGCAGATTCTTGCGCCTTTTGCCCGTTGCGAGAGTAGAGGACCTCCACCCGGTCCCGGTTGCGTTGGCCGTGGAGAGCCAGGGTGTAGAACATCCCAATCAGACCCGTGCCCAACATTGTGACTTTGTGTCCGCTGCTCATGTGTTTTCCTCCTGTCAGACGAATACAGAATATCCAATACCCGCTATCTTCTACCCAATCTCCCCCCGCATCGCCTCAATCAGCGGGTCGATCTCGCCAATGCGGGCAAATTCCTCGTCCCAAAAGTCCTGGCTTGCCATCTTGCGGACATATTCGGCGTTGTAGCCAAAACGGGTCCACAGCCCTTCCTTCATCTGCTGCAAACGCTGCTGCTGACCGTCTCGGTTCAAATCCACAATCTCGCCCAGGCTGGCCCCCAGAAAGACACTCTTGGCCCACATCTCCAACTGCTCGTCGTCGGGTTTGCCGCCGTTGCGTTCGTAGAGCGCCTGGCTGACAGACGGGTAGCGGTCGTAGCTGTCTGTGGCAATCGTGACGACGTTATCCTCTGGCCCCAGCCCCAGATAGCGGGCAGTTTTGATGGCCCCAATCACATTGCAGATGCAGCTTGGGCCGAACTTACCCTGCAATGAGTGGGCCAGCGCCGGGTCCACGCCCAGTCGCTCGGCCAGGACAGCGGTGCCGGCCTGCACCACTTCCATCCCACGCACAGTCTCCTCGTCGTGGATCAGCATCAGCAGATCGGAATTGAAAACGTTATGTATGAGTGTTACCATCTTATCGCCGATGCCCTCGATGCGGTGCTGGCCCTGGCCGCCGCTGTAGAGGGTGGGGCATTCCCGGGGTTCCAGCACAACCGTCTTGCTGTCGTGCCAGATGGTTTTGATGTGATCCCCCGCGGCCAGTGTGCCCGCGCTGCCCGGCGCGCTGACAAAGGCGGCGATGCGCCCATTGCCGTGGATGCGTGCGGCCTGGATGGCGGCGTCGCCGGTCACATAGCGGTGGAAGCGGTAGTTGGGCAGCAGCTCGAACTGGGCCAGCACCAAATATTTGTCGGGCTGGCTGATGTACTCGCTGTGAGTACGTTCCAGAGTCAGAATCACATCCGACTCTGTGCCGGGGGTCAGGTCCAGCTCGCCGCCGTATTTGCGGATGCGTTCGTAGCGTTCTGTGCTCATATTGTCGGGCATCACCACCACCGCCTGGTAGCCCTTCAATTTACTGACATAAGCTGTGCCAATGCCAAAGTTGCCTGTGCTGGGACCGATCACCCGTTTGTCCCCAGGGCGCAAACCCTCAGTCACTTCGGCCTCGGCCAGCGTCACGTAGGCCGGGCCGACTTTCATGGATCCACTGGGGAAATTGCGCCCGCTCAGCACAATAATATTGGCTTCCACGCCGGTCAGTTCCGGGGGCAGCACCAGATGTTCGACTTCGCTGTCCGTATTTTTCCAGTTGATATTGAAGAGATTGAGCCAATCGCTTTCGTCGTTGTGCAGGGCTGCCCGGGCCGCTGTCCGTACACTGGGGGGCAGGAGCAAAGGGTTGCGCATTTCGGCATAGGTGGGGCCGGGGATGAGCGAGGATGACATATCGGGAGCCTTTCCAGCAGATGGGAGTATAGAATATTAAAATAAATAAGGCAGTGTAGAAGTTCGACTTTTTCCGAAAAGTCGAACTTCTTATTATCTCATTGCCCAAGCGCGTCGTTGAGCAGAATTGTCGTCTCAGTCACCGCCACATCGGGCAGTGTCCCGCCGTCGATTACCTTTACCAGCATATCCCCGGCATAGCCCCAGACCTGGGACATCTGCATTCGGTGGGGTTCGGACAGGGCAGTGTCGGCCTGGGCGACAAATCCCTGGGAAAGCGGATCGTTGACGGTCGCTTCTCTGTGGACTGGCAACTGCCCGGCAAGGCTTGCCAGAAGTGTAGCACTTTCCGCGTTGGCGATGTGTCGAGCCAGGCCCAGGGCCAACTGTTGCTGGCCCGCATCGACCACTGGATTCAGAAAGACGCCGTCAGCGCTGAGCCAGGGCCGGGCAGGGCCAGACGGACCAGCGGGCAAGGGAGCCACGCCCAAATTGTCGCCCAGAGCCTCGCTCAGTTCGCCGCTGCTCCACGGGCCATCCACAAAGAAGGCGAACTCGCCCTTTTTGAAGCGGTCCAGCAGCATTCCGTAGTCCGAGCTGACAAAGGAGCCAGGGGTCTGGGAGATGCGCAGCAGCCAGTCGAGAAACTGGGCTGGGCCGGGTGTACTGTCCAGCACGACTTTGCCTGCGCTATCGAACAACTCCCCGCCATAGGCCGGGATACCCCAGTAGAGATGGTAGAAGTTGAGATACAGCCCTGCGCCCTGGGCCGGGTTGGCCGCGGCCAGGGCCAGCAGATCGTCGGTGGTAGCGGGCAGGGCAGTCTCTTCCAGCAGCGAGCGGTTGTAGTAGAGGCCGACCAGTTCGTAGCTGGTGGGCAGTCCGTAGAGTGTGTCGTCGATGGAGAGATTGTCCCGGGCCGCAGCCATCCACTGGTCACTTTCGCCCTCGGCCAGTCGGTCGGACAGAGGCAGCAGTGCGTTGGCTTCCACCAGTTGCCGCAGCCACCAGGCCGGGGCCAGGATCAAATCGGGTCCGCCACCCGCGGCCACCGCGTCCGCGTAGGACTGGGGCAGATCGTTGTAGGCCACAAAAAGGGTCTGCACTGTGATATTCGGATTGGCTGCCGCGAAGTTTTCCAGAATCTGGGCCAGCGCGTCGCCGTCCTGTCGCGCCCAACTGTGCCAAAGGGTGACAGTGCCGCTGGTGACTTTCGGCGTCGGTGTGGCTGCTTCGGTGGGCGCGGGCAGGGGTGCGGGTGTCGCCGTCGCCACAACCACCGCGGGTTCACCGGGGGCGGCTTCTGCATCGGCTGTGGGCGCATCCGGCACTGGTGTGGGTGGCAGGGGTGTCGGCGTCTCCTGCTGACAAGCAGCCACCAGCACAAGCGCAGTCACCAGCGCAAGCAGCCAACTGACTGTCTTTGTTCTTCTTCTTTGTGTCTTTGTAGCTTTGTGGTTGCTCATTTGGATCGATCCATTAGATAGTCCACCAACGCTTGCAAGCCCAATAAATAGCTGCGCCAGCCAAAGCCCGCAATCTGCCCCACGCAGACCGGGGCCAGCACGGACTTGTGGCGAAACTCCTCCCGGCTGTGGATGTTGCTCAGATGTACTTCCACCGTCGGCAGAGAGACCCCAGCGATGGCGTCCCGGATGGCATAGGAGTAGTGGGTGAAGGCGCCGGGGTTCATCACCAGACCGTCGGCCCAATCCCCGGCCTGTTGGATAGCGTCTACAATCGCGCCTTCATGATTGCTTTGAAGGGGGCGCACTTCGTGGGCATCCCCCGCCCAGGCCAGCGCGGCTTCGTTGATAGTGTCGAGAGTGACAGTGCCGTAGATGGATTTCTCCCGTCGTCCCAGCAGATTCAAATTCGGCCCGTGGATCAGAGCGATTTTCGCCATCTATCTCCTCCTTGCAACCACAAAGCCACAAAGGCACGAAGAAGAAAGAAGTGTTTTTCTTTGTGTCTTCGTGTCTTTGTGGTGAAAATTCTTAGTTGAGGACAACCGCCAGTGCCCGTCGCACGTACTCCTCGCCGGGGTCGTTGACGATTTTCACGTCGCCCAGTGCCGTTGGCAGGATAAAGCGTAGGGTTTTGCCCTGGCGTTTCTTGTCGAAAAACATTGTGGCGTGTACTTCGTCCAGGCTGTAGCCAGAGACGCTGACGGGCAGGTCCAGCCGGATCAACAACTGACGGATACGCTCTTCCAACGCCGGGTCGCAGTGACCGGTCTCCGCCGCCATATGTGCGGCGCAGATCAGCCCCAGTCCCACCCCTTCGCCGTGGCGGATGGCGTATTGGCTAGTCTGCTCGATGGCGTGGCCGAAGGTGTGGCCCAGATTGAGCGTGGCCCGGCGACCCATCTCGAAGGGATCTTCCGCCACCACATCCACCTTCACCCGCACCGCGTCGCTGACCAGTTGGCCCAGATTTGTGGGGCCGTCGCCCTCCAACTGGCGGAAGATTTCGGGAGCGGCGATGATGCCGTGCTTGACAATCTCGGCCAGACCGGAGCGAAACTCGGCCGCGGGCAGGGTCTCGATGACAGCCGGGTCGATGACGACGAGGCTGGGCTGTTTGAAGGCACCGACCAGATTTTTGCCCTGGGGCAGGTCCACACCGGTCTTGCCACCCACCGACGCATCCACCATCGACAGCACACTGGTGGGAATCTGCACAAACGGCACGCCGCGCAGATAGCTGGCCGCGGCAAAACCCGCCATATCCCCGATGACACCGCCGCCCAGACCGATGACCGGGCTGCGTCGGTCCATCCCAGCGGCCAGGAATTGGTCGTAGAGGGAGGCGATGCTGGCCAGGGTTTTGTTCTGCTCGCCTTCGGGCACAATGCAGATGACCGGCTCGAAACCGGCCCCGGCAAGACTCTCGGCGACGGTCTCCCCGTGCAGTTCGGCGATCACCGGATTGGTGACGATCGCGGCCTTGCCTTTTGTCAGTCCCCGATTCGCCATCAGTTCGCCCACCCGGCCCAGCAGACCGTCGGCGATGCAGATGTGATAGGTTGTGCCTTCGGGGGTGGCAACGCTGATGCGGTTCATCCCGGCGATTTCGTCATTCGCGGCCAGGGCATCGGCCACCCGCTCCACAATCTGCTCCGGGGTGCAGCGGTCTGTGGGGACTTGCAGGGGAATACTGCCGTATGCGCCCCGCCGTTTCGCCAGCAGATGCTCGATATTCGCCAGCTTTTCCCCACGCCCGCCGGGGAGCAGGGGGCGATCCGTAGCCGCTTCCACCCGCTCGATAATTGTTTCGGCGTCCGCGGTCAGGCAGACGACCGGCCCGCTGGCTGCCAGTGCGTCCCGGTTTTCGGTGTTGACCAGCGCGCCGCCACCGGTGGCAATGACCAGTCCGCTCTGCCCGGCCAACTCCTGGCAGAGTCGGGCCTCGGCTGTACGGAAGAGAGCCTCGCCCTCCTGAGCAAAGACATCGGCGATGGGCTTGCCAAAGTGGGCCACCAGCCGGTCGTCCATATCCACAAAGTCCCGGCCCAGGCGTGCGGCCAGCAGTTGACCGGTGGTGCTTTTGCCCGTGCCCATAAAGCCGGTGAGGGTAATGTTATTTTGTTGATTCGTCATTGATTTGGTTTGGGTCCAAGCGATTTTGATGGGTGCTGTCATCTACCTATTGTCAACCAATTTGGCTGCGCTGACAAATCGATGGGTAGATATTGGGTATTGGATAGTTGGCAGTGCTGCTGACGACGCCGAATGCCAACTATTCAATACCCAATATCTGACTCACCCGGCATCGAAGAGACGGAAGCTGTTCGCATCCACCCGGGCCGATTGGTGCATCAGCACCGCGTTCATCACCTCAATCGCCATGCGGGATTCCAGGGTGACGCCGGCGCGCACGCCCACGCAGGGGTCGTGGCGACCCTCGGCCAACCGATACTCCATCTCTTCCAGATTTTTGCGCACGGACTGCTGGGCTTTGGTGATGGTGGAGGTGGGCTTGAATCCCACCCGGCAGACCAGCGGCGAGCCAGTGGTGATGCCCCCCAGCAGTCCGCCGTGGCTGTTGGCCTGGTAACCGCTGGAGCGGATGGGGTCGTTGTTCTCGCTGCCCCGGCGAGAGACAACCGCGGCGCCGTCGCCCACCTCGCAGCTTTGCACCGCGTTCAGCCCGCCCAATGCGCCCATCAGCCGCACTTTCAAGCTCTGGTAGAGGGGTTCGCCCAGCAGCGCGGGGGGATTGATCGCCACCACCTCCACCGACGCGCCCAGGGAGTCGCCGTCGATGCGGGTTCGTTTGATCAGCTCCCCCGCCTCCTCGGCAAAGGCCGCGTCCAGAGAGCGTATCTCCGCTTCGTCCAGCAGCGCTTCGACGGCCCCGATCTCCTGGGCCGAGACGCCCAAATGGCCCTGGGCTGCGATGCGCTCCTGGAAGTGGGCGGCCAGACTTTTCTCCGTCTTCAGTGGGCCGACCTGAACAATCGACGAAAGAAAGACTGTGCCAAAATTCTCCTGCAACCAGAGCCGGGCAATGGAGCCCCCGACCACATCGGAGATGGTGGAGCGATAGCTGCTGCGCCCGCCCCCCCGGATGTCCACAAAGCCCTGGGATTTGGCGTACTTGACCAAATCTGTGTGGCCAGGCCGCACCGCGCCGGTCGGCCCGGCGAACTGCTCGTAGTGGCGGGAACGCTGGGAGGTGGAGAGGACGAGGCTGGCGATCGGTTCGCCGGTGGTGTAGCCCTCGGCATAGCTCTCCGTAGCCTGGGGCTGGCCGTCCACGACAATCTCCACCGGCGGCCCGGACAGGAGAGCGTCCAGATCGGCTTCGTTGTAGAGGCCAGAGAGCAGGGCCACTTTGTCCCCTTCGTGGCGGGGTGTGCCGTGGCGGTTGCTGCCGGGCCGTCGCCTGTCCAGAAAGCGCTGGATGTCTGTCCGGCGCAGGAGCAGTCCCGGCGGGCAGCCAAAGACAATTGTGCTCACGCCGGGGCCGTGGGATTCGCCCGCGCCAGCCACGGCGAAGAGGGGACCGCCGAGAATTTCCATAGGGTTTGCTCCGTTGGGATTAATGCAAAAAGCGGACGCAGATGAGGCTGAAACGAGTGATAAGCGATGACAAAATCTGCATATATCACTTCAAATCAGGAAAATCTGCGTCCTGTTCAGTTGCTTCAGCGCTGGGCCATATTGATGCGGTGTTCAACGTCGAAGACGTGGGAATGGAGGTTGGCGATCCACTGCTTGCCATCCTGGGTCACACGCAGATACTCCAACGCCTCCTGAATATAGGGACTGACCACATCCCAGTAGAAGCGGGCATAGTTGCGGCGCATATTGTCCAGACTGTTGTACCCAATTTTCACTTCTTTGTCCACTTCTTCCAACTCGTGAAAAAGTGCGGGGAGCTTGCGCAGGTAGTCGGGATCGCCCAACTGGCCAATAAAATCGGCTGCCCGCACCAGCCCTGCATAGCCGCTGGTACGCTGGTAGTGGGGATCCGAGGGGATGGGGAAGCGGGTCATCTCAATGTAGGAAATAATGGCATCGGTATCGATCCCCACAAAGAGAGGCTCAACAAACCGCTCTTTGACAAATAGCTTGCTCCGATCCACGTGATAGGGCGAAAGGGCTGCATCGGTGATGCCCAATGGCAATTGCACTGTTTCGTCGCCAATGCCTGTGGCAATGCAATTGCCGTCGTCCTGGCGACAGACGCCGCGCACGTAGCCGATATCGTGACAGAGCAGCGCCATCATCACTTGCAGCCAATCCTCCGGGGTCACGCCACCTTCCACCAGATGCTTGCCCTGCAGAATTGTTCGGCCCACCAGAGTCACCAAGACGGTGTGCTCCATATTGTGATAGAGCGCGTCTGAGTTGGCGATATTCTCCAGAGCCAGATAGCCACACCAAGTAATGATTTCATCGAACGACGGGGAACGGCTGCCATAATTCTGTTTATAAGCAGCTGCGATATCGTTCACCAGGTGGTCGATAATTATTTTCTGCAAATTGAGCATCTCTGGTCCTGTGTCTAAATGGTCAACGGAAAAACCTACTAAGGTAAGTATGCTGTCTTTCCGTAAACCAGACAACGCCCCAATAGTGCTATTTCCCATCCCTGGTAGTGCTGATTTCCCATTCCTCGGACAGAACTACGGCGTGCCAAACTACTGGGAAAAAACCTCTACCTTGCGGAAGAGGTCGGCAAAGATTGGGTTGCGGCGCACACCCGTGGCAATGCGCATGAGATGACGGCTGCGGTCGATGCTCCACGTCATCTGTTCGGTCAAAATCGGGCTGTGTTCCAGAACCGACGGCGTCCACTCGCTGTTGAGCAGCCAGGCGATGGGGGCCAGGTCCCAGATTTCTTTTGACCAGCCAAAATGATCGTCGCTGTAGCCTTTGAAAGTCTCTACCAGAAAATCACCGATTGCGCCCCGACCAGCCATATAAGCTTCCAATTCGGGCACAGTTGCCAGCAGGTGAGAGGCGACGGTGGCGCAGGGCAGCATTACAAAAGGCACGCCGCTATCGAAGAGCAGGCGGGATGCGTGCATATCCTGGCGCAGATTGAACTCCCGGGCAGTGGGCCAGAAAGTGGGATGGCCGCCCAGCCAAACCAGCACAATGCGCTCGACGATGCGGGGTTCCAGCAGCAGAGCCGACGAGATATTCGTGGGCGCACCGATGGCAACGACGTAAAGGGGGTCGTCGAGCGGCGATGCCATAGCCCGCTCCACCAGATCAGCCGCGGCCTCGCTCTCTACCGGACGGTCCGCTGCCTGCATAAATTCTGTCGAACCGCGCAGGACCGGGCCGCTGTAGACACCGGGCAGCCGATCCAACAGTCGGTGAATTTCGTCGTAGCTGCGTTCCATCCCATCGCCCGGCCCGTTGGAGCGGGCGTTGTGGAAGGGCGCGGCGTAGATGGCTTCCATCGCCAACTTCTCCGGCGAAAGCAGCGCCCAGACCAGCGCAAACTGATCGTCGATTTCGTTGTAGGTGTCCGTGTCCAGCACCATCCGTACCGGGCTGGTGGACGGGGCGAGGCGGGAAAGTCGCAGGGCATCGGAGAGTTGAGGGAAGGTGGGCATTGACGTTTCCTGGTGGACTGGTGGGTGCGGTTTCTAACCGCACAATTTGTGGATAACCGGAGTTGTGCGGTTAGAAACCGCACCTACAAACTCTCTTTGGCGGCGCGGATAAAGGCTCGCATAGCGTCGTGATCCTTGCGCCCTGGGCTGACCTCTACGCCGCTGGCCACATCCACGGCCCAGGGGCGCGCGGCGCGGATGGCCTGGGCGACATTGGCGGGGGTCAGGCCGCCAGCCAGCATCAGGCGGGGGTGGCGCTGGGCCAATTTAGCCGCCACGTGCCAATCGGCTTTTTTGCCGGTTCCGCCGTATTCCGCCGGGTCATAGGCGTCGATCAGCAGTTGGGGTCCATCGTCCAGGCCGAGGGGGGCAAAGCGGGAAGCCGCGTCCCGTGCGCTCTCCGCGTCGGCGGGGCGGACAGCTTTGAATGCTTTTCCCGTCAACTGCTGCAAAAATTCGGGCGGCTCGTCGCCGTGCAGTTGGGCATACGCCAACCCGGTGAAGCTGAGAATGTCGGTGATGCCCTGGACGGTCTCGTTGACAAAAATGCCGATGAATCGAAGGGGCTGGGGATTGGGGATTGAGGATTGGGATGTCCCCTCTCCAATCTCCAGTATCAATTCCCGTAGTTTTTCCGGCGGAATATAACGGGACGATTTGGGGTAGAGGTTGAAGCCCAGATAGTCGGCCCCGGCTTCCAGCGCGGCGATGGCGTCGTCGCGATTGGTGATGCCGCAAATTTTGACCTGGACATCTGTCATTGTCCTATCTCCTTTTCGCCGGGCAGATGGACCAGCAGATCGGTCAGGCGACGCAGGGAGACAAAATCGGCGTTGACGGTCGCGTCCGCGTGCGCGTTGCTGCGGTCGATCAGAAAAGGGACCAGGCCCGCGGCCTTGGCCCCGCCGCAGTCGTCGTCAATCCGGTCCCCAACAAAGATGGCCCGCTCCGGCGCGATAGACATCTTCCCCAGCGCGGCGTGAAAAGGGGCTGGGGTGGGTTTGCGCCCGTGGCCGTCGTCACCGGCGATGAGAACGGAGAAGCAGTGGTCCAGATTGTGTTCGGCCAGGAAACGCTGTGCGCCCAGACGATCCCGCTGGGTGATGATTCCCAAGGGCAGGGCAGCTTTGCGCAGATAGAGCAGCAGGGGCAGCACGTCGTCGTAGAGGGGGGGCACAGGATTGGCCGCAAAGTAGGACCCCATGCGCAACGGGATTGCGGGATCGTCGATCTCCAATTCCATCGTGACCCGCTCGTATAGCCGCTGAAAAAGATGGGGGTCTTCCCGACCGGCGGCCATCAACTGAGCCGTGTAGCTGTAGAACCATTGAATCTGCACAGCAAAGGCTGCGTCTACGACTGACTGGCTGCGGGGATGGCCCCAGGCGGCCAGGCGCGCTGGCAGTAAGACGTGGCCGTGCTGTACAAGGGTTCCGTCTAAATCAAAGAGAATCGCGTCGACATTCATACCAGATAGGGTACTCGGAAAGGGGGAAGGGTGCAAGTTGAAGGGGCAGGTGATAATCTGCCAATCCCCAAACGACTTCACGAAAGTAAGTATCCAAAAGTCCCCGGCACTTCACGCACAACAGCGGAGTAATTGTGACGTACTACTCGCTTGGAGAGAAAGTGCCGGGGACTTTGCCTGGGGAGTTTCTCTTCGACGTAGCCTTACTTGCCCTACCAATCGTCACTGCCCGATCCCCAATGCCTGTAAGGCCCAGACAATCGCTGGCGCGATGGCGATGGCGGGGAGAAGATTGGCGACACGAATCTTTTTCAGTTCGAGCAGAGTCAGTCCTATACCCAGGATGAGGATACCGCCGGTCGCGGTCAACTCGACGACCCAGGGAGTCTGGCGGGTGACTTCGCCCAAGCCACCGCCTGCCAGCATCGCCAGCCCCGCCACCCCGCCCTGGACGACGCCGACGGTGACACTGCTGAGCAGCACACCCGGCCCCAGGCTGGCCGAAAAAGCGACAGCCGCGAAACCGTCCAGCGTGCTTTTGATGGCGAGGAGATTGTAGTCGCCGAGCAGCCCGTCCTGAATGCTGCCCAGAATTGTCATCGGCCCTACGCAGAAGATAAGACTGCTGGTCACAAACGCGCGAGTCACGCTCCACCCGGCCACTTTGCCCTGGCCCAGACGGCTGCCCCAGCGCTCTTCCGCTTTGCGCCCCAGCCAGTTCAGCCCGTCGTCGATACGCAGCAATTCACCCAGCACGCCGCCGATGAGGATACTGAACATTGGGATCAGAATGTTGGCACTGCCCAGCGCCATATCCACACCGATGACCAGCGTCAGCAGTCCCAGGCCGTGCATGACCGTTTCCTGAATTCTGGACGGCAGTCGATTGCCCAAGAGGGAGCCGAGGGTTCCGCCTATGAGAACGGCGATGATATTGAGAAGAGTGCCTGTCATATGTTTTCCACCAGAGAGCGCATTTGCCTCGCTGTGGCCGAGAGGGTCGGCCAGTCGCGCAGCCAGGCGTTATAAGCCAGGTGGTCCAGGCCGATGTGCAGATAGCAGGCTTGCAGACGGAGGGCCAGATTCTGCGGCGTGTAGCCCACCGTGCGCCAGCGATCTTCCAGGGCAGAGCGCAGGGCTGGCACATCAATTTCAGGATGCCAGGGTGCCCAAAACTCGAACCAGGCCAGATCGTAGAGGTGGTCGCCGTAGAGCGAACAGCCCCAATCAAAGACGCCGGAAATGCCCCTTTCGTCCACCAGCACATTGCGGTTCATCAGATCGGCGTGGATCAGGCAGCGGGGCGCGCACCGGTCCAATGCATCCGCCATTTGGGCAAGTCGCTCGCAGCCCCAGACGAAGGTAGCGTTATCCTGCGTGGCAGTCGCCAGGAGCGTCCGCCAGCCGTGGGTGCGCCGGTCGGGCGTATCGTCCAGGGTGCTCAACAGATGCGCAGACCACTTTGTGTGGGGCGCGCTGCCATCCGCTCCCCAGCCGCCGAAGCCGACCGTGGCCGAGAGATCAGTCGTGCGCAGGGCTTCCAGCGCGGCCACCGTAGAAGGTAGCGTCGTGCGCCAGTGGCCTGCGTCCAGTTGTTCCAGGGGGTCGCCGTAGCAGCGGGTGGATATGGCGTAATAGCCATCGAAGGCGCGCCCGATTGCCTTCACTTCCGGGATGGGCAAACCGGAGGCAGCGTACAGGTAAGCTCGCTGATCTTTCTGAAAATCGTCCATATACTGGCCGAAGCGCACCACCAACTCTTCATCACCACAGCGAAAGCCAAAACAGCGGGACCACGCGCCCGCGCCGATCTCCTCCACTGCGAAAGAATCGGGGTGGAAGTGTTCCCGAAGAAAGTCCTGGGCCTGCTCGCTGCTTATGTCCAGACCGCCTTCTTTGCGGACAGGCGTTGATGGCACTGCTGATTCGTTGCTCTGCATGGCTTGAAACCTGTGGTAAAATTGTCCTGCGTATCTATCTGTTCAGGAGAATCACTAATGGCTACCCTATCCTACACCCAAGAGACAATGCCCGAATCCTCGGAGGAGTTCCAGCGCCAACTGGCCGAGGCCATCGCTAATTCCAATCCCATCGACGATCTGTTGGAATTGGCTGCGGAGTTGCGCGGGTTTGAAGAGAAATACGAAATGGCGTCGGATGAATTCTATCGGAAATATAAGGCCGGTGTTCTGAGCGAAGAATTGCAGCACTGTATGGAATGGGCTTCGTTCTATCGAATGTATAGCAAAACCCGCCGGGCCATTGAAAATGCTCTGGTGCGCGCGGCTGTCTATCCAGCGATTGAAGCCGCTCTCCCCAGTCAAGAAAAAGTGCAAGCCGAGCGGGAGATGGTTGCTGTATGACTCTGGACAGCTATGTCCACAGAATTATTTCCGCCCTGCCCTCACAAACTCCGCCACCTTCGCCCCCCGCTCTCGCTGGGGCAGCTTGCAGAAAGTCTCCCCCACCAGAATCGCGTCGCAGCCCATCTCGGCCATGCGCCGCACATCGGCCTCCTCTCGGATGCCGCTTTCGCCCACGACAACTTTGCCCGCGGGGATTTGCTCGCGTAGCCGAGCCGTGTTTTCGATATCCACTTCAAAGGTTTTGAGATTGCGATTGTTGACGCCGATGATGTGGGGATCCGCGGCCAGCGCCCGTTCCAGTTCGGCCTCGTCGTGGACCTCCACCAGCACACCCATACCCAATTCATTGGACAGTTTGTGCAGGCGGCGCAGGTCATTGTCCCCCAACACCGAAACAATCAGCAGAATAGCATCGGCCCCGGCCATGCGCGCTTCGTATACCTGATATTCGTGGTAGATGAATTCCTTGCGCAGGACGGGAGCAGCCAGTTTCTTCTCTGCCAGCCGTTCTTTGATGGCGGTGAGATAGGCCAACTCGCCCTGGAAGAAGCGGGCATCGGTCAGGCACGAGATAGCCGCCGCGCCATTGCGGGCGTAGGTCTCGGCGATCAGCGGCGGATCCCAGTCCCGCGCGATCAGCCCCTTCGACGGGCTGGCCCGTTTGACTTCAGCGATGAGGCTCGCCCCCGGTGTACGGGTGAGGGCCGCGGCAAAGTCGATGGCGGGCGGTGACATACGGGCAAAGGCTTTCACCTGGGCCAGAGACATCAGGTCCATCTGCTTGGGGACTTCCTGACGCTTCCAGGCCATAATCTGGTCGAGCACTTCGCCTTTGTGCTTGGAGATGTCGAGTTGGGATGGTTTGGGCATAAGGAATGATGACCTTTGGAATGGGTATAGTGCGAGTGCGGGTGATGATGGGATTCTGAGATGATGGCCGTACCGTTCTATCATCTCAGAATCCCATCATCCTTGCGTCACGCAAAAGTTTTTGTCTTTTCGATAAATCGTTCCAGCCTATTCAGTGCCGCACCGCTGTCAATGCTCTCGGTGGCTTCGGCCAGACTAGCGGTCCAGTCGCCACATTCGGTGCTGAGGGCCGCCGCGGCGTTGAGCAACACCGCATCCCGCTTGGGTCCCCGCACTTCGCCGGAGAGGATGCCGCGCAGAAGGGCCGCGTTTGTGGCTCCGTCGCCGCCCTGCATATCGGCCAGAGTGGCCCGCTCCATTCCCAACTCCGCGGGGTCGAAAGTGGTGGTCGTTACCTCGCCATTGTGCAGATGGCTCACCCGGCTTGTGCCTGTGGGTGTCAGTTCGTCCAGCCCCGCGCCGGTCTCGTAGTAGCCGTGGACGACATAAGCGGCGTTGACGCCCATATTGCCCAGCACTCGCGCCATCACATCGGTCAGTTCCGGGGCAAAGACACCCACCAGCATATTTGTGGGCGAGGCCGGGTTGGTCAGCGGGCCAAGAATGTTGAAGATTGTCCGGGTCTGGATTTCCCGGCGGGGGCCGATGGCGTGGCGCATGGCCGGGTGATAGGAGGGGGCAAAGAGGAAAGCGATCCCCACTTCATCCAGCAGTTCGGCCACCTGCTCCGGTGTGGTTGCCAGCGTCGCGCCCAGAGCCTCCAGCACATCCGCGCTGCCCGCGCGCCGGTTAGAGCGGTTGCCGTGCTTGGCGACCTTCACCCCGTGGCCGGCGATGACAAAGGCGGCTGTCGTACTGATGTTGAATTTCTGCGTGCCGTCGCCGCCTGTGCCCACAATGTCCAGCACAGGGGTGTCGCCCAGGAGTGTACGGACTTGGGTGGCGTTGCGCTTCATCGCCCGCGCACAGCCGGTGATCTCGTCAACCGTCTCACCTTTCAGCCGCAGGGCAGCCAGAAACGCGCCGATCAGCGCGGGCGTGGCCTCGCCGGTCATAATCTGCGTCATTGCGTCGTCCGCGGCCTGGGCCGAGAGATTTTCCCCGGCGAAGAGGCTTTCCAGGGCGGTATTGATGGGCGTGGACATCGGCTTCTCCTTTTGAAATTGCTCTCGTTACTGCGTCAGAATCATTCGTTCAGTCGATAACGCAAGGGTTCCCCAGCCAGCACAGCCAGAATATTGTCGTATTCCTCGCGGCGACCCCGCCCACCGCTCTTCACGCCACCGGCGGCGATGTGGGGGGTGAGGATCAGATTGAGCATCGGCTCCCGGGCCGCGTCCACCAGTGGATCGCCCTCGCGCAGGGGTTCGTAGGTGTAGGTGTCCAACGCGGCCCCGGCCAGATGACCCGAACGCAGGCTGGCAAGCAGGGCGGTTTCGTCGATGACAGCGCCGGAGCCGCAGTGGACGAGTAGACTGCCCGGCTTCATCTGGGCGAAAAAGGCCCCATTGACCGGCTCTTTGGGTCCTGTATAGGGCAGGAGCGAGCAGACAATATCGCTCTGCCGGGCGATCTCCGCAGGGGTGGCGTAGACAATTCCTAACTGTGCCTCCACCTGTGCGGGCAGGCGTGACCGTTTGTGGTAGAGGAGCGTGCAGTGAAAACCGCGAAGCCGCTCCACCAGTTCCAGGCCGATCTCCCCAAAGCCCAGAATGCCGACCGTCGCGCCGGTCAATCTGCCGATGCCGCCCCGCTGGGACCAATTATAGCTGAAGTGGTCTTCGTCGCCGCGCACAGTGGGGATGCCCCAATCCGCGCCTTCGGCAGTGATTGTCATCGCCTCCCGCACCCGTTTGAGCAGGCCGAGGATTTGCAGCAGCATATGTTCGGCCACCATCACACAGCCAGCCAGCGGCCAGTAGCAGACCGGCACACCGGCTGCACGTGCGGCTTCCGCGTCGATGTCCCAGGTCTGTCGGCCCAGGCGCTGGATCAGACGCAGTTTGGGCGCGGCCTGAATCAGCGCGGCGTCGATTTTCCCCGTGCGTTCGCTGATCAGGAACTCGGCATCGGCCAACAGTTCCAGCAGTTCGACCTGGCTGGGGTTGCGCCGGATAGCAATCTCCAACTCAGCGGGGGCGGCGTCCAGCGCCCAACGGTGATGACGCTGGCCCCGTTGGGTCAGAAAGAGCGTTTTATGTCTGATCATCGGCAACCCCTTCTGAGCCCGTTCTGTCTACTTCACATTCAAAAAATTGCGCAGAATATCGTGGCCGTGCTCGGTCAGAATACTCTCCGGGTGAAACTGCACGCCGAAGATGGGCCGGGTGCGGTGACGCACGCCCATCAATTCCCCTTCGGGCGTATAGGCCGTGGCCTCCAACTCCGCAGGCAGCGGCTCCTCCACAATCAGGCTGTGGTAGCGGGTGGCCGTAAAGGGGTTGGGCAGCCCAGCGAAAATGCCCGTGCCCTGGTGATCGATAGGGCTGACCTTCCCGTGCATCAGACGGGGCGCACGGATGACATTGCCGCCGAAGACGTGGCCGATGCACTGTTGGCCCAGACAGACGCCCAGAATCGGCGTCGTCTCGCCCAGGATGCGGATGACGTCGTTGCTGATGCCGCTGTCTTTGTCCGGCGAGCCGGGGCCAGGGCTTATGATGACGTGGCTGGGGTGCAGATCCGCCAACGCTTCCACATCGATGGCGTCGTTGCGCCAGACCCGAATCTCGTAGTCGCCACTATTGAAGGGTGGCTCTTGCACAATCTCGCCCAGGAACTGCACCAAATTGTACGTGAAACTGTCGTAATTGTCGATGACGGCGATCATTTGATCCTCCGAAAAGTTTGTGGTTGTGCTGATGTTCTTGCGCTGAAGAGGATTGATGATGGGATTCTGAGATGATGGCGTATATTCTTCCCTCAGCATCCCATCATCTCATCCCGCCATTTTCTTCTGCCGTTTTTCAACGGAACGGCGAATCCGATTCCACACACCTGTGAATCCCATCGCCTTTTTGACTTCGATGAGTGTATCCCTGGCTTCCTTCTGGCTGCGCAGGGTTCCTTCGTAGAGCAATTCGTCCACCAGACCGGTCTGGGATTCATAGAAGGCGCGGCGCTCCCGGATGGGTTCCAGGAAGTTTTCCAGGGCTGCCAGCAGCTTTTCCTTCACTTCCACATCCCCCACGCGACCGGCCCGATAACGTTCTTTCAGATCGTCTATCTCCGCTTTGTTCGGATTGAAGAAGTCGTGATAGGCAAAGACCGGATTGCCCTCCACATTGCCGGGGATATCGGCGGAGATGCGGTTGGGGTCCGTGTACATACTCATCACCTGCTTTTTGACCGTGCGGCTGTCGTCGCTGAGCAGGATGGCGTTGCCCAGACTCTTGCTCATCTTGGCCTGGCCGTCGGTGCCGACGAGTGTACCACCCTCCACATAGGCGTCCGGCTCCGGGAAGACTTCGCCGTAGAGATTGTTGAAACGGCGGGCGATCTGCCGGGTGATCTCCACGTGGCTTTCGTTGTCCTTGCCCACGGGGACCAGATGGGCACGGGGCATCAAAATATCGGCGGCTTGCAACACGGGATAGCCGAGCAGGTTGTAGGGAATCTGGTCCAGATGGGCCGCGCTGGCCATGTCCTTGATGGTGGGCAACTGTTGCAGCCGCTCTACCGTCACCAGCCCGCTCAGCAGTAGTTGCAGTTCGTAGATTTCATGCACCGCCGATTGCAGATAGAAAGTCACCTTCGCCGGGTCGATGCCAATCGCCAGGTGATCCAGCACAATCTGCCGGGCATTTTCGCCGATGGCGTAGATGTCCTCTTTGCTCGGTTTCGTCGTCAGCATATGCAGATCAGCGATAATAAAGAAGCACTCGTACTCGTCCTGAAAGCGCAGCCGGTGACGCAGGCTGCCCACATAATGGCCCAGATGCAGCTTGCCCGTGGGCCGGTCGCCGGTGAGAATGCGTTTGCGGTTTGTCATTGTCTCCACTCCTCTTCTTCAAATCTTCTTCAAACATCAATTCGATAGTTCAGCTTCACTTCGTCGCCGTGCATCCCCCGAAAGCCCCAGTTGTGGGCGGCGCTCTCGCTGATGCAGATTTCAATGTCCTGTTGGGCAATGCCCAGTTCAGCGCTGATGCGGTCGAAGAGCAGCCGGATCAGCCGCTTCCTGGCCGCCACACTGCGCCCTTCGATCAGCCCGATTTCGATGATTGTGTAGGCATCGGTGCGGCCCGCAGGCCAGAAGAAATCCTCCCGTTCCAGGGGGAAGAAGCGATGGGCACGCTTGTCCACCGGGAATTCCAGTGCCTCCACCACGCACGAATGGATCACATCGGACAGTTGCCGTTTGATGGGGTTCAATGCTTCCTGTAGTCCGTAGACTTTTACCTGTCCCATTCGAGTCTCCCCAGTGGCAAGTGGCGGGTGGCACGTAGCCCTTTTGCCTTCCCTTTTTGCCTTTTGCCTTTCACAACCCCTTCTCAGCCTCATCCACCGCCACGGACAACGCCCGGGCTTTATTCCAACTTTCGTTATATTCGTATGTGGGATCGCTGTCCGCCACTACACCGCCGCCTGCCTGCAAGTGACACACCTTCCCCTGCATCACAATCGTGCGGATGGCGATGCAGGTGTCCATTGTGCCGTCGTAGTCGATGTAGCCCACCGCGCCGGCATAGAGACCCCGGCGTGTGCCCTCCAACTCTTCGATAATCTCCATCGCCCGCACCTTCGGCGCGCCGCTGACTGTGCCCGCAGGGAAAGTGGCTTTGAGCAGACTGATGGCGTCGTGCTGGGGCTGAATCTTGCCCCGCACGTCGCTGACAATGTGCATCACGTGGCTGTAGCGCTCCACCTGCATCATCTGTGGGACCGCCACCGAGCCATATTCGCAGACCCGGCCCAGATCGTTGCGCCCCAAATCAACCAGCATCACGTGCTCGGCCCGCTCTTTGGGATCGGCCATCAATTCCGCGGCCAGGGCGTTGTCCTCTTCCTCGCTCTTGCCCCGCCAGCGGGTCCCGGCAATGGGGTGCAGATAGGCCGTGCCATCTTCCAGCATCACATGCATCTCCGGGCTGGAGCCGATGATGTGAATCGGCTCGTTCGTACCCGACGCCTCGGCGACCCCGGCCACACCTGTAAAGTCCAGGAAGAAGAGATAGGGCGACGGGTTGAGCATCCGCAGCGCCCGGTAGATCGTAAAGGGATCGGCCTCAGTCGGGCGGCTGAGGCGCTGGCTGGGCACGACCTGAAAGATGTCCCCGGCAGCGATGTACTCTTTGGCCTTGCGCACATTTTCTTCGTATTCGGCCTGGGTGAAATTGCTCGTCCACTCGGCTCCGTTGGCACATTCGACCGGCAGGGGCGGGGTCAGCGGCTTGCGCAGATCCGCAACAATTTTGTCGATGCGGGCCACCGCGTCGGCATAGGACGAACGCATGTCATCCTCCACCCGCATATTGGCGATGACGATCAGCTTGTGCTTCACGTGGTCAAAAACCACCAGATTGTCGGCGAAGAGCAGGAGCAGATTGGGGATGCGCAGAGTCTGTTCCGCGGTTTCGGGCAGCCGCTCGATAAAGCGCACCAGATCGTAGCCGAAGTAGCCCACTGTGCCGCCGGTAAAACGGGGCAGACCGGGAATCTGTACCGGCTTGCGGTCGGCCATCAACTCCCGCACAATTTCCAGCGGATCGCCCTGCTGGCGTTCCAACTCCTGGCCGCCCGCCCCGCCGATAATCACCTGATCCCCGTGGCCGCAGACGCTCATAGGCGGGTGGACGCCGATGAAACTGTAGCGCCCCACCTGCTCGCCCTTCTCCACCGATTCCAGCAAAAAGCTGGGGCCACCATTGCGCAGCTTCAAAAAGACCGAAACCGGCGTCTCCAAATCAGCCGGCAGTTCCCGGTAGACCGGAATCAGATTGCCCTGATCCACCAGCCCCCGGGCCTCTTCCAAAGTCGGTTTGTAGATTGCCATTGCTCTCCTCCTGTGTCGGAGGGTATTCGCTATTGGGTATTGGATATTTGGCAGTGATGAATGGGGAGCTTCCCCACCAAATATCTATTACCCAAGAGCGAATACCCAATACAAAAAACCCCCGTCCCAGCCAAACACAGCGCATACGCGCTCCATTTGGGGACGAGGGTTGTATATACAACGCCCGCGGTGCCACCCCGCTTAGACTGGTCTACATCCACCAAAAACCGAGTTTTTCATTCAATCTGCTTGAGTTCTTTACAGAGCCTCAGCGTAAAAACTCGGTTTTTTGGAAAGTGGAAACAAAAAACCCTTGCGTGAAACACAAGGGCCGTCTGCGCCAGTCTCACTCTACGAAGACGGGGCTTGCGGCCCGATCCTCTGCGCCCAGGTAACGGTGGCGTCTCCGGGAAAAGCTACTGGTACGAAATTCGTTGTTCGCTTTTCCGACTCCCCGGCCCATTCGCCATCTGCGCTACCATCCCATTTCCACCGTTCAGGGACTCTCTGAGGTTCGCTTTGATGACTACTCTTCCGGTTCCCAGTCATTTGCTATCAATTGCAGCAAACTATACGACACTTCGGATGGCCTGTCAAGTACTTCGCACGACGAATTTTCCGGCTAATTGCCCATATGCTGCACCAAATCCCCAGTCATCGTTACACTCTCCCCGTCCACGCGAATACCGCCCTGGGGCATGGCCGCGCCGTCGTGATCCCGAAAGTAGAGGGGCAGCCCCTCGGCAAAGTTCACCGGAAAGAGTGCGGGGTCCTGGCGCTGGTGGTGGATGTGGATATGGGGTTCGCTGGTGTTGCCCGAATTGCCACACTGACCGATGACCTGCCCTTCCTGGACCTGTTCGCCCGCCTCTACAGAAAGAGTGCCAGGTTTCAGATGGGCAATCACCAGATAGGTTCCGCCTTCCAATTGAAACACCACAAAATTGCCCATAGGCGCAGTGAGATTGTTGGATGCCGCGCCTGGCACTTCATCCGGTTCGCCGTCGTGAGTCTGAGTCACCAGGCCATCCGTCGGGGCCACAACCGGCATACCGTAGCATCCGTAGGATTCCAGTTCCTCGCTTTCGGTCATATAGGGTTCCACAAGCAGGTCATAGGCCCAGCGCTGGTCGGGCACGGCCGCGTGCTGATTGGTTGCGATCGAATCCCCACCCCACGCTACCTGCAAAGGCCCATCCGCGGGCAGACGCACCGTCGCTGCGGGGGTCGTCCGTGCCAGCGAAGCAGGGAACGCCACGGGCACAAACCACACCGAAAGCGGCAGCAGAGAGAGCAGCCCAACGCCAGCCGTCAGCCAGAGCAGGCGGCTGGTTCGTCGCTTCACCAGAAGATAGACGGCCAGAATGAGCAAGGAGAGCAGCCCAAGCAACGGCGGCACTATTTGCAGCAGATACCAACTGGTAATCCGAGCCATTCCACCGAAGACAAATGCAACGAGCAGGCCGCCTATCGTCGCGAGCATCAGGACGACGGGCACAATACGCACCAAACGCCACAGACGTGAAGGCGCATCCGGCGTTTGGTGAATATGAATAGGGGGTGAAGTTTCCGTGTCAATCATCCGTGTATTTCCTGTAAGCGCATTTCCTGGTCCCAATTGAAGGGAGTGGACTGCGCACTGTAGGATACACAGACCGGCAAAAACAGCTTCCAATGCGGGGAAGAGAATTTTTGAAATTTCGAGCAAACGCAATTTGACATAAAACCAAAAATCGTCTATAGTTGGTTGTTGCGGAATAATGGACTACAGCCCGCTGCATTTTTACACAGTGAACTTAACGTTAACCCCGGAGGTTATGCAAGACCCAACCCGTATTTTCAAAGGCGTTGGGTCTTTACTTGTTTCGGGGCAAGCTCTGCAAAAATGTGGTAGGCAGCTTCCAGATATCATACGACGTAGCGTATATACTTTCCAAATGTATGGGCGAATGAAACTGATTGCTGCGTCAAACTGATCAACAACTTGGTGATGGCACTCCGTGCGAACTTTCCACAGCAACACTGCGTCAGTGGGTGGAAAGCTTGCAGAGTGCCCTATTGTGTTTTTAGCCGGAATTTGTGTTTTGAACCAGAATCGTGCGGACTGACAGCGGTTTTGGTGGCCTTGGCCGGGTACACCCGCCTTTCGGGTGAAAATGTGAAGGAGTGACTATGGTTCAGTCTGTTGCCAGTACGTCCAATGCGGTGCGCACAGAGCGCAAAAGCTATGCCCGTACCCCCCATGTGGTTGAGTTGCCTCGCCTGATCGAGATTCAACTCAACAGCTTCGAATGGTTTCGAACCGACGGTTTGAAGGAGCTGCTCGAGGAAATCACGCCGATTGTCAGTTTTAACAAAAATCTGGAAATGCACTTCGGCGATTTCCATTTTGGCGAACCCAAATATCCTGAAGAGGAATGCCGGGTTCGAGACATCACTTTTTCTGCCCCCTTGTGGGTGACGGTAAAGCTGGTCAACACCGATACGGGCGAAATCAGCGAGCAGGAAGTCTTTATGGGCGACTTCCCGCTGATGACCGAATCGGGCACATTTATCATCAACGGCAGCGAGCGGGTGGTGGTCAGTCAGTTGATCCGTTCGCCGGGTGTCTATTTCACCGTTGAAGAAGATCGCAGCACGGGCCGTGACCTGACCGGGGCCAAAATGATCCCCAGCCGGGGCGCCTGGCTGGAATTTGAGACCGCAAAACGGGATATTATCAGCGTCAAAGTGGACCGCAAGCGCAAGCTGCCTGTGACAATTCTGTTGCGGGCGATTGGCTTTGGCACAGACGACGAGATTCGGGAACTCTTCAAGGATGTGGACGACGATGTGGATCACCCTTACATCGAATCCACCCTGGAGCGGGACACGACCAGCAACCCGACCGAAGACCGGCAGAAGGGCGTGGACGACGCGCTGCTGGAATTTTACAAAAAGCTGCGCCCTGGGGACCCCCCCACGTTGGACAATGCGCGCAACTTTATGCAGAACCTGCTGCTCACCCCCCGCCGCTACGATCTGGGCCGGGTGGGGCGCTACAAACTGAACCGCCGCCTGCATCTGGACACGCCACTGAGCACCCGGATTCTGACCCAGGAAGACCTGGTGGCGGTCATTAAGCGCATCATCGACATCAACAATGGCCGGGAAAAAGCCGACGATATCGACCACCTGGGCAACCGGCGTATCAAGACAGTGGGCGAACTGATCCAGAATCAGTTGCGCATCGGTTTGCTGCGTATGGAGCGGGTGGTGCGCGAGCGCATGTCCATCCGGGACCCGGAACAGGTGACACCGCTCAGCCTGCTCAACATTCGCCCAGTGGTGGCCGCTACCCGCGAGTTCTTCGGCGGTAGCCAGCTCAGCCAGTTTATGGACCAGACGAACCCACTGGCCGAACTGACCCACAAACGCCGTCTGAGCGCGCTGGGACCTGGCGGTCTGCGCCGGGAGCGGGCGGGCTTTGATGTGCGCGACGTTCACTACAGCCACTACGGGCGCATCTGCCCCATCGAAACACCGGAAGGCCCGAACATCGGCCTCATCGGTTCTCTGGCTTCCTACGGGCGTGTCAACGATTTCGGTTTCATCGAAACGCCCTACCGCAAAGTCTATAAGGTAGTGGAGAACCGGGCGGAAGCTCTGATCGGCCACGAACTGAACCAGGAGATTAGCGACCCCAAGAGCGGGGAAGTGATCGCCGAAAAGGGCACGGAAGTAACAGCAGAGATGGCTGCACGCATCGCAGCCCTGACCGATCTGAAAGAAGTTCGGGTCCGGCCCTTTGTCGGTCCGGAATTCATCTATCTGAACGCAGATTCGGAGGAACGCTCTTCCATCGCCCAGGCTTCTTCGGCCCTGGACAAAGTGGGCCAGTTCCTCAACGCCCGCCCCTCGGCTCGCCGTGCGGAAGAGTTCCGTTTCGAGGAGCCGGAGCGCATCGAATATATGGATGTGTCGCCCAAGCAGATTGTGGGCGTCTCGGCTGCGTTGATTCCCTTCCTGGAGCACGACGACGCCAACCGCTCGCTGATGGGTTCCAATATGCAGCGCCAGGCTGTGCCGCTGGTGCGCCCCGAAGCGCCGCTGGTGGGCACGGGCATGGAATACCAGGCCGCGGTCGATTCGGGCCAGGTGGTGGTCGCCAAAAACGCTGGCGAAGTGGTCAGTGTAGTCGGCCACGAAGTGGTTGTCCAAGAGGACGACGGAACTCTGCGCACCTATACCCTGCGCAAGTACAACCGCAGCAACCAGAGCACCTGCATCGACCAGCGCCCGGTCGTCTTCAAGGGCGATTATGTGGGCAAGGGCGCAGTGCTGGCCGATAGCTCCAGCACGGAGAACGGCGAACTGGCTCTGGGCCAGAATGTGCTGGTCGCCTATATGAGTTGGGAGGGTGGCAACTACGAAGACGCCATTCTGATCAGCGAGCGGCTGGTGCAGGACGACAAATATACGTCGATTCATATCGAGAAGTATGAGATTGAAGCCCGCGAAACAAAGCTGGGGCCGGAGGAGATCACCCGGGACATCCCCAACGTGGGCGAAGAAGCGCTGAAGGACCTGGACGAAGAGGGCATCATCCGCATCGGCGCAGAAGTGACCCCCGGCGACATTCTGGTGGGTAAAATCACGCCCAAGGGCGAGACTGAACTGACACCGGAAGAGAAGCTGCTGCGGGCCATCTTTGGCGAAAAGGCACGGGAAGTGAAGGATAGCTCCCTGCGTCTGCCCCACGGCTCCCGCGGCAAGGTGGTGGATGTGCGGGTCTTCACCCGTGAAGATCACCAGGACATGGCTGCCGGTGTGGAAATGATGGTGCGGGTGAGCATTGCCCAGCGCCGCCGCCTGACCGAAGGCGACAAGATGGCCGGTCGCCACGGCAACAAGGGCGTTATCTCCAAAGTTGTGCCTGTGGAGGATATGCCCTTCCTGGCCGACGGAACGCCCGTGGACATTATTCTCAATCCGTTGGGTGTGCCTGGCCGTATGAATATCGGCCAGATTCTGGAGACCCATCTGGGCTGGGCTGCTCTGCGGCTTGGCTTCCTGGCCGAAACGCCCGTCTTTGACGGCGCCAAGGAAGACGAGATCGACGCTGAGTTGGGCCGTGCCTGGCTGATCGACCGGGCCTGGCAAGTGGCTTCCGATCGGGCCTGGAAGTATGTACACGAGCAGGGGATGGACCCGGATGGTCTGATGGACGACGCGGATGCACGGCGCATCTATCTGCTGCACTGGCTGGAACCCCTGGGCTACGACCCGGAGAAAATCTTCTACGATACAGTCTACGCCCGCCACGCGGTTTTGCGGGAATGGCTGAAGGAACGGGGCTACGAGCCGGACGAAGTGATGCCACCTCTGCACGGCACATCCCGCGTGACAGATGTGAGCGACCTTTTCGCCAGGGAAGTATCCATCCGGGAATGGATGGTCTATCACGATGCCGATCCGAGTGGTCTGGTGGGCGAAGCATTGGAAACCGCTGCCTGGGCACACAGCCGCGAAGTCGAGTGGCCGCTGCCCATCACCGGCAAACAGAAGCTCTTCGACGGCAAGACCGGCGATGCCTACGACTCGCCGGTGACAGTCGGGATTGTGCAGATGATCAAACTGCATCACCTGGTCGAGGACAAAGTTCACGCCCGCAGCACTGGCCCCTACAGTCTGGTCACACAGCAGCCGCTGGGTGGTAAAGCCCAGTTCGGCGGCCAGCGCTTTGGTGAGATGGAAGTGTGGGCGCTGGAAGCCTATGGCGCGGCATACACCCTGCAAGAGATGCTGACTATCAAGTCGGACGACACAACGGGTCGGGTGAAAACCTACGAATCGATTGTGAAGGGTGAGCCGATCCAAAGCCCAGGCGTACCGGCCAGTTTCCGCGTACTGGTGAAGGAATTGCAGAGCCTTGCCTTGTCGGTGGAAGTGATCAACGACAAGAACGAGGTGATCCAGTTTGGGAAGGAAGAAGAGACCGAACGTCTGCCCAGACTGGGCTTTAGTCTGAACATTCCCAGCCCCATGAGCCGCAGCAGCGAATAACATAAGAAATGCAGAATGGGGAATGCGGAATTCGGAATTAAACAGAAGTGTCAGTTTGACAACTCTTAATTCCGCACTCCGCACTCCGCACTCCGCATTCTGATAGGAGATACACGAATGGAAGTACGCGATTTCGATGCTATCCGCATTTCCCTGGCCTCGCCCGAGCAGATCCGTGAATGGAGCTATGGCGAAGTAACCAAACCCGAAACGATCAACTACCGCACCCTGCGGCCTGAGCGGGACGGTCTTTTTTGCGAGCGCATCTTTGGCCCGACCAAAGATTGGGAATGCTCGTGCGGTAAATACAAGCGTGTGCGTTACAAAGGCATTGTCTGCGACAAGTGTGGCGTGGAGGTTGCGCCCAGCCGAGTGCGTCGAGAGCGCATGGGTCACATCGAGCTGGCCTCGCCCGTCAGCCACATCTGGTATGTGAAGGGCGTGCCCAGCCGCCTGGGCCTGCTGCTCAATATCAGCCCCCGCTATTTGGAGCGGGTGCTCTACTTTGCCCAGTTTATTGTGACCGAAGTGAGCGAAGATGCCCGCAGCCGGGCCATTCAGCGCCACGAAAAAGAGCTTCAGATGCGGGTCACCCGCATGGAAGCCGAGATGCAGTCCCAGATCGATATTATCGAAAGCCAGGCTGAGGCAGCCCTGGCCGAATTGGCCGCGGAAGAAGAGAAGGAAATCCAGACCCTGGATACCCGCATCAACGAACTCTCCTCCAACGCCATCAGCCAGGCCCAAACCCTGCAATCCTGGATTGATCGTATGACCGGCAAGAAGGCCGGTGAAGCCCAGAAGCTGGATTGGGTGGACGATGCGGTGATCGGTGCGGGCGAGACTGTGACCGCGGATCACGGGCGGATGGTCAACGATTTTGTGCAGACACGCCTCAACTCCCTGGCCTCGGAATCCGACGAGGAAAAGACCGACATTCGGGAGATCATCCAGGCCAAGCGAGACCACATTACGCAAGAGTTGGACGCGGTTGTGGGCAAGCTGCGGGACGATCTGGCCGACCGCCGGGGACGGCTGGAAGCCGCGATGGAGAGCGACCTGGGCGAACTGAAAGGGCTTGCCGAGCAGCAGTTGCTCACGGAAGTACGCTACCGGGAGCTGGCTGACCGCTGGGGCAGCGTCTTCAAGGCGGGGATGGGCGCCGAAGCTGTGCGCGATATTGTCGCCAAAATCAACCTGGACAAACTGGCCCGGGAACTGCGCCGGGAGATTCGCACCACACGCAGCAAGCAACGGCGACGCAAGGCGGCCAAGCGCTTGCGGGTGGTGGAGAACTTCCGCAAGAGCGGCAACCGGCCCGAATGGATGATTCTGACCTCCCTGCCGGTGATCCCGCCGGAACTGCGCCCGATGGTGCAGTTGGACGGTGGCCGTTTCGCCACCAGCGATCTGAACGATCTCTACCGCCGGGTGATCAACCGCAACAACCGTCTGCGCCGCCTGTTGGAACTGGGCGCACCGGATGTGATTGTGCGCAATGAAAAGCGTATGTTGCAGGAGGCCGTGGACAGTCTGGTGGACAACGGACGCCGAGGCCGGGCGGTCAGCCGTAGCGGCAAGCGCAAACTGAAGAGCCTGAGCGATATGCTCAAAGGCAAGCAGGGCCGTTTCCGACGCAATCTGCTGGGCAAGCGCGTCGACTACTCTGGCCGTTCGGTAATTGTGGTCGGCCCGACTCTGAAACTGCACCAGTGCGGTCTGCCCAAGAAGATGGCCCTGGAACTCTTCAAACCCTTCGTAATGCGCCAGTTGGTGGAGCAGAACTTCGCCCACAACATCAAAAGCGCCAAGCGGATGGTGGATCGCCAGAGCGCCGAAGTCTGGGATGTGCTGGAAGAAATCTGCAAAGAGCGGCCTGTGCTGCTCAACCGTGCGCCTACACTGCACCGGTTGGGTATCCAGGCTTTTGAAGTAACACTGGTCGAAGGCAGCGCCATCAATCTGCACCCGCTGGTCTGTACGGCTTTCAACGCCGACTTTGACGGCGACCAGATGGCCGTTCACGTGCCCCTGAGCGCACCGGCTGTGGAAGAGGCCCGCACACTGATGCTGGCCAGCCACAACCTGCTCAAGCCCAGCAGCGGCGAGCCTGTGGTGGGTCCGTCCAAAGATATGGTCATGGGCGTCTACTACATGACTGTGGAAGAGCACCAGGACCGCCCGGACTCGGAACTGCCCGTCTTCAGCAGTATGGAAGAGGCAGAGTATGTGCATAGCGTGGGCCGAATCCGCCTGCGCGACCCGCTGATGGTGCGCTTTACCACCAAACTCGATCAGGAACCCATCGAAGAGATGGGAATGAGCGAACGGGTACACAGTGCACTGATTGACTACGGCATTGCCACAGTCGGTCAACTGATGGATGCCTATGGGCAGGGCGAGCGCCAGATGGTGCAGGATATTCCCGCCTTTGGCCAGGCAGCGATGAACGAAGTCCGGGACGCATTGCGCCAACGCCAATTGTTGGGCGCGGCGTGGCCCAAGGAGCGTGTCTTCCGCACGACAGTGGGGCGCATCATCTTCAACCGTGCCCTGCCCGAAGAACTCTGGTTTGTCAACGATCTGCTGGATAAGAAGGGTGTGAGCGATGTAGTTGAACTCTGCTACAAGCATCTGGGCCAGGCGGTCACGGCAGAGGTCGTGGACAACATCAAAGATGTAGGCTTCAAATATGCCACCCAGTCGGGCATTACGATTGCGGTGAGCGATATTCAGGTGCCTGATAACAAAGAAGAGATTCTGGAAGCGACCACCGGCGAGGTGAACGAGGCCGAACGTCAGTACCGGCGGGGTCTGATCACCGAAGAGGAACTCTACGAAAAGACCGTCGAACTGTGGACCCGTGCCACCGACGAAGTGACCGAAGCCGTGCGTTTGCTGCTCAGTCCTGTCGAAGGGTTGGGCGCGATGGCCCGCTCCGGCGCGACAAAGGGTGGCGTCAACACAGTGCGCCAGTTGGCCGGTATGCGTGGTCTGATGGCCGACCCCAACGGTCGGATCATTCCCCTGCCCATCCGCTCCAACTTCCGCGAGGGCTTGACCGCTCTGGAATACTTCCTGAGCACCCACGGCTCCCGCAAGGGTCTGGCCGACACCGCCCTGCGCACCGCCGATGCGGGCTATCTGACCCGGCGGCTGGTTGACGTGGCCCAGGATGTGATTATTACCGAAGTGGATTGTGGCACGAATACAGGCATCTGGAACCGGGCATCCGAATCCAAATCCCTGGGCGAGACCTTCCTGGAACAGGTGGCAACCCGTGTGCTGGCCGGTGACGTTTCCGATCCGGAGACGGGCGAAGTGATTCTGGAGCGGGGATCTGTTCTGGACGACGCAGCCCTGAATACCCTGGACCGCTACGGCGTCACCGAAGCCTTTGTGCGCAGCCCCCTGACCTGCGAATCTCGCTTCGGCATCTGCGAGAAGTGCTACGGGCTGGACCTGGCCCGGGGTGGCACTGTGCGCCAGGGCGAGGCAGTGGGTATTATCGCTGCCCAGTCCATCGGCGAACCGGGCACCCAGCTGACTCTGCGCACCTTCCACACCGGTGGTGTGGCGGGCAGCGATGACATCACCCAGGGCTTGCCCCGTGTGGAAGAGCTTTTTGAGGTGCGTAACCCCAAGGGTGAAGCCGTCATCAGTGAGATCGATGGCAAGGTGGAAATCTATTGGGACGGCGACCAGCGGATGCTGAAGGTCAGCCACACCGAACTGAAACGGCGTGAGGTTACCATTCCCGACGGCTATGAGATTGTGGTGGACAACGACGACCGGGTGCAGGAAGATACGCTTGTGGCCCGCCATCCTTCGTCCGAAGAAGAGCCGACTATCGCGGCGGGTATGGACGGACTGGTCTTTGTCGAAGATGGACAGGTGATCATCCGCCGCCAGGAGACAAATGTCTGGGAGTCTGCCATCCCCGCCAACGCCCGTCTGCGTGTGGAAAACGGCGACGACGTGCGTGCCGGTGAGCAGTTGACCGAAGGCTCGAAGAATCCGAAAGAGATTCTGCGCATTCAGGGGCGGGAAGCCTGCCAGTTATATCTGCTGGAGCAGGTGCAGCAGGTCTATCGCAGCCAGGGCGTGGCCATCCACGACAAGCACATCGAAGTGATTCTGCGTCAGCTTCTGCGCCGGGTGATGATCCGGGCCACAGGCGACACAGAGTTCCTGCCCGGTGAACTGGTGGACCGCTTCGAGTTCGATGATATGAACGACGCAGTGGCTTCCCAGGGCAACCGCCCGGCCAAGGCAGAGTCGGTGGTGCTGGGCTTGACGAAAGCGGCCCTGAACACCGAGAGCTTCCTGGCCGCGGCCTCCTTCCAGGAGACGACCCGTGTACTGACCGAAGCTGCTATCCGCGGCCAGCGGGACGAATTGCGCGGTCTGAAGGAGAATGTGATCATCGGCAAGCTGATTCCGGTGGGCACAGGCTTCCGGGCACGGCGGCTGTGGGCCGAGGAGAAGCAGGAAGCTATGGACCTGGCGGCTCGCCAGCGGGACGACGACATGGACGGCGATATCGACGAGTTGGAGTTGATGGACTTGGACGATACGGACCTGGACATGACAGACCTGGCAGGTCTGGCCGAAATGGGCATCGGACCTCTGGGAATGCTGGGCAACTTTGGCAGCGGTATGGATGACGACGATGACGACATCGATCTGGACTTCGACAACCTGAAAGACGAGGACACCGAAGAACTGGACGTAGATATGCGATAGGTAGGCTAGAAGTGCGACTTTTTCCGAAAAGTCGCACTTCTGTCAAATAGATCGCATATAGAAAGGGCGGCATTCTGCTGGGATGCCGCCCTTTTCTTGTCTGCGAAACTCTGCCGCCCCCGGCCCGATCTGTTTGGGCGGAGTTGTCACAGGTGGTATAATTTCCGGTGCTTTGATTGGCGAAAACCCTCGCAACAATTGGTGGAACAGGACCCCGTATGGACATTGCACAACTGGCCCAAATGGTCAACTGGCTGGATGAAGAGCATCGGCGCGACCGGGCAGAAATTGCCCGTCTACAACAGCAGGTGGAAGGCCAGACCGCAGATATTGTGGAGCAGGCCCGACGCATCCAGGATTTGGAAGGGCGTCTGGCCGGGACCCACGCCCAGTTGGGCCGTTTTACGCAAATTGAACAGCAGATTCAGAATGTGAAGACCGAATTTACTCTGCTGGCCAGCAAGGAGGAAGAGGTGCGCGCGCAGGCCGTGCGCGAATTGGAGCGAACAAGGCTGAGTGACCGGGAGGCATTAACCCGGGAGATCGGCGAAGTACGCCGAGAGCTGCCCCGCATTGGCCGGGTGGAAGAGACGGTCAAAGTGCGCAAGGCCGAGGAAGAGCGGCTGATCGAAATGATTATGACCGGGCGCAATCAGGTCAATGTCCTGGCCAAGGACATCGAAGACCGCACCCGACAGATACCCTTTCTGGCCGAACAGCGCTCGTCCGATTCCAAACGGGTGGCCCAGTTGCAGCAGGAAACCGTAGAACTCTTCAAACGCACCGAAGCCCAGATTGGGCGTCTGGCAGTTGTAGAAGAAGCCACCCGCCGTCTGGCTACAGAAACCGAAAAATGGCGGCCTGTCTTCACCCAAATCCGGGAAGAGCAGCAGGCATTTATGGAGCGCATCCGCATCGAGACTGTGGAACGACTCTCCGTCCTCAACCGCTGGCAGGAAGTCATTGACGATCAGCGCGCGCTGGTGGCTAAGGGCCAGGAGCAGGTCCAGGGCTTCGGTCAGCAGGTGGAAGTGGCCCGCCGGGCTGTCCAGTCCATCAACGACTTCCAGCAGGTTATGCGCCGGGATCAGGCCCAGGTGGCGGAGTTGCAGCGTCTGGCCGAGGAGCGCATCCGCCGGGAGATGGACGAATTCCGAGAGGATTACGAAAAACTGCGCCGCAAAGAGGACCTGCGCCAGGAGCATCTGTGGCGGGAGCAGGAAAAGATCAACAAAGAGTTCCAGGAACCCTTCCCGCCAATTTTGCACGATTTGAAAGTTCACGAAGAACTGCTGCGCCAGCTTTGGAAATTGCAGGAGAGCTATGGCGCTCGCTCGCTGACTGCGGCCCAGGACTGGCTGGAGGGCTTGCAAGAGGCCCTGCGCGAGCGGGACGAGCAGATGAAAACAATGGAAGACGAATGGCAGAAGCAGCGCCGCAACGCTGAACTCTATGCCAGCCAGAACAACACCCGGCGCACGGCTGGTATCGTCACCGGCGCGCCCCCCGCGGAGCGCTAACCCCAGCCCATGCGTGTCATCGCCACCGCCGGCCACGTGGATCACGGCAAGTCCTCCCTTGTCCAGGCCCTCAGCGGTATCAACCCGGACCGACTGGCCGAAGAGAAGGCCCGCGGCTTGACGATTGATCTGGGCTTCGCCTGGATTGAACTCCCTCTACCCGGCCAGGAAACCCCCGAATCCATCGGCATTGTAGATGTCCCCGGCCATATCGACTTCATCAAAAATATGCTGGCCGGTGTGGGCAGTGTGGACGCGGCTGTGCTGGTCATTGCCGCGGACGAGGGGGTGATGCCCCAAACGAGGGAGCATCTGGCGATCCTCGACCTGCTGGCCGTCCCCACCGGGCTGGTGGCCCTGACAAAAGCCGATCTGATTGACGACCCGGAGTGGATGGAACTGGTGGAGTTGGAAGTCCACGAACTCCTCGAAACAACCCGGCTGGCCGATGCGCCGATTGTGCCGGTCAGCGCCCACACAGGCAAAGGGCTGGACGATCTGCGCGTCGCCTTGGCCGGTCTGCTGGGCGAATTGCCACCCCGCCGGGATCGGGCACGCCCCCGACTGCCTATCGACCGCATTTTCAGCATCTCCGGCTTTGGCACAATTGTCACCGGCACCCTCAGCGACGGCCACTTTTCCGTCGGCGATCCGGTGGAGATTCTGCCCGACGGCCCCAGCGGGCGCATCCGGGGCATCCAGAGCCACAACACCGCCATCGAGCGGGCTGCACCGGGCAGTCGGGCCGCCATCAATCTGAGTGGCGTGGCTGTGGACGAAATTCAGCGGGGCCAGGTGGTGGTGAAGCCGAGCACGCTGCGCGCCACCAAACTGCTGGATGTCTCCTTCCGTCTGCTGCCCGATGCGCCCAAACCACTCGTCCACAATTTACAGGTAGACTTTTTCAGCGGCGCATCCGAGACGCCCGCGCATGTGCGGCTGCTGGCTGTCGAAGAGTTGGCTCCCGGCGCGGATGGCTGGCTGCAACTGCGTCTGGACCGTCCAGTGCTGGTGGCCGCGGGGGATCGCTACATTCTGCGCCAGCCCTCGCCCAGCGCCACCCTCGGCGGCGGCGAAGTGTTGGACCCCCATCCCCGTCGCCGCTATCGCCGAATGGACCCGGCGGCCCTCGAACGGCTGGCAACCCTGGCCGCAGGCGCGCCGGACGAAATTTTGCTGCAAACCCTGGAACGCGCGCCCCTGCTTTCCGTGTCCGACCTGATCGGCCAGAGCGGACTGGGCACAGAGCCGGGCCAGGAAGCCCTGTCCGCACTGGAAGCCGCTGGACTGATTACCCGTCTGGACAACGGGCGGCTGCTCCTCGCAAAGTCCACTGACGCCGCACTGCTGGACAATCTGACCAGTCTGCTGGCCGTCTATCACACAGCCCACCCTCTGCGTCAGGGGATGGCCCGGGGCGAAGTGCGCAGCCGTCTGCGGGTGAAGGGCGGGCGCACCTCCACCGCGGAATTGCCTCTGCGTGCCTTCAACGATTGGGTGGAGCAGGCTATGGCCGCGGGGCTGATTCAGGCCAACGACGCGGTTCTCTGGCTGGCCGACCACCAGATTCGCTACACTGACACTCAGTCTCAGGCAATGCAGCGCACACTGGCCGCCTACGCTGCCGCACCCTTCTCCCCGCCCAACGCGGGCGATACGCTGGCCCTGCTGGGCAACGACGAAGAACTTCTCGAATCACTGGTGGAGCAGAACCTCCTCCTGCGCATCTCTGGCGGCGTCTATTTCCGTCCAGCCGATTTCGACGAAGCAATTGCCCGCATCACCGCCTTTGCCCGCGAGAACGGCTCTGTTACCCTCGCCCAGACCCGTGACATCTTCGACACCAGCCGCAAGTATGCCCAGGCCCTGCTGGAAGAGATGGACGCCCGGCGCATGACCCGGCGGGTGGGGGATGAGAGAATCCTAAGATAATGGATATTGGGTATTGGATATTTCGTTAGGAAGCCCCAGCGCGTCACTGCCAAATATCCACTACCCAATATCTGCTTCCCCGTATTTCCCACTGAAAGGACAGAGTATGGCCCTCCTCGACAGCTACACTGAACGCAAGGCGAAGGTGCTGGCCCAGCGCCGGGACGATTTGACGGCCAATCCGGAGGCGGCTTTTGTGCCGCTGAAAGCCACCTCCCACGCCGCGGGGATTACGGGTGTGCGGCCTGTGCAGATGGGCGATTATATTATCATCAGCGACTCCGCGCCGGGGCTGGCGGGCCATTCCCTCGGCCCCAGCTCGCCGGAGATGCTGCTGGGCGCGCTGGCGAGTTGTCTCGTGCATACGTATCTCTTGCAGGCCACACTGCTGGAAATTCCCCTGGACAGTGTGGAGGTGGAGATCACCGGCGGGCTGGACATGACCGGCGTCGTCGGCCTACCCTACGACGGACCCATCCGGCTGGAACGGCTGGCCTACAAACCGACAATCGGCTCCCCTGCCGACGCGGCCACAATTGACAGACTCCACGCCGTCGTCGAGCAGACATGCGCGGTGCTGAATACCCTGCGCAGCCCGATGGAAGTGAAAAGGACCGCAGACCGCTGACGGCAGACGACGGACGAACGTCGGGTGTGAAGCGGTGCTATCAGTTCGTCATTCGTCTATCGTCTTCCGTCCTCAACACACAAACCGGAGAACAAAATGAACTACCGAAAACTGGGCCGCACGGGCCTGAAAGTCTCCCCCCTTTGCCTGGGCACGATGCAGTGGGGCTGGACAGCCGACGAAGCCACCAGCTTTGCGGTGATGGACGCTTTTATGGAGGCAGGCGGCAACTTTCTCGACACCGCCGATATCTACAGCCGCTGGGTGGAGGGCAACGACGGCGGTGTGAGCGAGGAAGTCATCGGGCGTTGGCTGACTGATCGGGGCAACCGCCAGCAGGTGATCGTCGCCACCAAAGCCCGGGGACCGATGGGGCCAGGTCCCAACGATCAGGGACTTTCCCGCAAGCACATCATCGACGCCTGCGACGCTTCCCTGCGCCGGTTGCAGACCGACTACATCGACCTCTACCAGACCCACTCGCCCGACGGGAAGACGCCGATTGACGAAACGCTGGAAGCGATGGACCGGCTGATGCAGCAGGGCAAAGTGCGCTATATCGGGTGCAGCAACTACAAAGCCTGGCAACTGATGCAGGCGCTGTGGGCCAGCGACAGGGCCGGGAGCGCCCGTTTCGACAGCCTGCAACCCCACTACAATCTGGTCAACCGGGCCGAGTTCGAGCGGGAACTGGCCGATGTCTGCGAGGAGTACGACATCGCAGTCATTCCCTACAGCCCCCTGGCCGGTGGCTTTTTGACAGGCAAATACAGCCGGGAGGGGCAGACCGATTCGGCCCGGGCTGACGGCATCAAAAGCCGCTACTTCAACGAGGCCGGGTGGAAGGCCCTGGACGCGGTGCGGGCTGTGGCGACCGAGACGGATAGCACACCCCTGGCCGTCTCCCTGGCCTGGCTGCTGGAACAGCCGTCGGTCACAGCGCCGATTATCGGGGCCAACAGTCCGGAACAGTTGGCGGGCAGTTTGGCCGCGCTGTCGGTAAATTTGAGTGAAGAACAGATGGCCGCGCTGGATGCAGCGTCGGCGTGGAAGTAGGCCGGTAGGTACGGTTTCTAACCGCACAGGATGGGTGTATTCCGAAATTGTGCGGTTAGAAACCGCACCTACCGTTTTGGGAGAGCGGGAAATGGGCCGAATTCAAAACGCTGATACGCTGACAAATCACGGCCACATCGCCGGGCGCAAAGCACTGGTGGATATCCTGGGCGCGGGGATGGATGCCTGCGATCCGGGCAGCAATGTGCGGCGGCTGGTGCGGCGAGACGGGGATATTCTGACGATTGGCTCGCCGGACTTCGAGCCGACGGATGATCCACGCAGCGGCGACGAGGTGATCGATCTGCGCCAGGTGGGGCGGATTTTCGTGGTGGGCGCGGGCAAAGGGGTCCAGTACACAGCCCTGGCTCTGGAAGAGATTCTGGGGGATCGGCTGACCGGCGGCCATCTCATCGAAAAGCACGGCAGCCCCAATGTTCTCTCCCGTGTGGAGATCACTTTCGGCGCGCATCCGGTCCCGGATGAGGGCTGTGTGGAGGGCTGTCGCCGCATCCTCGAACTTTGTGCCGACCTGCGGGCCGACGATCTGGTCTTCACCGCGCTGGGCAACGGCGTCTCTGCATTGCTCACCCTGCCGGTGGAGGGGGTCAGCCTGGCCGACATCCAGCGGCTGGTCTATCTCTTTCAGATTGAAAAGGGTGGGCCGACGGTTGATCTGATTCCCATCCGTAACCACCTGGACCAGATGAAAGGGGGCAAAATCTCCCGCCACCTGCGCCCGGCTCGCTGCATCCACCTGCTGGGACAACTCAGCCGCACCTATCGCGATCTGATGTATCACGACCTCAACCGCTGGCTGCACGTCCTGCCCGACACCCAATCCTACGCCGACGCTGTGCGCAATCTGAAAAAGTGGGATTCGTGGGATGACGCGCCTCAGTCGGTGAAGGACTTTCTGCTGGCCGCGGACCCGGCCCAGGAGACTCTGCGCCACGACGAGTACGAGGCGATGGATGCCCGGGCCTTTTGCATTATGCCCGAACATCTGGGGATGTTGCCCGCGGCCCGGGCCAAAGCCGAGGCACTGGGCTTCCGCACCCATCTGCTCTACAACAACTACGATATGCTGGCCGAGGCGGCCCAGGTGGGCAAAGTGATCGCCAATCTGGCCAAGCATTCCGAGTTGGACGGCGAACCCTTCCAGCCACCCTGCGCGCTCTTTGGGCGGAACGAACTGCTGGTGACAGTGGGCAATGCCAAAGGGATGGGTGGGCGCAATCAGGAGTACGCGGTGTCGGCTGCGCTACAACTGGGCGAGACCCGCCAAGTGGTGATGGGTTCGGTGGATTCAGACGGAACCGACGGACCGGGCCACCAGTTTATCGACGGCTACGCGGATGTGCCCGTCCTCTCCGGCGGCATTGTGGACTATTCCACCAGCCAGCGGGCCGAGGAAATGGGTATCAATCTCTTTGAGGAATTGAAGCAGCATAACGTCTCCCCCCCGCTCCACGCGCTGGGTGATGGGATTGTCGCCACACCCAATCTGAGCTTCGCAGATTTGAGTGTTACACTGATTCTGGATAGAGCGTAGAGCGCGCGATCTCTTCTCCAAAACACGAAAGGAATTCCCCTATGCCAGCCGAATCGATTATCACATCTGTCACCGCCCGGCAGATTTTTTCCGACCGGGGCCATCCCGGCGTTGAGGCTACCGTCACCACTGCCAACGGGGCCAAAGGGGTGGCGGTGGTCACTGCGGGCATCTCCGTCGGCATCCACGAAGTCCAGTTTGCCTATGACGGCGGCAAAAAGTGGGGCGGACGGGGCGTGCTAAAGGCCGTGCAGAATGTGACGGATGTCATCGCGCCGGCGGTCATCGGCCTGGACGCCAGCCGCCAGCACGAGGTGGATCAGGTGATGATCGACCTGGACGGCACGCCCACCAAAGCCAAACTGGGCGGCAATGCCACGGGCAGCGTCTCGGCGGCCGCTTTGCAGGCCGGCGCGGCCAGCCTGGGCATTCCCCTCTACCAGCACATCGGCGGCGTCAATGCAGTCACACTGCCCGTGCCCGGTGTGATTTCAATTGTGGGCAGTTGGCGCTACGGCCACGGCGCTGGTTCCGGTGGCAAGCCCAGCTATGCGCTGATGTGCTACGGCTTCGACAATTTCGCCGACGCCTCCCACGCGGCCTGGGAGACCTCCAACGAATACTTCCGCCTGCTGCGGCTGAAATACAATGTGGACAGCATCAAAGGCTGGGCGATACCTGCACCGGGACAAATTCAGCACGACCGCCAGTTGTGGGATTTGCAGGTGGAAGCCATCGCCAACTGCGGCTATGAGGGGCGCATCGGCTTTCAGGTGGATGTGGCTGCGGGTACGTACTACAACAAAGAGACCGACCGTTTCGAGGGTCTCTTCTCGGCGGAGCCAAAGAGCCGGGACGATCTCATGCGGCTATACGAAGAGATGGTGGCGAACTACCCCTTTGTGATTATCGAAGACCCCCTGGACGAAATCGATTATGAAGGCCACGCCATCCTGACCAAAGAACTGGGCATAGCGATTGTGGGCGACGATCTCTTCACCACCAATCCCGAACGGCTACAGCAGGGGACCGCCGTGGGCGCGGCCAATACACTGCTGCTCAAAGTGAATCAGATCGGGACGATCACCGAAGCTTTCCAGGCGGTACAACTGGCCTATGACAACGGCTACGGGGTGATGCCCTGTGACAGCCGGGGCGAGGGTGAACTGATTGCCGACTACTGTGTGGGGCTGGGTACCGGTCATCTGCGCGAGGGGGCGCTGGGGCCATTGGGCAACCGATTCCTGCAAATCGAAGCGGAATTGGGCAGCCGGGCGCGCTTCCTAGGGCGCAAGGGGTTCAAGCCGTAGGCTGAGCAATTCTTCAAATGGCCATCAGTTACGGAACCGCAGTGTAGAGATGAAGGCCCGCAATAAATCGAAAATCCTTCAGATTGAGCGTGTACAATGACATTCCGTGCTCAATAGCCGTTGCAGCGATTAGCGCGTCCGGTATGGCAAGTCTGTGGCTGAGCGAGTAGCTTGCGATCAATTGTATGAATCGGTCTGAAATCGCCGGTGTAACGGGCAGGATTTGGACGGACGAAAGCATCTTTTGTAAACTTTGCAACTCTCGTTTGTCCCGCGCGCCAAAGAGGAGTTCAGCCTGGGTGATTGCGCTGGCAGCAATCTGCGCCTGACCGATGACTTGAAGCTGCTGAACAATCGGCGCATTGCCTTTAAGAAACTCGATGAGGATGTTCGTATCACACAGGATCATAGCTTATCGACCGGGCCAGGCCTGTTTGCGAATCGACTCGACAGTAATATCCCGATCAGACCAGAGACCAGCAAGCGAGAAGAAATCAGCGCTTGCTTCAGCTTTTTCGTGGCGACCATTCGTTTCCTCGCTGATCAATTGAATGTCAGCGATAAAATCTAGCGAATGAAGCAACTCGATGAGAAGTTGGGCTTTGTCTCGATTAGGTATCAGAACTGTGACCTGTTCCATTTTCAGCCTCGTGCAGCGATTGTACCAGCAATGTCTCCATCATACGAGAGGCAGGGCTTCGTGTCAAGCCGTGTAAAGGAGCGGGTGTAATTCAGATTTGGGGCAAAGTGGAATCGTCTGTGCCGCCCGGTGCTAAAGACACCGGGCTACCGAGCTACGCCCCCTGAACGGGGCTTTCGCATAAACGGACAAACCGTTTCTAAGCCGGATTTATCCGGCGTCGCTCAATAGCTCTGGGTCTTTAGCCCGGAGCAGTCGTCGCAAACCCACCCCTGCCCCAAACTTGAATTACACCCAAAGGAGCCGTATCCGAAATGACTTCCATCGCAATTCTCTCCGACAGCCACGACAATATCTGGAATCTGGAAAAAGCCCTGGCCGCGGTCAACGAGGCAGGGGCAGATGTGCTGCTCCATCTGGGCGATCTGGTGGCCCCGTTCATTGTGGCCCAGATCGCCGAGGCCTTTGCCGGGCCGATTCACATTATCGAAGGCAACAACGACGGCGACGGTCGGCTGCAACAGGCGGTAGCGTCGAAGTTCCCCCACGTGACACTACACGGCCCCTACGCGGAACTGGAAATCGGCGGGCGGAAAGTCGCCCTCATCCACTACCCGGAACCGGCTCGGCGCATCGCCCAGAGCGGCCAGTTCGATCTGGTCTGCTACGGCCACAACCACCTGCAAAATTGGGAACGGATCGACGACTGCCAGTTGGTCAATCCCGGAGAGGTAATGGGACGCTACGGTGCGCCCAGTTGGGGGCTGTACAATTGTGAGAGCGGCATCTACAAATTGCAGTCGATTGCATAAGGATAGATTGGGGATTGGAGATTTGACGCCTCAGATCGTTAATCTCCAATCCCCAGTCTCAAATCTCAATGTCACTTTTCCCTCTCTCCCTCATCTTCCTCTCCACCCTCCTCCACGCATCCTGGAATCTGCTGGCCCACGCCCGGCGAGAAGACACGACACTCTTTGTACGGGCCAATCTGATCGTCGGACTGGTCGGGCTGGGGCCGGTGCTCTGGCTGCAATTCAGCGGCGACCCCTTCCCAACTGCCATCTGGCCCCTGCTCCTGGCAACCGGGCTATTTCAGGCCATCTATTTTCTGGGTTTGACAATGGGCTATCGGGCAGGAGAATTTTCGATTGTCTATCCCGTGGCCCGTGCCCTGCCTGTGTTGGCCCTGGCTGTGTTGGATATTGCCCGCGGTCGCCCGCCATCGCCGCTGGGCTGGCTGGGGATGGGGCTGGTGACCGCGGGCTGTCTGCTCGCGCCCCTTTCCAGTCTGCGTTCAGTCAGCCGGGACCGCTATTGGAATGCCACAATCTTTTGGGTGCTGGTGACCGCCGCGGGGACGGTCGGTTATAGCAGTGTGGACAAAATTTCGCTGGAAATGTTGCGACCGGGTCTGCTCAGCGCGCTGCGCTATGGGGTGCTGCAATGGCTGCTGACAGTACCCTTCCTCTGGCTCTTTCTGCGTTTTGTGGCCCGGCTGCCGATGAGATTAGGCAGCGTCCGTGACTGGCGACGTGCGGCCCTGGCAACCCTCTTCATCTCCAGCGCCTACACCCTCATTTTGTGGGTCTACCAGATGATTCCCCAGGCCAGTTATGTGGTGGCCCTGCGCCAGTTCAGTATTGTCATCGGCGTCGTGGCCGCTATCCTCATTTTCCGTGAGCCAGCGGCCAAACTGCGTCTGACCGCTGCGCTCGTCATCACCGCCGGGGTGATACTGGTGGGTTTTGCGTAGTTACCTTCTCACAAAGGCACACAGCCAGGCCACCAAATTCTCCACATCCCCCAGGTGCGCGGTCTCGAAGGGAGTGTGGGTGTAGCGGGCGGGGAAGGCGACCAGCGCGGAAGGGATGTCCGATTTCATCAGCGCGCCGCCGTCGCTGCCAAAGGAGCCAAAGACAGCGTGCTGGATGGGAATGCCGCTCTCGGCCGCGGTCTGCTCCATCGCCACGGTCAGATTGTAGTCGTAGTGGACCTGGGCATCCTTGTGGACGAGGATCGGCCCTGCACCCAGATGGACAGGCATCATCGACTCACCCACGCCGGGGATGTCGCCGGCCAGCCCGATCTCCACCACAATGGCGGCGTCGAATTCCTCCCGGTTGCCCGCGGCGTAGGCCCCCACCAGCCCGATTTCTTCCTGCACAGTACAGGCCAGTGTCAGTTGCCACTTCATCTCCTCCGCGGGAACCCGACGGATGACTTCGGTGAGGATGGCCAGACAGGCCCGGTCGTCCAGGGCTTTGCCCACGACGTGGGGACCGAAACGATCCGTCGTGGCCTCCCAGATGACTCGCGTGCCGGGGGTGACGCCTGCCTCTCGCAGCTCGCTGGCAGAGAGACCCGTGTCCACCCAGAAATCGTACCAGCTCAATTCCCTCGGTTCCGGCTGAGAGAGGCTAGCCACGTGGCCGGTGATGCTGCCGATGACGCCGGGAATTTCGCCGGATCGGGCCAGCACCCGCACCCGCTGTCCAATTGTGAAGCCGTTGCTGAAGCTGGTGGTGCGCTGCCAGGCCTGGCCGTTGGCTAGCCAGAGGAAGCCCCGGGGATCGATGGCCCGCACCAGATAGCAGAGTTCGTCGGCGTGGGCAGCCATCAGCAGCTTTGGCCCGGTCTCGCCGACACGCGCCAGCACATTGCCGATGCGGGTACGTTCCACCCGCGCCCCGGCTTCCCGCCAGATGGCCTCCATCCGGTCCAGCACAGGGCCTTCCTGTCCTATCGGGCCGCTCATTTCGCTTAGTTCTTTGATGAGATCGTACATCGAAAATTCTCCGTTTGCTGATGATTCGTGTGGGGACGAAAGACGACGGACGAAAGACGAACGAACTGCGAATTGGTTCGTCTTCCGTCCGCGGTCTGCCGTCCAAAGAGGTTATTCCGCCACCCAGCAGGCCTGGGCCGAGAAAGTGATTTCCACAGCGTCGCCCGCTTTGGGGAGTGTGAGGCTGCGGGTACTGAACAAATCCACGGCCAGAATCGTTCCGCCCACATCCACCTTCACCCGGACAATTGAGCCGAGGAAGGAGATGGCTTCGACTCTGCCCGGCAGCCGGTTGTCGTTGTCGCCGCCCAGCCGCATCTCCTCCGGGCGGATGGCGAGCAGGGCCTGTGTTCCGCTGATCGGCTTCGTATCCGCCACTCGAATTTCCGTGCCCTTCCAGGCGAAGCGGCCCGCCGCGCCGTCTAGCACATCCACAGTCAGGTGGTTCAGATGGCCGATGAAAGAGGCGGTGAAGGCGGTCTTGGGATAGTTGTAAATCTCGAAGGGCGGGCCGATCTGCTCCACTTCGCCCGCGCTCATCACCACCACCCGGTCCGAGAGGGAGAGGGCCTCCTCCTGGTCGTGGGTGACGTAAATCGTCGTCAGGTTGAGTTCCCGCTGGATGCGGCGAAGTTCATCCCGCAGTTCGACGCGGATTTTGGCGTCCAGTGCGGAGAGGGGTTCGTCGAGGAGCAGCACTTGAGGCTGAATGGCGATGGCTCGCGCCAGGGCCACCCGCTGTTGCTGGCCACCGGACATCTGATAGGGGTAACGGTTGCCGTAGCCCTCCATATGGATCGTTGCCAGCATCTCCTCCACCCGTCGCTCAATTTCCTGTTTTGGACGGCGGGCCAGCTTCAGGCCAAAGCCGATGTTCTGGGCCACATTCATATTGGGGAAGAGGGCGTAGGATTGGAAAACCATCCCCACATTGCGCTGGTTGGGTGGCGTCTCGGTGATGTCCTTGCCCTCCAGCCGAATCGTGCCGGTGTCGGGCCGCTCGAAGCCCGCGATCATCCGCAGGGTCGTCGTCTTGCCGCAGCCGCTGGGGCCAAGAAAGGAGACAAACTCCCCTTCGTCCACGTCCAGATTGAAATCCCGCACAGCGAACGCGTTCTGGTAGGATTTGGCGATATTTTTGAGTTCGAGTATAGCCATTCGACACCTTACTAACGACTGTGGGACGTTTGGAGAGCCTTTTGCACCGCGGCCAGATTGGGGGCAATTGTCACCGGCTCGCCGGTCATTTGCATGGCCGCGGGCACATCCTTCAGACCGCTGCCGGTGTTGATGACCACAACCGTCTCGTCGGCTTGAATCAGTCCATCGGCTAGGGCCTGCTGCACCCCGGCAAAGGCCGTGGCTCCGGCTGGCTCGGCAAAGACAGCACCCAGCCGGGCCAGGGGCAGGATCGCAGCCAGAATCGCGGCATCCTCCACCAGCACAAAAGCGCCGCCGCTCTCGCGCACTGCATTGAGCGCCTTCACCGGGTCCCGGGGCGCATTGACGCTGATGCTGTCGGCCCGGGTTGTGGCAACCACAGGCAGGGGAATATCCAGCCCGTCTCGCCAGGCGTTGTGCAGAGCCGGGCTGCCAGTGGACTGCACGCCGTAGATACGGGGCATCCGCGCGATCCAGCCCAGGGCCAGCAAATCTTTGAAGCCCTTATGCACCCCGCCGATGATACAGCCGTCGCCCACAGAGACGAAAACGGCGTCGGGGGTGGCGAATTGCTCAGACTGTGCCGCCAACACTTTTGCCTTCCGCCGGTCTTCCGGCGCTCCTTTCTGCCTTTTGCCTTCTTCTCCTCTGCGTCTCTGCGTCTCTGCGTTAAGAAACTGTTCCACAATTTCGTAACTGACCGTCTTCTTCCCCTCGGTCATATACGGGTTGTAGCCGGTGTTGCGGTTGTACCAACCGAACTCCTGGCAGGCGGCCACGCAGAGATCGAAGGCGTCGTCGTAGGAGCCGTCCACCGCCAGCACCCGGCTGCCATAGACGAGAAGTTGGGCGATTTTGGCTGCGGGCGCGGTTTTGGGGACGAAAATCACACTGGGCTGGCCCGCGGCCGCGGCTTGACCGGCCAGGGCTGCGGCCGCGTTGCCGGTGCTGGCCGTGGCGACAATCGCCGCGCCCTTCTCCTGGGCACGGGCCACGGCGATGGCAGACGCCCGATCTTTGAAAGAGGCGGACGGATTGCGCCCGTCATCTTTGATGTACAGATGGGGCAGGCCGACGCTCTCGCCCAGGCGCTGGGCATGGAGAAGGGGTGTGTTGCCCACAGGCAGGGGGGGCAAACTCGCCCGTTGCACTGGCAGCAGCGCCCACCAGCGCCCGATGGACAGGTCCGGGTCCGCGGCGATCTGCCCGGGCGATGTGGCAGCGGCGATGGCAGCGTAGTCGTACTGGACATCCAGCGTGCCCAGATCACTGCCCACATTCGGCCTGCAATCACAGACGTACTCGATGGCGTCGGGTGAGTATTCGGCTCCACAGCGCAGGCAACGGAGGGAGGAAATGAACGGTGTCGGATGTCGGGTGTCAGGTGTCATTGGCCGTTAGAAAAATGGTGGGAAGATGGAATTTTTTCGATACTCACCTATCTTCCCATCTTCCCAGCATCTACGCAAACAGCAGAGAGCCAGTTCTTGCTCAGAACCGACGAACAACTTGTGCGCTTTGCGATCTGCCCATTCCTTGTGTATACTCTTACATAACATTACCTCCCCCAGGTGATCATCCATCTGTCAAGCATAGCTTCAATTGTTGTTTCAAACTCGATGAGGAGTGGAAACGCACTGATGTCCCCTTCCCCCCAGTCCGTCGCTGGAAGAGCCAGCAATTCAAAACTTTCGATTCTCGTCGTTGGCGATCTGCTGATGCTGCTGATTTTTGTGGTAATTGGCCGGCTCAGCCACGGCATGACCAGCGATTGGCTGGTCAATCTGTTGCGCATTGCCACCCCATTTGTGGTGGGGTGGGTGATTGCCGCGCTGATCACTGGCGCCTATCGCCCCCAGGATTGGAATCTGCCAAAGACATTTATGGCGCGCTCGGTGGCCGCCTGGCTGCTTGCCGATGGACTGGCCTTTCTCCTGCGCCATTTTGTGATGCAGGATCGCATTACCCTTCCCTTCGCCCTGACTTCCATTGCTTTTACGGGTCTTTTTCTGCTGGCCTGGCGTCTGATCTTTCTGATCCTGCATCGCTGGCGGCAGGGAACACCCGCGGCCAGCGTTTCAAATCGTTAACATTCTCTTAGCCTGCGGTTGACAGGTCGTTATTCTGCGTCCGGTACTCTTTCTTCTGCACAAGAGGATTCGGATCCATTAGGAGTAGAAATGAACCAGGCAGTATCGACTTCAATCTCCCAGCCTACTCCAGCCCAGCGCGCAGCCCTTGCCCGCCGCCGCACTCTGTGGCGTGCAATCGAGGGCTATCTCTATCTGGCTCCCACGCTCATCGGTCTGGCCGTTTTCGTCTTCTGGCCCATCGTCGAGTCGTTCAAGCTGAGCCTGAATCGCATCGCGCCTTTCGGCAATCAGCAGATTTTTGTGGGGCTGGGAAATTATACACGACTGCTCACCTCGTCGGACTATTGGAACAGTGTGCGGGTGACGCTTCTCTTTGTGCTGGGCACGGTTCCCACAGGGATTATCCTTTCGGTGTTGCTGGCGATTCTGTTGGCCTATCCCCTGGGCAAGATGGCGTCGGTACATCGAACGCTGATCTTTGTGCCGGTGGTGATCAGCAGTGCGGTGGCGGGTGTACTCTTCCGTTGGCTCTATCATCCAGTGGTGGGCTACATCAACTATTGGCTGGTCTCTTTGGGGCTGTTTGACTCGATGGGGGATGCGCCCAACTGGCTGGCTTCCACCCAGTGGGCGCTCTTTGCGGTGATTGTGGCTACCACTTGGCGGCAGTTGGGTTTCAATGTGATTATTGCCCTGGCCGGTGTGCAGAATATCGATAGCTCCTTCTACGACGCGGCCAAAGTGGATGGGGCCAATGCCTGGCAGCGCATCCGTCACGTAACCCTGCCCCTGCTTTCGCCCACCCTTTTCTTTCTTTTCATTATCAATGTCATCTACAGTTTTCAGGCGTTTGGCGAAATCCACATATTGACTGCGGGTGGCCCCGGCCAGGCGACGACCACAATGGTCTATTCAATCTTCTATGACGCCTTTGTGGGCACACCCCAGCGGGGGATTGCGTCGGCCCAGGCCTATATGCTGGCGTTGATGGTCGTCTTTATGTCCTTTGTGCAGTTTGCCGGGATCAATCGGAGGGTACATTACCAATAATGGCTGCCAAAACGGTTCTGCCCAAACGAAAACCTGCTCTGACATCCGGGGATCTGCTGGTACATTTTTTGCTGCTGACAATCGGTCTGGTCATTTCTATGCCCATTTTTGTGGCCATGCTGACCAGCTTCAAAATTCCCACCCAAGTCATTACTTTTCCGCCCACCCTCGTCCCCCGCGAGTGGACGACTGTCAACTATATTATGGCCTGGCAAGCCACACCCTTTGGCCGTTACCTGCTCAATAGTGTCGTCCAGTCCGGCCTCATCACACTCGGACAGGTCATCTTCAGTATCCTGGCCGCCTACGCCTTTTCGGTACTGCAATTCCCTGGGCGCAATGCCCTTTTCTATACGGTGCTGGGCAGCCTGATGGTCCCCTTTGAACTGGTTTTTATTCCCAACTTTCAGTTCATTTCTGCACTGGGATTCTCCGACACCTACGCCGGTTTGACTCTGCCCTTTATCGCCAGCGCCTTTGGCGTCTTTATGCTGCGCCAGTTCTTTCTGGGCGTGCCTGTGGAACTCCACGACGCCGCGCGTATCGACGGCAGTGGCAACTGGCGCTATCTCTGGCAGATTCTCGTGCCACTCAGCAAAGGCTCCATCGGTGCTTTTGCCATCTTTGCCTTTCTCAACGCCTGGAATCAATACCTGTGGCCGCTGATCATCACCAAAAGTGTAGAAATGCGCACTCTCCAGATCGGCATTCGTTTCTTTATGACCAGTCAGGACCGGGGCGCGGACTGGGGGCCAGTGATGGCTGGCTCGATGATCGCCATGGGACCCGCACTTGTCGCTTTTCTGCTGGCCCAAAAGCAACTGGTCAAAGGCATCGCCTTGACCGGACTGAAGGGCTAGATTTAACTATTGCACTTTCATTCTTTCAAGGAGGAACAGATGTCTCGAACATTCAAACTGCTCACACTGCTGATGGTGCTGGCGATGGTGCTGGCGGCCTGTCCGGCCTCGGCTCCCGCTGCACCAGCAGCCGAAGCACCCGCAGCTGCTGATGCGACCGCGGCCCCCGAACCAGAGGCCCCGGCTGCATCGGAAGATGTAATCACCCTGGAATTCTGGCACGCAATGAGTGGCAATCTAAACGAACTGGTCGACGAACTGACTGCCCGCTTCAACGAAAGCCAGGACGGAATCGTCGTCAATGCTACCTTCCAGGGCAGCTACGACGATAACTACAACGCGCTTCTGGCTTCCTTCGAAACCGGCGGCGAACCGAATATCATCCAGAACTTCGACATTGCCTCCCAGACAATGTTCGACACCGGTCGCCTGCTCCCTGCCTACGAAATGGGCGATCTGGAGGGCTTCGACTTCGATATCTTTGTGCCTGCCGTGCGTGACTTCTACTCCGACGAAAACGGAATGGTGGCCATGGCCTTCAACAGCAGCACGCCTATTCTCTACTACAATGTGGATATGTTCGCCGCTGCCGGTGTGGAAATGCCCGAAGGCAGCATGAACTTCACCGAATTCCGCGCCCTCTGCGATGAAATTATGGCTGCGGATGTCGCCCCCTACTGCTTCACCTTTGGCCAGGTCGGCTGGTACTTCGAGCAGATCCTTGCCAACAGCGGCGGTCTCTACTTCAACGAGAACAACGGCCGCACCGGTCGCGCCACCGAAGCCGTCTTCAACAGCGAAAAGGGCGTAGAGGTCTTCACCTTCCTCACCGACCTGATCAAAGACGGCTATGCCCCCAACCTGAGCAGCACCTGGACGGAAACCGACAGCACCTTCCAGACCCAGCAGGCCGCCTTTATGATCGACTCCACATCCGATGTGTCGATCATCCAGAATTCCGAGTTCGCCGTCAAAACAGCCTTCATCCCCCACGCCGACAGCAGCGACCGCAATGGCGTTGTCATCGGTGGCGCGGCTCTGTGGCTGATCGACTCCGGCGACGCGGCCATCAACCAGGCATCCTGGGACTTCATGAAATTCATGGCCCAGCCCGAACAGCAGATCACCTGGCACACCGGTTCCGGCTATTTCCCTGTGCGCACAGACCTGGCCGATAACCCCGAACTCCAGGCCTTCTGGGCAGAGAATCCCAACTTCGTCACGGCCATCGAACAGCTGGGCACCACCAAGACAATGCTGGACGACGGCAATGTGAACTACGCGGTTCTCGGCGGTCGCGCAGGCCCCTTCCCGGCCATCCGTCAGATCGTCGTCCAGGCCTACAGCCGTGTGTTGGACGACGGCCTCTCGGCCCAGGAAGCCCTGGACGAAGCTGTCGAGAAAGCCAACGAAGAACTGTCCAACTACAATTCCTTCTTCCAATAGACGCCATTCTCAACCGAATGGGATGACGATATGACGTGAGACAGTGCGTGGCCGGGGCCGTCAGGTCTTCGCCACGCACTGTTCCTTTCTCAACGATAACTACCAGAAGTTCGACTTTTTCCGAAAAGTCGAACTTCTTAAGACCCATCCTATGCGCCATCACCTGACCGCCATTCTACTGCTCCTTCTCCTGGCTGGCTGCGCGCCCCAGGATATAGCGCAGGTTGTGCCTCTGGACAGCACCGCCTATACACCCCGCGTGGAAATCGTGGCCGACGGACTCTTTGGCCCCATCGGTCTGGCTTTTGACCCCGCGGGCAATTTGCTGGTGGCAGAAGAGGGGACCGGTGGCCGGGACAACAGCGCCGGGATCAGCCTCATCACAGCCGATGGCCGTCGCGGGCGGCTGATCGGCGGCCTGCCCAGCACCCGGGATGCCGGGGATTTGGCCGGTGTACCCCTCGTCGCCCTGGCCCCGGACAAGAGCCGCCTCTACATCGGCAACTTCGGCCAGGGCCACCTGTGGGCGCTCGACCTGACCCCCACCCAGCAGGCCGACGGCTTCGCGCTGCCCGATCAGCCCCTCACCCCGGACGATCTGCACCCGGTGATGGAACGGCTGAACAATGTGATGCTCATCAATCCCTTCGACCTGCGCTTCGACGACGACGGGCGACCAGTCGTGGCCGACGCCAGCGCCAACGGTCTGGCCGTCGAGACTGCCGATGGCACAACCCGCTTCTTCCACCGCTTCACCGCCCTGGACAATCCCGTATCCCCCAGCGATCCCATCGACCCCGTGCCTACCGGCATCGAGCGGTTGGATACTGAAGAATCTGGCGGCGAATTTCTCGTCACTCTTACCGGTGGCTGCCCCTATCCTGCCGGTGGCGGCCAACTGGTGGCCGTGGATTGGAAACGCAACCAGCGCACGCTTATCGACGGCCTGCACATGCCCATCGACATCGCCCGGGGGGCAGACGGCACACTTTGGCTGCTGGAATTTGCCCGCTTCACTCCCGGCGCAAGCTGCTTCACCGGCGCGGGCTACCAGCCGGAGACCGGGCGACTCAGCCGCGTTCTGGCCGATTGGACAGTGCAACCCGTTCTTACCGATCTCAGCTTTCCCGGCGCGGTTTTGCCCGCACCCGACGGCAGCCTCTACATCAGCGAAGTCCTCACCGGGCGTATCCTGCACGTCACATTTGGTCCGCCCGACGCAGAGAGCAGCGCCACACCGCCCACCTTACGGCCCACACCCGTCCCCGTCACGGCCCGCTCTTTTGCCAATGTCGATGCGGCATTGGCCGCGGTCGCCGCCGACTACAGCCTCTCCCCCTTCCCCGGCCAGGAAGTGCAGGAAGGCGACACTCCTCTGGCCCATCTCGGCCAGCAGCTTTTCTTCGATCCCGTCCTCTCTGGCGATGGCAATATTTCCTGCGCGACCTGCCATCACCCGGCCTTTGCCCTGGCCGATGGCCGGGTACTGCCCATCGGCACCGGCGGCGCGGGGCTTGGCCCCCAGCGGGATTTTGTGGAAGAGATTGAGTTGGGCGCAGAGGCCAGCCAGGTGCGCCGCCTGGCGGGAGAGACCGACGCGACCAGCGGTCTGACACGGGTGGACAACCCCTTCAGCGGCCAGTTTGTGCCCCGCAACTCGCCCACAATCCTCAACAGCGCGCTCCTCCCCCGCCAGTTTTGGGATGGACGGGTGGACGCCTACGCCGACACCCCCGTGCGCACCCTGGAAAAAGAAGTAAATCGGCTGGGCATGACCGATTTCCTGGCCGCGCAGGCCCTCTTTCCCGTTGCCAGCCTGCACGAAATGGCCGGGGCCACCCTGGGCGGCCTGGCCGCTGGCGAAATCCGCCGCATTCTGACGGCCCGCATCGAGGCGATCCCCGCCTATCAGGACCAATTTGCCGCCATCTTTGGCAGAACCGGCAACGACAGTGCCGTCACCCCGGATCGCATCGCTGCTGCCATCGCCGCGTTCGAGCGCCGCCTGATCTACACCGACGCTCCCTGGGATCGCTATCTGGACGGAGACACAACCGCTCTCACACCCCAGCAGAAGCAGGGCGCGCTCCTCTTTTTCGGCGCGGCCAAAGAGGGCATGAACTGTGCCCAGTGTCATTCGGGCGATCTCTTCACCGATGACGATTTTCACAACCTGCTCGTGCCCCAGCTTGGCCCCGGCAAAGGCCACGGCTACACCCTCCGGGAGGATTGGGGCCGTTCGGCCTTCACCTTCGACAGCCGGGACCGCTACAGCTTTCGCACCCCCAGCCTGCGCAACGTCACCCTCACCGCACCCTATTTTCACAGCGGCGTCGCGCCCACACTGGAAGCCGCCATTCGCCACCACGCCGACATTTGGAACAGCGCGGCCACCTTCGACCCCAGCGCCAACGCCATTCCACCCGCTCTCTACAGCAGTCTGCGCCCCTTTCAGCCCGACGCCCAGTGGCCGACGGTCGCGCCCGCGCTGGCCGATGGCCTGCCCCTGGACGAAACTGACATCGCCGATTTGAGCGCGTTTCTGGCCGCCCTCACCGACCCCGCGGCCACAGACCTGGCCTGGCTCGTGCCAGAGAGCGTTCCCAGCGGTCTGCCCCTGGACACCCTGCCGGAAGAGCAACTGCCGCAGGAAAAAGCGGGCGTCCCCCGCCTCGCCAGCCCACAGCCAGCCGCGGGCACAGACCCGACCCCGTACAATCCAGCCGGGGCCAGTGGCGACATTCGTTTTAGCGATGTGGCCGGGGAAGTTGGCCTGGACTTTCGCCACGGCGCGTTTCGGTGGGATGTCAGCCCGGACCCGGTGGCGGCGATGGGGGGCGGCCTCTGCTGGTTGGACTACGACAACGACGGCTGGACTGACCTCTATTTGGTGAATAGCTATGCTGTGGACGAGCAGGCCCAGTGGCAGGCCGAGGGTGGCCTGCCCACGAACGCCCTCTACCGCAACGACGGCGGCCATTTTACGGATGTGAGCGCAGAGAGCGGCACAGATTTGTCTCTGGCTGGGAACGGCTGTCTGGCCGCGGACCTGAACAACGACGGCTGGACCGATCTCTACCTCACCGCTGCCGGAACCAACGCCCTGCTCTGGAACAACGGCGATGGCACATTCAGCGAAGGTGGGGCCGCGGCTGGGCTGGCCGCGCCGGAATGGAACAGCGCCGCAGTGGCCGGCGATATCAACGGCGACGGCCTGCCCGATCTCTTTGTGGCCGCCTACATCGACCTGAAACACAAAATCCCCAAACCCGCCGGGGCCTTTCCCCAGGACTACTACGGCCTGCCCGACCGGCTCTACCTGAACGAAGGCATCGGTCCCGATGGCCGGGCCACCTTCCGGGAAGTGACTGCCCAGGCGGGTCTGCACCGGGCCGAGCGGGGGCTGGGCGCACTCTTCAGCGATCTGGACCAGGACGGGGATTTGGACCTTTACATCGCCAACGACGGCCACCCCAACCGGCTACACGCCAACGAGCCTTTCCCCGACGATCCGACCGGTCTCGGCTTTCGTCTGGTGGATGTGACGGAGACCGCGCAGGTGGGCGATAGCGGCAGCGGGATGGGCGTGGCCGGGGGCGACTACGACGGCGACGGCTGGGGGGATCTGCTCATCACCAACTGGGAGCGGGAACTCAACGCGCTCTATCGCAACGAAAGTGGGGAGATAGAACCCCTGGCTTTCCAATACAGCACCTTTCGCATCGGCGTGGCCGGTCTGGGCAGCGGGCTGACCGGCTGGGGCGTTCATCTGGCCGACTTCGATCAGGACACGGACACGGACATTCTGATCGTCAATGGCCGGGTTCCTGTGTCAAATCTGGAGACGGACCCAGAACCACCCCGCTACTACCGCAACCGCACGGTCAATCTGGACGGGTCCAACGCCCAGCCCGGGGCTTTCTTTGACTGGACCGGGCCGGTGGAACTGAAGGATCAGCGCTTTCTGGGCCGGGGCAGCGCCCTGGCGGACTTCGACAACGACGGGGATCTGGACATCGCGCTCTCTCAGATTGGCGGGCCGGTTGTGCTGCTGGAAAACAAAGGCGATCCGGGCGGCTGGCTGCAAGTGGCGCCCGATCCGCCCACCCCCGGCACTGTCGCCACTGTCGAACTGCCCGATGGCCGCATCCTACGCCGGGAACTCCACGCAGGCAGCAGCTATCTCGCCACCGAAGAGTCCCGTCTGCATTTCGGGCTGGGTGGCTACGACACAATACCCCATCTCACAATCCTCTGGCCCGACGGCACCCAACGCGTCTACACGGATGTGGCAGCAGATCAGCTACTTCAGCTTGGACGATAAAGGGATACACCGATTTTTATCGGATGCACCGATTTTTCACCCCCCGTTTGTCTGGCCGCGGCCTCCGGTGTACAATGGATTATCAAAATTGTTCCGGCCCCATCCATTCCAGCGGTGAGAAGACCCTATGCAGGATAAACTCATTGAACTCAAACGACGCTTGAGCGAAGTGGACGACCTGTCCTCGGCAGCCGCGCTGCTGGCCTGGGACCAGCAAACCCACATGCCTCCTGGCGGAGCGGAAGCCCGCGGACGCCAGATGGCAACCCTGCAACGACTGGCCCACGAAAAGTTCACCGACGAAAAGATTGGCTATCTGCTGGAAGAACTTCAACGGGCCGGGGCTGGCTGGGCCTATGATTCTGACGAGGCCAGTCTGCTGCGGGTGACCCAGCGCCAGTATACCCAGGCCACACAGGTTCCCGCCAGCTTTGTCTCCGAAATCGTCAACCACGGCTCGATTGCCTTCAACGCCTGGACAACCGCACGCGCGGCCAGCGACTTTGCAGCAATCCGCCCCCTGCTCGAAAAGACACTGGAACTGAGCCTGCGCTATGCCGACTATTTTCCCGGCCACGCCGAGCCGATCGATCCCTTTATCGACAATTCCGATTACGGGATGAACGCGGCCACTGTCGGTCTGCTCTTTGAACAGTTGCGGGAAGAGTTAGTCCCACTGGTGCGGGCGATTGGGGAGCAACCCCTGGCCAACGACGAAGTGCTGCGCCGGGGCTATCCCGAAGCGGCCCAGATTGCCTTTGGCGAGGAGGTAATCCGCCAACTGGGCTACGACTTCAACCGGGGCCGCCAGGACAAGACATTCCACCCCTTTGCCACCAAATTTTCCGTCAACGACGTACGCATCACCACCCGGCTGGACGAAAAGTATCTGAGCGAAGGGCTGCTCGGCTCGGTCCACGAGGCTGGGCACGCGATGTACGAGCAGGGAGTGGACCAGGCTCTGGAAGCCACGCCCTTGGCCTCCGGCACGTCCGCGGGTGTCCACGAGAGCCAGTCCCGGCTGTGGGAGAATCTGGTGGGCCGCAGCCGCAACTTCTGGATACACTTTTTCCCGGCCCTGCAAGCGACCTTCCCCGATCAACTGAGCGACGTATCTTTGGAGACTTTCTACCGGGCCATCAACCGGGTGGAGCCGTCGCTGATCCGGGTGGAGGCCGACGAAGTCACCTACAATCTGCACGTGATGTTGCGCTTCGATCTGGAGCGCGCCCTGCTCAACGGCGAGTTGGCCGTGGCCGACCTGCCCGCGGCCTGGAACGCCCGGATGGAATCAGATTTAGGACTGACGCCCCCGGACGATCGGGATGGGGTGTTGCAGGATGTCCACTGGTTCGACGGTCTGATCGGCGGTGGTTTCCAGGGCTACACCCTGGGCAATGTGATGAGCGCCCAGTTTTTTGCCGCGGCCCAATCAGCCCACCCAGAGATTCCCGATCAGATTCGGGTCGGTTCTTTCGATACTCTGCGCGGCTGGCTGACCGAGAACATCTACCGTCACGGCACGAAATTCACCGCCAGCGAACTGGTAGAACGAGCCACCGGCGGCCCCCTGACCATCGAACCCTATATGGCCTATCTGACCGGCAAATATGGCGAACTCTACGGGCTATAAGAACAGGCGATATGTGGATGGCATTGGCAAAGATAAAAGCAGGACGCAGATTTGCGCAGAAAGAATTGACCTGCGCTGACTTTATCTGCGTCAATCATTTTTTGCAGCGTCATCTGCGTTCCGCTTTCAGATCAGAAAACACCTATGAGCGATAGCAACGCCCTTCAATTTGATAGCTTTCTGGCCCCTTTTCTGGACGACGACCACAGCCGCGCGCCGGGAATTCGGGTTGTGGAGCCAGCGCCAGCCGAACCCCAGGCCCAGCGGGGCAAACTCTATGCCCTTGTGGAATTGATGGGCGAAAGTCCGGGCAGAGAGCAGGCGATGGACGATATACAGTCGATTCTGGAACAGACCTACTACAGCGCGGGCGGCCCGGTCAGTTCGATTCTGGAGCAGGCGATCCTGGCGGCTCACACATTGCTGGCCGCACTCAACCGACGCAGCCCGGCCACGGAACTGCGCGCGGGGGTTCTCTGCGCGGCAGTGGTGCAGAACCATTTGGTGATGGCCTCAGCCGGACCGGGTCTGGCCCTTTTGGCAACCGCGGGCCGTCTGGACCAGTTCCCCCCCGACCCTAGCCACTTTACCAACCCCATCGGCGGCAGCACTCCGCCCCAGGTAATCGTCTATCGACACCAGATGGAAGAGGGCGACGTTCTTTTTCTGGGCGAAAGCGACTGGATTTTGGTCGCCAATGTCAAAACCCTGGGCGGCGCGGTGGCCAATACAACCCGCACCAACCGCTTTGATGTAGTCGATTATCTGCGCCAGCAGAGCAACCAGGCCCAGATTCCGGGGCTTTTCGTCGTCTTTCAGCCCAGGCGTCAGCCAACCAATCCTGGGGCGACCAGTTTTCCCAGTGGGTTGCCCACATCGGTCAGCGCACCGCCGCCGGTCAGCGCGCCCCCGCTGACCCACAGCCTGCCACCGGCCAGCGAAGACGCGCCGCCTGTGCGGCCACCCACCCAACCCATCCCTCGGCCCTCTGCCCCGGCTGCCGGAGTGCCTGCTGAACCGTCTGCCGATCTGCGCCAGCCAGCGCCAGCCCAGCCCCAGCCCATTGCGCAGCCCATCTCCCAACCTGTCTCCCAGCGGCGGATGACTGTCCCATCGGAAGCCCCGATAAAGAGAATTTCGCCCGCAGTGATTGGGCAACGGGTTTCCGCTGCGTGGACAAGCACAGCCGACTGGACCAAAGATTTTGTGGGCAAAATTCTGCCCGAACGGGGAACCCAGACCGGCCCAGCCGAAGCCTGGGTGGGCAGTACGTCGCAGCCAGCCCCAGCGATCGCCCAAGAGACCCGCCCGCCCGCGCCCGCCTATCAGCCGCCGCCGCCCACACGGGGCAGCCGGGCCAGACTCTTCATTCTGCTGGCCGTTCTGATTCCGGTGCTGGCTTTTGCCACAGTCGGTATTCTCAACCTGCGGGAAGGCGCGGTGAGCCAGGCAGAAGGATTGAAGCTGGTGGATCAGGCCGAAGCCCAGCTTGCCAAGGCAGAGCAGGCCCTGAATCTGAACGATAAGGCCGCGGCCCGCTCAGCGCTCAACGATGCCCAACGCTATCTGAACGAAGCCACCAATCTGATCGGCCTGAACGATCGGGGCCGGGACCTTTCCCAGCGCATCAGCACAGAACTGCAAAAGCTGATGAACGTGCGCTTGCTCTATTCACTCGACTTCCCCCTGGCCGAATTCCCCACGGACGGATCGCCCCACCGGGTAGTCGTCTTTGATCAGGACGTCTATGTCCTGGACATCGGGCGGCAGGTGGTGGAGTACTTCCGCACAGATCCCGAACGGGTCTTTGTGGAAGAACGCAGCGGCCCTGTATTGCAAGAAGGGGATGTGGTAGAAGGGGTGACAGTTGGACGGCTGGTGGACATTGCCTGGCAGCCCCGTATTCCTGGTTTTGCCGACAAAGCCAGTCTGATGATTCTGGACCGCAACAACAATGTATTCCGCTACAACCGGGTGGATGAGGCAACTGTTGTCCGTCTGGCCGACGCAGGCCAGTTGCAGAGCATCAGCCAATTGGATACCTACAACGGTCGTCTCTATCTGGTAGACGAACAGCGCAACCAGATTTTGCGCTATTCCCCCGCGGGCTTGGGCTACGACGAACCGCCGGACGAGTGGTTTGATCCCCAGATACAGGCCAATCTTGCCGGGACAGTTGCCATGGGAATCGACAGCGACATCTGGCTGCTATTGGAAAACAATACGCTTCTGCGCTACAGCGGGGGGCGGCAGCTTCCTTTCAGCCTGGACAACAGCGCGGGGCTGACAGGCCGTCTGGCGGATATGGCCCTGAGCAGTGCGTCAGATGGCCGCATCTACCTGGCCGATGGCAGCCAGGACCGCATCCTTGTCTTCGACAAGCAGGGGAATTACATCGAACAGTTGCAGGCCGCAGAGAGCGACGCGCTGCGGGGTCTGCGCGGGCTATATCTGGACGAGGTAAGCGGCACGCTCTTTATCCTGACCCAAACGTCGCTCTACGCACAGCCCCTGCCCAATTAGTGACGGTTGCTATTGCCTGGCTGATAGAGCATTCAGGAGGTGTTGGCATAGGCGGCTCTACACATCTCAAATCACCCTGCACAAGGCGACGATTCGCCTACGCTTGCCCGGCATTCTGTCGATGATCCGTTTTCCAGCGGGTGTTCGATCAGAGCGCGGCACATTTTTGCAGCCACTTATTGATTGAGAGACAACCGATTGGTTGTGCAGAGATCGCCTGCTTATGCTATAATCGACCCCTATGGCACAACAAACGCGACCAGACCGAAACGAAAACGCAGTGGAAAAGCACAGCACAGTCAGCCCTAAAAAACGACTGATGGCTGTGCTTTTGGCTTCTTTCTATTCGGTGGTTATTCTTACACTGGCATTGGTGGTAGGCAACCTACTCTACGAATGGACCCGCAGCAGCTTTGCGGTTGCACCCACCATTCAGGCAGAACAAAACTCCGCAACCACCACTGCGGATGTAATCCTCTCCCCGTCGGGTGAGGCCCTGCCCAGCACGCCCGGGGAAGAGGCTCAAGCTGAAGCAGCGGTCCCCATGCCCGAGAATCAAATCTCCATCCTGCTGCTGGGCACAGACGAGCGAGCCAACGACACAGAGCCGCCCCGCACAGACACAATGCTCCTCCTGACCCTGGACCTGGAACATCGCACCGCAGGGATGATCTCCCTGCCCAGAGACCTCTGGGTTCCCATTCCCGGCTATGACATCACGACCAAAATCAACACAGCCTATGAGATCGGCGAAAAGCGGGGCTACCCTGGCGGTGGAACCCAACTGGCCAAGGATACGGTCAGCAGCTTTGTGGGTCGCCCGGTTGAGCACTATCTGCAGGTGAACTTCAATGGTTTTGTCCGTTTTGTCGATCTAATCGGTGGCATCGACGTTTTTGTCCCCGAAACCATCCACGACGAGCAATACCCCACAGCCGACTTCGGAACCGAGATATTCCACCTGGCCGCGGGGCAACAGCATCTGGACGGCGAAACAGCCCTGAAATATGTACGCACCCGCAATGTGGACAACGATTATGGCCGGGCAGGTCGCCAGCAGCAGGTGATCCAGGCGGTTATCGACAAAGTAACCCAGGCGGATATGATTCCTACCCTGGTGGCCAAACTGCCCCAACTCAGCGCTACTATGCGCGACAGCGTGAACACGGATATGTCCTTGACCGCGGTTGTGGAAATCGCCCAGTATGTACGCCAGAACTCCTTCCGGGAGGTGCGTCGCCTGGTCTTGGATGACCGTTATGGCACCGAGAGCTACAGCGACTTCGGCGCGTGGATACTTCTGCCCGACCGTTCCCTCATCCGCCCGGCCCTGACCAGCTTCTTTGAGGCTCCGCCCGAGGGTGTGGACGAACGGGTGACAGTCGCTACCGGGGATGAACTGCTCTCGACCATCGCTTCCCAGGCCGCGGACCTGAACCCGGCAGAGAATCAGCTGGTTTCGGAGCCAGCCACCACCCGCATCGAGGTGTTGAATGGCACTGGCTATCCCGGCGTCGCGGCCCGCATCCGGGACCTGTTGCAGGAGCGTGGCTGGCAGGTGGTCTCGATTGGCGACGCCGACCGCAGCGACTACCGGCGCACGCTGCTCGTCAACTATAATACCGACCCACTGCTGGTTGAACGCATGGGGAGTGAACTGGAACTACAGAACAATCTGCCCACACTCAACGGATTGATTCTCAGCAATACAGTCGATCTGCGCATTATCGCGGGTCAGGATTTTCTCAAAAATGTCCTCGAGACAACCCCGTAACCGCAGCGAAACCGGTCCGTCGCTCCGCCCGGTAGTACCCCAGACTCCCAAAAAAAAGTAATCATTTTTTTTGCCTAGCCATCATAGGCTATAAACCTCCTTTCAAAAATAGACGATAATAACGCACGAAGGTACATCGTCTAAATATAGCCAGGTAAAAGAGAAAAACCGAATTTCTGGCAGACGAAGTCACACACCGGTTTTTCAAAGTAACTTGGCTTTAGAAAGGGAAACTCATGGCTCGGCTAGCAACAAAACCCCACCTCGTCGCATCTCTCAATGTCATGCTGGCTACACGGCAAAAACAGGGGGTAGCAGATTTGACCCAGGATGAGATTATTGAAATTCTCTCGGCAATGGCAGAGACAGATGCCATCGCTTCTGAGCCGCCCGCTATCCAGCAAGTCCATTGGCAGACAGCCCCCAGCCGAGTGATTTAAGCAGACCGAATTTCCCGATCACTTCTCTTTCAAACAAAAGCAGCCGCTCTCCACTACACGAGCGGCTGCTTTTTGTTTTTGGGGCCGCTTGTCAACCCGCCCGCTTTCGTGTAGAGTAGATACAAACCGGATAGAGACCCCACAACAACTGCCTATCTGCAGGAGCATTTTGCATGGACCGACCACCCGTTGAGAGTGAAATGGGCGCCGAACTCGACGCCACCATTACATCCCAGCCCCAGATTCAGGAAACGACCGGAATCACCCAGGCAGAAACAACGCCCGGGTCCACAGGGTCGCTCGACCAGCTCGACGGCGCACAGATGAAAGAGCTTTTCCGCGCCGCGGCCCACTGGCTGGAACGTCACGCGCCCACCATCAACGCGCTCAATGTTTTTCCTGTGCCCGACGGCGACACAGGTACAAATATGCTGTTGACTATGCGCAGTGCCATGAAAGAAGTAGCGAACTTTACAACCCACAGCGCGGCAGAGATGGCGGATCGCTTCGCCAAAGGCGCGTTGATGGGCGCACGGGGCAACTCCGGTGTGATCCTCTCCCAAATCTTGCGGGGCTTTGCCCGATCGGGCCAGGACAAGGAAGTCTATACCGCGGCCGATGTAGCCCATGCCCTGCGCCAGGCCAGCGAAAGTGCCTATCGGGCGGTGATGAAACCGGTCGAGGGTACGATTCTGACTGTGGCCCGGGCCATGGCAGAGGGCGCAGAAGAAGCAGCCAACGAAACCAAAGATATCCGCGAGCAGTTCCGGCGGGCCACCCAATCCGCGCACAGTGCATTGCTGCGCACACCAGATATGCTGCCTATTTTGAAGGAGGCCGGTGTGGTGGATAGCGGCGGCCAGGGACTGGTGACGATCCTGGAAGGGATGATGCGCCAGTTACGGGGCGAGACAGCCGATGACGACATGACAACCGAAACAGCCCCGGCAGCGGTCGGTTTTGGCCCGGAGATGCAGGTCCACCTGGACGCGCCGCCCCCTACTCTGGATGGCGAACGCTACGGCTACGACATCCAATATCTGATCCGAGGCGAAGGGCTGGATGTGCCTGCCATCCGGCATTTTATCGACGGGCTGGGCGATTGCCCACTGGTGGTGGGCGACGAAACGCTGGTCAAAATTCACGTTCACGCCCTCACCCCTGGCCCGGCCCTGGACTACGGCGCGGGGCTGGGTATGTTGGACGATGTGGTGGTCGAGAATCTCGACCTGCAATTTGCCGATTTCTTTGCCCAGCACACCGACGCAGTCCCTACCATTCAAGCGGCAATGACTACCGAAAGCGTAACCGGCGTCGGTCTGGTGGCTGTGGCAGCGGGCGAAGGATTGGCCCAGGCCTTCCGAGATTTAGGCGTCAGCGCGGTGGTCACCGGCGGCCAATCTATGAACCCCAGCACCGAGGATTTCTTGCAGACAATTGCTGCGGTCCAGGCAGAAGGGATCATCCTGCTTCCCAACAACAAGAATATCCTGATGGCCGCACAACAGGCGGCAGAGTTGGCCGACCGGGCGGTCTTTGTCATCCCCAGCCGCACGGCTCCCCAGGGGCTGGCCGCGCTGATGGCCTTTGACTACAGCAAGGACGCCGCAGCCAACGCGGCGGTGATGGCAGAAGCCATCCATCATGTGATTACCCTCGAATTGACTGTGGCGGTACGCACGACCAACATCAATGGGATCGACATCCGGGAAGGGGATGTGATTGGTCTGCTGGACGGCCAGTTGACAGCAGCTGGTCAGTCCGAATCGGCGGTCACGCAGCAGATTCTCGCCAGCATCGATCTGACCCAATACGAATTTGCCGCCATCTATTTTGGCGAAGGGCAGGACGAAGAGAGTGCCGAGGCACTGCGCGCGGAACTGGAAGATGGCTACCCCGACATGGATTTTGAATGCCACCCCGGCGGACAGCCCCACTACAGTTTCATCTTCTCGATTGAATAAACTCATTTGAATCGACACGAAAGAACTGATAATGAACCAGATTGCCATCATCACCGACAGTACCTGTACTCTGCCCGCCGAGTTGGTCGAACGCTACCAACTGATTGTCATCCCCTGCCAGGTGCGGATCGGAGAGAGCGTCTATCGGGAAGGCGTAGACCTGACAGCAGAGGAACTCTTCCACCAGATGTTCACCAGCAACAGCACACCGGCCACATCCTTGCCCTCGGGTGAGGACTACGCGGCGGCCTTTGAGGAAATCCAGCGCCGAGGCCAGTCTCAGGTATTGGGCCTTTTTGTGGGCAGCGGGCTGAGCGGCACATTCAACGGCGCACGTCTGGCCGCCCAGGACTACGAACTGGAAGTGGAGTTGGTGGACAGCGGGACCACATCCCTGGCCCTGGGACTGCTGGTGCTGGAAGCCGCGCGTCGGGTAGAGGCCGGGGGAACACTGGCCGAGATCGCCGAATCCCTGCGCGCCGACACCGACAATCTGGAGGCCTATGCCCTGCTCGACACCCTGGAATTTATACGCCGAGGCGGGCGGATTGGCCGGGTGGGGGAGCTGATCGCCAACGTTCTCAACATCAAACCCATTTTGCGCGTCTCCCACAACGCAGCCGATGTAGCGGCCCGCACCCGCAGCCACCGCAAGGGATTGGCCTGGCTGAAAGATACGCTGGCCGATGCTGCCCCCGTGCGCGGGCTGGGGATGATCTACACCAGCGGCGAGGCAAAGGAGATTGCAAAGGGGATGATTGACGAACTGCGCGCCTATGTGGTGGAGGGCGGCGATGTGCTGCTGGAACCCGCCAGCGCGGCCATCGCCGTCCACACCGGCCCCAACGGGATTGGATTGCTCTTTCTGAAGTAACTGCCGACCACCGACGACGGACGACAGACCGGGGACCGCGACGATTTCCGCGGTCTGTCGTCTGCCGTCCGCCGTCTACTTCCCATCGAGACCCCTATGGCCTCCCTCTCTTTCGGTTCTACCACCTTCGACGCCGGTCTGGTCATCTTCGACAAAGATGGAACCCTTATCCACTTCGAGCCAATCTGGCAGAGCATCTACTTGGCCGCTGTCCATGCGGTGGCGGAGCAGGTAGAAAACCCGGTGCTAGTGGCCGCTGAACTTCACGCCAGCCTGGGCTACGATCCGCTCCACAGCCGCTTTTCCACCCACGGCCCCTTTGCCACGGCAGCCAATTCGATAGTCGGCACAATCGTTGCCACAGTCCTCTACCACCACGCCCAGCCCCCCCTCAGTTGGGACGCGGCCACAGCCCTGGCGGCCCACACATTCCTGGCCGCAATGGATGCACCACTGGACCCGGCACTCCTCACCGCCCCTACCGACCTGCCCGCGCTCTTTGATTCGCTGGCAGCCGCGGGCGTTGGAGTCGCAGTCATCACCAGCGACGAGCGCGCCCAGACTCTCTTTACACTGGACGTTCTGGGGGTTGGGGAGCGGGTGGGGCTGGTCATTGCCAGCGACGACGCCTATCCCAAGAAGCCAGCACCCGAAGCCATCTGGGCGGCCTGTGCCCATTTCGGCGTGGGCGTAGAGCGGGCGGTGATGGTGGGGGATTCTCTGACAGATATGGGGATGGGACGGGCCGCGGGGGTGGGGCTATGCGTGGGGGTTCTCACCGGCCCAGCCAGCCGAGAAGATTTGGAGACCCAGGCCGATGTGGTAGTCGAGTCGATTGAAGCGATACGACTACCCATTCACAATTCATAATTCACTATTCACCATTCGCTATTCCTCCTCCTCCTCTTCCACAACCGCCTGTCCATTCGTCAGATCGGCAATATCAGCTCGGAAGCGCGCCACCTGCTCTACTGGCATCTGCAACCGGTAGCTGACATCCACGCCATAGCTCTCTTCCAGCACTTCCGTCTCGTAGTCGGGCAGCATCCGCTGTACGGCGGTGATGGCGCTGTAGTCAAAGAGGACGGTCAGTTGGCTCTTCTCCACCTTTTCGGCTGTGGGCAGACTCTCCAACGCGTACTGCACACCCCCACTGTAAGCCCGCACCAGGCCGCCTTTGCCCATCAGTGTCCCGCCGAAATAGCGGGTGACAACCGCCACAATATCCCCCACGCCGCTGTGCAGCAGAACCCGCAGCATCGGCTGGCCTGCTGTTCCGTGGGGTTCGCCGTCGTCGCTCATCCCATTTTGGGCAGATGAGCCAGGCAACCCTACCACATACGCCCAGCAGTTGTGGCTGGCGTCGCCAAACTCGGCCCGCATTTCGTCGATGAAGGCACGGGCTTCCTCCAGCGTCGGCGCGTAGGCCAGAGTTGTGATGAAGCGGCTGCGCAGAATCTCCTCCTCCACCCGGTGGCGGGCGGCGGGGATAGGATAGCGGGGAGTGGGTTGTGTCATCGGCTGCTCCTTCAATCTCCGGCTACAGGCTGGGGCGCGGGTGCGTTACGAATCTCCTGGCGGAAACGACGGAAAAGGATAAACGCCATCACCGGCGAGGTGAGGATAAAGGCAGTCCAGACTTCGGGGAGACCGCCATTCCAAAAGGCAATGGTCAGCCAGCCGAGTAGAACTGTGCTCCAAATGCCCACAGTATTGGTACGCAAAGGGAAACTTGTGTTGCCCAGCCCACGCAGACTGCCCGCATAGACAAAGAGCAGCGCCCAGAAAGGCTGAGAAAAGGCCAATATCCGCAGGCTGGCCGCGCCTTGGCGGATCACTTCGGCCTCATCCGTAAAGGCCCGCATAATGGGTGTGGCCAGAAGGAAGAATACGACCGCCATACTGCCCATCCAGATTGCACCCCAGCGCGCGGCGGTGTGGGCGGCCTCGCTGCCCTGGTCCAGTCGACGCGCACCCACGGATTGGCCCACCAGTGCGGTGGCCGCGATGCTAAAACCAAAGCCGGGCAGAAAGGAGAGGGAAAGCGCATTGAACGCGATACGATGCGCGGCCAACGCGGCTGTGCCCAGGCTCGCCACCACAATTGTCAGCACAGTAAAGGCGGCGGACATCAACACCTGCTCCAACGCGGCAGGAATGCCGATTTGCAGGACGGAGCGGGCCACAGGAATCCGGGGGAACCAGTCGGCCCGCCAATTCAGTGTTATCCCACTGCGCCCCCTGCTCATCGCCCACAACAGAAGGACCACAGCGAGCAGACGGGAAAGAAAAGTAGCCCAGGCGCTGCCCACCGCGCCCAGTTCGGGCAGCCCCCACGCGCCAAAGATCAGCCCATAGGTCAGGAAGATATTGATGACGTTCGCCAACGCTGTCACCTGCATCGGCGTGCGGGAATCCCCTGCGCCGCGCAGAACGCCACCGCCAATAAAAAGCACCACCAGCACAACGACAGTGCCCATCGTCACTTTCAGATATTCACTGGCAATCGCGGCCACATCTGCTTCCAGCCCAAAGACGGAGAGAATGGGGTCGGCCAGAAAGAAACCGAGCAGGGCCAGAGGCACAGAAAAACAGACGCTCCACACAATCGATTGGCGGGCCAGATCAGAAGCCCGCTGGAATTTGTGCGCGCCCACAGCCTGGGCCACCAGCACAGAACTGCCCACAGACAGGGCGCTGAGTGCAGCGATCACAAAAAACATCACCTGCAAGGAAGTGCCCACACCGGCAATAGACGCCGCGCCCAGGCGAGCCACCAAAAATGTGTCCACAATGCCCAGCATCGTTTGCAGAAAATTCTCCCCAATCACGGGCCAGGCCAAATTGAAGACCCGACGATTGGTGGAAAGCTGTTCAGCGGGTGCGCCATCAAAAGACGCACCTTCGGAAAGCACACCTACAGATTCATCTTCTGATGCATTGTCAGCACTCATTCCGGTCACCTCTTTCTGCCAACGAGAGAAATATCGAACAGATATTCTAACCGGCCTGCGGACGATTGGCAATTCTATTTGACGCCCAACTCGTTTGCCATCTGCCCGGATTTGATGTACAACTCCAACTGTCACTCTCACCCTCCACCGGAGACAACCCGTGTCATCCCACCAACTGTCCATCGCCTTCCAGACCGACAAACCCCTGGCCGCCTACGGTCCACTGGCTGCCCAAGCTGAGGCCTACGGTTTTGACGGCGTGACCGTCTACAACGATATGCTCTACCAACCGGCCTGGCTGCCCTTATTGGAAATCGCCCGGGCCACAAGCCGGGTGCGCATCGGCCCGGCTGCGGTCAACCCCTTCACCTGCCACCCGATGAATCTGGCATCCAACGCCGCGCTCATCGACGAAGCCAGCAACGGGCGGGCCTATCTGGGACTGGTGCGGGGCGGCTGGCTGGACTTTGTGGGGCTGCACCCGAAAGCGCCGGTCACGGCCCTGGCCGAAGCCTTTGCCTGTGTGCGCCATCTACTGCGCCGTTCCAAAGAACCCCTGGCCGGCTCGCTCTTTCCCCTGGCCGGGGGCGACAGCCTGCGCTGGACGATCCAGAACCCGGAGATTCCTTTTCTGTTGGGAACCTGGGGCGAGAAGACGTTGCGCGCCTGCCTGCCCTTCATCAGCGAAGTGAAGGTGGGCGGCTCGGCCAACCCGGACGCGGCGGCCTGGATGCGGGGGCTGATTGACAGCCACGCACATGCAGCAGGACGGCGCAGCGAGGATGTGGGGTGGTGGTGGGTGCTGTCTGTGTGGTGGACGAGGACGCCGCCGCGGCACGCGCCCTGGCCCGCCGGGAGGTGGCGCTCTATCTACCGATTGTAGCCGCGCTCGACCCGACAGTCGCCATCGAGCCAGACCGTCTGGCCGGGATGCAGGCTGCCGCGGATCGCTACGATTTTGACGCCGCGGCCCGCTTTATCTCCGACGAACTGCTGGCCCGTTTCGCCTTTGCCGGCAACCCGGAAAGTGTGGCAGAGCAGGCCGCTGCCCTCTTCGCCGCGGGAACCAGCCGGGTGGAGTTCGGCACGCCCCACGGCCTGACCCCAGAGTCGGGTCTGCGATTGCTAGGGGAGCGGGTGCTGCCGTTGCTGGGCTGAATTGCTGAATTGTTGGGTGGATGCAAAAGAGAGCAGCCGGGACGTTCCGGCTGCTCTCTTTTGCATCCACCCAACCTACAAGAATCACCCCGTGCCGGGCCGCTTGCCCGTGCGTTCGGCGTGGGAAGCCAGCAGTTCTTTGATCCCGGCGATAGTGTCGTTGGTCACGTCCTCCAGCCCCTCTTGCACGCTGTCGTTGTCCGACAGATAGGCGAGCCGGGTCCAATAGGAGTTGTAGAGAATCCCCAGCCAGGTGATGAATTGGAGATTCTCTTCCAGGGCTTGGAGCGGACGGCTGAGGAAATAGGAAAGGAAGGAGGCGATGCTCAGCCCGCCGAAGACGGCGGCAGTGCCGATGGCCGTCGTCGGGTTGTCCCGGCTGACATAGGCCATCACAATCGCAGCCACAAAGGCCAGCACCCCCACCCCAAAGAGAATGCGGTACATCCAGACCGTCGTCCAATAGGGTCCCATAAAGCCGTTGAGAATCTGTTCGAACATTGTCTGGTTGTTCTCAAAGCCCTTCTGTATATGCTGACGCCAGAAGGAGTAGAGTTGGGGATCGCTCTGGGCCAGACTGCCGCCGCCTTCGGGCACAGGCAACCGCGATTGCACATCGACGGGGGACGGGAAGCCCCGCTCGCCGGGTGCACGCTCGATGACCCGTGCGCCGCCGATCTCCTGGTGGAAGAGGTCCACATAGCCTTGGATAATGCCCGCATAGAATTCGGGCTGGCCCGGTCCGTTGTAACCCCGGGCAAAGGCCACGTAATCCTTCTGGCGCAGGGATTGGACCAGATGCTGGCTTTCCACAAAGCGGAAGAAGGCCCGAATCTGCGCCTCCTCACCGGTCTGGAAGTCGTCGAACATTGCTGTGGCCGAGCTATAGCCCAGGTCCGCAAAGTTGAAGCCCATAATCTGAGATGACCCCATACTGATGGATTTCAGGGCTGGTTCCTCTACAAAATTGCGGGCGAAGTCCAATACCTGCCACTCCTGGGCCTGGCTCTGGTGACAGTTCTGCCACTCGCTCCCCTGGCTCGGACGCCACTGATGGCCCTTCCACGACTCTTGCGGGCTGAAGGCAAAGAAGCGATCAAAGACCGGTTTGTTGTGTGCGCCCCATTGCTGCAAAAAGATGTGGTTTTCAAAACGAATTTTGAGCCGTCCATCCGGGCCAAAGCCATCCCCGCCGGACTCGGCCAGGAGCACCGCCACTGCCACTGCCGGTTCGATGCCCAGCCGTCCTGCTTCGGATCGGAGCAGTTGGCCGTGGCGGGTCCAGGTGCGCAGCAGGCCCACCGCGTTGCCAGTGGGTGTTGGCGACACCGGCGCCGGCGCAACCTGGCGCATCACCCAATCCGCGCTGCAATAGCCCGGTGTCTCCCCTGCCTCGACAAAGAGCCAGCTACTGCTGTCGTCCAACACCTGCACCCGCTCCTCGTGGGTCAAGAAGCGCAGCACGTCGTGGTCTTGGCCCGGCCCCACCCGCAGGGAAAGGCCATCGGTCGCCATCACCAATCCATTCCAGCGCGCGGTCTCGACCAATTGTTCCAACAGTTCCCCGCGCAGGATGGCCCGCTCGTTGGCGGTCAGCGAGGGCGTCTCGTCCAGGGGCGGACCGGCGTAGCGGCCAGCCCGGTCTTGCGCCAACAAAGCCACATCCTGCCCCGCCTTGGCGAAGATCGTCCAGGGGTCGGCCAGCCCCAGTTTGAGAGCCGAATTATAGACCGCATCGATGGCCTGCTGGTTGGTGTAGATGCAGGGGATACGTGCGACTATAGCTGGCATAGAAGCCTCCGCTTCGGGTGCCGCCTCCGCATCGGGCGCGGCCTCTGCTTCGGGTGTGGTCACCGCAGCGCCGGGGATAGCCACAGGAACATCGCCTGGGCTACGCAAAATCTGCTGGAAGCAACGGTAGACGCCCGGCTTGCGATTGTCCGGGCTGATGGGGCCTCGGCGATAGAGTCCGTAATGTTTGAGATCCTTATCCTCGCCAAAGTCCTGGGTGCAGAACCAGACGACCAGGGCCAGATTGGGGTCATCTGCCGCGGCTTTCAAACCAACCCGCATCGCCCGCTCTTGGAAACTCTCGTTGTCGTGATTGCTGAACCAGCCAAATTCGGAGAGGTAGATCGGTTTGGCCTGCCCCTCCGCCTCCCGAATCACCCGGCGCAGATCGGAAAGATATTCGTTGTATTGGGTCCGAATCTGCTCGTCGGTGCTGGTTGGGTCTTGGGCCGCGTAGAGATGATAGCCCACCCCATCGAAGGGAAAGGGGGCACGACTGCCCCAGCCAAAACGCTGCTTGCCTTCCTGATAGGCCGCGGTCAGATAACGCACACCGCCGTTATCGTTGTTGCTCAGTCCCTGCAAAGGACCAGAGACGAGGGTGACGTGACGGATGTTCGGATCGGACTTGACCCGGTCATAGATCGTCTGAAGTATCACCGCATACCAGCCCGGATGTATCCAATTGCGCTGGCCCCCGTGCCAATCGTCCGGCTCGTTGAAGCTTTCAAAGACACTCACATCCGCGTGGAAACGGCGAACAATGGCGACAAAAGTATCCACATACTGGTTGAGCCATTCGTCCTGGGCCAGGCCAGCAGGCGGTGGGTCCCGGAACTGTTCGCCGGGAGGAGCGTTCATAGCTTCGTCGCTGATCAGTCCATAGATATTCAGCCCCCGGCCACGGAAACCGGCAATGATCTGACTGTAGCGCTCCTGCCAGCCAGCGTCGGCCACGCTGGACCAGACACGGCCCAGCACAAAATTCAGGCGCACCCAGCCAGCCCCGGTCTCCGCAATGATTCCCGGATCACCCGTCTGGGCCACAGCCACACCGCTCTCCGGATCGATGGGTCGATTGGCATCCAACCCTACTTTTTCCCGTACAGGAACGCGTCCCGACTGGGCACTCCCCCCACCCATCACAGGCAGGAAGACCGTATGGGATGCGCCGTTGGATGGTGGGTCCACAGTCGGTGGGGCCTCGACCGGCGTCGGCTCGACCGGCGGTGGCTCAACCGGCGTCTCTGGCTCACCGACCGTCGGTTGGGGCTTGTGGTCCGTCTTGTCCCGCAACTGGCGCACCCGATCCAAAATGCCGATGGGACTGCCCTGGGCGTCCGGCCCGAAGTGGCGGAAGGTCTGCCAGCCTGCGCCCACGCCCACCTGAAAAAGGCAGGCCCCCACCGCAAAATCGTCCTCGACCAGATAGTCGTTGAACCACTCCAACGAGCGCCAGTAGTTGTCCTGGCTGACCGAATCCTCCGGGTAGAGCCAGCCCACATCCCCGGCCCCGTCCTGGCTGTGGGCAAACATCCGGGCCAGACCGGCTTCAGTGATGATCGCTTTATAGTCCAGCCCGGTTTGCTGACGGATGCCCTGGACAATCGGTCGATAGCTCCCCGCACTGGAAAAGACCCCGGCGTCCGGGTCTGGACGCATCTCCGGCCAGCCGTATTCGTGAAAGCCCAAATACGTGTAGGAGGCCAATGTATCTGGGAAGAATTCCAGGTAATGAGCCGCTGAGGCAAAGTTGCCCGCGCCAAAATTGAAGGCCACAGCTTCGACGCCCTGCTCCATCAGCTTGTCGCGGAAGGCCACCTGAAATTTATCGTAGGCTCGCAGACGCCCCTCGATCTCAGCCTTTTCGGCCTCGCTATTGCTATAGCCGCGGGAGGCAGGACCAGGAATACACTCATTCAGGCTCATCCAGGCGTCCACCAGCAGGCGGCCATTTTCGCCTTTGCGGGTTGCCAACTGGAAGTTGTCGGCCAGAATGTGCTCGGCAAATTCCCGGCCCCGAGCCGCCGGGTCTGGCCCGTCCAGCCAGCTATTGATGAGCGTCTGATCCACCGGCTTCTTGCTGTCGCCCTGGCCGATGTAATCCATACGTCCCACCACAAAGGCATCCGGGGCGCGGAAACGACGAATATCCATCAGCAGGCCCTGATCCCAGGCGTGCATAAGAATCACTGGGGGCTGCACATTGGAAATGTGGTCGTGGGTTCCCTGGCTGTTCTGGATATAGAAGCCGAGTTTATTCATGGCGAAGCTCCTGTGGAACAGATATGTAAAGAGTGACAGGCAGGATGGAGTAGAGCGCGGCTATGCGAATGGCTTTTTGCAGGAGAGCCAGAGATGGGATGAAAGGACAGGTGTGCCTATCTTACTCTCGCCACTCTATCTATGATCTAACACGAATCTAACCAATCACGCAACCATTCCACATTTGTGCCTGCCAGAGACGATCTCCCGTGGACGATCCTAACGAGCCAGCACAGGCAGGTAGAGCAGTTTGGTGATATGAAGGCGACGAAAGGCCAGATTGTTCGTTTCATCGTTCTCGGCCAGGCTATTATCCCCGTCGAGTCTGATGGCGAAGAGTTCGAGACCCAACCCAACCGGCACCTTCAGGCGGTGACTCACACCGGGCGCTATGGCTGGGAGCGTGGCCGTATGGATGGCGCTGCTCCCTGTGGGCGGTGTGCTGCCTGTGCCAATCCAGACCGAGGCGGCTGTAGACGAACGCTGCCCCCGGTTGTGGATTGTGATCTGTAATTGGCCCGAACCAGTGGCGATGTCCTGGCTCGTTATAGCCAGATCGGGCAAGGGGAGAAAGCTGACAGAACGGCTGTTGTTACCCTCGTCGCTCTCGGCTACTTGACCCAACCAATCAACCACAACCCACAGCTCTGTCGGATCGGTAGGCAACAGAGCTGTGGCCGCCACAGCGAGCGTCGTCGTCGCTTGCTTGCCCGCGGCCAGGGCTACCAGATGGTTTTCGGTCAAAAGAGTCCCGGTCAGCGGATGGCCTGCGCGCAGCGTCACCACAAAGCTGGTGGACGTGGCCTGTGCCCCGCTATTCTCAATGGCAACTGTCACTGAGACGATTGTGCTGCTAGAGGTTGTGTCTAGCAGGCCAGGACGCAGATCGGGCAGACTGGTGGTGAGGCTGACTTCGTTGTTGCCCTCGTCGCTCTCGGCAAGCTGGCTGTCCGGGTCAGCTACCGCAGCCAGAGAGTGTGGGCCAGTGACCGCGCCCAGCACGGCCTGGGCCGTCACTGTGCGGGTATAGCCCCCGTCCAGACTCGCCAGGTCCTGGGTGGCGAGGGCTGTCGCCCCATCCAGAAAGCGAACGCGAGGCGTCGGCGCTGACAGACCGCCCGCATTGCGCAGAACAGCCGTGAGGGTTATGGGCTGGCCGGGTGCGGGGTTGGACGGCTCTATGCTCAGGCTGTCAAAAGTCAAGTCCCGGCCCGGCGTGTGGACCAGATAGGCCAGATCGCTCTCGCCTGTGGTCAGCACATTGGGCACAGTAATCACTTCACTCGTCGTCAGCGTGAGTGTGCGCGTGACAGCGCTGGCGGCTGTCTTGCGATAGCCAATGTGCAGATCGCCGTTGGACGCATAGGCTGGCGTCAGTGTCGCCTCAATCGAGCCATCGCCCACCAGAATCTCCGGCGCGGCCCAACTGTTGGCCGCAGGATCGTAGAATGCCGTGGCAATGCCCGGCTCTCCGTCCCGATTGCTCTGCCAGGTCAGGGCCAGCCCGCCGCTGGGGCCTGCCGCCAACCCCAGGCCGACAATTGCGCCGCTCTTTTCCTGTGGAATGGGCGCAGTAGCGTCGCCAACTGTCCAGCTATCCAGCAGCCAGCGCAGAGTGCCGTCTTCCAGCCAGAGCAGATGGCGACGACCAGTGCTGCCGTAGGCCAGGGCCGGGCTGGTGTCATTAACGCTGTTGGCGGTCACGGCTTGCAGTGCGCTCCAGGCCGTGCCGTTGAATGTGCTGTAGAAGAGTTCTGTATCACCGCCGGGGGTGGCGTCGCCTTTGGTCAGCACCAGTGCGGCTTCGCTGGCCGAACGCACAGCCAGACGCACCTGACGCAGATCCGCCAGACCGGCCGCGGCTACAGCAGGCGCAGACCAGTTGTTCCCATCCCACAGCGCAAAGGAGAGCGAGACAGGATTTGTGCCTGTGCCTGCTAGCGTATCGCCGTTGCCGGTCTGCCACAGGGCCATCAGTGTGCCGTCGTTGCCCTGGGCCAGTTGGGGCGAGCGGTCCATCAGACTGTTGGCCGTCAACGGTGCGGGCGCACTCCAGGCAGTGCCATTCCAGATGCTTGTGACAATCTCCAGGCTTTGGGTAAAGGTGATGTCCAGCGAAGGGGTGACACCACCGGGCAGGTTGGAGCGCTCCCAGAGCAGCACCCCTTTGTCAGCCGCATCATAGGCCAAAGCCGGGTTGTACTCCGGCTGTTCATCGCTGGTCACCGCGACGGGGGGTTCCCAGGCCGTACTGTTCCAATGCAGGGTGCGCACATCCGTGCCCCGGCCCTGGGGGGCGCCCGGTGTGTCGTGAATGTAGGCCAGCAACCGCTTACCGCTACTGTCCACGGCCAGGGCAGGCGTTGGCTGGGCATAGACATCGGAAAGGAGAATCGATTCGGTGGTATTGGCTGTTGCCGAGTGCGCGGTAGCGGCACGCGCTGACTGGAAACGGGCGTAGTCCGGGCTACCGGGCGTGGCAGGCAGGAGTTGCCAGCCGGTAGAGTCGGCCAGCAGATACGCCCGTCTGCCGGTCAGGCCGCAGCCGCCGGGCAGGCTGCAATCCACCCCTACGGGGATAGTTCCCTGGAATGCCCATATCTGATAGACGACCTCAAAGGCCAGTTCGATACCGATCTGTTCCAGATAGTCGATGGGCGGGCGGGGCACTTTGGCGGTCACATAGGGCTTGCCACCCCCTGTGATGGAAAGGGAGAGATCGTCCAACACATTCAGTGTGGACGAGGCTGATAGCCCGATCTCTGCGGTGCCCCGGGCTGTGTCGAATTCAAGTTCCCCCGCGCCTTTGTCCCGGAAGCTGGCAGCCAGACCGCCACCCACATTGTAGGCGACGCCGACTTTGCTGGTATTCACACCCGCGGCCAACTCTGATCCCCAGAAGGGAATCAGGGCCAGGGTACTGGCCAGGGTGGGCATCACCTGGCTCAGTTTGAGATCGGTGGAAGCATTTTTGTGGTCGAAGAGAAAGCCAAAAGTGGTGCTGTCGAAGTCGAGAACAGGCACGCCCTGCTTGCAACGAAAGTGGGTCTCGCCGCTGCCAAACAGTTCGGCGGAGCCGGTAAAGACGGGCGAAGTGAAGCCGGTCTGGCCTTCCGCTTCCACACTTCCTGGGCCAGCAGAACTGGTGGAAGTGTCGATGGCGGCCACTGTAGGCGGCAGAAAGCCAAAGACCGATCCGCCCAGCACAGGCACATTGCCGGGAACAGTGGCGTTGGGGCTGAAGGGCGGCTCTGGGAAGGAGAAGCCGTATTCGTAGTCCACCAGTTTGCCAGCGCCGCGGGCCGTGAAAGTGAGGTCATACTGCTGCAAATTGGCCTTCACCCAATCCACCCACTGGGGCAGATTGACAGCAGAGGTGACAAAGGGGGGCGCAGGGTCGGTGACAAAGCTGGGGTGAGCGCCCTCTGCCCAGATGCTGAGTGTATTGGCAAAGCACTCGCCCGCGTTGGCAAAATCAGTCCCCATATTGTAGGTGTGGTCCATCTTGCCGATCTGTCCCGGCACTGTCGTTTCGTTCTGGTTGAGTTTGAAGTGGAGCTGGCCGAAGGGCGCGTTGCCCTGGCCCTGGGCGTCCCCATTCCAGTCGTTGACAGTGACGCTGATTTTGTTGTCAAGAGGCACATTGCGCAGGAAGAATTTGCCTTGCAATTCGTACTGGGGATCGATCGCCTCCACAACCGGCAGGACAGAGATAGCCAGGCCGGCCTGAGCGCTGTTGTTACTTGGGTCACGATCGGGGATGGCTCCGCTGGGGTCCACAGTGGCAATCAGATTGAGTTGGGCACTGCCTGCGCCCGCGATCAGCGGATCGGTTACCTCCCAGTCAAAGGAGACTTCCTGGACCGGGCCGCCGGGCGAAAGAGGACCGACGGAGGCAGTATGCACAACTGTGTCGCCACTTTTCACCTGAAGCGTGGCCTGGGGCACTGTCTCGCCATTGTCGTCGGCGTTGTTGAATACCTGCACCACAATATTTTCGAAGAGAAATTTCGTCCCCTCCTGGAGAAGCTGGCTCGTATTCAGAGCGAAGGGAAGGACGGCCAGGTTGGGCGTATCGTCAATCTTGAGTGTGGCAGGGTTGGGCGCATCGAGAACGGCCCCAACGGACGGATTGCTCAACGTAAGTGTGAGTGTTTCTATCCCTTCCACCTCCTCGTCAGGCAGAATAGGCAGAGTGAACTGCTTCTGGGTTTCGCCTGGCCCAAAGGAGAGCGTACCGCTGGTAGCAGTAAAATCTTTGCCCTCTTCGGCACTGCCGTTGCTGGCTGCGTAGTCCACAGTCACTGTGCCCACCAGCACTTCCTGGCGCACGACGGTAATCGTCGCCGTGCCTTCATTTTCGCCTGCTGTATACTCTGCATGGGAGAAAGAGAGAACGCCTCCTGGACCGTTAGAGATTTTCCAGGTCCAGATGCAGCGCATTGTGAATGAGGAGCCGCCAAGGGGAACTTCGTAGAAGGCCTGGACTGTGCCCTGGGAGTGGTTAGGGCCGATGTATTTGGGGGGTGTGGACAGGGAGCGCCCCAGCAGGCCGGTAATGCTCACCTGGCTGGGATAGTTACCGTCGGGACGCTCGTCAGCAACGAAAGTGTACATCTTCTTGTCCCCCGGCCAGGGGAGGAGATTTGTGGTCGTGCCGCTGTAGGAGGACTGTCCACCCGCTGCACAGAGCGGCCCCTCCTCTTCGGAGAGCACCAGACTGGAGATTGCGAGCTGATAATCGACGCCAATCGGTGTGTCGCTGTCGTCGTAGGTGACATCAAAGGCAATGATGTCACCGCTGGCTCCGTCCTCGGCTGCGGGCGTCAACGCTCCTTCGAAATGGGCAGTCGCATTCTGGGGTTGAGATTCTGCCCGATTGGCTTCAGCCCGCAGATTCCCTCCGGTTGACCCGGCCAGAATTCCAACCAGTCCACACAGGATGAGTGTCCATACACCGCGCCGAATAGTCGAAATACCTCCTGTTGTCTGGTTGTACATAATTGCTCCCTTTTCAATAACAGCCGCCGCGAAACTTTCTCCTTATGCTGCACCTTCTATATGCCAAACCGGGCCGGCAAAAGCGACCCGTACACGCCGTTCTGGTGAAGCGTAGACAACGCCCTCGCCGTCCACCACTTCCCGCGTACCCGCCTGGGCCATCAATGGCGCACGCACTTCGCGCAGATATTCCTGCTGTGCAGCGTCGGGCAGGTGGCGCAGATGGGTGCGGTAGACTTCAGTCTTGTCCAGGGCCACCTTCAGCCAGGTGTCGCTGCGCCAGCGCCACATCATATAAATCGATTCCAACACTACCCCCACAGCCAGAGCCACCCAGACCCCCACCGACCCCATCCCCACGGGGAAGGCCAGCACCCAGGCCAGAGAGATGGCGATCAGCGCCCGGCTGATCATTGTGCCGTAGAGACCGGGGAGCGAATCGCCCGCCCCCCGCAGCGCACCGTTGGCGACCATAGCCAGCGCGCTCAGGGGCAGCACAACTGTATTGATACGGAAATAGGTGGTCCCGGTTGCCAGCAGAACCGGATGGCTGCTGGGATCAAAGATGCGGATGATAGCGGGTGCAAAAATAACGACGGGCAGGGCCAGTACAATCATCACCACCAACCCCACTGCAATGGCTGTGTTGCCACGCAGCCGGGCCTCGTCGGTCTGCCAACTGCCCAGAGATTGACCCACCAGAGATGTCGCCGCCACATTCAACGCCAGCCCTGGCATAAAGACCAGTGCCTCCACCTGGAATCCAATCGCCAGTGCCGCAGCGCCGTAGGTTCCCACTTCGGTGGAGGTGATGATGCCCAGCACCAGCAGGCGGGAGCCATTGCGAAAGAGGCCCTGCACACCGGACGGGATGCCGATGGAGAAAATATCTTTGAACATCTGCCAGTCTGGACGGTAGCTGCCAGGACGAATCCGCACTTCGTTCTTGCCCGAATAGATGATGACAAAGACGATTGCCACACCCAAGGCCCTGGCAATGACTGTGCCCAGGGCCGCGCCGGCCACCCCCAGCGCGGGGATCGGCCCCGCGCCAAACATCAGCAGATAGTTCAGCCCCACATTCAGCACATTCAAAAAAGCGGTGAGGATGAGGGGTGTCACCGTATCCCCCGCGCCCTGCATCAGCCGGTTGAAGACGATATTGAGAACCAGAAAGGGTGTTCCCAGAAAAAGAATGCGCAGATAGGAGACGCCTAACTCCACCGCCTCCGGCTCACCCCCGCTGTTGACAGCCGCCAGCAGCGGGCGGGCCAGGAGCAGACCAGCCACTGTCAGCACCAGCGAAATCAATACCCCGGACGAGATGGCCTGACGGGTCACAAAGCTCATCCGCTCCGGGTCCCGTGCGCCTTTGGCCTGGGCAATCAGACTCATTGCGCCAGCGGCCACGGAAATCAGCATCACCAGCACCAGCATACGGATAGCGCTGCCCATCCCCACCGCGGCGATGGCAATTGGCCCCAATCGCCCTACCATAAAAACGTCGATGGCATTGACGAGACTTTGCAGCAGATTGGTCAGAATGACGGGCAGGGCCAGTTTCCAGACAGTTTGGATGAGGTCTTTCCGTTGGCTCCACGAAACTTGCGCAGGACGGATGTTTGGCTGTGTAGCCGCGAGGGATCGGCTTGTCATGGGGGGTTTTCTCCTGAATCGATCTTGGATACCCACCCATAATAACCACAAAGCCACGAAGAGACAAAGGGCAGAAAAGAGGAAGGGACGACAAGGCGACAGCAGGCATCTGCATCAACCCATTTCCTCCGCGAGAATCCGTGCCTCTTTTGTCCCTCTGCCTTGGCGGTTTAGCCTGCCCCCAGCCGGAAAAGCTCCGCGGCAGTCCCACCCAGAATTCGCTCCGACTGGGCCGGGGTGAGGAAGGGCAGCCCCTCCCGGATCAGGCGTAGTTCATCCGACAGGCTGAGCCAGTTGTGTCGCGTGCGGTGGTGGCCGGGATAGCCCGTGCCCCAGATCGTCCGCTCCGTACCGAAGGCGTCCAGCAGGGCGCGGATGAAGGGGTGGACATCGGCGAAGGGGAAAGGCTGTTGGGAACGCCCTTTCACATCGGAGAGTTTGAAGCAGATATTGTCGTGGGCGGCCAGGTCCAGAATCGGCTGGAAGGCAGCCAGCGACGCGGAGAGATTTTCGGAAACCCCCGGGTAGCCCATGTGGTCCACAATCAAGCGCAGGTGGGGATAGCGCTCTGCGATGGCAGCCAACTGATCGGCCTGGCCTGCACGCAGATGAAACTGGAGAATCGCGTCCAGACCAGCCAGTTCCTCCCAGAGCGGGCCGTTCTCTGGGCGCAGCAGAATCTTCTGTTCCGGATAGTACATCGGATGAAAGCGGAAGCCAGCCAGCCCCCGCTCCGTCACCCAATAGCGAGCCAGCCCGGCGTTTTCCGGGTCCAACGGATCCAGCAGCCCCATCCCCACAAAGCGGTTGGGGAAGCGGGCCACCGAATCGGCGATGTAGCCGTTGTCCCAGGTGGACCAGCTCGTCTGCACCAGCACGGACCAGTCCACCCCGTGGGCGTCCATCTCGGCCAGCAGTTCGTCGGCAGTGCCCGGCTCGTCGGGCAGAGAAGTCCAGTTGGGCGCAGTCGGGCCGACAGGATAGCGGGGCGGGTCAATCTCCCAGACGTGGACATGGGTGTCGATGATCATCACAGGTATTATTCCTTTCATTGACAAAGACGTTACCGCGGAATAGAATGGAGTCACAAGGATGTTGGAGGAGGCTATTTGACGAAAGGAAAGCGTGTACAATGGCGACAATTATTCAAAGTCAGGACGAGGAGACGATCTCCCTGCCTGTCTGGCTGATGCAGATGCTCGAAGTGCAGGAGGGAGATGAAGTGCGCGCAATTATGAATGGAAATACGCTCCAGTTGACACCCTTGGAGAAGTTTTTGAATCTGCGCGGAATCTGGGCGGACGACGACGGATTTTCCGAGGCAATCAAATCACTCGAAGAGGCATGGCCACAGTGGACACCTCTCGAATCTGCATAGACACGACCGTCTTCATTGGATTTATGCGCGGACAGGAGCCGAACGCCAGTGCCATGGCAAAAGCTGCGCAGGACTCCATCTGCTACGTCACGGCAATCACAGCCTACGAACTGCTCTTCGGCGCGGCACGCGCCAACCGGCGAGTCGATGAACAATCTCTCCTGAGCTTCACGACTGTACTTCCATTTTCTTATGCGGCAGCGCAACGGGCAGCCAGACTACACGCAGAACTGATCCGACAGAATCAGGACATCGGTATCAAAGATGTCCTGATCTCAGCCATCTGCCTGGAAAACAATCTCCCTATCCTTACCGCCAATCTCCGCCATTTCAGCCGCGTTCCCACATTGCAGGTGATAGCAGTCAGCGATTTTGTATCCCCCCGATAATCCCCATCATCCACTCACCTCGACAATCTGCCCGCCTTTCCATAATTTACCCGGCGACAGGCGCACAGGCGACCCCACCACCCCGGCTTCGATGCAGAGCATATGGCGATAGCCGTCCGGCTCCAGATCGGGGATGCGGGCGGCCTTTTCCACGCCGGGATTCCAGAGCACAATATCCGGGAAATTTTCGTTGGTCAGGGTAATCGTCCGACGGGCTTCCCGCACAATCGCCTTCTGCGCGCCGTAGCAGACCCGGCCCGCTCCGTCCGGCCCAAAGCGGGTCAGCGGCTCGGTCTGGGGTGTCGCCATCTGGTCAGTGAAGGTGTCTTTGTAGGGCACGCCAGCGAAGCCCTCGACGGTTGCATTGTGGACATCTTCCAGACGCAGGTACGTGTGCAGTGCGCCGCTGAAAGTGAAATCGGCGCTGCCCGTATTGGTGACGGCAAAGGTCATTCGCAGCCGCTTTCCCCCCACAGTGACCGCCATCTCCGCCGCGAAGGGATGAGGCCAGAGCGCGCGGGTGACCGCGCTGTCGCTTAGGCGCAGGGTCGCAGTGGCTGAACTGTCCGCGTTGACCTGCACACCCACCAGTTTCCAGGCCACATTGCGGGCGAAGCCGTGGGGTTGCAACGGCCCTTCGCCGGAGAACTGGGGCCAGCAGACCGGCACACCGCCCCGGATGGGATCGCCGGGGGCAAAGGAGGCCGTGCGACTGAGGAAAAGTTGCTCCGTCCCACCCGCTGGAATCCAGGAGGTGATGTGGCTGCCTTGCAGGTAAATTTCGGCCCGTGCGCCATCGGGCGCGGCCAGGACAAATTTGGACAGTCCTCCCGCGCCAGGGAGGATAGGGGTCGGGATAGATTGTGGCATTGCAATATCTCCAGTGAAGGTAGAGTAGATGGGGCAACAGGAAAAGAATAGCGCCGGTCTGAATTTTACGCAAGCGCGCAAAGTTTTCAAGCGATTTCTTCGGCCTACAAACGAAATAGCATCAAAAATTGCGGATGCTGCAATCTTGACCCGCCATCTAAGCAGGAGTAGACTACTGTTGCCGTTATCAAACAGATAGGAAGGCAAAATGAACCCCAAATCTTTTCACTCACTTAGAATCTCACTACACCTACTTTTGATAGGTGCAGCTTCCCTATTTCTCACAGCCTGTGGCACGGTTACACCAGCCCCCCCGATGGCCTCCCAAAGCGTGCCTGTAGAGGAGGCCACAGCCTCGATCACAACCGCCGCCATAGCTACTGCCATACCCACCAGCACCCCAGCACCCCAAACCGCCGATGTGGCCGATCTGTCTCAACTCTTTGCAGACAGCCTGGGCATCTCACCAGAGCCGGATAGCGGCTCGTGGGAAAATGTGGAAGTCTTGCCTTTGACACCGGAACTGTGGGCCGCCTTCACTACCGGTTTCAGCTACAACGATCCACCCAAAACCCACGCGCTCGCCATCTTCACCCAGACCGATGGTCTCTGGATCGAATTGGGCCAGGTGGCGTTGGAATGCAGCGGCTATATAAACAAGGATTCGGTACAGCAGGTATCCTTGGACCAGTCCTCGGTCTGGCTGGCAGTCGATTCGGGCACAGGCGCGCATAGCGGCTGTTTCGATCTTCTGCGCTGGGATGGCACAGCCCTGACAATTGCCGTCAGCGGTTTCAACAGCAGCCCCGGTGTGGGGGAAGTGCGGGACGTGGACGGCGACGGTCAACCGGAGGTGGTGCTGAACGCCACGGACCCGTATGTCTTCTGCTATGCCTGCGGCGTGCGGCTCTACAACATTTCCATCCTGCGCTGGAATGGCAGCGAATTGTTGCCTGTGGAACTGACCCGTCTGCCCGACGACACAGTGACCGACCTGCGAGAGGCCAACAACCGGGCCGTGGAACTGGCCGGGGCCAGCCTCTTCCCCGACGCGCTGCCGCTCATCGACGAAGCCCTGACCTACGCGCCCAACGACGAACGGGTCTATTGGAATTACCAACTCATCCACGCCCTGGCCGACGGACGCCACGACTATACGAATTCAACGCCCTATCCCCTGCTCAACTGGATTTTCTATGGGGATTGGGAAAAAGCGCTGGATGAATTGCGCCAGTACACCCCGGCCCAACTCTTCGACCCCGACAAAGCAATCCTGCAGGAGACCCCGGCCGCGGGTTGGGAAGATACGCTGGCCGATTGGATTCTGCAATTCTCAGGCCCTGCCCTGACCGCTCAACCGGACTTGGCTCCAGCCTGGTTTTTGCAGAGCTGGGCAAAATATCTCAAGAATCCAGGCGACCCGTCTGTGGTCGAGGATGTGGAAGAGGCGGCCCGGCTCGCCCCGGACGAAGCACTCTACCGCCAGAGCCTGGAACGCATGAGCAGCCGGGGGATCAGCCAGCCAACACCAGCAGCCATACCGACGGCAGTGCCGACCCCGTCTTCGGGTATCCCCGTCCCGGCCACTGTCGAAACCATCCGCTTTGCGGCAAGCGCAACTGTCCACGAATTGTCGGTCGTTCTCTCCGCCAGCAGTGCGAGGGGCTATGAGTTGGGGATCGGCGCGGGACAGAAGCTCTACGTAACCGGTCTGGGCAGCATCAAAAGTTGGCTGACCAATCCGGCGGGACAGCCTATTGTAGGCACAAGCGATGCTGGTGCGCTCCGCTTCGATATTCCAGCCACAGCCAACTATACCCTCGTCCTCCAGGGCAGCGGAAGCGCGGACATTCTGCTGGCAATCCCGCCTCTGGCTGATCCAGAGACAGCAGCCCCGGCCAGCACGGAACGGGTGCGCTTTGCCGCGGGAGCCACCTCCGCTACACTGGAAGCAACTCTCACCCGTGGCACGCCCGCTGGCTACAGCCTGGGCATTGGCGCGGGCCAGCGGCTGTGGGTGACTGCCACAGTGGGCGATGTGGGCTTCTGGCTGCTGGACCCGGACGGCAAGACCCTTTCGCCCCTCAGCCGCACGACCCGCGTCGGCGAATTCGCCATCCCCCGCACGGGTGACTATACACTTGTCCTGGACGGGGACGGAGCAGTGCAGGTGATGGTAGAAATTCCGCCGCAATAGATAGGGACACAAATCTGTTCTTCAATGTCGTCGGTATCCTATTTTCGAGGGTTGCGCTATGCCTCTGCTCAAAACCATTGGACCCTACGAGTTTCGGTTTTACAGTCGGGGCGAAGCAGCGGAGCCACCGCATATTCACGTGCGCAGAGGTAGATTGGATGCAAAATTCTGGCTGAGTCCAACGGTCCGTCTGGCGCGAGGGGGACGTTTTCGCAGCCACGAGTTGACCCAAATTGTGCGGCTTGTACAGGAGAACCAACAGGAGTTTCTCGATGAGTGGAATCGCTACTTTGGCTGAGTTGTATTTGGGCGCGGAACCGACAGGGGTTTCAACTGACGACGACCGACTACTTATCCATTTGTCCGATGGCCGTTCGCTTGCCTTGCCCCTTGAGTTTATCAGCCAACTGGCCGCTTTGACTCCACAACCCACCGATGCACGCCTGCTGATTATCTCCCAACCACCGCGGATTGAGGATGTGCAGGTGACAGAAGATGCGCTGGTTATTACCCTGCGCGATGGCCGGGTGCTTTCTTCGCCTCTGCACTGGTTTCCCCGTCTGCGCTACGCCAGCGCTAGCGAACGCGCCAATTGGACTATTTTGGGTGATGACGACCTGCTCCACTGGCCGGAACTGGACGAGGATATCGAACTGCTGCGTCTCTTCAGCGGTGGGGAGAGCCTGGAAAGCGAGAGTTCCGTGCAGGCTTGGCTGGCAGAACACAGAAGCGAAGCACTCGTCCTGAACGAGCCGAAAACAAATTATGATTCGTGAGATTCCCGTCACCCGCATCCAAACAGCCGTCGAGACGCTCTTGACCGAAGCGGCCTACCGCCTGCCCGCGGACTATCTGGCCGCGCTGGAAGCATCCGCGCCCGCCGAACCCTCGCCTGTCGGACGCCAGGTCATCGATCTGCTGCTGGAAAATTCAGCCTACGCCCAGGCCGAGCAGATCCCCACCTGCCAGGATACGGGGATGGCGATGCTCTTTCTGGAAGTGGGCCAGGACGTCCACTTCACTGGCGGCGATGTGAACGCCGCGATTCAGGATGGGGTGCGGGCGGCCTATGCGGGGCTGCGCAAATCGGTAGTGGGCGATCCCATCCAGCGGATCAACACCGGCGACAATACGCCGGGGCTGATCCACTATGAGATTGTGCCGGGCGACCGGGTGACGCTTACGGCCTTGCAAAAGGGCTTTGGCGCGGAATTGATGAGCCGCCTTCAGATGTTTCCGCCGTCGGTAGGCGTGGAAGGGGTCGTGCGCTTCGTCGTCGAGACAATCGAACTGGCCGGTCCCAACGCCTGCCCGCCGGTAATTGTGGGTGTGGGGCTAGGCGGCAGCTTTGACACAGTGGCCCACCTGGCGAAAAAAGCGCTTCTGCGCCCCATCGGCAGCACCCATCCCACGCCCCATCTGGCCGCTCTCGAAGCCGACCTGCTGGCCGCCATCAACCGCACAGGCATCGGTCCCCAGGGGCTGGGCGGGCGGGTCACGGCCCTGGCTGTGCATATCGAAGCCGGAGCCACCCACATCGGCGCACTGCCCGTGGCGGTCAACCTCAATTGCTCCGCGCCCCGGCGAGCAAGCATAGAGATTTAGGGGTAATCTTCGCGCGTGCCGATCATTCACAATTCGCTATTCACCATTCACTATTCACTATTTTCCCAATGCTCACTCCGCCATTGACAGACACCGATCTCCTTTCCCTTCGCGCGGGCGACGCCATTCGCATCAGCGGCGTCATCTACACGGCCCGGGACGCGGCCCACAAGCGCATGGCCGAACTGATCGAGCGGGGCGAGCCGTTGCCTGTGGAACTGGCGGGCCAGGCCATCTACTACGTGGGACCGGCCCCGGCCAAAACGGGTCACGCCATTGGCCCGGCGGGACCGACCACCAGCGGGCGGATGGATTCGTACACAATCCCACTCCTACGCCTGGGCGTGAAACTGCTCATCGGCAAAGGCTATCGCTCACCAGAGGTGAAGGCAGCACTGGTGGAGAATCGGGCTGTCTATGCCGCGGCAGTCGGCGGCGCGGCCGCGCTGTTGGCCCGGCACATCCGCAGCAGCCGGGTGGTGGCCTGGCCGGAACTGGGCACAGAAGCTATCCACGAATTGACCGTCGAAGGCTTTCCGGCTATTGTCATCAACGACTGTCACGGCGGGGACGCCTATGCGGACGGACGCGCCGCGTGGGAAGAAAGAGGAGAATAAACAAAGGCAAAAGGCAAAAGGGGAAGGCAAAAGTCGTTTGCCATCTCCATTTCACATCTGTAATCTTTGACAGGAGTAACCCAATGCAATTCGGACTTTCTCTCCCCCAATTCGACGCTTTCGGCGATGTGCGCAAGCTGGTCGAATTGGCCCAGGTAGCGGAGGAAGCAGGCTGGAATGGCTTCTTCGTCTGGGACCACATTCTATTCGATGATTTTTGGCGGCCAGTGGTAGACCCCTGGGTGGCCCTGGCCGCGATTGCTATGGCGACCGAACACATCCGTATCGGCACACTGGTCACCCCTGTGGCCCGTCGCCGCCCCTGGAAACTGGCCCGGGAGACCCTTTCCATCGACCGGCTCTCCGGCGGACGGCTGATTCTAGGCGTGGGGCTGGGGTCTCCGGAGAAGTGGGAGTACGGCTTCTTTGGCGAGGAGACCGACAACCGCATCCGGGCCGAAAAGCTGGACGAGGGGCTGGAGATTCTGCTCGGCCTGTGGAGCGGCGAGCTTTTCGGCTTCCAGGGCAAGCATTACCAGTTGGAAGAGATGCGCTTTCTGCCCACGCCCATTCAGCAGCCCCGCATTCCCATTTGGGTGGCGGGAATGTGGCCGAACAGAGCACCCATGCGCCGGGCCGCCCGCTATGACGGCGCGATTCCGCTCAAATCCCAGGGAACCCTTAGCCCGGACGAATGGCGGGAGGTGCTGGCATACACTGACAGCCAGCGCACCAGCGAGGAACCCTTCGACGCGGTGGCGATGGGTGTAACACCGGGGGACGATCCGAAGCGGGCCTCTGAAATTATCGCTGGCTACGCCGACGCTGGCTGCAATTGGTGGGTGGAGGACATCAGCCCCTACGGCTACGGCCTGGCCTGGGATGAGTACCCCTGGCCCGATGGCATCGCCGAGCGGCTGGAAGATCGCATCCGCCAGGGGCCACCGAAATAAAGGCAAAAGGCAAAAGGCAAGGGCAGACCCCTGACGCTGACAACAGACCGTAGACGATAGACGAACGTATGGCGGATTGGTTTGTCTTTCGTCCATCAAACGTTGACAACAGACCACAGACAAAAGACGAATAGCTGCCGAATTGGTTCGTCCATCGTCCGCCGTCCGTCGTCGTCCATTTACACCCAAGTCTAACCGGAGCGAAAATGTACACCCTTTCCAACAAACAACTCACCGTTTCCATTCTCGACCCCGTGGCGGATCAGGCGCGCTTTGGCGTGCGCTATTGCACCGGCGGCTACATTTTTCAGGTCAGCGACGCGCGTCTGGGCGATCTGATGAGCGGGCCGACCTATCCCGACAGCTTCAACTGGTTCGACGGCCAGGGCATTCCCGACGCCTTCAACCTGCACCCCCTGCGCGACCCAAAAGGAAGCGACGAAACCGCGCTGATTCTCGGCATCGGCCTCTGCAATCTGGCCGATCGCACGGTCACTGAATTCTGCGAATGGGAAGTGGAGCAGAGCGCCGACACCGTGCGCATGACCACCCGCCACGACTGGCAGGGCTATGACGTGACCCTCGAACGCACCGTTTCGCTACACGAACGGACTGTGCGCTCCGACACCCGGCTGTTCAACGGCGGCGCGCCCCTGCCCATCCGCTGGTTCCCCCACCCCTTCTACCCCCAGACCGCCAGCGACGAACTGCTGAAACTGAGCATTCCGGTGGAGGTTGTGGAGAATCCCGGCTATGAGATGGCTCCCAGCGGCTTCATCGCCCGCAAAGGCTGGCCCTGGGACAAAGGCTACTATCTGGCTCTGGACCACTCCACCGGGCGGGGGCTGACAATCTTCCAGCGCCACCCGCTGCTGGGCACAGTCACCGCCACGTGCAGCTACAACCCGACTTACTTCCCCATCTGGGGCAACCCCCGCACATTCTCCTGGGAACCTTTCCTGGAGCGCACAATCGGCGGCGGGCTGGCATCCGAATGGCGGATTGATTACGATTTTTAGCACAAAACAGCAGTAGAATCGACATCTACTGTTTCCACAGATTGCACAGATGGACACAGATTGCCAGGCAGAAATCTGTGTCCATCTGTGCAATCTGTGGATGGCTGAAAATCCCAGGAGAATTCTATGCAACTCAACGGCATCCACCACATCACCGCAGTCTCGGCGCAGATCGGACGTAATGCAGATTTCTACACCCGGGTTCTGGGCCTGCGGCTGGTCAAAAAGTCGGTGAACCAGGACGACACATCGGCCTATCACCTTTTCTATGCAGACAAAACGGGCAGCCCCGGCACGGATATGACCTTTTTCGACTGGGCCAGCGCGCCCCGGGAACGGCGGGGCAGCGACAGCTTTGCGGCCACAGCCTTTCGGGTCCCCAGCCGGGATGCGCTGGACTGGTGGCAGGCCCGGCTGGATGGGGAAGGGGTGCAGCGGGGCGAAATCGAGAGTTTCGCCGGGCGCACTGTTCTGCGTTTCGACGACCCGGAAGGCCAGCGGCTGATGCTGGTGGACGACGGCGGCGCTGCCTATGACGGCGACTTTTGGGAGAAGGGCGGCGTGCCGGAAGTGTATGCAATCCGGGGTTTCTACGCTGCGCTAATTGCCACGCCACGCACGGATCAGATGGAACAGATCGTCACCCGTGTCCTCCAATACCGGGAGGTGGAGCGACACACCGAAGCAACCGTCTACGCCACAGGCGAGGGCGGTCCGGGGCGGGAACTGTGGGTGATGGAAGACCGCAGCGCGCCGGCCTATTCGGGCGCGGGGGGTGTCCATCACGTGGCTCTGCGTGTGGCGGATACGGAGGAGCAGGCGCTTTGGCGAGCGCATCTGACCGGTCTGGGCGTGGGCGTCTCGGAGTTCATCGACCGTTTCTGGTTCAAATCCATCTATTTCCGGGTCAGCCGAGGGTTGCTCTTTGAGATCGCCACCGACGGCCCCGGCTTTGCAGTGGACGAGCACCCGGACGCGCTGGGGGAGAAGCTCGTCCTGCCCCCCTTCCTGGAAGACAGGCGGGCGCAGATCGAAGCCGGTCTGCAACCAATTACTGTGACCGAATGAACCACAAAGGCCCAAAGACACAAAGAACAGCAAGAGATTTCTTTATGCCTTTGGGCCTTTGTGGTTGTCAATTGAACGCGGAGAATCTGCGATGACAAACACAAGAGTGGTGTCTGTGTTAGAAGTGGACCGGGTGTGGGCAGGCCATCCGGTGGATTTTGGCCTGTTGACTGTGGGCGACCGGCAGTTTGTGGCCTACTACGACGCGGACCGGCGGATGACTGTGGCCGTGCACCGCTTGGGTGAGGAGAGCTGGCAGCGCTTCGCCATCCCCTCGGCCCAGGAGGACGCGCCGGGCTACAAAGCCGCGGTCACCTCCGCCCGGCTGGGCTGGGACAGCCACAATTCGGTCACCCTGGCAGCGGACGCGGACGGCTATCTGCATCTGAGCGGCAATATGCACGTCAACGCGCTCACCTATTTCCGCACGGAGCAGCCTTGGGAGATCACCAGCTTTGTCCAGCACTTTGCAATGACAGGGGAAAATGAGGAGCGCTGCACCTATCCCCACTTCCTGACTGACCAGCGGGGCGTTCTGATCTTCCACTATCGGGACGGCAGCAGCGGCAATGGCTCGGAAATCTACAACCGCTGGGACCGGTCGGCCCGGCGCTGGGTGCGCCTGTTGGACCGTCCCCTCACTGACGGCCAGGGGCTGATGAACGCCTATCTCCACGAGCCGGTGTTGGGACCGGATGGCCGCTTTCATATGTCCTGGGTCTGGCGCAACAGCCCCGACTGCAAGACCAACCACGACCTCTCCTATGCGGCCAGCGACGATCTGATCCACTGGCAGACGGCCGGGGGTGAACCAATTGACCTGCCGATGACTCTGCACACGCCGGGGGTGATCGTCGATCCGGTTCCCGCCGAAGGGGGCATCATCAACGGCAGCGGCAAAGTCGGCTTCGACAGCCAGAGCCGGGTGATTCTGACCTATCATAAGTTCGACGGCGCGGGGAATACCCAAGCCTACAACGCTCGCTGGGAGAGTGATGGCTGGGCCATCTATCAGACGAGCGATTGGAGCTACCGCTGGTGGTTTGAGGGAGGCGGGAGTATCGTCAACGATGTGATACTGGGCCAGGTGGAAGTGACCGCAGACGGTCGGCTGGCTTTGGAATTCTGGCACGTGGAAGCGGGCGCGGGCCGCTGGATTCTGGACGAAGCGACCCTGCGCCCTGTGGAAACCCTACCGCCGGTCGCGCCTTTGCCCGCCCATCTGATGACACCGGAGTCCGGCTTCCCAGAGATGCGTGTGCGCCTGTGGGAGGACGACGGCCACAGCCCAGACCCATCCGTGCGCTATGTGCTGCGCTGGGAGACCCTGCCCGCCAACCGGGACCAACCCCGCCCGGGTCCCCTGCCGGAGCCGTCGGTGTTGCGGGTGTACGGGATTGCGGTGTAGGTTGGGTCCTCCCGGCAAGAAATCACTCCCTACCCTCAAACATACGCCGGGAGAACCCAACGATTTGCCGCGTTCTGTTGGGTTGTTTCGGCACAGCTATCGAGCGATTGTGACGATCTCCTGCCGAAACAACCCAACCTACGGCAGACGGGCCTGGTCGTGGATGGCCAGGGCATCCAGACTCTCTACGTCGGCCACGAACGAGCCGTCATCCTCGACGGTCACAACCGGTCCCGTGCAGGAGAGGCCATCCGGGGCCAGTTCCCCGTGGATCACATCGCAGTACAGGCCCGGCGGCAGGCTGGTCTGGAAACGCCCACCGGTCAGGGGAAAACTCTCCCGGTTGATGACGACGAAGCCAGCGTCGCCCCGGCCAAAGGCGATCTGCTGCTCGCCGTTGCTCCACCAATCGGTCATAGCGAAGTTGCGGGCCGTGGCGTTGTGGAAGCCCACCATCCCGGCGATGCCCGGCCAGCGATGTTCGCAAATCCAGTCCTGGCCGGGCTGGTCGCCAAAGCAGTCGGGTTGGCCGTCCACATAAATGTCGTTGGTGTGGCCCTGGCTGTCCGAAGGCGGCCCCATGCGGTCGTTCACCCCGTCCCAGGCATAGCTGGACATCACCCGCGGGTAGCCGTAGGGCCAGGCCAGCATAAAGATGTCGGCCAGGCGGTAGAGCGGCCCGTCCCGGTGGGTGAGGATCGGCCCGCCGCCGCCGTGGCCCCGCTGGTTGTCGTGATTGTCCACAAAGACGACCGCGTCGGCGCTGGGCAACAGATCCCAACTCTCCCCAAAGCTCTCCAGCCAGGCCAGTTTGCCGTTCAAAAATGTATCGCTGAGCTTCGAGCCGTAATTGAATTCAGTCACATCCCCGTTTGCCAGATAGTCCCGGGCCGAAATCGGTTCCCCGCCCCGGTCGATGACCTCCTGAAAAATGTAGGGCTGCTCCGGCAAGAGGGCCAGAATCCCACCGATGTCCCCGCTGCTCACATGCTTGGCTGCGTCCAGGCGGAAGCCCGCCACACCGATATCCAGCAGATCGGTCAGATAGGCGGCGATGCGCGCCTGGACGTAGGGCGAGCCAGTGTCCAGATCGGCCAAATTGAGCAGTTCGCAGTTCTGCACTTCCCAGGCGTCGCCGTAATTGGCAATGTCGTCGTTGCCGTTGCGCCCGCAGTGGTGAAAGTTATTGAAGCTGAAAGTACGGCTGCGGGTCCCGTCCAGGTCCGGGTAGAGATAGTGGCGAAAGAGGGTGCCTGCCGTGCCTTCGCTGCGTTCCGAGCCGGTCATGTGGTTGATCACCGCGTCCACATAGACATCCACCCCCGCGCTTTTGCAGCGCTGCACCATATCGATGAACTCGGCCCGGTTGCCGCTACGGCTGATCAGTTGGTAGCTGACCGGCTGGTAGCGCACCCACCAGGCGAAGTCCGGTGCGTCGATGGGGCGGATGTGTTCGTTGGGCGGAGAAACCTGAACCGCAGCGAAGCCCTTCGGCCCAAGATAATTCTCGCACTCCTGGGCGATGTCGGTCCACTTCCACTCGAAGAGATGGATGAAGACTGTGCGGGGCAGATCTGTCAGCGGCGGCTGCGGCGCGGCGGGGACTGTCACCGCCAACTGACCGTCGCCATCGGCCTGCCAGACCTCCACGCCGGTAGCGTCTGTACAACGGGCGGTGAAGCCGTAGCTGCCCGACGGCGGAATGATCGTCGCGGCGTAACGGTCGTTGTCAGTGGGAGTGCTTAGGCCCGGCGCATCACCCGTATACGCCATCGCTTTATCCTGCCAGGTCTGGCCGGGAAGTCCCCAGTGCAGTGTGCAGGTGATGTCCGCGCCCGGTCCGGCGCTGTCCGTCACCCCGGCCCGGTAGACCTGCACGGAAATCTCGACACTCTCCCCCGCGGTCAATGCGGTGGACGAGCCGCCCGCGGGCTGCATCTCACCCACCCACAGGGCGGGCGGCGCACTGGCGGGCAGTTCAGGGGTGGGCGTCGGTTCGGGGTCGCAGGCGGCCAGGGCCAACAGCGCCAGCATCAGAAGCAACAGACGAGGGATTGACTTTCGGGCACGGGATGGGAGGAGAGAAAAGGCTGTCATAGCTACTCCAGAGTGGCTGCATTGGGTCGAGTTCCCTTCATTTTCCCACAGAATGGAAAGTCGTTCCAACCGGGGGATCGGTAATGTGAAAGTATCCGGACCGTATACACGGATAAAAGGGGACACGGGTGGCTCCACTGCAAAAAGCCATTTGAACCACAAAGAACACAAAGGGCACAAAGAAATAGAGGAGAAGCATCCGCGTTTATCAGTGTTCATCAGTGGCTCAAAGACCTTTTTGCACAGGAACCACGGATTCAATCTGAGTCCTCCGTGCCGCTTGCGATCTCTGCGTTCCTGTTTTGGTCGCTTGCACCCGATCCGCAAAAGCTGTTTGCCCCGATCCCCACCCAATGCTATCATCCCCCAAGCGGCCAACTGCCGTTCACCAGTTTCACCCATCCACACCCCCAGGAGAAACTCCAATGCCCCACTTGACAATCGACACACCGATGACCCCGCCCTATTGGGCGCTGCTGCAACGCCGCCTGTTGGAAGAGCAGTGCCGGGCCATCGAAGAGTTCTACGCCCACTACTTCGACGAACGTGGCTACCTGCTCTGCGTGCCCCGTTGGGGCGGCGACGACGGCCCGGACGACGCCGCGGAGAATCTGCTCAACTGGACGATGCTCCACGCCTTGGGCGGGGACGACAAAGTGTTGGAACTCTACAAAAAGGGCTGGGAAGGCCATCTGCGCCAGTACACCGAAGCCAAAACCGTCGAGGTGGAGTTCGGGCGGGACGGGATGTACTACAAAGAGTTCCCGACGGTGGCCGACTGGTTTCACATCGGCGAAGGGCTGAACGCCTTCACACTGCAGGGGCTGTCCGACCCCCACGACCAGAAGTATGGGGTGCGCAGCCGCCGCTTCGCCGGTTTCTATATGAACGAAGACCCCCAGGCCCCCAACTATGACCCGGAGCGGCGCATTGTGCGCAGCATGTTCAACGGCAGTCGGGGGCCACTTATGCGCAAGGCGACGGGGCTGGATTGGGCCGGGGACCCGATTGAAATTGAGGGGCGCTTCCGCCTGGGCCACGGCGAGAACAGCTACGAGGAGATGGTGGCCCACTTTGTCGATTACAACGATGTGGTGGGGGACCACCCGCTGAATCTGTGCATCACGACGCTGATGCTCAACGCCTTTATGCTGGGCGGTGAGGAAAAATATCGGGAGTGGCTCACCGGCTATGTGGATGCCTGGGTGGAGCGCACGGAAGCCAACGGGGGCATCATTCCCACCAATATCGGGCTGGACGGGACAATCGGCGGGGAGACCGGCGGGCGCTGGTACGGCGGCGTCTATGGCTGGGGATTTACGGTGACTGTGCCCCAGACCGGCGAACTGGCCCACCGCACCTATTCCTACACCCGTGCTCTCTACGGCTTTGGCAACGGGCTGCTGATGACCGGCGACCAGCGTTATGTGGATACCTGGCGGGGGGTCATCGACTTCATCAACGCCAACGGGCGGGAGATCGACGGCCAGATGATGTATCCCAACGCCTACGGCGACTACTTCGGCGAAGAGGACTGGTACGACTTCAAGCCCTATCCCTTCCACGCAGGCGCACGGGAGGTCTACTTCTGGTCGATGGATCGGGACGATCTGAAGCGGCTGGACGACGACAGATGGATTCAGTTTTTGGAGGGTAACAATCCCGATTTCGCCGTCGCTGCCCTGGAAAGCGATTTGGGCAAGCTGCGCAGCAAAGTGGCGGAACTGCGGGCCGACACCACTTCGCCGGACACCCGTCTCTCCGACGATATGAACCACATCAACCCGGCCACTACAGAAACCCTGACCCAACAGATGCTGGGCGGTATCCCCACTGGGCGGGTGGGATTCCCGCTGCACTGCCGCCTGCGCTACTTCGACCCAGCCCGCCAGCGCGCCGGCATCCCCCAGGACGTGTCAGCGCTGGTGGATTCGATGAGCGCTGACAGCGTTTCGGTGACGCTCATCAACACCAGCCAGATCGAAGCCCGCCGAGTCGTCGTCCAGGCTGGGGCCTATGCCGAGCACCAGTTTGGGACTGTACAGGTGAACGGGCAGGCCGTGCAGGTGGACGATTCCCACTTCACCGTCGATCTGCCCCCCGGCTGCGGCGCGCGATTGGAGATTGAAACGGCGCGCTATGTGAACACGCCGACCTTTGCATTCCCCTGGGAGAGGTAGAAGAAGGTATTTGGTATTGGGTATTTCGTGGGAAAGTTGAGGATCTGTCGCAATTGGCAGGCATGAAATGAAGCGAGAAACGTGAGATCGCCGTATGAACTCACGTTTCTCGCTTCTCGTTTCTCGTTTTACTTCCCCTCCAACGGCCTGGACACATACGGCTCTTTGCTGATCAGCTGCGCGGTCATCCCGCCGTCGGCGAAGATATTGGCCCCGGTGATGGAGCCGCTGCGGGGGCTGAGGAGGAAGGCGGCCAGTTCGCCGATCTCTTCGGTTTCGATCACCCGCCCGATGGGAATGTTCGACTTCCAGTAGTCCAGACATTCCTCGGCGCTGGGCGCGGCGTCCTGAATGTCCTGCCAGATTTGGGTATTGAGCAGGCCGGGCGAGATAGCGTTGACCCGGATGCCTAGGGGCGCAAGCTCCACGGCCAGACTCTTGCCCATGGCCACGACACCCCCTTTGGCCGCGTCGTAGGGACCGGCTCCGGGCAGCGCTGCCTGGGAGTGGACGCTGGAGATATTGACGATACTGCCGCCGGGCTGAGGCTGGGCCAGCATCTGGCGGCTGACTTTCTGGCTCAGGAAAAAGACGGCCCGCAGGTCCACCCGAATGATGCGCTCCCACTCGGCCTCAGTTGTGTCCAAAAAGGGCTTGGCAAAGTTAATGCCCGCGTTGTTGACCAGCCCGTCGATGCGCCCGAAACGTTCCACAGCCTGGACAACCAGTAGGTGCTGGGCGTCGTCGTCCCCCACATCACACGGCAACCCCAATGCCGGGCCGGGCAGACTCTCGGCCAGGGCCTGGGCGGCATCCCCTCGGATGTCGGCCACGACGACGCTGGCCCCCTCCCGGCTACAGACACGGGCAATCCCCGCGCCCAACCCACCACCCGCACCGGTTACAATCACAACTTTGTCTTTGAGCAGCATCTGACTCTCTCCTTTGAGGCTATAAAAAAGAACACGGATTTTGCACTGGTCAACGAGATGGTGAAGTGGCTATCTTTCAACACAGAGGCGGAAAGATGCAGAGAGAAAAACGCTTTCTTTGCACCTCTGCTCCTTTGCATCTTTGCGTTGAAAATTCCGCCGCCTGCCTGACCAGAATAGATTTATACGGATTTTCGCCTTTTGCTCTCCTTGCGGGGCTGTGGTATGTTGGGCGTAAAATGTCCTGAATTCACTCGGACAGGAGGCCGAGATGCGCCATATTCCACCGTTGGGAGCGCTCGTTTTCTGTATCGTCTGCCTCTTTGGATTAATGGCACAGATGGCAAGCGCCCAATCCAGCCAGCCAAGCGTTGTCATCAGCCAAATCTACGGCGGCGGCGGCAACAACGGCGCGGCGTACACCCACGACTTTATCGAACTCTTCAACCGCAGCAGCCAGACGGTCTCACTGGCGAGCTGGTCGGTTCAGTACGCTTCGGCCAAAGGCACAAATTGGCAGAAGACCGAACTGACCGGCACGATCCAACCGGGCCGCTACTATCTGATCGAGCAGGCCCAGGGCAGCCGCGGCACCACAGCCCTCCCCACGCCCGACGCCACTGGCAACATTTTCATCAGTGCCAGCAGCGGCAAAGTTGCATTGTTGGACACAACTGAGCTTCTGCCTCGGGGCACAACCTGTCCCAGCGGCTTGGCAGTAGTCGATCTGGTGGGGTTTGGCAGGACAAATTGCTATAGCGGTGAGGGCGCTACGCCTGTGCTGAACAGCCGGACCGCGGCGCTACGGGCCGCAGATGGCTGCCGCTACACAGGGCAAAACAGCGACGATTTTCTGGCAGGCGCTCCCCTGCCACGCAACAGCGTCAGATATGGGGCTATCTGCCAAGACGGCCCGACAGACCGTTCCGGGATAACTGTTACTGTCCCCATTCGCACACGCACATCCCCAACACCCACAGGCCAGATACGCACGCCAAGCGTACAATTCCTGGCCACCAGTAGCCCCATAACCGGCACATTTCCCTCGGAGTCGCCCGTTCTTTCCACTACCCAGCACGTGCAGATCAATCAAATCTACGGCGGCGGCGGCAACGCGGGGGCATCCTATACCCACGATTTTGTCGAACTACACAATCCCGGCCCGACGGTTGTTGATCTGGGCGGCTGGTCTCTGCAATACGCCTCGGCCACAGGAAAAACCTGGCTGGTGACGCCGTTGAGCGGCACAATTTCCGCGGGCGAATTCTATCTGATCCAGCAGGCCGAAGGTGCGGGGGGAAGCATTCCATTGCCCTCGCCAGATGGCAGCGGAGAGACGGCCATGAGCGCCAGCAGCGGCAAAGTGGCGCTGGTGCAGAGTGTCGATCCGCTCGCTGGCCCGTGCCCCGACACAGAAGCTATTGTCGATTTTGTCGGCTACGGCAGCGCCAACTGTTACGAAGGCAGCGGTCCAGCCCCGCGCCCCAGTAATACCCGTGGCCTCCTGCGGCTCGGTGAGGGCGGCCAGGATACCGGCGACAACCGGGCCGATTTCGTCACATCGGTCCCCGCCCCGCGAGAAATGAATGGCCGAAACAACCGTTAAACTCCCGACGCTCACTGCTTTTCCCAAAAGCGCCACCAGACCCGCTGTCGCCACATCCCCCGGCGCCGGCGCTGGGCTTCTTCCTGCAATTTGACCATCTCCGGTCCCCGCTGCACGTCCGGCGCGTAGAGACGCACACGGGTCAGCCCCGCGGCGACGAGCGCGCCGTTGACCCAACGATCCCCGATGTAGACGTGACGCAGCAGCCGTCCGTAGCGGTCGGTCTCGGAGACTTCCCGCTCCAGGCGCACCCGCTTGCCCTGGACCAGCCGGATGTTGGCAGCTTTGGCGGCCTCGGCCCAGGGACCGTCGCTGCCCAGTTCAGCGGCGTCCACGCCGATATAGCGCACTTCCCGCCCGTCGGTCAGCCGCACACTGTCCCCATCGATGACGTGCTGGACAGTGGCGGACTCGTGCTCGTCTGTTTCCGACCGGAACCAGTCGGCCAGCCGTTTGATCAACTGCATAAATATTTGCTCCGCTGGTGGGGAGTAATCAGTGAACAGTCACCAGTCGGATCGTTCGATGCCACTGATTACTGTTCACTGTTGACTTCTTAATCACTCCCCGCCGTCGCCGCAACCGAGCGCACCCGCTGGCGCACGACCAGCCCTGTGCGGGAGACGGAAGGCAGGGGCAGGGCCAGCAACGCCGTGGCAACCGGAATAATAGAGAGCAGCAGCATCGCTGTATAGAGACCCAGCCGCTGGGGTTCAGCCAGCCATCCGGTCAGATTCAGCCCCAGCCCGCCCATAGCAAAGACGAAACCCAGGGCCACGCCCGAACCGACACCCGCATTCTTGGGGAAGAGGCTCTGGGCCAGCACCAGCATTGGAGGCCAGGCCGCACCTGTGCAAAAGCCCAGGAAGGGAGCCACAAAATAGGCCCGCCAATCGCCCAGCAAAAACATCGACAGCATCAGCGGCGCGGAGATAAGCATCGACCCCACCATCACCCGCACCCCGCCGATACGATCCGAGAGGATGCCGCCAGCCAGAGAGCCAAAGGCCACCGTCAGCAGCATCAGCGAGGAGAGCGCGCTGGCGTTGGTTTTGGAGAAGTTGGAAATCTCCACGAAGAATTGGGGCAGAAAAGCGGAGAAGGATTCCTGGGACCAGGCCCGCAAGGACATGACCAGAATCAGGGAGACGATCACCGCTGTGGAAAAGAGCGGGTTGAGTTCGATTTTCCAGTTGGCAGCCTTCTTCTCTGCACCCGCATCTTTGCGTTGAGCTTGACCGGTTAAGGTGTAGAGAAAAGGCACAATCAGCAGGGCAACCCCGGCCAGCACCGCGGTGCCCCAGGGGCCGGTGCGTCCCATCACCAACGCGGCCAGAATCGGGCCGAGCGCGAACCCCATATTCCCGCCCAGCATAAAGAGGGCGACGCCTGCGGTTTTGTTGTTTTCCCCCGCGGCCACATTGGCCCCGGATGCGCCCTGGGGATGAAAGGCCGCGGACCCCAGCCCGGCCAGCCCGGCCAGCACCAGCGCACCGGAGAGGGTAGGCATAAAGCCGATCCCGGCCTGGAAGATCGCCATCCACAGCACGCCGCCCACGGCGAACCAGCGCCCACCGTAGCGGTCGCTGAGATAGCCGAAAATGGGCTGGGTGAGGGAGGAGGTGAGTTTGTAGACGCCCAACAACAGCCCGATCTGGGCCAGGTTGAGTTGGAGGGAATCTTTCAGATAGAGACCGACGATAATTGGCATAGCCCCGGCCAGCATATCCACACAAAAGTGGCCGAGGACAAGACTCCAGAGGGTGACGTTCTTCCAGACTGCGCTCATTGCGAGTGCCTTTGAGGGTGAGAGTGGCGATCCGATAGAAAACACAGAGGGAAAGTATACCACAGCGAGGCACAGCCACAAGCCCAGGGCGAGGATTTCAGCCCTTCAGTTTCAGTGCTCAGCGATTCAGTGACTGGTAAAGATTGAGTACCTCCCGGGCATTGGTGTGGGCAGCGTAGTTGCGGCTGTGTTCGTGGGCGGCCTGGCCCATACGGGCGCGCATAGCTTCGTCCTGGGCCAGGCGCAAGACACGCAGCCCAAAACTGAGATCGCTGTCCTCGGCCACAAAGCCGGTACTGCCGTCCACAATCATATCCGCCACGCCGGGTGAATCGATGCCCACCGCGGGCAGCCCCGTGGCCGCAGCTTCGATGAATGTCAGGGGGTGAACTTCAGAGACGCTGACGGAGACAAAAAAGTCGGCCAGTTTCAGGTAGCCGGGAATCTGTTTGTAGGGGATCGCACCGGCAAATGTGACAGAAGAGTCCAGGCCCAGTTCCTTGGCCAGGGCGCGATACTCAACCAATTCCGGCCCGCCGCCGATCAAGAGCAGATGCAGTCGGGGTTCTTCGTCGGCCAGCACAGTAAAGATGCGCAGCAGACGGTCCACATCCTTTTCTCCGCTCATCCGCCCCACAAAGACACCAACCAGTGCATCGTCCGGTATCCCCAACATCTGGCGGGATTTGGCAGAGACAGCACTGTAGAAATCCTCCAACTCCACCCCATTGGGGATCACCGCCACCTGCCCTTGCACCCCCCATTCCTCCCGCATCACATCGGCAATGCCCTGGCTGGGCGCAATAAATGCGCTGCAACGCTGGCTGAAGGCCCGGAAAAAGGCTTGCAGCGCAGTGTCCGAGAGGGCTTCGGGGATGAGAGGCAGGTATTGCTGGACGTAGAGATCGTAGCGGGTGTGGTTGGTAAAGACCAGGGGTATTTCATACTTGCGGGCCGCATTCAGGCCAAAGCTTCCGCTGAGAAATGGGTGATGGACGTGGATCACATCGGCCTGCTTAAGGATATTGCGCGCCCGCTGGTCCAGTGTCACGCTCAGGTGATACCCCGTATCGGCAATGGGAATACCGGGCAGGCGGATGACATTCGCCTCGCCCTCCGCTACATCCGGCTGACCGGGGACAAAGAGCCAGACCTGTTCACCCCACTGTTCAAAGTAACTTTTGAGCAGTGCCACATGATTGACCACACCGTTGACAACAGGTTTGTAGACATCGCTAAAGAGGACTATGCGCATGAGATTATGATTCCCTTGACAAGGATTAACGATTGAGCAAACTATAGCACAGATTTCTGCCCAAGCGCATTATTACGTTCCGTTTGTTATCCCCAACCGGATTTCTCTTACGGACACATCCCGTTCTTGTTTGATATTCTGAGATTTTGCAGTAAAATGGGTACGATACTGAACAGATGTTCTTGCGACAAAGATACAGCCGAGAAACCGGTTTTTCAAGACATAAACCGGCTTCTCCAACGACGATAGGAGCGACCCGATGGCTCTGGACAAATTGATTGTGCGCGGTGCACGCGAACACAACCTGAAGGGTGTGGACATTTCCATCCCCCGGGACAAACTGGTGGTGATCACCGGATTGAGCGGCAGCGGCAAGAGCAGTCTGGCCTTCGACACAATCTACGCCGAGGGTCAGCGGCGCTATGTGGAGTCTCTCTCGGCCTATGCCCGGCAGTTTTTGGGGCTGATGGAAAAGCCGAATGTGGAGCAGATCGAAGGGCTCTCCCCGGCCATCTCCATCGACCAGAAAGGCTCCGGGCGCAATCCCCGCTCGACCGTCGGCACTGTCACCGAAGTCTACGACTATCTGCGCCTGCTCTACGCCCGCATCGGCCAGCCCCACTGCCCGGAGTGCGGCGAACCCATCAGCCAGCAGACGCCCCAGCAGATCGTCGATTCGATTATGGAGATGGAGGAGGGAACCCGGCTGATCCTTCTGGCCCCGATTATCAAAGACCGCAAGGGCCACCACAAGACACTTTTCGAAGGCTTGCAGAGCCAGGGCTACGCGCGGGTGCGGGTCAACGGCGAAATCTTCGAGATGGAAGAGGTACCGGACCTGGACCGCTACAAGAACCACACGATTGAAGTGGTGCTGGACCGGCTGGTCATCCGCAGCGAGCGGCCCGACCCGGACAACCCGGACGAAATGATCCCCGGCACAGACCTGACCCGGCTGACTGATTCGGTGGAGACGGCACTGCGTCTGGGCGAAGGCGCGATGATTGTCTCCCATTACGAACAGAAACCGCCGGAGGGCCAACAGAACGGTTCGGCCCAACAGGTGATGGTGGATCGCATCTTCAGCGAACATTTTGCCTGTGTCAAGTGCGGGCTGAGCTTTTCGGAGATCGAACCCCGCACCTTCAGCTTCAACAGTCCCCACGGGGCCTGCCCTTCCTGCGACGGCCTGGGCGTGCTGCAAGAGTTTGACCCGGAGCTGATTCTGGACGGGGACCTGAGCGTGGACGAGGGCGCGATTATCCCCTGGAAGCGGGAGACCAACGACGACAACGACGGCTACTACCTGCAACTTCTGCGTTCGGTCTGCAAACAGCACAGCATTCCCACCCGTGTGCCGGTGAAGGAACTAAGCGCCAAACAGCGGGATATTCTGCTCAACGGCCTGCCGCCCAAGCAGAAGGTGCTGGTGGAATACCAGAACAACCGGGGCCACAGCCGCAGCTACGAAACCAACTACGGCGGCGTCATCCCCAATTTGCAGCGGCGCTATGGCGAGACTGACAGCGAGTGGATGCGGGGCAAGCTGGAAGAGTATATGAGCGTGCGCCCCTGTCCGGTCTGTCAGGGCAGACGGCTGAAACCTATGGCCCTGGCCGTGACCGTCGCCGACAAAAACATCTACGACGTGACTTCGATTCCGGTGGTGGACGCGCTGGAGTGGTTCCAGGGGCTGCGGGGCACAGAGGACAAACCCGCACTGCTGGCTGGTCGGGATATGCTCATCGCTCAGCAGATTTTGAAGGAGATCGAAGCCCGGCTGGGATTTATGGTCAATGTGGGGCTGGACTATCTGTCGATGAACCGCACGGCTGTCACCCTCTCCGGCGGCGAGTCCCAGCGCATCCGCCTGGCAACGCAGATCGGCAGCCAACTGATGGGCGTCCTCTACATTTTGGACGAACCCAGCATCGGCCTGCACCAGCGAGACAACGCCCGGCTGATCGAAACCCTGCAAGGGATGCGGGATTTGGGCAATACTGTGCTGGTGGTGGAGCACGACGAAGACACCATCCGGGCCGCGGATTGGGTGGTGGATATGGGCCCCGGTGCTGGCGAGCACGGCGGCGAAGTCGTCGTCTCTGCCGCGCAGGAGGAGTTCATCCGCACGCCCCACAGCCTGACCGCCCAGTATATGCGGGGCGAGCGCTCGATTCCCACCCCGGCAGAACGGAGGGAGGGCAACGGCAACTTCCTATTCATCACCGGCGCGGCCGAGAACAATCTGCGCAAAGTAGATGTGCGCGTCCCCCTGGGCAAATTTGTCGCCATCACCGGTGTCAGCGGCAGCGGCAAGTCCACACTGGTGGTGGATGTGCTCTACAAGAAGCTGGCCCAACACTTCTATCGGGCCAAAGATCGCCCCGGCCAGCATCAGAATATCGAAGGTATGGAGTTTCTGGACAAAGTGATCGAGATCGATCAGGGGCCGATTGGCCGCACCCCCCGCAGCAATCCGGCCACCTATGTGGGGCTGTTTACGCCCATCCGCGATCTTTTCGCCGGGATGACCGAGGCCAAGACCCGGGGCTACAAGCCGGGCCGTTTCAGCTTCAATGTGAAGGGCGGGCGCTGCGAAGCGTGCAGAGGCGACGGCATCATCCGCATCGAAATGCAGTTCTTGCCCGATGTCTATGTGCCCTGCGAGGAGTGCAAGGGGCGTCGCTACAACCGGGAGACCCTGGAAATCAAGTTCAGCGGCAAGTCGATCTCGCAAGTGCTGGATATGTCGGTGGAGGAGGCGCTGGAGTTCTTCAAGAATATCCCTCGCATCCGCAACAAACTGGAGACTCTGGACGCGGTGGGTCTCGGCTATGTGCGTCTGGGCCAGCCCGCCACTACCCTTTCCGGTGGCGAGGCCCAGCGCATCAAACTGAGCAAAGAACTGAGCCGTCGGGATACGGGCAACACTTTCTATATTCTCGACGAGCCGACCACCGGTCTGCACTTTGAGGATGTGCGCAAGCTGTTAGAGGTGCTCCACGCGCTGGTGGACCGGGGCAATACAGTGCTGGTCATTGAGCACAATCTGGATGTGATCAAAAACTGCGACTGGCTGATCGATATGGGGCCGGAGGGCGGCGTAAAGGGCGGACTGGTCATCGCCGAGGGCACGCCGGAAGAGGTAGCGCTGATCGAGAAGAGCTATACGGGCCACTTCCTGGCCCCAATCCTGGCCCGTCCGCCTGTGGCTGAGTTGAGCCACTGATGAACTCTGATGAACCCTGATAGACACAAAAAAGTCGTGGGCTGCAAGCAGCCCACGACTTTTTTGTGTCTTCTCAATTGTGTGGGCGAAGAGGGACTCGAACCCCCGACCCCCTCCTTGTAAGGGAGGTGCTCTAACCAACTGAGCTATTCGCCCGCTACAGACGAGCGAAGGTAAATATACCCGGAATAGGAGAAGTTGTCAAAGAAAAAGGGCAGACAGCGATCATAAAGAACTGTTTAGGTGACTTCACGAAAATAAGCATCCAAAAGTCCCCGGCACTTCACGCACAACAACGGAGTGAGTGTGGTGTATGGACTCGCTTGGACAGAAAGTGCCGGGGACTTTCGTTGGGTAGCTTAATTTTCGAAGTAGCCTTACCGGTTATTTCACACAAACCGAATCTCCCCCACATCCCGGCAAACTTGGCCCGTGTAGAGCCAGGAAATCTGACGCAGGGCCAGGGCCTGATCAAATTCGGTCAATGCGGACGTGCCATTGGCAGGCACAACCACATTGTACCAGCGCAGACCCGCCGAGGCTGCCGTGTGCAACACACAGATACTGCTGACCGTCCCCACAATCACCAGATTCTCCACCTTCCAGACCGAGCGCAGAAAGTGGTCCAGCCAGGTGCCGTAGAAACCGTCGTAGCGGCTCTTCTGGCAGATGAGGTCATCGGGCTGGGGAGTCAGTTCGTCCACAATCTGCCAGCCCCAGGAATCGTGGCGGCAATGCTCCGGCCAGATGGCCCACTCCGGGTCGTTGTCGAAGTGGGTGTCCTGGGTATAGGCCACGTGGACGCCCGTGCGCCGTGCGTTCGTCAATAGCTGCTGGATGTTGGGAATGGTGGCCCCGGCGTCGGGCACAACCAGCGTGCCCCCTTCTTTCACAAAATCGTTCTGCATATCCACAACAATCAATGCTGTCCGGTCGGCGGGCAGGGAAACATCTGACTGAAAATTGATTTCCGGGACTTCCACCTGTTTGCCGGGAATGAATGGGACGCTCATCGGGCTGGCTCTCCTTTTGGCGAGAAACTTTCGGAAACTGGCTGCGTAGTGGCAGGGACGTATGTGTATACCAAAATGTATACCAGACACCCAATAGTGTGTATGTTACACGAAGTTTTGCCGCCTGTCAAACGCTTCGCTGGAACTGTGGGTCTGTGCTACAATTTGAATTCGTGTCCTGATTTCCATTTTCAAGAATTTGTCGAAACATTCACCCCGAGGCAGTCGATTGCGACGTTTACTTTCCGCCCAAGAAGACAAAATTCTGCGCCAGGAACGCGCTGTCCTGGAATCTCTGCAAATCGCTCTGACCCGGCTGGATGCGGGGGATGAAGACCTGGACCTGCTCAAGAATAGTCTGGACCAGTTGGAAGAGATGTTCCTGCTGGTGATAGTGGGCGAGTTCAATGCGGGCAAGAGCGCGCTGATCAACGCGCTGATGGGGGACCGCTATCTGACCGAAGGGGTGATCCCCACCACCAGCCAGCTTTTTCTGGTGCGCTACGGCGAAGAAGTGAGCCAAAGCGTAAGCCACGATGATCTGGCAGTGGTGCATCTCCCGGTGGAATGGCTGCGGGAGGTCAATCTGGTGGACACGCCTGGCACAAACGCGGTCATCCGCAGCCACGAGCAGATCACCGAACATTTCGTGCCCCGCAGCGATCTGGTCCTCTTTGTCACCAGCGCCGACCGCCCCTTCAGCGAGAGCGAGCGGGCCTTTTTGGAGCGCATCCGGCGCTGGGGCAAAAAGATTGTCGTCGTCGTCAATAAAATGGATATGCTGCAAAACGATCTGGAGCGGGGACAGGTGCTGGCCTTTGTAGAGGAGAACGCCCGGCTGCTGGTGGGCGGCGATCCCCGCATCTTCCCGGTCAGCGCGCGGCTGGCCCTGGAATCCAAGCAGCAGGAGCGCAGCAATGGCACACCCCTGGCCGCGCAGGAGAGTTGGGGACGCAGCCAGTTTGGCGCACTGGAAGAGTACATTCTAGCCCGGCTGGACAAGCAGGAGCGGGTGCGGCTGAAGCTGGAAAATCCCCTGGGCATCGCCCTCAATCTGGTGGAGAGCTACCGCCAGGTCATCGACGATCGCCAAAATCTTCTCAAAGGCGATTTCCAGACCCTCGACACCATCGACGAGCAGTTGGACGCCTATCAGGCCGATATGCGCCGGGACTTTCAGTATCAGAGTGACCGGGTGGACAACGTGCTATACGAAATGGCCGAGCGGGGCGATAAATTCTTCGACGAGAATCTGCGCGTCACCCGGATTCTGGAATTGATCAACTCCGAGCGGCTGCGGGGCGAGTTCGAGCGCAAAGTGCTGGCCGACACCAGCCGCCAGATTGAGCAGCACGTGAGCGAACTGATCGACTGGATGGTCGATAAAGACTACCGCCAGTGGCAGGGAGTCATCGACTACATCAACCAGCGGGCCAGCCAGCACACCAACCGGATGGTGGGCAAAGTTTCCAATGAATTTGAGTTCAGCCGCCAGAACCTGCTGAAGAGTGTGGGGCGCAGCGCGCGGGAGGTGGTGGACTCCTACGACCGGGAGGCCGAGGCGTCCAAACTGGCCCAGGAGGTGCAGCGGGCGATTGTGCAGACCGCCGCAGTAGAGGCCGGGGCCATCGGCCTGGGCGCGCTGCTGGTCGCCGTCTTGCAGACGACGCTGCTGGACGTGACCGGCGTGCTGGGCGCGGGCGCGGTGGCCGCGCTGGGATTGTATGTGCTGCCCTATCGCCGCTCGAAGGTGAAAGAAGGGATGCGTACCCACATCGGCGATCTGCGCCAACGGCTGGAAGTCGCTATGTCCCGCCAGTTCGAGGCGGAGCTGGCCCAGAGTGTCCAGCGCATCAAAGAGGCCATCGCCCCCTACACCCGCTTTGTGCGGGTGGAGCGGGAGAAGCTGGCGGTTCTGGGCGACACTTTGCGCGACGCCGAACAGCAGTTGCGTCAGTTGCAGCACGACGTGCAGGGGTTGGAATAGCTGTGGTCTCCCTCATTCCTCTGGACCCAAACCTGCATACAGAAGCCCTGCAACAGGTCTATGCCCTGACCCCCGACTATTGGGCGATGTACCACCTGCCCGGCGCACCGGCTGGGCAAGCGGGCCGGGATTTGGCCGCAGTGCAGGAAGAAGCCGGGCGCACAGCGTTGGGCATTCTCCTCCCCAACCGGCCCGGCGATCCCGCGGCGGGCGCGCAACTGATCGGCCTGTTGGACTTTCGGATGCATTGGCCGGAAGAGGGGACAGTCTACGTGGGAATGGTACTGGTGGCCGAACCTTTCCAGCGCCAGGGCGCGGCGTCCGCGGCCTGGGCGCTGCTGGAAGAGTGGCTGGCCGCACAGGCGGGCGTCTCCCTGGCCCGGCTGACTGTCGAACAGTTCAACCCCGCGGCCCTGCGCTTCTTTCAACGCCTGGGCTTTGAACTGACCGGCGAATCCCGCCGCACCAAATCGGGTCAGCGGCTTGTGCGTCTGCTGGTGATGGAAAAAGAATTGGGGAAATAGGACGGGATACAGTCAGAAGTTCGACTTTTTCTGAAAAGTCGAACTTCTCCAAACGGAAAGAGCAGGCTTGTGAACGAAACCCCAACCCCGGATTTGGCGGTGACGCTGACGAATATCGCCAGCGAACTGCGCGCCCTGAGCAACGCGGGCCTCCACTACACCGACGACCCTTATCAGATCGAGCGTTACCACCGCATCATTGGCCTGTCCGCGGAGTTGACCAGTCTGGCGAACGGCCAGAACGCGGCAGAGTTGCGCCAGCTCTTTCTGGATGATATGCACTACAAGACGCCCTATGCGGTGGTAGACGCGGCACTCTTTGACGACGCCGACCGCCTGCTGCTCATTCGCCGGGCAGACAACGGCCAGTGGGCCTTCCCCGGCGGTGCGTGTGATGTGGGCGAGCCGCCGATGATCGGCGCGGCCCGGGAGGCGTGGGAGGAGACGGGCTACATTGCCAAGATAACTGATTTCCTGGGCATCTTCGACAACCGCCATAACGGCGGCAGCAGCTTCCACCACCTCTACTGCCTGCTCTTTGCAGGCCGGGCGATCGGCGGCGAACGGCTGATCACCCACGAGACTCTGGACTGCGCCTGGTTCGCCGAGGCGGAGATGCCCTGGGCCGAGGTTACGCCCAGCCATCAGACCCGCATCCGCCACGCCTTTGCCTGGCACAAAGAGCCTACGACGCCGGTCTTCTTCGACCGGGTGGACTGGCAGCCGGAAGCGACCGATCAGCACGCGGACGCCACACGGCCCGACGGGACAAAACCACACAGCCACGAAGTCACAGCGGAAGTGTGACGGAAAATCGGCGTGGTTCATTTCGCCGTTGAATGATGTCTGCGAAACGAGAGGAGTGAGCACGCCTACGTGCGGCGTTGTCTCGACTGTGACCGGCACGTGGGCGTGCCTACTCCTCGTACCGAATTGGTCAGATGCCGAACCGCCCAGGTGAACCACGCCGAAAAATCTTTTCTTCGTCTCTTTGTGGCTTCGTGGTTTGAATAGATTTGCAGTTCACTTTTCGGCCTGAATCCACCTGTGCTATGATAAATGGCAGATGGTTTTTGATTGTGCATTTCACTGGGAGGAAAAAATGAAGGGTTTTCTGAAATTTCTATTTTTTGTCGGCTTTGTGGCCGGTGTGGTCTATGTGGTAAAGAACGCGCTGGGCGGTGACGCGCAAAAATCCGGTGCGGGCGCGGGTGTGCTGCCCGACACCCCCATCACCCCTCTGGAAGAGACACCCCTGGGCGGCGAAATCAGCCCGCAACTTCTAGAGATTCTGGTGGACCCGGAGGACAAGGGCAAGTTGGAGCTGATCGAAGGGGGCAAATTCCTGCTCAACCCCCGCAATGGCTACCGCTATCCCATCCGCGGCGGCATTCCTGTAATGCTGATCGAAGAGGGCAAGAAGCACCAGGACAAGGCGCTGGCCGGGGCCAATGGCAACGGTGTGGCCGCCAAAGCAGCGGCATAGGATCGGGACGCAGATCTTCGTGAATTGGATTGATTGGCGCTAATTCTTGTTTCACGCTGTCCATCCAACGCTGAGTCTGGTCGGTACTCTGTCAATCCGCCCTCCAGATTGTCTCGGTGTTATCAGCCCGGTTCTTATGAGCCGGGCTGTTCTTTTCTAAAACCCATGGGAATCTGCCCTGCAGGTGGGGTCTGCCTCTATCCAATAGCGGCAGACCCAAATTCAATGCACTCAATGAGTCCACTACAAAAAGGTCAAAAACCGAGTTTTTGAGGCCGAAGCACGCCTGGGAAACCCAGTCACTTTCGCAAAAAACTCGGTTTTTTTCACTCAACTCATCCATTTGAGAAAGAGACTATTATGGCTTCAGATCGAAATAGTGACGAAAAGCCCACAACCAATAAGATTGGTCTGGGTATAGGAATGGGCGTTGCCCTGGGAACAGCCCTCGGCGTAGCAATGGATAATGTCGGTGTGGGAATAGCGATTGGAATTGCAATCGGTGCCGCCATCGGATCGAGCTTGCAAAACAAGCAAAATTCAGAGGAATAGAACGACTGGGCTTGCCTGAAGTACGGCGAGGAAGTTATTCAGGAGAAATCATTATGACTGCTGAAAGAACCGGCGTGCGGTACGGAATCGATATGCTGCTGGCGGGGATGGTAAGCCAGATTCAAGGGAAACGGGTCGGGCTGGTGACCAACGACGCCGCGGCCACCAGCGCCACATACACCCATATGCTCACCCCCACCCGGCTGGCTTTGCAAGAAGCGGGCATCAATCTCGTCTCCCTCTTTTCCCCAGAACACGGGCTGGGCGCGGCCGCAGCAGACGGGGCGGAGATCGGTCACGGCTTCGATCCCCTCACCGGTCTGCCTGTCCACAGCCTCTACGGCGCCTCCTTTCGGCCCAGCGCCGAGCAACTGGCCGGGCTGGACCTGCTCCTCTTCGACATTCCCGATGTGGGCGCACGCTTTTACACGTACATCTGGACCCTCTCCCACGTGATGGAAGCCTGCGCGGACGCGGGCCTGCCCCTCTGGATTTTGGACCGGCCCAATCCCCTGGGCGGCTATCTGGCCGATGCCGAAGGGCCGATGCTGGACGAGGCCCAGATATCCACCTTTGTCGGGCGCTGGGACATCCCCATCCGCCACTGCCTGACCGCGGGAGAACTGGCCCGGCTCTGGCACAAAGAGAAGCAGCTTTCTTTGGAATTGATGGTTGTGAAGATGGCGGGCTGGCTACGCAAGGATCACTGGCCGGCCACAGGCAACCCCTTTGTGCCGATGTCGCCCTCTATGCCCTCCTACGAGGCAGCGCTGGTCTATCCGGGAACCTGTCTTTTTGAGGGGACGAATGTGAGCGAAGGGCGGGGGACGGCCAACCCCTTTCAGCAGGTGGGCGCGCCCTGGATGGATGGCCTGGCCGTGGCTGACGGCTTCAATGCCCAGGCAGTGCCGGGGATTGTGGCCCGACCAGTGCAGTTTACACCGAACAATGGCAAATATGCGGGTGAACTCTGCTACGGGGTGATGCTGCACGGCGTGGAGCCGGAGCGGGCGCGGCCTGTGCAGGCGGGTCTGCTCCTGCTGTCAGAGGTTATCGATCTGCACCGGGAGGAATTTGGCTGGCTGCCCTATCCCACCGCGGCCAACGCACCCGGCTTCGGCCACTTCGACCGGCTGATCGGTCAACTCCACATCCGGGAGGCCCTGAGCGCGCAACTGGACAATCTGCGCTCCCAGATCGTCGGCTGGACCGCGACAGGCAATTGGGCCGAGCGGGTGGGGGGAATTTTGCTGTACTATTCGTAAGAAAAAGAGTGGGCAGTAATCAGTTCCCAATTATTTTGCCGACACAACTGGTAACTGATTACTGCTCACCGGTTACTGTCTGGATTTCAAAGCGCGCACCGCTCCCCGCCACACTCTCCACCCCAATCGTCCACCCGTGCGCCTGCACAATACTGGCGACAATCGACAGCCCCAGGCCGCTGCCGGGGATTTCCCCACCGTCCGCGCGGTGGGTGCGCCCCCGGTAGAAGCGCTCGAAGATGTGGGGCTGCACGGCTTCGTCAATGCCCGGCCCGGTGTCGGCCACCCAGAGCCGAACGGCCCCGTCGCTCTCCTCAGCGCCAATCTCCACCCGATCCCCGGCTCCACAATATTTCAACCCATTGTCCAGCAAATTAGAGAGTGCCAGGAGCAGCCGCGGCTGGTCACAGGTCAGGGCGAGCGGAGCGTCTGGCGTGTGAACGATCAGATCGATCCCCCGTTCGACAGCCAGACCGAGGAAGGGCGCAGCGGCCTCTTCCAGCAGATCGGCCAGGTCGTGCTGGGCCAAGTCCAGGTCTACCAACCGCCCATCCAGCCGGGAGAGGTCGAGGAGATTGGCTGTGATCCATTGCAGCCGCTCCACCTGCACCGCGCTTTCGGCCAAAAACTCAGCCTGGGCAGACGGGTCGTTGGCCGCAGGTCCAACCAGCAGTTCGTTGAAGGAGCGGAGCGCGGTGATGGGTGTGCGCAGTTCGTGGGAAGCGTCGGCCACAAAGCGGCGCAGGGCATCCCGTTCCGCCTCCAGTTCGGCAAAACTGGCCTGAAGCCCGTCGGCCATGCGGTTGAAGTGGGCTGCCACTTGGCCGATCTCGTCGCTGCTCTGGACCGGCGCACGGGCCGAGAGATCGCCTGCGCCCATACGTCGGGCCGCATCGCCCAGGGAAAGGATGGGTGCAGTCAGCCCCCGGCTCACCAGCAGCCCGACAATCACTGCCAGCAGCCCCACACCCAGACCGGCCACACCAAAGGAGCGGCTGACACTGCGCATAGACTCGGAGACCAGATCAGGCCCGCCGCTCAACTCCACAAAGCCGCTGGGGGCTTCCGGATCGCCGATGGGCAGATTCACGGCCAGATCGGAGACGGGCAGAGGTGGCTGGGTTTCCTCCTCGCCGTAGATCAGCTGCCAGACCTGACGGGAGCGACGCTCAGTGCGCACATCTTCACGCCAGACAGATTCCTCGGCGGATTGCCCACCCTCAAACTCCAGTCGGCTGCCAAAAATGCCTGGGAAGCGATAGATTGTGACAACACCGGCGACGCCGGTCGCGCCGACTTCTTCGGTGATAATCAACCCTTCGCCGATGGCAGGTATCCCCCCTCGTCGGCCTGCGGTGGCTGATGGGACGAATGTGAAGGCGGTTTCGGGGAAGAGAAAGGACTGGGGACGCAGGGAGAGGGTGGCCCCAGACGATACGTCGTTGGAATCTACCAACAACTGACCGTCGCTGTTCAAAATGCGCACACGCACACTGCCCAGAAAGGCGGCGGTGGCTGCCAGCCGATCCAATTCCAGCAGCCGGGTGGCGGGTTGGGACAAAAGGGGCGCAGCCTGGGCTGCGATGGCCTGGGCATTAGCTTGCAGTGACTGTTCCGCCCGGCGCTGGGCGTATTGGCGCAGCAGTCCAAGCGCCAACGCTCCGACCAGAACAACGGTCAGGAGCGTTAGCGCTGTGTAGGATAGGATGAGTCGCCAGCGGATGGAGTGGAACATTTGGCTATTACGAGAATAGGTATTGGATATTTCGCAAGGCCAAAATCGCTGCTTACAAAATATCCAATACCCAATATCTTTTCTTTACGCTCCCTGGGTGGCATAGTCAAGCTGTTGCTGGTAGCGAGCGTCCGGCGTGACGGGTGTTGCGTCGTCATCCGAATCGGGCGTCTGGAAACGGAACTGGGGCATCCGAAACTCAAAGCGATTTCCGTCCTGGCCGTGGAACTGCTCGAAGTCGAAGTTCATTCCGTCGGCTCCCCGCTGGATGCGCATGGCCCCACCGATCTGCACGCCGAGCAGCGCGCCGCCGTCGGCATTCTCGCCCAGAGTGACGGTCACATCTGTGGCTTCCTCGTCGTCCATGCCCTGAACGGTCAGGGTCATCTCATCGCCGGGCTGGGCCGCGCTCACCGCATCCACCAATGCCTGGGGGGTATCGATGGCTTCGCCGTTGACCGCGGTAATCCAGTCGCCTTTTTCCAGACCGGCGGTGGCCGCGGGGCCGTCCTCAGTCACATCGGCCACAATCACACCGGACATCATTCCTGCACCGGGCATCAACGGCATACCGGGCATCATCCCTTCGGCCGTGTCCATGCGGAAAACGGCCGGGCCAGCCGGGGCCAACTGCACGCCCATATAGGCTTTGGTCTCGTCGTCCGGGTGTGCGCCCAGAGTGACTTCGGCGCTGGCGCCTTCGTCGTCCCGGCTGTAGGTGACTGTGACCACATCGCCGGGTTCGTGATCGCCAAGCAGGGCGATCAGTTCGTCGCTGCTGGTGACAGCCACATCGTTCAGACCGGTAATCACATCACCGGCCTGGATGCCTGCACTGGCGGCTGGGCCATCGGCCAACACATCGGCCACCAGCGCGCCCTCGGCGGACGCAGCCCGCATCCACATCATCCCCTGACCGTCGCGGTCAAAGGGCAGATTGGGCATCTGTCCCTGGCCCCGGCCAAAGGGGAGGGCGGGCATACGGCCCTGACTCCGGCCCTGCTTGCCGCTCTCATTCATCCGCCAGCCGTTCATCTTCTTCCCGGCAGCCAGATCGCCCACAGCCATCACGCCCAATTGGGGCACGATGTCGTCCTCGCCCAAGGTGACAGTGAGGCTGCGCTCTTCGTCGCCGTGCATTACGGTCAGCACAATCTCGTCGCCCGCGTCGTGGCTGCTGATGACGTGCATCAATTCGGCCATTGTGTTCACGGCGTCGTCATCCACGGCCAGGATAATGTCACCCCGAACCACACCGGCTGCCTCGGCAGGGCTGTCCGCGGTCACGTGGATCACGACCAGCCCGGCCGCAGGTTTGGGGGCGACTTCGGAAGTGGCTTCAGTCTCAGGGGTAGTCTCCTGGGCCAGGGCCGCGCCAGCAAAGACGAGCAGCGCGGCGACAACCAGCGCCAGCACACCGAAGCGCAGGGTTCGGCGCTGCAAATGGGGTGTCCTGAATTCTTGTTCCATAGGGTTTTCTCCTGTACACAGTGAAGGGTGGGTGTGCAGAGCAGAGGAAAGCCTCTGTCTGTTTCTGTGTATCAGTATACGGGAAGTGTATGAAAGAAGCGGGTACACAGGGTTAAGATTTCGTAACAGAGTGGGAGGTGTCAAGTGTCAAGTGTCAGGTGTCAAGTGTCGGGTGTCAGCGGTACGTCACTTTTGCCTTCTTCCTTCGACAGGCGCAGGACACCGCCTTTTGCCTTTCCTCACCCCACCACAACCAATTCCAAATCCAACAGCCGGGCCAGTTTCCGTATTTTCCCCAACTGATTCCCCACCCCCAGCGCGCAGTGATGGGTGGCCCCGGCCTCGGCCCAGCGGTTGAGGAATGTGGCCGGGTCCAGGGGGAAACGGATACGGGAGTTTGTGTTGCCGATCTGAAAGGTCGGCCCCGGCTCGGAGACGCCCTGGGCGGCCAGCAGCTTCAGCCGCCCCTCCGCGGTCTGGGTCATGCCCAGAATCGTCACCGGCCCGGTACTGACTTTGAACTCCACGGAGAGGCCGTAGCCCCGCTTGCCGTGGAAAAGGCCCAGCCCCCGCAGCAGGGGTTTGCCCTCGGCGATGGCGATATGGCCCGGCCCGTCGTGGCCCATCAGCACGAAATCGTCCACAAAATCCATGGCGTAGAATTCGGTGTAGGAGCCGCCCGCCTTCAGCCGGTCCATGGCCAGCATCGCGATGCACGTCTTCAAATCCCCTTCGCCGGAGGCCGGAATGCCCCGGGCTGTGAGCAGAGAATTGCCCACAATCAGCCCCGCGCCCAATTCCTCGTTGCGGTTGCCATCCAGCCCCCGGTAGTAGTAGGCCAGCCCGTTGAGGGCAAAGTCGGCCACCAGCCGGTCCAGCCCACAGGCCACCCGCGCGGACCAGTCCAGCCCCTCGGCAGTGACCGGCTGGGAGATACTGTCCCGGCCCGGCTCCACCACCTGAAAAGTGGACTGGATTTCAGCGACTTTGGCCGCCACCTCCCCAGCGCTCACCGCGTCCACCCGGCTGTGCAGGTCGTCCATCTCCAACACCTCCACGTGGACCCCCAACTGGGCGTGGTGCATTGTGAAGTCGGAGTACATATCCAGCATCCCCGGATAGGTGTGGCCCAGAAAACCGATGCGACTGTAGGAAAGCTGGTGCTGGACATTGGCCGCCAGCACCCACTCCTCAATCTCGGCCCAAGCCCGTTCGTAATAGCAGTTGGCGCTGCCCTCTGCGGGCTGGAGCAGGCCAGAGACGACATTGAACTGGATGCGGCTGCGGGCAAAGGCGTTGGCGATTTCCGGCACGCAGCAGGCGCAGCAGTTGGCCAGCCATTCTGCGGTGTCGGTGTTGGGATAGTCGAGGGAGGGGCTGGGCTGGAGGTTGAGCACCAGCACCGGGGCCTTGCGCCGCTGGACCGCGGGCAGCACCTGGGAGGAGGTGGCATAGGTTCCCACGTAGCAGACGATCAGGTCCACATTCTCCCGGGCGAAGAGATCGCCTGCGGCCTGGGCTGCCGGTGGGGTGTCCACCAGTCCAGCGGAGACGACCTGTCCGCCCATCCCGGACAGCTTCGCCTCTACGTCCTGCTGATAGCCTTCCAGCCGGGCTTTGAGTCCGTCAAACTGGGGCCAGTAGGCGGCCAGGCCGATGCCAAAGACGCCGATGCGGGCGGAGGGGGAAGGGGTGAACGGGTGCATGGGTGGCTCCTTGAAGCGGAAAGCGTAGAACGTGAGAGCTTGTGCTGTAGGGTAGTGGTCAACGACTTCGTGAAATCTTCAACGCAAAGGGGCAAAGGTGCAAAGATGCAAAGGGCTGCGCCTATTCTTTGCGTCTTTGCCCCTTTGCATCATTGCGTTGAAAAACGTTTCGCGTGAACATCTGTGGCCTACGCCTTCTGCCCGTCTCGCTCGGCCCGCATCCGGGCCACGGAGAAGTCGGGCGCAGCGTAGGAGTCGAAGATGGCCTGCTCTTTGGCCCGCACTTCCCCGGCCAGGCGCAAGATCTCCGCGGCGTCGGCCACGGGGATGCGCACACAGCCGTCGCCGTCGGCCATCAGCAGATCGCCGGGAAGCACGCGCAGTTGGTTGACGGTGAGGGGAGCTTCGAAACGGGTGGCCTGGAAGACGCCGTGGCCGGGGACAGTGCCCCAGGCCCAAACGGGCAGCCCCACATCCCGAATCCCGGCCAGGTCCCGGATGGTGCCGTCCACCAGCACACCGACGACGCCCAGCTTTTTGTGCAGCCGGGCCATGCCGTCGCCAAAGCTGGCCCCCCGGCCCGGTCGCGAGTCCACATCCTTCAGCACCGCCACCAGAGGCCCCGGCTGGCTCTCCAGATAGGCGTAGTAGTCCATCCAGTCCAGACCGGGTGAGTCTGGGTCGTTGGTGGTCACTTCGACGGTAACCGCATAACCCACCACACTGCCCAGTTCCGGCAGCAGGCAACGCAGGCGGTGGTCCGTGTACTCTTCGTTGGGCAGGCCATTCTTCAACACCAGCGCGTTGAAGAGGGTGGCAGTGTCATATTGGGCGAGGGCGGTGATGATTTCGTGCATTGGGTGGGGTTTCCTTGTGGTTTGGACTGAGAGTCGTTATCTTTCACCGGCTTCTGCGGGTTGTTGCCAGATATGTTTGCCCGACCAGTGTCCACTAAATGGCTGTTGACCTAGCAATGGCCTCACAAAGTTTCTCAACTCTTCTACAACAATCAGAAAGTCGATTGGAGCCACAGAGTCAAGCTCGTGGCGTGTAACAAACGCACGCCACATCTCCTGTTTCTGCCTTGCAAACGCATCAGTCAGCGCCGAAGGCAGCCCAGTCGGAAGATCGGTGCGCCGTTGACGGAATGTGGCATGGACAGCTTTCTGCAGGAGGCTTCCGTCAAATTCGAAACGCTGTGCAATCAGCCAGACATCATAAAAATCTTTCATCCGACTGTTGATTTCGTCCAACACAACCATCGCCTCCAGCTTCTCCGCTATCACCGTCTCTGGTGGATAGCCGCGTAACTGGGGTGCAGGCATGTCCAGCAAAGTTGGATAGCTCACGTGTTGTGCGGGTGGCGTAATCGCATCCGCAACCCCGATGTCGATGTGCATCGCTGTGCGCGCTTTGCCCAGCGCTCCATTGAACCTGATGCGTATGCCCTGATAGCGTGCTCCTTCGCGGACAATTTCGCCAGCAACGAAATTGGCATCATAGGCCATACCGTCAGCGACAACCGGCGTCAGGCAGATATCCTGTACAATCCTGCGCATCGTTTCTACATCAGTCAAAACCGAGCCACGCAGATCGATATCCCGGGTAGGCCGAGGAAAGTCGATGCCCCACGCCAGAAAAATCAGCGCACCTTTGAGCACAAATTGCTCGGCGTGTCGGCTCTGTGAGAGACGATAGAGAAAGCGTTCGATGGCATAGTAGCGCAGCAAATCCTGTGCGTTGCGCCCTTCCGCCTGGGCTTTGTTGCGCAAGCGTTGTAGGACCGAGATCGGTAGATTCTTGATGGACTCGGTCACACCAATACCTCCAGGTATCGTCGAAGCAGACCTTCGACCCGGTTGATCTGGGCAAAGCGCAAAAGCGCATCCAAATGGATCGATGGACGGCTGAGGTACAGACGCAAGGCTTCCTGTACTATCTCTGTGCCAAGCCTGCGGCGAAATTTAATGCAATCGGCAATGGTCTTTTCGGCGCTGTAGACGCGAATGGCGAAGCCGTCTGCGTCGTGGGTTTCGATCCCGGCTTCGTAGGCGGGTTCGGCCATATGTACCACCTGAACCCGCGGATAATCCAACTTGGGTTTTCGGGCACCGCGCGGCAGTGCAATGGCAATCCGGTGGGGGATTTGCGTGGTCAAGTCGTGGAAGTCCAGGGCCGATATCAAACAGACGACGGCTTTGGGGACACGCTGGCAGACCTGCACCAGATCAGGATGGGTTGTCAGTTCCACGCCGTCGAGCCGATAGAGTCCGCGACTCTCCTGAACGATGACGCCTGCATCGCGCATGGCGTAGAGGGTCGCCGACGGGATGCCCAAATCGATGGCCTGGGCTGTACGCAGCAGACCTTTGTGCTCGCGGAAGATTTGGCGTGCTTCAGCGTAGGAGGAAGTTTTCATAGTGGCCCAATGATAATAACGTATACTAAAAAATGCAAATAGCGACGTTATTATCATTATCCGTGTGTGCAAAGAGTAACAGGAAGCTGCCTAAAGGCGTGGATGCCATTGAAGATGCAGTCTATCGAATGGCCTCGATGCGCGCAATGCTGCTGAATTGTCCGATTGTTGAGGGTTCGGAGCTGTGCTACACGCACGCCAGAGTCCACCATCGCCCGATGAAAATGCTCCTCGATTTCTGTCACGTCGAAATAGAGTCGACTACCGGCGTTGTGCAAAAAGTGCCGGGGACTTTTTCTGTCCTGTCTACAGGTGGGCCAGGAACTCGGCAGGCGGCCAGATGGGGATATTCTCGAAGGGTGAAAGTACGTGCAGATCGGCATCCCCGGAGACGATACAATCCACCTGTCCAGCCAGGGCCGCATCCAGAAATTTGTCATCCCTGGGGTCTCGGCAGATCGCCACGGAGTGGGTCGGGACCACCAGTTCACCACGCAGACGAATCAACTGGATCAGGGCCGCAATATCTGCTGGCTGAATCTGATATTTGGTGCGAAATTTGGCCCGGCCCAACACATCGATACCTTCTACCAGCATCTCTGTGGTATAGATAGCGGTGAATCGATTATCGGTCAGAGCGCTCAGCACAGCACCCGATACCCCCTGGCGGCGGAGCAGTGCGCTGACCAGCACATTCGTATCGATGACCGCACGCATCTACACCTCCGACCGGGCAGCTTTGATGTCGGCAGCGATCTCTTCTTCTGAGAATTCAGCGTTTAGTTGCGACAGACGGGTCCAGACCTGATCGAACCGGGCCAGCACTTCGCTCTCCTGCATCTCTTGGAAATGCAGATAGTCGGCGTAGGGGATCAGCACTGCTTCGGGGCGGGAACCCCTGGTCAAGACAATTGGCGTCTGCTTGTTGACCACCTGATCAAAAAAGCTCCGAAACTTGCGCTGCAATTCGGTGACACCGATAATCTGTTGCATCGATTTTCTCCTCGCTTACAAACGGACAGACAATACATACTTCACTATGTATTTTACTGTGCCTTTGCCCGTTTGCCAACCCATCCAATATTTCGACTAAAGATGGCGGCGGCGAGGATTTCGCGGATTGGATGGGAATTCCTTTAGCCAATTACTGCTCCACGTCCCGTTGCCTGCCGCCATCCTGTGCCTTTGGCCTTGCAAACTGACCGCCTGCCGATACGAGTGCGGGAAATGACCGGTTTGGACGCGAGGGTTGGATTCTTATAATCGGGGAGGGGGCGGTTTCAGAAAATTTGCTGCACAAATTTAGCAGTAATACTATTCTCTGAATATATGTTGATTGTGATATTCAATGAAACGTGTATCTGGAAGAAATTTATCCGGCAAAGCTACTTTTTGCCCATCGTACCTTAGAAACAAATTTAGAATAGCTTCACCATCCTGCAACCCATTGATAGATTTCGATAATTTGACCGTGTAATCAGGCGTAATTGTCAATAGCCCTCGATCAAATGCCCTATCGTGGAGCGCATTCAGGCATAAGCCATTTCGAGGATTCACACGATTTTTGATATCAATGGACCAGGGAACAATATGACTTGCGTTCAGCATTTCAGGGTTACCCAAGCCTGTAATGCAGCATTTTGAACTATATGCGGCAAGAACGGTGCTTCGAAAAAACCCTTGATTTACCCTTGTGCGTATAATCGTTTCTCTTTCCATGCCAGGGGGTAAATCGGACACATCAATATTCGTAGCCTGTTCGATAGGCTTGCCCTCCATTTGAGCCAGTAACCTTTCACTTTCAAAACTCAACCGTTCCCAGTCTTGAGCGAACTCATCCCAAATTTCCTTATCCCGTCTACTCCCGTGTGTTGCACCAACAATACCGCGACTTTGCAGTGAAGGATCGAGATGAGCAAAATTGGATAGTTTCCAAGCGACAGCAGAGGGAGTACGACCTATTAGATTTGCAAGACTGATAATCTCGGGGTTACGGTTGTGAAGCCGCCCAAATGGCAATTTGCAGTACAAGTTGTATGCTACTATCAATTCTTCTCGGGTCCAATTGGCGTTTCTGGGCATCGCAGTTCTCATTTCCCCCTGTTCTGTAATCCTTCCGAGAATTGCTCTTTATGAATAATAGACAGAAGTAGATTCCCGTTGCAGTTGAGCCAGTTTAGGGTAGGCATCGGCCAAATTCTCCGTGGGTGATTGCCGGGTAATCATACCATTTGGGGCAGTCTTTTTCCAACGGGGCGCGGGCGGAAAGGTCTAAGGTAAATTGCGGCCAAGCCCCTTCCGGGAAGGGGTCAGGACCAGATGGCAAGTAGACCAATTTCGTGACCCTTTCCCGGAAGGAGACACCCACTGCACGATTTTTCCCTTCGACAACCCCGCAATCTTCCGCTATACTCCACAGAACCGCGCCGGAGTGCCGTCTGCCGTCCGCGGTCTACCGTCCATTCCCCATCCCCCAAAATAGAGGAGAACCCCCAATGACCAAAATCACCGCCATCGAAACCATCCGCACCCGGGCCGCGGGCCGCTGGGTGATCGTCAAAGTGCTCACCGACCAGCCCGGTCTCTACGGCATCGGCTCGGCCAGCGACCACTTCCACGCGGGGACGGTCATCGCCGCACTGGAGGAGATCGCGCCCCTGCTCATCGGGCGGGAAGCAGGCCACATCGAGGACAACTGGCAGAGCGTCTACACCCACGGCTACTGGCGCAACGGCTCCATCCTCAACACCGCCCTGGCCGGCATCGATATGGCCCTGTGGGACATCAAAGGCAAAGAGGCAGGGATGCCCGTACACCAACTGCTGGGCGGCCCCACCCGCGATGCGGTGCTGGCCTACGCCCACGCTGGCGGCAACGACCTGGCCGAGCTGGAGGACGACGTGCGCCGCTATATGGAAGAGGGCTATCAGGTCATCCGCTGCCAGTTGGGCAACTACGGCGGCGGCGGTTTCCTCCCCGGCGACGAGGCGGGTATGTCCAAAAACGCCCCGGCCCGGCAGCGGGTCTTTGACGACGAAGCTTATCTGAAGAATATCCCGGAGATGTTCGCCTATCTGCGCGACAAAGTGGGCTTTGGCCCCAAACTGACCCACGACGTCCACGAGCATCTGCGCCCCCACAACGCGGTGGCCCTGGCCAAGCTTCTGGAACCCTACCGCCTCTTCTTTCTGGAAGATTTGCTCTCTCCGGAGCAGGTCCACTGGTATCGCCAGGTGCGCCAGCAGTGTGTGACCCCCCAAGCGATGGGCGAGCTTTTCGTCAACCCCCACGAGTGGATGCCGCTGATCACCGAGCGGCTGATCGATTACGTGCGGGTGCGGGTTTCCAAAGGCGGGGGAATTACCAATTGCCGCAAGATTGCGACGCTCTGCGAGTGGTTCGGCGTGCATACCGCCTGGCAGGAGGGGGGCGACAACGACCCAGTCAACCAGATGGCCGCGGTCCATCTGGACCTGGCCAGCACCAGTTTTGGCGTGCAGGAGGAGAACCACTTCACGCCAGAGGAGTACGATCTCTTCCCCGGCTATGCCCGGCTGGAAGGGGGCTATCTATACGCCAACGAACAGCCGGGGCTGGGCATCGACATCGACGAGGCCAAGGCCCGCGCCCTGCTCAACCCGGAACTGGCGGCCCGGGCCTATTTTATGGCCGAGGATCGGCGGGTGGATGGGAGTATTGTGCGGCCGTAGTTTTTGGCTTTGTTGACAACATTTCCTGGTGTTGGTATTATCCCCAACATGGACGCGGTCGAACTCTTACGCACACGCATCGTCTTTTCCGGAAACGCCTTTGCTGAATTGGTGCTGTGGCGGGTTCCTGCACCGGTACGCGGCTCAACCCACGACTTCAAATATCGGTTGGCCTATGTGGTCGAGCAGGTCTGCGTTGTGCGGTATGACAACGAAGCGGGGAAAGGCGATCACCGGCACTTTGGGGAGCGGGAAAGCAGTTACACATTTCAAGGCGTGGATAAACTCATCGCTGACTTTCAACGGGATATTGCGAGGTGGAACAATGAAAATCGTAACGCTTGATGTACGCTCACCGGCTGAATCCATGCAAGACTTCGTCCGCGCCTGGAAGACCGGAGACGCGGAAGAATCGGCGCGCATCAGCTTTGCCACCCCGGAACTTCTCTGGAAAGTACTGAGCGCCAAGCGCTGGGAATTGCTCAAAATCCTATGCGGGGCGGGACCGATTTCCATACGCGAGGCAGCGCGCCGGGTAGGACGGGATGTCAAAGCAGTGCACGGGGACATCACTGGTCTGTTGAATGCAGGCGTGCTGGATCGGGTAGAGGATGGACGGATTGTTTTCCCGTTTGACGCCGTGAAGATTGAGTTCCTGCTTGAAGCCGCATAAGGCTATTCCAAGATTTATATTATCCACAGATTTCGCAGATTGTCACAGAGAAAATCGGTGACAATCTGCGAAATCTGTGGGTAGCGATTTGCTTGCATACACCTGATCGTGCCTCTTTACGCTACCGCAGGCTGCAACTTCCCATTGTGCCCATTCATCACAGAAACCGGTGCGGCCTGAGCCTATTATATGGCTGAGGATCGGCGGGTAGATGGGCGTATTATGCGGCCGTAGGGGGATGCGAAGGCTCCTGTAAAAAACATCCACGAAGGACACGAAGGAACACAAAGTTTTGACCTCTTCTTCGTGCAACTTTGTGTGGCTTCGTGGATCATTATTTGTTTGTAGTAGCCTATGCCTGGCCTGTGCTTTTTCAGACCGGAGGGGAATCGACATACTCGCCCGGCGTCATCACACGAAGAGACGTGCGTCCCTGATAGTGGCGTGCATTCCAGGTGACGATGGCACGCACATTCTCCGTTGCCTCTACCAGTTCCAAAATGAGGCTGTCTAAGTAGGGGGAAGGGTGGCGGAACATCCTTTGCAGCGGACCTTCTATCAGGTCGGAGTCGAAGAATTCATCGGCTGTACGATTGGCCGTGGCTGGATAGATGACGGCCAGACCAAAGTTGTCTTGCAGCCAGCCACGCCACTGGGCCAGTCGTTCTGCCGACAGATTGAACGACAACTGCCCCAGCAATTCCATCACCGAATAGATGGTTATCGCCGGTTCGTAGGTGCGGACGACCTCCAGGGATTGGCTGTTGATGGCCTGACGATTATCCCGATGGAAGGCAAAGGCCAGCACAAAAACATCTGTATCTATAACAACCATTGCCGTCCTCGACGCATTTGCATCAGTTCGTCAAAGCTGGTTTCGCTTTCCCACTGGACCAACTCCGTGCGCACAAGCTCGGCCAGCCGGTTTGCCTCTGCCAGAGAGGCCGCGTCCTGGGCGGGCGCGTCGATTCGCACACACGTCTTGCGGTTTTTCAGCACGCCCGTCAACGTTTCTGCGGCATCAAAAGCATTGAGTGGCGTCCAGATCGGATATTCCGCGGCAGCAGACGATAGAGGTGCGCCCTCCTCTTGCCCTAATTCAACCGCAAGGAACTGCATCAAACGCAACTTATCTGCGCGAGGAAGCAACTTTACATCTGGAAATAATTCAGCCAGTGACATACGACTCACCTCCATTACGCACAGGACGTTTCATAGTTTGCAGTAGCAACTACCGTTCTCTTGTGAAGAATCTGGTGTCGCATAGGCCCAGTATACTGGTATGAATGGCTCTGCGCAAGGATATATATTTCACGCAGCCACAGGCTGCAACTTCCCATTGCGCCCATTCATCACAGAAACCGGTGCGGCCTGAGCCTGGGCTTGCACCTGGTTCAGGTGATGGTAGATGCCGCCCAGGGCCATCAATTCGGCGTGGCTGCCCTGCTCAGCTACGCCTGTACCGCTCAAGACGACGATCTGGTCAGCGTTGCGGATGGTGGAGAGGCGGTGGGCGATGACGAGCGTCGTGCGCCCCACCATCAGCCGCTCCAACGCCTGCTGGATCAGCCGCTCGGTCTCCGTGTCCACGGAAGAGGTGGCTTCGTCCAGAATCAGAATCGGCGCATCCTTCAGCACCGCGCGGGCAATCGCCAGCCGCTGCTTCTGGCCGCCGGAGAGCTTCACCCCCCGCTCGCCGATCAGCGTGTCATAGCCCTCGGGCAACTGGTCGATAAATTCGGTGGCGTTGGCAATCGTCGCCGCCTCCCGCATCTCCTCCTCTGTGGCGTCTGGGCGGCCAAAGAGGATATTGTCCCGCACAGTGCCGTGGAAGAGGAAGACATCCTGCAACACAATACTGATCTGCTGGCGCAGGCTGTGCAGGGTCAAATCCCGGATGTCGTGGCCGTCCACCCGGATGCAGCCGCCGTTCACGTCGTAGAAGCGGGGGATGAGGCTGGCCAGGGTCGTCTTGCCCACGCCCGTGGGACCGACCAGCGCGGCCACGGAGTTGGCGGGAATGTCCAGACTGATGCCGTCCAGCACGGGCTGGTCGGACAGATAGCTGAAACGCACGTTTTCCAGCCGCACTTCGCCCCGCGCCCGCCCGCTCAGGGCCAGGGCATCGGGCTTGTCGAAGATGTCCGCGGGCTGGTCCAGCAGTTCCCCCACCCGCTCGGCCCCGGCCAGGGACTCCTGCACCGCTTCCCAGGCGGTGCTCAACTGGCGGATGGGGTTGTAGAACATCTCCAGATAGAGGAAAAAGGCCACCAGGTCCTCGATGGGCAGGGTTCCCGCCAGGGCCATGCGCCCGCCAAAATAGATGACAACAATCAGCCCCAGGGACGACGAAAAGTTGACGAAGGGCTGGAAGGTCGCCATCATTTTCAGGGCATAGAGCAGGGAATTCATATAGTTGGTGATGCGGTTGCCGATGCGCTCGGACTCCACCGCCTCCCGCGTAAAAGTTTTGATCTCCCGGATGCCGGAGAGATTGTCCTGGAGGATGGCGTTGAGCTCGCCCAGTTCCCGCTGACGGGTGCGAAAGGCCGGACGCACCAGGCGGGCAAAGCCCTGCATGGCCAGGAGAATCAGCGGGATGGGGATGAGAGTCAGCAGCATCAGGGGCGGACTCATCACAAAGAGCATCACACTGACGCCGATGAGGGTGAGGAAGTTGACCGCCACATCCGGGACCGCGTGGGCCATCAGCTTCTCCAGCAGGTCCGAATCGTTGACCATCCGAGACATCAACTGGCCGGTCTGCTTGTCCTCGTAGAAGCGCAGGGACATCTGCTGCAAGTGACGATAGACCGCCTTGCGCACGTCCGCCACCACCCCCCAGCCGGCCACGTGGGCCATATAGCTGCGCAGAAATTCCAGACCGGCGCGAGCCACAAAGACGGCCAGAGCCAGCAGTGCCAGCCGGGTGACAAAGCTGTAGTCCACCGCGGCTGTGCCCTGGGTGCGCACCGCGCCGATCAGCTCCCGGATGATCCAGGGGGTGAGCAGTTGGACGCCGACCAGCAGCGTCATACTGGCGACGGTGATGAGCAGGGCTGTACGATAGGGCTTGGCAAAGCGGAGAAAAGCGCGCAGGGTCTGCATAGTCACTCCTTTGGGTCAATGGGGTATACCGGTTTAGTAAACTCTACCCTAAATCGGCGCAGATGTCCACCTGCCCGAAGTGTAGGGTGTAATTCAAGTTGGTGGCAAGTTTTTGGAGGCAGCCCAGATTTGGTCGAAGCGACCACTGAGGACGGCAGCCCGAATGGGGAGGAGATTCTCGGCCCCGGTGCGGGACCAACGCATGCCGGGG
>JAUIHI010000022.1 GCA_030432295.1 Anaerolineae bacterium | reverse complement strand
TGCTGGACACTCGATGTTCGGGCAAAATACACTCTGCGGATTCATGGATTCATCTCCTTGGTTTGGTAGCCAGGAGTATTGTGTCCATGAATCCCTTTTTCGCCAATCCGACAGGGGAGGTAGCGCCCTTCCCCTTGTTTATCCCTCCATCACGCTATTCTGCGGTCCTACCCGGGCAGTACGCCAAATCCACTTAACCTATCGCATTCCTGCCCAAACCCAACAGGCAAGTAGATTTCGAGACCTGTTGGGTTATCGCGGACTATCTGAAGGGAAGGTCGCTTGATTTTGGCGGCGATAACCCAACCTACGAACTACGAATGACAGGAGTTCCCCAACAGTGACAAAACCACTCACACTCTACGACCGGGTATATGGCTGCCTGCTGGGCCAGGCCCTGGGCGATGCTTTCGGAGCGGCGGGGCAGATGGGTTGTCTGCCCCAACCACCGCTGGACGATTTGATAGCCCCGCCCGCGGGGCATCCTGTCCACGGCGGTTTGCAGATAGGCGAGTATACCGACGATACAATCTTTGCCCTGGCGATTTTGGACAGTCTGCTGGAAGGGGGCAAGCCCAGCGCGGCCAGCATTGCCCACGGCTTTCGGGCCGCCATCGACCGGCTGGGGCTGGCCGCCAGTGTACTTATCGGCCCCAGTACCCGCGGGGCCATCGACGCCTGGCAGCGGGGCGAGGAACTGGGCAAGGCCGGGCGTTCCGGCTGGACCAACGGCTCGGTGATGCGGGTGGCGCTGGTGGGGCTGCGCTATCCCGGCGATCTGGACGCAACTGTGGAAGCGGCCTACGAATCGGCTATGCCCACCCACAACACAGACGTGGCGATTTCCAGCGCGGCGGCGATTGCCTGCGCGGTCAGCCGGGCAGCGGTGGGCAAAGCCAGTGTGGACGATCTGATCGACGCTGCCTGCAAAGGCGCGGAAAAGGGAAAGCGCTATGGCTACCCCTTTATTGCGCCGTCGGTGAGCCGACGCATCCGCTTTGCTGTGGAACTGGCACAGGCCGACAAACCGCTGGCCGAGCGCCAGCGGGACATCTACGATTTGGTAGGCACGGGTCTGCCCGCCTATGAGATGGCCGCGGCAGCCCTGGCCCATCTGGTCCTGGCCGAGGGCGATCCGGTGGAGGCCATCCGTCTCTCGACGACTACGGGCGGCGACACCGACACAACCGCCGCGATTGCCGGTGCTATTGCTGGCGCGCTGCGGGGCGCTGGCAGCTTTCCGATGGATTGGGTGGCGGTAGTCAATCGGGCCAACCGGGTGGATTTAGCCGACTACGCCCAGCGCTACACGGAATTGATCCAGCGGGATATGCGGAGATGAGCACTTTTGACGTTCTTGCTATCGGTGATTTAGTGGTCGATTTTGTGGTGGAGATCGACCACTTCCCTGTGGAAGCGGGCCGCTTTCAGATCGACCGCGGCCACGTGCTGGAGCCAGGGGGTGCGTGCAATCTGCTCATCGCCGCTGCCCGCATCGGGCTGAAGAGCGGTGCGCTCTCGCGGGTGGGGGACGATCTCCACGGCCATTTTCTGTTGGATGTGCTGGCAGAGGAGGGGGTGGACGTTTCGGCGGTGGAGGTGACGCCCCAGAAGCGTACAGTTGTTGTCCTGACGCTTGTCGCCGGGGGCGAACACACATTCATCGGCGGGATGCAGGCCAGCCCGGATTTGACGATTTCGGATGGTTGGCGGCGCAGGATTGGCGAGAGTCGGGCACTCTTTGTCGAGGGCTACGCCTTTGCCGAGCTGTCGCCGGGAATGGTGCTGGATGCTATTGCCACGGCCCAGGCCGCGGGCACACCCATCTTTTTCGATCCGGGGCCGGAGATTCACAACCTGGGCCAGGAACGACTGGAATTGGCCTTGTCTGCCAGCCGGGTCGTGCTGCTGACAGGGGAAGAAGCCAGATTGGCAACGGGTATCGACGATCTGGCGCAGGCTGCTCAGCAGTTACTCGAATTCGGCCCGGAATGGGTGGTGGTGAAGCAGGGCGCAGGTGGTTGCACCATTTTTTCACTGGATGCACACACGCAGGTTCCGGGGTATACTGTCACTGTCCAGGACACCAGCGGCGCAGGCGATAGTTTTGATGCGGGAGTGATCTACGGCTATCTGCATGGCTGGTCGCCGCAACGCACAGGCCGCTTTGCCAATGCCATCGGCGCAGCGACAGTTTCCAAATTGGGCGCGGGGCGGCAGGTAGCGACGCTGGCGGAGATAGAATCGCTGCTGAAAAATGAAGAAAATAGTGAATAGTGAAGGATCGGCACTCATCCAGCCAACTGTAACCTTCCACCAGGAGACATCCGTATGTTTGAAACCCTATCCTTCCGCACCACAGCTAGCCAGGAGACGGTCAATCTGGACGAACAGGTGGGGGCTGTGGTGGCGGCCAGTGGCGTAACGGAAGGCATCTGCCACGTCTACTGTCCCCACAGCACCGCCGGGTTGACCATCAATTCTGCATTGGATTCCAAGACGAGTCAGGATATACTGTTCGAGATGAACCGGCTGGTTCCTACCCGTGTGGACTTTTTTCATACCTTCGACACGCCGACCGACGCCGCGGCCCACGTGAAGTCAACGCTGACCGGCGTCCACGTGACCTGCCTGATCCACGAAGGGCGGCTGATGCTGGGTTCCAGCCAGAGTATTCTCTTTGCAGAGTACGACGGCCCCCGCAACCGGCAGGTCTATGTAAAGATTGTGGCGGGGTGAAGATTGTGGAGGGGTAGGGAATGATTGTGTGTGTTTTGTCCCGTCTTCCTTGAGGAGGAATCGAATGCAACGACCACTTCGTAAAAACCAGTCCTGGCTGCTGGTGCTGATAACGATTTTTGGGCTGGTGCTGACCGCTTGCCAACCCGCGGCCCCGGCTCCGGCAGATCAGCCGTCCAGCGGTGGGGAGGCTGCTGCCCCTGCATCCAAAGAGCCAGTGGTACTCAAATTCCTGAAGTATGCGGACCCGGTTGAGGCCATCGCCTTTGCCAAAATTGAGGAGGAGTTCCGGGCGCTGGACGGGGGCAAGTGGTCCCACGTCTCCATCTCCTACGATGCGGTGGACTTCGAGAATCTCTTCCCAAAGATTGAAACGTCTGTGGCCGCGGGGGTGGAGCTGGACCTGATTCAGGCCGACGGCCCGGATATGAAGCACTACGCCTGGAATCAGGTGCTGCTTCCTCTGGACGAGTATTTCACCGAGGAGGAGAAGGCCGCATATGCGCCTCAGTCTGTCGAGGAGGGCAGCTACAAAGGCGTCTTCTACGGCCCGCCCTTCATGCAATCCTGCTCACAGATGTGGTACAACCAGGAGATGACCGACGCCGCGGGCATTCAGCCGCCCCAGGAGTTGGCCGATTCTTGGACGATGGAAGAGGCGCTGGATGCCTGGCAGAAGACGACGGTGGACAGCGACGGCGACGGCACGCCAGATGTGTGGGGCGTGCGCTGGGGGCAGGGGACCTGGGCCAGTGACTACGAGCAGGGCATTCTGCGACGCTCCGCGGGCGAAAAGGGTTCGCCCAGCTACGAGGGGATGGGGCCGGATGGACTGACTTTCCAGGGCTACTTCGACACACCCGAAGCCATTGCGGCTATGCAGTTCTATCAGGATATGCATCAGGTCTGGAAGGTGACGCCGGTGGAGCCGATCCCCAATATCTTCCAGTCCAAGAAGGCCGCGTTTGTGGTCTATACAGACAATCTCATTGGCGAACTCAACAATCAATACCCGGACGGTAATTTTCAATTGGGACTTACGGGTATCCCCTATTTTGAGACCCAACTCTGCCACACCGGTTCCTGGCATTACGGGATTTCGGCCAATACCAAACACTTCGACGAGGCACTGGCCTTTGTCAAATATGCGTCAGGCCCAGAGGGTTCGCGTATCTATTACGAGGCGCTGCACCAGTTGCCCGCCCGCCTGGACATGCTCAATGGGCTGCCTGAATACGACACCTATCCCCAGTCGCTGATCAAACAGGGCTTCGAGCAGTTCGGCATCCCCCGCATCCAGACGCCGGGCTACACCGAATACCAGCAGGTCTTTGCCGAGATCGCCCAGAATGTGGCTGCCGGCGCGGATGTGGCCCAGCAGATGACCGATGGGGCCAAGCAGATCGAGCAGTTGGTGGCGAAATATAAGGGGTGGAATGAGTAAGAAGGGATGACAGGATGACAGGATGACAAGATGAAGGTGGCTACAAATGGTCATCTTGTCATACTGTCATCTTGTCTCTTTGCAATTTAGGGTTCACAGATGGCGTCAACAACCGCTACCCCGTCCGCCTCCCCCAGTTGGTGGACGTACATCCAGCGACGCAAGACCCGCAACTACATTTTTGCGGCTCTGTTTGTGCTGCCTGCGGTTGTGAACTTCCTGATCTTTCGCTACATTCCGATTGTGTGGGCGGCCCGGGCCAGCACCTGGCAGTACAGTCTGCTGGGCGGCTATCGGGATTGGATCGGCGCAGACCACTACCTGCGCGCGCTGGAAGACCCGATTCTGCTCAAATCCTTGCAGGTGACGTTTCTGTATGTGATCGTCAAACTCCCCCTGGAAGTGGCCCTGGCCCTGGCCCTGGCCATCTTCACAAACCAGGCCATCCGGGGGATGGGGACGATACGCACGATTGTCTTCACGCCGGTGGTGATGTCGATGGTGGTGGTGTCGGTGGTCTGGGCGCTGATTCTCAATGCGGATTCCGGCCTGCTCAACGCCTTCCTGCGCACCCTGGGATTGCCCAAACAGGTCTTCCTCAGCAATCCGAAGCTATCCCTGCCGTCGGTGATTACGGCGACGATCTGGAAGGATGTGGGTTTCAGCACAATTCTGATTGTGGCTGGGCTGAAGGGTATCCCCCGCATCTTCTACGAAGCCGCGGTGATGGATGGAGCCAACCGCTGGCATCTCTTTTGCCACGTAACTTTGCCCCTCTTGCGCCGCACCCTCCTTTTCGTCATCGTCACCCAGACGATCTTCAGTTTTCAGGTCTTCATCCCCGTCTATTCAATGACCCAGGGCGGGCCGCTGGACTCCACAAAAGTGATCGTCTATTACATCTACCAATTGGCCTTCCGCTTCCAGGATATGGGCTACGCGGCCGCGGTCTCAATGATTCTGCTGCTGATTTTGCTGCTCATCAGCGTGACACAGATGCGTTTTCTGCGCTCCGACGTGGAGTATTAGGATGAGCGCAGCCGACCCCCGCCGGGCCGCACAGATCGTCGGCTGGTTTTTCATTCTGCTGGCCTATCTGCTGATCGCGCTGATCTTTCTGACCCCGATGCTGTGGATGATCGGTAGCAGCCTGCGTCCCAGCCCGGAAGTCTTCCAGTACATCTTCCCGCTCAGTTGGCGCACATTCATTCCCATCCAATTTACCCTGCACAACTTCGCCGACATTTTCGGCATCTCGGAACAGGGACGGGCGCTGGGATTTCAGTTCGGGCGGGCGCTTCTCAATACAGCTTTTGTCTCGACCGCGGTGGTGGGCAGTTCGTTGGTCGTCAACACACTGGCCGCCTATTTCTTCGCCCGGCTGGAGTTCCCCTACAAAAATGTGTTGCTGGTCTTTGTGCTGGGGACATTCTTCGTGCCCCAAGAAGCCACAATTGTCCCGCTCTATATCGTCGTGCGCCAGTTGGGTTTCGCAGACACCTATTGGGCACTGATTCTGCCCTGGTACGCCAGCCCATTTGTGATTTTCGTCCTCTCCCAATTCTTCCAGGAGATTCCCAAAGAACTGGACGAGGCCGCTATCATCGACGGTGCGTCGTTGCTGGGCGTCCTGCGCCACGTGATTGTGCCCAACGCCCGGGTTGGCCTGCTCACTGTCAGCCTGCTGGAATTTCAGTTCATCTGGAATCTCTTCTTCTGGCCCCTCATCGCCACCGGACAGAAGGAGTTGCAGGTGATTCAGGTCGCGGTCGCCACCCAAATCACCCAGCGGGAGATCGCCTGGGGGCGCATCTTTGCCGGTGGCGTCGTCGCCAGCCTGCCCGTTATTTTTCTCTTTCTGGCCCTGCAACGCTACTTTGTAGAAGGCGTGGCGTTGAGTGGGCTGAAAGGCTAAATCCAGTAAAATAATCATTCAATCCCAAATTTCCCACCCCGGAGAACCCCCATGAAAATCACATCTGTCAAAGCCTATGCCATCAAAATTCCGCCCGCCAACACCGGGGCCATCGAAGGCAACCGCAATGTAGAAGCCTATGGCGACTACACAATCGCCGCCGACGCCTGGACGAGCATCTATTCCCGCAACCACGAAACTTGTCTGGTGCGGCTGGAGACCGACGACGGGCTGGTGGGCTGGGGCGAAGGACAGGCTCCGGTATCCGGTCGGGCCACAGCCGCGATTGTGGAAGATCTGTGTACGCCCCTGCTCATCGGGCGGGACCCCTTCGACGTGGAATACATCTGGTATCGGCTCTACAGCGCCATGCGCGAGCGAGGACACATCACCGGTTTTTACGTGGACGCCCTGGCCGGGGTGGACCTGGCATTGTACGATCTGCTGGGCAAGGCCCTGGACAAGCCGGTCTACAAACTGCTGGGTGGCAACTTCCGCCCGGATGTGGCCATCTACGCGGGGCTGGGCGGCACAGCGCCGGAATCGGTGGCACAGCAGGCCCGGTCACTGGTGGATGTGGGCTACCGCGCGTTGAAACTCCATCTGCGTGTGCCCAATCCCGACCTGCTGGCGATTGTGGCGGCTGTGCGCGAGGCCGTCGGGCCGGGTGTGACGCTGATGGTGGATGTCCACGGGACGCGGGATGTTTCGGGCGCAATTGAGCTGGGCCGGGGATTGGAGGGGCTGGGCGTGGGCTGGTTGGAAGCCCCCTGCCAGCCGGAAGATGTGCGAGGACAGGCAGAGATCGCCCGCGCATTGGGTATTCAGGTGGCGACCGGCGAGTGGCTGCGCACCGTCTGGGAGTGGCGGCAGTGGATCGAGCAGCGGGGCTTCGATGTAGCCATGCCCGACATCGCCCGCACGGGGCTGAGCGAGGGCAAACGCATCGCCGCGCTCTGCGACAGCTTCAATCTGCCTGTTGCGCCCCACATCGGCGGCGGCGGTATTCTGGCTGTGGCTGCGTCGGTTCACTACTCTGCGGCCATCCCCAACTTCCAAATTATGGAACACAGCCACGGCGCGCACGCCTGGAAAGGGTCGATTGCCACCAGCTACCCGGAGCCGGTGAATGGGGTCTTTGCCCTGCCCAGCGCGCCGGGGCTGGGGGTGGAGATCGACGAGGCAGCGGTGACGCGCTACGATACGTTGCGCTGACAGAGGGTATCAGTCAAGCGAGGAAGTATTGGGGCTATTGGATAACGTCTTTCCTGCACTGCACACCAGCATCCAGGCCAAAGAAAATGACCCGACGCTCTACGCAGAAGAAAATTTCCGCGCCAGAGCGTCGGCACTGGATTCTCTTGAGTTTGCCATCGACCGGATCGCAGGGCTGCTCCTCCGGGAAGGCGAAACTGGGGTGCTGACGGATTTACAGCACTACGCCGAAAGCGTGCGAACGGGGCTGGAAAAGGTGGATGAGGCGCTGTTTCGCAGGCTGCGCCGAGAGATTGCATCCGGCACCTGCACGGGTGGCACATTGAGACAGCGCATCGCCGATTTGGCTGGACCTGCTACGCCCGGTGGCGTTCAGTCAGAGGAAGGCTACGACGCACTGGATGCGCTGGTCAATGGGATTCTGCTCGAATATCCTGCACCGGAAAATGTGGACCAGCCCGAGCCGGAGATGATCTTCTATCAGCCCACCCCGGCCCGGATTGTGCTGGAAATGGTTGAAAGGGTAGATTTCCGACCCGACGACATCTTCTACGATATCGGCTCCGGGCTGGGACAGGTGGCGATTCTGGTGCATCTGCTGACGGGGATTCGGACCAGAGGCGTGGAGATCGAGCCAGCCTATACAGAATACGCGCGACGCTGCACGGAGGGGCTGAATCTCTCAGCAGTCCAATTTATCAACGGCGATGCCCGCACTGGGGATTTGGGCGAAGGGCGTATTTTCTTCCTCTACACGCCATTCACAGGGCAAATGCTGGAGCAGGTGTTAGAGAGACTCCGGCAGGTGTCCACCCGGCACCGAATCCGGCTGTGTACATTCGGGCCGTGCACGTCACAGGTGGCCCAGCAGCGCTGGCTGACATCTGTCGAGCCGAACCCCGTACAAGCAAATCGGTTGGCATTATTCACTTCAGCCATATCCTGTGGGGAATGAAATTACTGTATACACGGATAGAAAGGAACACAGATCAGTTGGCTTATCCGTGTTCCTTTCTATCCGTGTATACAACACCTTACTTCAGTGCAGCAGCGGAGAACCCGACAAATGAGTATCGTCATTGCCCAGGAGCGTCCCGACACTCCAGACGCCCAGGCGCTTGTCGTTGAGCTGGATTCTTTTCTGACACCCCTCTATCCTGACGAGAGCCATCACGGCTACAGCGTCGAAAAGCTGATCGCGCAGGGCGTCGCCTTTTTTGTGCTGCGGGTGGACGGTGCAGCCGCAGCCTGTGGCGGGGTCCAGTTCTTTGATGAGGGGTCCGACCAGAAATTTGGCGAGATCAAACGGATGTACGTGCGTCCAGCCTACCGGGGGCGGGGGCTGTCCAAAGCGATGCTTGCCCATCTGGAAAGCTATACCCTCAGCCAGGGCGTGGACCTGCTGCGGCTGGAGACGGGCCTCTACCAGACTGAAGCCATCAGCCTGTATGAAAAGATGGGCTACGCCCGCACCGGTCCCTTTGGGCCGTATACGGACGATCCGCTGAGCCTGCTGTACGAAAAACGACTCGGAGCATAGAAGTTCGACCCCTTCGAGAAGTCGAACTTCTCACGTCTCAATAGGGCGGTTCCGCCGGGCCTTCGTAGCCGCAGGTCCCCATACGCGGGGAGTTGACGACGGGCAGTGCCATATCATCCTCGTGTTCGTGATCCATCAGATGTTCCTCACAGAAGAACCAGTCGTCCGCTTCGTAAAGACATTCGGTGCAAATCCACTCCGCCGCTTTTCCACAGACGCTACACTTCAAATCCAGGGGCGCGTTGCGGGCCATCAGTGCGATGGGCTTGCCCCGCCATACGCCCTGACGCTCCGCTACCACTTCGAGCGCCAATTCGGTTGTGGAGCCAAAATCGTATTGGTGGCTGCCCTGTACGCCGGGTCGGAAAATGCTCCCGACGTGAACACCCCAACTCTTTTCGCCAGGGAGGCTTTCAAAGCCGCGGGTTTTCTTGGTATAGCGGGTTCCCTCAATTTCAAAGGCGCTCAGATGGCCGCAACATTCCAGCCAGATGGCGCGCAGATACTCGTCCAATGCTTGCAGTGGCGCCTGGCCGGATATTTCCAAATGCAGCCAGAAGTCGCCGCCGTAGGCGTCCTGCACCAGCAGGTGAAAGATGGGGACAGACTTGCCTGCGCCAGTCGTTTGCCCTGTCTGCTCTGCCCGTTGCGGGCACGACTGCAAATGCTTCGTCATCCCCCAGCGGGTGAATTCCTTGCCACAATAGACACACGAACCCCGGGTTGCTTTTGTCCGTGCCATTCTGCCCTCCTTTTGCACAAGAGAAGTCCGAATTTTTGGAGAAGTCGTACTCTGATTACACTGCTTCCAGTGCCGTTTTGATGTGGGCCAGATGCATCCGCTCGTGGCCTGCAATCGTCTCGTAATATTGTTCGACGGTTATGACACCCCGAGACGGATGCTGGCCGGTGCGTTCCCAGTCTTCGTCGGCGAGCCCATTCAGCCCCTGCAACGTGCGGGCGCGGGTGGCTTCCAGCCCGGCCAGCAGTTCCGCGGGGGACGGGCTGCCCACCCGCTGCTTCACCCCCGCGTTCCAGCGGGTCAGGTCAAAGCCCTCTGGCAGGGTCTCCTCGCCCTTGCGGATTTTGTGGACGTGGATGGACATCCCCCGCTCGCTGTCGATGAGATGGCCCACAATTGTGCTGACAGTCCAGGCGTCCCCCTCGCCAAAGACGACCGTTTCCCATTGCTGCGGGGAAAGCCCGTTCAACGTTTCCAACAGTGCGGCGCGGGCCTCGGCCAAAGTTTGTGTCCATTTTTCCGTGCGGTTCATTCGTCCTCCTGAAGGAAAGTATTGTGTAGGCAAGGATTGGTGGCATAGTTCATTTCGCCGTCGAATGATCTTTACAAATAGAGAGGAGTAGGCACGCCCTCGTGCCGGTCACAGCCGAGTCCACCCCGCACGAGGGCGTGCTCACTCCTCCTACCGAATTGGTAAGATGCCGACCCATCCAAATGAACCACGCCAGATTGGCGATTAAACGGGTCATCAATTCCGACCTTCCGGGAAGCGGCCAGACCTGCTTCGTACCGCCTGATTTTGTGGCCGCTTCCCGGAAGGCTGCTGCACATTATTTAACCGGATTGCTGGCCAGCAGGGACGCAACCGCCCCGCCCGTAGAAAGTGCGATTCCCTCCACGCTCCGCTCCCGGATGGAGTCGGCACCGGACAGGCCCCCCCCCGCGGCCCACAGGTTGGCATAGACAGGCCCGCCCTCGGGTCGGATGGGCTGAAAGTTTGCGTTGACCGGCACACCGCCCCGGAAGACCGGTTGCCCGCCGCCGTCCAGAAAGTGGGGACGGAACCAGCCGCTGCGTTCCTGGGGAATCGTCAGGGGCAGATCGAAGACGACTTCCCAGGCCCGGCCCGTGTGGTCGCTGTGGATGCCCCCGCCCAGAATGCCGCCGGTTGCCAGCAGAAAGTTGGCGGCCCGGTGTCTGAGCGGGCGACTGCTCGTCTCCGTCTCTACCCAAAGAATGCGCTCCCCCTCCGCGCCGAAGCTGATCGCTTCCATCCCGATTTCGACCCGCACGCCCATCGCTTCCAATCTGCGGCGCAGGCGAGTGTGCAGACGGATGCCCGGCACGCTGGGCGGCAGAGTAGGAATCTCAAAGACAGGCGCGTGGGTGGCTTCGGTCAAACGGGCCAGCACTGCGGGGTGGTTTTCAAAGCCGAGGACCGCGGGCAGACCGATACGCTCGCCGGGCTGAACTATGCGGATTAGTGCGTCGGCCAGTGGGGACAGGCGAGCCGGCTCCTCCACCAGTTTTGCCAGTTGCAGGGTTGTGATGTCGTGGCGCTGGGTGAAGAGGCTGAGGGGCAAAAAGGCGTGGCGGGCGCTGTGTCCCTGCTTGGCCAGATTCTCAGCGATGAGTTTGGGGTAGAAGTCCCGCATCCCTTCGATGCCCACAATCAGCAATGGCTGACCGGTGGAGAGATCGCCCCCGGCCTGTCCTGCCGGGGCCAGGAAGGCGGGCCGGGCCGCGCCCACTGGTGAAGGCAGCCACAGATTGTCGCCTGCCGTCTGCGCGCCTGTGTAGGGCAGGCCCATCTCTGCGGTCAGCGCGGCAAATTCAGTCAATGCGGTGGCAAGCCCTTTTTCGTCCAGCAGCTGATAGGGGTGTTCGTCGGGCAGATCGCCGCTCGCTTCCAGCGGACGCGCCACCCCTTTGCCCTTGGCAGCGTAGCCCAGCACATCAATCGTCCCCGCGTGCCAGTGGGTGATGCCCATCCCTTTGGCGATGATTTTTACGCTTAGCCCGGCTTTGACCGCCGAGTAGGCTGCGGTCAACCCGGCCAGGCCAGAGCCGATTACAATTAAGTCGTTCATTTGTCCATTCCGCTCGAATTGTAGGTTGGGTTCTCGCCGTCTGAGATCGCCGAATGCCCTGCCACGTTTGCGGCGAGAACCCAACACGAACCCGCCATTGTTGGGTGAATGCCTGGGCTATTGGCGGGGCTTTTGCTCTCGTGTGGACGGCATTCACCCAACCTACGATGCCCTGTAAAACCCGGTCAGTGGACTCTGCGCCTCGTCGTCCGGCAGGTGATCCGCGTTCATCAGCGATAGGTAAATCAGTTCGTCCAGCCGTTCCTGCTTCAACTGCCGCCCCCAGAGCACTGGCAGCACCCCTTTCCAGCGCTCCTGCAAGAAGTCGCGCAGGAGCAAATTGGGGTTGGAGACAGGGCTGCGCTGGTCGATGGCAGGCGAGCGGGTGGGCAGAGGAGTGTCGGGAATTGCATCCGGTGTGGCGTGTTCGGTGATAGAGTGACCCCGGCTGCTTTCGGCAGGAGATTGGAGATAGGCCACCTCCCAATCCTCTGCGTCCGATTCACCCTCCAACACAAAATCCGGGTCGTGGCGTTCCCGGCCAATCTCGTGAAGAATCCCTACCGCACGATAGGTACAGAAGCCGCCCTGACAAGGCCCCATTCCCAGGCGCACATCCCTGCGCAGATCGTCCAGTGTGACAGTCGGGTTGCGTCGGGCAGCGGACTCTACCATTTGCCGTGTGACCAGTTCGCACTCGCAGACCAACCCACCCTGCAACTGCTCTTCCTCCACTTCGTGCAGGCGATGGCCCAGCCAGTAGTGGCCCTGTTCGATACCGGGCACGGGTGTCGTCGCTGTCGTGCAGGTCCGTTCCACGCCCAGATGCTCGCAGGCCCGGTCAACTGTCTTTTCCGCCATCATCCGAAAGGTCGTCCACTTACCGCCGGTGATGGTCAGAAAGCCCTGCACACCGTCTCTGGCTTTGTGATCCAGCAGCGTTAAAGAGCGGGTAGCGTCCCGGCTGTCGCCGCTGAAGCCCTCCTGATAGAGCGGACGCACCCCAGCCCAGGCCCGCACAATCCGGGCAGCGCTCAGGCCGGGGACCAGTTTGTCCCCCTCGGCCAGCATATACTGGACCTCCTCCGCTGTAATCACCAGATTCTCCGGGTCGGTCACTTCCTCGTCGGTTGTGCCGATAATCGAAACCGTATGCACGGGCACGAGAATGTCCCCATCGCTGGGCATTTTGCAGCGGTTGATGACACTATTGACCAGTCGGTGATTGGTCGCCACCATCACACCTTTGCCGGGAATAATTTTGACGCCAACCCCTGCCATCCCTGCAAGCTGCCCGGCCCACGCGCCGGAGGCGTTGATGACCAGATCCGCGTGGATGTGGATAGATTCGCCGGAAACCGTATCGCGCACGACTGCGCCCGTCACCCGTTTGTCGCCGTCGCCGCCTTCTGTGAGCAGCCCAACAACTTCGTGATAGATGAGGATGCGGGCGCCAGCCTGGCGCGCGGCCTGGGCCGTGGCGTGGGTAGCGAGGAAACTGTCCGCCGCACCGTCGGGGACTTCAAATACCCGGCTGATGCGCGGGTTAAGCATCGGCTCCCGGCGCAACGCTTCGGCCACAGAAATCTCCTGGCAGGGCACGCCGGTCTCCCGGCAGGCGGCCACAAAGCGATCCGGGTAGTCGCCCTCGTCCTCTGGGGTGACGACGAAAAAGCCGCCTGTGTCCTCGATGCAGTGGGTGTGGGTGCGGCGCAGAATGCGGTTCTCGGCGATGCACTCCACCGCGCTGTGAGGATCCTTCACCACATAACGTCCGCCACTGTGGAGCAGACCGTGATAGCGCCCGGTTGTGCCGTGGGTCAGGTCGCGCTTCTCCACCAGAATCGTGCGGAAGCCGCGCAGGGCCGCGTCCCAGGCCACGCCTGTGCCAGTCGCACCGCCGCCGATAACGAGGATTTCAGTTGAGATTGAGGAAGTGTGCATAGGGTTGGTAGAGTCGTTGAATTGGTTGGCCGGGATTGGTGAAGCGTAAAAAAATCTGATACTTTCGCGGTGTACGCACTACGCAGAGCGCATTGGCAGATGGCCCACAAACTTGGGAACAAAAGAGGCGTATGCTACACTTGTTACGTTTTGCACAAGCGTTTTTCTTCAACACTGCACGAGAAAAGGACTATGCGTACTTCACTTGTCTTCTTATCAATTTTTGTGCTGATTCTGGCTGGCTGTAACGGTTCAGGCAGCTCAGTCGATATGCCCACGCCCGTCGCCGTCTATACACAAGCTCCGACAGCCCAGCCAACGGCCCAGGTTACGGCCAAGCCGACGGTTGCCGCTACAGCTACGCCTGTGCCTGTGCCTTCGGACACGCCGACCAGCGAACCGACTGCCACACCCACCGACGAGCCGACCGCTGCACCGACGGTTGAACCGACGGCCACAGCCACAACTACGCCGACTTCAGCGCCAACAGAAATCGCTGCGACTGCGACCGTTACGCCGACGCAACCGATCCCGACGGCCACTGCAACGGCTACTGTGACAGCTACCGTTCCTGCGCCCGAAGCCACACCCGAAGCCGACGCCGGTGATTCGGCTCTGTATGCGGGGATGCCCGCCGAGATTCTGGACCTGATGCCCGCTGCAGATGCAGCCAACGGCCAGGCACTCTCCGTCTCCAACGGCTGCATCGCCTGTCACAGCCTGGAAAAGGATGTGCGGGTGGTCGGGCCAAGCTGGTACAGTGTGGGTGCAACAGCCGGTGAGCGGGTGGCCGGCGAGAGTGCCGGGCTGTATCTCTACACCAGTATTGTGGAACCCAATGCCTACATCAACGAAGGCTACGTCGCCGGGCTGATGCCCCTGACGTACAAAGATATTTTATCCAACGAGCAGATGGCGGATGTGATCGCCTATCTGTTGTCGTTGCAGGGCGAATAGCTGCTGCGTGCTGCGTGCTGCGTGAGAAAAGCCGAGTTTTCTCACGCAGCACGCAGCACTCCTCACTTTTTACCGTCGCTGCTGTTTGCTGCGCATTTTGCGGGCGGTGGAAAGCTGTATCCCTGACTGCTCCAGAAAATCCTGCAAAATCCGATAGAAGCGCTCCCTGTCCTGTTGGGAGATGACGGCCAGAGCATCGGCGGTTTCGATGGCGTAGGGATAGCCCACGCCCACCACCGATTCGGCCCGCACCCGGTCGATGATTTCGTCGGCCCGGCCTGCGTCCAGAATCCAGCGGGGCATCTCCAGCCGGGCCGGGGCGCGGTCGCTGACCAGATTGACGTAGGCAAAGGCCACCTCTTTGTAGAAGGGCGCTTGGGTTGAACGGGAGCGGTCCAGATTCAACGAATCGGGCCGGGCGCACAGAAAGAGCGCGCTGCGGTCGCCCCAGTTGGGCAGAATGGGCCGGAACAGACCGGCATCGCTGCTGCGGGTGATGTTGGCCTGGGGGTAGAGCAGATTGAGCAGATTCACCACATCACGGCTGTAGCTGCTATCCACAAAGCCGACCAGCGGCGTGCGAGTACGGCGAGAGCAGTGGAGCAGCCGGTCCACCGCTTCGATGTAGACTTTGGCCCGCTGATCCCGCAGTTGCCCGGCAAAGCTGATGATAAATGAGCCGTCGAAGAAGCAGAGGGGGCGTTCGGCTTCGGGCCGCTCGCTGTACTCTTCCATCAGATCGCAGAGTTTGCCACACTCCATCACAAAGCGCTGCTGGTTGACCCGCCAGTTGGGGAAGCCACCCTCCGCGTCCGAATCGTTCTCGTCGCCCAGTTCGTCCGGGGCCAGCACTTCAAACTGCACATCCTTCACATAATTTTGCGTGCCCGGTGCGGCTGGTCTGTGTTCGTTCACAAACCAGCCCACCTGCACCGCGCCCACAGGCATAGAAAAATCCTTCGTGGGCGTAATCTGACTGCCATCTACCGCAAGCACCGGGCGTTCGCTCAGGATGTCAAACGCCCAGGCGCGTGCTTCCTGGTGGTTGTTCCAGACTTTGCCAAAGACAACCCGCATCCCGTCGGCGCTGTCGATGTCGTCGGTCGGCAATGCGCCCGGCCACTCGACACCGCTCTGGGCGATGGCCGCGTCCAGTTCGTCGCTGCTCTGGCGACAAAAAGCGTCAAAGGAATCGGCCAGTCGCTTCTGCTCCTGGGCAAACTCCTCGTCGTAGCCGGTGAAAAGCTCCTTTTTGCTTTCCAGCGAAGCGACCACCCGGTTGCGGTCCAGCATTGCCTACTCTCTCTCTTTCAGCCATTCCTGATAATCAGCTTCGATCTCATCGCTCCACTTGCGGTCGATCTCGCCGGGGGTGTAGCGGCCCTGGGTCAGCCGCAGCTTGCCAAACTCGTCCCGCACCCGGATGTCCTCAGAGCGTTCCACCACTTCCTGGGCCAGGTGGGGCGGAATGAAGATGACGCCGGTGGGTGTGCCCAGCACAATATCGCCGGGCATAGCCGTGGCGTTGCCAACCCGAATCGGGACGTTCACTGCGGACAGGGTCACATTGGCGATGGCGGTGGGGTCCAGCCCCCGGCAGAAGAAGGCCACATCGGTCAGTTGGGAGATACCCGCAAAGTCGCGGATGCCGCCGTGGATGACTGCGCCAGCTTTTGTCCGGGTGCGGATGGATGTGGCCAGATTGTCGCCGATGAATGTGCCGTCACGGACTTTACCGAAGAGATCGACGACCAGCACATCGCCGGGCTGCAAAGTGTCGATGACCCAGGAATTCTGGCCGCCGATGCGTCCTTCGTCCTTGCCCTGGGCCTCCACCACATCCTGCAAATCTGGGCGGTGGGGAACCATCACACAGGTCAGCGCGCGACCGACCAGAATTTTGTCCGGGTGGGTGCGGGTCCACTCGCCTTCAAACTGATTGTTGTAGCCATTGCGGCGCAGCACGCCCCAGGCCTCTTCGGTCGTCACCAGTTTCATCCGTTCCAGCAGGTCATCGGAAACCCGGGCGCGGCCATCCGCGTAACGCTCGTCGGTGCTTTGGGGCGTCAAGCTGGTCACGGCTTCGGCTGTAGGAAAAATTTTCATCGATTGCTCCTTGGGGGTAGGGATTGGGTGTGTTTTGCATGCAAACCGCAATAGACAGTGTACAGCATCCCGCCACCTGTGACAATTGCTCCAAAACCCAATTTGACAGAATTGGAACATTTGTTCTATTATCCGTTCTACCAGCCGGACCTGTCAACTTTTCCACGGTTCACTGGCTGCTCCAGACTCCGTTCTCGCCTTTACACATCCTCTTGCCTCTTCGACCCGTCTGGACTGTGCCGCCTGCTCCGACAGATAGGACGCAGATAGCGCTGAAAAGATGATTGACGCTGATAAAATCTGCACAAATCAGTTATTTCTGCGTAAATCTGCGTCCCGCTTCTTTGTCCTATCGCCCGACCCGACGGATCGCCCAATGGCCCTCAGCCGCTACGAACTGGACCACCAATCGGATACGATTGAAGCCGTTCTCGCCACCCACAAAATTCCCAGCCGGGTGGATGGCGCAGTCGTCTCCCCGCGCTTTGTCCAGTTTCGCCTGGTCACCGCGCCGGGGGTGAAGGTGAGCAAAGTGACCGGCCTGGCCGAAGAGCTGGCGTTGGCCCTGCGCAGCCAGAACGTGCGGGTCTACCGCAGCGGTGGCGGCTTCCATCTGGAACTGCCCCGGGACGACGCAGCGCCGGTGAAGTTACTGCCCATCTGCAAAAAACTGGGCAAAGTTCCCCCGGCCACGGCGGTGCTGGGCATCGACGAGGCGGGGCTACCCCTGCTCCTGCGCATCACCGCGCCGGATGTAGTGCATATTCTGGTGGCGGGAACAACCGGCTCTGGGAAGACTGCGCTGGTGCGGGGTCTGCTGGCGTCGTTGGCTCTCTTCAACTCGGCCAAAGCCCTGCAAATTGTGCTGATCGACCCCAAAAACCGGGGCTTTGCCGGTCTGCAACGGCTGCCGAATGTTTCCGGCGGGGTGGCGTCCACGCCAGAGGATGTGCAGGCCCGACTGGAATATCTGGTGGTGGAGATGGAAGAGCGGGATCAGGCGGGGATCAGCCACCCGGTGCTGGTGATTGCCGTTGACGAATTGGCCGATCTGATCCAGAGTGGGGGCAAGGCCGTGGAAGAACCCCTCACCCGCATCGCCCAGCGGGGACGGGAGGCCGGGCTGCATCTGATCGGCTGCACCCAAAAGCCGACAGCCGCGCTGATCGGCAGTGCAATGAAGGCCAATTTCCCCGTGCGCATCGTCGGCGCGGTCAACGGCAAGGACGAAGCCCGCTACGCTTCCGGCATTTCGGACAGCGGAGCGGAGAAGCTCAACGGCAAAGGCGATTTTCTGCTGGTGGCAAAGGGCGAGACAGTCCGTTTTCAGGCCGCCTGGCTGGGGCCAGAGGAGATGGGCGAGGTAGGGGCGATGGTTCGAGGGTGAAGCAATTCAAAGGGGGAGAGCAATGAAACGACTTCTGATTCTAGCCGCACTCATTTTCATCGGCGCGCTGGGCTGGCGGGTGGGCAGCGCGATGAGTTCTGACGCCATCGGCATTGCTGTGGGGGTTGTCTTTGGCGTGCTGGCGAGCATCCCCGCCGCGCTGCTGATGCTGGTGGCTGGTCGACGCAACGAGCGTCGCCAAGAGTGGGATGGAAACGGGGAAGGTCAGAGAGGACGAGGCGGTCAGCAGCCGCGGGGTCAAGGCCAGGGCCAGTACGACGGCTACCCGCCGGTGGTGATTATGACGCCACCGTCGATGCCAATGCCCCAGGGACAGGCCAATCCCTACGCTAATTATTACGGCAACCAGAACGGCGGCTATCCGCCCCAGGGCAACCAGATGGCTCTGCCCGGTCCCAACGGCGGACAGGGGTCGTCCCAGCGCCAGTTCCGGGTGGTGGGGGAGGAAGAGGAGTGGGTGGAGGAGTGGTAGATAGAACAAAAGAGGCCCGGCATTCTCGACGAGAATGCCGGGCCTCTTTTGTTTCAACGACCGTCAACCAAAAAACTTATCCCAAGACTTGTCCATCCGGGTTGGCGGGGGCCGACTCGCTGGTGGACCACTCCACGGCGATCGGCTCCGGCTCCTGGCGTAGGAAGAGTAGTGCGTCCTCGCCCTTTTCGTTTTGACCGAAGTCGATGAGCACCTGATCCCCGGTCTGGTAGTCGCCCCGCAACAGACGCTTGCTCAGTTCGGTCTCCACCTGGCGCTGGAGCAGACGGCGCAGTGGCCGTGCCCCGTATTCCGGGTTGAAGCCGATGTCGGCCAGATGGGCCGCGGCTGCGTCGGTCAGTTCCACGCCAATGCCCATCTCGTCCATGCGCACGGTGATTTCCTTCATCAAAATGCGCACAATCTCCGGCACATTTGATTTGTTCAACGCATCAAAGACAACAGTCTCGTCGATGCGGTTGAGGAATTCGGGCCGGAACATCCGCTTGAGCTGCTTGCTGTACTCGTGGGAGGCGATGGCGCTCTCGTCCAGCTCCGGCGTGGAGAAGCCCAGCGCGCCCCGTTTGATGGCTTCGGCCCCCACATTGCTGGTCATAATAATCACAGTATTGCGGAAGTCCACTGTGCGCCCCTGGCCGTCGGTCATGCGCCCGTCGTCCATCACTTGCAAGAGCGCGTTCCAGACTTCCGGGTGGGCCTTTTCGATTTCATCGAAGAGAATTACCCGGTAGGGGCGGCGACGCACGGCTTCGGTCAACTGGCCGCCCTGATCGTAGCCCACATAGCCGGGAGGCGCACCGAAGAGACGGCTGACCGAATGGCCTTCCCGATACTCGCTCATATCCACCCGCAGCAGTGCGTCCTCGTCGTCAAAGAGGAAGGCAGCCAGGGTCTTGGCCAGTTCAGTCTTGCCCACACCGGTCGGGCCAAGGAAAAGGAATGTGCCGATGGGCCGCTTGGGATCTTTCAGCCCGCTGCGTGCCCGGCGGATAGCGTCGCTGACCGCTTCGATGGCTTTGTCCTGGCCGACCACCCGCATGTGCAGATGATCTTCCATACGTAGAAGCTTTTCGGTCTCTTCTTCCAGCAGATTCATGGCCGGAATGCCTGTCCAGTTCTGGACCACCTGGGCCACATCGCTCACCTCTACCACATCGTCCAGATTGGACTCGGCTTTCCAGGCTTTCAGGCCGGTCTTGAATTCTTCTTTGATGCGCACCAGTTCAGTCTTGACCTGGGCGGCTTTCTCGTAGTCCCGGTCGGCCCAGGCCTCTTCTTCTTCGGCAGCCAGGGCGTTAATACGGGCCTTCTGCTCTTTCAGATCGCTGGGCATGGAATACATAGCCACCCGCAATTTAGCAGCGGCTTCGTCGATCAGATCGATGGCCTTATCGGGAAGTTTGCGCTCTGTCACATAGCGCTCGCCCAGGCGCACGGCCTGCTCCAGCGCCTCGTCGGTGTAGGTGATGCCGTGATGATCTTCGTAGCGGGTGCGCAGACCACGCAGGATTTCGATGCTGTCCTCAACGCTCGGCTCGTCCACATAGACAGGAGCGAAACGGCGTTCCAGCGCGGCGTCCTTTTCGATGCTCTTGCGGAATTCGTCCAGTGTGGTAGCGCCGATGCAGTGGAGTTCGCCCCGGGCCAGGGCTGGCTTGAGCATATTGCTGGCATCCAGCGCGCCGGCCGCGTTGCCCGCGCCGACAACCGTATGCAGTTCGTCGATAAAGAGCAGAATCTCGCCGTCGCTTTTGCGGATTTCGTCCAGTGCTGCTTTCAGCCGCTCCTCAAATTCGCCCCGGAAACGGGTTCCCGCCAACATCGCGGCCAGGTCCAGAGAGATGACCCGCTTGCCCGATAGAATCTCCGGCACGTCGTCGTCGGCAATGCGCTGGGCCAGCCCTTCGATGATGGCGGTCTTGCCCACGCCCGCCTCGCCGATGAGAACCGGATTGTTCTTTGTGCGGCGGCAGAGCACCTGCATCACCCGCAGAATCTCCTCTTCCCGGCCAATCACCGGGTCCAGCTTACCCTCGACAGCCACAGCGGTCAGGTCCCGGCCATATTTTTCCAGCACCTGATATTTGCTTTCGGCGTTGGGTTCGGTCACTTTCTGGCCGCCCCGCAGCTCTTCCACCGCCGCGTAGAGACGGTCTTTGTTCACATTGGCATCACGCAGAATATTGGCTGCCGGCGTATTGCGCTCGCTGGCAATCGCCAGAAAAATGTGTTCTGTGCTAATGTATTCGTCCTGGAGTTTGTTGGCCTCTTCGTTGGCCACATCCATCACCCGTTTGAGCCGGGGAGTGATGAAGACCTGGGCCGTCGCCATCCCACCGCCATAGGGTGTGTTGCTGGACTTGGGCGCTGCGTCCAGAATGGCTTCCAGTTTGCGGGCCACGACATCCACTGTCGCGCCCAGCTTTTCCAACAATTGGGGCACAGTGCCGCCCTGCTGCTGGACCAGGGCCAGGAAGATGTGTTCGGTATCCACTTGGGAATGTTTGTAATGCTGGAGGATTTCCAGGGCGCGCATGGCGGCTTCCTGGGCTTTCTGGGTAAATCGGTCAAAGCGCATCATAAGGGGTGACTTTACTCCTCTGATTTTCAGTCAATAGTCCGGCGGACAGATATTTGTCCTGCGGTTGAGTGTATGCGGATTGCGTCGGCTGCCAGGTAGGAAACCTTCCCATTGTAGCTGCTTCTGACACAATGCAAACTATCGGTAGCAATCCATTGATTCAGTATGCCCTATTTTTATTAGATTGACGGTTGCGGAGTGTTAGAAATTTATTGCAGATGGCAGAACCGTAACATTCTCTCTATGGAAAGTCAATCGATAGGAATCATCAAAATTCGGTATGATTGTCCCATCAAATACTCTATAGAATGTTAGGTAAATACCTGTATACTGGGACAGATGGACAGATATATCTGTACGCCTGTTTATAAGGAAATATCCCAATGAGGAAATGGAACAGCCAGGGACAGTCGGTGGTTCTTCTGACTGTCTGTTCTGTTCTGATTCCCAAACGCGAGAAATACAAATGCCTATCCTCTTGAATCCTGTGCTGGCTCTGTCAACAAATTCCTATGCAGCCCCCCCCTTGCCCAAGCAACAGGACGATCTTCTCCTGTCTGTAGCCCAGGCTTCCAATGTGCTGTCACGGCTGACCGATTTGGACGAGGGGATTCGGGCTGCGTTGGAGGCACTGATCACACCAGAGGCTGTTGATCGAATCTACATTTTTCAGAATCACGAAGACCCGGAATCGGGACTCCAATGTGTCAGCCAGCGGTACGAGTGGGTAACCGGGGCTATTGAGCCACAGATTGATAATCCAGACCTGCAAAACTTGCCCTATGCATCGGTCAGTTCCCGCTGGTTCGATCTGTTGTCAACAAACCAGGTGGTCGATGGCCTGGTACGGGACTTCCCAGATCGAGAGCAGGCCTTACTCGGCGCCCAGTCGATCCTCTCTATTCTCGTCGCGCCGATTTGGGCCGGTGACTATTTCTGGGGGTTTATCGGTTTTGACAACTGCCATTCGGAAGAAGTATGGAGTCCTGGCGAGCAGGCCATTTTGCAGATGATGGCAGCCAACATTGGCGCAGCTATCGCCCGCCATACGGCTGATCAGAAAAACCGGGAACAAAGAGAGACATTTGAGCGGGTTCTGAACGGTCTCCCCATTTCCATCTACGAAAAGGATGAGAATGGGCGTTACACATTTGTCAATGAAGAGATGGCCCGTTTCCTGGGCAAGCCTGTCCAGGCCTTTTTGGGCAAAACGACCGGAGAGATATTCTCCGCCGAGATGGCAGCCCGTTTTGAAGATGATGACCAGTCGTTGCGATCAAGCCAGACGGACAGGATTCTGCTCGAACTGCCCCTAAAGGTAGAGGACAGAGAACATTGGATTTTGACCGGCAAAACTCTGTTACAGCCAGAAACCAGGAAAGAAAGCCATATCTCCGGCTTCACTATCGACGTCACCCAGCGCAGATGGGCCGAAGCAAAGCTGGCTTATCAGCAAGAATTTATCCGCCGGGTGATCGACACAGACCCCAACCCAATCTTTGTCAGAGATGCCGATGGGCGTCTGTTGTTAGCCAATCGTGCCTTTGCAGAACTATTCGGGACAACCGTTGACCACCTACTCCTGAACTATCCCACCAACGGTTTGGTTGATCCGGATAGGGTTGTCCACGACAGGCAGGAAGACCGGCAGGTTTTGGAGACAGGTGAGCCCCTACTCGTCGAGCAGACCATGACCAGGCGCGATGGTTCAAGACGCCTCTTCCTGACCACAAAGTCCCCCCTGCATATGTCAGATGGCTCGGTCAATGTTCTCGGCGTCAGCGTGGACGTAACCGAAGAACGGGCAGCCAAGGCGAAATTGCAGCAGGCGAAAGAGTGGGCGGAATCAGCGACCCATGCCAAATCCGAGTTTCTGGCTATGATGAGCCACGAAATTCGCACCCCGATGAATGGGGTGATTGGCATGACAAGCCTGCTTCAGGACACGCCCCTGGACCCGGAGCAGCGGGATTATGTGGATACCATCCGTTCCAGCGGAGAGGCATTGCTGACAATTGTGAACGACATTCTCGACTTTTCGAAGATCGAGAGCGGTCACGTCACGCTGGAAAACCAGCCATTTTCATTGCGGGAAACCATCGAAGCTGTTCACGAACTGCTGGGCGCACGGCCAGACAGCCGCGAACTCGCCCTGTGTTATGAGATCGGACCAGATGTACCCGGAGTAATTGTGAGCGACCCAGTGCGGGTTCGCCAGGTGTTGACCAATCTGATCGGCAATGCGCTGAAATTTACCAACCAGGGCGGCGTGTTGACCACAGTTTCCATCCAGCCCGACGAGCAGTCACAAAAGGGTGACGATCTCTGCCTGCTGATCGCTGTGAAAGACACAGGTATTGGCATATCCCCGGCCAAGCTGCCTTCCCTCTTCACCCCATTCGTACAGGTGGATCCCACTTCCATCCAGCAATTTGAAGGGACCGGGCTTGGGCTGGCGATCAGCAAACGGTTGATTGAACTGATGGGTGGGAAAATCTGGGTGGAGAGTGCCGAGCAGGTGGGATCGGTCTTTTACTTCACCCTGCGTCTTCCGGCAGAAAGCGGAAGTTCTCTGGATTCGGCAGTTTCGGTCCCAGTGCTTGACGGCAAGCGTGTGTTGATACTGACCTCCAATCCCATCCTGGAATTCACCCTCTGCCGATGGATCGGGCATGCGGGCGGCCAGCCGTTGAAATGGGCCTCCCTGACCGAAGCGGGAGTCGACTCTCCTTCTGCGCCTTCGTTTGATCTCGTTTTGGTGGATCAAGCGTTCGATCAGGAAACCGTCCACGAACTGCGCAATCGGTGGGCCGAACGGGAAATGCGCTGGATTCTGCTGATGTCTCCGGCCAGCCCGCAACGGCAACAGACAGCCTATCGAGAACGGATCAACAAGCCGCTCAAATGGCAACCTTTCACCCGTGCCCTTTCCCCTTCGCATCAGCGACCAAAAAAGCGTGTCCAGCGCTGCCTACAGGACACACTCCTGGCCGAACAGATGCCCCTGCGTATCCTTCTGGTGGAGGACAACCGGGTCAACCAGAAACTAGCCCAGGCGATTCTGGGCAAACTGGGCTACAGCGCTGAGCTGGCCGTCAACGGGCAAGAGGCAGTGACAGCCGTCGAGCAGAAAGGCTACGATCTGATTTTGATGGATGTGTTGATGCCGCTGATGAATGGCCTGGAGGCAACCCGGCGCATTCGCAAACTGCCGGGAGGGGAGAAACCTGTGATTCTGGCTATGACCGCCAATGTGATGGAGACCGACCAGCGGGTCTGCCTACAGGCCGGGATGAACGACTTTCTCAGCAAACCCGTCACCTCAACAGAAGTGCGGGACAAACTCGTCGAGCTTTTCCGAAAATAGGAAATGGAAAATAGGGATTAGAGATCGGAGACTGGGATGATTCCAGTCCCCGATTCTCCCGGTTCCCTACACCCTATCCAACACCGTCAGACAGCGGTCAATCTCGTCCTCTGTGTTGTAATGGGCCAGCCCCAGGCGCAGGAAACCACCGCTCTGCTCCACGCCCATCCGCTCGCTGACAGAAAGCGCATAGAAGTTGCCGTGCCAGGCAAAGATATTTTCAGCGGCCAGGGCCATCGCCAACTGCTCCGGTGTGGTCCCCGTCTTGCGTACAGCCACCGTTGCCACCCGTCGCTTCCACTCATCCCGATCCGTCAACCCATAAACCCGCATCTCCGGAATCGCCTGCAAACCGCCCAGCAGACGGCCCAGCAGCCGCGCCTCATAGGCCTGAATCACAGGCCAGGCCGCAATCAACCGCTCCCGGCGGCTGGCCCCACCCCGGGCCATCCCATACTCCACCCCGATCTCCGCCAGATAGTCGATGGCCGCTACCACACCGGCCATTCCTTCGTGATTCTGTGTGCCCGTCTCCCATTTGCCGGGCAGGGCTTCCCCCGCGGGGCGCACCCGATAGGCCTGTAGACGGCTCAGATGTTCCCGCTTGCCGTAGAGATGGCCGGCGTGGGGGCCGAAAAATTTGTAGGCGGAACAGCCCAGAAAGTCGCAGTCCAGCGCCCGCACGTCGATCAGGCCGTGGGGCGCATATTGCACCGCGTCGATGAACGAATAGGCCCCTGCCTCCCGTGCCCAATCCACAACCGTCTTGACGTCGTTGATTGTGCCCAGCGCGTTGCTGGCATAGCCCACTGCTACCAGCTTTGTGCGGGGGGTGATCTTGCGCCGGAAGTCGTCCATATCCAGGGTTCCGGTCTCCACGTCGATGTCCACCCACTGCACAGTCGCGCCCCGCTCCTCCGCGGCCAGCGCCCAGGGCATCACATTGGCGTCGTGATCCAGCCGGGTCAGCACAATCTCGTCGCCGGGACGAAACTCCCGGGCCAGGGAACGGCTCAGGTGAAAGGTCAGGCTGGTCATATTGTTGCCAAAGATCACTTCGTCCGGGTCTGCGCCGAGCAGATCGGCCACGGCCTGATGGGCCTCGGCGATCACCGCATCCGTGCGCAGGCTGGTCTCGAAACCGCCGTGGGTGTTGGCGTTGCGCCGGGTCAGGTAATCCACCATCGCCCGGATCACATTTCTGTGGACCTGCGTGCCGCCGGGGTTGTCGAAAAAGATCGCTGGCCTGCCGTTGTACTCCTCCTGCAAAGCCGGGAACTGTTTGCGAATTGCGCTGACATCTAACATCGCTTTCTCCTGTTTTTTGTGCTTGTAAGACAGGATCAGTGAGCGCCGGTTGAGTAGCTTCAGAATCCTTCGGATTCTGCGTCTGCGAGGCATATCGAAACCAAGCGAGTTGGCGAGACGGCTTGTCCCGCCCGCTTGGTTTCGATAAGGCGGGAAACAGCACCCGCCTACTCAACCGGCGCTAGTCCTGTATCGTTGTGAGTTAAGATTTTGTGCGGGGTAGACCGTCGGCCAGGAGCCAGACGCGGTCTTGGCCCAGCAGGGCCGACCAATCCCGCCCCAGCACCGCAAAGGCAAATTCGGCCAGATCGGAAAGAGCCAGGGCGCGGCCCTCGATCTCCAACGCTTTGGCCGAGAGAGGCATCAACGGCTTGTGGGCCTCCACCGCCACTGTCGCCACCCGGCCATCGGTGGGCAGATCGGCCAGGCGGCAGGCCCGCTCCACCGCGACGGCAAAGTCGCCCAATTCATCCACTAGCCCATTCTCCGCGGCCTGGCTGCCCGTCCACACCCGGCCACCGGCCAACTCTTCCAGCCGATCCTGGGACAGATGGCGGCCTTCCGCCACCCGATCTTTGAACGCCTGATAGCTGGCTGTGACCGAATCCTCAATCTTATCCCGCTGTTCCCCCCGCCAGGGACGGCTGTCCGCGTAGAGGTCCGCGTTTTTGCCCCGGCGCAAGGAGACCCGGTTGGCCGCCACTTTGTGATAGGCCTCACTGGTGATCAGTTTGGCGGTGATGACGCCGATGCTGCCCGTGAGGGTGGCCGGCTGGCAGACAATTTTGTGCGCGGGCAGGGCGATGTAATAGCCGCCGCTGGCCGCCACATCACCCAGATAGGCCACCAGCGGCTTCTTGCGGGCCAGCAGGGAAAGCTCACGCCACATCAGATCGCTGGCCAGGGCCGAGCCGCCGCCGGAGTCGATGTGCAGGACAATCGCGGCCAGGCTGTCGTCTGTGGCTGCGGCCCGCACCAACTGCTGCACTGTGGCGCTGCCGATTGTGCTGTCGCCCAGAATGGGCAAGGCCGCGGGAAACTGGCGGCTTTTGCCCGTCATCACTGTGCCGGAAAGGCTGATGACGCCGACGCTGCGGGGATGGCTGGGCCGGTGTTTGCGCTTCAGATAGCGTCTGGCCTTATCATAGGGGTGCAGACGGGCTTCCCGGTCGCCAATGCCGAGCAGGCCGGGCAATTCATCCTCATAGGCGATGCCGTCGATGAGGGTCTTTTCCAGCGCGGCGGCTGCCGAAAGGGGGGCCTGATCGATGAGGGAGCGGACCTGATTTTCGCCCAGCACCCGTCCCTGGCTGATGGCTGTGACCAGCGAATCGAACCAGCCGTCGAAGAGCCGGTTGATCTGCTCCCGCTCGGCCTCGCTCATCTCGGAACGCGCCAGCCGGTCGAAGGCCGTCTTCCAGGGTGCCACCCGAATTACATCGGCCTGCACGCCCAGTTTTTCCAGGGTGTTGGCCAAAAAGGTAGGCTCGGTGTGCAGCCCCAGCACATTCCATTCGGCCTGGGGTGGGATCAGAATGCGGTTGGCCGCCGCAGCCATCAGATAGGTGGCATTGCTCATCGCTTCCAGATAGACCACCACATCTTTCTCGATGGCGCGCTGGGGGCCATTCTCCGCCGCATCCCACTCTCGGAAGCGTTGGAAAAGTGCGGCCAGACTTTGGCCCTGGGCCAGGCTGATCTGCGCGCCACGCACCAGAAAGAGAACGCCGTAGACATCCGGGTCTGCGGCGACCGCGGCCAGGGCACGGGAGAGACTTTCCAGGGTCAGAGGCGGAGAAGTGAAAGGCAGCAGCCCCATATACCAGGGCTGGGGTGGCGTGCGCTCCACCACTTCGCCGTCCAGTTCAAAGATGACGTAATCCGCCCATTTGCGCCGGGCCAGCCGCCGCCGTCCATTCAACAGTCCATAAAACATCCAGCGCCACAGCTTGCCAAACAGTCGGCCCAATCCAGCCAGCCCGCGGCCAATCGGCTTTAGAAAATTCATAAGAGTCGTTTCTCGTCAGATTGCACTATTTCGACACCTCATAGGAAGTATCGGCTTCTGTATACTACTTTCCCCACAGACTGGACGCAAAAATGGGCAAGGGTTCGGTTACGTTGTTTGGCTTACTGTGGGAGCGCGCAAGCTGTGGCATACTGGTACTATCTTCCTAACGACGGTACCCCCCCACCCGGCACTGACCTTTTTGTGCAAACTGTCGTCCATCTGCCTCAGTTTTCTGTCAATTTTCACAACGCCTTACTCTTGAATGAAAAGGCTATTTGCTGTATAGTTAAAGTCATCTCGCCAGTGTCGCTGAGATCGCTCGTCTGGACGCTTGCCAGACCGGTATGCAAGGAGCAACCGCAATGATTCGCAAACTACCCTCACCCAAGGCAGACTGTGTACGTGTGATCTTTGAATTGCCCGCCTGTATCTGGGCGGATCGAATTTTTCTGGTAGGCGACTTCAACGATTGGAGCAATAGTATCGCTCCCTTTGCCCAGGGCCGGGATGGGGTTTGGCGGGTTACATTGGACCTGGCTACAGGCCAGGAATTCCAATTCCGCTATCTGGTGGATGGGCGATGGCAGACTGATTTTCATGCGGACGGTTGGGTTGACAACGAGTTTGGCAGCAAAAACAGCATTGTGGAAGCTGTCCTGCCGCCCGGTTCAGTGCCTGTTCCTGGCCCCACCAGCCTGCTCCACGAGGGATTGCGCGAATCCAGCCCTGCACGCCAGACACCTCTACCCCGTGCCACCGCACCGAGCCGCTATTTTCCGGCCACCACCCACGCCGCCAGTTAGCCGGATGAGAAGAGGACGCTGATCGCGCTGAAAAGAATGATTGACGCTGAATTAAATCAGCGCAGATCAGTTGTTTCTGCGTCAATCAGCGTCCTCTGATGGTAACCCCTCGCCTAGCAGCCGTTTGAAGAAGACACCCCGCCGCACGTGACGCACCACAGCGCCTTCGGCCACCACCAACACCTGATTTCCCCAGGAACTTGCACCCAAATAGACCGTATAGCGCTCGTTGCTGTGGCCGATCCAACGATATTTGTACATCGAATTGGCGATGCGCGGGTCCGCGGCAATTGGTTCATCGGGCATCACTACTTCCCTGTAGCGGATGGGGAACTCTCGGCAGGTCTCACACTGGCCGTCTTCGCCCACACAGGCCGCGCAATAGACTTGCAGACAGAGGGAGCAGGCCGCTGTGTGATCCGCGCAGTGGCTGTAGCCGCAGCCGGGACAACGGCTGTCGCAGGCCGGGCAGAGGGCTTCCTGGCCCAGCTCGCAGAGAGCCGCGTGCTCCTGGCACAGCACGGCCCCACAACCCCGGCAGTGCAGCGCGTGGGTCTGGCAGACCAGCCCGCCGCAGATTTGGCAGGCCAGAGCGCAATGACCGCAGCAGCGCTCTCCACAGGTCTGGCAGCGCTGTTCGTTCTGCTTGCCCACCAGTTGGCCGCAGCCGGGGCAGGCGATGAGACAGTCGCTGCAATAGGCCAGGCCATTCGACGGATCGGTTGTGGCGAAAGCGGGGCCAACCAGACGCTGGCAGTGGGCGCAGGTCACAATACAGTCGGTGCAGAAGCGCTGGCCGCTGGTGCTGCACGTGGCCAGATGGCTGCTATCCTGGTGGCAGCCGGGACAACGCACCGCGCACTGGCGGCAGATGAGTTCACCGGTCACGCCGTCTATGCGCAGATGGGTGCGGCATTGGCGGGTTCCACAGGTGGCGCAGGCTTCCTGGCAGGCGTGGCAGACGTCATCGGCGCAGATAGGGCAGCGGCTGCTGTGTTCGGCGCAGGCCCGCTGCCCACACGACCAACAGTAGACGCTGCACGTCTCGCAGTGCTGATCGCCACAGACCGGGCAGCCGTACATCCCGCAGCGTTCGCACAGAATGTCGTTGCATTGCGCGCATTGTCGCAGGCAATCTTCGCACAGCACGTGGCCTGCCCTGTCCAGCACCAGCGAAGCAACCGGCTCCCCGCAGGCGTGGCAGGCCGGACGATCCAGCGCGCCGGTGTAGAGATTGCGGGTCACACGCACAGCCACATTCTGCTTGCCGTCGCTCAGGCTGATGTTGGCCGCGGCCACAGGCAGGTGTAGAATCGCATAGCTGAAGAGACGCACCTGCACCCGCAGCCGGTGATTCTCGATCTCCTCGGCAATTTTGCGTTGCAGGTCCTCCTGCAAAACCTGACGCTTCTCGCCCTGGGGGTCGTGGCTGTCGTAGACTTCGCCGATCTGCTGCTCGTAGTAGCTGGTCAAGCGGGAGAGGACTTTGTGCAGCCGGGGCAGAATCTCCGACTCGAAGGCCACGCAGCGCAGGTCCGCGTGGTAGAGGGCATACTTGCGGGCGCCCTCGGCTAGCCGGGACAGGTGGGTCATCGGCGGCAGGCGGGGAGGAACCGGTGCGCCTTCTGCGTCATTTTCCTGGGGCAGGGGTTGGCCGTCGGCAAGGAGGTCGGGCAGAGAGAGACCCGCCTCGCCATCTTCGGCCAGGGGCTGGCGGTTGCCGTCACCGTCCAGAGCAACCGTAAAAAGCTCTTCCCGCTTGTCGTCGGAGCGGTAGGTGATGTGCCAGTTGAAGACGAAAAGTAGCTGCTCGTCTTCCTCCAGTTTCAGCCCCAGCACAGCCGCGTTGCGGGGTTGCACTGCCCGCAGCAACTGGTCTGCGCCGGGATGGCGCTTGGGCAGTTGGAGGAGAGTGACACCGCCCTGGCGATCCAGAAAGTCCATCATCTGGTCGAAGAGTCGGCTGCCGTAGGCCACCAAATCTGCCTGGGATGTGCTCTCGCTGTTCTGAAAGACCAGATGCAGCCCCGGCTTGCCAAAGTGCGCGGCCAAGTCATCGGGCAGATCGATCCACAGGCTGTCGTCGGTCGGACGCTGGGTGATCTCCCCGCCAAAGGTGTGGAAGAACTGGTGGGCGAATTCTTGCAGGCTATGATGGCGCTGAGACGGAGCTACAGACGCTTCATCGGCCAGGGGTATTGGGATAACAGGGGACATACGGATTCGGCGCTACTCTGGAATTCGACCCACCGACAGGGCTACTGGAATCCTATAAGTATAGCACAGATTAGAATTGGTTGCTTCCAGCCGCTTGTTTGTGATAAAATGCACCAGAACCTTGCGGGCTGGTTGCTCTTCTCTCGTTTCAATCTATTCGTCTGGCACTGCACTCAGTACGCAACGACACCAATGAAAGCTACAACTACCGTGAGTAAACGGAATAGCAAAGAGATTCCAGACATCGTAATCGGTCGTCTGCCTGTATATCTGCGCACCCTGCGCCTGTTGGCCGACGAGGGCCGGGATGTCACATCCAGCCAGGAGTTGGGCGGACATCTGGGGATCAGTTCTGCGCAGATCCGCAAAGACTTGAGCCATTTTGGCGAATTCGGCAAGCAAGGAACCGGCTACAATATCGCATTCCTCTGCAATCAGTTGCAGAAGATTTTGAATGTAGACCGGGTCTGGCCCATCGTGCTGGTGGGGGCAGGTTCGTTGGGCAATGCCATTGCCAACTATGCGGGTTTTGAAAGCCGGGGTTTTCGTATCGTTGCCATCTTCGACGAAGACAAAAAGAAGATCGGGTTGGAGATGGGGCCGGTCTTTGTCGACGACTTCGCCAATCTCAAAGAGCGGGTAGAAGAGACCGGCGCACAGATTTCTGTGATTGCTGTGCCTACCCACGTGGCCCAGCGCGTGGCAGACCAGCTTATCCAAGCGGGGCTGACCAGCATCCTCTGCTATGCGCCTATCACCCTGACGGTGCCACCCCACGTGCGGGTGGAGTACATCGATCCGGTCATCCACTTCCAGCACATGACCTACTATCTGGGCTGAAAAGACCTGTAAACACGGAAAAAAAGGAACACGGATTTGTCTAAAAATCCGTGTTCCTTTTTTTCCGTGTTTACAAAATCTTTTACCCCAGCGGACTCTTGCGGGGTAGTCCCTGTCCTCTCGGATATTGGGGTGGTGTTCGCCGCGGTTTTTTGATGAGCAGAATCCGCCGCTCCTCGTCCAGATGGGGGACCGTTACCGGCGCAAAGCGCACCACTTCTCCGCCCAATAGGTCGATGGCTTTGCGGGCTTCCATAAATTCTTCCCCAGCCCCAGGCCCTTTGTAGGCCATCACATAGCCCCGTTGACGGGCGAAGGGCAGCAGATACTCCACAAGGGTGTCCAGCCGAGCCACGGCCCGAGCCACCACCAGATCGAACTGGTCCCGATAGAGTTCATTTTGGCCCAATTCTTCCGCCCGCCCCTGCACCACATCCACGCCAGACAGCTTCAGCGCCGAGACGACCTCTTCCAGAAAGCGCACCTTTTTGCCCGTACCGTCCAAAAGAACCAACCGCAATTCGGGCCAGGCGATTTTGAGAGGCAGACCCGGAAAGCCAGCCCCGGAGCCAACATCGATGGCGCGCAGGCGGGCGATGGGCAAAGTGCTGTTCTTTAGCTCCTCTTTGATGAGAGGCAGACCGACCAGAGAATCGAGAAAATGTTTGGTCTGGACGCCGAGCAGATCGTCGATGGCGGTCAGGTTGATCTTCTGATTCCACTCGGCCAGGAGATCAAAATAGGTTGCAAACTGTTCCACCTGTGTTTCCGAGAGGGTCAGCCCCAACGCCTCGCATCCACTCACCAATACATCCATGCGTATATCCATCTGCCACCTCACTTTGCTGGAAAATCAACCGACGGTACATTTTACCATACCCGCACAGGACTGGCCCGACGGAACGGGACAGAAGCCCGGAGTATCCCCCGCTTTTGACAGGGCAAAGAGTGGGGCGGTATAATGCCGGTTGAATTTTATCAACTTTTCTATAAAAATTCGTGTCTTCTCTTCTAAAGCAAGAAGTTCGACTTTTTCCGAAAAGATCGAACTTCTATTCAAAATTCCACGACAAGAAGAAGCAATGCAGACATTTTGTGGCCTGACAACCGATGGGATGCTTGACTATCTGGCCGCCATCTACAAATTGGACAAACAGCACGAACGGGTGACGACCGGTGCATTGGCAACCCGCATGAGTGTCTCTGCGGCGGCGGCCAGCAGTATGCTTAAGCGCCTGGAAGAGGGGAATCTGGTCGAGCGTTCCAACGCCGACGGCATCACCCTTACCGAACAGGGACGGCTGGCCGCGCTTCAACTTATCCGCCGCCACCGACTGTTGGAGGTCTTTCTCATTCAGGTGATGGGCTATAGCTGGGATCAGGTGGACCACGAGGCTCACGCCCTGCAACATTCCATCTCCTCGGCCTTTGAGGATCGTATGGACGCCCTTTGCGGCTATCCCACCCACTGCCCCCACGGGGACCCCATCCCCAGTAAAGATGGGGTCATGCCAGAAGAAGAGCTGATCTCACTGGTCGAACTGACACCCCAGGACACTGCCTGCATCCGCCGGGTGGCGACCGACGATTCCCGCATTCTGCGCTATCTGGCCCGACTGGGATTGACACCGGGCCGAACCGTCGCGTTACAGGAAATAGCCCCCTTCAACGGGCCAGTGACAATCGAGCGTCTGGGCAGCCTGCCTGCATTGGAAGATGAGAGTCTGCAAGTTTTGGGCCACGAACTGGCAGGACTCCTCTTTGTCGAGCCGATTTCTGTAAAACAGCCTGCCGCGGTTCTGGCCTAAAGCAGGACAAACAACACAAGGAAAAGTGGAGACGAATGGGAACCCGACAGTACCAGGCAGCCGGCGGCGTTGTGATTCAGCAGGGGGTAATCCCCGGCCTGGATGAGACCCGTCCCTATCTACTCCTATTGGACAGACCCAACCGGAACGAAGTGCGGTTGCCCAAAGGACATATCGACCCCGGCGAGAATGTCGAGGAGACGGCCCTGCGCGAGACCGAAGAAGAGGCTGGGTTTGCCGATCTGGCGGTGTTGGCCGATCTGGGCAGTAGCCGGGTGGAGTTCGATTACAAAGGGAATCACTACATTCGGGACGAGCACTACTTTTTGATGACCCTGCGCTCGCCTCGCCAGGGCCAGCGTCCAGCCAACGACGTTGAGCAATTCCATCCGCTTTGGGTGGAATTGGACGAGGCCGCCAGCCGTCTAACCTTTGCCGCGGAGCAGCAGGTGGTGCAAAAAGCCGTGGAGCAGTATCGGGCATTGATGGGATAGCCCAAAAGAAGGGGACTCTTGCTGAATAGCCGAACTTCTTTCAACGCCAAAAGAGCCGATACCACAAGTGGTATCGGCTCTTTGTGTTCAACGCTGTGGCTGTTTTCAGGCAAGGGCTATCCGACGGCTGCCAATAGCTCCGGCGCACCGCGGCGTCGCTCTATTTGAAACGGTATGTGATCCGCCCACGGGTCAGATCATAGGGACTCATTTCCACTTTCACCTTATCGCCCAGGAGAACGCGAATGTAATACTTACGCATCTTTCCAGAAAGATAGGCAAGCACATTGTGGCCGTTCTCCAACTCAACACGAAAATTCGCATTGGGCAGGGTTTCGGTGATTTTACCTTCGAGGGTCAGTGTCTCTTCAGCCATATATCTCCAATCAAAACAACTGTTTCTTACAGGAACCGGGTAGTGGTTCGCCGCGCTTTGCGGATTGCCTTCTGCTTCTTAATACGACGTACTTCGCTCTTGGAGGTGAACCAGCGCTTCTGACGCACAATCGGCAATATCCGGGCCTCGGCCACAGCTTTGCGAAAACGCTTTAGAAGACTTTCCTGGGACTCTCCCGGTCGTAAATCTACGCTCATATGTTTCACCTCCCCTCAGGTAGAGTAAATCGGCTAGCGCAGACAAAACCGCCGATAATTTGACACAAACAATCCTGCCAGCAACCAAATCGAACCCTAAAAGGGCCTGTGTAGCTGACAGGATTTCTATTATACGCCAGAAAGCGAGTAAACGACAAAAAAGAAGAGCAACCAACGCCGTGGACTTTTGATCAATCCTCCAGCACTTTCCGTTATTCTTTGTTGTCGCTCTCCACAGGTGTTTCTGTCACAGGCGCTTCTGTTACAGGCGCTTCTGCCACAGATGTGTCTGTCGATACTTCAGCAGATGTATCTGTGGACACATCCGCTGGTACGTCAGCACTCTCTTCAGCCTGCTCTGCGGACTGGTCCATCTCTGCTTCCAGCAAAGCCTGACCTGTCATATCGTCTGCCTGGCGGCGGCTGAGTCCGATGCGCTGGCGTTCCGGGTCCACCCGCAGAATCTTCACGGCCACCCGATCACCCGTCGCGACACTTTTCAGCGGCTCGGCAACTTCGATTTCGGCCAGTTCACTCACGTGGATCAGCCCTTCCACACCCGGCTCCAACTGAGCAAAAGCGCCAAAGTCCACCACCCGCGTGATTGTGACCAGAACGGTCTCGCCCTGACGGTAGCGTTCTTCGATACTCTCCCAGGGGTTGGGCAGAAGTTTCTTGCGGCTGAGGGCGATGCGGCTACGCTCTGCATCCAGACGCAGAACCTCCACTTTGATCACATCGCCCACTTGCAGCACATCCCGGGGATGACTGACAGGCGTCCAGCCGATCTCGCTGACGTGGAGCAGACCGTCGGCTCCGCCGATATCTACAAAAGCGCCAAAGGGGCGCAGGCTGCGCACTTCGCCCTCGACCACATCGCCCACATTCATCTCTTCAAAGAGAAGGAGCTTGCGTTCTTCCCGATACTTGCGCTCGGCAAGACGGTGGGAGAGCACCAGCCGACGCCGCCGCCGCTCGACTTCGATCACTTCCACTGGCAACTCTTCGCCGATCATCTCGTCGAAGCGACGGTTGCGATCTTCTTCGCTCAGGTTGCGGGGCAGACCCACAATGTGAGAGGCGGGGATAAAACCGCGCAGGTGGCCGAATTCAACCAGCAGGCCGCCTTTGTTGTAGCCCACCACCGGGCGCACGGTAATTTCGTGGCTTTCCAGCATCTTCTCGGCGGTCAACCAGTCCCGCTTCTGCAGGGCATCGGCGATGCTGAGGATGAGCATTCCCTCGTCGGTGGTCAGTTTACTCACCACCACAGGGACCATCTCACCCATCTTAAGGGTGGCCGCATATTCTTTGTCCAGCCGGGCGATATCGGCCTGCGGTACCACACCATCGCGCTTGGCCCCAATGTTGACGAGGATTTCGCTGGAACGCACTTCGACGATCATGCCTTCGCGCAGATCGCCCCGTTCAGGTATGTTCAGATCCTCGTCATCGGCCAGATACTGTTCGAAGAGATCGTAATCCGCTCCCTCCATCGATTCGTCGTTAAAGTCGTTGAACGCTTCCGAATATCGATCGTTATCTGCTATAGATGAAGCCGTCATATCCAGTTTCCCAAGTTGCGTTGGTGTAGAGGAGAGGACGACCACATCGGATCAACACACCCGACACTGTGCTATCGCGATCACTTCTCTACGAGATATAAGGCAATTGACGCAGGATTTACAGTGTTGTCCCACGAATCGCCCACATAATAACAATTGTAAGCTGATTATAGCAGGCTCTCAGGGGAGAGTCAAGACGGCAAAAAATGTCAAATTACGGGTCCAAAGGATCAATTTCGTCCTGATCTGTGGTCTTGTCGCTGCGTAAGGTCTCCAGTGCCTGTTGAATGCGTTGCCAAAGACGCTGGGCATAGGAAGCAGAATCGTCATCCACTGTACGGCCCGCATACTGAATCTCGACAAATTCCTCGGTCAATTGTGAAAAGGGCTTGTCACCCACCTCGGAAATTCGTTCCTCCAGCCGGGGGGCAAAGCGCAGAGGCGTCTCGCCCGGCTTGCGGCCCACCCCCTGCTCCTGGGCCTGGTCCAGTGTGGTGAGATAGAAATAGCGGATACGCTCAGAAGGGGACATTCGGCCCAATTGTAGCCGCCGCCACCAGCGGGGACCCCGGCGACTCTGGGGTTCTTCTTCTTCGCCGGGGCTGGCTGCCACTGCGGACGTTCGCCATTCGTCAAACTCCGTCCACAGCCCCCGCCAGGCCTGGACCAGCCGCGCCCAAAATTGGTGCAGCCAGGCAAAGTTGACGCCTCGCTCCTGCAAATAGAGATAGGCCGCATAGCCCAGCAGCACAGCCAGAATGATCCAAAAGATCGTTCCACCGATCCACGGGGGCACAGCCGCCTGATCCGCGGCGGGAGCGAACTGGGGCGGGGAGATGGGTTCGATGGGTTCCGGCACGGCCTCTGGCTGGCCTTCGGACATAAATTGACCAAAAAAGGCCAGGATCAGGCCGAGGACGCCGAAGACGACTACATAAAGGGCCTGGATGATCCAATTGAGAATCTGGGCCAGGCGGAATGTCCCGCCCAGGGGCAGCACAGCGGCGATCAGCCCGGCGATCAGCAGCAGGCCGCCGGTATAGATGGGCCAGTTGCGGGTGATGGAGCTTTCGGCGGGGATGCGTTCGATCTGCCATTGGGCGCGCAGCACAGCCAGCCGGCCAACCGCAATCAGAATCAGCCCGATCAGAAAATAGATGACGCTGGCCCCGATCACCAGCGGATCGATGGACTGGCGGGCGATGGCAAAGAAGCCGTTGGCGCTGGTTCCAATCTGACTGCCCGCGGTGAGCATCAGCATCACCACACCACCGCCGATCCAGCGCTGGGTGAAGCGGGTCAGCAGTCCCTGCCGGTCACTGCGTATGTGAACGTCGGGGGACCAGCGGCTTTCGCCCCGGCCTGTGCGCACAATCAGCTCGTCCGGCTGCAAGCCCATTTGCAGGAAATCGTCTGTGACCAGGACCGACAGAATCCACGTGCCATAGACGAGCAGGGCAGCCACTACAAAGGGTCCGGAAAGAAGGGTGGTGAGCGGACTGTAGAGGGTCGTTTGCAGGCTGGGCAGCCCCTCCACCAGCAGCCAGACGGCTACACGCAGCAGAAAGAGAATCAGCCCCACTTCGGCGGCGCGGAAGGCCAGGGTGCGCCGGTGGCGTTGCTCTGGATGGACGAGCAGAGTGGTGGTATAGCTGCCAATAAATGTGGCAGCGAGGGACGCCACCAGTGTGATCTGGACGTAGTAGCCCATCAGACCGGGCGCGATGTGACGCAGCAGACCGACCGCAGCCACGGCGATACAGCCCACCAGCGCGGTAATCAGCAGGGGACGCAGCAGGGAACTGTTCCAGGCTGTGTCGGATTTGAGCGGCTGATCCGCCGGATCCGCCAGCAGAGCACTGGACTCAGCGCCCGCCTCCGCGGCCGTCTCAGCGGCCGTTACAGCGCCTTTTTCTTCGGGGGTAAAATCAAAGTTATATCCCACGGAAACCGCCTTGCTGCCCCAGTTGGGCCAGTTCCGATTCCCACAACGCCTGGTGAACGTGGATGCCCATAGCCTCGGCCTGATTGCTCACCTTCTCGAAACCGGGTTGACGAACCACCGCCACCACCTGGACATTCAGCCCCCGCCGGTTGAGTGCGTGCAGGCTCCAGAGCAGTGGGTCGCTGATGTAGGGTGTGACGAGGATGAGAGTAGTGCCCCAGCCCAGACCGGCGACGTGGCTGGGCAGCCAATTGTGCAGGGCGAAACGGGAGGGGGAAAGATGGCCCTCTTCCATCGGGTCTTGCGCGTCCGGGTCCCGGCGCAGTTGGATGCGGGCCAGCACTTCCAGAATTCCCATCAGGTGGCCCTGACCGTTCATACCGGGAATGGGGTTGGCGTCGCCGTCGCTGAAGGGGTCCAGCCCATTGGTGATCAGACCGGTCTCCTGGCGCTGGCCGATAATGTGGCTGGCCAGGGATGCGGCCACCACCACTGCCCATTCGCTACCCCCCAGCCGCTCCCGGGGCGGGTAGGAGAACTGGTCCAGGTCCAGCAGAATCATTGTGGTCAGGGCCATCGAGGGCTGGAACTTCTTGACCAGCAGGGTGTCGTCGTGGGCGCTGGCCCGCCAGTGGATGTGGCGCATTGTGTCGCCGCTGGCATAGGGACGCACCCCGGCCATCCGGGTCGGGTCCATAAAGATGCGCTGCCGGGAGCGCAATGTGCCAAAAGGCAGACGACTGGGCAAGCCCAATTGTTCAAGAGTCAAAACTTTGGGATAGACGGTTATGTGGGGCTGTTCCCGCTCTTCCCAGGCGCTCTGGGCAAAGCCGAAGAGATCGCCCGCGGTCAGGCGCAGGGGGCCAAGTTCGTAGTAGCCCCGCCGGTGGCAGAAAAGACGAAAGTTGCGGGTGGCTTTGGAACGCCCACCCACACTGGCCACCAACCGGTAGCTCTCGCCAGTTTGCAGGTCCAGGGGCACACTCTCCTGAATACGCAGCCAGGGAATCGGCAGCAGGCTAGTGTTGTGGAGAACGATCTCCGCGTCCACAGTTTCGCCGGAAAAGGCCCGGCTGGGCAACCGTCGCCGCACCAGCAGATTGCTCAGGCTGCGTCGGGTCTGCCAATGGCTGAAGGCCCAGACCCCCCCCACGACGTAGATTAGATAGTATATCCAATCCAGACGCAGAAAAACCGCCATCAGGAAAAGGACGAGCAGTAGCATAAAAAAATCGAACACGGCAGCCCCTATTTCGTTTCGCCCAGGTCCAGGGGCACGCTGTCCAATAGTTCTGTGATGATCTGCTCGGCTGTGCGCCCGCGTAGGGCTGCGTCTGGCTTCAAAATGCAGCGGTGGGGCAGGGCCAGAGGAGCCAGGGCTTGCACGTCGTCGGGCAGGGTATAGTCTCGGCCCCGCAACGCGGCCCGGGCCTGTGCGCCCCGATAGAGGGCCAACGCGCCCCGGGGGCTGGCGCCCATCGCCAGCTGGCCGTGGGTCCGGGTGGCCTGGACCAGCGCTACGATATATTCCCGCACGCTGTCGGCCACCTGCACCTGCCAGATGGATTCGGCCAGTTGCGCGCTCTCCAGTCCGTCCACCACTGCGCCCAGCGTCTCCACCGGGTGGCGGTTGCCCAGATTCACCAGCATTGCGCTCTCCTCGGCGGGGGAGAGATAGCCCAAGCTCATTTTGAAGAAGAAGCGATCCAACTGGGCTTCGGGCAGGGGGAAAGTGCCTTCGTACTCCACCGGGTTTTGGGTAGCCAGCACAAGAAAAGGACGGGGCAGGGATCGGGTGACGCCGTCGGCGGTGATCTGGCGCTCGCCCATACATTCCAGCAGCGCGGCCTGGGCACGGGGCGTGGCCCGGTTGATCTCATCGGCCAGGAGGATGTGGGTAAAGGCCGGCCCTTCGATAAACTGGAAGTGGCGGGTCTCCTGGTTGAAGATGCTCACACCGGTGATGTCGCTGGGCAGCAGATCGGGCGTGCATTGCAGGCGGCGGAAGTCCACGCCCAGGCTGATGGCCAGGGAGCGGGCCAGCATTGTCTTGCCCACACCGGGCACATCTTCCAACAGTACGTGGCCTTCACACAGGAGGGCAATGATGAGGTTTTCGATCACATCCTGCTTGCCAACGATGACTTTGGCTACATTGTCGGTGATCGCCTGGGCAAACTCTTGAATCTTCTGCATTGAATCGGCTTTCGTGGGTGGTCGTTGGGGGGAAACGTAGACCCGTTGATTGTAACCGATGGCGGGCACATTCTCAACTTGCTATAACTCGGCGTCCTCGCGCGTCGCAATCGAGCCGATGAGCAGGCGCACCTGCTCTGCGTATTCGTGCACCAGCCGGGTCGCCCGTTCGGTGTCGGCAGCCTCTGCGCTGATCTCCACATAGGGCATATCGGAGTTGGGGCCAATGTGGACCCACTCCTCGTCGGTCAAGCGAATCTTGAAGCCGTCGATAGTCACCACATTGTCCCCCTTGTACTGCTGGTTGAGCCTGCGCATAAGCGCGCCTTTGATCTCCCAGGGGGCGGGGATGCGGTCGTGGGCCATATAGGATTGGGGCAGATAGCGGGTCATCTCGCTGATCTTCATCCCCCGCACGGCCAGATATTCCAGCAGACGCATAGTGGCCATCAATCCATCGGCCGCGGGCTGAAAGTCTGGGAAGAGGAACTGGCCCGTGCCATCCAGTGCCAGGAGTACATCCGGCTGGGTGGCTGCCTGCATAATGGCCCGAAGATCGTTCTTGACAAAAATGACCGGCGATTTGTGCCATTCGGCCACTTTGGCGAAGGCATTGGGCAGGGTGACAGGCAGGACAATCGTTCGGCCCGGATTGGCATAGAGGGCCAGCTCGGTCATCAGCAGGGAGGCGATCAGATTGTCCAGCACCTGCCCCCGCTCGTCCACAACGAATATCTTCTCCCCACCCACGTCCAGTTTTACGCCTACGTTGGCGGCCAGGACACTCATAATTTTGGACATTCGTTGCAGATCGCTCTGAAAACGATCGCGCAGAATCGCCAGTTTTGACTCATCGACAATCGCGTTCAGGGGCAGCACATCTACGCCGATGCGGTTGAGCAGGTCCGAAAGCACATCCGCTGCAGAGCCGTGGGAATAGTCCACGACCAGAGTAAAGCCCGCATTGCTGATCCGGGTGCAGTCTACCCACTGCAAAAAGTCCTCCACATATTTTTCCACCGGGCGCTGGGCATAGTCGATGCGCCCGATCTCCTGGAAATAGGCCCGGCGAAAGTCCTCCCGGTGGAAGATGCGCTCGATACTCCGCTCGGTGCTGCGGCTCTGGTTCAGCCCCTCTTCGTTCATCAGCCGGATGTCCACCACCCGCTGGTCAAAAGGGCTGAGACGCACGTGGATGCCCGCGGATGTGCCCGGGTCTGTGCGGACAAAGTGGCGGGCCACAGGGATGGGCAGTGTCGCCAGGTCCCAGACGTTGACACCGCCCCCGGCCAGCCCGCTGATCAGCGCCCGCTTGAGCATACGGGAGCTGCGATGCACGTCCCGGTTGATGGCGACGTAGCTGTCTGCGGGCAGGGCCGCGCCCAGGGCCGCGCCCAATTTGGCCGCAAACTCCGGTGTCAGGTCCACATTCACCACCCCGGTCACGCCGAATTGACCAAAGAGGGCGCGACGGCCCTGGCTGCCCCAAATGATGCTCTGGCGCACAGTGGCCCCGGTCTCGACCTCTTTGTTGGGCCAGAGTTTGACATCGGCGTGGATCACACAATTTTCATCCAGCACACAGTTGTCACCGATGACAGCGCCTTCGTAGGCCGCCACACCGCTTTTGATGCTGCACTGGCGGCCAACGATCACCCCCCGCAGTTCGCAGGCTTCGCCCACGTAGGTATTGCGCCACATCACACTGCGCTCCACCCGGCTGTGGTTATCGATGACTGTATAATCCCGGATGACCGTTGGCCCGTGGATGGAGACGCCGCCTTTGATCTTCACCGAATTGCCCAGGTAGACCGGCCCGTAAATCTGGGCGTCGGGTGCGATCTCCACATTCTGCCCGGTCACGATGCCGCCCCACTGCTCGGTTCCCAGGGGCTGAAAGGTCCGCACCAGCCCGGAAAGCAGATCCGCGTTGGCGCGCATATATTCGCTGATGTCCCCAATATCGCACCAGTAGCCTTCGGCCACATAGCCAAACATAGGACGCTGATCCGCCAGGAATTGGGGGAAGAGGTCTGTGGAAAAGTCAAAGGGGGTGTCGTCGGGGATGTAGTCGAAAATCCCTGGCTCCAGCACGTATATGCCCGTATTCACTGTGTCGGAAATAACGCTTCCCCAATCGGGTTTTTCCAGAAATTGGGTGATCCGTCCGGCATCGTCGGTGATCACAACGCCGTATTGTTGGGGGTCTTTGACAGAATAGAGGGCCAGGGTGGCGAAGGATTGGGTGTCGCGGTGGTAGTCCAGCATCGCCTGCAGGTCGAAGTCGGTGAGGGCGTCGCCGCTGATCACCAGAAAAGTGTCGTCCAGATGGCGGGCCGCGTTCTTGACACCGCCGGCTGTGCCCAGGGGTGATTCTTCGATCGCGTAGGTCAGCCGCATTCCCAGACTGCTGCCGTCGCCAAAATAGTCCTGAATCGCCGTGGGCATGAACTGGAGGGTAATCACCACATCCAAAATGCCGTGATGTTTGAGCAGATCGAGGATGTGACCAATCACCGGTTTGTTGACAATCGGAACCATCGGCTTGGGCCGACCTACCGTCAGCGGACGCAGGCGCGATCCCTCGCCACCGGCCATCACAACAGCTTTCACTCAGGTTGCTCCTTTGGGTCTCAAATGGGCGGCCAGGGATAGTTGCGCTGGTGGGGGAGCGGGGATGGGTGGCGGCCCGCGGCCAACAGACGATCCAGCCGGGCGCAAAGGGCCGTCCGCTCCGGGCCGCTGAGCAACTCGGCCAGGGCGCAGTTCAGGCTGCTGACCGGATCGTCCAGTGCAGCCTGTAATCGGTCGAGATCAGCCGTTGATTCGGATGCGATGGGCTGGCTGCTGAATTCCCAGATGACCGTGCGCAGTTTATACTCGCTGTGAAAACAGATGCCGTGATCAATCGCCCACATACGCTCGTCTTCGCCAAAAAGACAGTGGCCGCTCTTGCGGTCCGCATTGTTCACCAGATAGTCAAAGAGGGAGAGCTGGCGCAGCGCGGACGTGTAGCGGGCATCTTCCTGCATGGAGAAATAGTGGATGTCGGGATCGCAGTCGATGAAAAACTGGACGCTGCCGATGCCACGGGTCCCTTCGCGCAGGACAGTTGGCGGGACCAGTCCCCAGCCCAGGGCAGCGCTAATTTCATAGGCGGCTGTCTCCCGTTGGCAGAGGGTCCCGGTGGGGAAATCCCAGAGCGGATTTTCGCCCCGGCGGGGTTTGTAGACGCCGGGCAGTTCCATCTCGTCGTGGTGCAGGGTGACCAGAAAGCTGTAGTTGGAGCTATAGGGGAGCAACCCCCGCTCCTCCATCTGCCCCTCGCGCAGGAGCGCCAACACCCGGTCTTCGGTCAGCAGCCGTCGCTCGCTATTGCCGACTTCGCCACCCGGTGCTTTCGATTGCGCCTGCTTGCGGGATTTCTTTGCCATTGGGTGTCAGGTCAGAAAGCCAGAGGATAGGCGTGGCCATTGGTACGGGGGCAGAAGTGGCCTGCGGGATCGATGGGTCGCCCACACAGCGGACATTCCGGGCGGCCAGATTCTACAGATTTCAGCGCCTTTTCGCTCAAGGCACGCATTTGGGTGCGGGTGGCAAAGAAGCGGGCGCGGGGCAGATCGTCTTCCATTACCACACCGCCTTCTTCGTCATCCTCGTCGGTCGGCTCGGTGGGCAACGCCTGGGCCACCAACACCATCAGGTCCTGATCTTCGTCGTAGCCCAGGCCAAGTTGACCCACCCGAAAAGCCGGGTCGATGGGTTCTTCCAACCGGGGAAGCTGTTTCGGTGACACAGCCGGTTCCAGCTCCGGATGCTGCAACTCCAATTCATCCAGAAGCTGGAGAACAGACGCGGCCAACGCAGCCACCTGCTGTTTTTCCACAATCAGACTGGCCACCCGGCGGCCCTGGCGCGCCTGCAAGAAGAACGTGCGGTGTCCCGGTTGACCCAGCGCATCGGCCACAATGTGGGTGACAGCTTCAAAGTCGTATGTAAAATGTTGTTCCATTCTTGACCTCGATAAAACAGTGTTCAGGCCCCAGCCGCCGCTTTGTCCGTCTCTGCTGGAATCTCTTTCTCTTCATCCGATTTGTCGGCTTCCCAGCGCACCTGAGGAATCTCACCGGTCTCGTTCACCAACAGAATGCGAGGCCCGAAGCGATGAAAGCCAAGTACACTGACCGAGGCTGTGCTGATGACAATGCGCTGGAAGAGGTCCAACGGCGCACCCAAATACCAGGCCAGAGTGGTGCGCAAAATATCGCCGTGGGCAAAGAGAGCGATGGCTTCGCCCTCGTGTTCCTTGCGGATCCGTTCCAGTGTACCTACCACTCGACTCTGCACCTCGCGCAGGGTCTCGCCGTCGGGGAAACGGAAACCGCTGGGGTACATCTGCACCAACTGCCATTCCGGCTTCTTCGACAGCTCCTTCAGTTCCCCGCCCCGCCATTCGCCGTAGTCCACTTCCAGCAGACCCGGCTCCTCTTGGATGGGCACACCGAGCCGTTCGGAAAGGGGCTGGGCCGTCTCCACACAGCGCACCAGCGGGCTGGAATAGATGGCGCTGATCGGCTGATTGGCCAGACGATCGGCCAGCCCCGCCGACTGCTGATGTCCCTTTTCGTTCAGATGCACACCCGGTGTACGTCCGGCCAGTTTGCCCGTCTCGACCCATTCGTTCTCGCCGTGGCGGATCAGAAAAAGATAGGTCATACGCGCAGGCTTGGGCGAGGCCCCCTCGTTTTCCGGGGTTGCGTCCACATTTTTTTCGCTGGATACGATCAAAACAAAACCCTTCCACAGGAGTCGATTAGGAGCCGTCGGTATATTTTACCACAGGGAGCGGCAGACATTTGCTAGATGGATTACCCTTTTTCCAGTCTATCACAGAACCTGACAAAGTAATAGGAATGACCGGCAGACGGGTGCAATTCAGATTTGGGGCGAACAGGAATCGTCTGTGCCGCCCGGTGCTAAAGACACCGGGCTACCGAGCTACGCCCCCTGAACGGGGCTTTCGGAAGAACAGACAAACCGTTTCTAAGCCGGATTTATCCGGCGTCGCTCAATAGCTCCGGGTCTTTAGCCCGGTGCGGTCGTCGCAAACCTACCCCTGCCCCCAACTTGAATTGCACCCCCGGCAGACGACGGACCGCGGGTCGCAAACAGATTTGGTCGACTATATCACTCTTTTCCCACAGAGAGCCAAAAATCAGATAGAATAAGCATACATCAGCGTTCTACTCTTCATTCAGAGCCGCAAAGGAAAAAACTATGCCCGTTCTGCCCAACTATCACCAATTCGACGGCCTCCATTGGGAGACCGGGACTGTGCGTAACTATTTCGACTACCGGGGCGTGAAGGCCCCCCACACGGGCCAGCCCTATTCCGAGGCCCTGCTGATGGGTGTCAGCGGCGGCGCGGTGATTGGCTATTTCGTCTTCGCCTACGAAGGCGTCGATCCCCAGGCCCGCATCCTCACCCGCAACACATTTGACCCCTTCGATACAATGCTGCAACGGCTGGGCGTGGTGCAAGAACGCCGCCACACAGCCAGCCCGGAAAAAGGGGTGAAGAATCTGGTCGATGTGCTGGAGGATGGCAGTCCTGCGCTGGTATGGGTGGATATGTTTGGCCTGCCCTACGAGCACCAGAGCCAAGCCGAGGGTGTCTGGCATATGTTTCCGGTGCTGGTCTATGGCTACGACGAAGCCGGGGATCGGGTCGATGTGGCCGACCGGGCACGGGTTCCCCTGTCGATGACCACTGGCCAATTGGCGGATCTGCGGGCGCGGGTGAAAAATGTCAAGCAGCGGGTGCTGATGCTGGACATCCCCGACGAGGAGAAACTGCCCGCTGCAGTGCGGGCGGGGATTTGGGACACAATCCGGCTTTTCACCGAGAAGCCGCCCAAGGGCGCACGCCACAATTTCGGGCTGGCCGCCTATCAGCGCTGGGCCGAGATGCTGACCAGCCCCAAGAAGAAGGGCAGTTGGGCCAAAGAGTTCCCGGCTGGGCCAAAGCTCTACGCCGGGCTGACCTGCGCCTTCTGGGACATCAACATTTTTGGGAAGGATGGCAAGGCCGAGCGGGATGTCTACGCGGATTTTCTGGACGAAGCCAGCCTGATTCTGGGCAAATCCGGCCTGCAAAGTGTGGCCCAGCACTTCCGGGCCAGCGCCGCCGCCTGGGACGATCTGAGCGTCGCACTGTTGCCCGACTGGTCGCCCCTTCTGGCCGAGACCCGGCAATTGATGCTGGGCCAACACCGGCTCTTTCTGGACGAGGGCGCGACCTCTTTGGCCGAACGGCAGGCTATCGGCGACCGGCTGAAAGTCATCCGCGGCCAGATGGGGGACGATTTCCCGTTGAACGCAGCCGAAGTCGTGGGTTTGCAGGAAGCCATCGCAGAGCGAGTGTTACGCATCCATGACATCGAAGCCGGGGCTGTGGAGGAACTGCGGGGGGTGATGGGGTAAATACGCATTAAAAGTCCCCGGCACTTTCTGCCCAAGCGAGTCGGTACGTCACAATCGCTCCGTTGTTGTACGTGAAGTGCCGGGGACTTTTGGGTACGTATTTTTGTGGAGTAGTGTTAATCTACGCTCTGCTGCTCAAAAAGGCTGCCACCTCTGGGCCGGTGGGAATCCCAATGCGCGCGCCGCACTTTGTGCAACAGAGCGCGCCCACCGCGCTGGCGTAGCGCAGCAACTCCGCCCAGCCCATCCCAGCGGAGAGAGCCGCGGCAAAGGCCCCGTGAAAGGCATCGCCTGCGCCGGTGGTGTCCACGGCCTCCACGGCAAAGGGGGGAAACCAGCCCTGGCCCGGTCCGAAGCGGCTGTCTTCCCGGCTGTGCCAGGCCAGCCCCCGCTCCCCAGCAGTGACGACGACTGTGGGCGCATAGCTGCCCAGGGCGATGGCCCCGTCCAGGGAATCCGCGCAGCCGGTGAATTGCTGGGCAAAGCGCTCGGAAGTGACCAGAAATTCCACCAGCCCCATCAGCGCAGTAGTGCCCTCATTGACCGAATCCGCATCCAGCACAGTAGGAATGTCCATCTGCCGGGCCTGGGCGAGGAGGGGGATCGCCAGTTCCCGCTGGTGGCCGTCGAAGAGCAGCGCGCCCACAGGTGTCGTCGTCAGATCGACGGCTGTCGCAGCCAGTTGGGGCAATTCCTCCCGATAGTTGACCAGTGTGCGTGCGCCGTCGGGCTTGACGAGGATAGCGGAGAGGGAGGTGGGCGGGTCGCCGCGCAGGACGCGGGACGTATCCACGCCGCTTTCGTCAAATTCGGCCAGATGGGCGTCGCCGTAGAGGTCATTGCCCAGATAGCCGGCAAAAGCGGTGCGATAGCCGAGTCGGGACGCGGTGACGGCTGCGTTGGCAGCCAGTCCGCCCCCGCAGCCGATCAGCCCGGTGGCCCGGCCCTTTTCGTCTGGTCCCAAGTGGTGGTCAACGGAAAAAGTGAGGTCGTAGCAGGCAAAGCCCACACAGAGAACATCGAAGAGAGAGGTCATTCAGAAGCCTTGACCTTTGCAACCCCAAAGAGATAAAGCGGCAAAGAAACCCGTGGACTAACTCGTCCGCCGCTTGGCCTGGGCAAATTCCCGGCGCAATTCTTCGGCTTTGGCTTCTTCGGCCAAACGTCCTTCGTCCAGCGCCCGGTCCAGTCGGGACTGGTAGGTGGCGTCAAAGCGGGTGTTCTGGGCCGGGCCAAAGAGATAGGCAACGACCGCGCCCACTGCCACACCGATAAGCGTGCCGACAATAAAATTTCCTGACTTACCCATTGCAGATGTCCTTCGTCTTCGTCGTTTGAGCTACTGATGCAAAAAAGTGGGGCGCAGATTTACGCTAAAAAAGATAATTAACGCCGATAAGAGCAGCGAAGATCAATTCTTTCTGCGTAATCTGCGTGCGCTGTAACCTGCGCCCGCTTTCCGTCACGCGGCCAGATTGCCGTTCTCTGGCACGGGGCGGCGGGAAAAGCGCCACAGGAGGGCTGCCACTGCGATCAGCACGGGCACGGCCGCCGCGATCTGCCAGAAGAGGGGCGAATTGATCTCCATCCGCTCCAGAAGCGAACGGTCGATCAGGCCTCTCTCAAAGAGGGGATGGGCGAAGAGACGGCGCTGGGCGGCCTGTTGCCGGTGGGTCGAGAGCAACGCCTGGCGCAGATCCCGGCGAAAAGCAGGCGTGGGCTGGGCCGGGTGTATAGCCACGGCCACGTACTCGGCCAGATGGACCAATTCGCCCACCTCACTCTCTCGCTCTACAAAGGGTGGCACGGCGCTGGCCGGTTGCGTTTTGGCCACAAGCAGGCCCTGGGCGTGGACGTCGAGCAATTCGACCGGGTCCTCCCGGCTGTCGGACTCTGCTGTTGGCCCGGTTTTTACAAACCAGACCTGTGGAATCCGTTCGGCCAGGGCCGCGGGCCACTGCCAGTAGCTCTCCACGCCGTTGTTATTCTCCTGCGTCATCGGTCTCGTCCTTTCCCCAGGTGTGTCCCTTCAACTCCTTGCGCAGCGCGGCCAATGTGCGAAAATAGAGGGATTTGATCGCACCCTCGCTCTTGTTCATCAGATCACCGATCTCCAGATTGGAGAGCCGGTTGCCAAATTTGTAGATCAGCAGGTCCCGGCGTTCCGCGGGCAACCGTTCGATGGCCTCCCACAGAGTCTCGTGATCCGCTTCCCGTTCCAGCACTTCCTCCGGTTCGTCACGCCGCTGACCGGGCAAATTGACCACTTCCAACGGCACAAACTGGCGGCGGCTGTGGTCCCGATGATAGTTGGCAACCAGATTGTGGGCAATGCGGTAGAGCCAGGCAGAGAAGGGCAGTCCCCGATCTTCGTAGCTGTCCAGCTTGGAGAGTGCCCGATAAAAGGTGCGGGCGGTCAGGTCTTCAGCTTCCTGCCCGTTGTGGACCCGGTTATAGATGTAGGCGTAGATGCGGTCCACATAGCGTTCGTAGAGAACGCCAAAGGCGTTGGCGTCCTGCTTGGCCTGGTTGACCAGCAGGGCTTCTGCGGCCCGTTGAGAAGATACCGACTCACCTGTTTCAGGGGTAGTCTCTTCCCGCGCTTCGTCGGCCACAAGCTTCTGTCTACTTTCGTCCGCTACACGCTCATCATAAATCACAGATCAGAACACCTTTAGGGCCAAATGGTTACGGTGGCGTACCAGCAATGAAAAAGGGACGCAAAAAAACAAACGGCGCAGAAAAAACAGCTTCGCGCTGATAGAATCTGCGACAGCCATCTTTTCAGCGGTATCAGCGTCCACCCATCTATTATAGGCACAGGCGATTGTTCCGAGCAAGCCAGAACTCTCTCCCTTTGCCTTGCCTGTAAGCGTATCGTACAATGTGGAAGAAGTTCAAACCCACTGGTCGAGGAAACCCTATGAACACTACGATTGTCGGCTTACTCATAGCGCAAGTGATTGTCGTTTTGGTTGGACCTCTGCTTTTGGCTCTGTGGATTCGCCGTCGTTTTGGCGCGGCGTGGAGCAGTCTGGGCTGGGGCGCGCTCGCCTTTCCGCTCTCCCAGCTCCTGCGCATCCCCCTGCTGCTGGGCATGGCAGCGCTGGTGAATCCCTATGCCCAAGAGTGGGATGCCGACCGCCTGTTCTGGGTCAACTTTGTGGTGCTGACCCTCACTTCCGGTCTTTTTGAGGAAGGCGCACGCTATCTCATCCTGCGCTGGGGAGCCAAAGGCGTGCGGGATTGGAAGGAAGGGTTGATGTATGGCGCGGGCCACGGTGGAATTGAAGCGATTCTGATTGTGGGCGGCTCTGCCATATCCAACCTTGTGCTGCTGCTGACCGCGGATACAGTGCTGGCCCAAATAGCCCAACTTCCAGCAGAACAGGCTGCCGCAGCCACAGCCCAGATCGACGCAGTGCGCACCCTCACCTGGCTGCCTATCGCTCTCAGCATCTGGGAACGGGTGACTGCAATTACCCTGCACATCGGCCTTTCCTTGCTGGTTCTGCTGGGAGTTCTGCGCCGCAACTTCCGACTGGTGCTGGCGGCAATGCTCATCCACGCCGCTTTCAACGCCGCGGCCCTGCTCGTCCTGCGCTATTCCAATGTGGTGATGGTCGAGGTGGTGCTGACTGTTGTCACCCTACTCCCCCTCTACCTCATCTGGCGGCTGCGGCCACTTCTGGACAGTGCTGGGCCAACCAGTGAGAACCCTGCGGCATAAGGATATCGCTTGCGCTCATCAACGTTTATCCCTGGCACAAAAGGCTTTCGTCTCAGGACGCATTGATAGGCGACAAAAGGTTTGTGACTGCTGCTTGGCTGTGGTATAGTTTGGAGAATTATTCCCCACCTGACAGGGTGAATTTGTTCGCGCCATCCCGACCACAATCCGTATTCATCCGCCTTATCCGCGTTCTACACCCCAGAGGAGGCCCGCAGTGAAGGTTAGCTGCTTTCAGGAAAATCTCGCCAAAGGACTTTCGATTGTGGGCCGGGCGGTTTCGTCCCGCAGTACATTGCCTGTATTGGGCAACATTCTGCTGGAAGCCAAAGACAATCAACTGCGTCTGGCTGCCACCAATCTGGAGATCGGCGTCAACTGTTGGATCGGGGCACGGGTAGACGACGAAGGCGCGGTAACAGTGCCCGCCCGCCTGCTGGCCGAGTTTGTCAACAGCCTGCCCGCCGAGCGCATCGACCTGGAACTCTCCGTGCGCACCCAGACCCTCCATCTGCAATGCGCCCGCTACGAAGCCAACATCAAAGGCATCGACGCCGCCGAATTCCCCATCATTCCCACAGTGGACAACGGCGAAGGACCCGAAGAGACAGCAGTTGTCTTGGAAGGCAGCACCATCGCCCTGGAAACCGGCGGTCTGCGCAAGATGATCGATCAGGTGATCTTTGCCGCGGCCACCGACGAAAGCCGCCCCACACTGACCGGTGTGGAAGTCTCATTCAAAGGCGATCGGCTGGCAATGGCGGCCACCGACGGCTATCGGCTCAGTGTGCGCAGTGTGGAGTTGGACCAGCCCTTTGCCGAGGATTTGACTGTGATTGTGCCGGCCCGCAGCCTGGGCGAACTGGGTCGGGTGATTGCCGACGCCGACGACGAGAAACCCGTACAGGTGACTGTGACCCAGGCCCGCAACCAGATTCTTTTCCGGGTCTGGGGCAAGGGCACAGAGACTCGGGGCGCATTTCATCAGGTGGATGTAGTCAGCCAGCTCATCGACGCCCGCTACCCCGACTACCGGGCTATCGTCCCCAAGAATCACACCACCCGCACAGTTGTCCCCACGGACTCGCTGTTGAAGGCTGTAAAGGTGGCCCAGCTTTTCGCCCGGGACAACGCCAATATCGTGCGTCTGGGCATCCAGCCCGGCAACGGCGACGGGCCGGGCACTCTCCAACTGGCCGCGGTCAGCACGGAGATGGGCGACAATGTGAACCAGTTGGACGCAATGGTGGAGGGCGACGATCTGGAAATCACCTTCAACGCCCGCTATCTCATCGACGTCCTCAGCCAGATCAGCGAACCACAGGTAGTGATCGAGACCACCCAATCCAACCGGCCCGGCACAATTCGCCCGGTTGGGATGGGCACAGAAGAATTTTTGCATGTGGTCATGCCCATGCACCCGCCGAGATAGACAGGGCGTCTCCTCGTGAATCGTCCGAGGCCGCCGTTGAATAGCGAAACGTGAAACGTGAAACGTGAGCAGGTCCGATTGCTCTCACGTTTCACGTTTCACGTTTCTGACCAGTCCACCAATCAACCAACCAACTGAGACAGAATGAGCGCAGAAGAACACAAAGAACAGGCCGCGGCCAGCCAGCAGAGCGTCGCCATTGGGATTGTCACTGTCAGCGACACCCGCACCCCAGAGACCGATCGCAGCGGACAGACGATTCGCTCCCTGGCCGAAGAAGCGGGCCACCGCATCGTCGACTACCGCATTGTCAAGGATGAGCCAGCCCAAGTGCAGGCCGCGCTGGAAGAGTTCAGCGCGGGCGAAGCCCAGATGCTCATCTTCAACGGGGGCACAGGTGTCAGCCGCCGGGACCAGACTTACGACGTGCTGGCCCGCGCCCTGGAAAAGGAACTGCCCGGCTTTGGCGAGCTTTTCCGAATGTTGAGCTACGCGGAGATCGGCTCGGCCGCAATGATGAGCCGGGCCACCGCTGGCATCTACCGGGGCTGCGCTGTCGTCAGCGTCCCCGGCTCCACCAACGCCGTCAAACTGGCAATGACCCAACTCATCCTGCCGGAAATCCGCCACCTGGCCTGGGAGATGACCCGATGAACGATTGTATGACCCTTTTTTCCGTGCCCGGCCTGCCGCTGGTCCACCCTGGCGATGACCTGGCCCAACTGATTGTAGAAAAGATGGACGCCGCTGGACAGCAGCTACAGTCCGGCGATATTCTTGTGATGGCCCAAAAAATCGTGAGCAAAGCAGAAGGCCGACTGGTGCGTCTCTCCGATGTGACGCCGGGCGCTCAGGCATTGGAACTGGCCGAAATTACCGGCAAGGACCCCCACGTGGTCCAGGCAATTCTGGACGACAGCAACGAAGTGGTGCGTGCCCGCCGTGGGCTGCTGATTGTGGAGCAGAAGAGCGGCTGGGTCTGTGCCCACGCCGGGATGGACCGCTCGAATGTGCAGCCAGTGAACGGGGAGGAAATGGTGGCCCTGCTGCCCGAAAATTCGGACGCCAGCGCCGAGGGGCTGCGCGGCCGGTTGGCGGAATTGACCGGCGCAGAGGTGGCCGTCCTCATCAGCGACAGCCACGGGCGGCCCTGGAAGTTCGGCACAATGGGTGTCTGCATCGGCTGCGCAGGCATCCCCCCCCTCTGGAACCAACGGGGACTGCCCGACCTTTTCGGCTACGAACTGTTGGCCAGCGAAGAGTGCATTGTAGACGAACTGGCCGGAGCAGCCGCGCTGCTGATGGGCCAGAGCGCTGAGGGTCGCCCAGTGGTGATCGTTCGGGGCTACATCCCGCCCGACCTGCCCGCCGCACCAGCAACTGTCATCCAGCGCCCCAAAGAGTTTGATGTGTTTCGGTAGATGGTCACCCACTGCCTTCCGGGAAGCGGCCACAACAATTGGGGTATATCCTCAATTTCCTGGCCGCTTCCCGGAAGGACGGTTCCCTCACGCTTGCGTTTCACCCCGACGCATGTACAATAAGAGCGGTTGCACTTGCCCTAAAATAAGGACACAGATTTGCCCAGACAAAATCTGCGTAATCTGTGGTTTCTGCGTAATCTGCGTACCCATCCGTCTCCAGGAGACCGCCGATGCTCATCCACAACGCCACCCTTCTCACCTTTGACGACGCCAATCGGGTCCTGGCCGACGGCGCGCTCTGCTACCAGGGCGATACGATTGTGGCTGTGGGCAGCAGCGCGGATCTGCTGGCCGCCTATCCCGACGATCCCCGCTGGGATGCCCACGGGCTGGTGCTGATGCCGGGGCAAATCTGCGCCCACACCCATTTCTACGGCGCATTTGCCAGAGGAATGTACATTCCCGGCGCTCCAGCCAAAGACTTCCCGGAGATTCTGCAAAAGCTCTGGTGGCCCCTGGACCGGGCGCTGGACCTGGGCGGGGTGGAAAGCTCCGCCGAAGTCTGCCTGGTGGACGCCATCCGCAACGGCACGACCACACTCATCGACCACCACGCCAGCCAGACCGCCATCGACGGCAGCCTGGATGTCATCGCTGGGGCGCTGGACCGCAGCGGTCTGCGCGGCGCGCTCTGCTACGAAGTCACCGACCGGGACGGTCCCGACGCTACAGCCGCAGGCATCCGGGAGAACGTCCGTTTCCGGGACTCACTGCACAACTCGCAACTCGCAAACCGCATCTCTTCCACCTTCGGCCTGCACGCCAGTATGACCCTCTCCGACGAAACCCTGGATGCCTGCGCCGCGGAGAGTGACCGTTTCCACGTCCACGTGGCCGAGCATCCCGCCGACGCCTGGGACAGCCTGGCCCGCAGCGGCAAGCGCACGGTCGAGCGGCTGCACAGCTTCGGTATCACCGGCCCCCGTAGCATCTTCGCCCATTGCATCCACATCGACGCCTGGGAGACCGCCCTGCTGCGAGAGACCAGCACGAATGTCTCCCACCAGCCCCGCTCCAATATGAACAACGCGGTGGGCGCAGCGGCTGTCCCGGCCATGCTGCGGGGTGGGATGACCGTCTGCCTGGGCAACGACGGCTTCAGCAACGATATGTTCACAGAGATGAAAGTGGCCGATCTGCTGCACAAAGTCAGCAGCGGCGATCCTCGCACACTGGGCGCGGACAAAGTCGTGCAGATGGCTGTCCACAACAACCGGGCGCTGGCGGCCAACTTTTTTGAGAAACCCGTGGGCATACTTGCGCCCGGAGCCTACGCGGATCTGATTCTGCTCGACTACTACCCGACCACACCGCTCCACGCCGACAACCTGCCTTGGCACATTCTTTTTGGCGTCAGCGGCGGCCACGTCCACAGCACAATCTGCCACGGCCAAGTGTTGATGAAGAACCGGGAGCTTTTGACGCTGGACGAAGAAGCCATCACTGCGAAAAGCCGGGAACAGGCCGCGTCCACCTGGGAACGGTTTTGGGGAAATTGAAGAAGTTCGACTTTTCGGAAAAAGTCGAACTCGATATGAGGAGAGAAGTATGCTCGCCACTGCGGAACGAGATTTTGTTCGCAACACAACCCCAGCCGCCAAAGGCCGGGCGCTGCTGGTCGTTCTGGAAAATGTGGGCTACATCAGCGGGCTGAACCTGCCCGGTTGGGCGATGGCCATTATCGACTACGTGACCGAGGAGTACGCCAAAATCCTCCTGCGTCTGCTGGGCGCGCACCGCCGCTACGACCGGGTGGTGATTCTGGAAGATGCAGACGTGACCAACGAAAAGATGGCCGCTGCCCTCTTTGACCTGAGCCGGGAACACCGGGTGGATCAGCTTCTGCTCGTCCACGGCCAGCAGGAATGTCTGGTCGGCTATCAGGGCAAAGCCTATATCGACGGCAACCTCTTCAACCGTCTGCTCGAAGCCTACAGCCAGGACCCATCCGCGCTGGATTTGGGTGTCGTCTACGGCGTCAACTGCTACGGCGCAAGCCTGGCCCCTATCTGGCTGGCCCTGGGCGCGGATGCGGTCAACGGTGCGGTGGGCGTCAACTGGTTTCCCGAGCCGAGCCTCTCCCTCTTTCTGTCCCGCTGGCTGAACGGCGCCACCTACAGCGAATCCGTCGCCACCAGTTTCCGCTGGGCACGGCGGGTGGGTCGGCTGGTCTGGCCGGATAAAGCCAACGGTTGCGAAGACATCCACATCGCAGGCAGCCGCCAAATCGTCTATGGCCGCCGGGATGTGCGATTGTTCGATCCCCGATAACAGTCTTGTAGGGGCGCTGCTTGCTGCGCCCGACACATTGTGGGCGCAGCAAGCAGCGCCCCTACCTCTTTCAACAATCTTGGAGAAGAACCCATGCACATTGATCAGCTCGAAAGCCCTGCGGCAGTTGTCGATCTGGACAAAATGTCTGCCAACATTACCCGCCTCCAGAATTATCTGGACGAGCATAAAATCGCCAACCGCCCCCACATCAAAACCCACAAAATCCCCGAAATTGCCCACATGCAGGTGGATGCGGGCGCGGTGGGCATCACCTGCCAGAAACTGGGCGAGGCCGAAGTGATGGCCCGTTCCGGCATCAAAGACATCTTTCTGCCCTACAATCTTCTGGGCGAGGCCAAACTGGAGCGACTGATGCACCTGGCCCGCCGGGTGAAGATGAGCGTCACCGGCGACTCTGCGTTTACTGTGCGGGGCTATGCCGAAGCGGCCAAAGCTGCCGGGCTGACGCTGCCTGTGCTGGTCGAGTTTGACACAGGCCTGGGACGCTGTGGCGTGCAGACACCGGCTGAGGCCGCCGAGCTGGCCCGGATCATCGCCCGTTCCTCCCACCTCCATTTTGGCGGGCTGATGACCTACCCCTCCAACGAGCAGACCGACGGCTTTGTGGCCGAAACCCGGCGTCTGCTGGCCGGGGATGGCATCCCTGTGGAGACAGTCAGCGCGGGCGGTTCGCCGGGGTTGTGGCAGGCCCACGCCAACAAAGAAGTCACCGAGCACCGGGCCGGCACATACGTCTACGGCGATCGGTCGATGGTCAATGTGGGGGTGATGAGCCAGGAGGAGGTGGCCTTTCACGTCATTGCCACAGTTGTCAGCCGTCCCACCGAGGATCGGGCTGTGTTGGACGCGGGCAGCAAGGCACTCTCGTCGGACGGGGCGAGGGGGGCAACCGGTTATGGACTGATTCTGGAATATCCCGACGCCCAGATCGAGAAACTCAACGAAGAACACGGCTGGGTCGATTTCTCGGCCAGTGCGAAAAAACCTGAGATCGGCGAGCGGGTGACACTGATGGTCAACCACTGCTGCGTCGCCAACAATCTCTTCAATGAAATCGTCGGCTATCGCAACGGCGTTGTGGAAGTCGTCTGGCCCGTGGCAGCGCGGGGACTGCTGCAATAGTTTCCCAATCAAAAAGCGCCCGGACCGTTACTGGTCCGGGCGCTTTTTTGATTGGAACATTTTGAACTCTACGGAGCCGAACTCTACGGAGCCACAGTGCGCTGGAAAATCAGCTTCACATTCGTATGAATCGTGTGGAAGGGCAGGTCTGGCGTGCCCAGTCCCATCCCCTGCATCACATCACTGGGCAGTCCTTCAATTTTGGCCCCATAGGAATTCCCCGCCATATACATCGGGTAGTTGTAGGCGTAGTCCGGCGGATTTTTGTCCTCGGTTGCGCCAGACTCGCTGCCGCCGCTCCAGAAGATTGTGACCGGCGCACCCACAATGCGGTTGCCGCCTTCATCGAGCACCTCAATGAAGATGTGGTGTCTGCCGCCCGCTTCCTGCTCGTTTTCCCATTTGGCCTCAATCAGCCGCCAATAGGGCTGACCCGGCGCGGCACTGGCGTCAGCCACATTCATCCCCAACTGGCTCAGACGGCCATCCCAGGCCCGGGACGGCGCAGCGGGCGCAGACGCAGCCTGGACTTCTGGCTCCGGTTGCGGCGCCGCCTGGACCTGCTGCACAAAGACAGGCACAGGTGTGGGCGGAACCGGTGTGGCCGTGGGCAATGGTGTGGGCGACGGCGTAGGGGTGATAGTCGGCGTTTCAGTCGGAATCGGTGTATTGGTGGGGAAAGGTGTATAGGTTGCCGTAGGCATTACACCTTCCGCAGCCAAAGCAATCAGTTGGTCGTTGCCTTCTGTGCTTTGCAGCGAAACCAGCGCGCCTTCACTTTCGCGCAGGGCCACTGCACCAGTGACGCTGGCCGAAATAGCCGCGGCCTCGCCCTCGGCTGTCTCTGCGCTGCTGAGCAGACGGCCCAACGCGGCCGGTGCGGCCACGCCAAAGAGATAGATCAAAATCAGCACCAGCAGGGCCAGACGCAACTTTGCACCCATACTCAGATTGGTAAACCAGACGCCAATCCCAGGGAAACGCTGACGAGGCTCGTTGCTTTCCGAGCGATTGGCCGCGGCCCGTCGCCGCTGGGACGAAAGGGTGGGAGCCTGGGCGTAGGCCATCTGCTGCCCGTCAGCCTGAGGCTGGGCATTTTCGGCATAGAAAGGGGCCGAACCCGGCTCCACCGCGGCCTGACTGAGCAGGCGGCTGAGGCTCATGGAGAGTGTGGGCATACGCATCATCAGCGCTTCCAACTCTTCCCGGCCAATCGTCAACAGATCAACTTCGGTTTCGGCATAGGCGCTCTGGCCCTGAAGCTGATTGGTGAGCACCGACTTCTCGCCCAGGATACTGCCGTCGCCCAACACCCAACTATTGCTGCCAGAAAGGGGCTGCATACGCACGTGGCCCCGCTCCACCAGATAGAGCATATCCCCCGGCGTACCAGCCCGAAAAATCTGCTCGCCCGCCTGGAAACGGGTCGGGTGCAGACTGTTGACCACAGTTTTGAGATCGTGGGCGCTCAGATTGGCCAGGAGAGGGAAGCGGCGATAGTGGCTTTCGTCTACAGAACCTTCCCGGGAAGAGAGCCGGGAGGCCACGACCTGATTGAGGGTAGTGCCGATGGCTGGGTACAGCCCGACCAATTCGTCCAGATCGGCTTTGTAAAGCACCCACAGATTGGTGTTGCGGGTGGCCGATGCGTCGTCGGTTCGGTTCTTGCCGGTGAGCAAACTCACTTCGCCAAAGAAGCCGCCTGTGCCAATCCTGTCCAGTTCCTCCACAATGCCCTGGGGGTTCTGGGATGTAAGTTCGGCTTCGCCTGCATCCACCAGATAGAGGGCATCCCCCGGCTCGCCGGCCCGATAGATCGGCTCGCCCGCGGGCACGTGATGAAGCACCAGCCGCTGGGCAATGGCCTGGAGATTCTCCGGGGCCATCTGGGCAAAGATAGGGGTCTGGGCCAGGCGGATGACAGCCTGGGTCTGGTCACTCTGGCTGAGGCGACTGCGCACCCGGCGGCCCAATGCCCGGCGCAGTGCGGGAAAGTGGCTGCCGATGTGATGGAACTCGGCCACAGGGAGTACCCAGACCAGCGACGGCTGGCTGGCCGATGCGCTTTCGGTGTAATTTTTGTTGGTCAAAAGGGGCAAGACACCGAAGACTTCCCCGGTCTGCACCCGCTGTGCCTCCGCGCCGGGCTGATCCGGGCGAATCTCCAGGTTGCCATCCTCCATCAGCAGCAGGCCCACAGGCGGCTCGCCGGAGCGGAAGAGATAAGAACCGGCAGCTACAGACTGGGGCTGAAGCGAGCGGGCCAAGGCACGTAGCACATTACGGGGCATATCCCCCATAATGTTGGTGTCGGCCAGCCGGGCCACCAGATAATCTTCCATCTGGACCAGATGTTCGCCAAAGTTGCGGCTGAGGGCGATGCCGATCTGGGGCTTCTGCTTCAACAGCCCGCGCAGGGCGTCGTCGCGCAGGCTCATCAGTTCCACATCACCCGCGGCCACAGCGCTCATTGTGTGGTCCACCCCGCGCAGAAACTCGGCTTCGCCCAGCAGGCTGCCCGGTCCCAGGGTTGCCAGGGCAATCCCATTCTCGCCCAGCAGACGCACAAAACCGCTCTGGATGATCAGCAGGGACTCGCTGGGCTGGCCCGCGCTGTAAACAACTGTGCCTTTGGTTCGGCTTTCCTGGCGCATGGCCCCCACAAGCTGGGCCAGATGCTCCTCTGGTAAGTCAGAAAATAGGGGCACGTTCCTAATAAAATCGATCTTCACCTGATCTCCTTTGGGTCGAGCGGTTTCAGATTCAGCAGGCCGTTGGAGAACAGCAGCCGGATAACCCGCCTATTATACGCCAACTTTCCTACTTTCAATCTACCGATTTCCCGACAAAAGACAGACGTTTCTCCACCTGTCAGCGAAAAAGCGTCAATATGTGCGTTGGAAAGTCACTGTCCAGCTAAAGTGACCGAAACAGCCATTGGTCGCAATAAACGAATCACAACTGGCTGCATCCCGGCAGAATCCACCCTGTATTAGATCAGCGTGGGAAATGTTGTAGGTCTTGGCGGTCAGTCCTTTCGCCAGATCACTGCTGACATCCCGGCCATCTACGTCTCTGGCAACCACAATATCGTCCCCATCCACATTTACGTCGTATTGGGCAATGCCTGGGCCTTTTTCCCCAGTCACATGGAATTCGTTGCGGTAGACACCCCGCACAGTCACTCCATTCAACCGATTGCCGCCAGCATCCAGCACAATCACCTGGAGTTCCTGCTTGTCACCGCAGTTGACAGAATCACCGACCATCCGACCGCCGTTCTCCTCTACGCCCCAAATCCGCCTTTCGATCAGCCGGAAATCCACCCCGGATGGGGCCGGTGCTGGGGTGCTGGTCGGCTCGACAGGCGCGGCCGTCGGTGGTATGGCTGTCGGCGGTGGGGGCGGGGCAGCGGCGACAGCTATACCACTGGTCTCGCCGCTGGTGGTGACGAGCGGGCCATAGACCCACCCTACCGCGCCACCGGCGAAGCTGATCTGCCACCAGTCTCCCGCGTCATTTTTGCCGGTGATGCGGGCCACGTCCCCTGCATTCAGCGCGCCCACAACTGCGTAATTTGTGCCCGGCCCGCCCCGCACATTCATGGCGGATTCCGTGCGCACTTCCGGGTCGGTCACAGGCGTGGCTGTGGGCGGCTCCGGTGTGGCGGTAGGTACTTCGGGAACGGGCGTGGCCGTAGCGGCCTCCGGTGTCGCTGTCGGATTTTCGGCTATCTCCGCGGCTGCTACCACGGCTGTTGCTATAGGCTCGGCTGCGGGCTGTTCAGCGCCGGTGGTTTGGCTGGCTGGTTGGCTTTGTGCAGCGATCAGCCCTCTGGACTCGGCGTGGCGTTCGATGCTGCCGGATATCAGACCCAGCGCCAGAGAAAGGCGGGCCAGGGCATCCGCATTGCCAATATCGCCCGCGCTGATGGCGGTCTCGGCTGTCAGGATCAGCAGTTGATTGGCGTTGGGTACGTCCAACTCACCCAGCGCGGATCTGGCCGCGGTCAGATCGCCATTGGCCTGAAAATCTTGAGCGATGCGATGTGTCGCCGCGCTCAAATCCATATTGCTGGCGCCGGAATCGGACGGACCGCATCCGGCCAGAAACAGGAGAAGGGCTGCTAGGATGAGAATAGGAGAAAGGCGAGCAAAGAGGGGAGGGCTGCTCGTCGGTGCTTTTCGGGACACTTTCAGGGAATCGCTTTGCGTACGAATAGACGAAAGGTCCACCGGCTGGTTTATATCGTTCATATATCTTTCAGTCACAAGTCTGCCATCACCCGGAGGCGGACAGAAAAAACACTTGGATAGCAAAGCTGTTGCTGGCGCAGGGCTGCATAGCCCACATCTGCTTTTTCCCGCAGTCCAACTCTTTGCTATAATCAATCAGCTACGAACAAATCAGCTACGAACAGTAGAAACTCGACATTTCAAATTCGATATTTCAAAAAGGTCGAACTTCGTACTATCAGAGACAACAACGGCCTGCCATAAGATTATAGCAGACCGTTGTTGAAAACTGAGTGCCGAAGGTGGGACTTGAACCCACACGGGTCGCCCCACACGAGTTTGAGTCGTGCGCGTCTGCCAATTCCGCCACTTCGGCTTCGCAGAGCAGTATACGTTGTGATAGCCGAAATCGTCAAATCTGGCGCGGCAAATAGGATGCTGGTGTCGCTGGAAAGCGTGAGTGACTCTGATAGAATCAGCGTAGATCGCTGGTTTCAGCCTAAATCAACGTCCGTCTTTGTGTTGTTATCCATACTCTCAGGAAATCTTTTTAATCGCGATGGATCAGGACCTGCTGATCGAACAATCGCTCAACGGCGATCTGAATGCCTTCAACCACCTCATTCTGGAATACCAGAATCTGGCCTATAGTGTTGCCTACCGACTGTTGAACAACACTGAGTCGTCAGCCGACGCCGTGCAGGATAGTTTTATCAAAGCGTACCGGGCATTGGATAGCTTTCGCGGGGGCAGCTTCAAAAGCTGGCTGATGCGGATTGTCACCAATACCTGCTACGATATGCTGCGCGCCCAGAAGCGGCGGCGCACGGACAGCCTGGACGATCTGCCCGTTGGGGAAGAATACGCGGCCCAACTGATCGATCCGGGAGATTCTCCCAGCGAACATTTGGAGCGGCAGGAACTGGCTGAACTGATCGAAGCGGCCATCCAATCTCTGCCCGACGAGCAGCGCACAGTGATTGTGCTGTGCGATGTCCACGGCTATGCCTACGAAGAGATCGCCGAGATGACCGGCGTGGCAATGGGCACTGTCAAATCCCGCATCAGCCGGGCACGGGGGCGGCTGCGGGAGTATTTGTCCGAATACTCGGAACTTTTGCCCGCTCCCTTTCGTCCTGAAACTGAGTAAACCCATTCGGGATTCTCACCTGCCAGCCCCGCGGGGGCAACGGTGAAACCCAGTAGATGACCTTATGAACCGTTCTGAACGTACCCCAATCAGTGATGAGCTGCTGTCGGCCTATATCGACGGCGCTGTCACCCATCAAGAGCGAGCAACCGTCGAGGCGGCTATCTCCGCAGACCCGGCCCTGGCCTGGGAGGTGGAAACCCTGCGCCGCACGGTGGAATTGGTGCAGGCGCTGCCCCCGATTGCCCTGCCCCGCGCCTTTGCACTGCGGGAAGATCAGGTGGCCGATGTACTGGCCGAGCGTCGGGCCAGAGTGGCTGTGCAAGCGACGGCTGCCCCCGCACCGGCCAGCACACAGCGCCAGTCTGCGGCCTCACCCCGTCGAAGCTTCTGGACCGAATTTCTCGCTTTCTTCAATTCGGGCAATCTGCTCCTGCGCAACGCCACGGCTGTGGCCGCTGTTCTTTTTGTTGTGGTGATGGTTACATCGCCGGGTCTTACCTCGTACAGCAGTTCGCTGCCAGCTACGGCCCAACGCCAGGCGGAGATGTCGGCATCACCGGCCAGTCAGCCCGAACCGGCTATGGCTCTAGTGTTGAAAGAACCAGCAAGCACGTCTGCGGATGCAGAATCCGCTGATGCACAGGCTGATGTACAAAGTGAAGAAGCTCCGCCCGCCGCGGCCAAAGCAGCGCCTGCACCAATGGCGGAGATGGCACCTGCCCAAGCGTCAGCGCCGCCTGTCTCAGCCGCGGCGATGGAAGCGGCCCCAGCAGAGATGGACGCGGGCGCTGCGTCGGCGTCTATGGCGGTCGGGCCGGAAGGCCAGGGCGCACCGTCTGCCAGAATGTTGCCAGAGGCCAGAGGCGGCGGCTTAGAAAGCGGCCCGGCGCTGTTCCAGGCTGCACCGGCTGCGGCACTGGCCCCTATCGGTGAAGAACCTGCCCTCGGCGACATCCCAGAGCAAGCCGAGATTCGTCGGCCAATGGATGCGGCTATGGGCGAGGCGCCTATGGCCGAGTCTGTGCCAGAGGAATCTGCGGCGGAAATGTCTATGGCAGAAGTGCCTGCGGAAGCCGCAGCAGACGATCCCGCAGAGGTCACGGCCAATGTCGCGGCGGATGCAGCAGCGGATGCCCCGGCAATAGAGGAATCTTCCCCGGCGGTGGCGGCTCAATCCGCGCCAGCCGAACTATCCGAAGAACCCGTTGCGAAGGCATTGCAGGCACCATCCGCTTCGGTTGAGCCGGATTCTGCACCTGCGCCTGTCCCAGCCGATTCTGGCCTGCCCTGGGCTTACTGGGGCTGGCTGCAAGCGGCCGTTGGCGGACTGGCCCTGCTGCTGGGCGCGCTCTGGTTATACACAAGAAGGGCTTGAGTAGACTGTGCCAGAACTGCCTGAAGTTGAAACTTATGTACGGGAACTTCGCCCCCAATTGATCGGCAAACGGGTCATTGGGGGCGAAGTTCATTGGCCGCGCATCATCGCCACGCCCGATTCTGTTCTCTTTTTGGAACTGATCCGGGGACGTCGCTTCGATAGCTTTGCCCGGCGGGGCAAGTATATGCTCTTTGGGCTGGACAGTGGCGAAACGCTGATTGTCCATCTGCGGATGACCGGTGAGGTGCGGGTGCAGCCTGCCTCTGTGAAGCCGGACAAACACACCCATCTGCTCCTGGCGCTGGACAGCGGCGAGCGGCTGCACTATCGAGACCCGCGCAAGTTTGGCCGAATTTGGCTGGTGGACGATCCGGCCGGGGTGCTTCATAAGTTGGGGCCAGAGCCGTTGGAAGATGGCTTTGTGCCGGACGATTTGGTGAAAGGGCTGGCCGGGCGCACCGCGTCGATCAAAGCCCTGCTGTTGGATCAGTCGATCCTGGCAGGGGTGGGCAATATCTATGCGGACGAGGCGCTCTTTCTGGCCGGGATCGATCCCCGGCGTCCGGGTGGTGGGCTATCCCCGGACGAAGTAGCGGCCTTGCACGGGGCGGTACGGGCCGTCTTGCAGGCGGGGATTGAGGGGCGGGGCAGCAGTCTGCAAAACTATGCGCCGCCCAGCGGTGAAAAGGGTTCATTTCAGGAGGAACACCGGGTCTTTCGCCGCACGGACCAGCCCTGCTACACCTGCGGGACACCGATTCGGCGCATTGTGCTGGCCCAGCGCAGCACCCACTTTTGCCCCACCTGCCAAAGCTAAAGAAGGAGCAGGACGCAGATGACGCGGAAACAACAGATTTGCGCTGCGATGCCCTGAGCTTGTCGAAGGGATAAAATCTGCGTCAATCAGCCCTTTCCGCGTCATCTGCGTCCTATTCCCCCTTGTAGTCGGATTCCCCGAAACCTTGCCCAATTTGACGCTCATCTCCCCTCTCTGCTATACTTTCTTTCTGTGTTCGACAGCCGTCCGCGGTTTGTGGGCGGGCCAGCGAAACGTTTGGGGCTGTAGCTCAGTCTGGGAGAGCGCTACAATCGCACTGTAGAGGTCAAGGGTTCGAATCCCTTCAGCTCCACCAAACGGACGGAAACAGAAGAGTCTGCAAAATAGCCGCAGATTTGACAAAATCCCGGACGTAGATAATACTGTGACAGGCGCGCAAGCGCTCAAACGAATATTTGGGGCTATAGCTCAGCTGGGAGAGCGCTACAATGGCATTGTAGAGGTCAAGGGTTCGAATCCCTTTAGCTCCACACAAACCGGTCCTCTGTGGCCGGTTTTTTGTTACCATAGCGTGTGGGAGACAGGCACGCCCCCGCCTATGGCAGCCAGGCAAATGGGCGCGTGGGTTTTGCCAAGTTGACAAAGGGCGCAAAGATTGTTAGGATAGCCCAGACTTATCTCTCTGTACGATGGCTTAGGACACGAAGTTTTTCCTCAATGTCCTGCCAATCAGAAAATATTGGATTCGCATCGTAAATTCCCCTACTTATGCAGTCCAAAGCCCTCACGCATGGAATGGGGCTTAATTGTTATCATTTTCCCAGCTATCTCCCAATTCATGCGAACTTATCGTGCGATGACTCCCATTCATCCCAGGAGCAGGCCGCAATGGCAAAACTGCTAGAAGTCTCGAATCTCAAGACCCAATTTTTTACTCAGGACGGCATCGTCCACGCGGTCAATGGTATCTCCTATCAGGTGGATCAGGGAGAGACGTTGGCAATTGTGGGCGAGTCTGGCAGCGGCAAAAGTGTCGGTGTGATGTCGCTGATTCGCCTGATCCCGGAGCCGCCCGGCAAAATTGTGGACGGCCAGGTGATGTTTGACGGGCAAGACCTGCTCAAACTCTCGGAAAATGAACTGCGCAGTGTGCGGGGCAACCGCATCGCTATGATTTTCCAGGACCCGATGACCTCCCTGAACCCGGTATTGACTATCGGGCGGCAGATTACCGAAGCCCTGGAACTGCACCTGAATATGGGTCGGGAGGAGAGCCGCAAGCGGGCGATTGAGTTGCTGGAACTGGTGGGTATCCCCGGTGCTGCCTCCCGGCTGGACGACTATCCGCACCAGTTCTCCGGCGGTATGCGCCAGCGTGTGATGATTGCTATGGGGCTGAGTTGCGACCCCCAACTGCTGATTGCAGACGAGCCGACCACTGCTTTGGATGTGACAATCCAGGCCCAGATTGTGGACCTGGTGGAACGGCTGAAGAAGGAATTGGGGATGGCGATTATCTGGATCACCCACGATTTGGGTGTGGTGGCCGGGATGGCCGACCGGGTGATTGTGATGTACTCGGGTTTTGTGGTGGAAGAGGCAGCGGTGGACGAACTCTACGCCCAGCCCCGTCACCCCTACACATTGGGGCTGTTGCGTTCGATTCCTCGCCTGGACCTGGGCCGCCAGAAACGGCTTATCCCCATCGACGGTCTACCCCCAGATTTGCTCGACCCACCCAGCCATTGCCCCTTTGCGCCTCGCTGTGTATTCAATATTGAAAAATGTTGGCAGGAAAATCCGACACTGGTGACTGTGGGTACGGATCACAAGTCGGCCTGCTGGGTTGATATTTCCAATGTTGAGATTTACGATCCCAGCGCGGATCAGCAGAATGTCGAGGCGCTTTAATAATGAGTGAAACCACAATGAGCCAAACAACACAGGCAGGCGGTACGGGTGCGCCGGAATCGATTCTCTCGGTGCGCAACTTGAAGATGCACTTTCCCATCACCAAAGGCGTAATTATCCAGCGCCAGGTGGGCAGCATCAAAGCAGTAGACGGGCTGAACTTCGATCTGCTCCGAGGCGAAACTCTGGGGTTGGTAGGCGAATCTGGCTGTGGGAAGTCCACCACCGGGCGGGCGATTTTACAGCTATACAAGCCAACCGACGGATCGGTTCTCTTTGAAGGCAAAGAACTGACCGAAATCGGCAGCAATGACCTGCGCCGAATGCGCCGCCGGATGCAGATGATCTTTCAGGACCCCTACGCCTCGCTCAACCCGCGTATGACAGTGGGCAGTATTGTGGGCGAGCCACTGGAAGTGCATAACATTGGGGCCGGCCGCAAGGAGCGCCAGGAGCGGGTGCAGGAGTTGCTGAAGATTGTGGGGCTGAACCCCTATTTCATCAACCGCTATCCCCACGAATTCTCGGGTGGTCAGCGCCAGCGCATCGGCGTGGCCCGTGCCCTGGCGGTAAATCCCTCGTTTATTGTCTGCGACGAACCCATCTCGGCCCTGGACGTTTCAATTCAGGCCCAGGTGATCAACCTGCTGGAAGATTTGCAGCAGGAATTGGGCTTGACCTATCTCTTCATCGCCCACGACCTGTCGGTGGTGCGCCACATTTCCGACCGCATTGCAGTTATGTATCTGGGCAAAATTGTGGAACTGGCAGATCGGGACGAACTCTACGCCAATCCCCAGCATCCCTACACCCAGGCCCTACTCTCCGCTGTGCCCATTCCCGATCCCGAAATTGAGAAGAAGCGCCAGCGCATTATCCTGGAAGGCGATGTGCCCAGCCCGGCCAACCCGCCGAAAGGCTGCAACTTCAACACCCGCTGTCCCCGTGTAATGGATATTTGCCGCCAGAGCGATCCAGAGTTCAAGGACGACGGCAACGGCCATCACGTGGCCTGCTTCCTGTACGAATAAGTGGTGTACGTAACCAACCCCCAAAATTGGTTACGTTTTTAGCAATCCTGTTCAAAGGAGAAATGTATGTCAAAAAGTTTTCGAAGTTCTATCCTATTGGGGGTATTGTTGCTGGTAGCAATGATACTGGCAGCCTGCCCGGCGGCTGTGCAACCCCAAGTAGTGGAAGTAGAAGTTACCCGTATCGTCGAGGGTGAATCCCAGACGGTTGTGGTGACAGCTACTCCCGAACCAGTCATGCCCGTTTCGTTCGTAGCCCCCCGTTCCGATACCTATACCGACATCACTTTTGGCGACATCGACACGATGGACCCGGCTCTGGCCTATGACACGTCCAGCGGCGGTCTGATTATGAATGTGATGGAAACGCTGATCTGGTTCGATCACACGGATGCCACCAGCTTTGTACCTGTGCTTGCCACAGAAGTACCCAGCGAAGAGAACGGCGGTATCTCTGCCGACGGTCTCACCTACACTTTCAATATTCGTGAAGGCGTTACCTTCCACAACGGCAACGACCTGACACCCAGCGACATCGCCTACAGCTTCCAGCGAGGCCTGCTCCAGTCCGACCCGAATGGCCCCCAGTGGCTGCTCCTGGAGCCGATCCTGGGCTATACCTCTGGTGATGTGACTGAAGAGATCGCCGACGGCGAATATGCCGGCGATCCGGATGCACTGAAGGCCAATGCCAGCCCGGAAGAGTTGGTGGCTGTCTGTGAGAATGTCAAATCGGCTGTGGTGGCCGACGACGAAGCTGGAACCGTGACCTTCAACCTCTCTCTGCCCTGGGGTCCTTTCCTGGCTACCCTGACTCAGACCTGGGGCGCTGCCCTGGACGAGCAGTGGGCTGTGGAAAATGGCGCGTGGGACGGCTCCTGTGATACCTGGACCGACTTCTATGCACCGGGCGCAGAGAACGACGAACTGACCGGCATCATCAACGGCACCGGCCCCTATATGCTGGAGAGCTGGACGCCTGGTGAGGGTTGGGTGCTGACCGCCAATCCCAACTACTGGCGAGCCGACGACGATCCCATGTGGGAAGGTGGCCCGGCTGGCGCACCCGCTGTCCAGCGTATCGTTCGCCGACTGGTGAGCGAATGGGGAACCCGCTTTGCCATCCTGCAGGCTGGGGATGCGGAAGTGGTCAACGTGCCCGTGGCCAATCGGCCCCAGGCAGACGAATTCGTGGGCGAAATCTGTGACTGGCGCACGAATGAGTGTACCGCCACAGAAAACCCGGATGGTCCATTGCGCAAGTGGGGCGATCTGCCCAGCACCAGCCGCACCGACGTCTTCCTGAACTTCAACGTCAGCACGGATGAGAACGGCAACAACCCCTACATCGGCAGTGGACAGTTGGACGGCAACGGCATTCCCGCTGACTTCTTCAGCGACATCCATGCCCGTCTGGCCTTCCAATACTGCTTCGACTATGACACTTACATTTCCGATGCCCTGAATGGCGACGGTGTGCGCAACAACGGCCCCATCATTCTGGACATGTTGGGTTACAATCCCGACGGCGAGATGTATCCCTTCGATCTGGACAAGTGTGCCGAAGAGATGGCCCTTGCCTGGGACGGCGCAGTAGCCGAGAATGGCTTCCGTTTGCAGGCCGCCTATAACACAGGCAATGACACCCGCCAGACCATCGGTGCCATCCTGCAGGCCAACTTCGCCTCCATCAATCCCAACTATCGCATTGAGTTGGTCGGTCTGCCCTGGCCCACAATGCTGGCTGCCTTCCGGGTTGGTCAGTTGCCTGTGGTCGCCAGCGGTTGGGTCGAGGACATCCACGATCCCCACAACTGGGTACAGCCCTTCACTGTGGGCACCTACGCGGGTCGCCAGAATCTGCCTGACGATCTGAAGGCACAGTTCCAGGAACTGGTCAACGCAGGTGTGGCAGCGTCGACGCCTGCCGAGCGTGAGGCAATCTACTACGATCTGCAGAAGCTGCATCACGACAGTGCCATCCAGATTACCCTGGCCCAGGCCACGGGTGTGCGCTACGAGCAGCGTTGGGTACAAGGCTACTACTACAACCCAGCCCTGTTTGACCGCTACTTCTACTCGTTCAGTTTGGCCCAGTAGTTCTATCGTGACTTGACAAAACTCACCGGCAAGGGCTTGCTCTTGCCGGTGAGTTTTCTTCTTTTTTGTCGCTGTACACAATTATTAGTGTCACCCATTCAGCGATCCACAGGGCCACAGCGGCAATGAACACCGACAACTCTCGAATGAAATATATGTTCAAGGCGGACGAGCGATGACTGCTTATATCCTGCGACGTCTGGTACAACTGCCTATCACCGTTTTTGGCGTCACAATTTTGATTTTCCTGATGCTTCAGGTGCTCAGCCCTGCGGAGCGGGCGGCCCTGTACATCAAAGACATTCCCAAAAACGAGGCGCAGATCGACCGGGTGATCAAGCGGTATGGGCTGGACAAGCCGATCTACGTCCAGTATGTGAACTGGTTGGTTGGGACTGTGGACCAGGACACGGGAGACCGGGTGGGCGGTGTCCTGCGGGCTGATTTAGGCTATTCCCGCACAGGCCGCGAGCCAGTGATTGATCTGCTTCTGCGTCGTCTGCCCGCCACGGCAGAGCTGGCAATCTGGAGTTTTGTTCCCATTCTGGGAATCGGCATTTGGCTGGGAATCATCGCGGCCATCAACCACAATAAATTGATCGATCAGATTGCCCGGGTTTTCAGTATTGTGGGCTATTCTTTTCCTACATTTGTCTTTGGCCTGTTGGTATTGATGCTTTTCTATGCCAAGACCGGGTGGTTTCCGCCGGGTCGCCTCTCCGATTGGGCTGTACAGGTTGTCAGTGCGCCTGGATTTACCCAATATACAAATTTGAATTCTTTTGACGCTTTGCTCAATGGCCGTTTCGATGTCTTTCTGGACGCGCTGCGCCATATGTTTTTGCCGATTATTACCCTTTCCTATCTCTCCTGGGCGCTGCTCCTGCGTGTAACTCGTTCGTCTATGCTGGAAACACTGGGGCAGGATTATATTCGGACGGCCCGGGCCAAAGGTGTGGCCGAGAAGAAAGTGGTCAACGAGCACGCCCGCCCCAATGCGCTGATTCCGGTGGCAACGATTGGTGGTCTGACAGTCGTCGGCCTGCTCAACGGCGTAGTGATTACCGAGACGGTCTTTAACTATCCAGGGTTGGGATCTGCTGTGGCTGCCGCGGCTGTCAGTCTGGATGTGCTGACAGTGCTGGGTTTTGTGCTGTTCAACGCCACCCTATTAATTTCAGCCAATCTAATCGTAGATGTGATGTACGCCTTCCTGGATCCCCGGGTGCGCCTGCGATAGCAACGAAGTATCCAGAAGTTCAGCGTTTGGCAACAGTTGGACTTCTTTTAGCCCTATCGAATGAGGACTTGTAATCTATGACAACTTCAGCAATCGCTCAGAATGCCCGCAAGCGCATTAAGACCGATGACGGCTTTTTTCTGCCAGAGCCAAGCCGCCTGGAGAAGATGCTGGGACCGGAGTGGGCACGGGTTATCCGCGGGCTGCTCACCAACCCGCTCTCTGTCACTGGATTGGTTGTCGTCATTCTCTTTATCACAGTGGCCGCGGCCGCTCCTGTTTTGGCTCCGCCCCTGAATGCGATGGCAGACCCCTACCAAATACCTCGGGATGGCTTTGGCCCCACGCCCCAGGAGCCAGGCACGCTTTGGGAGCGCAGTGTTCCGCCCATACCTTTCTGGTACGAGAGTGTCACGGGCAAGACCGAATGGGTCCACCTTTTTGGCACAACCAGCGGTCAGTTCGACATCTATTACGGCATTGTCTGGGGAACCCGCACCGCGCTGCTGGTGGGGATTCTGGTCGTCTTTGCCGGGCTGTTCATCGGTCTGATAGTCGGGTCCATATCCGGCTACTACGGCGGCGTTGTTGATGACATTCTGATGCGCATTACCGAAATTTTTATGGCGTTCCCCTTTCTGTTGGCGGCCCTCACCCTCTCTGCCATTCTCGTACCCCTCTTTGGCCGGGGCATCTGGCCATCGGTGATCGCGCTGGTCAGCTTTGGCTGGATGGGCTATGCCCGTGTGATCCGGGGCGATATTCTGGCTACAAAGGAACGGGATTATGTGCTTTCTGCCCGCACAGTAGGCGCTCGGGACGGCACGATTCTGCTGCGCCACATTCTGCCCAACGCCATTTTCACCACAATGGTGCTGGCCTCGCTGGATGTGGGCGCGATTGTCCTCACCTTTGCCGCTCTCAGCTTTCTGGGGGTGGGCACGGATATCGGCTATGCCGACTGGGGCCAGGTGATCAGCTTTGCCCGTTCCTACATTCTGAGCCTGGACACCTATTGGTACATTATTGTCTATCCCGGCGCAGCGCTGATTCTCTTTGGCCTGGGCTGGAATCTGATTGGGGATGGGCTGCGGGATGTACTTGATCCGCGTATGAAAAAGTAAGTGCAGATCGAGCGCCTGTTGTGCAACCCACCGAACGATGTGTAACCCAGTGTGAGACACGAGAGTCGATTACAGATTCTCGTGTTTCACACTTTGTGTTTCTGCCTATATCATCACGGACACTGACTGACGCATGTTGGCAACGAATACGCGAGTTTCCCTGTGGCATGGGGCCACATTGGGGCTGGCCCTGGCTGCCGGGCTATGGCTGCCAGAGGTGATTCGACTGTGGGACGTTCCATTACGCCACTTCTACCCCACCCTGGCAATCGGGAGCCTTGCCCTGGTGCTGATCGGGGCCGGGACCGGTATGCTATCGGCCCGGTTCTCCCACGCGGCCATCAGCAGTCTGCTCTGGCTAGGGGCCGGGCTGGTGTCCGCCTGGCTGATTGGTGGTTTTCTCTTCCAGACACAGACGCTTGTGGCCTGGCTCGGCGATCTGCGTTTTTGGGGGCAGCCGATCTATGAGGCCAGCAGCGCATCCCAACTGCGGGGTGGTCTGGCCGGATTTTTTGTCGTGCTGGCCCTGGCGATCTATGGGCTGTTGCAGGAGAACCGTCTGGATGGGTTGCGGGCTGAAGGAGACCCGCGATTTGGGTTGACTGGACGTGGCTGGTTTTTGCTGCTGCTCGGAGTAGCGCCCTTCGCCGGCGTAGGGTTGATCGCTAACGAAATTGTCCTCAAACCGATCTACACAACAGCCCAGGTTACGGATCAGGCTATTCGTGTGGTGCGCAGCGCAGAGGGCGATCTTCTGGAACTGAGCCAGAGAGACGGCGTGAACTATAGCGGGTTGAAGAGTGAGCGGGCGCGATTGGACGGTTCCTACTCCCTGCAAATTGGGCAGGTGGAGTGGGGGCCGATCAATACAGTCCACATTGTCGTTGAGTTTGAAAGTGGCGTCTGGTTGTTCTGCCATCTGCAGGGCGACAGCCTCTCCCACTGTAACGATGCGTCGCCGCCCTATCTGGTGGGCTTTCCCGCTTTTGTGGACAGCGGCGCACTGCCTGCCGATTGCGTGGCCTGCCGCTTCCGTTTCACCGAGGAACAGGCGGCATGGATGGCCGCCCAGCCAGAGAGCGACGCTGGTGATTTTGAGATCACAAAAGTGAACCAACTGGGCGATGTCGTCCTGATGCAGGCCCGACCCAGCGGCGCAAGCCCAGGGCTGGACTGCTTCTTCAAAGGGATTGTGCCGATTGTGTTGCAAAGTTGCCGGTATAGTGAATCGTAGACATTGGGTTGCCACGATCTGCGGCCTGCTCTTGCTTGGCCTGCTCTGCACATCCACAGTCGTGGCCCAGACTCCGGGTGACGATCCCACCCCGATGGGGGACATCCGGGATCGGCTGGCTCCACCGCCGATCTCCGATCCGCCAACTTTGGTGGAATCGGGCCACTACGAATATTATTTGTACTGTATGGTCTGTCACGGCGACAGAGGCCAGGGATTGACCGAAGAGTGGCGCAACGCGGGCGACCCGGCAGATGCCAACTGCTGGCAGAGCCGCTGTCACGCATCCAACTATCCACCCGGTGGCTTTGAACTGCCCCGCTATGCCCCGCCGCTCATCGGTGACTATGCCCTGGCCCGCTTTGCCACAATCGGCGATCTCCACGACTATATTCGGCTTTCTATGCCCTGGCATATGCCCGGTGCGTTGGAGGAGGAACAGTATCGGCGGATTGCGATTTACCTGGCCGATGCCAATGGCGCAACCGGTTTGAACAGGGCCGGGGCGTGGGCCGAAATCGCGGCAGGTTTGCCCACCTCTCGCACCGTTTCCCTTTCTTCCGTTTCTTCCGTAAGTGCTGTCGATGAGGCTTCTTCTATGGAAGCAGAGAGACCTTTTTCCAGGTGGCCTCTGTTTGTGATCGCTGGTGCTGTTGCCCTGGTTGGTGTCGCTGTCTGGGCAAACAGGCGCAGACGCTAGAGCCAGTCCCCAAGCATTGAATTATCCGCATATCAAACAGCGCAATGAGACGAAAATCTTGACAGTTCGGTGTAATTGCGGGTAAGATAGCGCATAGTTTGCGTGTGGAGCAGCCAGTCCTACGGCTGTGAAGCAGGCAGTTTTTGTAACAACCGCAGTTTTTTGTTCACCAAAGGAGATGAATATGCACTACACCAAGAAGTGGTTGACACTGGTCGGTGTTTTGACAGTGCTGGCCTTCGTGTTGGCTGCCTGTCCTGCCCAACCGGCAGCCGCCCCCCAGACAATCGAAGTGACCCGCGAGGTCGAAAAGATTGTCGAGAAGGAAGTCCCCGTTGAAGTTCAAGTCGAAGTCCCCGTCGAAGTCGAGAAGGTTGTGGAAGTGACGGCGGAAGATTACACCACGCCCCACCCCATCCTGAGTGACATCGTTGTACGCCAGGCCATCGCCCAGTGCGTCAACCGGGATGAGCTGATCGCCTCCGTCTACCCCTATGTGGCGGACGATGTGAAGCCCACTCTGCGCATGGACACCTTCCTGCCCAAGAGCCACTGGGCCTACAGCGGTGGCTACACAGATTATGCCTATGATCCGGCTGCGGCCAGCGCCGCGCTGGAAGCGGCTGGCTGGGTCGACGCCGATGGCGATGGCGTGCGCGAGAAGGATGGCAACCGCCTCTCCCTCAAGTTCACCACCACCACCGCCCAATTCCGCCAGACCTGGGCCGCTGTGGCCGAGCAGAACCTGCTTGGTTGTGGCATCGAAATCATCCGTCTGCACACCCCCGCCTCCTGGTGGTTCGGTGACAGCACGGGTCTGCAACGCCGGGACTTCGAGCTGGGCGCTTATGCCTGGGTCGGCCAGACCAACCCAAGCGGTCGCACCCTCTATGCCTGCAACCAGATTCCTCTGCCCAGCAACAACTGGGAAGGCCAGAACTACATGGGCTGGTGCAACGAGGAAGCCAGCCAGGCTATCGTAGCTGGCAACAACACACTGGTCCAGGCCGAGCGCGTTGCCGCCTATGACACTGTGCAGAAGCACTTCGCTGATGACATGATTTCTCTGCCCCTCTTCCAGCGGGCCGAGGCCGAAGCCTGGGGCATCAACCTGCTCAACTTCCGCCCGGATGCCACCGAGTATAGCTCGGCCAATTCCTGGGAATGGGAACTGGCTGATGGCGGCGACACGATGGTTGTCGCTTTCTCCCAGGAACCCTCCAGCATGTTCTCGCTGATCGTCTCTGCGGCTGTCCAGCGTCAGGTTGCCCAGATGGGCGTTGGCAATATTTGGACCCAGTACAGCTACGACTATCAGCCCCTGACCCAGACGCCTCTGGCGAGCCTGGAAAATGGTCTGGCCACCAACGAGATGGTGGAAGTCACCGCTGGCGATATGGTCTACAATGTGGATGGCGAGCCGGAAGAACTGGCCGCTGGCACGAAGATTGTTGTAGATGGTGAGACCGTGGAATATGACGGTTCCAGCACCGTCTCCCTGCCCCAGTTGGTTGTCAACTACAAGTATGCCGAATTCACCTGGAGCGATGGCACGCCTGCCTCTGCCGGTGATGTGGAACTGGCCCACCAGATCGAATGTGACAAGGACTCCGGTGCGGTTTCCTTCATCGTCTGTGATGCCATGCAAAGTGCAGAGTTTGGTCCTGGCGTGGAAGCGACTGTCACCTACCTGCCCGGCTACCAGAATCCGACCTACTTCCTGTCGCCCTGGGGCGAACTCTACCCCAGCCATCAGGTCTTGAGCGATGGCCGGATGTTGAAGGATGTGCCTGCGGCCGAGTGGGCTACCCTGCCTGAGATCGCTGAGAAACGCCTGAGCTACGGTCCTTACGTCATCGCCGACTGGGTGAAGGGCGAGCGGATCGAGCTGGAAGCCAATCCCTACTACGAGCCTGCGCCCAAGGTGCAGAAGATCATCGTCGTCATCGTCGCCGACACCAACCAGGCTGTAGCCCAGTTGTTGGCCGGTGATGTGGACTACCTGGAGCGGGCCACCCTGGGTGGCGGCGCTGAGGTCCAGACAGTCATCGACGCGGCGGCAGAGGGCAAAGTCAATGTGGAGATTATCCCCAGCCCGACTTGGGAACACATTGACATGAACCTGTACACCAAGTAGTCAGGCTCCCCTGTTTGCAATGAACGCGAGACAGACGGCCTGAAGTAGGACCACCGCTGAATCGTGTTATGTGACAACAAAAGCGGGTGGGGCATTCCGAATCGGATGTTCCACCCGCTTTTGCTTACCGATAGAAGGGGACGCAGATTTTGTGATTTGGATTGATCTGCTCTGATCCATTCCGATCGTGAAAATCTGCGTCCTATACTGGATTTATTGACAGTGGGGGGCTGGAATTATGACCAATTATCTGATCCGCCGTGTGATACAGATGATCTTTGTGATTTTGCTGTCGGCGGGGGCCACATTCTTTCTCTTCAACATCGCACCGGGTGGGCCGCTGTCTGGTTTGCAGCAGCAGCAACAGCAGTTGACCCGCGAAGATATCGCCCGCATTAAAGCCCAGTTTGAGCTGGACCTCTACCTGCCTGTGCGCTTCTCCCGCTGGCTGATCGGGTTTCCCTCGGGACCCATCACCGTTGGCGGCCAAGAACTTTTCGCCGATATTCCGGTGGGCTGTTATCTGGTGCGAGAGGAGCAGACGACAGACCGCAACGGCAATACAGTTACCCGGCCCACAGGCTGTGATGACTATGTCTATCTCTCCGAAATCCCCGAACTGCACCCGGCTGTGCGCAGCAGCAAAGGGATTCTGCGGGGCGATTTTGGCCTGAGTACAGTGGTGCGTCCCGGTCGCCCAGTGTTGGATGAATTGCTCAGCCGCCTGAACGCCACGCTGGAGTTGCTGGTGACAGCCACCCTGCTTTCCCTGTTGATCGGCGTGCCCATCGGCATCTACAGCGCTGTCCATCAATACTCCCGATTCGATTATTTCTTTACAACCCTTGCCTTTATTGGCTCGTCGATGCCCGTCTTTTTCTTCGCCTTGCTGCTGATTCTGGTCTTTTCCGTCATGCCCGTTTTCCTGCAGGATACAATGCCGTGGATTCCCCGCCTGCCTTCCGGTCTGCGCGAGGCCATGCGCGGCTATAGCATCGCCGAATGGCTGCCCCGTGTCGAAGCCGGTTCGCTCTGGGATCGACTGCTCCATCTGGCCATGCCCCTGATGGTGTTGACTTTCTTCAACATGGCGGGCTGGAGCCGCTTTGTGCGTACTTCTATGCTGGAGGTACTGCGCCAGGATTACGTGCGCACGGCCCGGGCCAAAGGGCTACGGGAAAATCTGGTCATCTATAAACACACCCTGCGCAATGCCCTGATTCCCTTTGTCACGATTCTGGTGCTGACGATTCCGGGCATCTTCAGCGGTGCAATTATCACCGAGACGGTCTTTGCCTGGCCAGGGATGGGGCGACTCTACTTCGATGCCCTCAGTCGCAGCGATTGGCCGATTGCGCTGGCCTTCATTTTCATCACGGCTGTGCTGACTGTCTTTGCCCTGCTGCTGGGCGATATTCTCTACACAGTTGTCGATCCGCGCATCAAATACAAATGAGATTGGGGACCGGGGATCGGGGACTGGGTTGGGTGATTTTCCCAGTCCCCCATCTCCAATCCCTAATCCCTTGCTTTCGGGAGAACATCAATGGCAGCAACAGCCGGTACACTGAAAATTGAGGGCAAAGGCGAGAAGCAGGACAGCCAGTGGCTGGTAATTGCCCGGCGTTTTATGCGCCACAAATTGGCCGTCATCTCGCTCGTTCTCATTCTGCTCATCTTTGTCGCTTCACTTCTAGCACCCGTCATCACCACCTTCCCCCGGGATGCGGTGGACATTTCTGCGCCCACACGCCCCGGCCCGCCCGGTATCGCGGGCAGCGATGGGCGGCTTCACCTTCTGGGCATCGACAATCTGGGGCGCGATCTCTTCACCCGTCTGCTCTACGCGGCCCGGGTCTCGCTCTCGATTGCCTTTTCCGTCGTCCTCCTTTCCGAGACAATCGGTGTGATTATCGGCGCTATAGCTGGCTATTATAAGGGCTGGGTGGATACCCTTATTTCCAGGGTGATCGAGTTTATGCTCACCATTCCCCTCCTGCCTATTCTGCTCATCCTCTCTGCGATTATGATCAACACAGATGCGAATCTGCCCCTGCCCGATTTCGTGATCAAAGGGCTAAGCGCTGTCCTGTTGGCCCCGGAGCGGGAGGCTAATCAGGTCTTTGTGTTGGTGATGATTATTGTGATCTTTGGCTGGCTGGGCGCGGCTCGCCTGATGCGAGGGATGGTACTCTCCCTCAGCGAGCAGGACTTTGTCGAGTCGTTGAAGGCCCTGGGTGCATCCGACGCCCGCATTATCCTGCGCCATCTGATCCCCAACGGCATTGCGCCGATTCTGGTCAATGCCAGCCTTTCGCTGGGCGGTGTGATTATTCTGGAAGCCTCCCTCAGCTTCCTCGGCCTGGGCGTGCAGGACCCGACGCCCACCTGGGGCAATATGCTCAATGCCTCCCAGAGCTATATGTTCCAGCACCCCTGGCTGCCCCTGATCCCTGGCATTCCTTTGGTCATTGTGGCCCTGGGCTTCAATTTCATCGGCGATGGGCTGCGGGATGCCCTGGACCCCCGGTTGAAGAAATAGGGCGATTGCAAAATGCCCCGGCTCTATTCGGGCACGATGAAACGTGAAACCTGCTACGTGAAAACGTACAAGGATCCCACGTTTCACCCATCACGTTTCCAAAGCAAAGAGTATTGATACGGAACAACGAATGGCTGACAAAAGAAATTCAACAGCACAGCCCCTGCTGGAAATCAAAGGGCTGAAGACATTTTTCTACACCGAAGACGGCGTTGTACAGGCTGTCAACGGCGTGGACTTTGCCATCCGCCCCGGCGAGGTGATGGGGCTGGTGGGGGAGTCGGGCAGTGGCAAGAGCGTCACTTCGCTCTCGATTATGCGGCTGATCGGCGGCTCTGGGAAGATTGTGGACGGCCAGATACTTTTCGACGGCGTTGACCTGACAAAGCTGCCAGAGAATGAACTGCTCGACCTGCGCGGCAACAAAATGTCGATGATCTTCCAGCAGCCCACAAGCTGTCTCAATCCGGTCTTTCGGGTGGGGGATCAGATTGCCGAATCCATTATGGTCCACCAGAAGATGGACCGCCAGGATGCCATGCGCCAGGTCCACGACCTTCTGCGCAAAGTCGGCATCTCGGACCCGGAGCGGCGGGCCAAAGCCTTTCCCCACGAGATTTCCGGCGGCCAGGCCCAGCGGGTGATGATTGCGATGGCCCTTTCCTGCCAGCCCAAACTGCTCATCGCCGACGAGCCGACCACCGCCCTGGACGTGACCATTCAGGCCCAGATTCTCGACCTGATGCGCAACCTGCGCCAGGATTTTGATACGGCTATTCTGCTCATCACCCACGATATGGGCGTGGTGGCGGAGATGTGCGACAGTGTGGCGGTGATGTACGCCGGACAGATTGTGGAATATACGGATGTGATTACACTCTTCGAGAAGCCCCTGCACCCCTACACCGAAGGGCTGTTGGCCGCTATCCCCGTACTGGGTATCGTCCAGGACGATCTGGCCGTCATCCCCGGCTCTGTGCCCGACCTGATCAACCTGCCACCGGGCTGTAAATTTGCGCCCCGCTGCCCGTACGTCAAAGAAATGTGCGTCCAGGAGGTTCCCGAACTGGTACAGGTGGAGGACGGCCATTCAGCCCGTTGCCATATGCGCCATCCGGCCACCGCGGCTCAATGGGCTGGCGTTGGCAAGGCCAATTGGCAATTTACGGGCGACGAAGTACTTATCGAGACAGTGGGGTAAGCGAAAAAATTATGTCGAGAATTCCGGCCCAGAAGAACGACCTGCTGGTCGTTGACAATCTCAAGAAATACTTCCCGGTCCGTTCCGGTCTGCTACAGCGGGTTTCGGCCTGGGTAAAAGCTGTGGATGGGGTCAGCTTCTCCATCCGTGCTGGCGAAACCTTCGGCCTGGTCGGGGAATCGGGCTGCGGCAAGACGACTGTCAGCCGCACGATTCTGCGCCTGCAAGAGGCCACCGCGGGCAGCGTCACCTTCAACGGCGAGGATGTCTTCGCTGTGGGGCGCAACGGTATGAAAGCCCTGCGCCGTAATATGCAGATTATCTTCCAGGACCCCTACTCCTCCCTGGACCCGCGTATGCCTGTCGGCGCAATCATCGCCGAAGGCTTGCAGATTCACGGCATTGGCAATGCAGCCGAACGCCGGGAGATTGTCCAGGAGATGTTGGCGAAGGTGGGGTTGAATCCCTATCACGCCCAGCGCTATCCCCACGAATTCTCCGGCGGCCAGCGCCAGCGCATCGGCATTGCCCGCGCCCTGGCCCTGCAACCCCAGTTCATCATCTGCGACGAGCCAGTCTCGGCCCTGGACGTTTCCATCCAATCCCAGGTGCTCAACCTCCTGCGCAAATTGCAGGCGGAGTACGGACTGACGTACCTTTTTGTCGCCCACAATCTGAGCGTCGTCGAGCACATCAGCGACCGGGTAGGGGTGATGTATCTGGGCAAGATGGCCGAAATTGCCGACCGGGAAGAGCTATTCACCAATCCTCTGCACCCGTACACCCAGGCGCTGATGTCGGCCATTCCTGTGCCAGACCCCAAACGCACCCGCCAGCGCATTGTGCTGAAGGGTGACGTGCCATCGCCCCTCAACCCACCCAGCGGCTGCCGCTTCCACACCCGCTGCCCCATCGCCACAGACATCTGCTCGGCGGAGGAACCGGCCTTTGAGGAGAAGACGCCAGAGCATTGGGTGGCCTGCCATTTGGTGGATCGCGACCAGACAAAGTTTTCCCTGACCGGGGAAGTGCGCTAGCCAGAAGTTCGACTTTTCAGAAAAGTCGAACTTCATAAAAGGCACGAAGCCACAAAGAAGATACGATTCTCTTCTTCCTTTGTGGCTTCGTGCCTTTGTGGTTCTTACGGCTGTTCCGTGGCCGGTTCGAGGAAACATTCGATACCGTCGGCCACGCCCTGGGCCACCCGATCTGTGCCGTCGGTCAACAACGCTCCATCGCCCCCCAGAAAGCCCATTTCCAGAATCAGCGCCGGTGTGGAAGGATCGATCTTGCGGAAGACGTGATAATCGATCATATCCCGGGTGATGGTGTCCGGGTGATAGGCAAGTCCGGTTGCGGCCGGGTACGCCCTATCCATACAGGCCAATAGCTGGCTGTCGGCGGGCAAGGGGTCGTTGTCCCGGTGGGCAGCTTTGTAGCCGCTGTAATCCAGGCAGCTATCCGCGTGCAGGCTGACCAGTACATCTGCCACCAGCCCGTCCAGTCGAGGGTCGAACTCGTCAAAAATCTCCACGTTGTTGCCCGCTCGGCCCAGCCGTGCGGCCACAAGCTCGGCCACTGCCGCGTTCACATCAGCCTCCGCCAGCGTCACATCACCAGCCCCGTCTGTGCAGACCGCACCCGAATCGTTCCCCGCGTGGCCGCTGATCAGCACCACCTGTGGGCGGGCAGGCAGGGAGGGCAGCAGCCCGGCCAATGATTCCCCCGACACAAAGGGCAGGCCCGCCGACTGGGCCGCCAATACGCCAATCACCAGCAGCAGCAGAATGCTGATAAGCAAGAAAATCTGTTGAATTCGGCCAAGCAGATCGCGGCGCATGGGCTTTCTGGTCAGTGTTCGTGCCCTGTGGGGCACAAGGGAGGCTGAAAATCGGAACGCAGATTTAATCCGTGTTCCTTTTCATCTGTGTATACAACCCTATCTTCGGGTAAGAACCATCCGTTGATTGTACACCAGAAGGCAGATTTCGTCTTTTCTCTGGCAAATAGAACCAATCGCCCGCGGCTGGCGTTGAAATGGAGGCGATTGGTTTTAATATGCCCACGGACAAAATCCAATTGGAACGAACGAATCGGCCTGTGATAAAATCGTAGATGCTTGCACGCCAAGTGTTGCGCTAAATTGTTGACGCCCTGCGCGTCTGTAGCATGGACTTTATGGAACAAACGAACCCTAACGAATCAAGCCGACCGGCTTCTTATACACCCCCTTCCGCCACAAACGGCACAGTGGGCAATTCTCCGCTGCAAACATTGGGCGCACTTCTGCGCGAGCGCCGGGAACAGCGCAGCGCGTCCCTGGCCGACGTGGAAAAGGGGACCCGGATCCGCCAGAAATATCTGGCCGCGATCGAGGCCGACGAATGGCATCTGCTCCCCGGTGAAGTAGTAGGCCGGGGCTTTCTACGAAACTACGCCAATTTTCTGCGCTTGGATGCAGACAGCCTGCTCGAACGTCGCCGGGCTGCCACCGACCCCACCCTGGCCCGCAGCCTTTCCCGCACCAGTGCAGGCTCGGCCCTGCCCCCTGTGCGCCAGGTGGACTATCGGCCCAAAGATGTGGACCTGGTGGAGACGCCGGTCAGCGATGTGTTGAGCGAATATGTGGCGGCTGGCCGGGATTGGTTTGCCCCCATTGCCACCGCGCTCGTCGTTATCGCCGTTATTGTGATTCTGGGCTGGGGCCTGCGCCAGATCGGTGGTCAGGTGGGCAGCCTATTGGACGGTCTGCAAGAACGGGCCAGCCAGGTAGCCCCTTCCCTTAGTAGCCAGGACCCGACAGCGGCTACACCGGAGAGCGACGCGGCAGACGCTGGGGCTATCGCCGCGGGAGAAGGCGGACGGGAGATTGACGCCAGCGGCGGTACTGGCGGCGCGGAAACTCCGGTGGCTGGGGCTGTTGCGCCGGTGGCCGTTGCCCCCGTAGCCACAGAGACACCCACGCCTCTGCCGCCCACACCGACAGAGACGCCCCTGCCACCCACGCCTACGCCGACAGAGACGCCAGTTCCCCTGCCCACAGATACGCCGATTCCTTTGCCCACGCCAGAGCCGGTGGTTGTAGTGGAAGAACCGACACCCACACCAGAACCGGTGGTACAGCCGCCTGCCTGCCCGGATGGCCGTTCGCTGATATCTCAGCCCGGCGTCAATCAGGTGGTGAGCGGCTCTGTGGCGATAGTCGGCAGCGCCACCCACGAAGAGTTCAATTTCTACAAATTGGAATTTGCGCCGGGGGCCAATGCGGGGGAAGGCTTTGTCTACTTCGACGGCACATCTGCACAGATTTCCGGCGGTGTGTTGGGCTATTTCAACAGCCCCGGTGTGCCGAATGGGGTCTATACCATCCGTCTGATTGTGGTGGACCAGACCGGCAACTACCCGCCGCCGTGCAGTGTGACGGTGACGGTTCAGAATTAGACAGTGCAGAATCAAGCTTGTCAGCCAGGCTTCCAAAAGTTCGACTTCTTCTGAGAAGTCGAACTTTTTTTATTTCCACGCCCGCAGCTTCACAAACACACCCCGTCGCCGCAGGACTTCCACCTGCCAGCCCGCTTCCCGCAGCAGATTAAGCGTCGGGCGGTCGAGATGGCAGTTGTGGGCGATGCGCCGCCAGCGTGGGGTGACAAATGTGGCCAGCCGGGCCAGAGCGGGCGTTTGCGGGCGCACGTGCTCCACCATCCACAGCACACCGCCAGGACGCAGCACCCGCCCGATCTCCCCCAACGCCTGGGCCTGATCCGCCACCGAACAGAAGACGAGACTGCTCACCACCGCGTCAAAAGAACCGTCGGCGTAGGGCAGCGCTTCGGCTGGCGCGACATCCACCCGCACGGGAATGCCCAACAGACCCGATGCCTGGGCCGCGGCTGTGGCCGCTTCACCGGCTCTGTCCGCATTTGGTTCGACGGCAGCCACCGACGACGCTGCCCGGTAATGGGGCAGATTCGCGCCTGTCCCCACGCCGATCTCCAGCACATCCCCGGTCACTCTCTCCACCAGCCGGGCACGCCAGCTTTTGCCTCTGCCCAATAATCGACTGATCATTTCGCCTCCTCTGGCAATAGCGTAAGCAGTGTAATGTGGGGCGGCGCGCCAAAGCGCAGGGGTATACCCTCGCCCAGCCCCCGGCTGATGTAGAGTTGGGTGTCGCCCAGAAAGACGTGGCCCGAGGCGTCGGCTCGGCTGAGAATATCGGTCTGGGTGTGGGCCGGGCCGAGAAAGGGCAGGACGATCTGGCCGCCGTGGGTGTGGCCAGCCAGGATTAGATCGGCCCGGTGCGCGGCCGGGGCCTGGAGAATGTCCGGGTTGTGGGAGAGCAGGAGCAGGGGCGCGCTTCCGTCCACACCCGTCAGAGCCGCGGCCAGGTCGGGATGGCCCTCTTGCAGATCGTCCACCCCGGCCAGGAAGAGATCAGTCCCGCCACTCTGAAGTCGGATGGCGCAGTTGTGCAGCACCTGCATTCCCCGGCGCTCCAACTCGTGGCGCAGTCGGGGCACGTCGTTGGCGCCGGAAGGTTCGCCGTCGATACGGTTGTGGAGCAGATGGAGGAAGAAGCGCAGATAGCGGCGCACTTCCTGCTGTCGGGTGGCAGGGCGATGGACCGGGTATCCCTGGCCCAATCGGCTCTCTTTGGCGACGAAGTTGCGCCAGGTGTAGCCGACGGCTTTGGACATTCGGTAGACTGCGTAGTCGTGATTGCCCAGCACCGCATACGCGCCCAGCCGGGGTGCTGGCAGCACATCCAACAGGGCCAGGACATTCGCCATTCCCTCGTTGTAGTGCAGAAAATCGCCGGTGTGAATTAACAGATCGTACTCCAGCCCCGCGGTGATCTGCTTCACCCGCTCCAATTTGCGCTGTTCCCGTGGCTCGGCCCCCCGAAAATGGAAGTCCGACAGATGGAGCAGACGCAGACCGTCCGCGGGCAACTTTCCCCGGCTGTTGGGCAGCCGCAGTGACAGCCGATCCAGCCGTACAGCAAAGGGTTCGCTCCAATAGGCATAGCTCGCCAGGGCCGTGCCTGTCCCCGCGCCCAGCCCTGCCAATGCCCCCAGCCCCAGCCACAACGAACGATTTTGCTTTACCATTCCCAGGTCTCCATTCCGCATTCTGCACTCCGCATTCAAATGATCCTACCCCACCCTATCCGGTTCTGAAAATTGTGTCACCTGTTATCAGTGGATATTCCGATGGTTTCAAACTGGACTAGCGACGCCGGTTGAGCCTGTCGAAACCCAGGAGCGGGTCTACGAAAAATCGCCATCTGAGCCGCTGGTTTCGACAAGCTCAACCGACGCTCTCTGGCTGGATTGAGACAATTTGTGCTCCTGTGTTACAAACTGTTGGGTGACTGGTCTAGTCACCAGTGTCCGATCTCCAATCCCCAATTTCTACTATCCAATACCCAATATCCTCTCGCCTTATGCTATAATTCTCGCAAATTGTGTACGAAATACTCCTGATTTTTGCCAAGTCACCACCAAAGGAAACACCCGATGTCATCATCCACAATCCCGGCACTGGACGCCCCGACCCTCGATCCAGCGTTTGAAGAACGTGCCCTCAATACCATCCGTATGCTGGCTGTGGACGCGGTGGAAGCCGCCAGTTCCGGCCATCCCGGTCTGCCGATGGGTATGGCCGGGGCTACCTCCGCCCTCTGGACCCGCTATATGCGGTTCAATCCGGCCAACCCGGATTGGAACAACCGGGACCGCTTCGTCCTCAGCGCGGGCCACGGCTCGATGCTGCTCTATGCAATGCTGCATTTGACCGGCTATGACCTGCCGCTGGACGAACTCAAGAACTTCCGTCAGTGGGGCAGCCACACCCCCGGCCATCCCGAACGGGGCCACACCCCCGGCGTAGAGACGACGACCGGCCCGCTCGGCCAGGGCTTTGCCAACGGCGTGGGACTGGCGATTGCCGAGCGCTGGCTGGCTGCGCGCTACAATCGCCCCGGCTTTGCAGTGGTAGATCATTACACCTACGCAGTGGTCAGCGACGGGGATATTATGGAAGGGGTGGCCCAAGAGGCGGCCAGCCTGGCCGGTCATCTGCGCCTGGGCAAACTGATCTATCTCTACGACGACAACAAAGTCACAATTGATGGCTACACAGAGCTGGCCTTTACGGAAGACCAGTACAAGCGCTTCGAAGCCTACGGCTGGCACGTGCAGAAGATTGATGGAATGGACAGCGCCGCGGTCTCCGCGGCCATTGAAGCGGCCAAAACTGATCCGCGTCCCAGCCTCATCGGCTGCAAGACGGTCATCGGCTACGGCAACCCGGAACTGCAGGGCAAGCCCAAAGCCCACTCCGACGCCTTTGGCGCGGCGGGTGTGGAAGCCACCAAACGCAATTTAGAGTGGCCCCTGGAGCCGACATTTTTCGTGCCGGAGGATGTGGCGGCCTTTTACGGGCAGGCCGTGGCTCGGGGCGAAAAACTGGAAGCCGAATACAATCAGCTTTTCAAAGCCTACAACAAGGCCCACCCGGAACTGGCCGCGGAGCTTTGCCACATCCTGGCCGGTGATCTGCCCAAAGGCTGGGAAGATGCAGTGCCGACTTTTGATGCACCGGGCAGCCAGGCCAGCCGCAATGCCAGCGGCAGCGTTCTCAATGATTTGGCGAAGGTCATCCCCAATCTCATCGGTGGCAGCGCAGACCTGGCCCCCAGCAACAAAACCGTCATCAGCGGCAGTGACTTCATCGGCCCGGACGACTTCAGCGGGCGCAACTTCCACTTCGGCGTGCGCGAGCACGGGATGGGCGGCATTCTCAACGGGATGGCCCTACACGGCGGGGTAATCCCCTACGGCGGTACATTCCTCGTCTTCAGCGATTATATGCGCCCCAGCATCCGCCTGGCCGCGCTGATGGGCATTCGGGTCATCTACGTCTTCACCCACGACAGCGTGGGCGTGGGCGAGGATGGCCCCACCCACCAACCGGTGGAACAGGTGGCGGCCCTGCGCGCCATTCCCAATCTTTCCGTCATCCGCCCGGCAGATGCCAATGAAGCAGCGGAAGGCTGGCGGCTGGCTGTGAGCCGGACCGACGGGCCGACCGCGCTGATTCTCACCCGGCAAAATCTGGCGACGGTAGATCGCAGTGGGGATGGTGTGGGCGCGGCCAACAGAACCCAGCGGGGCGGCTATACGCTCTGGTCCAACGGCGACAGCCCGGATGTGGTGCTGATGGGCAGCGGCAGCGAAGTGGAGATCGCCCTGGCTGCTGGTCAGACATTGGCTGCCGAGGGACGCACAGTGCAGGTAGTCAGCCTGCCCAGTTGGGACATCTTCGCGGCCCAGGATGCGGCCTATCGGGCGGCTGTGCTGCCCGCGGGTGTGCCCAAAGTTGCTATCGAAGCGGGCATCACAATGGGCTGGGAGCGCTGGGTAGGCAACGACCCGGCCCAGGGTGCGGTCATCGGCATCGACCACTTCGGGGCCAGCGCGCCGTACAAACGGATTTACGAGGAGTTTGGGCTGACCTCCGCGGCGGTGGCGGCGAAAGCAAAAGAATTGATGATGGGATAATGGGATAGTGGGGTGATTGCGCCTCGCCGGCCATCATCCCATTATCTCATTATCTGTTCTAAATACGAGACCCACCGATGCTGACTTCTCTCACCCACATTCTGCGCCACACCCGGCAGCACCACGCGCTGGAACACGCGACGATCCATCTATTGGCCGCGTCCCATCCCTATGTGTCGCTGGCTGGCTGGAGCGATCCCCTGGGTTTCACCCTCTTCGGCGATGTGGAAACTGAGGATGTGTGGCAGGCCGTGCGCCAGGCCCTGCTGCGTTTGCAGGCGGGCGAGTCGGCCTTGGCCCGGCATCCCAACTGTGGCACCAATCTGGCAACGACTGTCGTGCTGGTCACCGCCGCCGCGCTGCTGGGCGGCCAGGGAGGCGGCCGGAGAGGCGGCGGGGGCAAACAGCGCTCGCTGTCGAGCCGCATCACCACAACCGGCTTTTTGGTGATGGCCGCGCTCTTTGTATCGAACCCTCTGGGGATGCGCTTGCAGGGCTACACCACACTGGCCGATGTCAGCGACCGCTGGCTGGTCAATGTGGAAAAGGTATCCACTCCTCGCGGGCAGATTCACAGGGTCACTTTTGGGCAATGATCTATCTCTTTCTCGACGCCGATGATTATCTGTTCAGCCGCCGCCTGTCGGAATTGAAGGCGGCAATGGGCGATCCAGAGATGGCGGACCTGAATGTGACTGACCTGGCGGGCAACCAGACAGATGTGGCCGACATCCTCTATCACGCGGGGACAATGCCCTTTCTGGCCGAGCGCCGGCTTGTGATTGTGCGGGACTTTCTGAGCCAGCTTGACAAACGGATGGCCGCCAGCAAAGGCAGCGACAGCGCGGCCCACACAGAAGCCGCCCGGCTGATTGCGGATATGGCGGATCTGCCATCCACCAACGATCTGGTCTTTGTGGACAGCGGTGTGGACAAGCGGCGGCAATTGTGGAAGGGATTCAGCGGCGAAAAGGGGGCGACGCCGGGTCTGGCCGAACTGATCTCTTCCAAGCGGGTGGTGGCAGAAGAGATGGGGACACCGGACCCCCGCCAGTTGAGCGGCTGGATAATGCGCACGGCCAAAGACGAGGCCATTGCCATCGACGGTCAGGCTGTGCAGATGCTCGCCAACTTTGTGGGGCCAAACCTGCGCCAGCTTGCCAATGAGCTGCAAAAGCTCTCGCTCTACGCCAACGGGCGTTCAATTTCGGCGGCGGATGTCAAGCTGATGGTCAGCGACAGCAGCGAGGGGCTGATCTGGGACCTGACCGACGCTCTGAGCCAGCGGGATGGGCGCAAGGCCATGCGTTCTCTCCACGATCTGCGTCGGGGAGATGCCAATCCATTTTACCTGCTGACGATGATGGCCCGCCAATACCGCATTCTGGTCAAGGTGAAGGATGCGATGAGCCGGGGCGGCAGCAATGAGAATGAAATCGCGCGGGAGGTGAAGGAGAGTCCCTACCCGGTGAAGAAGGCGATGCAGCAGTGTCGGGGCTATCGGATGGAGGAGTTGGAGACAATTCTGGACCGTTTCCTGCGGGCGGACTTGGCTATGAAAACCGGCGCGGACGCGGAGACGGAGATTGAGATTCTGGTGGCCGAGTTGACCCAACTTAGAGTCCGGTAGGGCGTACGACTGAGGTCTACAATTTAGACAACGCGTTGACAGTCTGTTGTACTTCTTCACCCATCAAACCTGTCAGGAGCGCTGTGCCTGCCAGAATGACGACAATCATCAATGTGAGTGTCAGGCCGTATTCGATTAGGGATTGTCCGTGTTCATTGGGGAGAAGTTTTGTAGCAGAGAGATAGAGGCTTTGCATTCGATGATTTCCTGTAGCTGTGCTCCGCATAGGATTGCGGCCTGCGTGACAGCAATCTGCGAAAAGGAACTGACAAACGATTGGTTTTACAATACACCCGATTGGGGTATATGATTCTTTCATCTTACTGTCAGTTCAACAAGAAATACCCACTTACAAAATTCAGCCAACGGTATCTATTTTCATGACAAACAGAGCGAATCACGCTTTTCCTGGCCCCGACAATGTTTTCCGCACCCAACTGAGCAACGGCATTACGCTGCTAGTGCGGGAAAATCACGCCGCGCCCGTTGTCGTCCTGGACGGCTATCTCTCCGTGGGCAGTATCCACGAGTCGGCTGACAAAGCCGGGCTGGCCTCTTTCACCGCTTCTCTGCTCACACGGGGCAGCAGCCGCTACGATTTCGACACCTTCAACGAAACGGTCGAAGCCGTAGGGGCAAGTGTCAGCGCGGGCGCGGGGGACCACCAGACCAGTTTCAGCACGGAAAGTCTGGCCGAAGATTTCTCCCAGATGGTGGAATTGTTGGCCGATGTGCTGCGCCACCCCACCTTTCCCGCCGAACAGATGGAGCGGATGCGGGGCCAGTGGCTGGTACGTCTGCAGGAGCGGGAGCAGAACACCCGCAGCGTAGCTTCCCGCCGCTTCCACGAATTGCTCTACGGCGATCACCCCTACGGACGGCCCGGCTCTGGCTACCCGGAGACAATCCAGTCCATCAGCCGGGAGGATGTCGTGGCCTTTCACCGGGACAACTACGGGCCACAGGGCGCGATTATCGTTGTCAGCGGCGACGTAACCACCGACGCGGTTGTCGAACTGATCACCACCCATCTGGGCGACTGGCAAGGGACATCTCCCGCCCAAACGCTGCCGCCGGTGTCGGCCCAAACCGACATCCGCCGGGAGTCGGTGGCGATGCCCGGCAAAGTCCAGTCCGATATTTTGATCGGCTCACTGGCGATTGCCCGCTCCGACCCGGACTATTTCGCTGTGCAGGTGGCGAACAGCATTTTGGGCCAGTTTGGGATGATGGGACGGCTGGGCGAGGTTGTGCGGGAGGAGCAGGGGCTGGCCTATTACAGCTACAGTATGCTGGATGCGGACATCGGCCCTGGCCCCTGGCTGGCCGCGGCAGGGGTGAACCCGGCCAATGTAGAACTGGCCGTCGAGAGCATCCGCGCCGAGTTTGCCCGGCTGGGCGCAGAGCCGGTGAGCGACGAGGAGCTTTCCGACAGCAAAGCCAATATGACCGGTCGCCTGCCCTTGGCCTTGGAAACCAACGACGGCGTAACCTCCCAACTGCTCAATATGGAGTGGTATGGGCTGGGGCTGGACTATCTCTACCGCTACGCCGACAACATCAACGCCATCACCGCCGCCGATGTGCAGCGGGTGGCGGCCAAATATCTGCGCCCGGATGCGTATACACTCGTCGTAGCCGGGCCGGAATAATATTGGGATTGGGGACTGGGGATTGGAAACTGGGCAATTCGTTGACCCATATACTCGTAATCCCAGTCCCCAGTCCCCAGTCCCCAATCCCTTATATCCTATGCCCTCATCCCCTGTCATTACCCTACGCGAACTTCGCAAAATCTATACCGTCGCCGAGCGGGAAGCTGGGCTGGGCGCGGCCCTGCGTAGTCTCTTCAGCCGCAAGAGCCGGGAAGTGCGCGCGGTGGACGGGATTTCCTTTGACGTGGCCGAAGGCGAGATTGTGGGCTTTTTGGGTCCCAACGGCGCGGGCAAGACGACGACGCTGAAGATGCTCTCCGGCCTGCTCCACCCCACCAGCGGCGATGCCCAGGTCTTTGGCTTTCGCCCCTGGGAACGGGAGCGGGACTATCTGCGCCGGATGACACTGGTGATGGGCCAGCGCAACCAACTGGTGTGGGACATTCCCGTGGCCGATTCCTTCGAGCTAAACCGGGCCGTCTACCGCATCCCCTACGAGGAGTTCCGTCCGACGGTCGCCAAATTGACCGAACTGTTGGAGTTGGGGCCTCTGCTGCAAAAGCCCGTGCGCAATCTATCCCTGGGCGAGCGGATGAAGTGTGAGATCGCCTGCGCCCTGCTGCACAGCCCCCGGGTGCTCTTTCTGGACGAGCCAACGATTGGGCTGGATGTGACAATGCAGCGGCGCATCCGCACTTTTGTCAACGAATACAACCAGCGCACGGGTGCGACGGTCCTACTCACCAGCCACTATATGGCCGATGTGGAAGCCCTCTGCAAGCGGGTGATTGTTATCCACCACGGCACCCTTCTCTACGACGGCGGCTTGACCGGGCTGGTCGAGCGCTTCTCGCCCTTCAAAACTGTCACCGTCGATCTGCTCAACGGCGGTGGGGAGGGCAGTCTGGAAAAGTACGGCAAAGTAGTCGCCCGCAACGACGCCTCTGTCACCCTGCGCGTACCCAAAGCCGAGACCGCCAGCGTCACAGCACGTCTGCTGCGTGAGTTGGAAGTGGTCGATCTCACCGTCCAGGACCCGCCGATCGAGGATGTGATCGAACACGTATTCAACCAGCCGGGGGCGTGATGTCCGCCTACCTCTCCATCTACAAAGGCTATTTTAAGACAGCCCTGGCCGTCCAGTTTCAATATCGGGTGGCGATGATTATTTGGCTGATTGGCGGCATTGTGGAGCCGCTGATGTATCTGGTGGTCTGGTCAACCGTAGCGGCCCAACAGGGCGGCTCGGTGGGGAGTTTTACAGCCGGGGATTTTGCCGCCTATTACATTGCGATGATGCTGGTGAACCACGCCACATTTTCGTGGATTATGTGGGAGTACGACTATCGCATCCGCTCCGGCGATTTCTCAACCGTCCTGCTCAAACCCATCCACCCCATCCACAGCGACATCGCCGACAATCTGGGCTATAAAGTGCTGACGCTGATCGTCTATCTGCCTGCGGTGGGTCTGTTGGCCTGGTTCTTCCACCCCACGTGGACTTTTGTGGGCTGGGCAGTGGCGGCGACTCTTCCTGTGCTGGTTTTCGCCTTTCTCATGCGCTTCTTTCTGGAGTGGGCGCTGGCGATGAGTGCTTTTTGGACGACCCGCACAGGTGCGGTCAATCAGGTCTACTTCGTCCTGCTGCTCTTCTTCTCCGGGCGGCTCGCGCCCCTGGAACTTTTCCCCCAGCCCGTCCAGACACTGGCTGCGGCCCTGCCCTTTCGTTGGATGCTTTCCTTCCCGGTGGAACTGGTCCTGGGCCGTCTGTCCACACGGGATGCGCTCATCGGTGTGGGCGTGCAATTGGCCTGGATCGCTGTCGGCTTTTTCCTGATGCGCACGGTCTACCGGGCGGGGATTCGTCGCTACGCTGCCTTTGGCTCCTAAAGCGCATCCGCTATCCTCACCAATCGCTCCTTCGCAAGTCCGTTTGTCGCCCCGTCGATCACCGGCAGCCCAAACTGCTCAATCGTAAAACTGGCCGAGACCGCGCCGTAGAGACCGCCGATGCGGGGATCGCCCGTTTCCGCATAGCCCACCAAAAAGCCGCCGCAATAGCTGTTGCCCGCACCGGTCACATCCACCACCCGCACCGGCACGGCGGGGATGTGCCAGCGCTGCTCCGCTGTCGCCACCAGCGAACCGGCCTCCCCCATACGCAGGGCCACGACAGGCACACCCATTTCCAGAAAACGTGCGAGGATCGCGTCCGGATTGTCGATGCCCAGCAGTTGGGCCGATTCCTCCCAGTTGGGCGAAAAAACATCGACCAGCGGCAAAAAAGCAGCAAATTCGTCCAGCTTCTCCGGGACAAAATCGGTGGGTGGCGGCTCGGCGAGCAGGCAGTCGACGCCACCTGCGCGCAAATGGCGGGCAAAGGCAGGTATGTTTTTGGCTTCGTGGATCAGATGGAAACCGGCTGCCTTTTGCCACCTCGCGGGAATATCGGAGACCAGTGGCTGGAAGCGATAGAAGTCGGCCTCGGATGTGCGGAAAATCTCTGTGCGGTGCTGGTCGAACTCGAAGACCTGCCAGCAGCGGGGCGTCGGTTCCGGGTTGGCCGCGGCTCGGAGCAGGGCAATTCCGGCCTGATCAAACGCGGCCAGAATCTCCGCCGGGCAATCCTCGCCGTAGCTGGCAATCAGCCCCACACTCTCCGACCAGATGCGCATCCCCCAGACGCTGTGGGTTCCCGATCCGCCGGGCACGCCCATGCGCGTCTCGCCCGTGGGGAGGACAATATCGTCGATGATCAGACCGGCAATGGCCGCAAAGTCTGGTCCCTTCATCCCTCCAGCCCATCCAGCATCACCCGGAAGAAGCGGGCGTAGTCGATGTCCAGCCCCACGTGGCAGTTGGGCGGATTGGCGGTCAGTCCGTCCACATCGCAGACGGTCATCCCCGCGGTGAGGGTTCCCGCTGTCTCCACATCAACAAAGCAGTGACGGGTCGTCAGCATCTCCGGATCGACCACCGCTGCCACTGCGCAGGCGTCGAAAATCTGCACCCCCGGTCTGCCCCAGCCCACCACCTCTCGCTGCACGCAGAAGTCTAGCAGTTCGCCGGTGATCCGCGCCCGATCCGTCGTCAGCGCCTTCACCCGTGCCACATCGTCCGGCGGAATGAGGGCGCGGCCGGTCACGTCCAGCCCCACCATTACAATCGGCCAGCCCGCCTGCCAGACGATCCGGGCCGCTTCCGGGTCGATCCAAATGTTGAACTCGGCGTTGGGCGTCATATTGCCGCCGTGGAGCGCGCCGCCCATCAGCACAACTTTCTTCACCTTTTCCACAATGCGCGGCTCTTTGTGTAGGGCCAGGGCGATGTTCGTCAGCGGGGCCAGGGGGACGAGGACGATCTCCCCGTCCGACGCCATCAGCGTCTCCACCAGCCAGTCCGCCGCATAGCCCGGTGTGGCTTCCCGCGCTTTGGGAAAGCGGAAATGTTGGCTCTGCGCGTCAGTCGATCCGCCCAATTCCCGCAGAAGCGGTCGGTGTGCGCCAGCGATCACCGGAATTTCCGTATAGCCCGCGGCGTCCAGCGTGCGCAGGGTGTTGTCGGTAGTGACGTCCAGGGGCGCGTTGCCCGCCACAGTCGTCACGCCCAGGAGTTCGATGGCCGGGTGACCCGCGGCCATCAGAATGGCAACCGCGTCGTCGTAGCCGGTGTCAACGTCGAGGATAATTGGGGTGGGCATGGGTGTGTCTCCGGTGGGCGTAATTTTGTGTGGGTTCGACGACGGACGGCAGACGGAGGACGAACGGCTGGAATCATTACTCGGCGTCTGTCTGTTGTCCTCTTGTACACCTGTCGTTCGTCTATCGTCCTTCGTCCGTCGTCACGCTGCCAGCAATGCGGTTCAGACGTTTCAACCGTTCCGTACTCGTAGCCTGTTCCAGCGCGTGGAGCGCGCCAAAGCCTTCGATGACGAAACTGGCGGCCACCGCGCCCCAACGGGCCGCGGTCACGGGATTGCCGGTTGCACTCAGGCCCACGGCAAAGGCCCCGCAGAAGGCATCCCCCGCGCCGGTCACATCCAGCACAGCCGCGGGGGCGGCGGGGATGTGGGTGAATCGGTCCGGCTCCCGCTGATAGACCAGACTGCCTTCGCTGCCCAGTTTCAGCACCACAACCGGTGGGCCATCCACAGCCAGACGCCGGGCCATCTCCTGGCGGCCCATTTCTGGGCCAAAGAGCAGCCGGGCTTCGGCTTCGCTGGGTAAGAAGGCATCGCACTGGCCCAGAAGTTCCTTCACTTCTGCCAAAGGACGCTGGCCGATCCACAGGCCGGGGTCCAGCGAAATCTGGGGCGTTCCGGCTCGGCGGGCCGCCGCGATGCAGGAGCGGGTCGTCTCCCAGTCGATGGGGCTGCAATGGAAGGCGCGGCGCGGCCAGCAGTCACCAGCCACCTCCGCGCCGTCGATGCGCAGGGGCCGATAGCTGGCTTCCTGGGCGTCTGCGCTGGGCTGGCTGTAGCCCCGCAGTCCGTCGGGCAAGGGCAATCCCAGCGCCCGGTAGTGGCTTTCCGGGTTGCCCTCGTCCCGGCTGCCATCGGCGAAATGGGAGAAGAATGTGCGCTGATCCACCAGCTCGGCGATGGGGATGACGCAGCCGGTGTCGATGCCGTGGCTTTCCAGTTGGGCCAGCCAATCGGCGGGGAAACCCGGCCCGTTCTTGGCGAGAATCCCCACCTGTCCCGATTGGCTCCACAGCCGCGCGCCCACCGCGGCAAAGGTTGCGTTGCCACCGAAAATGTAAGATGTGGCGCACCCCTCTGCGGTAATCAGATAGTCGATACGCAGACCGCCGAGACAAATGAAATCAGGCATACAGTTTGGGTAAGGGGATGTGTGTAGGGTACAAAGAGAGTATACCGAAGATGACGGGATGGTGAGATGCTGGAACGCTCACTCCCCCGTTATCGAACTATCCCATCAATCCACAGGAGCGTATTCGTGACACAAATCCCCGAAAGCCACAAAGACATTTTCGAGAAGAAAAGTTTTGCCCACGTCGCCACTAGCGATGGCGATGTGCCTCAGGTGACACCGGTCTGGGTGGAGTACGACGGCGAGCATATCCTCATCAACAGCGCCAAAGGCCGCAAGAAAGACCGCTCTCTGCGCAAGAATCCGAAGGTCGCCCTCAGCGTGCAGGACCCGGACAATAGTTATCGCTATGTTGGAATCCAGGGCAAAGTCGTGGAGATTACCGAAGAGGGTGGCACAGAGCACATCCACAAGCTATCGCGCAAGTACAACGGCCATGACTACCCGGCTTCTGCCCTTGCCAACGATACCCGTGTCATCTACAAAATCGCCCCGACACGGGTGTGGACGATGGGGTAAAGCAGACAGCGGACGGCAGACGATAGACGAACGGTAGGGGTGAAATCGCACCACACGTTCGTCTATCGTCCTCCGTCTGCCGTCAATTTCCTCTACAGCATCCCCAGCAACAGATCGAGAATCCCAAAGAACTTGAAAATCGAATAGACCACCACTACAATCAGCAGCCAGCGCACATATTTGTTGGCGTTGGGCACACTGACCGCAAATTTGGCCGCGGCCCAAGCCCCGATGCTCTGGCCCACAGCCATCAGCGCGCCGATGCCCCAGTTGATCTCCACCGGCGACCAGATGAAGACGACCAGCGCCACGACTGTCAACGCCAGGACAATCACCAGTTTGATGCCGTTGGCGTGGGTCATGGAATAGCCCGCGCCCAGCACCATCGCCGACAGAATGAAGACCCCCACCCCGGCCTGCACAAAGCCGCCGTAGGCGCCAATCACAAAGAAGAGGGCCAGCACGCCCAGGCTGGGCCGCCCCGCTTTTACTTCCGATTGTTCGCGCAGCCATTTATTGGGATTGACAAAAATGGTGATGAGAATAATCACCATCATTACGCCGATGGCAAACTCCATCTGATCGTTGCTCAGAATGGTGGCGATGTACGTGCCCACCACCGCGCCCAGCATCGCAGGGACAGTCAGCCAGAAGGAGCCGCCGATGTCCAGCTTTTTGTTGCGTTGATAGGTGGCGATGCCTGCGATATTTTGCACCAACACGCCCACCCGGTTGGTGGCGTTGGCTACGCCTGCATCCAGGCCCAGAAAGACAAGCATCGGTAGCGTCACCGCCGAGCCGCTGCCAGCCAGTGTGTTGATGACACCAGCGGCGATGCCGGCCAGAATGGCGAGGATCAATTGGATTGGGGTAATGTCCATTGGGCAGCCTTTTGTGGTGAAAGCGGATATTGGATATTAGGTATTGGATATTTTGTCGGGATGTCCCTTCGCTTCCCCACAAAATATCCAATACCCAATATCTGAACGATAGGACGGCTACAAATTCGGGACAATCTTCGCCAACCGCTCGACAGTCTTTTCCAGGTCCGTCATGTGGGTGGCGAAGGCGAAACGGACGTGGTTTTCCCCGGCCTGGCCGAAGGCGACACCGGGGGTGGAGGCGATCAGTCCATCCTCCAATAGTTTTTGCGAAATTTCCAGACTGCCCTTTTCCGTGTGGGTGAATTTGGCGAAGAGGTAGAAGGCCCCTTCGATCGGGCTGCTCTCGATGCCGGGGATTTCGTCCAGCGCGTCCAGCAAAAAGGTGCGCCGCCGGGCATAGGCAGCGGTCATTTCGTGGACACATTCTTGGGGGCCATTGAGCGCAGCCACACCCGCGGCCATCGTAAAGCTGGCCGCGCTGGTGATGCTCTGGGTCTGGTAGGAGCGGGCCAGCTTGGCAATCGGTTTGGGTGCGGCCAGCCAGCCCAGCCGCCAGCCGGTCATGGCATAGGCTTTGCTGAAGCCGTTGATGATCAGCGTGCGCTCGGCCATCCCCGGCTGCGCGGCCAAAGAGTGATGCACCTGGCCGTCGAAAAGGATGTGCTCGTAGATTTCGTCGCTGAGGACGTAGAGGTCAAATTCCGTGGCGATCTTCACAATCGCGTCGATCTCGTCCTGTTGCAGCACCCGGCCTGTGGGATTGTTGGGCGAGCAGGCCATAATTAGCTTCGTTTTCTCTGTCACGTGGCTGCGCAAAATCGCCTCGCTCACCCGGAAATTCTCCGCGGCGGGCAAGCCCACGTGCACAGGTACGCCCCCGTTCAACTGGACCATCGGCGCATAGCTCACCCAAGCCGGGTCGAGGATCATCACCTCATCGCCGGGGTTGAGGGTGGCCGCCAGCCCCGCGTAGATGGCCCACTTGGCCCCCGGCGTCACCAGAATCTGATCGGTTGTGGCGGTGACGCTGTTCTCTCGCGCCAGTTTGTTGACAATCGCTTCCAGCAGTTCCGACGAGCCAAAGCTGGGCGGGTAGTGGGTGTCGCCCTTGCGGATAGCGGCGAAGGCGGCTTCCTGGATGTGCTTGGGTGTGTCGAAGTCCGGCTCGCCCCCGGCCAGATTGATCACATCTTTGCCAGCAGCGGCCAGTTCCCGCCCCTTCTGCATCATCGCCGCGGTCACGCTGGCCGGGACGGAATTTACGAGTGTGGAGAGTGGTTTCATTGGGTTGGCTTCAACTCCGTAGGTGAAAAAGTGGTGTCCAATTACGGCTTTTCCTGTGCTATACTATGACCAGTCATTCTTATAGGAGACAGCAAAATGCAACTGGAAAGCTACTTCGAATTTCTGCGACCCGATGACATACGCATTGCTGGAACGCGCATCGGTATTGAGAGTGTTCTCTACGATTACATCTACGGCAGCCAGTCTCCGGAGGCCATCGCAGCGCGTTATCCGTCCCTTTCACTGGAACAGGTCTATGCGGCCATTCTCTATTACCTAAGCAACCGGACGCAAATGGAAGGCTACCTGGCTGACTGGTTTGCCCACGCAGAAAGAAAACGGGCCGATCAGGAACAGAATGTTCCGCCGGTTATCGCCCGCCTGCGCTCTCTGGCCGCTGAACAATCCTCTGTGAAAGTGGCTGCGACGTGAGTCGCATTCGTTTTCTTCTGGATGAAAACGTCGATCCTATCCTCCGCCAAGCCCTTCACCAGCAGATCCCAGAAATGACTGTCTGGCGGGTCGGGGATCCGGTTGCGCCTGCCAACGGGACACCGGATCCGAAAATTCTGGAGTGGTGTAGCCTCAATCACTTCATTCTGGTCACCAATAATCGAGCGTCCATGCCTGTCCATCTGCGCCAACGATTGGAAGCAGGCGAGACCGCCACCGGGATATTCGTTCTGCATCCCAGCCTCGCACTGGAACAGATCGTCCAGGACTTAGTGTTGGTTTGGGGTGCGTCAGATGCAGAGGAATATGCCAATCTGATTTGGTATCTTCCCATCTTCAGCTAAATGAATCATCCCAGAGAGCGTCGAAATTGGCAATCTCGAATCTGACTCCACGACAAGAAGGCTAAAAACCGAGTTTTTGAGACCGAACCACTCCTGGAAACCCGGGCGATCTGCGCAAAAAACTCGGTTTTTGCAGTAGACTCAGAATCTCCAATCCCTACGCTTTCAACACATCCGCAATCGCCGCGCACAGATAGTCCATATTCCCTTCGGTCATCCCGGCCACGCTGAGACGCCCGGAGCCGACGATATAGACGGAGTGACGTTCGCGCAGGGCCTTCACGTGGGCGGGCGTCAGGCCGCTGAAGGAAAACATTCCCCGCTGGTGGGTGATGAAGGAAAAATCCTGGGTCACGCCCTTTTCGTTCAGCGTCTCGACGAAAAGGTGGCGCATTGTATTGATGCGCTCCCGCATAGCCGTCACTTCGTCTTCCCAGCGACGGCGCAGTTCCGGGTCACCCAGAATCGTGCGCACAATCTCGCCGCCGTGGGCTGGTGGATTGGAGTAGTTGGCCCGGATACAGCGCTTGACGTGGCTGAGGGCTGCGGCGGCCGCGTCCGGTGTGCGGGCCACGACAGTCAGCGCGCCCACCCGTTCGTTGTAGAGGCCAAAATTTTTGGAGAAGGAGCTGGCAACGAACATCTCTGGGCAGTGGGCAGCAATTGTGCGCACACCGACCGCATCCTCTTCCAGCCCTTCGGCAAAGCCCTGATAGGCAAAGTCGAGCAGGGGCAGAATCCCCCGCTCCGTCACAATCTTCGCCACCGCCTGCCACTGGGCCGCTGAAAGGTCCACGCCGGTCGGGTTGTGGCAGCAGCCGTGGAGCAGCAACACATCCCCGGCAGGAATCGTGCGGATGGCCGCCAACATTCCGTCGAAATCGACGCCGTTGGTGGCCGCATCAAAATAGGGATAGGTCGCCACCTTCAGTCCGGCAGACTCGAAGACGCTGGGGTGGTTGGGCCAGGTGGGATCGCTGATCCAGACCGTTGCGCCGGGGGTGATTTCGCGGATAAAATCCCCGGCCACCCGCAGCGCGCCTGTGCCGCCGGGCGCCTGCGCGGTGACGGCCCGGCCGCTGCTCACAATCTCGTGGCTGTCGCCGAAGATGAGCCGCTGGCTGGCCGCGTCGTATTCCGGGCTGCCGTCGATGGGCAAATAACTTTTCGTTTTCTCGCCACTGAGCAGACGCTTCTCGGCCTCTTTCACCGTTTCCAGCACAGGCGTCGCGCCGCCCGCGTCTTTGTAGACACCCACGCCCAGATTGACTTTGCGGGGATTCGGGTCATTTTTGAAAGCTTCGGTCAGTCCCAGAATCGCGTCGGGCGGGGCAGGAGTAATTGTATCGAACATAGGAATTCCCTCGTATGTGTTTGAACTGATGCTTATGTGTCTATGACTTTTGCGGCGACGACAGACCGCAGACGGAAGACGAACCAATTCGACAATCGTTCGTCTTTCGTCCGTCGTCCGCCGTCTATAAAATCCCGATTTCTACCCATCCACGAACAACTCTACAAACCCAAATTTCTCCACATCCACCAGCCCCTTATCCGTCAGCTTCAGCTTGGGGATGACCTCCAGGGCCATAAAGCTCATCGCCATAAAGGGGTCGTGGAGGGGCGAGCCGAGTTCGGCGGCGGCAGATAGCAGTTCGTCGTAGGCGGCAGCCACCGCGGCCACGGGCTGGTCACTCATCAGACCGGCCACGGGCAGAGGCAGACGGGCCAACACCCGTTCGCCCTCGGCAATGGCAAGCCCACCACCCATTTCCCGGATGGCCCGGGCCGCGGTGAGCATCGACAGGTCGTCCGCACCGATGAGCACCAGATTGTGGTGGTCGTGGGCGACGGTCCCGGCCAGCGCGCCCCGCTGCAAACCAATCCCCTGGATAAAGCCCAGACTCTGGCCGCCGCTGGCTGTGTGACGCTCGATGACTGCCATTTTCAGAATGTCCCGCACCGGATCGGCCACAGCTTCGCCGTCTACAATTGTGGCGGGCAGGATGCGCTCTTCCGTCACCAACTGATTTTCCAGGGAGCCAATGACCCGCACCCGTCTACCCAGCGCGGGAATGCGCAGATCGATGGCATCCCAATCCACCCGTATCGTCTCGCTGATAGCGGCGGGCACAGGCGGGGAAGCGAGGGAAAGACCCGGCACAATCTGTCCATCTTCCGCCACCAGCCGCCCGCCCGCGTAGACCTGTCGGGCCTGGGGTGCGGTCGGGTTGTCAAAGATCATCAGATCGGCCAGCCGACCCGGCGCCAGCGCGCCCCGGTCATTCAGACCGTAGCACTCGGCGGTGTTCAGCGTGGCCAGGCGAAAGGCGACCAGCGGATTGAGGCCATAGGCGATGGCTTCCCGCAGCATATAGTCGATGCTGCCTTGGCCCAGCAGATCGCCGGGCTGGCGGTCGTCGGTGCAGAAGCAGATGCGCCGGTGGTTGTCCGGGGTGATCAGCGGGAGGAGGGTGTGGAGGTTGTGGGCATTGGTGGCTTCCCGGATCAGAATGTAGAAGCCCCGGGCCAGCTTCTCCGCGGCCTCTTCGACTGTCGTACATTCGTGTTCGGTCTGCACGCCCGCCGCGGCGTAGGCGTTGAGTGCATGGCCCGTCAGCGCGGGCGCGTGGCCGTCTCGGGGCCGTCCGGCAAAGGCGGCGATCTTCGCCAGCACATCCGGGTCGCCGTTGACGACGCCGGGAAAGTTCATCAATTCGGCCAGGCCGTAGACCGTCCCTTCGGCCAGGAGCGTCGCCAGATCGGCCGCGTCCAGGGCCGCGCCGCTGGTCTCCATCGGGGTGGCAGGCACGGCGGAAGGAGCCATCACCGACACCCGCAGGGGTAGATTGCGGCAGCTTTCGGCCATAAAGCGCACGCCATCCAGCCCGGCCACATTGGCGATTTCGTGGGGATCGATGATTGCGCTGGTCACGCCACATGGGAGCAGGGCCGCGGCAAACTGGGCGGGCGTACACAGACTGCTCTCGATGTGGACGTGGGCGTCGATCAGCCCAGGGCTGACGTATGCGCCATTCAGTTCGACGGTCTGGTGGGCGCGGTAGCCCGGCCCAATCCCGGCGATGTGTTCGCCGTAGATGGCAATATCGGCCTCTTCGATTGTGCCGGAGAAGAGATTCAACAGCCGTCCGCCTTGCAGAAGCAGATCGGCTGGTTCGTCGCCCCGGGCCACGGCCAGAAGATTGGTCAACGACATCGGGAAATCCTGAAGAATGGAACGCGAATGAAACGGTACGGACGGATCAACGCGGATAAATCCGTCAATCTATCCGGGTCATTATAAGCAGTGTGAGAGGAAATGGAAAGATGTGGGCAGTGCCTACATCACTTCAAGCTTGAAACAACAGACCGGTCTGTTGTATGATTGTCCTATGCCTACGCCAATCCTCGCCACGAAACTCTATCTCCCCCCGGTTCGTTCCAAATTCGTAGCCCGCCCCCGCCTGATCCAGCGCATGGATGAGGGGCTGGACCACAAACTGACCCTCATCTCGGCCCCGGCTGGTTTTGGGAAATCCACCCTGGCCAGCGAATGGGTGACTGCCAGTGGCCGACCCGCGGGCTGGCTGTTGCTGGACGAAGGGGACAACGACCCGACCCGCTTTTTGGCCTATCTGGTGGCCGCGCTGAAAACGGTTACCGACAAAACCGGCCCGACGACATTTGGCGCGGAGGTGCTGGGCCTGCTCGAATCCCCCCAGCCAGCGCCGACCGAGTCGATTGTGACTGCGCTGCTCAACGAAATTGCCGCCATCCCGGAAAATTTCATCCTCGTCCTGGACGACTACCACGTGATCGATACGGAACCGGCCAACAGCGCGCTCGCGTTCCTGCTGGAGCATCTGCCGCCCCAGATGCATCTGGTCATCACCACACGAGAGGACCCAAACCTGCCCCTGGCCCGGCTGCGGGTGCGCAATCAGTTGACCGAACTGCGCGCGGCTGATCTGCGCTTCACGCCCAGCGAAGCCGCGACATTTCTCAATCAGGTGATGGGCCTCAGTCTGACTGAAGCGGATGTTTCTGCCCTGGAAATCCGCACGGAGGGCTGGATTGCCGGTCTGCAACTGGCGGCTCTCTCTATGCAGGGGCGAGCGGATACAGCCAGTTTCATCCAATCGTTCACGGGCAGCCACCGCTTTGTGATGGACTATCTGGTGGAAGAGGTATTGCACCAGCAGCCCGAAAGCATCCAGACCTTTTTGCTGTACACCTCAATCCTCGACCGCCTGTGCGGCCCCCTGTGCGATGCGGTTCTGAATGGGGGCGCAGACAGCTCCGCAGCTCAGTCCGGGCAAGAAGTTCTGGCCTACATCGAACAGGCCAACCTCTTCCTGGTTCCGCTGGACAACGAACGGCGCTGGTACCGCTATCACCACCTCTTTGCCGATCTCCTGCGCCAGCGGCTGTATCAGCGCGCGGCCCTGTCTCCGGATGACGAACCGGGCGTAGCTCTCCTGCACATCCGGGCCAGCCAATGGCACGAGGAGAACGGTTCGACCGCGGATGCGGTTCGGCACGCGCTGGCCGCGGATGACTTTGAACGGGTGGCGCGCCTGGCCGAATTGGCCTGGCCTGCCATGGACGGGCAGTTCCAGTCCGCGGCCTGGATGGAATGGGTGCAAAGACTGCCCGACGATCTGGTGCGCGCCCGGCCTGTGCTCTGTGTGGCCTATGCCTGGGCGTATCTGAACGCCGGGGAGATGGAGGCCGGCGCGGTCTGGCTGCGGGACGCGGAGCGCCGGATGGACACTTCCCCTCCGGCGTCGGAAAGCGACGATCGCCCGATGGTCGTCGTGGACGAGAAGCAATTTCAGACGTTGCCCGCGTCCATTGCTACAGCCTGGGCTTACATTGCCCAGGCGCGCGGCGACATCCCCAGCAGTGTAACCCATGCCCAGCGGGCGCTCGATCTGCTGCCCGAAGATGACTATCTGCGACGGGGGCCAGCCGCGGGGCTTCTGGGCCTGGCCCAGTGGACCATCGGCGATCTGGAGGACGCCTACCGCACCATCGCCCACGCGATGGCTACCTTTGAGTCGATCGGCAGTGTGGTTTTCGCCCTCAGTGGTACCTTTGGGATGGGCGATATCCGGGTGGCCCAGGGGCGTCTCCGGGAGGCGATTGGCGTCTATGCCAGGGCCAAGGAATTGGCCGATCGGCTGGGCGAGCCTGCGCCACCGGGCACAGCGGACATCCATTTGGGGTTGAGCAAGATTTACCGGGAGCAGGGACTTCTGGAGGCCGCCGAAGAAGAGATGCAAAAGAATGAGGCCCTTGGGGAGAAAGCTGCCCTGGGGGATTGGCCCTATCGCCTGCGCCGTGCCCAGGCCCAGGTCAAAGTGGACGAAGGCGATCTGGATGGTGCGCTCGCGCTGCTCGATGAGGCTGCCCGGCTCTACTATCCAACCCCCGTCCCGGATCTGCGACCGATCGGCGCGCTGAAGGCCCAAGTGTGGCTTGCCCAGGGCCGGTTGGCCGATGCGCAGGCGTGGGCGGTCGAGCGGGGCCTGTCTGTCAACGACGAACTGAGCTTCCTGCACGAGTTCGAGCACATCATCCTGGCCAGGATTCTCATGGCCCAGAACCAGAACGGCCCGGCGGTTGCGCTGCTGGAACGCCTTTTGCAGGCAGCGGAGAGGGGAGAGCGCAGGGGAAGTGAGATTGAGATTCGAGTGGCCCTGGCCCTCGCGCACCAGGCCCAAAATGAGATTCCCGCGGCCCTGGCAGTCCTGGCCCGTGCCCTCGATCTGGCCGAACCGGAGGGATACGTGCGTATCTTTGTGGGAGAGGGCGACCCAATGCGGATACTGTTGGAGGAAGCTGCCGCAGCGAGTATTTCCCCGGTCTATGTGGGCCGACTGCGGGCGGCCTTTGGAGAGCCGGAAGTCAGCGCACCTGTCAACCAGCCATCGAACCAGCCGCTGGTCGAACCGCTGAGCGACCGGGAACTCGACGTATTGAAGCGATTGGGCAGCGAATTGAGCGGCCCGGAAATCGCCGAGACATTGATGATTTCGTTGAATACCCTGCGCACCCACACCAAAAACATCTACAGCAAACTCAGTGTGAACAGCCGTCGGGCCGCGGTGAGTCAGGCCCAGGAACTCGGCCTGCTCTAAACCCACCCGACACCCCCCATCTCTCCCCAGCCCTGGCAGGCTTTTGGAAGCACCTGCCGGGGCTTTTTCTTGTCCTCATATCATTCTGCACACTCACTCACCACATCAGCCATCAATGGGAATCACCACATCAATCACCAGATGATGTGATGACGCCTCACCATCTCCCCCGGTATACTTTGGCCGTAGCACGAAGGCAAGAATGTGTCGATTCAGACACTGGATAACCATCATTTTCATAGTCAAAAGGAGATATACAATGGATTTGTCTTGGGGCAGTGCAGCAGGTCTGGGGCTTTTTCTGTCGGGTCTCGGCTTTATGTTTTGGGGACTCGGCCAATTCGCAGCGGCACTCGGTAAAAGCAAAACTGATTGATTGAGGCACTCCTCGCAAGGCTCACTTTGCGAGGAGCGCTCCAAATTATTGATAAGGAGGCGCAGCATGGATAGGCAGCAACCCCTATCCACAAATAAAGACAGTGGCACTGCTACAAACCTGGACGTGGACAGGTCCCAACAGTATGAGATCCGTATCCGAGGGCATCTGGATGAGCGATGGAGCGACTGGTTCGGGGGCATGGCCATCACCCTGGACGACGACGGCGATACGCTGTTGACCGGCCCGGTGGTTGATCAGGCGGCACTCTATGGACTGCTCCGAAAGGTGCGGGATGCAGGAATGTCTCTCTACTCGGTCAACCCGGTTGAACCAGACAAGTAAATCGTTTTGACAGAACAAACCATTCAAAAGGTAGCGAAGAAATGACAACGCAGAACAACATCAATCCAAACAAGACCGCCCGTATCGCCGGATTCCTCTATCTGCTTCTGGTTCCCCTGGGCATTCTCGGCATTCTGTATATTCCCACCACACTTTTTGTGTCTGGGGACATCGCTGCCACCATCAGCAATATCCGGGCCAATGAGTCCCTGTTTCGTCTGGGCATTGTGAGCGCTATCGCCGCCCAGTTGGTCAACATCTTTGTGGTCTTGTATCTGTACAAACTGCTCAAACCGGTCAACAGAGGCATGGCCCAGTTGATGGTGATCTTTCTTCTGCTCGGCGTCCCTATCGCATTCCTCAATGAGCTTACTCATCTGGCCGTCCTCCTGCTCCTGAACGGCGCGGATTACCTGGCAGCCTTCACCACAGATCAAATTCAGGCAATGGTCGCCTTCTTTCTCGACCTGCATGAGTACGGCATCTTCATCGCTCAGGTTTTTTGGGGGCTTTGGCTCTTTCCCATGGGCTACCTGATCTTCAAGTCCGGTTTTCTGCCTAGAATACTGGGCATCCTGTTGATGATTGGCTGCTTCGGCTACCTGATCGACTCATTTGTCTTCTTTCTGGTTCCCAGTTTCGGCGTGACCTTCAGCGAATTCACTTTCCTCGGCGAAGTCCTTCTGCCCCTGTGGCTGGTGATCAAAGGCGTGAACGTGGAACAGTGGAAGCAGAGAGTCTTGGAAACGGCATAAACTTAGAGACATCCCTCGATGATAATCGAGAGACCAAAATCATTTGGACAAGCAAGCAAAAAGGAGAGAACAGTATGACTTCAGATTCAAACAATCAGGGTGACAAAAAATCACCTCAAACCTACATCGGTGCCGGTATCGCCATCGGTGTAGGGGTTGGTCTGGCAGTTGGGTCCGCAATGGGCAATGCCGGTGCCGGGTTGGCCATTGGTATCGCATTAGGTCTTGCCATTGGTGCCGCTATGCAGCAGAAGAACCGATCGGCACAAGACTAATCGTAATGACTGCAAACACCGACGAAGAATCAAAGAGAGGAAATGCCATGAAAGCAATTTTAGCACGTAAATATGGGTCCCCTGACGTCCTGACATTGGAAGAAATCGACCAGCCCACGCCGGGAGACAATCAAGTATTGGTCAAAGTACACGCGGCGGCAACCAACCCCTCCAACTGGCATCGCATGGAGGGCAAGATTTCCATGCTCCGCAAGGTGTACGGTGACCCACAACCGACGGATCACGCTATGGGCGGCGATTGTACGGGAACGGTCGTTGCCGTTGGGAAGAACGTCACACGGTTTGCCGTTGGTGATGCCGTCTTTGGGGCGGCGAAAGGAGCCTTCGCCGAGTACGCTATCGCTGCGGAGAAAAATCTAGTCCACAAACCGGAGAATATCTCTTTTGTGGACGCCGCCGCCATCCCCACCGGTGGGCTTACGGCCCTGCAAGGTTTGCGTAACCACGGCCGTATCACATCTGGTCAGCGTGTGTTGATCATTGGGGCATCCGGTGGTGTGGGGACTTATGCGGTGCAAATCGCCAAATCGTTCCATGCCCATGTGACAGCGGTGTGCAGCACGCGCAACATTGAGATGGTGAAACGTATCGGCGCCGATGAGGTGATCGACTACACCCAACAGGATTGGGATGGCGCCGGACCCTATGACCTCATTCTCGATATGGTTGGTGATCGTCCCTTCGATGTGTACGTCAAGAACCTCACACCAGGAGGGCGGATGGTCTCTGTAGGTGCACTCGGCATGGACATGATGGCATTTATGGCAAAAATGGGAGCCTACAAGGCGTCGCAAGAAGAAGAGAAGGTCTTCAGTTACACGGCGCAGTTCAATACAGATGACCTCAGCACACTGGCCCAACTCATGGCGTCTGGCGAGGTCAAGTCCGTAATTGACCGCCGCTTCCCGCTGGAAGAAACAGCCGCTGCGATGGCGATGCAGGGCAGCAAGCAGATTTGCGGCAAAGTTGTGATTACGATCTAGGTGAAGCCTTTGCCGGTAATCAGTGCCAGCAGATGAATGCCGGTAAAACCGCGCCCTCGCCATTGACTTGGTACACGGCTATACGGCCTCTGGGGATACCATGACCGATGTCACGGAACTGCATGAATCCATCGGTTGGTCAGCGGGCAGCCAGGTTTCGACCGCACCGGACCTGGTCACCTTTGCCCGGGGGTTGTTCGGTGGGGCGCTGTTCGATGACCCAGCCTCCCTGGTGGCGATGACGACACCCACCCCTGGCAGTTCCTACGGTCTGGGCATCACGCTCCAGGGAGAAACTATGGGGCATGCAGGCTATATTGCCGGTTTTCGATCGGTTCTGAATTACGCGCCTGAGATCGATACAGTTGTGGTGATGGTTTACAACCACGATGGCGCCGATCCCGAATCAGATATGGCGGATTTGCTGGAGCCTGTGCTCCCGGTGCTGTGGGTGGCGGAGTGAGAAGCAGAAAAATCATGGAAAATCCCAATAAGCGTCGTGTGGTGCGCACTCTACGAAAAGAGAACAAATGGATAAGCAGTCAGCAAACGCAACAACCGAATTTCTCAAACCCACTCTGATTCCAGTCAACGGTGTGGAACTCGAAGTCTTCGAAGCGGGCCGACAGAACAAAGGAAACCCTATCATACTCTGTCACGGCTGGCCGGAGCATGCCTATTCGTGGCGCAATCAGGTGCCGGCTCTTGCTGCAGCGGGCTACCACGTCATCGTTCCGAATCAGCGAGGGTATGGCAATTCATCCCATCCTTCCGAAGTCACCGACTACGACATTGAGCACCTGACCGGTGATCTCGTCGCACTTCTCGACCACTACGGGTACAAAGATGCCGCCTTCGTTGGTCATGATTGGGGGGCAAATGTCGTATGGGGGCTGACCTTGTTGCACCCCAACCGGGTAAACAAGGTTATCAACCTGGCCTTACCGTACCAGGAGCGCGGAGAAAAACCTTGGATCGAGTTCATGAGCGAGATACTCGGCGAGGACTATTATTTTGTCCACTTCAATCGACAACCAGGTGTCGCGGATGCAGTTTTGGAAGAAAATACACACCAGTTCCTTCGCAATCTATTCTGCAAGAACCTGCCTCCTGCAGCCCCTCAGCCGGGTAATTCGATGATTAACCTCGCCAGGGCAGAAACAGCTCCGGGCGAACCTATCATGAGCGACGACGAACTGGCGGTCTTTGTCTCAGCCTTCGAATCAACAGGATTCACCGGCAGTATCAATTGGTACAGGAACCTGGACCGCAACTGGCGTTTGCTGGCGGATGTGAACCCGATCATCCAGCAGCCGGCTCTCATGATTTATGGCGATCGAGATCTTATCCCCAAATCTGCAAATCTGAAAAAGCTCGTGCCCAATGTGGAAGTAGTCAACCTGGACTGCGGTCATTGGATCCAGCAGGAAAAGCCCGAGGAAACAAACTGGGCGATTCTACGATGGCTTGAGCAACAGTCTGCAACATAGATGCTGGAACGTGGGAATAGCTCTCACGCTGAAAGCCGAATGTGTGCGTGGTATTGTCTATCCGTCACGAACACATGCTCGGGCGCAGTTGTTTGAATACATCGAAATCCTTTATAATCGCCAAAGACTCCATTCTCAACTTGGCTATCGTAGTCCCGTTGAGTACGAGCTCTTGCCAGCAGTCCCACGACAATGTGTTTACTAAAATAGGGCAAGCCACATATGGCTGACGCTTTTTTGACAACAAAACTGTATATGCCCCCGATCCAGACCAACCGGGTCAATCGACCACGCCTTTTGGAGCATCTCGCCCCCACCCCGAACACCAAGCTTATTCTCATCTCGGCCCCGGCAGGATATGGGAAAACGACGCTTGTTATCGAATGGCTTAATCAGTTAAACGATGTGCAAAGCTGTTGGGTCTCGCTTGATGAAGATGACAGTGACGCGCAGCAGTTTTTCCAGTACATGCTGGCTGCAATAAGGCCGTTTCTCGGCACGAAGTCCACCCTAGGTGAACTGCTACAGTTTGGTCAGCCACAGTCCTATACAGGATTGGTCAAAGCATTTGTGAGCGATGTTGCCACCATTTCTCATCCCTTCTGCCTTGTTCTGGATGACTATCACACGGTTGACTCTGCGGATGTGGATGCTGCAGTGGCAATGTTGCTGGACTGGATGCCGCCGCAAATGATGCTTGTGCTTACCAGTCGCAGCGATCCCGGCTTTCCTATATCCCGGCTGCGAGTGCGCGGTCAACTCATTGAATTACGTGCTGATCAGCTACGCTTTACGAAAGCTGAAGCCGCTCAATTTTTGCAGCAAGCAATGGGGCTGTTGTTGACTACAGATCAGATTGCTGCGCTAGAAAATCGCACCGAAGGATGGATTGCTGGGCTACAAATGGCTGCGCTGTCGATGCAGCAACGGGCGACTGCTGATTTGGATCAGTTTGTTGCAAACTTCACTGGCAGTCACCGCTTTGTGATTGATTATTTGGTTGAGGAAACATTGTTGCATCAGCCTGACGAGGTTCGCACGTTTTTGTTAGCGACGGCCGTTTTGGAGCAACTGAGCGGGCCACTGTGTGCGGCCGTTACGCAGATGTCCGGCGCTCAAGAGATGCTTGAATCACTAGAACGAAAGAACCTCTTCGTTGTGCCGCTTGACGAGCAGCGACATTGGTATCGTTATCACCATCTCTTCGCCGATGTGCTGCAAGCGCATACGCGGGCTAAGCGGCCTGAGCTGACAATTATGAGTCATCAACGGGCCAGCCGCTGGTTTGCCAAGCAGAATGTTCGACATAAAGCCATCGCTCATGCCTTGGCGGCCAGCGACTTCGAGCTTGCGGCAGAGCAAATCGAGCTGGCCTGGCGCAACATGGATCGTAGCTTTCAGGAGATGAAATGGCTTAAATGGGTCCAGACATTGCCTGATACGCTGGTCCGCACCCGCCCCGTACTCAGTGCGGGATACGGCTGGGCGTTATTGGACACCGGCCAGTTTGCCGCTGCGGAATCCCGACTGCAAGACGCCGAACACTGGCTAGAAAATCCCTCTAGCGACATGGTTGTGGCAGACAAACGAGAATTTGAGGCATTGCCAGCAACTCTCTCTGCCGCACGCGCCTATCTGGCTTATGGAAAGGGCGATATGGCGTCCACGAAGCAATATGCTCAAAAGACGCTCGCGCTCCTGCCCGCTGACGACCATTTCTATCGTGGTATTCCCACCGTCACTCTCGGCATGGCTCAACGGGCAGAGGGCGAGATGCTTGCCGCTGCGGACTCTTTTGATGTTGCCATTGGCCATTTTTTAAGAGCAGACAACCTGCTTTTCGCGGCCGGCGGCATGCTGGGGTTGGCCGAGATAAAAGTTAGGCTTGGGCGGCTCATTGAAGCAATTGAGATTAATGAGCAAGCCCTCCAGCTCATTGCGCAAAGGGAGAAGCCATTGTTTCGCTCCATTGCCATGTTGCACCGTAATCTCTGTCAGATTTTCTGTGAGCAAGGGAATTTAGAGACGGCTTGGCACCATTTGAACCAAAGCGCCAAGCAAAGTGAACAGGCAGGCGAGCCAGAAGGTGAGCATCAGCACGAGGTAGCGAAAGCCACCCTTGCGTGGGCCGCGGGGGATTTGGCGGCGGCAGAGGAACATCTTGACCGCGCAACTGCGAATTATCGACGGGGGCGCATGGCTGAATATGCCCCGATTGAAGCGATCAAGTGCCGCGTATGGCTGGCTCAAGGTGAGCTATCGAAGGCGCAGGATTGGGCAACCCGACACAATCTTTCCTCTGCAGACGAGCCAGCCTTTTTGCGTGAATATGAGCACCTGACGCTAGCAAGATTGACTGTGGCCTACTATCGGCGCAACAAAGAGCGCACGCTGCTAGAGGAGACCTTCTCTTTGCTCAACCGGCTGCTGCAGTCGGCGCGTGCCGGAAAAAGAACGGAGAGCGAGATTGAATGTTTCCTGCTGCTGGCTTTGGCAGAGGATGCGCAGGGCAATCGTCAAGATGCACTGACTCACTTGGCGAACTCACTGCGGCTAGCGCAACCGCAAGGGTATATGCAGCTATTTGTGCGGGAGGGCGCACCGCTGGCTGACCTATTGAAAACGGCTGTTTCTCACAACATCGCTCCCAACTACGCCGCCCGCCTGTTGTCGGCATTTGGGGAACCGGTCGTTCAGCAGCAACCTTTGGTGGAGCCGCTCAGCGAGCGCGAGCTCGAGATTTTGCAGCTTATTGCTGCCGGGCTAAAAAACAAAGAGATTGCCACCCAGCTTTTCATCAGCCTCAACACGGTGCTTTACCACAACAAAAATATCTATGGCAAGCTTGGCGTGCGCAAGCGAACCGTTGCCGTTTCTAAAGCTCGAGAGCTAGGATTGGTATAGAGGCGAAACAATCATTCTCGATGCCTGGAAACCGTTTCTAACCCTTCCCCTGCTGTTTTTATCCATCCCCTACATTTTTTCCCCCACAGACCTACAGTTTTTTTCACCCACAACCACAGTTTGTGGTGGGGACTTGTGCTGCCCAAAATCGTATTCTATGGGCATGATGAACAACAGCACCGAGAAACAAACGCAGTACGACATTGAAATTGAAGGTCATCTCGATGATGGCTGGCAAGAATGGTTTGAAGGGTTTTCGCTGGCTCGCCTCGCAAACGGTCGTTCTACGCTTACTGGCCCTGTCCGAGACCAAGCCGCGCTGCACGGTATTTTGAAGAAGGTTAGCAATCTCGGTCTGAAGCTCATCTCCGTCAATCCACAAGAATCATCGAACTACAAAGGAGAATAAATCATGAAGCAGTTGCAGAAATGGGGCGGCGTTGCCGCATTGTACGAAGCGTTGGCCTACATTATCGGCTTTATCGGCTTTATCGCCGTTGTAAACGTCGGCGGCATCGCCGACCCGCTGGACAAAGTGACGGCGATTGTCGAAAACCAGGGGCTGCTCACTGCCCTGATGCTGATTGTCTACGTCGCCTGGGGCGCGTCACTGGTGGTGCTGACGCTGGCGCTGCACGAGCGGCTGAACGGCAAAAATTCCGCCCTGGCGCGCACCGCCACCGCCTTCGGCATCATCTGGTCGGTGCTCGTCATCGCCAGCGGCATGATTTACAACGTCGGTATGGAAACTGTCGTGACTTTGGCGGCCACCAACCCGGAACAGGCGGCCACCGTCTGGCTGGCGATTGGGTCTGTCTTCAACGGCCTGGGCGGCGGGGTGGAAGTGGTTGGCGGCATCTGGGTGATTTTGCTCAGCGTGGCTGGCCTGCGCAGCGGTACATTTGGCCGCACCCTGCATTATCTCGGCTTCGTGGTTGGCGCCGCCGGTGTGGTTAGCGTCGTGCCGGCCCTAAGCGAAATCAGCGCCGACATCTTTGGCCTGACCCAAATCGTTTGGTTTGCATGGCTCGGTATTGCCATGCTGCGGCCTGCCACTGACGAAGCAGCAGAAGTAGTAACACCCGCATTTGAATAAAAAACAAGGCTATACAGGTATATGTCTATAACCACGGACATTCCCAATGAACCAAAGTGTAGAGCAATCACACCGATTATTCATTTTCAAGGAGACTCAACCATGACCAACTCAACCAAATCCCGCAAAAACGTCATTTTCGGCACCGGCCCGCTCGGCCTTTCGGTGATGGATGCCCTGGTGGAGCGAGGCTACGGCGACATCACTTTGGTCAATCGCCGGGGCCACGCGCCAGAAGCCCTGCCCGCCGGGGTCAACATCGTGGCTGGGGATGCCACCAACCCGGACAGCGTGGCCGTCCTCACCGCCGGCACGGATGTGGTCTTCCACTGCGCCCAGCCCGAATACCACGAATGGCCAGAGAAGTTCCCGCCCATCACATCGGGCATTTTGGAAGGCGTCTCCCGATCCGAGGCAAAACTGATCTTTGGGGACAACCTGTACATGTATGGGTCCACCGGCGGCGCGCCCATCCGCGAGGATCTGCCCTACGCCTCCACTGGACGCAAGGGCAGTACCCGAGCCAAGATGTCTCAGCAACTGTTGGATGCCCACAAAGCGGGCAAGGTCAAAGTCGCCATCGGGCGCGGTTCCGACTTCTTCGGCCCCCGGGTCGCCGGTTCTGCGGTAGGAGATGTGGTCTTCGACGCCGCGGTCAAGGGCAAGACCATCAACGTACTGGGCAAAATCGACCTGCCCCACACCTACACGTACATCAAAGATTTTGGCCGGGGTCTGGTCACCCTGAGCGAACACGATGCTGCCCTGGGCCGGGCCTGGCACATCCCCAACGCCGAGACGATCTTCACTCGCCAGTTTGTGGACAAGGTGAACGCGGCAGCGGGCAATTCGTCCAAAATCCAGCCAAGCGGCAAGGCCATCGTCTGGCTCCTGGGTCTCTTCAACCCGACTATGAAAGAATTCCGGGAACTGATGTACGAGTTCGAAGAGCCGTACATCGTTGACCACAGCCAGTTCGAAGCCGCCTTCGGGGCTAGCCCTACCCCCATGGACCAAGCCATCGCCGAAACCGTGGCATGGTATCGGAAGGCTCAGTGATCAGGGATGGGGATATGAATCGAGGACACCCATGAAAAAAGACATCATCACAGTCAACGATCTCTCGCCCGCAGAGATCGACCAGATTTTTGACCTGGCCGACAACTCGGACAGTCTTGCCTTGCCTCGTGAAGCGGGGCTGACCGCCTGATTTCCTTTGAGGGCAACAGCATTCGGACGCGAGCCACCTTCACCAAGGCCCTGGTTGATCTGGGCATCACCCCGGTCGAGGTGCCGAATCTGCTCAAAACTGGGGAGGCCGTGGGCCATCTGGCCGGCTATATGGACAACTGGATGGACATCTACATCCTGCGGGATCGGGATCACGAGCGCATGGCCGCTTTTGCTGCCAGCAGCGCCAGCATCTTTGGCCTAACCCAAATCGTTTGGTTTGCATGGCTTGGCATCGTCCTGCTGCGTCAGTCAGCGACAACGATGCAAAGCGCAGCAGTACCCGCCTAATGCATTGAGGAGAAGCGGCGGCATTTCAGCAATCTGGGGTTAGTCCTTATCTCAGTGAATCCACGTTCATAACAAACCAGGGAGATTCAAAATGAAGCAACACAATAGAAATCAGATGACGAAAAGACTTATTTTTACGCTTGGTTTGATTATGCTGCTGTTGATCGGTTGCAGCAGCCCTCCAGAGAAGCCCCAAGCGGAACCCACAGATGCCGCTACCGAACTGCCTGCCGAAACAGGCGAAACGGCCGTTCAAGACGAGCCCCAACCGATGCCCACAGAGTATGCAACGGAGACACCAGCAGAAACAGATAATACCGTTGCCGAGGACGAGCCTCAAGTAGCAATCACAGATGTGACCGCCCAGATACAGACAAAAATGGACGAGTTGACTGCAGAAGAACTCCTCCCCGGCATGGTCCTCTGGATCGATGCCCCAACTTATCAGTTTGAAGGAGCCAGCGGTCTCGCCAACATTGCGACAGACAGCCCCATGCTCCCCGATGGCGGGTTTAGAATTGGCAGCATCACCAAGATGTTCACCGCAGTCGTCATCCTACAGATGGCAGAAGATGGTGTATTAACCTTGGATGACCCGTTGGCGCTTTGGCTGCCAGAGGTTGCTGGGGAACTGCCTCATGGGGACGGAATCACCCTACGCCAGCTTTTGGCACACACATCCGGCCTGTTTAATGTGGTTGAACACGAAGCGTACTACCCAGATATCTTCACGCAGATGGTCGTGGATGAGACGACCGGGAATGTCTCGCTCGATTGTGTCCAGCGAGACCCGAACGACACGCTTGCCCGCTACGTTTTTGGCAAAGATGCTCAGTTTGAGCCAGGGACACAATGGCGCTATAGCAACACCAACTACACCCTACTCGGCATGATCATCGAAGAGGCCGCCGGTATGCCTTTGGCAGAAGCATATGACACGTATATCTATCAGCCATTGGGCATGACATCAACATTTCTGGATTGTTATGAAGAACCACGCACTGACACCGTACATGGTTATACAGGAAGTGGGGAAGCAATGGCCGATTTAACGGAACTACATGAATCTGTCGGTTGGTCAGCAGGTGGCCTGGTTTCTACTGCGCTCGATTTGGTAACCTTCGGTCGTGGCCTATTCGATGGGGCATTGTTTGACAATCCTGAATCATTGGCCGTCATGACGACGCCCGCACCTAACAGCACCAATGGTTTGGGCATCATGCTGCAAGCAGACAATATGCGGCATGCTGGTTACATTGCCGGATTCCGGTCAGTCCTCACGTACATACCTAAATCCGACACCATTGTGGTGATGCTTTACAACAATGACGGCGCTGATCCGGAACTCAATCTGGCTGATGTGATGGAGCCAGCGCTTCCCATGCTCGACGAGGCTGAGTAAAGGTAAAACCTCTGAGGTTTTGAATGTTTTTTGTACTGGTCAACGGGATGGTGGAATGGCTATTTCTTAACGCAAAGATGCAAAGAGGCAAAGGTACAGAGAGAAAAGCGATTTCTTTGCGTCTCTGCTTCTTTGCGCCTCTGCGTTGAAAATTCCACCATCTTCTTGACTACTACAGTTTTGAATGTTTTTCGATAAGAAAACTTTCTATCAATTACAATTTGAGTTTAAAAGATTGAGGTTAACCCTCATCTCAGTGAACCCACATTCACAATAAAACGAGGAGATTCAAAATGAAACAAAAAAATAAAAATCAGACGTTACACGCCATGATTGAAATATTGGGCAAAATCACAATTTTAACGGGCCTCTTGCTCCTAGCTGACGCCGCGCTCAGTCATTTTCTGGGAGCCAACTTATGGCCCTTCCGCATTATTGTGCCGGGTGTCGTGCTGTTTTTTTGCGCCTTATTCATGGACGAAAGAAACGGCGTTGTGTGGTCAATCATTGGTAGCGTCACTACGATGACCGGCCTTATATTTTGGGTAAACGTCATGACTGGCTACCGAGCAACCTGGGCCTATTCCTGGACGCTGATCTATCCTACCGCAGTTGGGCTAGGCATGTTAGCCTATAGTGTGCTGAAAACAAAACCAAAACTGAGCCGCGCTGGTTGGAACTATACCAAAGTCGGACTGGGGCTACTTGGAGTCTTTGCCGTTTTCTTTGAATTCATTGTGGGGTTAGGTGGGTTTGATCTGGAATTTGGCTGGCCGCTCCTGCTTATCTCACTAGGTCTTTTCGCTTTTACGCTCAAGGGGTTTGATATCAAGCACGATAGCTTCCCAGTCAAAAAGACCGATACTCTCCAAGCATCGACAGATTAGAACAAAAGATACGCTTATCGGGCAAGCATTTGGTCGGAGGAGATGCTTCGACTGGCTTTATGAGCGTGACCATGGATGGGTACGCTCGCTCAGCAAAGCCGAACGGGACATCTGAATAGTTACCTGTTTTCTTTGAAAAGAGTTTTGATAATAATTTGTCTTGTTTCTCTACTTAGTTCATGTCACTTAAGTTTAATGAGTTTGAGCTTCAGCTCAGAAAGGTAACATCGCAAATGCAAAAAAAGAAACGTATCGTTCAAATACTCAGAATAATCATGCCTATCGTGGGGCTACTCTGTATCGTGGCATTCTCGCCCTGGGACGGAATATGGGCTTGGGTTACACCAGTACCTGACACTGTCCAAGAACAAGTCGATGATGCAATTGGTCATGGCTTGGATGGCATTATTGTGTATGTGGACAAAGCAGGTGAACCACCCGCATTTTATACAGCTGGCTGGAAAAACCGAGAAGATCAAATACCAGCCGACCCGCAATCATTATTCAAGATCGCCAGTATCGATAAGTTATATGTCGCCGTTTCTATCGCCAAACTGGTCAATGAACAACGCTTGTCGCTGGATGATACGCTCGCGGATCACTTTCCAGAACTTGTGGGAAGAATTGAATATGCCGATCAGATTACGGTGCGGATGATGGTGCAGCACCGCAGTGGTATTCCCAATTTCACCGACGCTCCTGGTTACTGGGAAAACCCACCGGATAGCAGCGAAGCAATGCTTGAATTAGCGCTTGATTTGCCTGCTAACTTTGCGCCGGATGAAGAGTATGGTTATTCAAATACGAATTATTTTTTGTTAGGCGAACTCATTACAAAAGTGGTGGGGTATAGCCATTGGCAATATATCGAGGAGGAGATTCTGATACCGCTCGAACTGAACAATACATACACTTCAATTGATGATGTGGATGTAGACGATGTAATGAGCGGCTATTGGGTAGGCTATGAGCCTGATTTGAAGAATGATCCCCACGGCTCAATGGTCGCGACAGCAGAGGATGTGGGCATATTCTTGAGGGCTTTAAATGATGGCTCATTGTTAAATGATAATGAGCAGGCTATTTACTCCTCTATTTACGAGTATGGACATTCTGGCTTGATACCTGGATATCAAAGTATCGCTCGTTACCACAGTGACATTGATACGGTTGTGGTTCAGTTTGTGAACACAGCCGGTGGCACCCCGATAGTTCCGCTGTTCGATACAGGTGGTGGCACTAAGGTGATGGTATCGAATGTTGTTTACGGCCGTATTGTGCGGATTCTCCACCGGTAATTGATATTTAGCCAAAGGAAAAATATTATGACGGTAGTTTCGCTCATTTTTTAGGGTGAACTGGCTAATGGCAAGTGAGCCAGGGAAGAGTAGACGGATTCCGGGATGCCGAGCAATCCCAAGATGCGGCGTTGCAAGGCCGAAAGCGGTGTGA
>JAUIHI010000021.1 GCA_030432295.1 Anaerolineae bacterium | reverse complement strand
CAGTCTCGTACTCTCTTACAACATGCTGCTTGAAGGCCACACTATATCGCTTGAGTACCGATTTTGTCATCTTTCCAGAGTCTCCTTCTTGGTTTTGACTCTGTCAATATATATCAGGACGGTACAACTCCTCTCGTTCCCCATTCCCCTACTCCCCATACAGTCTATTCTGTTTTTATCCACCATTTCTCTGTCAACATATTTCAGGATTTGACAAGGAACTGGGGGCTGGGGAATAGGCAATTCGGCGTCAAACCATTTCGGTACGAGGAGTAGGCACGCCCTCGTGCCGGGTGTAGTCGAGTCGACGCCGCACGAGGGCGTGCTCACTCCTCTCGTTCACCAATCCCCTACTCCCCATACAGCTCCGTATTCGGGAAGAAGGCAGCCCAGGCGAACCAGAAATGATCGAAGTGGACGAGTTGAGTCAGCCGGGTCCCGGCCAGTGGGCCATCGATGGCTTCGCCCAGAATGTTCCAGGTGGATTGGGTTTCGGTGTCGGTGAATGTGCCGCTGACATTCGGTGCGAAGGAGAGCCGTTGCCCTGCCACTGTCGGCTCAAAGATGGCCACCGCGCCCACATCCCTGCCTTCCCGAATCTGTCGCGTATCCAGCGCACTGGCAGTGCCTGCTTTGTGGAATATCACAATGGCCTGCCCGTCGAAGGCATCCTCCACAACGCCCTGCTCCGCCAGCAGGGCAAAGGGCCAGGCTTTGGCGCTACTTTCTGTGGTCAACCCGGCCACCCGTTCGGTTGCAGCCAGTCGCGGGTTTGGCCCGCCCCGAAAGAGGAAGGGATCGGCAGAACTGTCGTAGCCCACATAGGGATTCACGCCGTAGGGACGGTTGGCGTTTGGTTTGGCCAGCACCTCCCCCGCCGGAAAGCGGCTTTTGAAATCACCCCAGGCGATGACCTGACTGGGCAGGAATGTGAGCTGCTCCCCCGCGTATTCACCCACCAGCCCCTCGCCTGTGAACTGCTGCCACCAGCTCTCGCTCTGCCGGTCATACATTATCAGGTCACTGTTGCGCAGGCGGCCGGTTGTGCCAAAATCAAGCACCTGGCCGTCGAAGTTGCGGTCAAAGGCGATGCTGGCGTTGCAAAGGGGGCAAAAGGTGATGGAGACGGGCTGGCCCTTCACTTCGTCGTTGACAATCTCGTGCCAGATGAGAATGGCGAGGGGGTAGGCCCGGGCCGCGTCTGCCTGTTGGTAGAGAATCACCGGCTCGGCGTCGTCCAGCCAGAGGTCGGCCGCGTCAACGCTCTCAAAAGTTGGGCTGTCGATGGCCGGAATGCCATCTTTGGGCGGGCCACCGGAGAAAATCTCATCCCATTCGATGGTGCGGCGGGCAAAGTTGGTGTGGAAGTTGAATATCTCGAAGGGCGGCGGCGTGCCGTCTACAATCACATCTCCGCCAGATTTGGGCATGCCCGCGGCCACACTGGTGCGGGGTTCAAAGTCGGGCAGAACGACGGATGGGGGCGTTGGCTCGGTGACTGGTATAGGGATTTCTCTCCCCAGAGAAGGGGCTGCCTGTGCGGAGGGAGCGGGTGGTGTGCAGGCAGAGAGCAGCAGTGCGGCCAGGACGGGAACTGTCCACAACAGAAAGGAAAGGGAGGATCGCATTGAGAATCTCCTGTATTGAAAAAGGGGCGAACTGACTGCCCCCAGTCTCACACAGAAGAAGCGGCCCTGGCTGTAGGTTCCCCTACCCAGGATTTTGCCCAGACGGGTCGGGGAATCCATTCTGCGTTCGCGTCCTTTTCCAAAGAAATAACGATCCACAGATGGCACAGATTTTCACAGATAACTGTAGTGATCAGGAAGATGTTGAAATTTAACGCAGAGGCGTAGAGAACAGCTTTGCGTCTTTGCTCCTTTGCATCTTTGCGTTGAACTTCAGCACGTCAAGCTGTCGTTGACCAATACAGATTTTCACAGATAACCGAGAATCAGGACTGAATCTGTGTCCATCAGTGAAGTCTGTGGGCAGAATAAAATCTTGAACGGCTTCAGCGCTGTACCAATCGTCGCAGCCGCCCCAAAATTGACTCCTTCTCCCCGTCCCACCAGCTTTTTGGCTTCAGCCGTTCACCGTAGCCCAGGCGGATGTCCAGGGCCAGGAGCAGGCCGCGCAGACGGGTCCCGGCCAAGCGCTGGCCCAGTCGATGCCACCACTTTGTGTAGTCTTTGTTGTAGGGGCAGACCCGGATGCAGATAGAGCAGTCGCTGTTCTGGGCCACCCAATATTTGAAACACTTCTCCCCGTCTACCGTCCATTTGACGACGCCTTTTATATTCGACTGGTTGTGGCGCAGGGCGGTCGGCGGGCCGTCCGGGATGGCTTTGGCCGGGCAGCCGCTGGTGCAGCGACGGCACTCCTCGCAAAATTCCTGCACGCCGAAGCGGATGGGCTGGTCGTGGGCCAGGGGCATATCGGTGAAGATTTTGCCCAGCCGCACCCTCGGCCCGAACTTTTTTGTGATGAGCAACCCCAGCCGCCCGTATTCGCCCAGCCCGGCCTTGACCGCCAAGGGAATCGCCAGGGCCGAGTCGTTCATACTGGCGATGGCGTTGTAGCCCAGATTGCGGATGTACTGGGCAATCGATAGCACTACCAGCGCGTCGTGGGAATAGCCCAGACCTGTGGCCGCGCCGCTCAGCGCGGAGGGGACTGTGCGGATTAGGTCGTAGTCCATGGCCTGGGCGATGACAATCACATTCGTCAGCTCGCCGGTGATGGCCTGGGGTCGTTCCGTGCGGCTCATATCGCTGAATTTCATCGAATACATCCAGCGCTCGTCGTAGCCGGTGATGCCCAGCAGGTCTGCGCCGAACTCTGCACCCACCCGTTTGATCTCCGCCGCGGCTTCCTCCGGCGTGCCCATCTCCTGCTTCACTGCGGCCACGTCACGATAGAGTGAAAATTCGTCGGAGAAGCCCTCCCGCCGGTCTTCTCCCTCCTTCAGTTCGGTGAAGATATCGCTGACGTGCCAGGACGCGTTGCGCAGGGCAAAGTCCTTTTGGGTAAAGCCGTCCGCCGTGCGAAAACTTTTCAACGGCTCCCGGTAGGTGGCGTAGAAAAGCTGGGCCTTTTCCGAGCGGATACTCTCATCCCACCAGGAGCGGCGGAAGAGGTCGTCCTTCTGGGGGAAGCGTTCGAAGTCGTCCTGCACGACGAAACCGGCGGCTGCATCACTCGACGGGTCGTACTCCAGATGGATAGGGCTGCGGGTGGGTGTCATTGGGCTGGCTTTCAAATGGGATGGGACGGCGTACGGTAATGGGCGCTGAGCAGGCAGGACCGACTGGAGCCGTCTCTGTGCCATAGGGATGATAGCTGGACGGGAGCAGACTGTCAACGGGCAGCCAATCCATTTCCGCAAAGTTCTTCCGTTTTTGCCCTTCCCTGCAACCGCTGGTATTCTCCAATCAGTCCCAACCATTCGTGCAAAGGCCCTCCCCAATGAAACCAATTGTCGTCACTCTGGAAGAAGCCCGGCGTCTGGCTGTGCTGGCCCAACGGCTGGCTGGTCCCCGTCCTCCCGCCACAATCGACGGAATGATGGAGATTTTCCAAAGTCTCAACTGTATTCAGATCGACCCCATCCGTGCGGTGGAGCGCACCCAACTTCTGTTGCTGTGGAGCCGGTTAGGGGCCTTCGACCCGGAACTGTTGGATCGTTTGCAGCAGGAGGAACGCACGATTTTCGAGGCGTGGGCACATTGCGCTTCGTATGTGCTGACCGAAGATTACCCGCTCTTTGCCCATCACATGACCGACGAGCACGTGGGGGGCGGGGTGTGGGGCGAGCGTGTCCGCACTTGGATGGAGGCCAACGCTGCTCTGAAGGAGCACATTCTGGAGCGGTTGGAAGCAGACGGCCCGTTGGCGACCTCTGAATTTGAGGATGTCGCGGCTGTGCCCTGGGAATCTACCGGCTGGAATGCGGGGCGCAATGTGACCCGGATGCTGGACTTCCTCTACAACGGCGGAACAATTCTCTCCGTCGGGCGCAAGGGCAACAACAAATATTGGCATCTGGCCGAGCGCTGGCTGCCGCCGTGGGTGGACAGAAGCGAGTGGGCAGAGGCGGATGCTGTGCGCCGGACCGCGGCCAAATCCCTGCGTGCCCTGGGCATTGCCACAGCCAAGCAGATCAAAAATCATTTCATCCGCGGCCGCTATCCCGGCCTGAGTGAACGGCTGCCCGAACTGGTGGAAGAGGGCACGGCCCTGCCCGCGCGGATTGCAGGGCCGGGTGGGGAGTTGTGGCCCGACGAATGGTTCATCCACCGGGAGAGTCTGGCTGCATTGGAGGCTCTGCGCCGGGGTGAGTGGCAGCCCCGCACAGTGCTGCTTTCCCCCTTCGACAATCTGATCTGCGACCGGGAACGGACCGAGCAGTTGTGGGGTTTCTACTATCGTATCGAGATTTATGTGCCCGTTGCCAAGCGTCAGTACGGCTACTACGTCCTGCCCATTCTGCACGGCGAGAGCTTTATCGGGCGGATGGATTCCAAGCTGGATCGCAAGAAGGGGGTCTATGCAATCAACGCCCTCTACCCGGAGAAGGAAGCGGATGTGACCGCCGAGACCGCCCAGTCCATCGCAGAGAATGTGGGCGAACTGGCCCGGTGGATCGGGGCAAAATCGGTGGTGCTGGGCGAGAATATCCCGACTGTCTGGTGCAGCGCATTGGAAGATTGCACGTCTCTCTAAATATAGCGTCAGGAAATGACGTAGGGGTTTCGCAGACCAGATTCCGGGAATCGGCCAGATGATGAAGGGAAAGCCGAGAGATGTTGTGGCCGATTCCCGGAATCAAAGCGGCGACTTATTTCTTGACGCTTACTAACCATTTGAGTTCGAAGGATTGCTATGACCTCAGCTATTCGTGTGCCCCAATCTGCCCAGGAAAAAGCTGGCCGCTTTGGCACCTTTGGCGGCGTCTTCACGCCCAATGTGCTGACAATTCTGGGCATTATCCTCTTTCTGCGCACTGGCTGGGTGGTGGGACAGGCGGGTCTGCTGGGCGCGCTGGTGATTGTGGCCCTGGCCAATGCCATCAGTCTGCTCACTGGCCTCTCCCTTTCCTCGGTGGCTACGGCTATGCGGGTGCGGGCCGGTGGCAAATATTATATGATTTCCCGGACTCTGGGGCTGGAGATCGGCGGGGCCATTGGGATTCCCCTCTACCTCTCCCAGGCGATTTCCGTGGCCTTTTATATCATCGGTTTTACCGAAGCAGCCGAATCGATCCCATTTGTCCAGCAGTTTGATCCCCGGCTGGTGGCGACGGTCATCGCCCTGGTTTTTGGTGGCATTGCTTTCATCGGGGCGGACTTTGCCATCAAAATCCAATATTTCATTCTGGCCGCGCTGGTGGCTGCGCTGGTCTCCTTCTTTGCCGGGGGCTGGGATTCTATTCAGGCCCCGGTCTGGACGCCCAACTACGGGGAAGGCGTCTCGTTTTGGGTTGTCTTTGCCGTCTTCTTCCCCGCGGTCACAGGCATTGCCGTGGGTGCGAGTATGTCCGGCGATCTGAAGGAACCGAGCAAAAGTATCCCTCTGGGCACAATCGCTTCCATCGCATTTACATCGACTATCTACTTTGCCGCGGTCATCTGGCTCAGTCTGCACGCGGGGCCAGAGCAACTGATCGGGGACAATCTGATTATGCAGCGGATTGCGGTTGTGCCCCCTCTGATTCTGGTCGGCGTTTGGGCGGCTACCCTCTCCTCGGCTCTGGGCAGTATTGTGGCCGCGCCCCGCACTTTGCAGGCCATTGCCCAGGACGGGGTTGTGCCTCGCATTCTCGGCTCGCGCATGGGCAGCCCCACGGAGCCGCGTATGGCCGTGCTGGTCAGTGGGGTGATTGCCATTGTGGTCATCTGGGCCGGTGACTTGAACTTTGTGGCGCCGATCATCACAATGTTCTTCCTGAATACATACGGGATGACGAATCTGGTGGCCGGGATTGAAAAGCTGGTGGGCAACCCCAGTTTTCGTCCCCGCTTCGATCTGCACTGGAGTTTTTCGATTCTGGGCGCACTGGGCTGCTACGGCACAATGTTTCTGATCAGTCCCATCGCCACTGTGCTGGCGATTGTGATCAGCTACGGCATCTACTTCTATTTGCAGCGCCGCTCGGTCTCACGCACCTGGGGGGATGTGCGCAGTGGTATCTGGTTTGCTCTTTCCCGCTGGGCACTGCTCAATCTGGAACAGGCCCGCTATAACGTAAAAAACTGGCGGCCCAATATTCTCGTCTTTACGGGCCAGCCCCACAACCGGGAGCGGCTGGTGGAGGTGGCCGGGTGGTTGAGCCGGGGCCAGGGAATTGTCTCCTTTTTTCAGCTTCTGGTGGGGGATGTGGAGCATATGGCCGAGCGGGACCTGCGTGGGGTCGCCCGTCGCCAGATTCGCAGCTATATTCAAGAACGAAATATGACTGCTTTTGCCGAAGCGGACATCGTGGAAAACTTCTATAATGGCGCTGTCACTGTGGCCCAGTCCCACGGCGTGGGCGGCTTGGAACCGAACACAGTGCTGCTGGGGTGGAGTGACAACGAATCGGGCCGTGTCCTGCTCTTGCGTCTGCTCAATACACTGGTTAGCCTGCACAAATCGGTTCTTTTTCTACACTGCGACGATGCACGGGGCTTTGGAAAGCGGCAGGTGATCGATGTCTGGTGGCGGGGGCGCAGCAGCAACGCCGAACTGATGCTGCTGCTGGCCCACATCGTGGCCCGCCACGCCAGTTGGGAGGGCGCACGGATTCGCCTGCTGCGGGTGATCCGCAATGAGGATGGCAGAGCGCAGACCGAGCGTCATCTTCAGGAACTGTTGGAGAGTGTGCGTTTGCAGGCCACTGCGGTGGTGGTGGTGGTTCCAGAAGGTGAGCCGTTTCATCGCATAGTCAGCGAGTGGAGCAGGGAGACGGACCTGACTCTGTTGGGTATGAACCGCCCAGAGGCCGAGGACCGTCCCGCCTATGCCCAGCGCTTGAATGAGATGATCGATTCGATTGGAACGGTGCTGCTGGTCCACGGCGCGCATGAGGAAAAGCTCTTGGCTGAGGAAGGGTGATGATTTGGGTGTGTTCATTTTCAGTTAGGCAGAGGAGAAAGCACGCCCACGTGCGGCCCAGACCGGCACGTGGGCGTGCCTACTCCTCCAACTCATTTTGAACACACCCTGATGATTTGTCGATGAATTTCTTAGGGTGTGGAAGTAGATAGGGTATACTTCTCCTTTGTCGATTCTTTTTTTCGCAGAGTAGCGTGTAGCGCACGCCCTCTGCGTTTTCTTTGTTAGGAGCATCAATGGCTGCTGCATCTGTCGCCCCCCAAAGGGCCAATGGCGGGACCGGTCGTTTTGGCACATTTGGCGGCGTCTTTACCCCGAATGTACTGACGATTCTGGGCATTATCCTCTTCTTGCGAGCCGGTTGGGTCGTCGGCCAGACAGGGCTGATCGGCGCGCTGATTATCGTCGCCGTCGCCAATGCCATCTCCTTCCTGACTGGTCTCTCCCTGTCGGCCATCGCTACCAGTATGAATGTGCGGGCCGGGGGCAATTATTACATCATCTCCCGCACTCTCGGGCTGGAGATCGGCGGGGCGATTGGCATTCCCCTCTACCTCTCCCAGGCCATCTCCATCGCCTTCTATATCATCGGTTTCACCGAAGCGATCCAGGCCGTGCCTTTCTTCCAACAGTTCGATCCCCGGCTGATTGCGACGGTTGTCGTTCTCGTCTTTGCGGCCATCGCCTGGATCGGCGCAGATTTCGCTCTGAAAATTCAATACTTCATTCTGGCGATTCTGGTGGGAGCGCTCATCTCCTTCTTCAGCGGCGGCTGGGATTCGATGGGTCCGCCCACACTGGTTGCCAACTATTCGCCCAACGTCACCTTCTGGTTGGCCTTTGCCGTCTTTTTCCCGGCTGTCACCGGCATCGAAGTGGGCACGAGTATGTCGGGGGATCTGAAAAATCCCAGCCGCAGCATTCCGATGGGAACGATTGCTTCGATTGTGGTTACGTCGATTGTCTACTTTGCCGCCATCTACTGGCTTTCCACCCACGCCACGCCAGATGAACTGATCAACAACTCCTTTGTGATGCAGGGCGTGGCCCGCTGGCCCTTTCTGATCTTCCTGGGGGTCTGGGCGGCTACCCTCTCCTCTGCCCTGGGCAGTATTATGGCTGCACCCCGCACGCTGCAAGCCATTGCCAAAGATGACGTATTGCCCCGGGTATTGTCTGCCCAGTTGGGCAGCCCCACCGAACCCCGGCTGGCGGTTCTGGTCAGCGGGGCGATTGCGGTGGTGGTCATCTGGGCTGGCGATCTGAACTTTGTGGCCCCGATTATCACAATGTTCTTCCTCAACACCTACGGCATGACAAATCTGGTGGCGGGTATCGAACGGCTGGTGGGCAACCCCAGCTTCCGTCCCCGTTTCCGCATCCATTGGAGTGTCTCGATTCTGGGCGCGCTGGGCTGTTATGGCGCAATGTTCCTCATCAATCCACCGGCCACAGTGGCGGCTATCGTCATCAGCTTTGGCATTTTTGTCCTGCTCCAGCGCCGGGTGCTGACCCGCACCTGGGGCGACGTGCGCAACGGAATCTGGTTCACTCTGGCCCGCTGGTCCCTGCTCAATCTGGAAGGGATGACCTATCACATCCGCAACTGGCGGCCCAACATTCTGGTCTTCACCGGCCAGCCCCACAACCGGGAAGAGTTGGTGAAGATGTCCGAGTGGCTGAGTATGGGCCGGGGGATTGTCTCTTTTGTCCAGCTACTGCCCGGTTCTATCGGCAAACTGGCCGGTCGGGGCTTGCGGGATACGGCCCGTCGCCAGATTCGCTCCTACATTCAGGATCACGAAATGGCCGCCTTTGCGTCAGCGGAGATTGTGCCCGATTTCTACACCGGCGCGGCGATTGTGGCCCAGGCTCACGGCGTGGGCGGGCTGGAGCCAAATACTGTTCTGCTGGGCTGGAGCCGCTCGCCGGAAGGACGCGCGCAACAGTTGATGCTGATGAATGTGCTGGTGCGTATGCGCAAGTCGGTTCTCTTTTTGCATTTGGACGAAGCGGCCGGTTTTGGCAAGAAGAAAACGATTGATGTCTGGTGGCGGGGGCGCAGCCGCAACGCAGACCTGATGCTGCTGCTGGCTCACATTGTCTCCCAGCACAGGGAGTGGCGGGGCGCGACGATCCGGCTGATTCGGGTGATTGGCAGCGAAGAGGGACGCAAGCAAACGGAAGGCCATTTGCGCCAATTGCTGGAAGGTGTGCGGGTGGTGGGGGAACCGCTGGTGCTGGTGCTGCCGGAGGATGTGCCGATCGCACAGGCCCTGCAGAAGCAGAGCGGAAAAACAGACCTGACAATCCTGGGTATGAACCGCCCGGACGACGACGAGAGCGAAGTCTATAGCCAGCGTTTGGCAGAGCTGGCCGACGCCATCGGCACTGTACTTCTGGTCCACAGCGCGGATGAAGAAGAGTTGCTGGATACGGAAGAGTAGGCGGGCTGGGGACTGACCAGAAATATCCATAAGAAGACGGCGCATTCTGAGGTTTGGAATGCGCCGTCTTCTGTATTGGTCAACAACAGCTTAAACCGCCGATCCTCAACGCAATGACGCAAAGATGGAAAGACGCAAAGCTGTTCTCTGCGTCCTTTGCGTCCCTGCGCCTTTGCGTTAAATTTCAACATCTACCTGACCAATACCGAATGCGCCGTGTTCTTATGAATTTTTGCGTCCCAACACCGCCAGACCGACGAGAAGCGCCAGCGTCAGCCCGGAAATGGCGATGCCTGCCGTGCGCACGGGTGTGCTGCTCATTCGCATAGCGATGCGGTGGCGGCCTGCGGGCACGTCAATTTCTATCAGCCCGTCCGGGGGTGAGAGGCGATGGGCGACCAGCGCGCCATCCATATGCACCTGCCAACCGGGGAAGAAATAGACCCGAATCTGCACCACGCCCGGCGACGCCATCTCTACTTCGCCGCCGAAGGAGTGCCCCCTGCTGTAGTGGTAGAGGACCGTTCCCTCTCCGCTCAGAATTCCCAGCCGCTCCAATTTGTCGTTGGAAAAGTCCGGCGCGGCGTATTGGGCTGTCATCGCGGATTGGGTGAAATGCTCTTCGACCCACTGGGTATAGCCCAGCATATCCGGGTGTTGCTGCTCAAACTGGTAGACGGCCCGGCCATCCTCCCGCCACGCCTCCACCGGTTGTAACGTTTCTGGTGTAGCCAAACGTGCGCTGGCAAAGACGACCAGCAGAGCCAATACAACGCCCCCGGCGAGCAGTTCTCTGTTGCCGTGCAACAGATTGCCCGCGAGCAGCCGCGATCCGGCCAATCCCCCCAGTGCGCTGAGGGTAAAGCCGCTCAACGCCAGCAGTCGCCAGGGAAATTGGATCACCTCCACCATCGGCAGCAGACCCCAAATCGGCGCGGCGGCCGGGGTGACGAGAAAAAGAATGGCCGCGGAGATGACGAGCAGAAATGCTTCGATCCGCCAGGGGTGGGATCGACGGCGTCTGTCCCGCCAGAGTCCGTAACCGCTTGCCAGGGCCAGCAGCAGCGCCATCAGCCCCACCTGAAAGCCCATGCCGTCGTTGGCTCCGATGGGATCGTCGGAGAAGCCGTAGCCCCAGAAGGGATCGAAGAATTGGCTGAATTGCACCCAATGGCGGGCGTATTCGTAGGTGTTGCCGGTGTAGACGCTCTGGTCCAGCAGCGGCCCTTCCGCCAGCAGGGGGAGGAGGAAGATGGCGGCGAGGAGGATGGCGGAGACGCCAGCGAGAAGCGGGAGAAAAATGCGGAATGCGGAATGCAGAATGCGGAATGGCGGACGCGACGGTGACGATTTGTCGTAATCGCTAGTGGACCACAGGCGGAAGAGGATGAAGGCGACGAGCAGGGGGGTGAAGGCGATGAGCGCGATGACGTGGGTGAGGATCACCCCCGCATAGGCCAGCGCGGCCAGTAGCAGCCGTTTCTGCCAGCCCGTTTTCCTGCCGCCCACAATCAGCCGCTCGAAAGCCAGAAAGACCCAGGGGAACCAGGCAATCAGTGTCGTCTCGGCCAGGGCTGCCCGCACGTAGACATCCAACAGGTGGTAGGGGATGAAAATATACAGTAGAGCAGCAATCAGCGCGGGCAGGGATTGGAGATTGGAGATTGGAGATTCGTCACCTTCCCAATCTCCAATCTCCAATCTCCAATCCCTAATCAACCAATACATCCCCCACACGCCAATCAAAAACCCTGCGGCCCAGGTGAGTTTGACCGCCGTAGTGATGCCGAAGCCGAGCAGGACGAAAAACTCGGCGGCGTAGAAGGCCAGGGGCGCCTGCACAATAAATGTGGGATAGCCATAGCCCGCGTTGTGGTGCATGGCCCAGCGCGGCCAGATCGCTCCGTTCCGAATGGCCTCGTCGAACATTGTGACGTAAAAGACGCTGTGGCGCCCGTCGTGTGCGCCGTAGAAGTAGCCGGGGGCAAAGAGGGGCCACAGGGCAAACAGCGCCAGCACGACGGCCAATACCGCATAGGGGTTCAGCCGCATCAGTATTGCCGACAAATGGGCTGCATAGACGCCGGCTCTGCCCCGGATCTTTTCAAGAAAATTCATTTGCGAAAGATTCACCCCATCTACTGCATTTATCCACTTTGCTCCGCTCAATCAGCGGCATCCGCGTTCCCATTCTTCCAAAAACTGTACTGGTCAGGAAGATGCTGAATTTTAACGCAGAGGCGCAGAGGCACAGAGACGCAAAGGGCGCAGAGAACAGCTTTGTCTCTTTGCTTCTTTGCATCTTTGCGTTGAAATTCAGCACTTCAAGCTGTCGTTGACCATTACATGTTCCTCCAAAAAACGCGCTCGTGCAGTCATCGATTTTGTGCTATACTCCCGTCGAACGCCAAATCTGCTTTCCTGTGATACCACCCACCCCCAACGGAGAAACAATCCCATGCGTGTCAATACCATCCGCGAACGCCTCAACGCCGGTCTGCCGACCATCGGAACCCACATCCATGCCACCTGGCCCAGCGTCGTCGAACTCATCGGCCACACCGGTCAGTATGACTATGTGGAGTTTGTGGCCGAGTACGGCCCCTACGACCTTCACGATCTGGACAACCTTTGCCGGGCCGCGGAAATTTACAATCTGGGCACAATGATCAAAGTCGATATGGCGAACAGTGAATTTGTCACCCAGCGGGCCATCGGCTCCGGATTTCAGAGCATCCTCTTCGCCGACATCCGCACGGCAGAAGATGCCCGCAACTGTGTGCGCTATGTGCGGGCCGACACCCCGGACGATGGCGGCACTTACGGCGTCGCCACCCGCCGCTTCACCTATATGGGCTACGGCGGCAGCGCGGCCTATGTCAAGGCGCTACAAGAGATTGTGATTGTGCTGATGTTGGAGAAGAAACCGGCCTTGGACAGTCTGGAGGAGATTCTGGCCGTCCCTGGGGTGGATATGATCCAGTGGGGGCCTGCCGACTTTGCCATGAGCATTGGCAAGGCCGGTCAATGGGGCGACCCGGAAGTCAAAGCCGCCGAACAGCGGGTCATCGACACCTGCCTGAAAATGGGTGTCCATCCCCGCATCGAAATAGGCCGGGCCGACGCCGCCCAACGCTATTTGGATATGGGCGTGCGCCATTTCTGCATCGGCACAGATGTCCACATTCTCTACGACTGGTGGAAGAATGAGGGCGGCGCGCTGCGCAAGGTGATGGAGTAGTTGATTGGTTGACTGATTGATTAGGTAGTGGTGCCGAACTATCCAATCAACCAGTCAACTAATCAACCAACTCTTTCCAAAAAGCGCACGTCATTCGTAAAGAAGTAGCGGATGTCGTCCACCCCGTGTTTGAGCATTGCGATGCGCTCCGGCCCCATCCCAAAGGCGAAACCGCTGAACTGGGAGGGGTCGTAGCCGCCGTTTTGCAGCACCACCGGATTCACCATTCCCGCGCCCAGAATCTCCAGCCAGCCCGTATATTTGCAGACCCGGCAGCCAGACCCCCCGCACAGCACGCAGTCCACATCCACCTCCACACTCGGCTCGGTGAAAGGGAAGTAGCTCTTGCGGAAGCGCAGGCTGCGCCCCTCGCCGAACATCTGATTGACGAAATTGACCAGTGTGCCTTTGAGATCGCTGAAGGTGATATTGCGCCCGACAACCAGCCCCTCCACCTGATGAAACATCATTTCCGAGCGGGCTGTCACATCCTCGTGGCGGTAGCACTTACCCGGCAAAATCACCCGGATGGGCTGGGGGCAATAGTCCCGCATGGCGTGGATCTGGCCGGGGCTGGTGTGGGTGCGCAGGATGACCCCCGGTGTCGTCGTGTAGAAAGTGTCCCACATATCCCGGGCCGGGTGGCCGTCGGGCATATTGAGCAGGGTGAAGTTTGTCTCGTCGGTCTCCACCTCCGGCGCGTCGTAGACCTGAAAACCCATCTGGCCGAAAATCTGCGAAATCTCGCGCAGGGTGGCGTTGCTGGGGTGGATGCGCCCCACATTCTGGCTGCGACCGGGCAATGTGACATCCACGCCCTCTGCGCTCAGCGCCGCCTCCATCTCCGCCTGGCGGATAGCATCCTGGCGTTCTTGCAGGGCCGCTTCCAGCCGCTGTTTGATCTGATTGGCTGCCTTGCCCACCACCGGGCGTTCCTCGCGCGAGAGTTGGCCCAATCCCCGCAGCGCAGTGGTCATCTCCCCAGTACGGCCCAGGTATTGACGATACCAGGCCTCGCTGCTATCGGAGGTGGTGGCTGTTGCCAGCTCCGCCTCGGCCTGCACAGCCATTGCTTCCAGTTGCTTCAATAGATCGCTCATCAATTTTCTCCCACTATTTTCGCTTGGCTCGGACTAACAGTCCAAGTTACAAAAAGAAAACCCCGTCCCGGATCAGGACGAGGTGAATGCTCGCGGTGCCACCTGACTTCCCGAACCATCGACCGACGGTTCGGGCGCTCAAACTCGATAACGGCGAGGACCGGAAACGCCTACCAGCCCGGCGGGCCTTCAGCGCTTCGACTCGGAAGGGAATTCGACGGGCCAACACCGAAGCGCTCTTGCAGCCACGGGGCGCTCTCTCTGGCGGGCGGCGACCGTCCACGTTCTCCGTCAACGTCATTGGATTGATTGTGCCCATCTTATGCGAGGGCGGGGCAGATGTCAAAAATGGGGGGCTGCCCTGTAAAATAGCCTGTATATACGGATAGGAAGGAACACGGATTAGACAGAAAATCCGTGTTCCTTCCTATCCGTGTATACAAAATTCTCATCCCCGGTTCTGTGCCGCTTCGGACTCGCCGTTGCCAAAGTGGCGGATACCGGGCAGGAGGATCAGCACCAGCACCATCGCCACGGACGCCACAATTGCTTGCAGACCGATACCCATCGGCGCGCCCAGCCATTCCACCAGCGCGCCGCTCTGCAATTTGCCCAGGGGACCCACCCCAATCGCCAGCACAATCGCGCCCATCGCCCGCCCCCGCATCTCATCCGGCGCGGCCATCAGCACAATCGAACTTTGCATAATGCCAAAGCTGGCCTGGCCGAAACCCACAATCGCCAGCATAGCAAACGAGAAGGCGTAGTTGCCGCTGAAGGAAAAAATAGCCAGGGCCACACACTCGGCAAAAGTTCCCACCATAAAAATCCAGCCGTAGCCCACTCGGTTGCGCAGAAGATTGACCAGGTAGAGACCGGCAAAAGAGCCGACACCGGAAGCCGCGCCCAAAACCCCCATCCCCACCGGCCCCTGCTGCAAAATATCTTTGGCAAAGATGGGCAGAAAATTGCCGTAGGAGAAGACAAAGAGATTCATCAGCGCAGTGGTGATCGCGACGGCCAGGATGGCCTGGTTGTGGCGCACATAGCTCAGCCCCTGGCGCATCTGTGTCAGGACGGGTGTTCTGTCCGGCATAACTGTGCGGGCCAGGGGTTCATTGGAAAGGGCAAGCAGCAGACCAAAAGCGGCCAAAGACATGGCCGCCAGGGTAATGAAACTCCCTGTGGAACCAAAGACAGCCAGAATCCAGCCAACCAGAAAGGGGCCGAGGGTGCGGGCCACCCCCTGGCCCAGACTTTCCAGCAGAATGGCGTCGACAGTTTTGCTCTTGCCCACCATATCCGGGACCAGCGCACGCCGGTTGGGCCAGTCCAGCGCCCAGGACGTGCCCAGCACCAGGGCCGAAACCACCAGATGCCAGTAGGCAATGCGCCCGGTGATGAGCAGAATCGCGATGGCTGCATAGGCGGCAAAGGTAATTCCTTGCATCCAAATAATCGTAGCGCGTCGCCCGAAACGGTCCGCCACCAGACCGGAAAGATTGCCGCAGATCAGAAAAGGGAATGAACGGCAGAAACCGACAATCGCCACCAGCCAGGCCGAGCCGGTCAGTTCGAGTACCAGCCAGCCCACCACCAGTACTTCCATATAGAGGGCCTGCCACCAGAGGGTATTGCTGCCCAGAAGTTTGCGATAGTCAACCGTCTGCAAGGGCGACAGAATGCCGGAGCGCCAGCGGGGGTGATCGAGGAATTGAATCATGGCACGGGTTTCCCGGATTTTTTTGCTTTGGAATGAAAATTGATGGTTATTCAGCCCGCGCAGTACAATCAATGGGCAGGCATAAATTTCAGGATGAATCTGGAGTACAGATTTCATCCGTGATCAGTGACTATTTTTAGAGCAAAAAGGCAGGTTGATTTTGTATAAGAATTATCTTCGATATTCCCCCTATCACATTCTGTTTCTGGTGGCATTGCTGCTGTCTCTCGCCGGTTGTGGCGCGGATGAGTACCCAACGGCTACACCCAAACCACCCGTTGCTGAGTCGAACACACCGGCGACCCCAGCGCCAGCAGAGAGTCTCGTCGGCCTCGAACTGTTGACTGCGCCGGGTGTGACGACTCAGTGCGATAGTTCGGATGATGCCGAAGTTGTCTGTGGCAGCGCGGATGGGGTGCAAAGCATCCAGGCGACACTCCCGACCAGCGGTTATGCCCGCTGGAGTCTGCGCTTTCCTGCACCCGTCCGCCCCCTGTCCGGCAATGAAATCCTTACGATCCATCGGCAGAGCGGTGGCAATCTGTCCACAAATGTCTATCTCGTGGAAGAGGACGGTACACGTACGTATCTTTCTCTCGGACGCTTTGGCTTGGGCCAAGACTGGCAGAATATCCACATTCCTCTGCGCAGATTTGTGGATAGCGAAGGCCGCGTGCCGGATTTTGCCGCGGTCAACGAAATTCAACTCATCTTCGAGTGGGCCGAAATGCAGGGCGAATTCCTGTTCGATTCCCTGAGCTTCGCCCCTATCTGGGAGGAGACGACTGAACCGGTGTCGGCTTCCCCCGAAATCCGCGTGCCCGACGGCTTTGTCATCGACGCCATCGCTGCCGACGGACGCAATCCCACCCAAATCGAAACACCGACAGCCGATTCCCTGCTGGTCAGCGAACAGGCCGGGCGTATCTGGTGGTATTGGGACGACGACGGCGACGGCTTCTACGAGCGGCGGCGGCTCTACGACACAGGCTACAGCGAAGTCGTGGGCCTGCTCTACGACCCCCAGGACGGCGCAGTCTGGATCGGCGGGCGGGGCCAGTTGTGGCGCACGCTGGACACGGACGGCGACGGCGTGGCGGATGTAAAGGAGCTACGCTTGGATGGCCTGCCCTGGGGCCGCCACCAGAACAACGGCCTGGAATGGAATCCAGTGGCAGACCCCTTCAGCGGAGAGCCAGCCTATTCCTGGATATACTTTGGCCTGGGGTCCGAAGGCGATCTGGACAAAACCGGCGATCTGAACGCCACTGTGCTGCGCTTCCCCCGTTCCGGCCAGGGCCAGGCAGACCTGCAAATCGTCAGCCAGGGCAACCGCAACGCCTACGATGTGGTCTGGGGCGCGGTGGATGGGAGCGGCGAAAGCCACTGGTCCCTCTTTGCCAGCGAGAACGGGCCGGATTTCAACGACGCACCGGATGAGGTCAACCACATCCGCTGGGGCGTCAACTACGGCTTCCCCGAACAGTTTGGCCTGACCAGCGATCCGGCCCAAACCCTCCCCGACGCAGGCCCGGTGGCAGAACTGCCCGGCCACTCCAGCGCCGACGGGCTGGCCTACGTCACCGCGGCCGACTGGCCCGCGGAGTACCGCACCGTCTATGTCAGCCTCTTCGGTGAAATCTTCGGCACAGAGCGGGTGGGCCATACCGTAGAACGCATTGCACTCTATCCCGTCGAAGGATCCGACCCGCTTACCTTCCGCGGCGAAACCTCGACTTTTATCGACGGTCTGGATCGTCCATTGGCGATGACCACCGACAGCCAGGGCCAACTGCTGGTGGCGGATTATGTCACCGGCATTGTCTATCGGGTGCGCTATACCGGAGAGTAATGAAAAGAGCTGGCAGGTTTCAAAAACCTGCCAGCTCTGCCCCCAACTACGCCGCTCCACTCACGGCAATTTTCACAACCGTCTCCCCATCCAATTGATAGGTCCCGTTGAGCGCGTCAAAGCCGTCGGCCACGCCCTCCAACGGCAGCACGTGGCTGACCAGATCCGCAAAGGGGTATTCGTTGCGTTCCAGCACAGTCAGCCCGCGCACGAAGTGGTTGTAGCGGCTGCCCCAGATGCCTTCCAGGCGCAGATTGCGTCGCAGGAAGTGGAGGTTCGGGTTGACGGCGATGGTGCCGATGTCCACAAAGTGGCCCACCTCGACAAAAGTGCCGTCGGTCTTCACATATTCCAGCCCTTCGGGAAAGGCGGGGAGGAATCCCGCACATTCAAAGACCACATCCGCGCCTTCGCCCTTGCGGGTCTCGGCCAGGACGACTTTCTGGCGTTCGGTCACGTCCCGGTAGACGCCGATGTCTACGGTCACATCCGCGCCCAGCCGCTTGGCCAGTTCCAGCCGCTCCGGCGGGCCGCCGATGACGATGACTTTGCCCGCACCGCTGGCCCGGGCCGCGGCCGCGGTGAGCAGCCCAATCGCGCCGGACCCCTGGACGATGACCGTATCGCCGATCTCCATTTTGGCGCGCATGACCGAATGGGTGGCCACCGCGAAGGGTTCGGCCAGGACACCGACTTTGGCCGGGCCGTCGAATTTTACCCAGCAATTCTGGGGGTCAGTCATATAAATGTATTCAGAGAAGCCGCCGCTGAAGGGCTGGTCTGTGCCCCGAAAACCGTAGGCCACACTGCTGTTGCGGGGATGGAAGACGACCCGATCCCCCTCCTTCAGCGGGTTGCCCAGATAGTCTTCGCTGACGCCTTTGCCCAGGCCGGCCACAATGCCCACGGCCTCGTGGCCCATCAGCGTCTCGCTGGCAATGCCCTTTTGCCAGTTGTGCAGGTCTGTGCCGCAGATACCGCCCAACTCCTGGCGCAGGAGCAGGCTGCCCGGCGCGGGGTCGGGGATGTCGAAGGTGCGAACCTGGAACTCCTGTCCCAGAACGGTGACGGCGCGTGCTGTGGATGGCATAGATAGATTCCTTTGGAGAGGGAAATTGGGTGAACAGTTGATGGGTTGGCTGGGTGAACGGGTTGCCAGCGGGTTGGGGTGGATGGCAAACGAAAAAAACGTCCTGTGATAGCTGTACGCTATCACAGGGCGGGGTGACTGTCAAAGGGGATGCCAGGGGACCAGCACATCACCCCGCGGCCATCACCAGCAGCGCGGAGACCAGCGCCACGGCCACGTCTGTCACAATGGCCCGGCCGCGATAGGTGGGGGATGGATAGGGGAAGAGGAAGAGGGGGAGCACGACCAGACCGGTCTGCTCGCCCATCCAAAGGAAGAGGAAAAATAGCGCAGCCCGCACGAAAGCACGCGGCCAATGCCGGACCACCACTTCGCGCTGATAGACCGGTGTGGCGTGGCTCAGTACCCGCTCGGAGATGTACCAGACCGCCGTGCAGAAGGTCAGGCCGATGAGCAGAACTGTCCAGTCGGGTGCAAGCAAAAGGGGCTGCCCCAATGCTGTGGGCGAAAGGGTTTCACCAATCCAGAGGGTCACGGCGATGAGGGAGAGGAGATGGATGAGCTGGTCGAGGATATACGGGCCGTTGATCCAACGGGGGCGCACGCGGCCCAACCAATTCTTGAAAGCGTCGATACAAAAGTGGATGGCGGCCAGCGTGACCAGATAGGGCCAGAGAGCGGACAAAGCTGACCCGGCCAGGAGCAGCAGTACCAGCAGATGAATACTCACATGCAGCAGCAGCCCCCACCAGCTACGCTTGACGCGCACCAGCCAGTCGGTCTGTAACGGATAGTCCCCAATCAGGTGGGCAAGCACGAACATCCAGAAAATGGAAGGCATACGAGTCGGGAAATGGAGTGAAGGTGAAAAATTATGGGCAGAGAAGCGGATGCAGCGCTTCCCGCCCGAAACCGGCCTTGACGATGCGGTAGCCGCCCCGGAAATGGCGGTGCAGGTCCCGTGCGACGGCATTGAGAACCTGGGGTTCGTCGTCCACAGTCAACAGAATCGGTTTTGCCATCGAAACTCCTCGAAGAAGAATGAAACGCGGAGGGCGCGGATTGGGCGGATGGTTAAGGGTAGAGCGACGCAAAAGGGGAAGATGTGATTTGCGATGGAGGAAGTATAGCGCTTACGAGCGGGTCGCGCAAGGTTGTTGAGGATTGGCGATTCAATAACGCGTGACAGCCTTCCGGGAAGCGACCACAAAATCAGGGAGCACACAAGCAGGTTTGGTCGCTTCCCGGAAGGTCGAAATCGACGATCTATTGGATCGCCATTCCTTAGCGCAATCGGCCATCCACAATGCGGCCCAGTTGGATTTCAGCGCCATCGACCGACAGCACAAGCGCGCCATCGCCCGAATAGAGAATATCCACATCGCCCCGCACAAGATCGCCCGCCTGCCACGCGCCGGTGGGAAACGCCGGACCAGCCAGAGACGAGCTGATCTGCTCCCCGTCTAGCGCAAGGGTGAACGGCAAGTCAGCGGGCCATTCTGCGGGCAGGGGCGACGGGGCCTGCCAATAGAGGGTGACGTGGAGCAGTTCGCCGGGGAGAAGGGGGCGTTCGGGTTCGTGGGCAAATCCCTTCGCATAGGCGTTGAAACCGGCCAGCACCAGCGGACCGACGGATCGATTCAGGCGGGCGCGCATTTCTACAATCTCTACCGGCAATGGGTGTGTCGGGCGGGCAACGGTCACTGTGCCCAATGCCAGCGCATCGCCGCCCGTCACCGGCAGGCGCTGGCCCGTCTCGGCATCGTAGAGCGCGAGGATCAGCCGATATTCCACCGGCGGCGCACCGATGGGCGCATAGACCCCCCGGTTGTCCACAATTTCTGTGCCGGGCTGCCAGCCGGTTGTGGGCAACCCACCGCCGCCGGGTTCGCCGTCCTGTTGGCCCACCACCTGATTTTCGGAATTGAGCAGTTGCAGGGTTGCTTTGTAGCGTTGGCCGACGGATGTGTCTGTCTGCCAGTGGAGAGCGATGGGCAGGCTGGTCCCGGCTACGACGGCGCGCGCGGCGGGCAAGCAGATGCGTCTCAATTGAATCGTCTCGCCAAAGCGGACAGGCGGAGTGAAGTCTTCGCAGGCCAGTTGATTGGGCAGGCTGTACTGGACAAAACGGACATTGCCCTGCCAGCTTTCCAGCCCTTTGAAGGCGTGGCGGTTGAGCCAGCCCTCCACAATCCCCTGCGGGTCGGATTGTTCCGTGGCCCAGAAAAGGGCGAACAATTGGCGGCGATCCGCCAGAGCAGTGGCCAGTTGCGCTTCGGTTTCGACCCGATCCGGTGGGCGTTGGGCAGGCAGGGCCAGCACACGCAGGCCCGGATCGTAGATGGCCCAGACATCCGTCTGGCCCGGCGCGTTGAGAATCACCGCATCCGTGGCCGGATCACCCAATGCCGCGACGGTCGCTGCCATCCCCGCGTAGTTGTCCCTGGCCGCGGGGTTCGCGTAGTAGGCGGGGAGTGTGGTGTAGGCGAGCAGGACGGCAGCCATTGGCAATGCGTACTGCGTGCTACGTACTGCGTAGGTAGTGACGCGCCTAATAGAATACGGAATACGCAGCGCGCAGCACGCAGTCAGCACACACCAAACCGGTGACGCCACCAACAAAAACTTCAAAAATGAATCGCTGAAAAGTCCCAGGCCGAACATCAATCCAATGGGGGCCAGCAGCCAGAGGGCCAGAAACGCCGCGGCCCGGTTGCCGCGCATCCGCCATAGACCGATGAGCGGCAGCAGCCCGACGAGGAGCAGCCAGGGCCAGGCCAGTTCGGGGCCACTGCGGATGGGTCCGACGGCAAGGGTTTGTAGGGTCAGGCGCAGACCGTCCAGCGCGGATATGTCCGCGCCCCCCGCGGGCCAGGAAAGAATCCGGTCGATGGCGGTGGGCAGCCAGGGCAGGAAAAGGAGAAGGGCGAGGAGATTGGCGAAGAGAAATGGGAATAGCGATTGGAGATGGGAGATTGGATAGAAATCCCGGCGATGGGTCCAGAGGAAGGCAACGCCAACAGAAGCGAGAACAACGGGAAAGATATAGTGGGTCCACAATCCCGCGGCCGCAATCAGCGCAAAGGAAATTACGAATTGTGAAGGGATGACGTACCCCACTTTTGCCTTCCCCTTTTGCCTTTTGCCTTGCCCTATCGCCACCCACACCAGCGCCGCACTTTCCAGCATCAGCAGGCTGTACATGCGCGCTTCCTGGCTGTAGAAAATTTGGAAGGGGTTCAGCGCGGCGAGGAGCGCGGCAAGGAGGGGGAGGAAAGATATTGGATATTGGGTATTGGGTGTTGGCGACTGATCCGACGACCGCTCACTGGTCACTGATAACTGGTCGCTGATAACTGTCCGTCCGATCGCGTAGACGACTGCGACGGTCAGCGTGCCGGTGAGCGCAGAGAAGGCGCGCAGTGCCCAGGGGCTGTAGCCGAAAGGGATGCTCCACAGCTTCAGCAGCCAGTAGTAGCTCGGTGGATGGATGTCCGCTGCCGCGCCCGCTGCAATCTGGGCGAAACTGCGCTGGACCAGCGCCCAGGTGTTGCCCTCGTCGTGCCAATAGGACGAGCAGGTGAGGCAGTGTAGGCGGAGAAAGAGAGCGACGGAGAGGATAAAAAGTAGGGCAAATTTTTCCGCGCGGGGTGAAAAAAGGGATTGGAGATTAGGGATTGGAGATTGGGTAGGGTGTGATTCGTCGGGTTTAGATGGACGACGAGAAGACAAAATCTCCAATCTCTTAATCTCCAATCTCTTTCCCACCCGTGTATTCCCGCATACTCTCATAGACCGGCATCGGCGTAAAATCTGGGGCCAGCAGTCTAAAGTAGGCTTCGGGCTGGCGGTTCTGCTCCCAAAGATCTGTGGCCCGTTTGAGATACCAGACGTTTGCCACGCCCAGCCAGGGCCACTCGTCCTGGATGCGCTGGTAGGCCAGGGGCAGATAGGCCGCCTGCTGTTCCAGTGTGACCCGGCCATAGCGGGCCTCCACATCCTCCGGCGCGGCGTTCCAGTTCATCTCGCTGATCAACAGGGATTTGGATGCGTCGCCGTTGGCAACCATCACATCCCGCACGTATTGGGGACGGCCAAAGTTCATCACCCGCGGCTGCATCCGCTGATCCGTTGGCCCGGACCAGAGACCGTAGCCCTGGGCTGCCATCACATCGAACCAGGGGGCCGCGCCCGCGTCGTACATCCGCTGGAGGAAGAGCAGATCGCTGAAATTGCGCCCTGGCAGCGTTGTGCCGTCCAGATCGATTGTGGCGGCCAGCGCGCCGGCGATGACGACAATTTCCGGGTTGGCGGCCCGGGCCGCGGTGGCACCGGCTTTCAGCAGTTCGGTGTACTCTTCCGGGCTGACGGGGTAGACGCCCCATTCCGGGTTGATGTTCGGTTCGTTCCAAAGTTGGACGTACTGCACCCGGCCCCGATAGCGGCTGACGATAGCGGCCACAAAATCGGCGTAGTCCTGATAGTCGTCGGGGGGCGCATACGAGCCGACCTCATCGCCCCCGGCCCGGCTCCAGGCAGGGGGATTGCTGATGCGCACAATCAGTTCCATCCCGTTCTGCTCGGCCAGATCGACAATCTGATCGTACTTCTCCCAGGCGGAACGGTAGGGTTCGTGGCGGCGATCTTCGAAGTCGCCTTTGCCGTGGATTTCGATGTCCTCCCAGGGGAATTCCTGCCGCAACCAGTGAAAGCCCGCGTCTGCCGCCATTTGCACAGCCAGGGCGCGTTTGGCTGGCTCGGCTTCCTGCTCCAGAAAGACATTGACACCGAAAGGATTCACGTCGGCGTGGGCGGTCACGGACGTTGGGGCCAACTTCACCTGGGGACGCAGCATCCCCGCGGCCAGATCGCTCATTCCCTTCACCTGGGCGGCAAAGGCTTCCTCGCCGGTCTCTTGTGCCATCCAACGCCGGGCGGGGGGAGTGGTCAACAACAAAAGGGCCAGCCCGCCGCAAACGAGCAGGCCAGCCCAAAGGGTGAGGGTTTGTCTAACTGCGATTTTCAAGGACTATCTCCGCACAAAAGTAATCCCCGTACACTGGACACTCTCGTTTATAGTCTTGACCCATTTGGGCGACTGGGGCGTCAGATCGCCGAATCCGCTGGACTCGGTCTGGCCGCCCAAAGGCATGGGACCGGGGCATTGCACGACAAAAATTTCCACTGTCGTGCCTGCTGGCGCTGGTCCGCCAAAGGGAGAAAAACCCCAGTTGCCATCGCCCACACCGTCACAGCCGGAGCATTTGGTGTTGCGCGGGCCATAGTAGGCGACGTGAACGCAGACGCCGTTTTCCAGCGAGTTGTCGGCGCGGCGGGTGAAGCCGCTGAAATAGGTGCTGCCTGGGTTGGGATCACACCGATCTGTGTCCAACAACAAGAACGGGAAATTGGGCACGGCTGTGGCCGCGGGTTGAGCCGGGGCCGGTGGACTGGTGGGCACTGGCACAGGGGTGCTTGTGGGGGGCACAACCGGCGCGGCGGGAATATTGGCAGCTACCTGCACGCCCCCCGTATTTTCACCTGTGACCAGTTGGGCAAAGACCCAGCCTGCCTGGCCGTTGAAATTGATCTGCCACCAGTCGCCCGCGGGATTCTTGCCTGTGACCAGAAAACGCTGGCCCGCATTGGCCGAACCGATGACGTTGTAGTTTGTGCCCGGCCCGCCCCGGATATTCATGGCCGAGTTGACAGTGACGGCTGCTTCGGTCGGCGCGGGTGTTTCTGTCGCGGTCGGTTCAGCGGGGACGGGGGTGTCGGGTGCGGGGGCCTGGGGATTGGCCGCGGCCTGGGTGGCGGCTGCGGCCGCATCTTCGGCAGCCCGGGCTGTGGCCGCTGCGCCGGGATCGACCGGAGCGATCACCACTTCTACCGTCGGCGTGAAGGTTGGGACCGGTGTATTGGTGGGCAGGGGTGGTTCCGGCGTCGCGCCGAAACTACAGGCAGCCAGCACAACTGCGGCGACAACGATGACAAAAAAGCGAATACGCATTGCGTGAAAATCCTTCATAATAATAGGCAACGATAGGCCGAGTATAGCACACTGAAAGGCAACGCTCAAAGCAGTGGGAGTGTTCCCAAAAGGCAGTGAACAGTTATCAGTTGGTCTCGTCGCGCACCACTGATAACTGTTCACCGGTGACTGTTTACTTTCTGCGCGTCCGCCCCGTCTGGTCCGCGCCGCCCCGATAGCTGCGCACATCCAGCATGCAGACCTGGCAGCGGTCAGCGTCGAAGATGCGGCTGCGCAGCCACGGCTCCATCCCTTTCGGGTCAGCGCTGGTCGTAATCACAGTGGGCAGGTTGGCGCTGTAGCGATAGTTGAGCAGTTGAAAGAGCTTCTCCTTGGCCCAAGGCGTCGCACTCTCCACTCCCAGATCGTCAAAAATCAGCATCGGCGTCTTGCGGATTTCGTCGAAGCGCCTGTCGTAGGGGACAGGCGATTGGGGATTGAAGGCCGCCCGCAAAAAGTCAAGAAAGTCAGGAACAACCACAAACATCGCTTCGGTGTGACCCTGCTCCCGCTGGTGGTTGGCGACGGCCGCGGCCAGATGGGTCTTGCCTGTGCCGTGGGAACCCATCAACACCAGCCAGCCGCTGGGTTCGTTGGCAAAGTTCTGCACAGCCTGACGCACCACCCGCAAATTAGAAAGTTCTTCCGGTGTCAGATTGCGCCGCTGCACTTCAAAAGTGTGAAACTGCTGCTCCATATGCAGAGAGAGTGTGCTGAGATCGCTCTGCACCGCATTGGCCCCGGAGCGATAGTCGGGCGCGACGATATGCAGCCGCTGGACCAGATTGATGTCGAGGAGGCGGCTGCGCAGGCGCTGGTCCACATCTTCCAGCCGCTGATTGGTGGTGACAACTGTCGGCAACTGGGCGTTGTAGCGATAGTTGAGCAGTTGGAAGAGCTTCTCCTGTGCCCAGGGGGTCGCGCTCTGGCTGCCCAGATCGTCCAGAATCAGCAGGCGGGTGGTGCGCACCTGCTCGAAAGTCTCGTCGTATTGGACTTCGCTGTTGGGGCCAAAGGTGGCGCGCAGATGGTCGAGCAGATCGGGCACGACCACAAAAATCGCGGACTGGTTTCTGTCCAGCCGCTCGTTGGCAATGGCTGCGGCCAGGTGAGTCTTGCCACAGCCGTAGCTGCCGGTCAGAATCAGCCAGCCTTCCGGGTTCTGGGCAAAGGCAACGGCCGCGTCGTAGGCCCGGCGCAGGGTTGTCTGGCTGGGTTTGGAGAGCCATCCTGGCTCCGGGTCAAATTCGGCGAAGGTGTAGCGGGCCAGGGAGGCCAGATTGCTCATGGCCTGGAATTCGTGGACCCGCCGCCACAGCCGCTCCTCCTGCTTGCAGTGGCAGGGCAGGGCTTTCCCAAAATCCGGGTGGCCGACAGGCACATCGGCCAGGACAAAGCCAACGCCCTGACAGCGGGGGCAGGTGGCCGAGGCAGGCTGAAAGAGCGCACCTGCCCCCCGCTCGGCGCGCTTGGGCAGCGCGGGGGGCGGCTCCCGGTGCAAGGGCTGGGGTGCTTCGTCTCCGCTTCCCCTATCGGATGATGAGGTCGGAGAACTCGTCCGGGGCATAGTTTTTGGATTGTTCCGGCGCAGAATCTCGCCCAGGTCTTCCATTTGTCTCGTTCTTCCCTTCGGTCTCCCAGCGGCGCAGCACAGCCTGAATGTAGCGCAGTGCCCGCTTGTTGGCGATCACCGCAATCTCAAAGGCTTCCTGAATCCATTCTGGGGGGTAAGTGCGTTCCATATCCCGCAACTGTTCGGCGATCAGTTCGGTCATCAGGCCGATATTCTGCTCGTAGAGGACGAAAACATTGGGCCGCTCCACGTGCAGCCGGGCCTGGTCGGGGAGTACCTTTTGCAGCTCGCCCAGCTTGCCCTGGCGGATCAGCGCCACCATCCGCCGCCCTTTGGCTGTGTTGAGAAAATACCAGTCCTCGCTGTCCGGGTCGTCCTCGTCGCCGGTCTCCACATCCATTTGCAGAAAAGTGTTGCGGGCCACGGCCCGTTGCAGCGCATCTTCTAAGGCAGCCAGGGGCGTGCGCAGATCGCTCTCCAGATTCAGGCTGATCAGCAGTCGCTCGTCGGCCCGCAGATCGTCACCGCGCAGATAGCGCAGTTCGCCGCTCTGCTCGTTGAGCAGCCAGAAGGCGTAGACGGTCAGCTTCAACTCGGCCAGATCGTCGATCTGGGGCAGAAGGTCTGTGAAGAAGCTGTCCGGCACAACCACGGCGCGCTGTTTTTCTGGGAAGCCGATAAAGCCGGGTAATGTCTTTGGCATAGCGATTTGCGAGGGGCGAGGGGTGAATTGCGAGTTGCGATACCGGCAACTTTTGCCTTCTCCTTTTGCCCTTTGCCTTTCCTAATAGTCCAGGTTTTCCCGCTGGATTTCCAGGTCCCGGAATTGGGTCAATTCCTTGCGGAAGAAGAGACTGACAGTGCCTGTGGAGCCGTGGCGGTGCTTGGCGATAATCACATCGGCGATATTCTGCCGGTCTGTGTCTTCTACGTAATAATCTTCCCGATAGACAAATAATACCACATCCGCGTCCTGTTCGATCGACCCGCTCTCTCTCAAATCCGAAAGCATCGGGCGCTTGTCGGTCCGGCTCTCCACCGCGCGGCTGAGCTGGCTGAGGGCGACGACGGGCACATTCAGTTCCCGGGCCAGTTCCTTCAACGAGCGGCTGATGTAACTGATCTCCTGCTGGCGATTTTCCCCCTTGCCCGGCGTGCTGTTGCCCGACATCAGTTGCATATAGTCGATGATAATCATATCCAGCCCGTGCTCGGCGTAGAGGCGGCGGGATTTGGTGCGGATGTCCATGACCGTAGCGCCGGGGGTATCGTCGATGAAGATTTTTGTGACCGCCAGGGTGTTGGCCGCCTCCATCAGAATCGGCCACTCCTCCTCATAGACCTGGCCTAGACGCAGTCGGTGGCTGTCGATGGCCGATTCCGCCGAGAGCATACGCTGGACCAGTTGCTCGTTGCTCATTTCCAGACTAAAGACAGCCACCCGCGCGGCGTGGCGTTTGGCTGCGTTCTGGGCAACGCTCATGATTAGGCCAGATTTGCCCATACCGGGCCGCCCGGCCAGAATGATCAGATCGCTTTTTTGGAAGCCGCCCAGCATCTTGTCCATCATCACAAAGCCCGTGGGCACACCCATCAGTGTGTCCTGGTTGCGGGCCAGGAAGTCGATGGTGTCCACCACATTCGCCATAATCGAGCCGATGGGGGTCAGGTCCCGGTGGATGCGGCTCTCGCTGATACCGAAGATAATCTGCTCGGCCCGGTCCACCACTTCGTCTACGTCGTTGGCTTCGTCGTAGGCCAGTTCGGCAATTTTGCCCGCGGCGCCGATGAGACGGCGCAGAATGGCCGTGCGTTCCACAATGCGGGCATAGAAATCCACGTAGATGGCGGTGGGCGTGCTGTTGATCAGTTCAGTGATGTAGGCCGGGCCGCCGATGGCCTCCAACTGTTCCTGTCGCTCCAACTCGTCCACCAGCGTGACAAAATCGGCTGGTTCCCGCCGTTCGTGGAGGGCGATGAGCGCGCTGAAAATCCAGGCGTGGCGCTCCCGATAGAAATCTTCGGCGCGCACAAAACTGGCAATTTTGGTCACTGCGTCCGGGTCGATGAGCAGCGCGCCCAGGACAGCGCGCTCGGCTTCGATGTTGGACGGGATCGATTTGATAGGGGCGTCGAAAGATTCGCTCACAGTAGGCTACGCTCGCTAAAGGCCGGGTCATTAGAAGTTCGACTTTTCGGAAAAAGTCGAACTTCTGGTGGGAAAGTTTGGGTGATAGGCCGGGGATAGGCTGGTGATAGTTCCCACGGCGCAAAAACGGCGAGCCGTTGATGGACTCGCCGTTGTCATTGCAATTGGGTCCCGCGTGGGCGGGTGGAAACCGAAGCTAAGAATAGGAACACGGATGACACGGAAAAACCGGATTTACACGGCGGTGTCCTGAGCCTGTCAAAGGGATGAAATCAGCCCAGATCAACTTTTTCTGCGCAAATCAGCGTCCAGCTTTTACCCCTAATTGTCGATGTCCAACCCTTCGATAAAGTCGCGGAAGACGTCCAGGTCTTCGTCCTCGGCCACGGCCACGCCGCCTTGTCCCATTGGACCGTCCTCGTCGTCGTCCACCAGGCTCAGCTCTTCCTCTGGCTCCATCCCGGCCTTCTCCATCACATCGTCTGCCACGTAGATGGGCGCATCCATGCGCACGGCCAGGGCCACGGCATCGCTGGGACGGCTGTCGATCTCCACTGTCCCGCCCCGAACCTCCAGCACAATCTTGGCATAGAAGGTGTCATTCTGCAGGTCGCTGATGATCACATGGGAGACTTCCCCATCCAGGGTCTCGATCAACTCCCGCAGAAGGTCGTGGGTCATTGGGCGGCTGACTTCGATTCCCTGCAACTGAATCGTAATGGCGTCTGCCTCAAAGGGGCCGATCCAGATGGGCAAATAGCGCACGCCCCCTTCTTCCCGCAGCACGACAATCCGGTGTTGGGACATCAGACTTACTCGGACACTATCAATAAGAACTTCAATCATAGAAATGCTCCCGGTCACGCTCTTCTGCGAAAGAAGAGGTCATACGGTGAAGGTATAAGGAGGACTGAAAACATTATAGCATAGGGCCAAATGGCTGCAAAGTGATCTTGCAGCCATTTGCTTGCGCCAGATTCTGATGTATGATAGCCCTATGTCGCCACAAATACAAAAGCCAACAGTCTGGCTCGTCTCTCCCTATCACACTGGCAGCCATCTCTCCTGGGCAGAAGGCTATGCCGACCACAGCCGTTTGCGGGTGGTTGCGCTGACGATGGCCGGGCGTTTTTGGAAGTGGCGGATGCAGGGCGGTCCTATGGAATTGGCTGCACAGGCCCGGCAATTGTTGGCAACAGAAGGCCCACCAGCGGCCATTTTGGCCACGGATATGCTCAATCTGCCGGTCTGGCTGGGGCTGCTGCGGGGAGAGTTGCCCGCAGATGTGCCGATATTCCTCTATATGCACGAGAACCAGCTTACCTACCCTCCCCGACCCAACGAGCAGCCCGACCTGACCTATGCCATGACCAATTGGTTGAGCCAATTGGCCGCAGATGGGGTGATCTTCAACAGCGACTACCACCGGCAAAGTTGGTTTCGGGCACTGCCAAATCTGCTCAAACATTTCCCCGATTACAGCCATTTGGAAGAGATAGAGGCTGTCCAGGCCCGTTCTGTGGTCCTGCCCGTGGGGATTCGTTGTGGACGGATTGACGAGGCCCGCAACGATTTGGGGAAAGTGGACGCGGGACCGCCGCTGATCCTGTGGAACCAGCGCTGGGAATACGACAAGCGGCCGGATCGTTTTTTTCGTCTGCTCTATCGGCTGGCCGAGGAGGGAATCGACTTTCGGCTGGCCGTGGCCGGGGAGAATTTCCGCCGCCAGCCCGAAGAATTCGAGGAAGCCTGGTCACGGCTGGCGGGGCGGATTGTCCAATGGGGCTTTGTGGAATCGGGCCGGGCCTACCGGCAACTGCTCTGCCAGGCCGATCTGGTGATCAGCACCGCTGACCACGAATTCTTTGGCATCAGCATTCTGGAAGCGATTGTGGGCGGCGCCTTTCCTCTGCTGCCCGACCGGCTGAGCTACCCCGAACTGATCCCGGCAGAACTGCACCCGGCCTGTCTTTACACCGACGAGGACGATCTGTACAGGAAAGCCGTCCACCGCCTGGGCCACCCTCGGGCCGCGCCTCCCTCGTTGCAGAGCCACGTGCGGCAGCATTTCGACTGGCCTGTGGTCGCCGCCCTGTACGATCAGGCGATTGGATAAGGGTGACTTCTAATTTGTGACCGGCGCAAACTGGGCCTGGTTTACGGAGAGGGCGGAGTTCACAATAATATCTTTGCGCTGTAGGATTACCCGCACAAAGGCGTCAACTACCGCAGGGTCAAATTGGGTTCCGGCACAGCGTTTGATCTCGTCCAGAATGTTCTCAAGCGATTGTCCGGCGTGGTAGGGGCGGTCGGATGCCATTGCCTCTACGGCATCGCATACGGCCAGGATACGCGCTTCCAGGGGTATCTGTTCGCCCTTCAGTCGATCCGGGTAGCCGGTGCCGTCCCACCATTCGTGATGGTGGTGCACAAAGGGCGCAATGTGACGCAGATTGCGGCAGGTTTCCAGGAAATTCGCGCCCAGCGCGGCGTGGCGTTTGACCTCTTCGTATTCGGTGTCGGTGAGCCGGGACGGTTTGTGCAAAATTCGTTCGGAAATCCCGATCTTGCCGATGTCATGCAGCAGTCCGGCCCGATAGATGTCCTCCATCCGCTTCGCATCGAAACCCATTTCCTCGCCAATCGAGCGTGCGTACTCGCCCACCTGAATGGCGTGCTCCGACACGTACGGGTCCCGGGCGTCGATGATCTTTGCCAATGTCAACAACAGGTCTTCGTTGAGTTGTTCGATGGAATGTTTGGTCTCGGTAATCTCGTGGTTCGCCTGGGAGAGTTCGTCGTTCATACGACGTAGCTCGCGTACACTGTTTTCCGTTCGCTCCACATACTCTTTTTGGGTTATTTGCATAATGACCACAGGCAGCCCGAAGACCAGAAGACCCAGCACCCCCATATTTATATAAGCAATGGCCAGGAAAAAACCCAGCACACCCATGACCAGATAATGGGGTGCCAACCAGCGAAACTGTTCGCGCCAGCCTCGGATGACCGACTTTCCTTCCGAGAGTGCAATGGCGGTCGCCACCAGCCCCGTCTCCGTCAGATAGTAGAACATTGTGGCTAGTACGACAGGCACAATCCACCAGAGCAGGTATTGATTGGCAAGAGAAGTGGAAAGGTATTGGGTGGGGTAGTAGATTACTGCCAATGGACCCAACCCGGCGAGCAGGTGGGTAGACCAATTGAAGAGCACTTTATAGAACAGGGGCCGGGTGTGGATGGCATGCACAATGGCCACAACAGTGCTGACAATCAGAACGCCCAGCATACCTGAGACCACCGCAGTTGCCACGATAATCGCCATGGAAATGGAGACTGCGCTCTTCTCGTACATCTTGGTCTGAAACCACTGTGCCCCGGAAGCCATAATGGCAAAGACAATCAGCGGAAATGGATCCATCAGCGGCTCATAGAGCAGAGCAGAAAGAGCGAAGATCACCCCGAAGGCAATGACTGTGCCCACAAAGAGGCTGAGGCGGTTGAACTTCGAACCCGTCTGGGGCAATGATGGCTCTGGGGGGGCTGTTTTTGCCGTTTCAGCGTGAGCTGCCAGGGAGTGGTTGAGCGACACACTTTCCACCTTACGTGCCGAGGCTGCCGCCGACTGTGGCATAAGTTGACACGCATCGGGTACTTCGTCGGTCGGATGGGACTGTCTGTTTTTTTCTTGCGCCTGTTCAAAGAGTACGTGGGCCAGGTGGGGTACTTCTGTAGTGCTGACGACCCGGTTGCGCCCCTGAACCTTCGCCTGGTAGAGCGCGACATCCGCCTCGTGGATCAGGGCGTTGCCCGTCGTCCCATCCTGGGGGAAACAGGCAAGCCCAAGGCTCATCGTCGCGTGGATAGGGGTTGAGCTACCTATGATTGCAAAGGGAGTAATTTCGATTGAGTGGCGAATGCGTTCCGCAATTTTGGCGGCCGTTGCCTGATCTGTGTTGGACAACAGAATGGCATATTCCTCTCCCCCAAAGCGGCAGGCCACATCTTCTTTGCGCACAGTCTGCATAATAATCTGGGCGATCCCGGCGATCACCGCATCCCCGGCCAGGTGGCCATAGGAATTGTTGATATTGCGCAGCAGGTCCAGATCGCCCATGATAATGGCCAGCGGCTGGTTATGTTGCTGGGCACGCGCCATCTCTTCCTTCAGACACTGTTCGAAATAGCGGGTGTTCCATAGCCCTGTCTTGCCATCGGTCTGGCTCTGTTTCTCCAATTGGGGCAGTTTGAATACCCGCTGGAAAAAAATGAAAGGTGCCAACACCAGGAAGAGCAGCCAGGGGGTCAACATCCACAGCAGGGCCGCGATGTAGCCGATGCTCATCATAAAGGTCTCGGTCGTCACTGCTTCGATCTCCAGTACCCCCGACTTAGTCCACGAAAGGCCACGCGCCAGCAGCAGCGCCTGCCCAATCAAATAATGGTTGATGATCAGATAGACCACCAACGTAGGGACCAGGGCGCCCAGAGTCGATTGTAACGTGAATTCATCGAATGCTCCACCCAGGGCAAAGAATTCCTTTTGGGCTACGAAGCCAGCAATGATATGCGTAGCGATGTTGTAGGGTTGGATGTACCAGGGGTAGGGATCACCCTCCAGCCGCTTTTTCAGCCATTCAATTAGATGAGGAATAATTACAACGAGCATAAAAGCGAAGGGTGGAAGGAGCAACAGGGCGGCAAAGAATGGCACAAAGTGGGGATAATAGGAATCCCGCCCATACTTAACTTCCAGGGACTGTCCGTAAACAGCCAGCCCAATCAGGACAGAAAGCGCGAGGAAATCCTCTGCGGAAATAGGCTCTTCCACAGCGGCAAACACTATCAAAAAACCAGTGATCAAGAAAACGCCCCAGATAAATAACCAGGCCCGTCGTGACATAAAGTTCTCCTCTTATAACTCTCAAAAATGCAGCAGCCAGACGGGGAGGCTCTTTACGCTGCTCGCTGTGTACGCGGCAGCGCCACATGAAAAGTGCTGCCGTTGCCTTCTCCTGCACTCTCCACCCACAGGCGTCCCGCATGGGCCTGGACAATCTCTTTGCACAAGGCCAGCCCAATCCCCACACCACCTGCCCTGCGTGTCGATCCACCATCCACCTGATAGAAACGCTCGAAGATACTCTTCTGATTCTCAGGCGCAATGCCGATGCCCTGATCCGCAATCGAAATGCAGGCCTCTTGCGGCGTTGCCCATACGCGTACACGTACGGTGGAGCCAGCAGGGCTGAATTTGATGGCATTGTTGAGCAGATTGTTGATCACCTGCTCCAGCAGATCCGGATCGACCGGTACTTCTGGAATATCTTCACCTGTGGCGTCCCACACCAGATGAATGCCCTGTTGTTGGGCGTGGGCATGCCACGAAAGCAAAAAGCCCTGCAACAGGGTTGGCAGGTGACAAGCCCTGGCGCGGACTTTCTTTTGGTCCAGGGACTGCAACAGGAGTAGACGATCGATCATATGGTGCAGTTGTTGACTTTGGCTGGTGAGCACCTCTAGGGCTTCCTGCTGTTCGTTCGTCAGCGGCCCCAATCCGTCGTCAGCCAGTAACGCAGTATACCCCAAAATCAGGGTGAGCGGTGTACGCAGTTCGTGGGAAACATTCTGAAGCATCTCTTGCTTGGCTACCAGCGCCAGTTCCAGCGCCTCGTTCGTCTCGCGCAGAGATTCTTCCGCTTCCTTCTCCTGGGTAATGTCCTGAACGATAATCGCGATATTGCTGCCATCGACCTGATCCCGGCGATGGACGGGCTGGGCTTTGATCAGCAGAAAGCGTGCGAGATGGGGATCGTCCAACTCCAATGAGGCTGGCTGATGTTCACTCTGACACGCAACAAGAAATGTCTGCAAAGCACAATCATCTCCCTTGCACGCCGGATGGAGCAGGTCGTGCAGGGCCATCCCTTTGACTTCGGTGACCCGTCCCAGTTGCCAGCTTTCGACAGTGCGATTCGCCCGCAGGAGTTTTCCCCGTCCGTCGATCAGGCAGATCAACTGGGGCAGGGCATCCAGGGTAGCTTCCCACTCCTGCTTGGCCTGTTCAACCTGTGCAAAGATGCTTTGCATTGAAACTTCGTTCATTATGCCCACCCCGTTGCTATCCGGATATAAGTCAACCAACGAGCTATGCCCGGTCCCTAAATACGAACGAATATGCGGCTGAAAAAGGCTGTACGATGTAATCATCAATTCTGTCTCCATTGACGTTGTGTCTGTCCCTTTCTGTCGCTGCTTCGAAAGGGGCTGGTATTCTCCATCTGTCGTCCATCCATCAGGATTGGACAGCACAGAAGGCGGGTGCGTTTCTTCGCATCCGCCTTCTGTGTCATTGCTATTCTTGCATGGGGCTAAATCGTTGAGACGAAACTAATAGAGTAGACGGTGGTCCATCTCTCAACCCTCTTTTCAACTGTCTTCTTAACCCTCTGTTGCAGGATACATCTTCCATCAGTTAGCCCCAATGCTCGGTCATCAACTTTACCGATTCCAGTTGACTGCTCTTTCCACCTCGTCACCTGCTCCCGTTGCTGAACCATTCGCTGTCACATTGGGCAGGAAGAGCATATTGGATTTCTCTACCCCTTCTTCTCCATCCACCAGCAATGGAATCGGCTGCATCGTCCGGTCCCGCACAGATTGGGTGATCTCGTAGGAACCGTCCCAGTGGTCGCTGTTCCAGTTGACCGAATTCCAGTTGACGCTGTTCCAGTTCACAGAATTCCAGTTGACCGAATTCCAGTTGACGGAGTTCCAGTTGACTGAATTCCAGTTGACACTGTTCCAGTTGACTGAGTTCCAGTTGACTGAATTCCAGTTCACAGAGTTCCAGTCGAAGCCGGTGTCTCCGAAGACTCCCGCATCCACCATCTGCATGATGAACGGACGTAGCAGCTCGCTGGGGGCCAACCCCTGGTTCGCATAGTCCGTGCTGGTTCCTTGAATCGCGGCATAGACATCCAGATAGCCAGCCCCGGCCCGTGCCGGATCGTAGCCTGCCCAGTTCTGATTGGCCGTGGCCTTCAGTCGGAACTTGACCTGGTCCGGTGTCAGATTCGGCTCATCCTGCAGGAGCATGGCCACCGCACCCGCCACAATCGGGGCGGACATAGACGTGCCAGACATCCGGAAGTAATTCTTGTCAACCGCATTCTCCATGTGATCTTGGCCCATTGTCAGCTTGCCGTTGTTGGGCACAAAGGCCACGATACTTGTGCCGGGGGCCACCAGATCGGGCTTCACATTGCCCACATCGTCTATGCCCCAGGCCGAGAAGTGGGCAACCTCATCGTCGGCGATGCCCGGCGTGCCTTGGTCATCCGTCGCACCGACAGTGATTACACGGGGGGAGTTGGCTGGCGGGTAGAGATTGGCACTGCCGTTGTTGCCCGCCGAGACGACCACCACAATGCCCCGCAGCCAGAGCATCTCGACACCGGCAGCCAGGGGGCTGGTGTGATAGCTCTGGGCCACAGCCGCGTTGAGCGAGAGATTGACTACCCGGATATTCTCTTCTTCTGCATTCTCAAAGACCCATTGCAGGGATTGAAGGACATCGCCTTCCGTACTTCTTCCCTCGTCGTCGCTCACCCGCACGTTGACCATATCTACCTTGGGGGCGATGCCTGTGTACTTCCCTTCGGAAGATGCGCCGTCGCCAGCCAGAATAGCGGCAACAAAGGTCCCGTGGCCGTACATATCCTTGCCATCGTGATAGTGCTTGTTGAAATTGACATTGGTCTTGACCCGATCCTTCACATCTTTGATCTTGCCAACACCGCTATCCACGACTGCAACCGTCACATCCTGCCCCTGCAAAAAGGCTGACGATTGATTCCATACATCGGTTGCCCGTACAGCAAAGGGAAATGCCTGGATCAGTTTGCTTGTGTCAAAGGCCCCCGCAGGTGGTTTGCCTGGGAAGAGAAGTGTGTCCAGGCTGTTGTCCACACCGGTCATGGCTGTGACACGCAGGCCAACCCCGTCGTAATGGACGAATTGGTTGTCGTCGTCGTCGAAGCCGTGCTGTTCGATGGTGATTTCCAGATTGCTGGAGAAATCGAGCCACTGCCAGAGATGGCTGTTGGTCAGGTTGATGGCAATTGTATCCGCATTGGCGATACCCACATAATCGTTGAAGATTTCGCTGGGCAGTACGATCTCATTCAACTTGTCGCCAGCCACATAGATCTTGATTTTGACTTCCTCGTCCAGCACCTGGCGACGGGCATAGGCAGGCAGCAAGAGTTCGACTTTCCCAATCGCGTGGCGGGGTGTCACATCGGCGGTGAATCCGGCAAAGGCCGCTTTTTCGTTTGATGTGTACCCATAGATGCCATCTGGTCCGTAACCGTGGGGTTCAATCACATTCTGGACATCAAACCATTCGGGTTTTTCCTCTTCGCCCAGGGCAGAGGACCAGGTGACGAAGACCGGGTCGATCTGGGGGTCGGCATCTGTGAAGGCAATCTCCACAAAGTTCAGTTGGAGTTTCTCGCCGCCGCTGCCTGCACTCTGGCGGAAACGGATGGCTGTCTCGTGGCTGAGCGTCCCCAGCAGGGGGAGCAACTCGATTGTGTAGAGTCTGTCTTTCGCCGTCGATGCCTTGATAGTGGAAAGAGGAATCCACGTGGAGCTTCCATCCACCGAAGCCTCGACCTGCACAATCTGGTTGTCTTTAAGATTGCTTTCCTTGCGAATATAGTAGCGCAACTGGGCACTGCTGGCGCCGGCGAGATTGGCCGTGCGGGCAATCGATTTGCCGAAGATATTATCCATCTTGAATTCCAGATACCCGCTGTCGTCCACAATGATACTGCCATCGAGTGGCGAATCGTCGTCCATCAACTCCAGCCAGCGGGAGGTCCAGACCCGGGAACCGTCGTTGTTGCGGTAGGATTCCCGGGCGAAGTCGTCTCGGATCGTCCCACTGACTGAGCCTTCGGTTACAATAGGCTCAGTGGCTGTATCCACTTCCTCCGAGAAGGTGATCTGTACATTGTCGATAAAGAACTGCTCAAATTCGGCTCCATACATAGCGGCCACATAGAAGCGGATTGTCGTGTTGGCGGATCGGAAACCGGAGATGTCGTAGGAACGGTTCCCGCCTGTGGAACCAACAATTCCAGTGAAGGTATCCAGCCGTGTGAAGTTGATGCCGTCCACCGAGACTTCCAGCGCCACAGCATCGTCCCAGTCCACACCAAAGGTAGTGGCAAAGTCGAAGCTAAGGGTGGCATTCTGGGCCTGGGAAAGGTCAACTCGTCGGGCCGCGCCAGGCTGCCCGCCGGTGTCTGGATAATCTTCCAGGGCGAGTTGGTTCAGGTCGATCCGCACATGGCCTGCCTGTGGACCTGCCCCGCTGACTGCACCTGGACCTCCAACTTGTGGCTCGCTTTCTATCCAGTCGCCATTCCACGTCTGTGTGCCGTTGTTGTTGCTGAACGACGCTGTCTCAAACTCATCCCGCACGGTTTGGGGTGCGCTTGCCGCACTAACGGCCGCGTTGACCATCGGCCCGTCTGGGCTGATCCACTTCACCGCGGGCGAACGGGCAATCGTCTGCAATTCGCTGGCCGGAACCAGCGCGCTCACCGCGTTGATAAAGTGCAGGTCACCGGTGAGGGTGCTTCCTGAGCTATCGACTGCATTGACCAGATCGTCGAAGGACTGCTGCCCCTGCACGATGACCGGAACCATCTGATCGGACTGCTCTGCTGCCAGGGTGACCAGCATCGGGTGCAGTTTCACTTGGCTGACCTGTGCGGGGGCTGCGCCGGGCAAGAAGGCCAGGAGCAGGGCCAAGAGCAAAACTATGGCTGTTGCTCTCCCCTTCGAATGTATGTCATTACTTTGCCCTGGATTCGGGCCTAAACTACGCTGAATGCGCATAATACGCTCCCTTCAAACACTATAGAGAATCAAAAATCTCAAAAAACGACCCGTTCAAACTACATGTAGCGCAGCCATATGCGCATAAACTTGCAGCAGGAACGGGTTTCCAAAATTGGCAACCCGGCTGTCCTGGCATCGCTATGCTGTAGACCCGTGGCTTTGCGTCCCCTTCTTTCGACAGGATTTGCCCTTTACACTCAGAGGTTGTGTATACCTCCTTATTCAGTTGTTTTGCTCCAATCTTGCCCGCTGCAAGAGGGAAAAGCAGCTTTCGTATATAACCTAACTATCGCATAGTTTCAGGGGAATGTACGTAGGACATAAGTACCGATAGGGTCAACTATTGGTTGTATGTCTCCACAACAAAAAACGCCCACCTGGGCTAATCCCCAAGTGGACGTTTTGATTCTGACGTTTTCCTGTCAGTGTGGGTTGATTCAACGGGGCAGGCTGGGTACAAATACCAGCATTTTGGCGTACGCGACCCTTTCCTTACCCTACGCTACTCTCTTGCACTCTTCTCCGCTCGTGCCAGCAGCCGCACATCCACCGCCATCGGCCCCTTTTCGCCCTCTTCCACGGCAAACTCCACCAGATCGCCGGGGCGCACACGGCCCATCCCGTCGAAGCCAGAACGATGGGTGAATATCTCTGGCCCGGATGTGCGGGTGACAAAGCCATACTTCTTGCGGTCGTTGTACCATTTGACCAGCCCCCGCTCGCGGCCCGGGGCCGCCAACAGCCGCCGACAGCCAGGACAATAGTCGGGTTTGGCATTGTTGGATTTGGCACTGTCGGGTTTGCTGTTGCCAGATTCTGCTGCCTGGTGCTGCTCCTCTGCCGTCCACAAAAACGAGACGCCGCAGCGCTCGCAATAGAACATCGCGTCACCCATTTCTCGCCGTTTCATACTGCTCCCTTTCCCCAATCATCACCGCTTGGCCCGTCCAAAGCCAGGAGTTCGACTTTTTCAGAAAAGTCGAACTCCTGAAAGTCGAACTTCTCACTGGCTGGCTGAACGGGAATCCCCGATCTTCCGCCAAATTTGACAATCCTACGGTCACCTGTTACTATCCTATCCCAATGCAGGCGGTTGATTCAACTTTCGTCTGTGACTTTTAGGGCGACGTAGCCAAGTGGTAAGGCAGGGGTCTGCAAAACCCTGATCGCCGGTTCGAATCCGGCCGTCGCCTCTCTCCGTTTCCGCCTCCCAACTGTTTGGAGGCGGAATTTGTTTCCGGCTCTTGTGCAAAACGAAATGTGCCTTCTGAGTTGGACTCACGCACCCAAAATCAGTAACGCCCCAACCATACAATAAAGCCCCGATCTTCCTTTGCAGGCCGTGTTTTGCTCTTCCATAGCCAAAGTGACCGCGAATGTCAGCCATCTTTCGATCCATCCCCCGGTGCATCCGTCCTTTTCGCCTACAGGTTGTCTGGTTGCTTCTGGCCGGGCTGGTGCTGACAGGCTGCAACGAGATACCGCCGCCGCCTGTCCCCCGCCCTGTGGAAGAAGTGATGCAGGATTTCACCCTCTTCACCGATCCCGTCTCTATGCTGGGCGCGCGCCCGGCGGGCACAGTTAAAGACGCGGCCGAATACTATCTGCAACTCTTCCAGCCCGGCGATCAGCTCCCCCGCGTCTTTGAAACTACCCACATCTACGACCGCACGGGAATTCTGCTGGCAGAAATTTTCAACGAAGGCCGCCGCACTTGGGTAAGTTTGGACCAGATTTCACCCTATCTGATCGACGCCACCATTGCCACCGAAGATTCCACCTTTTTCGTTAACGGGGGCGTCGATGCCCGGCGAATGGTGGGCGCGGCCATCCAAAATGTGGAAGCGGGCAGCGTCGTCTCCGGGGCCAGCACAATCACAATGCAACTGGCCCGTGCCCTTTTTCTTCTGCCCAACGCTCGCTACGATCAATCAATGGAACGCAAATCCATCGAACTTGAACTGGCCCGCCAACTCTCTCTGCGCTTCTCCAAAGATGAAATCCTGGAGATCTATCTGAATCTCGCCAACTATGGCCACCTGGCCTATGGACCAGAGGCCGCGGCCCAGGTCTATTTTGGCAAATCCGCCGCAGACCTCTCGATGGCCTAGGCTACGCTGCTGGCCGGGATTCCCCAGCAGCCGGCCAATCTGGACCTCTTCACCGACTTTGCCGCGGCCAAATCCCGCCAGCAGGTGGTGTTGGCCCTGCTCGTGCGCCACGGCTATATGGACCAGACAGAGGCCAATGCCATCCATCGCCAGCCGGTGGAACTCACCTCCAGCTCGGATGTGACCTCTTCCCTCACGCCCCACTTCACCCAATTCATCGAAGAGGAACTGGACGCCTTCCTGACCGAGCAAAATGCGGAACAGACTGCACCAGACCGCGTCTGGCAGTCCCGGCGGGCCGGGCTGGAAGTGACCACCAGCCTGGACCTCTCTATGCAGCGGCTGGCCGAGGAGGCCGTCGCCGAATCGGTGCTGGCCCTGCAACCCCGCTATGGAATGTCCAACGGCGCGCTGGTGGCCTTGGACCCGGCCAGCGGCGGCATTCTGGCGATGGTGGGCAGTATGGACTTTGAGAACGAAGCTATCGACGGCCAGGTCAATGTGGCCACCAGCCGCCGCCAACCGGGCAGCGCGATCAAACCCATCCTCTACGCCGCTGCCCTGGACGACAGTACAATCAGCCCGGCCACCGTCATCTGGGACATCCCCATCACCTATCAGTTGGGGGCAGGTCAGGGCTACCGGCCAGTCAACTACGACGGGCGCTTTCACGGACCGGTGACAGTGCGCACGGCTCTGGCCAACAGCTACAATGTGCCCGCGGTGCGTATGCTGCAAAGCATCGGCGGCGAACGGATGCTGGCCGAAGCCCGCAGATTGGGCATTGCCAGCCTGGACCAAAAAGCGGCCAGCTATGGCCCTAGCCTGGCCCTGGGCGCAGGGGAAGTCACCCTCCTGGAACTCACCGGGGCCTTTCGCGTCTTTGCCAACGACGGCCAATTTACCCCGACCAACGGGCTGCTGCGAGTCACTGACAGCCAGTCCCGGCTGCTCCCCACCCAGCCCCCGCCGGTCCAGGCCGTCTCCACCGCCACGGCTTTTCAGATCACCGATATTCTCAGCGACAATGTAGCCCGCACCCCCGCCTTTGGCGCGAACAGCACCCTGCGCTTGCCCCTGCCCGCGGCTGTCAAGACCGGGACGACCACAGATTTTCGGGACAACTGGACCGTCGGCTACACCAAACATCTGGTGGTGGGCGTTTGGACGGGCAACAGCGACGGCACACCCCTGCGCGGCAGCAGCGGCGTAAGCGGTGCGGGTCCTCTGTGGCGTGCCTTTATGCTGGCCGTGACCGGCGACGAAGCCTCCCGCAGCCGTTTTGGCCTGCCCCTGGCCGAAGATGAATGGCAATTCACCCCGCCCGCGGATGTGACGCTTATCGACATCTGCCCGCCGGATGTGACCTGCCGGGCTGGCGGCGAATATTTCAGCGCGGATTGGCTGGCCCGCACATCCGTCGAAAACCCCATTGCGGATACTGTGGTGACAGAAGTGGTGGTTCCCACCCACCGGGACGCGACCGGGGCATCCTATTGGCGTGCCTATTGCCAGCCCGAGGATCTGAGCCAGGGGGTTGAGCGGACGCTGATGCGTCTTTCCGGCTCCGTCGGTTTGGAGCCGCCCAAAGCCCAGGCCGCGGGCGGCGTGCTGGCTTCGGCCTTGCGTCAGGCCGCTATCGACAACCCGGCAGCATCCGATGCTGCTGCCGCTTTGCCCGCCTTTACAGAGCCAATCGTCTACTATCCCGACAGCGAACTGGGGTTGTTCCGGCTGCTGGGTTCCGCATTGGGACGGGGTGCATCGGTCTATTTGGGTCCCTGCGCCGACCTCAACTACTATACAGTGGCTTCGGGGGATTCGTGGACCGGTCTGGCCCGGCAGGTGGGGCTGACTGTAGGGGAACTGCAAACCGCCAATCTGCACGTCCTGCGCCAGAGCGGCTATCTGCTTGTGGGGGATCGGCTGCTCCTGCCCAAAGCGATTGTGATCGACCAGCGCTACGAAACCATCGCCCACACAGTTGCCGAGGGTGAGACGTGGACATCGATTGCCCTCCGCTATGACCTGCCCCTGCGTCTGCTTTTGACGACAAACCCGGAGGTAGTGCGCCCCTTCTACATTTTGCGCCCTGGCGATCGGCTGCTGGTTCCGGTCACCCTTTCCAGCCAGGTGGACTTGCAGTGACCCGCGCTGGCGGGTGGCTTGCCAATCCGCCCGGAACGAACACATCAGCGTTGACGAAACATTTTTCCTCCGGTGTTCGTTGTATTCCCAGATGCAGGTCGGATTGAGCCACAGTGGGTGAGAAATGCGGGAAACCAGGCAACGAAAACACCCCGATTCCCGGAATCGGATGGGTCCAATGAGCTACGGACAGGAACCAACAAAAAACAGAGGGCACTGGGCCGCTGTCTGGCTGCTTGTCCTCGTTCTGCTTTTGGCTGGCTGCCAATCTTCCACCCAATCGATTGGCCCCCGCCCGGCCCTGGAACTTTCCGCGGTGGTCGAAGCCTATTTGCAGCAATACCAGCCCGGCCTCCTGCCCCGGCTCTTCCAGACCACCTATCTCTATGCCAGTGATGGCACCCGTCTGGCCGAACTCTACGGCGAGGGGCGGCGCACCTGGGCCAAGCTCGACCAGATTTCTCCCTTTCTGATCGATGCCACCGTCGCCACGGAAGATGCCACTTTCTTCACAAACACCGGCGTAGACCCGGCCCGCATTGCCGGCGCTGCCCTGCAAAATCTGGAAGGGGGGGAAGTCGTCTCCGGAGCCAGCACCATCACAATGCAGTTGGCCCGCAACCTCTTCCTGGGCTACGAGGAGCGCTACGACCAGAATCTGGACCGCAAAATTCTGGAAGCCGGTCTGGCTGGGGAGCTGACCAGCGCCTACTCCAAAAACGAAGTGTTGGAGATGTATCTCAATCTCCTCAACTACGGCCATCTGGCCTATGGCCCGGAAGCCGCGGCCCAGGTCTACTTTGGTAAATCTGCCGCGGATCTGACTCTGGCCGAGGCTACCCTCCTGGCCGGAATCCCCCAGCAGCCCGCCAATCTGGACCTTTTCGTCAACTTTGAAGCAGCCAAAGAGCGACAACGAACCGTCCTGGCCCTGATGGTGCGCCACGGCTTTTTGAGCGAGGAAGAGGCCAACGCTGTCTTCGCCGAAAGTATCCTCCTCGACACGACCCCCGAACAGCCGAATCAGACCGCGCCCCATTTCGTCAATTATGTGCTGGACCAGTTGGAGTCCCGCCTGGGCCGGGAGTATGTGCGCCGGGCCGGGCTGCACATCTACACCACCCTGGACCCAGCCCTGCAAGCCGCGGCCCAGGAGGTAGTGACCAGCGAATCTGCCGAGCTACAGGGGCGCTTCGACAACAACAACGCGGCCCTGGTGGCCCTGCGTCCCGGCACAAACGATCTGCTGGCGATGGTGGGCAGCCTGGACTTTTTCAACGACGAGATCGACGGTCAGGTCAATGTGGCCACCAGTCTGCGCCAGCCCGGCAGTTCCATCAAACCGATCCTCTACGCCACCGCGCTCAACGACAATCTCATCAGCCCGGCGACGGTTATCTGGGACACCCCCATCACCTATACAGTGGGCGTGGACCAGACATACACCCCCCTCAACTACGACCGGCGGATGCACGGCCCGGTGACGGCTCGCGCCGCGCTGGCCAACAGCTTCAACATTCCCGCGGTCAAACTGCTGGATGGGGTGGGCGTGGCCCGGATGCTGGAAAGCGCCCAGGCTATGGGGCTGCTCAGTCTGGACCGGGGGCCGGAGTGGTACGGTCTCAGCCTGACTCTGGGCGGCGGCGAAGTGACGCTGCTCGATCTGGCGACGGCCTATCACACCATTGCCAACGAGGGCCGCTACCTGCCTCCCCGCTACATTCTGGCCATCAGCGACGGCACAGGCCAATCCCTGTGGGAGGAAGGCGATCTGAGCGGTGTGCAGGCCATCTCGCCAGCCGCGGCCAGCCTGACCACCGACATTCTCAGCGACAACCCGGCCCGCACGCCGATGTTTGGGGCCAACAGCTATCTGACACTGGACCGGCCTGTGGCTGCCAAAACCGGCACTACCGACGACAACCGGGACGCCTGGACAATGGGCTTCACCCGCTATCTGGTGGCGGGGGTCTGGGTGGGCAACACCGACGGACGACCGATGAACAACGCCACCGGCGCATCCGGCGCGGGTCCCATCTGGAACGCATTTATGCGCCGGGTCAATTCCGACCCGGACCTGCTGGCCCGGCTGGACGCGCCCGCGGAGTTGTCGGCCTGGGAATTCCCCCTCTCCGACGAAGTGGAACTGGGGGAGCAATGCCCGCCCGGTCTCACCTGTCGGCGGGAAGGCGGCGAGCTTTTCAGCCAGGCCTGGCTGAAAGCCGCGGGCGAGGCCGGTCCCCTGGCTGATTCGGTGGTGCGCATGGCCTCTGCGCCGGTCTATGCGGATCGGGGCGAGGGCGGTCGTCTGGTGGGCTACTGTGGCTACGAGCAGGGAGCCACCCGCTCCCTGCTGCGTCTGCCCGCTGGCTTTGGCCTGCCGGAAAAGGCGACGGAAGACGAAGAGGCCCCAGCCGATGGGCCGGAAGACAGCCCAGACGACAGCCCAGACGACAGTGCAGATGACAATCCGGTGGCCGAGGAAGTTTCGCCCCAACGACAGCGGGAGATCGACGGAGCGATAAGTTGGATTCTGGGCGCGGGTGGCCGGGTCTATTGGGGGCCGTGCGATGGGATGGATACGCTGGCCCTGGGCGAAGGGGTACAATTCTCCGTCGATCTGGCCGCGGCGGGCCAGGCGGATTCTGCCGAAACTGCCGGGGAGGGCGCAGTGGCTGTGGGCAGCCCCGCAGTGACCGGCGACTTCCGCTATGTCCTCGACCAGCCGGTCTGGCACGACACCAACTGTCCCGGTGGATATGTGGTAGGATTGGTGCTGAATCGGAACGGCGGGCCAGTGGCCGGGGTAGGTCTGGAGTTGGTCGATGCCTGGGGCAACCGCTATACAGCCGTCAGCAAAGCCGGGGCAACCGACGCGGGCCAGTTTGACTTCCCCCTCTTCTCGGCCACGCCCCAAACCCTGCATCTGACTGTGCTGGACGGCGGCGGCAATCCGATCAGCCCGTCGATTCCTGTGCCCCACAATGTGGAGCAGGCCAGTACATTCCCCTGCCATCACGTGATTTTCAGAGGCGGATAAAAAAGCCAGCATAAGAAGCGCAAAAACCGAGTTTTTAGGGCCGAGCCATCGTGGGGATTCCCGGTCACTCTCGCCAAAAACTCGGTTTTTTATTGGAGTCGTAGAATAAGCCACATGCACCCGCATTCTCGCACACTCTCCCTATTATTGGTTGCTCTGCTGGCTCTCGGCGTCACGGCCTGGGCATCCCATACCATCAGCGCGGCCCCGGCCAGCCAGGATTTTGAGACAGAGACGCCTTTGCCGACGGTCACAGAGACCTTTACCCCTACCATCACACCCACGCCCACAGTCACACCGACCAAACCGCCCGTGCGCACGGAGATCACCTTCCCCACCGGGGATGACATACTGATCGGGTTTGTGAAGATCGAGGGGACGGCCTATCTGGACCTCTACCGGGAGTTCCAGCTTCACATTGCACCGGCTGGCAGCGAGCAGTGGAGTTGGCTGACAGCCGACACCGCTGTGGTGCGGGAGGGCGTATTCTACACTTTCGACTCCCGCCAGCTACCCGACGACTTCTACGATCTGCGTCTGCGCAGTGTCAATCAGCGTAGCAACTATACGGAAACTTTTGTGCGGGGTGTGGAGATTCGCAACATCAACCCGCCCACCCCCACGCCTACAGCCACACGGGTATTGGCCGAGGGCGAAGTGCCACCGGATACCTCCCCGCTGGAGACGCCCACGCCTACGCTTACCCCCGATTACAGCAGCTTTGTGCCGGGTGGTCAGGGCCTCTACGAACCGCGGAACGGGGATGGGCTGAAAAGCGTTCAACAGATTGTGGGGACAGTCAACAGCCGGGAGGGCAAGCGTTTTCAGCGCTACGAACTCTACTACTCCCGGGCGGGTATGGACGATTGGCAGTGGCTCTATTCCAGCCAGCAGCAGTATTTTCAGGATGTGATCTACCGGCTGGATACGTCCCGGCTTGCCAATGACCGCTACGATCTGCGTCTGCGCATTGTCTACGCCGACAGCAACTACGACGAGTATTTTGTGCGGGAGCTGACAGTGGAAAACGATCAGTCCCTGGTCAGCAGCGGGCCGACCCTCCACCTGACCCAGCCCAGGCCGGGCAGCCTGGTTTCGGGACAGATGGACATTTGGGGGACGCTGGTTCATCCCCGCCTGGGGCGCTGGGAACTCTATTGGGCCAGGACCGACGGCAAGCCAGATGACCAGCGGGATTGGCTGCTGCTCTTCACCGGAGACTATCAGGTTTTGGACAATCTGATCGCCCGGATTAATCTGGGCCAGGTTGTGCCAGGGCGCTACGATGTGCGAGTGCGGCTGGTGCAGTGGGACGGGAATTATGAGGATGCGTTTATCCGACGATTGCTTGTCGCTCTGCCTACGGCTACACCGCCGCCCTCTCCCCACCGCTAGAAAGATAGATTTCGGCAGCAGTTGCCGTCGGGCAGAGTTGGATGCAAGGCCATCCAATAGTATAATAATCGACTGTGGACCAGCGTTCTTGTGGTGAAGTTGGTTCGGAATTTTGATTGTATTGTGGCCGTAGGTTGTTTGATTTTCATTTGCCGCAGACAGCATTCGACATTCTGTCCGGCATTAGTATGACCAATTTCCTTTGGAGGAAACGATGAAAACGAAATCGATGAGTAAGGCTGTCAGCCTGCTTGTGCTTGTGGCTCTGTTGGTGGGGGCAATTGTCCCCGTCGTCAGCGCACAGAGTACGACGGTGGCTGCCAGCAGCGTACGGGGTCTCTTGAGTGATACAGGCTCCAAGCACTACTTGGGGCTAAAGGTCTTGGACCCGACCAAATCCGTCAAAGTGGTGATGGACTACCGCCAGGACAGCTCTGCCCTGGATGGCGGATCGGGCTTCTATATCTTCAACGAGGAGGGCTTTGGCCGATTTATCCGGGGTGCCTCTGCGAATGAAACCAACCTGGCCGCAGGCGCGCTGGACAGCAGCAGTGGCCTGAAGCAAAAGATCGCGATCATCAGCGATCCGGTCGGTACATTCAGTGTGGTGACCTATAACGACTCCAACACAGCCCTGGACTACACCCTGACCGCCGAGAACGCGCTGATTGTGGACGATTCCGGTGAGCAGGTGACGAATGCGTCAGCGCCCCGGGAAGTAGCCACCACCGAGGAAACAGCGGCTGAAACAGCGACCACCGTTGCGACGGTTGAGGCCAGCACGACTGTCAGTGAGACAGTCACTGCCACCGCTACGCCCACCCCGGCCCCCGCGGCCGCTGTCTCTGTGCCCGTCATCACCCGGGCCGAATCATTGCAGGCCGATCTGCCGGAGCAATATTCCAAGCACTACTTCGATCTTTCGGTGGCTGACACCAATGCGAGTGTAGATGTCTCGATGAGCTACGATCCCCAGGATCGGCAGCTATTGGACAACGGCTTCAATTTCTATGTCTATAGCTCGGATCAGTTCCAACGTTTGATCCGCAGCGGTGCTGGCCCGAACCTTGCAGAGAACACTGCCGCCGGCACACTGACGACAGTGGATGGCCTGAAGACTTTCCAGGCGACTATCAATACCCCCTTCCGGGGATATACAGTGATTGTTGGCAACGACTCGACTGTCCCCGTCTCCTACACGCTGACGGTCAAGAATGGCCTGCTGGTAGACGCGTCTGGTCAGTCCAACACCGCCCAGGCGATGATGGCGGCTGGTGCTGTCACCACAACGGCAACCGCGGGTACAGCCGCAGCAACCACAACCACAACAACGACGGCAACGGCAACGACAGCCAGCACTGATCCGACAGTGGCTGCTGGTAGTGTGTATGTGGTCACGTCCGGTGACACCATTGCCACCATCGCCCGGGCCGCCTATGGCGACGTGAACCTGTGGGATGAGCTTTGCGCCTTCAATAATCTGGAGAATTGTGACCGCATCGAAGTTGGTGACGAGATTAACGTGCCCGCCCAAGCCGAACTGGGCACGGGTGCGGTAGCTCCTGCAGCCACCGCGACCCCGGCGGCTGCCGCCACAACACCCGTGGCCGCCACCGAACCGGCGACCACCACCACACCCATTGAGGCGACCACGACGGTTACGACCACGACCACAGCCCCGGCTGCCAGTGGCGCTGGCACAATCATCGACGTTGCCACCAATGCCCGGCAATTCGAGATTCTGCTCCTGGCCCTCTCCCTCTCCAACCTGACCGACGGTTTGAAGGGCGCTGGTCCGTTCACCCTCTTCGCCCCGGCAGATGCGGCCTTTGCTGGCCTGCCGGAGAAGACTCTGGATTCCCTGCTGGCTGACACGGCCCAGTTGGCCCAGGTGCTCCAATTCCATGTGGTTTCCCAGAAGCTGACCGCGGCCAATATCACCGACGGTATGTCTGTTACCACACTGATGGGCGAGAACCTCACCTTTGGGGTTTCCGGTGGCAATATCACTGTCAACGGCGCCAACGTCAACACAGCCGAACTGCCTGCCAGCAACGGCACAGTCTTTGTCATCGACTCGGTGCTGTTGCCTGCCCAATAAAAGATATTGCGTATTGGGTATTCGATAGTTCGTGTGTATAACCCAATACCCAATACCTGTTATTTAATACCAAAAAGCAACGCCCTCGCACCCTGCGCGAGGGCGTTGCTTTTGCTTGTGATCACCGTACATTTGTGCTAGACTGTGGCCTATGCAACGCGACCCCTTCTCCCCCGAATTTGATCCCGACGCGGCTGTGGATAGCCTGGACGATCCCTTTGGCGATTGGGATTTTATGGATGAGGATGACCCCTCAGCCGACGAGGAGGAGGGCGATCGTCAGCACCATCCCTCTTTGCTGGAAACGACCAATCTGGCCGACTTCTTCGGAGCGGATGGTCCCCTGGCCCAGGTGCTGGATGGCTACGAACTGCGCCCCAGCCAGTTGCAGATGGCCGAGGCTGTCAAGCAGGCTGTGTTGGACAAACGTACGGCCATCATCGAAGCCCCTACCGGCACAGGCAAATCCATCGCCTATCTCCTGCCCGCGCTGCTCAGCGGGCGCACAGTCGTCATCGCCACTGCCAACAAATCCTTGCAAAGCCAGCTCTATGCCAAAGATATCCCCTTTCTGCGTCAGGTGTTGAAGAAGGAGATTTCGGCGGTGCTGGTCAAAGGGCGCAGCAATTTTGTCTGCACCCTGAAATGGGAGAAGGAGCAGCAAGAGCAGCGGATGCTGGCGATGTACGACCGGGAGAACGAACAGATCGCCTATTTGCACAAATGGCTGGAGATGACCGACACCGGTGACGTGGACGATCTGCCTTTTCTGCTGGAAAGCGACCTGCGCCCCCGGCTGGTCAGCTACCCGGACGACTGCATCCACCGCAACTGTCCCCACTTCCACGACGCCTGTTTCGTCAACTTTATGCGGGACAAAGCCCGCCAGGCTCAGGTACTGATCACCAACCACCACCTGCTCCTCACCGCCCTGCAATTGGGCGAAATGGGCTACGGCATTCTGCCCGAAGGTTCGATTTATATAGTGGACGAGGCCCATCAGTTGGAGTCTACGGCCACTTCTGTCTACGAAGTGGAGGTGAGCGACTACGCGCTGACCCAACTCCTGGCCCGCAACACCTTCAAAGAGCACGTGGACGCGGACCGGCTGGACGAACTGCGCATGCAGAGCCTCCTCGCCTTTTCCGAGGCGGATCAGCAGAGCAATGACAATGTCTTTCGTGTCGAATCGGATTTGGAAGGACTGAAGAAACTGGCCGGTCAGGTCAAGGCCCTGCAGGACGAGATGCGGACGAAAAATCCCTACCAGAAGGCCGACGAGCCAGCCGCTCCCACGCCTGATCCGAAAGACCCCAACGCCGAGGCCAAGGCCCATTACGATCTGGCCCTGGAAGGGTTGGGTTCGCTCTATGCCAAACTGGAGGCGGTGGCAACCAGCAAAAATGACGAGAGGATCGTGCGCTACGCCGAGCGGGTGCGGGGACAGCGCATCAGCCTGCGTCTGCACGCCGCGCCCATCGACCCCGCCGGTCTCCTGAAGGAATATCTCTTCGGGCTGGAAGAAAAGACAGTCATCTGCACCAGCGCCACCCTGGCCACCGACCGCCACTTCGAGCATTTCAAAGCCCGCTGCGGTGTGGAGGAAGACTCCATCGATCTGGTGGTGGATACGGTCTTCGACTATCCCAGCCAGGCCCTGCTATACCAGCCCTCCCTGCCTGCCTACGACTGGCGGGCCAAAGATGTCTACTACAATGCAGTCTCCGCTGAGATCGAGCGACTGCTGGAGGCCAGCCGGGGACGGGCGCTCTGTCTCTTTACCAATTGGAATGGCTTGCAGCACGTGCGCGAAGACCTGGCCCAGAGTGTCTGGCCCATCCGTGCCCAGGGCGACTATCCCCGGGACGCGCTGCTGGAGTGGTTCAAAGAGACGCCCCACAGTGTGCTGTTGGCGACAAAATCTTTTTGGGAAGGGGTGGACCTGCCCGGCGACGATCTGAGTCTGGTGGTGCTGGACAAAATGCCCTTCCCCACACCCGGCGATCCCCTGCACAGCGCGCGTATGAAAGTGCTGGACGAGGCGGCCCAGGGCAGCAGCTTTGGCAAATATATGCTGCCGCTGATGGGCTTGGCCCTGAAACAGGGCTTTGGCCGATTGATCCGCCGCACGGATGACAAAGGGGTGGTGGCAATTCTGGACGAGCGGTTGACTAGCAAAAGCTATGGCCGCCAGGTTCGCCAGGACTTGCCCCCGGCCCGTTTCAGCCGTACCTTTGGGGATGTGCATCGATTCTACAAAGAGGCCCTGACCAGCAAAGCCGATTTCGCCCTGAATGTGCTGGCGATTCAGGAGGAGGAGCGGGACCCCATCACCTGGCGTTGGCGTCTGCTGCGGCTGCAGGACGGCAAAGCCGACGGCGAAGAGGGCACGCTGCGCCGGGGGGATCGGGTGGACGCGGAAATCCACGCCGCGGTGGAAGGACTGAAGAATCTGCGGGCGCGCATCAGCGACGCCGGACGCACCACCCACAGCTTCGGTGTGGAGTTGCGTTGCAGCGCCGAAACAGAAGCCGCCCTGGCCTCCGGACAGATCGACACCAGTCTGCGCAAGCGCTGGACGAATGAGTGTTCGGTCTGGGGCAGTCTGGATGTGGTTGGGCTGGCAAAATCAAAATAGATGTACTGAATCAAACGGTTCAACCGCACAAAATCCGGTTGAACCAAAATAAAACAAAAATAGAAAAAGGTCGATTGTCTTATGGCGCAGTCAAAATTGGTTCTCCTTTTTGTCGCGTGTCTGGTTGCCACTCTGTTGCCTTTCCGCAACCTGGCCGCCCGGCCCCTGTCCGCCCAGTCCCTATTCGCCGAGGACGCGGTTGTTCAAGGCACGCTCACGCTGGATAAGCGCTATATAGCCGTGCAGCCGTTGATTCCGGGACAGCCTATGCGGGTTGTAATGGCGTTTGATCCCCAGGATCAGCAGGAACTACGCCGCCGATCCGGATTTTTTGTGTTGGATGGGGACCGGTTGCGCCGCTTTTTTGCAGGTGGCAGTCTGCTCGATAATAATCTGGCCGCGGGCAGCCAGACATCCGACAGGGCGGCCAATGAACTGGTGGCTGTGATCGACCAGCCATCCGGGGAATATACGGTTGTGATCTACAATGACACAGACATCCCCATGCACTTCCGTCTGTCCGTGGAAAATGGTGGCTTTCCTGGGGAAGCAATCCCGCCCAGCCAGCCCGCGGAGGAACCAGCCGCGATTCCGGCGGCCAGTTCCGTGGCTCCTGCCCCGGCACAGGTTCAACCACGGCCGGCCCAGCCGCAGCCAGCCCAGCCGAAGCCTGCCCAGACCCAGAGCGTAGCTGCGAGCCGGGAGACGGGGGGAGACTCGATTTACACAGTCCAGGCGGGCGACACGCTGGGGCTTATCGCACAGACGCTCTATGGCGATTTGTCGCTCTATAGCCGTCTGTGTAGTTATAATGGCATAGGGGATTGCAATCTGATTGAAGTGGGCCAGCAGCTACGCACCCCACCTGTGGCCCAGCTAAGCGGCACGGCTGCAACCACAACCCAGGAACGCAGCCCTGTGGCGTCCGCGCAGAATGTGGCTGCGCCTGCCCCCGGCCCGGTCGGCGACAGCTATACAGTGGCTGCCGGCGACACTCTGGGAACGATTGCCCAGAAGCTCTACGGCGACTTTCAGCGGTTCCAGGAGATTTGCGCCCTCAATGGGCTGGGTGACTGCAATGTCGTAAGCGTCGGCCAGGTTCTGCGCTTGCCCGGTGGCAGCAACGCCCAGGCTGCTACGTCCGTTGCCGCGGCCAGCGCCCCGTCTCAATCGGAGGCAACTGCGCCGTCTGTCGCTGTGCAGACCAGCAGTGTGGGTGTGGTCCCCACCCTGGAAGGGACGAATGACAAGAGCGTCTTTCTCTCTTTGTGGAATTCGACGGGCCTGCTCGCGCTGTTGGAGACCGATGGCCCCTTCACACTCTTTGTCCCATCCGACGCTGCGTTTGCCCCGGTATTGGAGACGAGCCTGGATATGTGGATGGAAAACAAGCAGGTGTTGGAGCGAATTCTTTCCTATCACGTCCTGCTCCAATCCTTTGATGCCAGCGCTCTGACCGGTGCGGTCGAACTCCCCACTTTGGAAGGCTCGACTGTGCGGGCAGAACGGACGGCCAACGGCGATCTGTTGGTCAACGGCGCGCAGGTGAGCGGAACGTCTATCAGCGCCAGCAACGGAATGATCTACACGATTGACCAGGTGCTTTCCCCACCGACGCCTTAAGGGAAGGGGTGACGGGATGAGCAGCCCACATTCATCCATTCCCTCAACCCTTTATCCTTTTATCATCTGCTATGTCCCAAACGACTGCCCGCTCTTCCAATCAATACGTCGAACTGATCCGGGCCAACCCGGACTTTCGCAATCTCTGGCTGGGCCAGGTTGTCAGTCTCTTGGGAGACTGGTTCAATCTGATCGGTTCGGCTGCACTGATCGCGACCCTCACCGGCTCTGGGGTGGCCATCAGCGGCCTCTTTGTGGTGCGGATGCTGGCCCCGTTTCTGGTCAGCCCGCTGGCCGGTGTGGTAGCCGACCGCTATGACCGACGTATGATTCTGGTGGTGGCCGATCTGGCGCGGGCTGGGATTGTCCTCTGTTTTCTGCTGGTGCGCAGCGCCGAGATGGTCTGGCTGCTCTATGTGCTGACCGCGCTGCAACTGGGCGTCAGCGGCTTCTTTGACCCGGCCAAAAATGCCATTCTGCCCGATGTGGTCTCTCCCCAACGGCTGGGCGCGGCCAACGCGCTCATCTCTGCCACCTGGTCGGTAATGCTGGCCTTTGGCGCAGCGCTTGGCGGTCTGGTGGCGGGGACGTGGGGCGTCTACACCTCCTTTTCCCTGGACGCTGTGACATTCCTTCTCTCTGCCTTCTTTATTTGGCGGGTGGGCTATCGAACCCAGCCCACGCAGAAAAGCCAGGGCAAAAGTATCCGCGATGCCCTGGGCGAGTATGTGGAGGGGTTGCGCTATCTGAACCGGGAGCGGGACATTCTGATGATTGCCTGCCAGAAGGGGGCGATTGCCCTGGCTGTGGCTGGGGGCTTCAATGTGGTGCAGGTGGCGATTGCCGAGCAGGTCTTTGTGATCGGTGAAGGGGGCAGCTTGAGTCTGGGTATATTTCTGACCGTCTTTGGCATTGGCACGGGAATGGGGCCGATTGTGGCCCGCTGGTGGAGTGGGGATCGGGACGGTCCCCTGCGCCAGTCGATTACGATTTTCTATGGGCTGACGTCGGTCGGTCTGCTGATCCTGGCACCCCTGGCGGATTTTTACAGCGTCAATCTGGGGATGTTTCTGCGGGGCTTTGGCGGCGGAGTGGTCTGGGTCTTTGCCACCCAACTGTTGCTACAGAACGTGCCGGCTGCCGTGCGTGGACGGGTCTTCGCTACCGAATTCGCCATCTTTGCCCTGGCCTCGGCCATCGGTGCCGCCTGGACCGGCATCGCGCTGGACCATCTGGGCATCTCTGCTACCCTCTGGCTGATGTTCTGGTTCAATCTCGTGCCCGCCGGGATTTGGCTCTGGTGGACGGTGCGGCGTAGCCGGGCAAATGCGAGGATGGCATGAACACTCCGCCCATCGGAAGAACTTCCTGTCGATTAAGCGTATACCTGCTTGGGTTGTTTGCCGCCCTGTTCTGCTTATTTCCGTCTAACCTGCTGGCCCAATCCCCCGTGACCGGCGAAGCGCTGGTGCGCGGCTCGCTCAACCGCCCCTATGCCCGCCACACCCTTACCCTCTCCGCCTGGGACCCGGCCAAGCCAATAGTCATTTTACTCGAATACTCACCCCAGGGCCGCTGGGAACTGGACGACAATTCCGGCTTCTTTGTCTTTGACCAGATCGGCTACGACCGCTACCGCAACGGCGAACTTCCCGGCGCGGTGAGTATAGCCGCGGGGGACCGGCTGCCCGGCGAAGGGCGACGCTTGCAGGCTACTATCGGCGCACCCATCTCCGACACGTTTTATGTGATAGTCTACAACGATTCGATTGTGCCCATGGGCTATACATTGCAAGCTGCCAACGGTGGCTTCAGCGACAGCGGCGGACAGGTGATTGGCGGCAGCGCGCCCGGCCCGGCCAGCGGTGCGGACAGCGAAGTGTATCCGCTGCTGATTGTGCCTGGCCCCACACCGATTCCGCGCCCCACACCCACGCCCCTGCCTCCCCTGCGCGCTTCGACTGTGCGCGGCCTGCTGGACGCCCGCTACGCCCAGGACTTCTTCACCCTGGAAGTGGTGGACACAAACCTGCCTGTAATCATCGAAATGGTCTACGATCCCGCGGAGCAGATTCTCCTGCTGGACAGCTTCAACTTTTGGGTTTTCGATGAGGAGCAATTCCGCACCCAGGAGATCAGCGGCGCACGCCCGGAGTTCGAGCCGAACCGGGCCGCAGGCGAGATGATCTATCGGGACGACGTGCCGGTCTGGGTGACACGCATTGAGAAGCCTCTGGAACGCTATATGCTCGTCGTCAACCAGCACGTACACGCGCTCTCCGTTGGCTATCGGCTGACTGTGCAGAACAGTGTGTTGGTGGACGAAGGGCAGCAGGCCCAGGCTGTGCCGAGCCAACCCCGCTGGCTTCCAGGCCAGGGCAGCACCCTGTGGACCGTCCGACCCGGCGACACACTGGGCACGATTGCCCAGGCCGTCTATGGAAATCGGGGCTATTATGCGGCGATCTGTGCGGCCAATGGCCTCTTCAATTGCAATCGACTGGTCAGCGGTCAACGGCTGATTTTGCCGCCGATCACTGGGCTTCCTGCGCCTGTTATCCCCTCATCCAGCCCTGCCAGCCAGACATCCCGCCCGCCCGCCAGTGACGCTCCAGCCAGCGGAGTGCCAGCCAGCGGCCCACCTGTCTCTGACAATCTGCTGGACGTGGCCGCGGGCGAGAGCAGGCTCCAGGCCTTTCGGGACCTGCTGCGGCAGACACCCCTGGCCGAGACGTTGGCCGGCTCTGGCTCTTTTACCCTTTTTGCCTTCACCAACCAGGCCTTTGATGACTTGCCTTACGAAACCCAGGATGAACTGCTCATCGAGCCGGACCGGGCTTTGGGGCTGTTGTCGAAATATGTGGTCAGTGGCCGTCTCAGCCCGGAGTGGGTGACACGGGCCAAAAATGTAGCGACCCTCACCAACGGTCTGCTCCGACTGGAACCGGATGGCGCGGAGGGATTTACAGTCAACGGTGTGCCGGTGATCGCAGGGCCGATTGAGGCGACCAATGGGGTAATCTATGTGGTGGACGGCCTGTGGGAGTAGGGCGCAGATGCGTGGATTTCCAGGGCCGAACGCCGGGTTGGGTGGCAATCAATCAGCCCTCACTGTTTGCTCTCTGCATCTCTTCCAGGGCTGCGGCGAAGATGGCAGCTTTGGCCGGGTCGCGGAAGATGTCCGCACCGGAGAACATTTGCAAGCCGTGGCTGGGCGTGGTGGAAGCGACTGTCTCGTGCAGGCTACCGGGAAAATCCAGCGCGTCGAGAATCAGTTGCACCGGTCGATCCGCAGGAATGTAGCCGGGCGCGGCTTCCAGCACTTCCCGCGCCCAGGCCGCGCTGCGCCCGCTCTTTTTTACATAAATCAGCGGCGTGAAAATATCGATGGACGGGGCTAAGAGCGCGTAGTCCTGGGCGAAGATGCGGGTGAGGGCACCGTCGAACTCGGCGGGTGTCCACGGGCACATATACGCGCCGATGACGCATCCAGGCAGATGGCTGCGGATGATTCCCGCGTAGTGCGCGCCGAAAGCGGCCACCCGTTCACATTTGTAACGGGTCCAGGCGCTTTGGTAATTGGCGAGAATTTCGGCAGGTGTCGTGGCGTCGATGCCGGTGGCATTGCAGAAGTCAGCGATGCAGTCGGGGCAGAAACAGTGCTCCTGCAAATCTGGCTCCGGCTCCTCGAACCAGCCCGCGCCGGTCAGATAGTCCAGCCAGATGCCTGTGGGCTGGAAGGCCCGCACCCCGGCCAATAGATTCTCCTCCGTATAGTCCAAAAACCACTTTTTCGACAGACAGACGCCCTGCACCAGCCGGCCATAGCGGATGGGTTTCCCATCCATACCAATCGGTATCAGGTCCGGGTGCTGGGCAAAGTCGGCGCGGAAGACTTTGAACTCCACACAAGCCGCGATGCCAGCCTGGGCACAGGCCTCGAAAGCATCCGCATCGAACATATGAAACCAGGCCGCGTTGACGCCATAGGCCGGAAACTGCTCGGCATAGGCGATGGCCGCGCTGCCGTAGGGTCCGTAGAGTTTGGGTAGATTTTTCATTAGCCAGCCCTCTCGCCAACCGCTACCCACTCTCTCCCCAACCCGCCGTGATAGTCCGAACCCGGGCGAATGAGCCGTCCCTCGGCCCGCTGCTCCAGACAGTGGGCGGTCCACCCGGCCACCCGGCCCACAGCAAAAGTGGGCGTGAAGAGGGCCGTCTCCAACCCCAGGCCGTGCAACAGAAGCGCAGTGTAGAACTCCACATTCGTCTGTAAATTGCGCCCCGGTTTGTACTCCTCCAGCAGCGCCACGGCGGTCTCCTCCACTGAGCGAGCCAAATCGTACAACTGCATATCCCCACCGGCCCGATACATCTTCTCCGCCGCCGCCGAAAGCACATCGGCACGCGGGTCCCGCACTTTATAGACCCGATGGCCGAAGCCCATCAGCCGCTCGCCCCGTTCCAACTTAGCCCGCAGATAGCTCTCGGCCTGATCCGCCTGACCGATCTCAAAAACCATATCCAGTGCGGGTCCGGGCGCGCCCCCGTGCAGGGGACCCTTCAGCGCGCCCACTGCGCCGGTGATGGCCGAGACCAGATCGGAAGCGGTGGAGGTGATCACTCGGGCCGTGAAAGTGGATGCGTTGAAGCTGTGATCGATGACTGTGTTCAGATAGGTTTCCACACCCCTGGCCTGGGCCGCGGTCGGGCGTTCACCGTTGAGCATATAGAGATAGTTGGCCGCGTGGCCCAGGGCCGGGTCCGGGGCTACGGGTTGCGCACCGTGGAGTAGCCGCCAATAGGCCGCCACAACCGTCGGGAAGCGGGCCACCAGCGCGGCCGCTTCGTTTGTGTCACCTTCCACGCTGCCCAACGAGAGTGTGCCCGCGGCCATGCGCAGGGCGTCCATTGGGGGCGTCTTCTCCGCGGCCACGGCAGCCAACAGATCGAGGGTTGCGTCGGGCAGAGCGCGCAGAGAGACCAGTAGCTTTTGAAAGTCAGCCAATTCCGCGGCGTTGGGTAGCCGATCATTCCAAAGCAGGAAGGTCGTCTCCTCGAAGGATGCGTTGGCCGCGATCTCTTCCAACGGATAACCGGCAATAATCAATTCGCCGGCTTGCCCGTTGACCCGGCTCAAGCGTGTGCTGCCTGCGATGACGCCTTCGAGTCCGTGGGCGACAATAGGGGATGCCATAGGGTGATTTTCCTTTCTAGGGAAGCAATTAACGAAGTGGGATGATGGGATGCTGAGGTGATGGCGTGCGTTCCCCATCACCTCAGCATCCCATCATCAATTCTTCACCGGCGTCAGCCAGTCCATATATTTCTCGTTTTGCCCGCGCACAATGCCAAAAAAGAGCGACTGCAATTCCTTGACCAGTGGCCCGACCGCGCCGTTGCCAATCGCCCGGTGATCGACAGAGACAATCGGGGCTACCTGTGCGCCAGTGCCGCAGAAGAAGGCTTCGTCGGCCAGATAGACTTCGCTGCGGTCGATGGGCCGTTCGATCACCCGCAGGCCCATCTCAGCCTCAACCAGATGCAGGATTGAGCGGCGGGTGATGCCTTCCAAAATGTTGCTTTCGATGGGCGAAGTGATCAGCACGCCGTCCCGAATGATGGCGAAGTTGGCCGCGCTGCCTTCGGCCACGTGGCCGTCCTGGTTCAGCACAATCGCATCGTTGAAGCCGTTGAGTTGGGCCTCGCTTTTAATCAGTGCGCTGTTGGCATAGCTGCCGATGATTTTGCCCCGGGCGGGAATGGCTGTGTCGTCCACGCGTCGCCAACTGCTGGTCGCCACCCGCAGCCCTTCGGTGGGTAGGAAGTTTTCCAGGGGAATGGTGAAAATCGTCACCGCGGCGTGGAGGTCGTGGAGACGCACGGCGATTGTCTCGTCCCCATTGTAGGCCACGGGGCGGACGTAGCAGTTCTGTCGCCAGCCCTCGGCCTTGAGCAGATCGACGGTAATCGTGGCCAGATCGTCCGGCGTGTAGTCCAACTTCATCAGCAACATCTTGGCGCTGTTGAGAAAGCGGATGAAGTGTTCCCGGATGCGAAAGACGTAGAGGGTCTCCCGTTCCTCATTCCAATAGCCCCGGATGCCGCCAAAGCAGCCCGTGCCGTAGTTGAAGGTCTGGGTCATCACCGAGATTTTGGCCTGTTCGATGGGGACAATTGCGTTGTGGAAATAGGCGTATTTGGTCAAGAGGGGACTCCAAAGTGGTAGGTGGAAAGTTACAGGTGTCGAGTGTCCGGTGTCAACGACATTTATCCTGTCATTTTGTCATCCTTCTGCCGGCGCGAAGAAGACGAGAAGGGTCAGGTCTTCGGTGATGGTGTGAAATTTGTGGGGGACCTGTGCGGCCACGTAAATCGTGTCGCCGGGCTGGACCGGGCGCTCCTCGTCGCCCACGCGGATGTGAGCGCGCCCAGCAATGACGTAATAAACTTCGTCCTGGGCGTGGGGATTTTGCGGGTCCGTCGCGCCCGCGGCCAGTTCGTAGATGCCCGCACTCATAGCGGGGACACGCAGAAATTCGTGGTAAAGTTTGCCCGATGTGGATCGGGCAGTCAGCAGATCGTTCAGAGGAAAAGCTTGCATTGGTTCACTCCTTTTATCCCAGCCCGGCCCGACGCAGACGATCGAGCAGAGCAGAGCGACGGCTGTACTGTTCCTGTACTTTTTGTATCTGCGACTGGAAGCTGGCGGTCCGGTTCTGGTATTCGGCCAGATCGCCCAGATCGCGCAAAATCGCCACAGCTTCGTCGTAGGCTTTGGCTTTGCCTGCTTCGATCAACTGGAGCGCTTCTGTCCATTTGGCGTCCTGCTGACCGTCCAATGCCTCCAACCGTTGCCGCTTCCGCTCGGCGGCAAGCGCGGCGCGGCGCTGCTTCTCAGCTTTTTCTGCCGCGTCTCGGGCCTCCAACAGTTCACTGAATCTCCGACGGGTTGGAGAGTCACCAGAACGCGCACCACCGAGCAATGCTTCCAGCCGCCGCTGCAAATCCATCTGCACCAGCGCTTCGCCTTGCAGCAGACGCAGGAGAAAGTCGTCGCATTCGGCCCGGGGCAATTGACCGATGGCTTTGCCCAATTGTTGCGGGGTGGGTATTGCGGGCATCGATGGCCCACCTTTGGCTGCGGCCTGGATCAGATGTTCGTCGATCTCAAAGAAATTGACGAAGTTGCTCAGCGCTGCATCCAGCTTGTCCAGACCCGGCGGCAAGGGTGGCTCCATCAACTCCTCATCCGGCTCCCATTCGAATTGCAGGCTGGTCCCGTGCAGCCAGGCCAGATAGAGTGCCCGGTAATCGCCCTGCAAAATGGCGTTGCGCAGGGGCAACAGCCCGCTCAATCCACCGCCAGGTTCGATCCAATCCAGGCCATCTTCGTCATTGAATTCGATGTCCAGAATGTAGTATTCGCCCATTCGTTCCAGCGAAATATAGTCGTCCAGACAGTAAGCCTCAACCGCGCTGGCGTCCAGCAGACGGGCGGGGAAGCGAAACACCAACTGTTTGCTGCCCCAATTGGCTTGGTAGAAAAAGGCGTCGAAATAGTCGGCCAGCACTTTCTTTGGGTCGTGCTTGAAGTCGCCCCAACTGTAGTCCACCTGGGCGTAGGTGGCGGTTACGTCGATGTGGCTGGAAAGTTTGTCTACTTCCCGCTGCTCTTGGGGCGTCAGGCGACGGTCGATAGTCTGCCATTCGTAGTATTGGAATTCACTCATTGGGATGCTCCTTTCATCTGCCCCGACAGTCCATTCATTCTATCACAAAACCGAGAGCTTCCGCCCACTTCGCTGCCCTTGGGCATCGGCCACAGCCTGCTCCAATGTCAGAGAATCCCCTGCGGCCCACGCCTGTTTGTGCTCTTCTTCACCCAACTCGACCAGTGCCTTCTCATTCCATTTGCGAAAGCGTGCCTCTTCCAAATCGGTCAACTGGTCGTGGCTCTCCCGGCGCAGACGGGACGCGGCTGCCCACAGGCGCACAGCCCGTCCGGCCTCGCCCTGCAAGAGCGCGATCTCTCCCAACCCTTCAAGCGACCAGGCCACACCGGGCAGTTGACCCAGCCGCTGGCGCATCTCCAGACTCTCCCCATAACAGGCCATCGCTTTCTCAAAATCCCCTGCCGACTGGTAGGCAAAGCCCAGGTTGCGCACAGTCCACGCCTGGCTGCCCAGACTGGCCACCCTCGTCCGGCTGAGTCCCAGAGCCTCTTCCAGCAGATCGATGGCCTGGGGCGCGTCGCCCTGGGCGATGGCAAGCTGGGCCAGAATGTTCAGTTGGGCAATCACTGAACCGATGGCTTTCTGACTGCGCAGAATGGGCAACGCTTCCTGACCAAAAGCCACCGCCCGTTCAATCTCTCCCCAGGTTTGGGCGGCCATAGAAAGCTGAAATAGCGTGCGCCCCAGCAGCCAGGTGTTGTCCAGGCCGCGGGTAAGAGCCAGGCTCTCGGCCAGCCAGCCTTCCACTTCAGCCCGGGGGCGGCTGGAGCCAACCTCTGTTGTGCGATGCAGGGCGTGGATCAACCGCAACTGATCCCCGCTCTGGCGCAGCATATCCACGCTTTGCAGGAGGAGGGGCAGGCTGTGCTTCAGATCGCCAATCGCACCCAACAGATCGCCGACCCCAAAGAGTACCCGCGCCCGCAGGTGGGGAGCCACCGGGCGGGTTGGGTTGGTATCCAGCAGCCGCAAGGCCCGACGCAGCCAACTATAGCCTTCCTGAAAGTTTGAGCGCATATACCAGAAGCGGCCAAGCGCGGCGGTCAGGACGACCCCCAAATGCAGGCTCTCGTCCAGAGTTGGCGATTGCAGACTTTCCACAAGCGGTGGCTGGTCCGCCCGGAAGTAGGCCCAACTCAGGGCCGCGCGCAGATTGTGCAGATCCGCAGCAAAATGCACCACATTTTCGCCCTCGGGCTGCCGAAAAAGCTCAGCATCCAACGCCTCGGCCCGATCCGCAAACCAGGCCAGATGGCGATCCCGCACGAGGGCCGCTTCCCCGGCGGCTTCCAACTTTTGCAGGGAAAACTGGCGGATCACCTCGTGCAGGCTGTAGCGCCCGTTCTCGTCCCGGCGCAGGAGAGAATTGTCCACCAGTGTGGCGAGCGTTGTCAGGGTGGCCCCGGCCACAGACTCCGCGGCCCGGCGATCCGCTCCCCGGCGAAAGACGGCCAACCGGCGCAGAACAGCCCGCTCCTCCTCGGCCAGCAGTTGCCAGGAGTGTTCAAAGACAGTCGTCAAGCTGCGGTGACGTTCCGGTGCATTGCGCTGATCGCTCTCCAAAAAGGCCAGGTTGCGCTCGATCTCCTGGGCGATTTCTGTGGGCGAGAGCATCCGCACCCACGCGCCAGCCAGGACGAGGGCCAGGGGCAGCCCCTCGACCAGCGCGCAGATGTGGCTGATGGCCTGCCGTTCGGCACTGTTCGGCGCAAAACCGGCCCGCACCCGCCGCGCGCTCTGCACAAAGAGTTGGGTCGCGCTGTTATCCGCCCAGCCCGCGTCGTCGTTCGGGGGCAGGGGCAGCCGGTTCAGATCGTAGACCCACTCTTCGGCCAGTTGCAGACGCACCCGGCTGGTCACCAGCAGTTTGACCTGGGGGGCGGCTTGCAGAATCCGACTGAGAAAGTCGGCTCCCTCCACCAACTGCTCGAAATTGTCCAGCACCAGCAGCAACTCCCGCTGGGCCAGAAAATCGAGAAGTTGCTCCTCCCGTCTGCCCGCGCCGGGTCGAAAGTCGGCCAGATTTTCGGCGATGGCCGTGCCCAGCAGAGTCGGGTCGGTCACACCGGACAGCCCCACAAAGACGACCCCGTCCTGGAAAACAGAAGCGTGCCCCCGGGCCGTCTGGGTGGCCAGACGGGTCTTGCCCATACCCCCCGGCCCCACAATCGTCGCCAGCCGACAGTTGGGATCGGCCAACAGTTGGGCCAGTTCGGCCTGCTCCTTCTCCCGGCCCACAAACGCCATAGGATAGACGGGCAGACCCGCGGCCCGGCGCGAGGGTGGGGGCGGCTCCGCTTCGCCGGGGGAAGGTGTGATGGGCCGGGGCTGGGGAGGGACGGATTCGGGCGCGGCGCGCAGAAAGTCGGCGTAGGCGCTCTGGGTGCTGGGGGCGGGTTCCACGTCCAGTTCCCGGTGCAGGAGCGCGGCGCACTGTTCATAGACCCGACGAATCCCGGCCCGGTCGCCCAGCGCGGCATAGAGACGCATCTGGGCCACGTAAGCCGCCTCGTTCAGGGGGTCTTGCAGCAGTCGCTGCTGGCTATAGCGCAGGGCCTCGCGCACTTCACCCACCTGCTCCAGGAGCAGAATCAGCCGTTCCAGCGCCCGGTCGTACTCGTCCCGCAGCCCCTCGCGCACGGGAATAATCCAGTCGTCGTAGTTGCCGGGCAGGAGTTCGCCCCGATAGGTGGCAACGGCCTGCTCCCAAGCCGAGCGGGCTGCCGGGAGATCACCGGCTTTCTGTGCATCTTCCGCCGCCGCGCAGTGGCGGCGGAATTCGTCCACATCCAAACAGACACCGTCGCCCTGCCACTGAAGGGTCAGATTGGATGCAGCCAGAAAACGCGCCGCTTCGGGCAGACTCTGGCGCAGGGTGTGGAGCAGATTGCGCAGGTTTGTGCGGGCCTGGGATTCGGGCGAATCGGGCCAGAAGAGGAAGGACAGATGCTGGCGGGATTGGGGCGCGTCTGCATGCAGGAGCAGCCAGGCCAGCAGGGATTGCACCCGGTCTCCGTGCATCCCCGGCACTTCTGCGCCGTCGTAGACAAAAGAGAATTCGCCGAGCAAGCGGATGGAAAGAGTTTCCATAGGTTTCTCTTTGCAAAAAGAAGCAGGATTGATAGTAGCCATTATACAGGAATCCAGGGCAAAAAGCTTGTTGGTGCTGGGCAAAACGCGCAAAGAAACGGCTGGTCAAACGAGCGCCAAACGTCCAAAGGCGTAGAGTTGGGCAGCGTCGGCCAATCTCTGCCACAGAGACGCCAGAGCGCAAAGAATAGAACGACGAAAGCCTCAAATTGTTTCATCAGGAGATGCCCAATGTCACGCCATCCTTCGCCCTATTTTGCATTCGTTTTTGCATTTTGTGCCCTGTGGGCCGGGCTGCAGAGCGGGCGGCTTGCCCTGCCTGTTGTCCACGCGGCAGATGCGGGGACAACGCCGGTTGCGCTCTTTCTGCCTGTGGTGGAAGGGAGCAGTGGGGCTACGGCCACGGCGACTTCAACCCCCACCGCTACACCCACGCCGACCGTAACGCCGACGCCAACTGCGCCGGTGGTACGCGCCCACGGCGCATTCTTTGTCAACACCGACTGGAAGACCACCAGCAGCGATGTAGAGATCGACGCGGCTGGCGGGATTCACATTGCCTATGGCTTCTATGAAGCCGCGGACGGCAGCAAACCGGTGGGCGCGGTCTATCTGGCCTGCCCGCCACCCCAGAGCGATTGTCTGGCCGGGAAGGGCTGGGGCGGTATCAACACCGACCAGGCGGTGAAGGATGTGCAGTTGGCCCTGACGCCCGCGGGCCAGCCCCGGCTGCTGGTCCACGCCTGGGCCGGTGGCAGCCAGGGCGGCGGCGAATATCACTACTACGAATGCGATGCCAATTGCACAGACCCAGCCCAGTGGAGCGGCACGCTGGTGGCGAAGGACAAACCCGCGGGCGGGCTGGATGTCTACGACGACGATATGCCCCAGCGCTCCTTTGCCCTGGACCACCTGGGACGCCCCCGCTTCGTCTACTTTGACGCGGACTACACAGTGGAGCCGGATCACTACGGCACATTCTATGTCCAGTGCGACGCGGACTGCACGGACGCAGCCAACTGGCAGGAGACGCTCATCACAAAAGCGTTAGAGCCGCCCTACCAGTACGACTACGAAATTGTGAAGTACCCGGCCCTGGCCTTCACCAGCGATGGGCGGCCGCGCATGGCCACGGCGGAGTTCTATTCCTTTGACCAGGAGGAACCGGCCCTGGGCTATTTCGAGTGTGACAGCGGCTGTGACAACCGGGACAACTGGCGCAATGCGCTGCTCTTTCCCCGCGGCCAGGGGATGGAGCCGAGTGTGGACATTGCCCTGGACAGCCAGGACCGGCCCCGCATCGCCTTCTATCCCAAAGCGCTGGAGGACGGCAGCGGCGAGCGGCTCTATTACGTCTGGTGCAACGATGACTGCGCCCAGGCGGGCCAATGGCAACGTTTCAGCCTGGAGACGGGCAAGAACAACTGCCAGGAGCCGGACCTGCGCTTCGACAGCCAGGGCCGTCCCCGCATCGCCTATGCGGACGAATCGACCGGCGGCGTCGGGCTGCTGACTTGCGACGCCAACTGCGAATCCGGCGTGGCGGCCTGGCAGAAGAAGGATGTGGAGACGGCGGCCCAGTTGCAGACGGCCTGGGATGTGCCCTTTGGCATCACCTGTGACGCTGGGTTGTGGAATGGGCTGACCCCGGCCCTGGCCCTGGACCCGGCGGGCAATCCGGTCTTCGCCTACGACGCTACCTATCACGCCCGCTGCTGGTGGGACGATCCCGACGACAACCAACCGCCCTACTGGCGCTATATGCTGGTGATGCGCACGGTGCGGGTCAACTTTCCGGAATAGTCCTGAAATAAACGCCGGTCCAAACGGCTGCTCGAACGGATGACAAACGGGGATAGGCGCACAATAGAGATGCGGGCCGAGAGAGAACCCGCCGCCGATTTTCTGACAGACGACTTTTCACAGGAGAAACTGACAATGGCTCAATTATTTGCTAGCGAAACCTACAGGTTCAACGCAGCGGCGGCGAAGGTCTATTCTATCCTCGCCGACTACCGCAACCAGCACCCGCACATTCTGCCTCGCAACTATTTTACTGGGCTGACGGTGCTGGAAGGGGGCAGGGGCGCAGGGACTCGCTTCCAGGCTACGATGCGTGTTCTGGGCAAGGAAACCGATTTTCGGATGCTGGTTACGGAACCCCAGCCAGGACGAATGCTGGCCGAGACGGATATGGACAACGATCTGATTACCACCTTTACGGTCCGACCCAAAGGAGAGAACCGGACGGAGGTGGAGATTGCCACCCGCTGGACACGCAAACAGGGATTGGCGGGCTTGATGGAACGGCTCTTCGTTCCTTCCCTGCTGCGGCGCATCTACCGACAGGAACTGCGCCAACTGGAAGAGTACGCAACCGGGCTACGGCCAGTTGCACCCACACAAACAGACAATAGACAGCTGGTTGTGGGCTAGGAATTTGGAACGCACTGTTCCCACTTCCTCGCTTCGCAACCCAGAAACAGACGAGGATACAGATATGCTTCACCCAATCGTTGCCTTTGAGATTGCCAACAGCCGCTACAGCGACTTGCTGCGGGAGGGCGAAAAAGAGCACAAACTCCGCCGAGTGGGCTTCATTCACGAATCGCCCTGGCGCAAACAGCGGGCACGAATCCTGCGCTTGCTTTCGCTCTTTCTTTAGCCAAAATCGGGCGTGGTTCATTTTGCCGTCAAACGATCTTTACAAATAGTGAGGAGTGAGCCACCGAGAGGAGTGAGCACGCCCACGTGCGGCGATGATTCTACCACGACCGGCACGTGGGCGTGCCTACTCCTCGTCTCGAATTGGTAAGATGCCGAACCCTTCCAATGAACCACGCCCAAAATCGATATTTTTCCGCTGGTTGAGACTGCTCCCCCGCAGTCCCAACCAGCGGACCACCTACCAAACCAGTGAATAGAAGTTGAGCTTTTCTGAAAAGCTCGCCCTTTACGAGGAGAGAAGAGAATGTATACAAAGCCTTTCAAAACCGTACCTGCCACAGCGGCTCTGCTGCTGCTCTTTGCCCTGGCGCTGCTTCTGCCGGGAAGAGTTCAGGCCCAGTCAGCAATTGCGTGTAGCCAGCATTACACAGTGCAGCGGGGTGATACCCTCTATTCTATCGGTCGGCGCTACGGCGTCTCGGCCACTGTGCTGCAAAACCTGAACGGTCTTGCCAATCCCAACCGCATCTACGCGGGCCAGCGGCTATGTGTCGCCTCTGGTAGCCCCAGCGACGAGATTCTGGTGGACCAGACGCCGGTGCAGTTCATTCTGGCCCTGACCGATGTGCGCATCCGCAAAGGGCCGGGCACGAACTACCCGATTATCGAGCGGATTTACGCGGGACAGATGGGAGCCGTCACTGGCATCACCAAAGACGACGCCTGGTGGCGGGTGGTCTGCCCGGACAACACAGTGGGCAACTGCTTCGTCTCTGCTCTGCCCAGCCTGACCCAACCGGCCAGCGCAGTGGGTAGCGGGGTTGAGCGCATCCAATTTGCGCCGGGGGCCTTTGCCAAGACCGTAGCTGGCTCTGTCCAGGGCGTCACCCGCAAGGAGTATCTGCTGCGGGCCCGGGCCGGACAGACGATGGAAATCCAACTCACCTCCGCGGGCGAAGTCAACTTTGCCCTGGAGGGAGTGAGCGACGGCCAGCTTTTCAAGCGCATCGAAGTGGGCGATCCCTACTGGAAAGGTGTCCTGCCTCTGGGCCAGGACTACCGCATCCGGGTCGGCACGCCGTCGGACTACGCACAGCACTACACGCTGACAGTGACGATTCGCTAAAGCATTTCGAAGAATCAATTACTCAGGAAAAGTCCCCGGCACTTTCGGTCCAGGCGAGTCGATAGACGCAATCACTCCGCTGTTGTGGGGGAAGTGCCGGGGACTTTCGGTACAGGTGGCAGGAAAAAATCTGTGTCCATCTGTGTCATCTGTGGATAGCCAAATACTCTGAATCACCTGCTCAAAGGATAAGGATACCGAACGTGTACAACACAAACCCACCATTCAATTATCAGATTGGCCGAAGGGTGCAATTGCTGGCTTTCTTTCTGATTCTGCTGGCGCTGCTGGGCGGCTGCCAATCTGCCCTGGCCCAGCCAGACCCGACAAGCAATCCGACGCCGATTCCGAGCGCGACACCGAGCGTGACACCGGGCGTCACGCCCCCGCCGTTGACAGATAAGGGCAACGGCTGTCCGCCCGTCTACGGCGACCTGACTCTCTTCTCGAATCCGGCCCAGGGCTATTGTCTGCTCCTGCCTCCCGGCTTCGAGGCCAAAGAGAGCGAAAATGGGAATTGGGCAGTTCTCGGCCCGGAATCGACCCCCGGTCAACGGGAACGGCTCTTTGTGGATGTGCGGGACGCAGCTGGTCTCAGCCTGGAGGACGCGGCGGGCCAGATTCTGATGAACTACAGCCTGCCCGCAGGGGAAATCGAACAGACAGAAGTGGAAGTCAACAGCCAGCCCGCGCTGCTGGTGGGTAAACTGCCGGGCCAGGAGATCAACCAGCGCCTGCTGATCATCCACAACGGGCGGCTCTATGACCTGACATTCCTGCCCGCAGACCCGGAGGCCGGTCTGCCCTGGGTGGAGATGGATGCGCTCTACGCCTACGTCCTGGACACATTTGTCTTTTTGAATGATTGACCACAGACGGCAGACGGCAGACGGCGGAGCAACCGTCAGCGATGCGATGTGGTCCACCGTCTGCCGTCCGCCGTCTATCCCTTCCCGTCCCTTTTCTTACTGGAGTCAGCCGATGGAAAGCGATCTGTCACAAAAAAACAGCCACCTCTTCACAATGCGCATCTGGCGAGAGGAAAACGCAGATGAGAACGAGGAGGGTGAGAATCCAAAGGGCGAATGGCGGGGCCGCATCTACCTGGCCTCCACCAACGAAGTGCGCCACTTCCGGGACTGGGCTTCGCTGATTCCTGTGTTGCTTTCTATGCTCAAAAATGCGGACGAGGAATAGAACGCAAGAATGGCTCGCCTGCAAAAAGCCATTTGAGCCACTGATAGACGCTGAGTAGCAGCGGATTACTCTCCTGAATTTCTCTGCGCCATTGCCCCTCCGCGGGACATTTTCTCGTTTTGCAGTGAAGTCATTTTTTATCTTCCTCCAAGGAGAACGAAATGAAACAGCGACCCTTTGCCACAATTCTCCTGCTGCTGCTCTGGCTGATGCAGAGCTTTATCACACCCCTGGCCGCGGCCCCATTGCGACCTGTCGGGTTTTCTGAAACCCGGCAGGTCTTGGCTGCCGTCCACACAATTAACATCACCGACGCTGGCTTCAACCCGGCCACGCTGACCATCAAAACCGGTGAGAATGTCCAGTGGCAGAACGCCACCGGCCAGCCCCAGACCGTGCGCAGCGGACCGCCGCCCCGGTTGCTTTTGCCTCTGGTCGTAGCTGGCGCGGACGAGGACCTGCCCGGTGTGGCCGTGCGCCGCTCGGCTTTTGTGCCCACCGATCAGTTCGAGGGCCACATCCAGCCGGGGCAGAACTACAGCCGCAGCTACAACACAGCCGGGGAGTTCGCCTATCACCTGGCGGGCAGCCTCCACACGGGGCGCATTCTGGTGGAGCAGAGCAACACCCCTCCGCCCCCTGCGGACGAATCCAGCGCACCGCTACCGATGGCGGATGCTGCGGAATTTCTCTACACCGGCGAGGACGCACCCCAGAAAAATGTGGCCGAAAATGCCATCGACCCTCGGCGGGTGATGGTTCTGCGCGGGCTGGTCTTTGACCGGGCCGGCCATCCCATCCCCGGCGTGCGGGCGACGATTCTCAGCGCGCCCGACTTCGGCCACACCTTCTCCGCCGCGGATGGAACCTTCAATCTGGCCCTCAACGGCGGCGGCACATTCACCGTCAACCTGGAAAAGAGTGGCTATCTGCCCGTCCAGCGCACGGTCGTGGACCCGCCCTGGCAGGAGTACATTCTGCTCGACGGGGTTGTGATGACCCAACTGGACGAGCAGGTCACGACCATCGACCTGAAATCGACCGCACCGATCCAAATTGCCAGGGGCACACCCCAAAACGACGCGGACGGCACACGCCAGGCCACTCTGCTGGTGACGCAGGGCATCACCGCGGCGATGGTGCTGGCCGACGGCAGCGTGCAATCCCTGACAAGCCTGAACGTGCGGGCCACCGAATATACCGTCGGCGATCTGGGCGCGATGTCTATGCCCGGCGACCTGCCCGCCAACTCCGGCTACACCTACGCGGTCGAGTTTTCCGTGGACGAGGCGTTGCAGGCCAACGCCGCGGAGGTACGTTTCTCCCAACCGCTGATCAACTACACAGAAAACTTTATCGGCGCGCCCGTAGGCAGCGGCGTTCCCACCGGCTACTACGACCGGGAAGCCGGACGCTGGGTTCCCTCCAAAAACGGGCGGGTCATCAAAATTGTCGGCATCACCGGCGGTGTGGCCGATGTGGACGTGACCGGCGATGGCGCGGCGGATACGGGCGAGCCGCTGACCGCGCTGGGCATCAGCGACGATGAGCGGACCAGCCTGGCCGCCCTCTACACAGCAGGTCAGGAACTGTGGCGGGTGGAGATTCCCCACTTCACGCCCTGGGACCACAACTGGCCCTTTGGCCCGCCGCCTGACGCCCAGGCCCCCAAACTCAAAGAGTTCGTCTGGAAAGACCCCAACGACCCCTGCCGCACGGCGGGTTCGATCATCGGCTGCGAAACCCAGACCGTCGGCGAAGTCGTGCCGCTGATCGGTTCGCCCTACAGTCTCGTCTACCAGAGCGACGGGGTCCCCGGCTGGAAGGTGGCCGAGTCCCTGGAGATTCCCATCACCGGCCCCCTGCTGCCTCCCGATATCCGGGGCGTGCATCTGACCATCGACATCGGCGGGCGGCGTTTCGAGGAGAAGTGGTGTGACAAGGCCCTGGCCGGCGAGCGCACCTGCAAAGACCTGCCTCCGGTGACGCCCAACATCAACTACACCTTCCTGTGGGACGGGCTGGATGCCTTCGGGCGGGGGATGGCCGGGCGGCCAGTGGCCCGAATTACCGTCACATACATCTATACCCTCAAATACTACCCGGCCGCGGCGGAGTTCGAGTCCAGCTTCGGCCAGTTGCCCAGCGATACCAATTACTGGAATGGCCGTGCCTCCTGTGGCAATCAACTGGTGGGCGCGTGGAATCAGTACACCGACTTCGAGTGGATTTACAAAGCCCACTTCTTCTGTGGCATCGGCGTGAGCCAGACCGTCTACCGGGCCATCGGCTCCTGGGATGCTCGTGCCAGTGCCGGGCTGGGCGGCTGGACACTGAATGTCCATCACGCCTACGACCCCCAGGAGCGGGTGCTCTACCGGGGCGACGGCACACGCCAGAGCGCAGACGCGCTGGGGCTGATGGCGGTGACGCTGGCAGGCGGGCCGGGTACTGTCGGCTTCCCGGAGGCCGAGGGCAAACCAGCGGTGGAAGCGGATGTGGACTATTTGGGCGACATCGCCCTGGCCCCGGACGGCTCGATCTTCGCCTACACCGGGCTGAACCGCAACCACATCGTCAAAATCGATCCGGAGGGAATCATCCACACCTACGCGGGCAAAGACCGCAACCGGGGCGACCCCAGCGGTGACGGCGGCCCAGCCCTGGAGGCGACCCTGGGCAGCGAAATCAACGGGCTGGCGACCGGCCCGGACGGCTCACTCTACTTCCTGACCACAGGCAACAACTATCCTGCGGGCTACATCCGCAAGATCGATCCCAACGGCATCATCAGTACGATTGCTGGGATCAACTACGACTACAAAGCCACGGAGAGCGGCGACGGTGGCCCGGCCAGCCAGGCTCGGCTGACCGCACTGATCGAACTGGTGCTGGGGCCGGACGGCAGCATCTATTTCTCCGAGCGGGCGGGCGGCGTCAACGGTTGGAAGGCCCGCGTGCGCAAGATCGATCCCAGCGGCATTGTGACGACTGTCGTGGGCGGCGGCGACAAACTGATGACCGATCCAGCCCTGGCTGGGGAGGGATTGCCCGCCACAGATGTCAATATTGGCCGGGTCTACGGCCTGGCTTTTGGCCCGGACGGTGCGATGTATCTGGCCTTCCCCGTGGAAAAAGTGGTGCTGCGCCTGGGCATCGACGGTCGGCTCACCCGCTTCGCTGGCAACGGCCAGGACGACAACGGCGTGCCCAACGGCCCGGCCAGCCAGATGGGGATCGGCCAGCCGGTGAAGGTGGCGACCGATCGGGCGGGCACTGTCTACGTCTTCAGCGACAGCAGCCTGAGCAACACCCTGCGCATCTGGCGGGTGGACGGCAACGGCGATATGGAAGTGATCGCAGGCCGGACAACTGGCTGCGGCTTCTCTCTGGGCAAGAGCGGCGAGGCGGCCCTGTCAGCCTGCATCGGCGGCCACAGTCGGGGGATGGAGATCGGCCCGGACGGCGTTCTCTACTTCGGCGATGGCCGCTATCAGATTCGCAAGCTGGTCTCTCCCCTGCCCGGCTTCGGCGTGGGCGAGTTTGTCCTGCCCTCGGCGGACGGGGGCGAGCTTTACGAATTCGACCGCTTTGGCCGCCACCTGGCCACGCGGGACGGGGTGACCGGTAGCCTGCGGGTGCGCTTTGTCTACGACGCCGCTGGCCGTCTCTCCGCTGCGGTAGATGCCTATGGCAATACGACGACAATCGAGCGGGATAGCAACGGCCTGCCCACAGGGATTGTGGCGCCAGGCGGCCAGCGCACGACACTGGCGCTCAACGGCGAAGGCTTTCTGAGCAGTGTAGCGCAAGCTCTCAGCTTGCGCTACGCGATGAACTACGCCACAGGCGGGCTGATCGCAGAATTCATCCAACCCGGCGGCCAAACTTCCCGCTACAGCTACGCCGCGGACGGACGGCTGGTGAAGGTGCAGCGGCCCAACGGCGAAGAGAAGACCCTGGCCCGTGTGGAAAGTGCGGGCGCGCTGACCGTCACCGTCACCAGCAAAGGCGGACTGGTCACCACCTATCTGATGGACGGTCTGCCCAGCGGCGAAAACCGGCGACAGGTGGTCCAGCCCGACGGCACAGCCTTTACGCTGCTGGTGCAGCCGGACCGCACCCGCGTCCAACTGCTGGCCGACGGAACCCGTATCACATCGACGGTGGCTGCGGACCCCCGCTGGGGGATGACAGCGCCCTACATCGCGCAGGAGATTGTCACCACACCGGGCGGGCTGGTGCGGGAGACAACAACCACAAAGAGTGCCACTGACCTGAGCCGCATCAACCCGATGAGCTTTGCGCTCCTGAGCACAGAGACCAGCGAGCAGGAGGGCGGCTGGTCGAGTTCCCGCTCGTCGGTGACCTACGAGAGTGCCACCCGCACCTATACAAATGTCAGCGCAGAGGGCCAAGAGTCGGTCGTGACGGTTGACGACAAAGGGCAGATTGTGCGCTGGCAGATGGGCGATGAGAGTAGCGTCGAGCCGATCCTCTACAGCTATGACGGGCGGGGACGGCTGGCAAAAGTGGCCCAGGGCGAACTTTCCCTGACCAACAGCTACAACGAGCAAAATTGGCTGGTCAGCCAGACGGATGGGGCCGGGCGCGCCATTCTCTACGAGAACGACACCGCGGGCCGGGTGACCCGATCACAACTGCCCGGCGGCCAGTCCTACCGCTACGCCTACGACGCCAACGGGCGGCTGGTCAGCGTGACACTGCCCAATGGCACTGTGCACAGCTTTGGCTACAATCCGGTGGGCGACGAAGCGAGCCGTTCTATCAGCGGCCAGTCGGGCAGCCTGACCCGCAGCTTCAACAGCGAGGGCAGTCTGAGCGGGGAGACACTGGCGGGGGGCGGTCAGCGCACCTTTGGCTTCGACCCCTTTGGACGGCTGGCGACCAGCACCACCGGCTACGACAGCGGCCAGATGAGCTACGACGCCCAGACCGGCCAGACTGTCGGGATGAGCCGTACCCCCGCGGGTGGCCCCACCCATAGCCTGCAAACGGTCTACGACGGCAGCCTGCCCCTGCGGGTGGACGTGGGCGGTCTGGCCCCGGCCAGCTTCGTCTACTCCTACACCACTGGCTTCCGGCTGCAAAGCCAGCGCTGGACCGTCGGCAACAGCAGCCTGGAATTGCCGATGGCGTGGAACCGGGACAACCTGCCCGTGCAGGTCGGCCCCTTCCGCTGGGAACGCTACGCAGCACAGGGCGCGGTCAGCGCCATCCGGGATGACGCCCTGCGCCTGGACTACCAGTACGACAACCTGCGACGCCTTTCCAACCGTAACGGAACGGTGGCGAATGTCTCTCTGGGCAACTTCACCTACGCCTATGACAGCGGCGGACGGCTGGCCAGTGTGACTGAAATTGCAGGCAATGACTTTACGACCGTCGCCTACACCTACGACGCCAACGGCCAACTGGTGCAGGTCAGCCGCAACGGGGCCGTGACCGAGCAGTACACCTACGACGCCAACGGCAACCGGCTAAGCCGCAGCCTGGCCGGTCAGCCGACGGTCAACGCCATCTACGACGGGCAAGACCGACTAACCCAACTGGGCGGGGTGGCCTACAGTTTCAACGCCGACGGCTTCCTGGCCCAGCGGGGCAACGACACCTTCACCTACGGCGTGCGGGGCGAGCTGCTCCAGGCAGTGGTGAACGGCAAGACGATTGGGTATCGCTACGACGCGCTCAACCGGCGGGTGGCGCGCACATCGCCGGGCGGAAGCCGTCACTTCTTCTACAGCGATCTGTCCAACCCCTACCGGGTGACAGCCGTGCAGGACGAGGCCGGGGTGGTCACCTGGCTCTTCTACGACGAGGGCGGTCTGCTCGTCGCTTTGGAACGCCAGGGCAGCCGTTTCTATGTGTTGACGGATCAGGTGGGCACACCCCGGCTGGTGACGGACGCCGCGGGCGCGACGGTCAAACAAATGGTCTACGACAGCTTTGGCCTGCCCATCAGCGACAGCGCGCCGGGCTTCGATCTGCCCATCGGCTTCGGCGGCGGTCTGGCCGACGGCGACACCGGGCTGCTCTACTTCAACTGGCGGGACTACGACCCGGCCGCGGGGCGCTGGACAGCCCGTGACCCCCTGGCCTTTGAGGGGAGCAGCCGCAATCTCTACGCCTATGCGGGCAACGATCCGGTGGGTCGCCGGGACCCGCTGGGACTGGCCGAGCTGGGCTTCTCTGCCTATGCGGGTGTGGGCGGCGGTGCGTCGATCATCTGGGAACCCAGCGATCCCAAGACGATGGCTATCTGCGCCGAAGGGGGCGTGGGTGTGGGCGGTGGCGCTGAGTTCGACCTGATGGAGGGCGTGCCCCGGGATCGGGATGGCAAGCCTGCGGGCAATACCCGGGTCATCGCTGAGGTGGGCGCGAGCGTCGGCCCCATCAAACTGGGGCTGGCCGGGGAGATGGACCTGGACTGTTTCAACGGCAAGCTGAAAGCGAATGTGGGCGCGGGGGCCTTCAAAGTGGAGACCGACACCGACGGGAGTTGGACAGGCAAAGTCGGCGGCTTCACCCCGGCCAGCATCGAGAAGATGTCCGGCGGGAAGATGGAGGGGAAGGTGGCAATTAAGAAGTGCTGGGCCTTCGGGTTGCCCTTCTAAACGAGAAGTCGTAGGGGCACGATATATCGTGCCCCTACGACTTCTCGTACTCACCAGTCGGCTACGCTGCCGTCCTGTTCGTAGAAGAATTCGCCGCCCAACTCTTCGGTGTACTCGTCCCGATTGGTCTCGGCCTCGCTGGCGTTGATCTCAAAGCCCAGCCCTGGTTTGGTGGGCAGTTCGATGTGCCCGTCGACGACCTGCCAATCCTCCACCAGCAGGCCTGCACCCAGGCTGAAATCCACCTGCTCCTGGACCAGAAAGTTGGGAACCACCGCATCCACCTGCATACACCCGGCCAGGGCCACCGGGCCGATGGCGCAGTGGGGCATAATGTGCATGTAGTAGACCTCTGCCATATTGGCCACCCGCTTCAGTTCACTGATGCCGCCCACGTGGGAGCCATCGGGCTGGATGTAGCTGACCGCCTGCTTCTCGAAGACCTCCCGGAAGGCCCAGCGGGTGAGCAGCCGCTCGCCGGTGGCGATGGGGAACGGCACGTGATCCGAGACCTGCTTGAGTGCGTCCACATTCTCCTGGGGCACGGGTTCTTCCACAAACATCGGGCGCATCCCCTTCAGTTCGTGGCAGATTTCAATCGCCAATCCCGGCGTCATCTTGCCGTGGAAGTCGAAGCAGAGTTCCACCTCTGGCCCCACCCACTCCCGCATGAGGTAGGCTTTCTTTACAAAGTCGTCGATGACCGCGGGCGGCTCGTGGGCGCGCCATTTGCCTCCCGGCCCGGATTTGTAGGCGGTATAACCGCTTTTTTGCAGTTTTTCCAGCCGCTCGCGGGAGGCCCGCAGCCCCTCGTCGCTCATATCCCGGATGCCCCAGTGGGCGTAGACCCGGATGCGATCCCGCACGGGACCGCCCATCAGCGCATAGGCCGGTGCGTTGTAGAATTTGCCCGCAATGTCCCACAGGGCCTGGTCGATGCCGGAGAGCGCTGTCATCAGCACATTGCCGCCCCGGAAGAAGGCCGAGCGGTAGATGTGTTGCCAGTGGTGTTCGATGCGCAGGGGGTCTTTGCCGACCAGATAATCGGCCAGTTCCTCCACCGCGGCGTGGACGCTGCGGGGCTTGCCTTCCAGTGTCGTCTCGCCCCAGCCCACCAGCCCGTTGTCGGTGGTGATCTTGACCAGACGGGTGCGGGGGCGGGGGAAGAATTGGTCGATGCGAACGATTTTCATGGGTCCTCCTGAGGTGGGGGAGAGGATGTCGATGGGGGTAGCGTAGCGCAAGCGGGGCAAGAGTGCAAGTTACTATTTGATGGTCTGCGAGGAGCGTGAGATTGAGAGATGAGGGGGATTGGCGGTACAATCTTCCCATCCATTTGCTTTGATTCCACAAAGAGGAGAAAGTATGAACGGCCAAACGAATCGGGCTATTGTGATGGGGGGCAGCGTGGCCGGGCTGTGGACCGCACGTGTCCTGGCCGACCACTTTGACGAAGTGCTGCTGCTGGAACGGGACAGCCTGCCCGATGGACCGGAAACCCGTTCCGGCGTGCCTCAGGCCCGGCAATATCACATAATGCTTCTGCGCGGGTTGCAGATACTGGACGATCTCTTCCCCGGTCTGCGGGATGAGTTGATTGCAGAAGGGGCCATTCCCTTCGACATCATCCAGGACACAGCCGTGCGCTCCCGGAATAGATGGCTGCCCCAGTTTCCTTCGGGGAAAGTCCTGCTCAGTTGCAGTCGATTGTTGCTGGAGGCCGGTCTGCGCCGCCGCTTGCGCACATTCGATAACGTGCGTTTTGTGGAGAATGTGGAGGTAGTCGGTCTGGAAACTGAGGCCCAGATCACCCGTATTGCTGGCGTCCACGTCAAGCACCTGCGGGATGGCGCACAACCCGCGGGTAGCACAGAAACTCTGTCCGCCGACTTTGTGGTCGATGCCCTGGGCCGCCGCTCACCCACACCGGAGTGGCTGACTGGGCTGGGCTACGACGCACCGGAAGTGAGTGTCGTCGATTCCTTTCTGGGCTATGTCACTCGCCGCTATCGCCGCCCGGAAAACTTCCAGGCCAGTTGGCGGATGATGCTCATCGGCGCGACCCCGCCGGACGATCCCCGGGGCGGGCTGATCTTCCCCGAAGAGAACGGGGTGTGGACAGTGATGCTGGCCGGGGTCAACAAAGACTATCCACCCACGGACGAGGCGGGTTTCGACGAATTTGCCCGCTCTCTGGGGCCAGAATTCTACGCTGCTGTCCAGGCCACCGAACCCATCAGCAAAGCCTACGGCTACCGGGGCACAGACAGCCGTCGCCATCACTACGAAAAGTTGACCCGCTGGCCCGACCGCTTGGTGGTGCTGGGCGATGCCTTCTGTGGCTTCAACCCCATCTACGGCCAGGGGATGACTGTATCTGCTCTCTCCGCGCTGGCCCTGGGCGAGGAAATCCAGAAAGCAGGCGGCAACCTGGACGGAGTGGGCCAGCGCTGTCTGGCGAAGTTCAGCGCCATCACCGACGGGGCCTGGCTGCTGGCGACCAGTTCGGACCTGGAATGGCCGGGGACCGAAGGCGAACGCAAGGGCGATGGGCTGGCCGACCGCTTCGCCAGTTGGTATGTGAGCCAACTGGTGGGGGCCACTTTCTACGACCGTACCCTGCGCCTGGCCTTTGTGGATGTCACCCAACTGGTCAAACCCGCCACCAGCCTTTTTGCGCCGGGGCTGATGCTGCGGGTCTTTCGTCATGCGTGGGGGCCGAAGCCGCGGGTGACGTGAGCCAGTCCGCATCCCCTTGTCAGCACAATCGGTGGGTGGGGGCAGTGAGAAATCGTACTCATTCCCCCACCGTTTTTCTTTGCCCCATCCCCGCAAGATTGGTATAATTCCTGACGGTGCTTATCCTCTGCTGACGAATCGATATTTGCTCTGTAGCACCGCTTCTCTGCCATCCACCGAAGGGATATGCGAGCAACCGTGTCAACCCCTACCCTCCTCACCCAAGAAAAGCTGGCGACTCTTTGCGCTCGGTGATTCTTTTTGCGCACTAAACCGTCAATGGCGCTACCGTATCCCCGCAAAGAGAGCCAGCTGTCCATCCGACTTTCTTTGCTCGCCCTGCTTTTCCTGGCTGCCTGTGCTGGCCCGGCGCGCACGGATGAAGGGCAGCCAGTATCTTCCCCCTTCCTGGCCGGAACACCGGGCGACAACGGCCATCCTACCCTTGCCGACTTCTGGGATGGCCGCGCCCACTTTGTGGTGGATGTGACGGAAACGGGTCTGCCTATGGGCGAATCGGAGACGGTTGCCCTGGCCGATGGCCGCCTGTGGAGCTACGTCCACGCCAGCGACCGTTCGGCTGGTGTGGTGGACCAGTGCGGCGCGCCGGTGGACTTTCCTGGCTGTGTGGTCATCTACCAATCAGACGACGGGGGGCGCAGCTTCCGCCTGACAGATCCGACCTGTCGCTTTGGCTGCAACAGTTGCCCCTGTACCATCGAAGAGGACAATATCGACCAGCAGCAGTACCCTCAGGTGGCCTGGGATGGCAGTCAGGTGCAGATGGTCTACGAACACCGGGGAATGGTGATGATGGCGGAGTCGGCTGACGGCTATGCGTGGACGCCTGTGGGGCAGGTGGCGGGCACGGGCATTTGGCACTACTGGTTTCAGAATTGCCCGGATGATGCCAGCATCGGTCAGCATCCCTATTCAGCCGATGAGCATCAGTGTCTTGTCGGTGGGCCGCCCGGTGTCTATGTGCAAGGACAGAACCTCTACGTCCTTGTGGGCCTGGGGCGCAGCCCTGGCAACCTGGGCTGTCTGGTGGCCCCGGTGGGGAGCGATCCCGTCCAGTTTGCCCCCTGCGCCTATAATCCGCTTGTCAAGGGGGCGGAGAGCTATGGCCCACTGGACGAAAAGGGACCCTCGACCAACCCCTGGTTCGACTTCCGCACCGTCAGTTCCGCGGAAGTTCAGCAGGTGGGCGACCACTTCTATCTGCTCTACGAAGGGGTGCGGGGGCCAGGCTCAGGCGATCCGGGTGATACCCAGTTCGGTCTGGGGCTGGCCCGCTCCCAGACCGATCAGATCGATGGCCCGTGGGAATTGTTTGACGGCAACCCAATTCTGGTGGATATGTCCGGCAACATCGGTCTGGGCCACGCGGATTTGCTGGTCGTAAACGGGCAAACATTTCTGTACACATCTTTGGATGGGGAAAGACGCAGTCGGCTGCAACTGGTCTGGAAGTAGACAGACAGACCAAAGGAGTTTGAATGACCGCTGTTCTGTCGAACTTCCAATGGCTCACCCGCTGACCGGCGGTGGCTTTCCATTGGATGCAGAACGCAACCCGCTTTCTGGCCGGTTTTTGATCCGTTTGAATGCACATTCTGGGCAAACAAAAAGGTGGGTCAGGCATCCATTCCGCCTGACCCACCTTTTCAGTTAACCGAGCTATGCCCCCGCAAAGGGACTTTGGCGAGAACAAATAGGCCGCCGAGCATCAGTCCAGAGGGATGTTCTCCAACTCGTCGATCATCTCGCGGATCACATCGAAGCCGCCCTGCCAGAAGGCCGGGTCGGTGATGTCGATGCCCGCTTCCTGCAAAATCGCTTCGGGCCGGGCCGAGCCGCCGTAGGCCAGAATCTTCAGATAGCCGGGCTTGAAGGCGTCGCCCTCCTGCTGGTAGCGGCGGTAGAGGGCCAGGACGAGCAGTTGGCCGAAGCTGTAGGCGTAGCAGTAGAAGGGGGTGCTGTAGATGTGGGGGATGCTCACCCACTCGTGCTGGAACTCCTCGCCGATCTCCAGGCTGTCACCAAATTGCTCGGCCAGATTCGCCATATAGAGAGCATTGAGTTCTTTGGCCGATTTGTTCTTCAGAATGGCGGCGTGGGCTGCTTTTTCAAAGAGAACGAAATAGGCCTGGCGCATGACAGTGGCGTAGATGTCGTCCACAGCGCCGGCCAGAAGGTCCCGCCGCACAGCCGGGTCTTTCTCCTGGGCCAGCAGTTTGTCGGTCATTATCATTTCGGCAAAGACCGAAGCGGTCTCGGCCAGAGGCAGGGAGGAATGCTGGGTCAGCATCGAGTGGTCTTCGGCCATCATACTGTGGATGGCGTGGCCCAATTCGTGGGCCAGAGTCGCCACATCCCGCACTTTGCCCGTCCAGTTCATCAGCACATAGGGCGTGATTTTGGGCGTGAGGGTGGCGCAGAAGGCCCCGCCCCGTTTGCCCTTGCGCACTTCGCTGTCGATGTGGTTGTCATCGAAGACCCGCTGGGCCTGGGCCGCGATGCCCTCATCGAAGCTGGCGAAGGTGTCCAGCACAGAACGGGCCGCGGTGGGAAAGTCCACTGTCTTGTCCGATTGGGCCAGGGGCGCGTAGATATCGTAGCGGCGCAGTTTCTCCATGCCCAGCCAGCCCGCCTTCATGCGGAAGTAGCGCTGGAAGAGGGGCGCATTCTTACGGGCCGTGTCCAGCAGCGCATCCACTGCGGCCGCGGGGATGTCGTTGTCCAGATTGCGCACGGCAATGGGTGAGTCGAATTTGCGTAGCTCCACATTTTCGCTGTGCCAGTCCCGCACCCGGTTGATGTAAATTTGGGCCAGAATGTTGGCCTCGTCGCCGTAGACCCGGTAGAGTTCCTGATAGGCCGCGGCCCGGTCATCCGGGTTGGGCGAGTAAACCTGGGCCATCAGTTCGCCCCGGGTCACTTTCTTCGTCTCGCCGTCTACAGTCACGTCGAACTCCAGCCGGTTGGTCAACATCGAATAGACCGTCAGGAGCGCGCTCACCCCGTTGGCATCTTTGATGTTGATCAACTGCTCGGACTTCTCGTCCAGGGTGTAGGGCTTAAAGAGCCGCATCTCTTCCAGATAGTGGCGGTAGTCGGGTTGCTCTGCCGCGCTGGGCAGGAGCCGCTCGGCCTGCTCGTCTTCCAGACTCTTCCACCAAAGGCTGAAGAAGAGGGTGCGGTTTTGCACATCCGTAAAGACCTGCTGCATTTGATTGCGGAAGTTGAGCGCGTCGGGCGATTGGGTATCCGAGGAGAACCAGAGGCTGCCGTAGCCGCCCAGCATCTGGGCCTGCTCGATCAGCGCCTCGTACTGGCGCACCGCGGCCAGCAGAATTTCCGGGTCCATCTCCGGCGAGAGTTTGTCACGCAGCCCGACAAATGTCTGGACAGTCTCTTCGATCTGGCCCAGCCGCTCTTCGATCAGCGCTTCGCTGGGTTCCGGCAGCAGCTCGGAGAGGTCCCAGCCGGAGAGGGTGTATTCGCGGGGTTTTTCGAGTGTAGTTACGGTCATTTAGAGAGTTCCTTCAAATAGAGTGGCGTGCGTCGATCATGTTGCCAGCGTAAGCAAGAATTTTCGTATCTGCCGTCAGAAGAGTCAAATTCTCATGCTGACTCTGCGCAATCAATAGCAGATCGAAAGGGTCCCGATGCGTCAATGGCAATCCTTGAACTACTGCGGCATGGGTGTAACGAATCGGCAGTTCTCGAATCTCATCTTTGATAATACGCTTGGCGACGTATTCATTGACGGGTTCAGGAAGCGGCAATTTGCCGATTCTGGCTTTGATCGCAAGTTCTAGAACACTGGCGGCAGATAAGTAGACTTCGTTCTCAACATCGCCGATCATCTCCAATGTCGTTGGAGAAAGACGATTTGGTTCGCTATTCCACCACAACCAAACGTGGGTATCGAGCAATATCCTCATAGCCCAAAGCTCTCCAAAATATCTTCGGGGAGGGGATCGTCAAAATCATCAGGCACAGTGAATACGCCTATGTCTATGCCAGGGATACGACGTCGGAGTGGCGGCTGGACCGGGAGCGTAAGACAGGCCACTGCCATTCCCTCCTCGACAATCACCACTTCTTCACCCTTTTGCACCAAAGCAATCAGATGTGCCAGGTTTTTCTGTGCGTCAACAAGTGCTACTTGTGTCATTGTGCGTTCCTCAATGCTCGCTTCAGAATCGAGTCCTGCAACTCGCGACGTACCGAATGAATTTCTGCTTCGAGATCGATAATCGACTCGAAGCCCAGCCCAGCCCAAATACCCTTTAGACTGCGGTTTTCCGGTTTCGACACTTGGGCATCAGCCAGAATCGACGAAACATACGCCATCACAGAGTCGAGTTCTGCCTCTGGAATTCGGGTCAGTGCGTGTGAAAGTTCGGAAATCTTTACGGCAGTGTTGTTCATAAGAACACTTTCCCCTCACCCTATTTCGCAAATGGTACGGTAAGCGAATCGGGTTAGCCGTCGCCGGTTGAGTAGCCGCCGCCGACAATTTCCATCCCTTGCGTTCAGTTGGAAGCGGCGTATCGAAACTAAGACGGCGGTTCAACGGCTTAAGTTGCTTCTCTCGGCGTTAACCGCTTGGTTTCGATACGCCTCGAAGACTCGGCACTCAACCGGCGCTGGTCTTTATTCGTTCTTGTGGCGTGACACGATCGCAACAGTGCCACGCCCAATAGAACAGTGTGCTACTCCTCCGTCGCCAACCTGCGCAGGACGGTGTGCAGGATGCCGCCATTTTTGTAGTAGTTGACTTCTACCGGTGTATCCAGGCGGCTGACAGCTTTGAATTCGGTCACCCGCCCGTTCTCGCCCGTGGCCCGCACAGTGTACTGCTGGCCAGGGGCCAAATCCTCGCTGAGACCGATGATGTCGAAGGTTTCGAAGCCGCTCAGGTCCAGGGAGCGGATGGTCTGGCCGTCTGCAAATTCCAGGGGCAGCACGCCCATCCCCACCAGATTGCTGCGGTGGATGCGCTCGAAGCTCTCGGCGATGACCGCGCGCACGCCCTGCAACTGGACGCCCTTGGCCGCCCAGTCCCGGCTGGAGCCGGTTCCGTACTCTTTGCCCGCCAGAATAATCAGGGGCGTGCCCTCCTGCATATAGCGCTCCGCCGCGGTCCAGATGGGCAGTTGCTCCATTGTGGGAATGTGGACGGTCAGCCCGCCCTCGGTGCCGTCGAGCATCTGGTTTTTGATGCGGATGTTGGCGAATGTGCCCCGCATCATCACCTCGTGATTGCCCCGGCGGCTGCCGTAGCTGTTCCATTCGGAGCGCTCGACGCCGTGGCCGGCCAGATAGTTGCCAGCCGGGCTGTCCTTGGCAATCGAACCCGCGGGGCTGATGTGGTCGGTGGTGGTGCTGTCGGGCATCACCGCCAGGACCCGCGCCCCCACAATCTGCTGGACCGGCGGCACTTCCTGGCTCATCCCCACAAAGAAGGGCGGCTCCTGAATGTAAGTGCTGTCGGGATTCCAGTTGTAGATGTCGCCGCCGGTGATGGCGACTTCGTTCCACTGCTCGTTGCCGGAGAAGACGTTGCCGTACTCCTCGGCAAAGATGGCCGGGTTCAGGCTGCGGCGGATTTCGGTCTGAATCTCTTCCTGGGTGGGCCAGACATCGGCCAGATAGACCGGCTCGCCCGTGGGGTCATAGCCCAGGGGATCGACGGTCAGGTCGATGTTCATTGTGCCGGCGATGGCGTAGGCGACAACCAGGGGCGGCGAGGCCAGGAAGTTGGCCCGCACGTCCGGGCTGATGCGCCCCTCGAAGTTGCGGTTGCCGCTCAACACAGAAACCGCCACCAGATCACCGGCGTGGATGGCCTGGCTGATGGGTTCGGGCAGGGGGCCGGTGTTGCCGATGCAGGTGGTGCAGCCGTAGCCGACGGTGTGGAAGTTGAGGGCCTCCAGATAGGGGGTCAGCTCGCTGTTTTCCAGATAGCGGGTGACGACCTTCGAGCCTGGGGCCAGACTGGTCTTGACCCAGGGCTTGACGTCCAGACCCCGCTCCACGGCCTTCTTGGCCAGCAGACCCGCGCCGATCATCACCGACGGGTTGCTGGTGTTGGTGCAGGAGGTGATGGCGGCCACCACCACATCGCCCTGCTGGAGGTCGAATTGGGTGTTCTTGAAACTGACCGGGACACTCTTGTCCACATCCGCGCTTTCCAGGCCAAAGCCTTTGGCTCCGACCGGCGCGGTGAGCATGGCCTTCCACTTGGGTCCCAGCCCGGCCAGATTGATGCGGTCCTGGGGGCGTTTGGGGCCGGAGAGGGCGGGCACAACCGTGCCCATATCCAGTTCCAGGCTGGAATTGAAGAGTGGGTCCGGGGTGGCGTCTGTGCGGAAGAGGCCCTGCTCCTTGGAGTAGCGCTCCACCAGATCGACCAGTGCCTCGTCCCGGTTGGTGCCCACCAGATAGCGCAGGGTCTCGTCGTCCACGGGGAAGAAGCCCATTGTGGCGCCATATTCCGGGGCCATATTGCCGATGGTGGCCCGGTCGGGCAGACTCAGTTTGCTCAGGCCCGCGCCGTAGAATTCGACAAATTTGCCCACCACCCCGTGCGCACGCAGCATCTCCGTCACCCGCAGCACCAAATCCGTGGCGGTGGCGCCTTCGGGCAGTTGGCCAGTGAGTTTGAAGCCCACCACATCGGGCAGGAGCATATAGATGGGCTGGCCCAGCATAACCGCCTCGGCTTCGATGCCGCCCACACCCCAGCCCAGCACGCCCAGACCGTTGATCATTGTGGTGTGGCTGTCTGTGCCCACCAGCGAATCGGGATAGGCTTCCAGCGTACCGTTGACTTTGCCCGTCTGCACGACTTTGGCCAGATATTCCAGGTTGACCTGGTGGACGATGCCCGTGGCCGGGGGCACAACTTTGAAGTTGTCGAAGGCCTGCTGGCCCCATTTGAGGAATTCGTAGCGTTCAATATTACGCTCGAACTCCCGCTCGGCGTTGAAGTGCAGGGCGAAAATGCTGCCGAAGCGGTCCACCTGGACGCTGTGGTCGATGACCAGATCGACGGGAACCAGGGGATTGATCTTCTTGGGGTCGCCGCCCATGCGGGCCATAGCGCTGCGCAGCGCGGCCAGATCGACGACGCTGGGCACGCCGGTGAAGTCCTGCAGGACGACCCGGGCCGGCTTGAAGGGAATCTCCACCTGAGGGTTGCCGCCCGCGTTCCAGCGGGCAATCGTCTCCACATTCTCCTGGGTGATCTCAAAGCCCTCGGCCTGGCGCAGGGCGGCTTCCATCATCACTTTGATGGAGAAGGGGAGTTTGCTGACCGGGGCCACCCCGGCCTTTTCCAGCGCATCCAGCCGGTAGATGGTGACCGGGCCGCTGTCGGTGGTCAGGGTGTCACGTGCGTTGAAGTAGTCTTGTCGTGCCATTTGGAGGTTGCCTTTCCGTCGTGAAGTTATAGGACGCAGATGGAGCGGCGGGAGCGGATGGACGCGGATTTGCAGATGGCGTCGATGGCTCTCTTTTGTTCCGCCAGCGATTTCTCCCCACTATACCAGCGGTGAAGGGGGAATGTACAATTTTGGGGGTGGGATGGTGAGGCGTGTGAGGGAAAGTTGCCGTGAATTACCCAAAGAAACCGCGAGGAAGGTTTTGAGAATATTGAGGAACGTCTTCTCCTTGACGCAGGAAAAATGGGACTGTATAGTAAGCGCAGAGATTCAGTCAATCGACAACGGTTTTTGGGGTTTTCCGTAACATTAGGGTGGCAGTGCGGCAGGGGAGTCCCATCAGAGGCGGTTATACCGCCAAACAACCGATGTACCTGTCCTCACCTCCTAACCACCGGCAAGGCAAGCTGATTTGGGAGTTGGCTTGCTTGCGAAAGAGCAAGAAACCCCTGGATATTCGTAAGTGAATTCAAGAATGTTTTTAGAAATAAATATGCCCGGTTTTTGTCGATTTTTACCTGGGTCACCCGAAATCTATTTCCAAAAACTTTTTCGGTTTCACTTAGGCGAAATAGGAAAGTTTTTAGACTTCAATCTGTACAGTTTGTGTCCATTTTTCCCGAAGAATATGCAAGTCTATTTCCAAAAAATTAACTGAATTTCTTGCAAGGAGAAACCAGACCAATGAATATCTGTAAACTAAACCATCATCGGAAGATATTTATTTTGTTTTTTATAATGTTTTTATTAGTGACCGATAGTATTGATAGTTATGCTGGCGATGATACTTGGACAACCCAAGGCCCCTATGGGGCGGAGATATGGTCCATTGCTGTCAATCCTAGTAATAGCCAGGATATATTAGCAGGTATTTCGGGAGGGTTGGGGGCACAAGTCTACCGTAGCCTGAATGGTGGAAACTCATGGTTTTCCAGCAGTAATGGGTTACCATCTATCCCGTATGCGGTCTATGGGATCGCTTATGATCCCATAAATAGTAACAATGTTTATATTGCTACTCCGGCAGGTGTTTTCAAAAGTCTTGATGGCGGAGAAATGTGGCAATCAACAACGTTAACTATCGGGGCTTTTTCTTTAGCTGTGAATCCAGCAGATGGTCGCACACTTTATGCTGGTGCTGGTGATTATGGCAATGGGGTTTGGAAGAGCACTGATGGAGGTGAGTCTTGGACAAATATCCTAAATCATGCAGGCAGAATTCTTGTCGTCGTTTCTCCAAGTGCCCCACATATCCTATATGCGGGTTCCAGAGAGGGAGGATTATTCAGAAGTGATGATAGTGGTCAAACCTGGCAAGAAGTTAATGGTGGGTTCGTTTCACCGCCGGGTGTATCGGCTCTGGTTGTTGATTCATTTAGTAGTAGCATTGTCTATTTGGGAACGAACAATGGACTGTACAGAACATTGAACAGTGGCGATTCTTGGACACCTGTTTCGGCTGGTTTAGGCAGCACAGACATTCGGGCATTGGCAATCGATGTTGGTAATCAAGAGATCATTTATGTTGGGACTGGTCCTGGTGGTGGAACGCCAGGAGTTTATAGAAGCACTGATAGTTCCGGTACTAGCTGGACGTCAATGAATGCAGGTATGGGCAGCGTACCTATTCTAAGTTTGGTCACTGACAAGGCTCACCCTCTTAGCCTGTATGCAGGAAGCACAGGCACTGGAGTATGGAAATACACACCTATTTCTTCCGACCCACTCGACTATAGTATTTCGATCAACGATGGTGCATTGTTCACAAATCAAATTACTGTAACTCTGACTATGATTGCCGCCCCTGGCACGACCGAAATGCAAGTGAGTAATGATGGAGGTTTTGGGGGGACTACCTGGGAGCCATATACAAACACTAAATTGTGGACAGTAACAGCATATGGAGGTTATGTCATTCCGCGAACTGTCTATACCAAGTTTAAGACTAGTGGGCAAGTTTCTGGACTATATCAGGATGACATCATCCTAGATCAGATGCCGCCAACTGGCATGATACAAATAACTGATACAGTTACGAGCACGGTAGCAAGTTTAACTACTGCTGCATATTCTCCCGCTTGGCTTTCAACAGCGACATATACAGTGAGTTTGCCGCTTGTAGGCAAAAACTATTTTCCTGGCTTGCGATTAATAGGCTTGTCGCTATCGGCTATAGATGACGTAAGTGGAATAGACAGAATGCTTATAAGTAACGATGCTACCTTTGCCAATGCTCAATGGCAGGTGTATACCACAAAACTGAATTGGTATGTGAAAGACACTGGGATTTCAACGGTATACGTTAAATACCGAGACAGAGCCGGAAATCAATCTCAAGTCTACTCGGCTGATACAACTGCTCCATAGGCAGCATCCGAAGATTCCTTTACGTAACCTGTCGGTTTTCTCCCGTCATACTGTGCCATCCCCGCCAGCACAGCGAAGGTCTTCTCCCCGGTTGCGGGGCTGGTCAGGCCGCAAGTCCCACACCGGCCAGGGTGTCCGCCGCGTCAATTCGGTGTCTGCGACTGGGACGAGAAATCCGCTGAAATGGGTCGGGCATTCGGCGCTGCTCGTGGGTCGTCCCGTCAACGCCTCCCACCGCGCCGCCATCCCCGCCAGCCCAGCGAAGGTCTTCTCCCCGGGTGCGGGGCTGGTCTGGCCGCAAGTCTCACACTGGTCAGGGCGTCCGCCGCATCAATTCGGGTGTTTGGTAGTTATCACGGGGGTCATTATAATACTACCCATGATACAGTCGTTTCGAGACCGCGGCACTGAAGATATTTTCGACGGTTTGGCGTCGCGAATAGCCCGGAAATGTTGTCCGCAATCCATTTGGCCGGTTGCCCGCAGGAAGTTGGACCAAATCAACCGTGTGGGTGAAGTTTTGGAACTTACCGTGCCACCAGGGAATCGTCTGGAACGACTGAAGGGTGACAGAGAGAATCAGTACAGCATCCGGATCAACCAGCAATACCGGATTTGTTTTGTTTAGGAGGAAGGCCATGCCTACGACGTTGAAATCACAGACTACCACTAGAAGAGATTCGGGCAGGCGACTTCCGAGCCATCGACCGCCGACGCATCCGGGCGAAATGCTCTTGGAGGAATTTTTGGTGCCTCTGGAATTAACGCAGGCCGAGTTTGCGCGCCGTCTTGGGGTGTCCTATCCGCGATTGAATGAAATCGTGAAGGGGCGTCGATCTGTCACACCTGATACAGCATTGCGGCTTTCTCAGGTGTTGGGTATGTCCGCAGATTTCTGGTTGGGTTTGCAGCAGGATTGGGATTTGTGGCATGCTATGCACAGCCCGGAAGCCGAAGAGATTTCTCAACTGACGCCAATAACCACAAATGAAAGACTCGTTGCGTAACAGCGAGATTATCGTTATTGCATTTTCCCCTTTGTACCACGCCAACGCTTCCAACCGTGCCGGTATCCCCACCAGCACAGTGAAGGTCTCCTCCCCGGTTGCGGGGATGGTCAGGCCCCAAGTCCCACACCGGCCAGGGCGTCCGCCGAAAATCAATTCGGTGTCTGCGACTGGGACGGGAAATCCGTTGAAATGGGTTGGGCATTCGGCGCTACTCGTGGGTCGTCCCGCCAGCGTTTCCAACCGCGCCGCTATCCCCGCCAGCACAACGGAACATATGAGAAACTGGGTGGATGTTACCCAGTTTTTTTGTTATAATGGGTTTAGGAAAGCACGCCTTCGATGACTGAATACACATTCTGAAGGAAGATTCTTTTTGCTATGGAGTTCATCTTTGAATGGGATGTTGGCAAGGCCCAGTCCAATTTGAGACGGCACGGAATCAGCTTTGAAGAGGCAAAGACGGTATTCAATGACCCTTTGCTGCTTACCTTTCCCGATGATTTCCATTCAGAGACAGAAGACCGCCTCATCAGCATTGGGTATTCTGGTAGCGTGCGATTATTGTTGGTCATCCATACCGAGCGAGATCAAGACAACGAGCTTTTGATTCGAATCATAAGCAGCCGCAAAGCCACACCGTCGGAACGAAAAACCTATGAAGAATCAGCCTAACCCTAATATAGAACCGGATATGCTGCCTGAATATGATTTCAGCGGTAAAGAGGGTGTGCGCGGTAAGTATTACCAGGCCTATCGCCAGGGTCATACAGTCCGAGTGATTCAGGAGGATGGCAGTGCAACCACTCAATATTTCACGCTAGACGAGGGTGTTGTATTGCTCGCCCCAGACGTGCGCGAGTATTTTCCTGATTCCGATAGTGTGAATCAGGCGTTGCGTGGCCTGATTCAACTTATCCCACAAGAACCGCAAAAGGCCGCCTGACCTGCCAACAGAAATAGAGATATCCGCAACTTCAGATGAAAATGCAAAAAGATAAACCAGAGGATACAAATGCGGATGAGCTGAAGCCACACTACGACTTCGACTACAGCCAGGCAAAACCAAATCGTTTTGCCGCACGCCTTGCCCAGGAACAGTTGATGGTTGTACTCGATGCAGATGTGGCCGCCATTTTCCCGACTTCCGAAGCCGTGAATGAAGCGTTGCGGGTATTGGCAACCGATGCCCAGAATTTGCCAAGCACCAGTCCAAAACGACCGCGCAAACAGCGTAAACCAGCCGCTGTCCCTGGCGAATAAACCTCTGGTATTCCGCCAGCGATTTCTCTCCGTCAATACTCCCTGCAGCACCCCCGTCCCCCGCCAGCACAGCGAAGGTCTTCTCCCCGGTTGTGGGGCTGGTCAGAATATCCATCGAGCAGTTCCGTTCCGATGCGGAACTGAAACCAAAAAGAGGCGGAGGCACGAAGAAGAAACCAAAATCTCCTCCGTGCCTTCGCCTCTTTTTGGCTATTCTTCTGTTCAGGCTCGGGCTGCCACGGCCTGGCGTACCACTTCATCGATCTGGTCCAGGTGGCTGGCGTCGTGGGAGAGACCGCGCAGGAAGCGGCCCACGGCGTTGAGGGGCGGGGTGGTTCCACGGGCGGGCACAGTCACGTCCAGATACGCCGCGTCGGGCCAGACATCCAGCATCGCCAGACGCATCCGGCGGCTCTCTTCCAGCCGGTGGCGACACTGGGCAATCGTCGTCACACTCTCCCAGGGAATCTCGCTGCGGCTGCGCCCTTCGCGCACGATGCCCCGGGCCATCTCCGCGGCGATAAATGCGCCCTCCTCGGAAGAAGCCGTCACGTGGACAATCAGATGACCCAGGGTCCAGGAGATATTGCGGTCGGCCTCGTCCGCGGCGTAGGGGTCGTTCGCGTCCGGATCGACGGGGGTGAAGACCACATCGGCGTCGGTGCAGTCGGCAATCTGGGCCAACTGGTGGTCTACCATTTCGTTGGTCAGGTCCCGCAGATCAGCGATAGTCAGCCCAGCGGCCAGGTCGGCCATTGTCTTTTCGCCCCGGCGTACAGCGGCAAAGTCAAGCATTGAAAACTCCTGTGAGGGTTGGATGGGGATATACTAAAACGGTAAAGCCGATAGTACCCCACAATCACCCAATAGGGCAAGTAGCCATCGCGGCCGGATATGCCCCAAAGAAGGGATGGAATTCAAGTTGGGGGCAGGGTGGCTTGCGACGGCCGCGCCGGGCTAAGGATAGATAAGCCGGATTTATCCGGCGTGGCCCGGTAGCCCGGTGTCTTTAGCACCGGGCGGCACAAACGATTCTACTTCGCCTCAAATCTGAATTGCACCCCCAAAGAAGCGAGCAAATCAATCTCTGGATGCTGGTGTGATATACTTTTTGCATTCGTATTAAACCAGCGCTTTGTGGAGAGAGCTATGACCTTCCATCCGCCCGAAACTGCTGCCCCTCTGATCGAAGGACCCCCGGCCCGGCGCTGGCCTGCTGTGCTGGGCTATGTGCTGATGCTGCTGGCCCTGCCCATCGGTTTTGCCCTGGGCGGCGAGGCAAATTCCTTCGCTTCTACCGGCGCAATGTATCTTCCCTTTGTGTTGCTGGCGCTGCTGGCCTATTGGGGGCTGAGCAACGACGCGGCCAAAATCCTGGCTGTGCTCTGGTGGCTAGGCCTGCTGGGGCTTGCCAGCCTGGGGATTATCAGCTTTACGCTGCTGGCGTCCGGGGCTATCGACCCGAACGGGCTGAGCACCGGCGGCGGGCTGGATGGCGTGAATTGGGGAATCATCGGCGGTGTCTCCGGCATTTCTGCGCTTGGCCTGCTGCTGGGAATCGGCGCACTGCTGCCGCCTGTGCGCCGGACGGCCAGCCGGGTGCTGCCGTTGGACCCGGACTCGTTTGTCCACGCCATCGCCCTGGCGCTGGTGGTTAGCCTGTCGTTGGTCCTGCTGGCCCCGCTGATCGTCACCGGGCTGCCGCCGCTGCTCTCCGATGCCTTTATGCAGATGGCCGAAAGCTCCGGCGCGCTGGATGAACAGAGCAATCTGCTTTCTACGGTCTATGTGCTGGTGTGGACGGTCCCCCTGGCGATCTTTGCGGTGGGCTACGGCGTGCGCCGGGATTTTGGGGCCAGTCTGCGCCGGTTGGGATTTGTGCGGCCCACCCTGCAACAGGTGGCCGTCGGGATTGGGGTGGCCGTTGTGCTGGTCTTTGCTGCGTCCTATCTGGACAAGGGGCTGACACTGCTGTGGGAGGCAATGGGCTGGCCCCAGACCGATGGCGAAGCGTTCAGCAAACTGATCGCTTTTGCCTTTACGCCGGTGGGGGCGATTGTCCTGGGCATCAGCGCGGGGCTGGGCGAGGAGCTGGGCGTTCGGGGGGTTCTGCAACCCCGGCTGGGGATTGTCCTTTCCAATCTGCTCTTTGCCAGCCTCCACGCGCTCCAATACGGCTGGGATGGCGTGCTGGTCGTCTTTCTGCTCGGCGTTGTCTTTGGCCTTCTGCGCAACCGCACCAATACCACCACCAGCGCCATCGCCCACGGGCTGTACGATTTTCTGCTGGTGATGATGGCGATCTACGGAATTTCGATTTGATCTGAAATCGTTAATTGACTGTTTCCCAACGCTTCACCATTCGTTAATAGAGTACCTTTATACTGTTCGTTAGATTGTTTCGATACCTTTGAACAATCAAAACCAAACGAACCCTATGGAGGAACTCTATGCAAAATAGCAATCGAACACGTGCCCTCGATGAAAACCTGAGCCGTTTTCTGGCACAGCGCCAGATCGACTCATTCAGCAAAGTCTGGTTTCTGCTCTTTCTCTGGCAGCGCAGCGAAGAGGCTATCAACCGGGATTTTGCCCGAATCGCCACCTTCTCTGACGAGCGAACTCTGGACGAGATTATCGAAGAGCTGGCAGATGTCGGGCTGATCACCGTTGGCGATGGGACCTGTGCTCTGCGCCGGGAAACAGAAATCGAAGTGGGATTGCACGCAATGCTCTCGACCTATGAGGATCCGGTCGCCCGTCAGCAACTTCTGGGCCGCCTCTATCGTCATTCCACCCCCCGCTACGACTGATACGACTGATTCGGTTATTTCTGACCGACCCCCAGCCAGCATCCCACAGCCCAAAATGACGTAAATTTGACCGGAGACGCCAACCCGCGTGCCGGTTCTTTTTTTGTAGACAGGATGCGGGTATAATAGGCGCACCCGGCGGTTTTCGTCCCAGCAGAACGGATGCTCCCTTGCCCCACCTGTCTCTTCCCGTGGATTTTAGCACCCAGCGCATAAGCGCTGGCGAACGACGCATCCAACAGTTGCGTAGTCTGCTGACCGACCGCCGCAATATTCTGGTGCTGATGCACAACGACCCGGACCCGGACGCTATCGCCGCCGGCTATGCCCTGGAACGGCTGATTCGCCATCTGCTGCCCGACGCACCTGTCACTCTGGGCCACGGCGGAATGATTGGCCGGGCCGAGAACCGCACAATGGCCCAGTTGATCGCTCCCCACGCGATACGCATCCCCACCTTCGAGGCTGGGGCTGTGCTGCCTGCCTACGAAGCGATTCTGTTGGTGGACACCCAGCCCAGCGCGGGCAATCACCTGCTCTACGAGATCGACTATCCGCCCGAACAGGTGATTCTTGCCGTCGATCACCACCCGCCCAAGCGCAGCCAGACCCGTGCGGTCATCCACGACGTGCGGCCAGAGGTGGGCGCGGCGGCTACGCTGATGGCTGAGTATGTGGCGACCGCCGAGATGGAGATCGACGAAACCCTGGCCACCGCGCTCTTCTACGGCATCAAATCCGACACCCGGGGCCTGAGTCGCCACACGACCGATCTGGACATTTGGGCGTACACGGCCCTACGCAACTTTGTCAACACCGAACTGCTCAACCAGATCGAGCACGTCCAACTGCCCCGCTCCTACTTCCGCGGCATCAGCGACGCATTGATGAATACGATGCTCTATCGCTGCCCGGAGCCGGAGCCGGGTAAGGCCAGCCAGGACAAGCAGGGCGAAGAGGACGAAGAAGAACCGGAAGATCAGCCCTGTTCCGGCTACATCACAGTCAGCCTGCTCTTTCAGATGAAGCGCCCGGATATGGCGTCCGAGGTGGCGGACCTGATGCTGCGCATGGAGGATGTCTCCTGGGCCATCTGTCTGGGCATCTTCGATGATCGTCTGGTCATCTCTGTGCGGGCCGACAAACCCAATGCCCAGGCGGGCCGATTGGTGCGTTCTATCGTCGGCAAGACAGGCACAGCCGGCGGCCACGACACAATGGCCGGGGGCCGGATTCACGTGCCCAATGCCAGCCCGGCCCAGCGCATCGCTGAGCTGCACACGCTTGTCCCTCGTTTCCTACAGTCTCTGGGTGCGGGCGAAGTCGCCGGTTTCCCGCTGTTGGACAAGAGCGGACCATAATTCACATAAGGAGAACCACATGCCTATCAGCGCACCCTCTCTGGGCGACGCAGAAGACCGCCACGACCCCCGCTTTCAGAGCGACGAACTATACGACACCGAGACCCTGGACTTCCCCGGTCTTACGCCGGAACAGGCCGAGACCGTCCTCAAACGGCTGGGCGCGGGCGTAGTGGATAAGCTGGAACTGGTGGAAGGGATCGGCTGGAAAGCCGGGATCGAAGCCACCGACGACGGGGTAGTCATCCACTTCCACGCCCACGACGAACTGCTCGACGATCTGTTGCGGCGCTTCGAACAGCAGGCGGAGCGGGAATTGCAATGAGCATCGCCACTGCCCGGGTCGGCAGCAACATCGCTTTTATCAAATATTGGGGCGTGGCCGACGAGACACTCAATATCCCCCTCAGCAATTCCATCAGTATGACCCTGGCCGACGCCCACACGACGACAACGGTGGCCTGGGACGATACGGGGGTGCTGGAACGGGATGTCTTTGTGCTGGACGGTGCAACCCAATCAACTGCGCGTAGCCAGCGGCTGACCCGCCATCTGGACATTCTGCGCGATCTGGCCGGGGTAGAGTGGCGGGCCTGGGTGACGAGCGAAAACAACTTCCCCACCGCGTCGGGCATCGCCAGCTCGGCCAGCGGTTTCGCCGCGCTGACAGTGGCCGGTTGCGCGGCCCTGGGGCTGGAACTGGACGCCACCCGGCTCTCGGCCATCGCCCGCCGTTCCAGCGGATCCGCCAGCCGCAGCCTCTTCGGCGGCTTTGTGGAATGGGCGCAGGGCGACAGCGACGAAACGAGCGTCGCCTTCCCTCTCCACGGCCCGGAACACTGGGACCTGTGGGATGTGGTGGCGGTGGTCAGCGGCGAAGAGAAGAAACTGAGCAGCGCGGGGGGCCATCTGCTGGCCAAGACCAGCCCGCTGCTGGATGGGCGCATCGCCCAGGTGGACGGCTGGCTGGCGGAAGTGCGGGCGGCCATCGCCGAACGGGACCTCCACCGCCTCGGCCCGGTCATCGAACTGGATGCGCTGGCTATGCACAGTGTGATGATGACCAGCACGCCCAGTCTGCTCTACTGGCAGCCAGGGACATTGGAAATTCTCCAGGCTGTGCGCCGCTGGCGGGAGGAGGACGGGCTGGCCGTCTACTTTACGATTGACGCTGGGCCGAATGTCCATCTGATCTGCGAGGCTGAGACCGCGCTGGAAGTGGAAACCCGGCTGGGTTCGCTGCGTAGTGTGGAGCGGATTATCACCAGCCGTCCCGGCCCCGGCCCCCAACTGCTGGATGAACATCTGATTTAGGAATGACTCTCCTGCAAAAAGCCATTTGCGCCACTGATAAACACTGATGAACTCTGATAAAAGCAGGGTTCTGACCTGAAGTTCTCTGCGCCTCTGCGACTCTGCGGGAGAATTTGACCTTTTTGCAATGGAGTCAGGACTAGAACGCTGATGACGCAGATCGGGCGGGTTTTGTCAGTGCCTATCCGTGTTTATCAGTGTTCATCAGTGACCATTTTGAGAATAGAAAAGGCGGTATCGAATGGAAGAGATGGAACGAAAACTCCCAGGCGGCGCGCTCTCCAGCCGCCCGCTACACTTTATCTGGATCGCCGACTGCTCCGGTTCAATGGGGCAGCGGGGTAAAATCCAGGCCCTCAACAACGCCATCCGCGAGGCCATTCCCCATATGGTGGCGGTGGCGAATGAGAACCCCAACGCACAGGTGCTGGTGCGGGCGGTCAAGTTTTCCAACGGTAGCCAGTGGCATGTGGCGAAAGCCACACCGATGGAACAGTTCCGCTGGGAGGATTTGGAGGCCGACGGCGTGACCGATATGGGCAAGGCCCTGCAACTGGTGGCCGAGCAGTTGGACGTGACGGCGATGCCCGCCCGTGCCCTGCCGCCGGTGCTGGTGCTGGTCTCCGACGGCAAGCCCACCGACGATTTCAGCGGGGGGCTGCGCGCGCTGATGGAGAAGCCCTGGGGCACAAAGGCCGTGCGCATCGCCATCGCCATCGGCGACGACGCGGACAAAGCCACCCTCCAGCGTTTCATCGGCCACCCGGAACTGGAACCCCTGCAAGCCAACAACGCGGAGAGTCTGGTACGCTACATCAAATGGGTCTCCACGGCTGTCCTCCAATCAGCCTCGTCCCCGGCCAGCCAGACGCTGGACGCGTCGCCCACCACAAATGTCCCTCTGCCCCCCGTGCCGGAGGCAGCGCCGGACGCTACCGATGTCTGGTAGGGAAGGTGTTGCGCCTGTCGAAGGCTGGCAAGCGCTCCGTGCCAGCGTGCGCGGCGCGGCCCACATCCGCAGCGGCGCGGCCAACCAGGACGCGACAGCCATCTGGCAAGCGCAGCCGGGCCGCCTGCCCCTGGTGTTGGCTGTGGCCGACGGGCACGGGAGCGCGGCCTATACTCGCAGCCACATCGGCGCTGCCTATGCGGTGAAGATCGCCCTGCGCGTCCTGGCCCGGGACCTGCTGTCTCGGCTGATTCAACCGGGTGTTCCACCAGACCTGACACAACTCAAGCGCATCTGCGACGAGTGGCTGCCCAAAGTGCTGGTGCGTTCCTGGCAGGAGCGGGTGCAGCATTTCACCCGCCGCTACCCCTTCGCCCCAGCCGAACTCAGCCTGCTTTCCGCAAAGGGGACGGAAGAACCTGCCGACTCCCTCACCCCCTACGGCGCGACGCTCATTGCCTGCCTGCTTACCGAACAGTTTCACCTTTACCTGCAACTGGGCGACGGCGATATTTTGACCGTCGCCGGGGATGGAACAATCAGTCGCCCAGCCCTGCCTGCCGATGCCCGTCTGCTGGGCAACGAGACGACTTCCCTGTGTATGGCAAACACCGCAGAGAGTGTGCGGTTGGCTTTTCAGCCGGTGCTGGGCGAGCCACCTGCATTGGTACTCCTCTCCACCGACGGCTACGCCAACTCTTTTGTGGATGGCGCATCCTTTGAGCAGGTGGGGGCCGATCTGCTGGCGGCGATCCGCGCTGATGGGCTGGCCGCGGTGGGCGAAGCGCTCCCCGACTGGCTGGCCCAGACCTCCGCCGCTGGCAGCGGGGATGATATTTCGGTGGCGCTGGCGCTGCATTTGTCCGAGTGATTGCGATGGCAGAACGGATATGCTACACTGCGGGTATTATCTGTTGGAATAGGGGAAAGGAAAAGACTGATGACAGATCGAACAATTACACTTACCCTGCCAGAAGCTGTTTTTCAACGGGCACAAGAAACCGCAGACGCATCTTCCCTGTCGATCGAAGCTGTTTTCACCCAATCCATTGGCCGTCTGTTGCCTCCGCTGGAAGACGATTTATCGCCCAGTCAACGGGCTGAGCTGACAGTTTTCGCCCTGAAATCGGATGAGGAGTTGCGCTCCATTGCATTCGCTTTTGTCGATATAGAGAGACAGACCAAACTCGAAGAATTGGCTATGCTTCAGAAGACGCGTCCGCTGACGCCGGATGAACAGATCGAATTGGATCGGCTGCTGGACTTTTCTTATCAGTTTATGCTGCGCAAAGCTGAAGCTATGCGGCTGCTTGCCTTGCGTGGATACAAAGTCTTCCCCGAGTCCGCCCCGGAAATCATCTGATGTCCGTCCCTCCTGCCCTGCGTTTGTGGGTACGCGCCAGAGATAGGGGAAGATGTGCGTATTGCCACTCCACCGAAAATAATTCTGGTCAGGCAATGCACATGGATCATATCGTACCTGAAAGCGCAGGTGGATTGAGTGTAGCCGAAAATCTTTGTCAGGTCTGTTTTTCTTGTAACAGCCACAAAGCAGCCAAGCAGTACAGTTTTGATCCGCAGACTTTGACCGAAGTCGCTATATTTCACCCACTGCGCCAACGCTGGAGCGAACATTTTTCTTGGGATGCAAGTGGCACCCTCATACTTGGCAAAACGGCGTGTGGTCGTGCAACGGTCGAAGAGCTGCAAATGAACAACGAAACCGTCGTCAAAGCGCGTCGCCGGTGGGTAATCGGCGGATGGCATCCTCCCACAGATTGAAGTTTGTATGAACCAACTCCTCAAACCCAACCAAACCGTACGCACCCAGACCTCCCAGACCCTTTGCACCGTTGATCACCTGATCGGCGGCGGGGGACAGGGCGAGGTCTACGCGGCCCATCTGGGCGACCCGGCCAAAGGCCACTCCCAGACACCGGTCGCTCTCAAATGGTTCTATCCCCACTATCTGGGCCAAGATCGGCAATTGGAGCAGCGGCTGAGCGACGCCATCGCAGCCGGGCCGCCCAGCGACCGTTTTCTCTGGCCCCAGGAGTTGGTGCGCAGCGGAGAGGTGGCGGGCTTCGGCTATCTAATGCCCCTGCGCGAGAAACGCTTTTCCGGTATCGTCGATCTGGTCATGCGCCGGGTCAACCCCAGCTTCCGTTCACTGGTCACGGCTGGCTTTGAGCTGGCCCAGAGCTATTTTCTGCTCCACGCCAAAGGACTCTGCTACCGGGACATCTCTTTTGGCAATGTCTTCTTCGACCCCAAAACCGGTGAAGTGCGCATCTGCGACAACGACAATGTGGGGATCGACCGCAAGGCAGGCGGCGGTATCGGCGGCACGGCCCGTTTTATGGCCCCGGAGATAGTGCGAGGGGATGCGCTGCCCAGCAGCCAGACCGATCTGTTTTCGTTGGCCGTGCTGCTATTTTATATGCTGATGAACCACCACCCGTTGGAAGGGGCGCGAGAGGCCGACATCCGCTGCTTCGATCTGCCCGCCATGACCCGGCTTTACGGGGACGAACCGATTTTCATCTTCGACCCGACCGACGACCGCAACCGTCCTCTGCCCGGCTATCACGACAACGCGCTGGCCCTCTGGCCTCTCTATCCGGCCTTTCTGCGCGAGTTTTTCACCCGCTCCTTTACTGCCGGAATTCGTGACGCCAGCCACGGACGGGTGCGGGAGAGCGAGTGGCGGGCCGGTCTGGTGCGCCTGCGGGATTCGATCTACTATTGCACCCACTGCGGCGCGGAGAATTTCTATGACAGCGAGGCCGTGCGCGCCAACGGCGGATCGCCCAACCCCTGCTGGTCGTGCAACCGCATCCCCCAACTGCCGCCCCGAATGCGGCTGAATCGGGAGATTGTTCTGCTCAACCACGACACCCGGCTCTTTCCCCACCACCTGGACGAGCGGGAACAGTACAACTTCCGCTCGCCGGTGGCGAAGGTCGTCCAACATCCCCGCAATCCCCAGATTTGGGGGCTGCAAAATTTGACCGGCGAAAAGTGGGTGAGCCGGGAACAGGACGGCACGACTTTCGATGTGCTGGCCGGACAGACTGTCACCCTCGCCTCTGGGACCCGAATCCACTTTGGCCACCGGGAAGGCGAAATCCGCTTTTAGCCTATGCACCCCCAGCCCCGCCGCCAACTTCAAAGCCTGCTGCGCCAATACGGGCCAGGGCTGATCGGTGATCCCCAGCGCACAGAAGCCCTTCTCTCCGATCTGTGCGGCCAACACGAGACGGAGATTTTCGTTCTTATCCACGCCCAGCGCTCCGGGATTCTGGCCGAACTGACCCGACTGACCGGGCAACAGGCCGCTGGCGCACTGCGTCAGCGCTTGGCTCGCCAGTTGCAGAATCGCTACGCCTTTTCTGCCGAAGCCGCGGCCTGGGCTGTGGATGCCTGGGCCGACGCCCTGAATGTGCGGGCCGTGCCTGTCTATCAGAGTTGGCTGCTCGGCCTCTGGCATTCTCTGTGGAAAGCTGTGGGGCAACGGCTGCATCCCCAGGCGGATAGCCGTGCACCCGCCTATCGAGCCGATACCTATCGCGGCGATAACAGACGATCCTTTTTTGGCCGAAATGGTGTACAATGGAGGCAGCTATCGATAGGATTTATGCTGGTAGCCATTCTTCTGGCCGGTGCGGGGTTTGCCTGGCAAAGTGGCTGGCTGGCAAAGCTGGACGTTTTGGCCTGGATGGGGGAATCTGAAACGGTTGCCGAAAGCTGGCAGCCCCCTTCCCCAGCCAGCGCAGCCACAGCCCTGGCCCAACGCTACCCGCCACCCCAGGAAGCACGCATCGAGGCCGACCTGCTCAATGTGCGGGCTGCCCCGGACTTGACGTCGGATGTGGTGGGCAAAGTCGGCCCCTTGGGCGCAGCAGTGACTGTGGATGGCTTCAGCGAAGACGGCGGCTGGTCCCACATTGCAGCGCCTGTGGACGGGTGGGTCAGCAACGAATTTGTGACCTTTGCCGGTCGCTATCTGCAGCCCGGCCTGGGCAAGGTCATTCAGGCTGGCTCTGTCATTCGTGACGAACCCCGCAGCGATGCGTCCGCCGTCGAAACACTGGTGGCCGGGCAAACCCTCGTTTTGGTAGCTCTCAGCGCAGATGGGCAGTGGCGACAGGTAGTCGAGCCGTCGCCCGGCTGGGTGGAGAGCCGCTATATTGCAGTAATGGAACGGTGATGAAATGTGGATAGAATAAGCGAGAGAAATTGAGTCGCAAGTCAATGGGTTGGGATTGAATTCCCAATCCCTGTCAATCCGCATGAAACGTCATCGTACCCCACTCGCCAATGCGGGCGATGCTGCAAAGAATTGAGACATATCTATGGCAAATGCCAATCACGAAAACCGCGCAGGCGGTATGACCCAAGTGGACAGTTACGGCGGCGCGGTGATCGCCGTTGGTTCGACTGTGCGGGACGACACCGGGCTGATCCTGACGGACAGGCCCGGCGAAAGCGCAGTGCTGGTCGGCGTCGAATTTGACGGCGAGCCGGGACTGCTCAGTATCGAAGACTCCCTGACCGAACTGGCGCTGCTGGCCGACACCGCGGGGCTGGAAGTGTGCGGTCAGTTGACCCAACGGCTGGCCCATCCCAACCCGGCCACATTCATCGGTTCCGGCAAAGTGGAGGAGCTGAAGCTGCTGGTGGCGGAGACCGGCGTGAATGTGGTGCTCTTCGATGAAGAACTTTCGCCCCGGCAGCAGCGCCAACTGGAGCGGGAACTGGGCGAACAGATCAAAGTGCTGGACCGCACCGCGCTGATTCTAGACATCTTTGCCCGCCACGCCAAGACCCGAGAAGGTTCTGTGCAGGTGGAGTTGGCCCAATACGAATACCGGCTGCCCCGGCTTACGCGAGCCTGGACCCATCTGGCCCGACAGTCCGGTGGGCGGGCGGGTGGAGCCAGCGGTGGCGTGGGTGTGCGTGGCCCCGGCGAAACCCAGTTGGAGGTGGACCGGCGGGAGATCGGGCGAAGGATTGCCCATCTCAAACGCCAGTTGGAGGACATCCGCAACCACCGGGAACGCTACCGGGAAAAGCGCCGCCAGTCGGCCGCGCCGGTGGTGGCTGTGGTGGGCTATACCAATGCGGGCAAGAGCACATTCCTCAACGCCATCAGCGATGCGGGTGTGACCGCCCAGGACCAGTTGTTCGCTACCCTGGACCCCACCACCCGGCGGGTAGAACTGCCCAACGGCCACGTGGCCCTCTTCACCGATACGGTCGGCTTTATCCAAAAGCTGCCCACCGCGCTGGTCGCTTCGTTCCGGGCCACGCTGGAAGAGATCAACGAGGCCGACCTGCTGGTGCATGTGGTGGATGTCTCTCACCCCAATGCAGACGAGCAGGTGGCCGCGGTGGAAGAGGTGCTGGAGGAGTTGGGCGCTGGCGACAAGCCGGTGGTCACCGCGCTGAACAAAGCCGATCTGCTGGACCGGGACGATCCCGAAGTGCAGGCACGGCTGGCCCAGGCGTTGGAGTCCTATCCCAACACTGTGCTGATGAGCGCGCTGCGGGGCGAGGGCGTCGACGATCTGCTGGAAACAGTGGCGAGCCGTCTGCGCCAGGCGATGGTTCCTGTGCGCCTGCTGATTCCCTATGCCCAGGGCGAGCTGGTCTCCCGCTTCCACGAATACGGCCACGTGGATTCAGAGGAATACACCGAAGATGGAACCCGTATGCTGGGCCGTCTGCCGGTGGAGATGGCCGGACGTTTCCGGCGTTACTTTGAGTAAAAGAAGTGAGCAGTAATCAGTTCTCTCTGTATACACGGATTGAAAAGAACACAGATTTTTAGGCTGATCTGCGTTCTTATCAATCCGTGTATACAAGCTCTTTTTCAGGCCTGTGGCCGTATGCACACCGACCGACAACTGTTTACTGGTAACTGGTACTGCCCACCTACAATCGATCTTTCAACACCCATCCTCCCCCTTCCCACGCCAAGCGAAGGAGCTTGCAAATGAGCAACAATTCCCTCACTATCACAGACAACCGTACAGGCGAGACCTACGAAGTCCCGATTCAGGACGAAACCATCAACGCCATCGACCTGCGCAAGATCAAAGTGCAGGCAGATGAATTTGGAATGATGACCTACGATCCGGGCTTCACCAACACCGCTTCGTGCAAGAGCAATATCACTTTTATCGACGGTGACAAAGGCATCCTGGAGTATCGGGGCTATCCCATCGAGCAATTGGCCGAAAAGAGCAGCTTTTTGGAAGTAGCCTATCTGCTCATTTACGGCGAACTACCCACCGCGGATCAACTGGCCTTCTGGGAACAGCGCATTATGCGCCACACCTATATCCACGAAAATCTGACAGACCTGCTCAAGACCTTCCGCTACGATGCCCACCCAATGGGCATTCTGGTCAGCACGATTGCGTCTATGTCCACCCTGCACCCGGAGTCCAAGCAGGTCCACGACCCGGAAGTGCGGACGAAGCAGATTTACCGGATTCTGGGTAAACTCCCCACAGTGGCCGCCTTCGCCTATCGCCACCGAATTGGCCGCCCCTACAACTATCCAGACAGCACCCTGGGCTATGCGGGCAATTTCCTCTATATGCTCGACTTTATGGGCCAGAGCAACTACGAAGTCAACCCGGTGTTGGCCCACGCCCTGGATGTCCTCTTCATTCTCCACGCGGATCACGAGCAGAACTGCTCCACCAGCGCCATGCGCAGCATCGGTTCCAGCGAAGCCGACCCCTACAGCTCGATGGCCGGCGCGGCCGCGGCGCTCTACGGACCGCTCCACGGCGGGGCGAATGAAGCCGTGCTGCGGATGCTGCGGGAGATCGGCTCGGTTGACAACATTCCCAGCTTTATCGAACGGGTGAAAAACCGGGAGGTCCGTCTGATGGGCTTCGGCCACCGGGTCTACAAGAACTACGACCCCCGCGCCCGCATCATCAAAAAGATCGCCCACGAAGTCTTTGAGGTGACCGGACGCAATCCCCTGCTGGATATTGCGATCGAACTGGAACGGATCGCGCTGGAAGACGACTTCTTCGTATCCCGCAAACTCTACCCGAATGTGGACTTCTACAGCGGCATCATCTACCAGGCCATGGGCTTCCCGGTGGATATGTTCCCGGTGCTCTTTGCTCTGGGACGCGCGCCCGGCTGGCTGGCCCAGTGGGCCGAGATGGTAGACGATCCGGAACAGCGGATTTCCCGTCCGCGGCAGATTTACCTGGGCGAGCGGGGCCGGGATTATGTGCCTGTAGCGAAACGCTAGACAGACTTAACCATTACCCATTCCACCAATGTAGATGGAGATAAAGACAATGGCGAAGCCGAAGGTATTTGTAACCCGAATGATCCCCGAAGCGGGGCTGTCGATGGTGCGGGAGTTCTGCGATGCGGACATCTGGCCCGGCGACCTGCCCCCAGAGCGGGAGTATGTGCTGGAACACGTCAAAGGGGTGGACGGTATTCTCTCCCTGCTGACAACGAAGATGGACCCGGCAGTGATGGATGCGGCTGGCGCAAGCCTGAAAGTGATCAGCAACTATGCGGTCGGCTTCGACAACATCGACATCCCCGAAGCCACCAAACGGGGAATCCCCGTGGGCCATACCCCCGGTGTCCTGACGGAAACGACGGCTGACTTTGCCTTTGCGCTGCTCATCTCCGCGGCCCGGCGGGTGGTGGAGGGTCACAATTACACACTCGCTGGCAAGTGGAAAACTTGGGGGCCATCCCTGCTCCTGGGACAGGATGTCTACGGCGCGACGCTGGGGCTGGTGGGCTTTGGGCGCATCGGCAAGAGTATGGCCAAGCGGGCTACCGGCTTCGATATGAAGATTCTCTACCACGACGAATTTGTGCCCGACGACGATCCCTTTGCGGCGGAGGTCGGCGCACAGTCGGTGGATATGGACACGCTTCTGCGGGAATCAGACTTTGTCTCCCTGCATACACCCCTGCTGCCTTCCACCCACCATCTGATCGACGCCACGGCTCTGGCCAAAATGAAATCCACGGCGATTCTCGTCAACAGCGCGCGTGGCCCGCTGATCGATCCGGTTGCTCTCTACGACGCGCTCAAGAATGGCGGCATCGCCTATGCGGGTCTGGATGTGACCGAGCCGGAGCCAATCCCGATGGACAGCCCGCTGCTCACTCTGGACAATATCATCATTGCCCCCCACATCGCCAGCGGCAGTGTGACGACACGGGATCAGATGGCGGTGATCGCGGCCAATAACCTCATCGCTGGGCTGACGGGCAAACCGCTGCCCAACTGCGCCAACCCGCAGGTGTACGGGTAATAATCGACTGCGGACGGTGGACGAAAGACGAACGGGTAGCCCCAAATCGGGCTACCCGTTCGTCTTTCGTCGTTGGTCTTTCGTCCTACCCTTTGCTACTCTTCCTCAATCGCAATCGCCCGCACCGGCGAACCGTCTCCGCCGTCAATTTTGAGCGGCAGCGCGATAAACTCGACAGTCTCCTGGCGCAACTCCCGCAGATTCGTCAGACACTCCACAATCACAATCTTCCCGCCCAGCATTGTCCGATGCACTTCGGTCAGTTCCGCTCTGTTCTCCGGGCGCAGGGAGGCCACCGACGGTGCCTCTACCCCCACCAGCGCCACCTGCCGTTCCACCAGCCAGCGGGCCAACGCCGCGGAGATGCGGGGCATATCGGATCGGTAGTCGGGCAGCTCCGCGTGGAGCGACCAGTCTGAGCGCAGGAGCAGCCGACAGCCGGGCGTGACTCTGTCCGCGTGGGGCAGCAGGTCCTCCACTGTGTGCAGACCGTTCGGCTCAATCGACGACAGATCGATGACCTGGGCCGGGCCGACCAGTTGGGCCAGGGGCCAACGGTCGATAGTCGCGCCTCCTTCCAAAAAGTGCAGGGGCGCGTCCATATGGGTTCCCGAGTGGCTGTAGAGGTGCAGATTGGTGGTGTTGAAGCCGTCGGGGTCGATACGGGTGTGGGGTTCAATGGTGACCCCCCGCATCCCGTGGCGGACGGTCAGAGTCAAATCCACGAAACGTTTGGTCACTGGCATTCTCCTATTGATTGGACGGCGGACGACAGACAGCGCGGTCGGCGGTCCGTCGTCTGCCGTCTGTGCAAAATCAGATGCTTTTCAATTCAGCGCGGGCTTCGGCAAGCGCGTCTTCCAACTGGGCAATTCGTTTTTCCAGCGCGGCGCGGTGCTCCGCTGCGTCTATTTCTGACTCTGGCTCATCAGCCATCAGCCGGTTATCCGTGCGGATGGCCAGGAGATGGAGCGCCCAGAAGACCGCGGCTGTGCCGCTGCGGGCGATGGCGTCGAAGATAGGCGCGCCGCCCCCCCAGTCCCCCAACAGGCCCAGAATCAGCCGATAGAGCACCGACCCCAGATCGAAGAGGATCAGCAGCGCGCCGACCAGCGCCACCCCGTAGAGGTAGGCCCGCCGGGGACCGGAGCGCCGCTCGGCCTGGGCTGCGGTAGCCTCGCCTTCCGCTGCCCGCTGCACAGTGCGCCAGTGGATCACCCAGACCGGCGCGCCCACAGCCAGCAGACTCAATCCGCTGGCCGCCTGCCCGGCCCGGTATTCGTCCAGCGGCCCGCCTACGACAATCCAATCCAGCAGCAGGCGTAGCAGGTCGACCAGGCCAATCCAGAGCAGCACCAGCCCGATGGCTGCCACCAGATAGTAGTAGAGACGGCGCACATTGGCGCTCTCCGGGCTGTCGCCGTAGCGGGCGGCCTCGGTCTGCACCTGTCCCCAATGCCAGCGCCAGGCGATGACGCCCAGGACAATCAGCGAAATGGGCGCGGACAGATCGGCCAGGGGCGCGCCGGAAGGATAGCCGAAGAGCCGGCGCAGAAGATCGTTGAGGAGCATCGCCGCGGGCGTGACTGCTGTGGCCGCGGCGATGAGTGTGGCCGCGTAGAGGTAGAAGCGGCGTAGGGCGGTGGCCGCTTCCGTCGGCTGGCGGTCAATCAAACCATCCCACACCCGCCAGTTGATGCGCCAGATCAGCAGCCCCACCAGCAGAGACGCAATGCCGCCCGCAGCCATCTGCCCCCAGGCAAAGTCGCCGACGGTCAATCTGCTGGGTGACAACTGTTCAAATGCCAAGCGCAGAGGCACTTGCAGCAGGGAGGCTCCGCCAAAAAGGGCCAGGCTGAAACCGCCCAGTCCCGCGATGTTTTGGAAGAGACGGCGCATTGTGCCCGCCCGTCCGGATTCCTGGCCCGCGTCCCGGTCCTCCCGCAGCAGGCCGATTAGAAACCAGCCCAGCCCGCCGCTGACAGTCAGCATTACCAGCCGATAGAGCCATTGCCCTGCCAGAGACGTGATGCCCAACGCCTGGCTGCTTTGGCCCAGCAGTATGGCCGTGCCCTGATATATCCACTGGTAGAGATGCTGGGCGGCCATCCCAAAGGCAAAGACCATCAGCCCATACAGGGCCAGCTTGCGGATGGCAGAGAGCCGTTCCGGCGGCAGGGGGAGCAGGCGGCGGACGAAGAGCCAATGGACGAGGAAGATGGGCGTTGCCACCAGCAGCGCGCCGGTGTTGCGGGCGATGGCATCGCGCAGAAATCTGTTGCTGCCCACCCCCAGCCCGACCGTTCCGGGGAAGAGTGAATCTGCCAGGGTCCGGGTCAGATCGTTCAGCGACGCCAGCATCACCCCCAGACTGACAGCTACAACTGCATATAAATAGAATCGGCGGATGACAGCCAACCGATTGGCCTGCTTTGTATCAACTGCGGGATTGGCGCTCATAGAGCCACTCCTGACTTAAAATAAAGGAGACGGATTGACACGGATAAAATCTGCGCAATCTGCATTCCCATTATTTAGGGAAGATTATTTATTGAAAGGTATGAGCATGACTCCACTGCAAAAAGGCTAAAAACCGAGTTTTTGAGACCGAATCACTCCTGGAAACCTGGGCAATCTGCACAAAAAACTCGGTTTTTGCAGTAGGCTCATGAACATTGAACGGGAAGTTTCAACGCAAAGACGGAAAGAAGAGTAGAACGCAGAGGACGCGAGCGACACAGAAAAAGAGATTTATGCAGATAATCTATCCGTGAAAATCCACTCCATCCGTGCCAATCCGTGTCCTTTTTTTTCTCAATAGAAGTAGAAATTCTCCGAGTCGATCTTCCAGCCCGTATCTTCCTTCACCAGCAGAAGGGTCTGACGATTGGTCCAGACATTGTTGGAAGAAAAGAGACCGCCGGGGCTGTAGTTGTCGATCCCGATGGTGACAGTTGCCCGGTCGTCGTCCTGCATCTCGACGCTTTCGATGCGCATCCGACGGCTGCTCGTGTCCGGATAGTATTCGATGTTGGGCCAGCGCTGGTCTTTGTCAAAAGTCTCCTGCACCCGCTGGGAGAAATAGCCCTTCATGCGCTGGACATCCTTGCGCAAAAAAGCCACATAGGCGTCGTGTACCACGCCATCCGGCGTATCCTGCTCCAGATAGACCTCTTGGGCGGCCGCGCCCGTGCCAGGACGCAACGTCGCCACACCCACTGCGGCCAGCAACAGAAATCCGACAACTCCGATGACAATCCAGGAAAAGCGATCCATTGGTAGAACTCCTTGAAACCAGGTGGTCTGTGCTTGAGGAATGAAGCGTAGTACGTGAATGTGCCGGTTTCTGTTACGTCTTACGTTTCACATTTTATAGGGGCAAAGGGTAGTCACAAACAGTCGAACTCAGCAGATCGCAACCGACGCTCTTGGCCGGTCTGTGACCGGCGGGCGGGTTGCGGCCATGCCCGGAGCACTGCGCTCTACTGAATCTCATTCCCCTGCCACGAATTCCGTCAACTCAAACAGCCCCTTCGAGCGGGCGTCGATGAACTTCACAACTGGATGGGGCGCGTCCACACCGATCCAGGCCTGGGTGGTGCGGTCCGGCGTGCTAAAGTCGACCTGCCAGGTGTTGTACTCTCCGGCGGGCACTGTGACTTTCTCCTGCTTGCGCACCGTTACCGTCACTGTCTCTACAATGCCCACGATCGGCAAAAAGCTGTTGATGCGGGTGGCATAGCCTTCGGCCAGGGGCAGGGAGCGGGCAATCGTCAACAGTGTGCGTTCGTCCCGGATGTCGCTGGGCACGCTCACCCGCTGATAGGTAGTGGCTCCAGCCCGGTCGGTCAGGGCGATGTCCACCTGTGCCCGCTCTTTCACTGCCTCCACCCGCTGGGTTCCGCTGTCGTCGGCTCGGGTCAGATAACTCTTGAGCGGTCCAAAGCCTTTGGCCGCCATCAGAATCGTCGCCACCTCTAACTGCCCGGCGCTGATCTCCCGGCGCAATGTCCAGCCGTCCGGGTCTTCTTCGTTGCCGGCGATGACCATTACCATCGCCGTACCCGCTAGCTTGTCTGTGCGGTCTGTGACCTGATAGTGGCTGATCTCCCCGCTGCGCCAGACCGGCCCTCCGAAGATCAGCGGCTGGGGTTCGGCCCCGCCACAGGCCGCCAACAGCAGCCCAAATAATAAGACGAATATACCCGTCCAACTGTTCCAAATCTTTCTCACCGGAAACCTGCCTTTGTCATAACCACAAAGACACGAAGACACAAAGAAAGAACAGCCTCTTTCTTTTGCTTTTCTTCGCGCCTTTGTGTCTTTGTGGTCTATCAATTTCCTAGCGTTTCTCCTGCATCCACTTGACCGCGGAGGCAGCCAGGGCCGCCGCGCCGATGGACAGCGCGTCCTCGTCCATGCGGAAGGTGGAGGTATGTACAAAATAGCGTTTGGGCCAGGCTGGGTTGTGGGTCCCCAAGCGCAGGAAACTGCCCGGCGCGGCCTGGGCCATATAACTGAAATCCTCTGCACCCATCACCGGTGTAGCGATCTGACTGTTCTCTTCGCCCAGGAATTCACCCACCGCGGCCAGGGAAACTGCTACCGCCTCCGGGTCGAGAATAGTCGGTGGATAGCCCCATTTGATGTTCAGTTCAAAACTGCCGCCCAGGGCTTCGGCCACGCCACAGGCCCGGCGCAGTTCGTCGTGCAACAGTTGACGGGTAGTCGGGGTGAAGGAGCGGATCGTCCCGTTCAGATAGACTGTATCCGGGATGACGTTGTTGACCGTCCCGCCGTGAATCTGACCGATGGTAATCACACCCGATTCGATGGGGTCGATGCGGCGGCTGACGATCTGGTGGATGGCCTGAATCACATTCGACGCCAGTACAATCGGATCGTTGGCTACTTGGGGGCGGGCCGCGTGGCCGCCATAGCCCCGAATCGTCAACTCGAACTCATCCGCCGCGGCCATCAGCGGACCGGGCCGGGTGGCGACGACGCCTACATCTTTGGTCGGGTCCACGTGGATGCCGAAGACCGCGTCCAGCCCTTCCAGCGCGCCCTCCTCCACCATCCGAATCCCGCCGGACTTGCCCTCCTCATCGGAGGCCTCTTCGCTGGGCTGAAAGAGCAGACGCACCCGACCCGGCAGCCGTCCCTCGTCGGCTAGCCCCTTCAGGAGTGTGGCCGCACCCAGCAGCATCGCCGTATGCGCGTCGTGGCCGCAGGCGTGCATAATGCCCGGATTGCTACTGTCGAATTCCGAGCCATTCTCTTCGGTGATGGGCAGCGCGTCCATATCCGCGCGCAGGCCAACCGTCGGCCCCTCCCCGCCCTGAATGTGGCCGACCACACCGGTCTTGGCGACTTCAGTTTCGGTCGGCACGCCCAGGCTGATCAGTTCAGCGTTGACCAGACCGGAGGTGCGATGTTCGGTGAAACTTAGCTCCGGGTGGCGGTGAATTTCCCGCCGCCAGGCCTGAATTTTGGGCTGGATGGCCTTGGCCCGTTCGTAGAGTTCGGCGCTGCTGATGGCTGGCTGTGACACGATTGGCTCCTATAGGGTAAGATTGGGGAGGTAAACGTCGGCAGACGGCGGACAGCGGACGAACGTAGAGAGGCGTCAGGTACAATGCGTTTGTCCAGTGGTAGACGTAACTGCTCAGGCTTTGGGTGCAACGCACTCGCCACACAATTTTTGTACAGGAATATTCTCCTGGCGAGTGCGTCGCACCTGAGCAGCTACCTGGTAGACTGTCGAAAGCTGTCCGTCTCTGCCAGACCGCAAGTCAACCGGATGCCTCACCAGTGGCAATAGGTTCGTCTTTCGTCAATCGTCTGCCGTCTCTTTCTTCCCATTATACCCCAAAAGGAACTTTGATGACTGATCAATCAATTGCCGCCTATCTCTCCACCCATCGACAGCGCCATCTGGAAGAAGTGTGCGACTGGCTGCGTATCCCCAGCGTCAGCACCCAACCCCAGCACAGCGGCGACATACAGAAGGCCGCGGACTGGCTGGCCGAAAAGCTCTCTGCTGCCGGTCTGGAAAATGTAGAAGTGGTCCCCACCGACGGCCACCCGCTGGTCTACGCCGACTGGCTGCACGCGGGCAGCGACGCGGCGACGGTGCTGGTTTACGGCCATTACGACGTGCAGCCGGTGGACCCGGTGGCGCTTTGGGAGACGCCCCCTTTTGAGCCGACTGTGAGGGGGGAGAGCCTTTTTGCCCGGGGCGCGTCCGACGACAAAGGCCAGACCTACATCCACGTGGCCGCTGTGGAAGCCCTGCTGGCGACGACGGGGACGCTGCCGGTGAATGTGAAATTTCTGGTGGAAGGGGAGGAGGAGGACGGCAGCCAGGCGGTGATGCGCTATGTGGCCGAGAACCCGGCCAAACTGGCCGCGGATCTCTGTCTGATCTCCGACGGGCCGATTCTGGCCCCGGATAAGCCGAAGATCGTCTATGGCCTGCGCGGGATATGGGCGGGGGAGGTGACGGTGACCGGTCCGGGGCGGGACCTGCACAGCGGAATGTACGGCGGCGCAGTCCACAATCCCAACCAGGCCTTGGCCGAGCTGCTGGCCGCGCTCCACAACCCGGACGGCAGTATCGCCGTGCCCGGCTTCTACGACGACGTGCGCCCGCTGGATGCTGCGGAGCGGGAGGCGTTGGCGAAAGTTCCCTACGGCGAGGCAGAGTTGCTGGCCGAGAGCGGCGTGCCTGTGGCCTGGGGAGAGGCAGAGTATACCGTCACCGAGCGCATCGGCGCGCGGCCCACACTGGAAATCAACGGGATGTGGGGTGGCTTTATCGACGACGGCTTCAAGACCGTCATCCCCAGCGAGGCCCACGCCAAAATCAGTTGCCGTCTGGTCCCGGACCAAAAGTCGGATGAAATCGGCGGTCTGATCGAAGCCTATCTGAAGAAGATCGCGCCGCCGACAGTGCAGGTCAGCGTGCGTACCCGCCAGCACGCGCCGGCTGTCCTCGTCCCGTTGGAGACGCCCCAACTGGCCGCAGCCGTCACCGCCTACGAGCGGGCCTTTGGCGCAACGCCCGTCTTTGCGCGGGAGGGCGGCTCTATCGGCGTCGCCATCAGCTTCCAGACCCATCTGCACACGCCGCTGATCTTCCTGGGCTTTGGCCTGCCCGACGACAATCTCCACGCGCCGAACGAGAAGATTCACTTGCCCAACTTCTACCGGGGCATCGAGGCCAGTGTGATTTTTATGCAGGAGGTCCACAAGTAAGGCAAGCCGTTGGCTTGCACTATTCCGATACAGACTGTTCAGACTCAGAGGCAAAGGCCCGCACCATCACTGCGGCCACAAAGGCGCGGCGGGCTGGCTCGTCCGGGCAGAAGCGGGGACCGGTGGGCAGGGGTGGGCAGAAGGGATCACCGGGGGCAAGAATCGCCTGCCGGGCCGCGTATTCGATGGCCCGGTTGGCGGGAATCTCCTCGCCGATGTCCGAGAAGAGATCGCCCTGCACTGGCGAGAGTTCCCAGCCCTGGGCTTGGGCCAGATAGAGCAGCAGTTCCCGTCGGGTCAAAAGAAGGTCCGGGCAGAAGTAGATTTCATCGGAGCCGCTTGGCGCGCAGCGTTCGGTGGAGACGTCTACGCCCAACTGGTGGAAGGCTTCGATCCAATAGCCCCGGTTGTGGGCCATATCGATAAATACATCGGCGAAAGTACCTTCGAAGTTGCCCGTAGGCGTGAAGTCTCCGCCGTTCAGGGAGCGCAGAAAAAAGACAGTCAATTCGGAACGGTTCGTCATCAGATCGGGACAGAAGGGCCGGTCCTGATACGGAGTGGTGCCACTTCGGCAACCGTTGGTGATGCCTGCCCTGTGCCACAGTTCAATTTCGTTGAAAGCCCAATAGGTGGACGGTACATCGCAGTAGACAGTCCCCGTCTCGCAGGGACGAATGCGGATGGGCAGGGAAAATCGATTGTTGTCCGGTCGGGTGTCCACCACCCCGGCAATGGGCGGCAGATCCCACACGACAAAATAGTCGCCTGGTGGAAGCTCAGCGGGAACCCGGCCTTCGCCAAAGAGAGTTGACGTACTTGTGCCCGGCTTCAGCGCGGGAAAGTGGCTCTGTTTGACCAAAGCCGGGTCCAATGGCGCCCCATTTGGCGCGTCGGAGAGCCAAAAAGCCAGCAGGCCCGCAGGTGCTTCCGTTGCACCCCAATTGTGTGCAATCGTCGCTGTGCCCACGGAACCCGCAGGATAGGAAAAGTCGGTGTCCGGCTCAAAGAGCGCGTTGCGCAGGGCCAAATCTGTCTGAGGGCAGAGGGTTTCTGCGTTGCGCCTTAGCTGTGCCCCGTCGATCTGATAGGGTAGATCACCCGGTGTGTTCAGATAGAGTTCCAGGCGCAAAAGCTGATGCCCCTCCCGCTCGACCCGATGGGCGACTTCCACACACTGCCAACCATTGCCGGACAATGTCACCGGATTGTCGGTCCATTCGGCTCCATTGGGTCCATCCATCGCTCTGAGCACCAAATTGACATCCACCCCAGACCCGCGCAGCCAGACCCCGCCGCGAACCGTTTCGCCAGGAGAGGGCCGGGCCACTACGTCCTGGAAAACGGAAATGCAATCGTCGTTGCCGCGCCTGACCTCCAGGAAAGCCGCGCCATCGAAAGCCGCGGTCTTGTCTGCAATCACCTGCAAATCGCACAGGAGATTGCCACCTTTCCACCCGATCGGAAAGTTGGGGTTGAGTTCAAATCCGGGGTTGATCAAGGCCATCGACTGCGAGGAACAGCCTGGATCAGCGCCCACACTCAATTGGATGCTATCAAACGCATAAGCGCCCTCGTTGAATAAACTGTCCAAATAGATTTCGCCGCGAAGTTTGTTATAGCCCCGGTCCACGGCAGGAAGCACCGCCTGTATACAGCGCCACTCTGGCCCGGCGATGAAAGGGGTTCCCTCTGTTTCTGTTGACAGACCAGTACCCATCGCGTGTAGGGCAATACGGCCCTGGAGTGTCTGGGTCAGGGGGCCGCGCACATACAGACTCAATGTGTATGCCTGGTCTCTTCCAAAAGAGGGCACTGTAACATCCTGATAGAAAGAATTGCAATCAGGTGTGCGCTGGACAGAGAGATAGTTTTCCCCCGAATAGGCCCACTCCTTGCCGCGGATGACAGCAAAATGACAGGGGGTCTCGAACCAATGCCAGGCGCTGGCGGTCCCGTCATACTCAAAGTCTCCCCCCTGAAGTTTGGGGGACTGCGGCGGGCAAAGAACGCCGTCCCCAAAACCAATCTTGACATCGTCTACATCCAACTCTCCTTGCGCCGGATCAAACGAGAGTTCTGCCCGCAGCATCTTATCCCCTGACTGGTTCAGGGTCCCCACGGTTTCCACACAGTGCCACTCTTTGTCCTGTAGCTTGAAGTGAACAATAGCTCGCTGCTGTGCACTTTCATCTGTCCGGTTCTGAATGGCCGACAGGCTCAGCGTCCCACGGGTGGGATGGGTGTGCAGGCTGCGCACATAGAACGCCACGTGGACCACGCCCCCCATCAATTGGCCGAAGTCCTGACGCAGGGAGATGCATCCCTCCCCCGGATCGACGATACGCAGAAAGGTGTCGCCTGCCCTGGCCTGTGTGGAATCGTTGATGAGTTCCAACGGGCACTCTCCATCCTCCACCGGATACCAGGGAGCAAGGCCCGCCTCGAAGCTGCCATTGGCAAAAGCCTGGGGTGTCGATGTCGGGGAGATGGGAGAAGACGAAGGGGCAAGCACAACGGCTGGCGGGGTACTCGCCGGGACCGGAAGTTTGTTGAGCGCAGAACGATCCGAAAAGCGACTGGCAAAGATCGCCAGGATGGCAAGCACGACCAGACCACCTAACACCGGGAGCAGTTTTGTCCGCGTCCGCCAGGATCTGTCCTTCGCTCCCCTGTCTGTATCCGACGCGACTTTCTTCGCATTGGCAGCCGGGTCTGGGCTGTCTGTGACCGGTGAAAGTGCCACCCGCCCGGAAGCCACCTGGGCTGCCCGCAAACAATCCGCCCGCTCGTCTGCTTCCAGCGGCGGCCATCCCCACTCTTCTGTCAGCATCTCAAATATCGTATCAAAGCGCGCCAAATCCTGGCTCAGCTTCAGATCCCGCAGCAGATAGACGGCAAAGGGCAGGCGAAAACGCTGGCGAGGCGTGGACTGGCCCAATTCCCAGGCGGCCAGGGTTTTGCGGCTCTGGCGGCCGGCCAGACCGCACAGTTCAGCCGCGTCGGCCTGGGTCAGCCCGATGGCTTCGCGCATTTCGATGAGAATCGACAGTCGGATTGGGTTTGGCATAGCAAATGTCGGGTTTGACGGCTTTCTTTGACGCTTCTGGTCGGTGACAGACAGCCGTCTCTGTGTAAAACTAAAACCATTCGAGCCGGCGCAGAATCGGACCCAACCGATTCATTGAGGGACACGCGTGGGCCGCCACACCGGCGGTCGGGATCCCTTTCTCGATGAATCTCCATCCAGTGGAGGTACATTGAGATGTTCGGCAATCAAAGCAGACGCTTCAAAGTGTGGACAGCCGTTGCCTGTTTTCTGTTGATGGCTGTAGGCGTGGGCGCACCCCTGCTATCCAGCGCCGAGAGCGGCAGCCGTGCAAGCACATTCCGGCAAATGCCCCTGGCCCAGGAAGGCGGCGGTGACGGCTTTGTTGGGTGAATGTGTGGCAGCGGTCACAGCCCAGCCAAATGTGCCCGCACTTCATCTGCCAAATGCTGTAGAGGTGCGGGGTCTGCGGCTTCGTCCACCCGCGCCAGTGCCCGCTGATAGGTCTGGCGGGCCAGTGGAATGCGGCCCTGATCCCGGTAGGTGTTGCCCAGCCCATCCAGCGCGTTGATGTGATGGACCGGCTGATCCACCGCCTCTAAACCGGCGATGGCGAGAAGAAAGAGCCGTTCGGCCTCTTCCAGCCGCCCCAATCGGCGACAGGCCACGCCCATATTATTGAAGTTGATAGCGGTGTGCAGGCCGTCGCCCACCTGCCGAAAGAGTGGTTCGGCACACTGGCACTGGGCCAGGGCTTCCTCCCAACGCGCCTGGGAAAGATAGATGTTGCCCAAATTCAGATGGACCAGCCCTTCCCGGCGGGGGCTACGGACGCGGGCAAAGTGCTGGCCAGCTTCCTTCAGCGCTGCGATGGCTTCGTCGTAGCGGCCCAGACGGCGCAGGGCCGGGGCCAGACTGACCAGACCGTCGGCCCGGTGTTCGTCGCTGCCGTGCAACTCCCAACCAGCCAGGGCTGTGGTGAAAAAATCGGCCGCGGCTTGGCTGTCGCCCCCGTCAAAGGCGATGACCCCCAGCACAAAATGGCTGTAGGCCCATTCGGGATCGGATTTGTCCAGCAGGCCCAGGGCGTCGGCGATCAGACGACGGGCTTCCGGCTGGCGTTGTTGCAAGCGCAGGGCATAGGCCAACCGGTTCAGCGATCGCGCCTGCTGGCGGATGCGGCCTGCCTGGGCAAACCCGGCAATGCTGTCGGCAAAGCAGGCTTCGGCCTCTTCCGCGCAGCCTCGATAGTGGGCCAGTTGGCCCAGTTGATAGGCGATCTCGGCTCTGTCGGCTGGGCTGGCGGTAATCGACAGCCCCCGTTCCAGAAAGTGGGTCCACTCTTCGCCCGCGCCGGCGCGCAGTTGGTGGGGGGCCAGCGCCAGCAGAAGTGTGACCGTTTGTCGCTGTGTTGACTTCTCTTCCAGGCCATAGGCCAGGCTGCGCATTGCTTCGCTGCGTTCGTCCTCCGAGAGAGGCGCGCTGCCCTGCACTGCGGCCAGGGCAAAGTCCAGACTGTTGGCGATAAAGCGGCGAAAGAGGGCCAGATACCCCGTCGTTGGGGCCGTCTCTTGTCGGTTCAGCCCAACCACTGGGCCACCTGTCTGTGCAAGAAGGAGCGGGTCAGACTATGGATGGAAAAGCGCCGGTCGTCCAGTGTGCCGTGGGCGTTGACCAGATTGAGGGTAGTCAGTTGCTCCAGCGCTGCGAGCATCTCCCGCTCTGCCAGGCCGCTGGTGGCGACCAAATGGGCCAGCCGTCCGCCCTGCTCACCGGCCAGGGGCATAGACAAAAAGGCGTAGCGGCACGTCTCATCCAGCCGATCCCAGGCACTGCGGTAGATAAATGTGTAGAAGGCTTCGATCTCGCTGGCCGTGGCCTGCTGCCATTCATCGATGAGCCGCGTGAGTTCCCGCAGATGGAGCTGGCCCACGGCCAGACGCAGGGCCAGGGGATTGCCACCGATGACCTGAAAGAGGGGGCGCAGTTGGGCATCCGTGGCCCCGGATACGTGGGGCAGATTGCCGGTGGAGGCCTCGTAGCGGATCAGCGCCAAGGCATCGGCTTCTTCCAGCCCAGGCAGAGGGCAGTGATAGACAGCGCTGCCCCCTGGCATCCGCTGGCGGGAAGTGAGCAGGATTTTGGCCGGGTTGGCAAAGCGCTGCAACAGGGGCAGCAACTGTTCCAGATCGGTCAGGCTTTCCAGATTGTCGATAACGAGCAGATGGGGCGCAGCCCGCAGCCGTTCCAGCAGCATCTGCTGTCGGGCCTGGGGCGAGACCAGTTCACTGGCTGTCTCGCGGCCCAGCAATTGAGCGGCCAGCTCCCGCCCGGCCTCGTCCACCGAAAGCACCGGCTGGGGCGCGGGCTGCACAGTGCCGTCCAGCGAGAAGGCCACAGGCCGGGCACTCACCCAGGCCAGATCGGCAAAGTGGCCCGCCTGCATCAGTTGGCGGGCCAGGTGATCGGTCAGCGCGGTCTTGCCCAGCCCACCCAAACCTTCCAGGGCAAAAATCCAGGGAGCCTGGGGAGTGATGAGCAGATCGGTCAGGCGGGCGGTTGTCTCCTCTACGCCAAAGAGCCGGGTGTAGGTGGGCGCTTCCAGCCGGGCGGCCCAGCGGGCATTGGCCGGGGCCGGTGCGCTCTCGCCCTGGGGAAATATCTGCTGAAACTCCTGGGCAGAAAGGAGCGCATAGCCGCCGCTCTCCAGCCAGCCATCCGCAGTTGCCCGATTGGGCAGACCGCCACATACGCTGAGTACCTGAAGAATAGCAATTAGTACATTGCGATCTGTGTAAGCGTCCAAACGGCTGACGCCCCGCTCCCAGTTGCTGATGGTCTGGAATCGGGGGGCATCCTCCGTGCCTAAGCGTTCGGATACCAACTCGGCCAGGCGGGATTGGGTCAGGTCGCCGCCCCGTTGCGGGTCCGCACTTTTCTGACGGAAGGCTTTCAATTGGTCGCCAAAGAGAGACATTTCGCCAGTCTTTGCAAAAGTGGTGAGTGGGTTCGTTGAAATTGGGATAGACGACTGTGGGTCTGTGGGCTAGAGTATAACAGGCCCTTGCCCTCTGGACAACTCTGGCCCGCCCCTGCCGCGCCGGTTTTTCCGGCCCTATTCAAAAAGGAAGTTCCCCAATGCCGAACGCCCACCATCGAATCTCATCCAATACAACGGCTTCCCGTTTCCTAACAGATGGCACGCCGCTTCTGCGGGTTAGCGGCACATCCCCTGTGCATAAACTGGCGGGATCAATCGCCCACGCCCTGCGCCAGCACGAACAGATTGTGCTGCGGGCCATCGGCGCGGGCGCAGTCAACCAGGCGATAAAGGCCACGGCCCTGGCCCGCGGCTATCTGGCCGCGGAAGGGGTGGAGATTGTGGTGATCCCTTCTTTGGAGAATCGAGATGTGGAGGGGCGCGGATGGTCGGTGGTGGAGATGGCGGTGCGGCGGGTGTGAGGCGTCAGATCGACACACGCGGCTGATAGAGGAACTGCTGAAAGCCGACAAATAGTTTGTTGATCTCGTCGGGCTTGCCCAGATCGGCCACGGCGTCGGTGAGGACACTGTAGCGCAGACGCAGCAGTGGCGGGAGTTTGTCGGACGCCAGCTCCTCCACGCCCACCTGCACATATTGGCCCAGCACAAAATCGACAAAAGCCTGCTGCCTGGCGCTGAAGGCTGCATTGATGGCCGTTTTGGCCCGCCAACGCCCTGGCAGGGAGAGGGGGACGCCGAAGGCGTGGGGGTGAGGGCCGTCGCACTGGGAGAGGCGGGGGTCAGTGATAATTGCGGCAGACGACTTCTTCCATCAACCCAGCCATACCGAAACCCCCAGCCAACGCTATCGACAGACTCCCCTCTCCCGGCCCGACCAACAGACCCCGACCCGCCAACGCCCTGGCAGGGAGAGGGGGACGCCGAAGGCGTTGGGGGTGAGGGCACTGCACTGGGAGAGGAGGGGGTCAGTGATAATTGCGGCAGCCGACTTTTTCCATCAACCCCGCTACATTGAAACCCTCACCGCCCCCTAACTGTTGACGGGACGGTTGGCTCTTGACGGGACGCCCCCGCCTCTCCCAGTTATGGCGAAGGTTCGTTTGTGCTGTTGTCGGCGTTGGGAGAGGAGGGGGAAGGACCACAATTGGTGCGCTTCGCTTTCGGGACTTCATCGATCCCGTCACTGTAAAAACGCCTCAATCGCCATCGACAGACTCCCCTCTCCCAGCCCGACCAACAGACCCCGACCCGCCAACGCCCTGGCATGGAGAGGGAGACGCCGAAGGCGTGGGGGTGAGGGCCGTCGCGCTGGGAGAGGCGGGGGTCAGTGATAATTGCGGCAGCCGACATCTCCCATCAACCCCGCTACATTGAAACCCTCACCGCCCCCTAAATGTTGACGGGACGCCCCCGCCTCTCCCAGTGATGGCGAAGGTTCGTTTGTGCTGTTGTCGGCGTTGGGAGAGGAGGGGGAAGGACCACAATTGGTGCGCTTCGCTTTCGGGACTTCATCGATCCCGTCACTGTAAAAACGCCTCAATCGCCATCGACAGACTCCCCTCTCCCAGCCCGACCAACAGACCCCGACCCGCCAACGCCCTGGCAGGGAGAGGGGGACGCCGAAGGCGTTGGGGGTGAGGGCCGTCGCACTGGGAGAGGCGGGGGTCAGTGATAATTGCGGCAGACGACTTCTTCCATCAACCCCGCCATACCGAAACCCCCAACCAACGCCATCAACAAACTCCCCTCTCCCGGCCCGACCAACAGACCCCGACCCGCCAACGCCCTGGCAGGGAGAGGGGGACGCCGAAGGCGTTGGGGGTGAGGGCTGCGGCGCAAGCTAACAGCTTGCGATACAGCGAATCAGCCCCTCCCCCGGCACGGGGGAGGCGGGGAGGGGGTTATTCCTCCGCCTTCACCACCACCCACAGCCGATAGCCCCCCACACTGCGCTGACCGCTGCCCGGACAGCAACCGCCCGCTTCGATCCAATACGTGCCTGCTTTCTCGATCAACAGATTGAGTAGCTCTGAATCCCGCCCTCCTTGACTGTCATCGTTCTCAGCAATCACGCCAAACGTCCCGTCGTAGAGGGTCAGATAGGCATCCAACGGATCGGAATCATCTGATTCGGCGGAGAGGGTGATTGTGACCCGGCTGCTGGCCCCGATCTCCAGCCGCCACACCTCCCCTGCGCTGTTTTCAACTGTACCTGTCACCGCCTCACCTGGCACAATTGTCGGTATCTGGTCGCAGAATTCTGTGACCAGATCGGCAAATTCCGGTGTGGCCAGCAGGCCACAATGACTTATGACAAGACCTGGCGCGGCGGCCAGCCCTTCGCTCACCTGTTGGCGGAGATCGATGCTGCTATCCAACGCGGCAGCACCCTGTAAGCGCAGCAATCCGTCATCGATCTGGCCTGTCGATATCAGCTTGCGCCCCTCCTCAATGAGCGCTGTCAAGGCAAGCTGTTTGAACTCGGCGCTGACTTGCGCCATATCCACCGAAGCATCCAATGCGGCGGCGGCTTCCAATTTCGCCTGTGCCTCGTTCAGCTTGTCGGCCTTCGCCAACTCGCGCCCGGCAAAGAGCAGCGCCTGCACCCCATTGTCGAAGATACTCTGGGCCAGCGTCTGGGGCTGGATGGGTAGCGTCGGGTCCAAAGCCAGGGCGGACTCCAATTGGGTAATCGCGTCGGACAAACGCCCGGAGCGGGCCAATGCCCTACCCGCATCCACGGCCTTTTGGGCCTGAGCCGGATGCATCAGGGGCAATAGTTCTGCCTGCCCAGGCAATCGATCTTCCCCGGCCAGACCAAAACTCTGCCGTTCGTTGTCTGTCAAAAGGGGGCTGGGACGGCCAATCGCGGCAATGGCCGCCAGAAGCAGACGATGGGGGCTATCCCAGACCCGCACAGTGCTGTCGTCAGAGCCGGAGACGATACGCGTGCCATCCGGGCTGAAGGCCACCGACCTCACCCAATCCGAATGACCGCTGAGTTGGGCCAACTCCTCTCCGCTCTGGGCATCCCAGACCCGCACAGTGCTGTCGGAAGAGCCGGAGACGATACGCGTGCCATCCGGGCTGAAGGCCACCGACCACACACTGCCTGCGTGACCGCTG